>CAVREA010000002.1:0-447539 GCA_963720015.1 uncultured Actinomycetes bacterium | reverse complement strand
CTCAGAGATATCTGGTTCTCTCCGAAATATATTTAGGTATAGCCTCGAGTGATTGCGTTTCGGCCGTAGAGCACTGCTTGGACTAGGGGCCCTACCAGGTTACCGACTTCAGGCAAACTCCGAAGACCGTTACGGTTAACTCGGGAGTCAGTGTGCGGGGGATAAACTTCGTACGCAAAAGGGGAACAACCCAGACCATCAGCTAAGGACCCTAAGTGCTAGCTAAGTGGGAAACGATGTCCGAATGCAGAGACAACCAAGAGGTTGGCTTAGAAGCAGCCACCCTTGAAAGAGTGCGTAACAGCTCACTGGTCAAGTGTTCGGGCGCGGATAATTCAACGGGGCTCAAGCTAGCCTCCGAAGCTATGGGTGTGCAGGCCTGCGGGCTCTGTACGCGGTAGGAGAGCGTTCCAGTTGCGTGAAGCGGGTGCGTAAGCCCCCGTGGAGTGGCTGGAAGTGAGAATGCCGGCATGAGTAACGAAAGAGGGGTGAGAATCCCCTCCACCGATTGTCCAAGGTTTCCTGAGTAAAGTTCGTCTGCTCAGGGTTAGTCGGGACCTAAGGCGAGGCCGAAAGGCGTAGCCGATGGCCAACAGGTTGATATTCCTGTACCACGTCGAGTCCGTTATGACCGATGGGGGGACGGGGAAGGGTAAGGGAACCCAGGCGATGGTCGTCCTGGGGCAAGCACGTAGCCAGTCGCTGTAGGGAAATCCGCGGCGGCGTTTTGACGCGAGGTGCGATGCCAGCTGGCTTGACCGCCGGCCAGTCCCCGATCCCATGCCTCCAAGAAAATCCTCTAGGCAGGATTCGCGTGCCCGTACCGATAACCGACACAGGTGGACAAGTAGAACATACTGAGGTGAGCGAGCTAACTCTCGTTAAGGAACTCGGCAAAATCGTCCCGTAACTTCGGGAGAAGGGACGCCCCGGTAGGGTGAACTCCATACGGAGGGAGCCCGAGGGGGCCGCAGTGAATTGGTCCAACCGACTGTTTACCAAAAACACAGGCCTCTGCTAAGTCGCAAGACGACGTATAGGGGCTGACGCCTGCCCGGTGCCGGAAGGTTACGCGGACCTGTTAGCGCTTCGGCGCGAAGCAGTGAAGCTAAGCCCCGGTAAACGGCGGCCGTAACTATAACGGTCCTAAGGTAGCGAAATTCCTTGTCGGGTAAGTTCCGACCTGCACGAATGGCGTAACGAGTTGGACGCTGTCTCAACGAGAGGCTCGGTGAAATTAAAGTCTCGGTGAAGATGCCGAGTACCCGCGGCTAGACGGAAAGACCCCGTGAACCTTTACTGCAACTTGATATTGGAGTCTGGGGTATCTCGCTCAGGATAGGTGGGAGACTGTGAACCGGCGGCTTTGGCTGCCGGGGAGTCACCCTTGAGATACCACCCTTGGTACTCCGGGCTTCTAACACCGCGCCGTGATCCGGGCGGTGAACAGTGTCAGGTGGGCAGTTTGACTGGGGCGGTCGCCTCCTAAAATGTAACGGAGGCGCCCAAAGGTTCCCTCAGCACGGTTGGAAATCGTGCGTAGAGTGTAAAGGCAACAAGGGAGCTTGACTGCGAGACCGACGGGTCGAGCAGGAACGAAAGTTGGGCTTAGTGATCCGGCGGTTGCAAGTGGAAGCGCCGTCGCTCAACGGATAAAAGGTACTCCGGGGATAACAGGCTTATCGGTTCCAAGAGTCCACATCGACGAACCGGTTTGGCACCTCGATGTCGGCTCGTCGCATCCTGGGGCTGGAGTAGGTCCCAAGGGTTGGGCTGTTCGCCCATTAAAGCGGTACGCGAGCTGGGTTCAGAACGTCGTGAGACAGTTCGGTCCCTATCTGCCGTGGGCGTTGGAGAGTTGAGAGGAGTCATCCCTAGTACGAGAGGACCGGGATGAACGTGCCTCTGGTGTATCTGTTGTCCTGCCAAGGGCATTGCAGGTTAGCTACGCACGGAACGGATAACCGCTGAAAGCATCTAAGCGGGAAGCCGTCCTCGAGATGAGCTCTCCCATCCCCTTGAGGGAGTAAGACCCCTGGTAGACCACCAGGTTGATAGGCCGGCGGTGCAAGCGCAGCAATGCGCTCAGCCGACCGGTACTAATGGGTCGAGGGCTTGACGGATTTTTCATTGCCCGGCCTTGTGCGGTTTTCAAGCTCCACCGGGCCGCGGTCGTCCCCGGCGGTTTCGCAATATTTCCGGTGGCGCATAGCGAGAGGGAAACACCTCTTCCCATTCCGAACAGAGCAGTTAAGCCTCTCAGCGCCGATGGTACTTGGAGGGCAACCTCCTGGGAGAGTAGGTCGCCGCCGGTTCTTCTCTTCAGGGCCGCCCTCCGGGGCGGCCCTTTTTCGTGCCCCGTGGCGGGTTTGGGATCCGCCGTCTCCGGATATGCTCCACGCATGATCGGAGCAATAATCCTCGGGCTTCTCGCCGGCTTCATCGCCCGCGCGCTGCTGCCCGGCAAGCAGGACATCGGCGTGCTGTGGACGCTGGTGCTGGGCCTGGCCGGATCGATCGTCGGCTTCCTGATCTTCACGGAGCTGCTCGGGATCGGCGACAACGAGGCGTTCGACCTCGGCGGCCTGGTTGGTTCGATCATCGGCGCGATGATCCTGCTGTATGCGTACGAGCGATACGTCGAAAGCCGGCGTACAGGGCCCGTCCCGCGAGCCTGAACGCGCAGAGCCTCGACCCCGAGCGCGAGCGCCTGCTCGCCTGGATCGACCTGCTCGCCGGCGAGATCGGCCCCCGGCGCCCCACCTCCGACGCCGAGCGCGAAGCGGCCACGGCTGTCGCCGAGCGCTTGCGAAGCCGCGGCGTTGCCGCCGAGCCCGAGGCATTCCAGGGCTACGCGACCTTCGCCGCTCCCTTCGGCGTCATCTTCGCCCTCGGCCTGGCGCCGGCGCTGCTTCGCCGGCAGCGAGGCTTTCTGCGCGCCCTCCTCGGCCTCGGGTCGGCCGCCGCCCTGCTCAGCGAAGGAGGCCTTCGGCGGACGCCGCTCTCCGCGCTGCTCGCAAGCCGCCCGAGCCAGAACCTGGTCGCGACGGTTGAGCCCAGCGGTCCGGCCGCGCGCACCGTCGTTCTCTGCTGCCACCTCGACAGCTCCCGCAGCGGCCTCCTCTTCCACCCGTCATTCGCCCCGCACCTCCATCGCGCGCTGAAGGTGCAGGGCGCAGCGTGTCTGACCGCCGCCGCCGAACCCGTTCTTGCCCGCGGCCGCAGCGGGCGAGCGGTGGTCGCCATCTCCCGGGCCCTGCTGGGAGCCGGTGCGGCTCTCCTGCTCGAGCGCGAGTTGCGTGGCGAGGACGTCCCCGGGGCCAACGACAACGCCTCCGGCGCGGCCGTCGTCGCCGAGCTGGCGGCCGAGGTGGCCGCCAAGCCGCTCGAGAGCACCCGCATCGTCGTCCTCATGACCGGTTGCGAGGAGTCCGGCCTGCTCGGCGCCCAGGCCTTTCTCCGCTCCCGCGACACCGCGGGCTGGCTCTTCCTCAACTTCGACAGCGTCGGCGGCCCCGGCACGCTGCGCTTCGTCCGCCGTGAAGGCGTGGTCAGGCACTGGGACTCGGATCCTCGCCTGATCGCGCTCGCGGAGCGGGTCGCCGCCCGCCGCCCCGAGCTCGGCATCGAGCCGGCGGACGGGCCGATCGGCCTCACCTACGACGCCTCTCCGGTGCTCGCCAGGGGCGGGCGCGCACTCACATTCGTCAACGGGGACGGCGGCGTGATCCCGAACTACCACTGGCCGACGGACACCGCCGACCGCGTCGACCCTGTCGCGGTCTTCGCCGCGCTAGAGGCGGGCCGCGAGATGGTCCGGGCGATCGACCGGGGCGAGGCCGGCTGAGGAGCGGCGGCGCCGTCCCTCGTCACAGCGGCGCGGCTCCTCCACGGGCTCGAGCCCGTACTCACCGAGGGTCGCGAAGTCGATCACCAGGTCCAGGGCGTTCCCGATCAGGGACGCGAGGCTTGTCTTTGTCTCGAACATGAGTTCGCAAGGTAGGAGGGGCCTCGGACGGAAGCCGCTCCGTGCAGGCATTCTTGCAGGGCTGTGCCTGCGGGCCGCCGCTGAGCCCGCTCAGCGGCCTCGCCGGCCGAAGCTGTGGGCGGCCGGGGCGACGGCGCGCAGCTCCGCCACGGCCCGCTCGCGGGCCTCGCGGACCCGGTCCAGCTCGAGTACCTCCGGGGCCGGTTCGGGGCCGGTCTCGCGGTCCACGGGCGGCTCGATCTGGCGGACCTCGGCCAGGGGAAGGTCCGGCCGCTCGAGCGCGCGGAGCGCGGCGACGACCACGTTGATCGCTCCCTGGCGGCGCTCCAGGCGCCCCCGCGCCAGCACCAGCGGCGCCGCCCGCACGACCCCGCGGAAGCGCTCGAACACAGGGGGCGGCACCACCAGGTTGATCGAGCCATGCTCGTCCTCGAGCAGCATGAACACGACCCCCTTCGCCGTCGCCGGCCGCTGTCGGGCCACCACCAGCCCCGCGACCTCGACCGTTGCCCCGTCGGAAATCCCCTGCAAATCGGCGCTTCTCGCGACCTTCTCGCCCAGCTCTGCCCGCAGCAGCCCGATCGGGTGGTCGCCGAGGGTCATGCCGCTGGTCGCGTAGTCGGCGAGCACGGTCTCCCAGCGGCTCATCTGCGGCAGCTCCGGCGCCTCCGGCGGGTCGAGCGGCAGCGACAGCTGGGTGCCCTCGGCCAGCACGCGGCCTCCCGCGGCGACCCCGAGCCGCCAGTAGGAGCGGCGGCGATCGTCTCGTGCCCGCTCTTCGCCGGCTCCGAGAGCGAGATCGTCCAGCGCGCCCGCCCAGGCGAGGCGCTCGAGCCCGGCCCGGCTCGCCCCCGAGCGCGAGGCCAGCTCCGCGATCCCCGCGAACGGCCCGCGCGCCTCGCGCTCTGAGACCAGTGCCTCCATCTCCGCCTCGCTCACGCCCTTGACGTAGCCGAGGCCGACCCGCACCGCCAGCGCTCCGGACTCGACGTGACAGTCGAGCCGGCTGCGGTTGACGTCGGGCGCTCGCACCTCGATCTGGCGCCGCTGCGCCTCGTGGACGAGCGCGTCCGGCGGGTAGAAGCCCATCGGCTGCTCGTTGAGCAGCGAGCAGAGGAACTCCGGCCCGTAGTGGACCCGCAGCCAGGCCGACTGGTAGGCGAGCAGGCCGAAGGCGGCCGAGTGCGCCTTGGGGAAGCCGAAGCCGGAGAAGCCGAGGATCTGCGCGAACACGCTTCTGGGCGACCTCCTCGCGAACGCCGCGCCCGACCGCGCCGCCGACGAAGCGGTCCCGGTAGGCGCGCAGCGCCGCCTCCGAGCGCTTGCGGCTCATCGCCCGCCGCAACCCCTCCGCCTCGCCCGAGCTGAACCCGGCGAGCGCCATCGCCACCTCGATCACCTGCTCCTGGAAGACGATCGCCCCGAGGGTGTCCCGCAGCACCGGCTCCAGCGAGGGATGGTCGTAGGGGATCCGGTAGGAGGGGTCCTCGCGCAGCATCCGGCGCCGCTCGATGTAGGGGTGGATGGCGCCTCCCTGGATCGGCCCCGGCCGCACCAGCGCCACCTGCACGGTCAGGTCCTCGAGGTTCTGCGGCAGGGTGCGCGGCAGCATCTGCATCTGGGCGCGGCTCTCGATCTGGAAGACGCCGGTGGTCTCGGCGCGGCCCGGATCGACTCGAAGGTCGGCTCGTCGTCGAGCGGGATCCGCGAGAGGTCGAGCCGCTCGCCGCGCGCGCGGCCGATCTCCTCGACGCAGCGCTCGACCGCGGAGAGCATCCCCAGCCCGAGCAGGTCGATCTTGAGGAAGCCGGCGTCGGCGCAGGAGTCCTTGTCCCACTGGACGATCTGCCGGCCCTCCATCGCCGCCGGCACGACCGGGCAGATCTCGACCAGCGGCCGGGTCGAGATCACCATCCCGCCGGGGTGCTGGGAGGCGTGGCGGGGCAGCCCCAGCGCCTCTCCGCAGAGCTCGACCAGGTGCTTCCAGCGCAGCGAGGACGCCCGCCGCGAGCCGATCGCGCCGGCGACGTCGCGCTCGATCTCCCCGGCGCCGCCGTAGAAGTCGACCATCCGCGCCACCCGCTCGATCTCGCCCGGCGGGCAGCCCGAGCGCCTTGCCGAGGTCGCGCACGGCGCCGCGCGAGCGGTAGGTGGGGAAGGCGGCGACCAGCGCCGAGCGGTCGGCCCCGTAGCGCTCGTGCACGCGCGGAATCAGCTTCTCGCGGATGTCGCGGGGGAAATCGAGGTCGATGTCGGGAACCGAGGCGACCTCCTCGTTGAGGAAGCGCCCGGGGAAGAGGTCGGCCTCGACCGGATCGACGTGGGAGAGGCCGGTCAGGTAGCAGACGATCGAGGAGACGCTCGAGCCGCGCCCACGTCCCGGGGGCAGCACCGAGCGCGCCGAGTGCGGCCCGCGCACCTCGACCGCCACTTCGCGGGCCAGCTCGAGCAGGTCGCGGTGCAGCAGGAAGAAGCCGGAGAGGCTGAGGCTGCGGATCACCGCGCAGCTCCTCGGTCAACCGCCGCTCCGCCTCGTCGCGGCTGGAAGAGCCCGCGTAGCGGCCGTCGAGCAGCTCCCCGCAGAGCGCCGCCAGGCGGCCGTCCGCCTCCGCGTCCTCGGAGCCCGGATAGCGGTAGCCGAGCTCGCTGGTCAGGTCGAAGCTGAGCCGCTCGGCGAGGCGCAGCGTCTCCGCGACCGCCTCGGGGTGCTCGGCGAAGCGGGCCGCCATCGCCGCCGGCTGGGCCATCACCGAGCTGGCGTTGCCTCGGCGCTGCGGCTCGCAGGCCTCGAGCGTGGAGCAGAGGCTGACCGCGACCAGCGCATCCTGGAGGCGGGCGCGCGAGCGGTGGTGGGCGTGGACGTTGCCGGTCGCGACGCAGGGCACCCCGAGCCGCTTGGCGAGCGCGGCCAGGCGGCGGTTGCGGGCCCGGTCGTGGCGCCAGTAGGGGCGCTGCAGCTCGACCCGCAGGCGCTCGGGGCCGAAGGCCTCGCGCAGGCGCCGCCCGGCCGCCTCCGCCGCGGCGGGCCCGGGGGCGCCGGCAACCGCCCCCTCGCGCGCGCAGCCGGAGAGGCAGACCAGCCCCTCGGCCCGCGCCTCGACCTGCTCCAGGCTCACCCACGGCTGATCGGCGCTGCGGGCCGTGTTGTCGCGGGTGTGCGAGTGGGCCTCGGTCAGCAGCCGGCAGAGGTTGCGGTAGCCGACGGCGGTCTCCACGAGCAACGTCAGGTGAGCCAGGCGCTTCCCAAGGGACGACCGTCACCTCGGCGCCGGTGATCGCGCGCAGGCCGAGGCCGCGGCAGGCGTGGGCGAACTCGAGCGAGCCCCAGATCCCGTCGTGGTCGGTGAGGGCGACTGCCGGGTAGCCCAGCTCGGCGGCGGCCACCGCCAGCTCGAGCGGGGTGGAGGCGCCGTCGAGGAAGGAGAAGGCCGAGTGGGCGTGGAGCTCGACGTAGGGGGCGGCTCCCCGCCGGGCGGGACGGCGGCCGCGCCCGGGCTCGATCGGCATCAGCTCGCCGTACGGGCCCCACTCGTGGGGCCCGTCGCCCCCGAGGTTCGCCGGCGGCGGCGGAGGCGGCTCCGTCATCAGGCCGGGCGAGGGTAGGTCTCCCCCCCTCATGCCCGCTGCCGGTGCCAGCTCCCGTCGGCCGCGCGGAAGACCGTCACGTCCCTGCCGTCGGTGAGCACGAGCTCGAAGTATTGGCGGCGCAGGGGGCGCGGGGTCCACCAGCGGTCCTCGACGACCCATTCCTCGCGGACCGCCTCGACCGCGGCTCCCTCGACCTCCTGCGGGCATCCGTCGGCGGCGACCCCGACACGCGTCCTGCGGGGGGCGTAGAGCGTGCGGGCGCCCGGGCTCACGATTCGGGGAAGGGGGTGAGCGTCGCCCAGCGCTCGGGCACACGCGAGGCGGCGTCGACCTCGAGCACCCGCAGCAGAGATCCCGCCCCGGTCGCGGCGCGCACCTGCCGCACCGCCTCGCCGAGTCGCTGGCGCCGCCGCTCCTCGGGGCGCCGGGAGAGCTCGAGCTGGTCGCCGCCGCCGGGGCCGAGCGCGGTCACCCGCAGACGAGATCGAGGCCGCCGGACCGGGCAGCGCGGCAAGCTTCGGGTCCAGCGCCAGCCGGAGGATCTCGCCGGAGGCGCTGGGCCGACGCAGGGGCACGTCGCGGCTCCAGCTGCCGCCGCCGGCGAGGCGGGCGGCGAGCCGCAGCGAACGCACCGTCCGGCCGCGCCGCAGCGGCGAGGCCAGCAGCCTGTCGACCAGCAGGGCGAGGGCCCTCTCCAGCTGCGGCCCGGCGGCCGCCTCGGGCAGCTCGAGGCTCTCGAGGATCCCCTCGTGGCGCTCGCGCGGCCGCGGCGGCTCCTCCTCGCCGCGCGCCAGCCGCCGCGCCCGCATCCCGGCCGGGCCGAAACGGTCGGCGACCGCGTCCGGGGCCAGCGCCGCGAGCCCTCCCAGCCTGCCGATCCCGAGCCGCTCCAGCGCCTCGACCAGCTCACAGCCGGCGCGCTCGTCGCCGAGCCGCGGTTCCAGCAGGGCGACGGGGAGGGGGGAGAGGAAGGCCTCGAGCTCGCCGGCGCGGACGATCGCTCCCGGCCGCCGCGCCCGCGGCCCGCCTGCCGCCGCCCGCGAGGTCAGCGCCGCGGCGTAGGCGGCGAAGCGGGTCGGCGCCGCCGCCACCCGCGCCGGCATCCCGCCCGCCCGCCGGGTCGCCGCCATCGTCCCCGCCAGGCCGCCATGGATCCCGCGCAGCCCCGCCGCCTCGAAGAACGCCTCGCCGGAGCGCTCGCTCTCGACCCAGGCGCCGATCACCTCGAGGCGGCGGACCGTCTCCTCCCAGAGCTCGGCCGCCCGCCCGGGATCGGCCGGGACCAGGCCCAGCTCGGGGCAGCGGGAGAGCGCCTCGCCCAGCCGCATCCCGGCGCGCACGCCGCGCGCCTCGGCGGCTCCGGAGACCTCGCCCACGTTCTGCCGGCCGCCGGGTTCGGGCGCCAGTGCGACCGGCTCGCGGAGCAGCTCTCGGCGCCCCTCGCAGGCGGCGATCAGGGCGAAGCGGGGGATAAGCACGCAGACGACAGCCATACGAACACATGTTCGTATATCGAGCCGGAAGAGTCAAGAGAGTCCGGAGCCGGTTCGCCCGATTGCGATGATGGCGCGGTGAAGACCCGCCGCCGCCACGCGCCCGCCGTCCTCGCCGCTCTCGCGCTCCTCGCCGCGGCGGCCCTCGCCGGCTGCGGAGGCGACGACGGCTCCGGCGTCGACCTCGGAATCGAGGTTCCCGAGGGCAGCCACGACCAGGTCGTCGTGATCGGCGCCTGGGTCGAGACGCTCAGCGACGGCGACGTCGAGCATGCCGCAGACTTCTTCGCGCTGCCGAGCACCGTCGAGAACGGGACCCCACCGCTGCAGCTGAGCACGCACAACGACGCCGTCGCCTTCAACCGCAGCCTTCCCTGCGGCGCGGAGCTGGTCCGGGCGCGCCCCGACGGCCCGCTGATCACGGCCACCTTCAGGCTCACCGAGCGCCCCGGCGGCGACTGCGGCCCCGGCGTCGGCGGCCTGGCTCGCACCTCGTTCCGGATCGAGGACGACAAGATCACCGAGTGGCGGCGACTCCCCGATGCCGGCGGTGAGCCCGCCCCCGGCGGACCCGTGGTCTGAGCCCTGTGCGCAGCCCGCTCAGAACCATCGCCCTGGCGGCGACCCTCGTCCTGGTGCTCGCCGCTCCCGGCTGCGGCAGTGACGGCGGGGAGTCCGGCGAAGACCTCGATCTCGTCATCGGCAACCTGGTGCCGCTGCGCGGAGACCTGGCCCAGTTCGGCCCGCCGGCACGCCGCGCCGGCGCTCTCGCGGCGACCGCCGCCGAGCGCGCCGCGGAGGGGGGCGCCGCCGTCACCGTCCGCCATGCCGACACCGAGACCAACGACCAGATCGCCGAGGTCCTCGCCCAGCAGCTGATCGAGGACGAGGGGGCCAGTTGCCTGATCGGCGACTGGCCGACAACCGGCACCTTCGCCGTCGGCGGCAACGTCACGATCCCCGCCGGTGTGCCGCTGATCTCGCCGGCCTCGACCAGTGCCGAGGTCTCCGATCTCGGCGACCGCGGGCTCGTCTTCCGCACCGCTCCTTCCGACGACCTCCAGGCGCGGGCGCTCGCCCGCCTGGCCGCTCGCTCGCTGGGCGGCGCGGGCGGCCGGACGCTCTCGGTCGCCGCCCGCGACGACGACTACGGCCGGCGCTTCGCCCGCATCCTGGCACGCGCCTGGCGCAACCTGGGGGGCGCCGTCTCGGGCCCTCTTCTCTACGACCCGGGGCTGCTCCGGCACCCCGAGGACGCGGCCCGGATCCTCGCCGGCTCTCCCGACGCCTACGCGGTCATCGACTTCCCCGACAGTTTCGCCCGGCTGGCGCCGGACCTGCTGGCGGCCGGGAGCTACGACCCGAGCCGCCTCTTCCTTCCCGACGTGATGGCGACCGACGACGTCCGCGACGCCGACATTCCTCCGGCGGCCGTGCAGGGCGCCCGCGGGACCCTGTCCGGCGCCCCGGCTCCCGGAGCAGCCGGCGCCCTCGCCGGGCTCGCCGGCGTCTCGCCGGCGCCCTTCGCGGCCCAGGTCTTCGACGCCGCCGTACTCTGCTTCCTCGCCGCCGTTGATGCCGGCTCCACAGACCCCGAGGCGATCGGGGACGCGATCGTTCCGGTCAGCCGTCCCCCGGGCGCGCGCTTCGGCCCCGACCGGCTCGCGGCAGCCGTCCGCGCCCTGCGCAAGGGGGAGGAGGTCGACTACGAGGGCGCCTCGGGGCCGATCGACCTCGACGAGGACGGCGACCCGACGGCGGGCGCCTACGGCATCTACACCTTTCGCGACGGCCTGAGGCGGGGCGCCGGCAGCTTCGTGATCCGGCGCTAGCCCTACGCCCCGAGGCTCTCCCACGCCTCGAGCTTCGCCCGCACCCGAGCGATCACATCGTCGGTGAACTCCGTAGTCGAGGCGTGGCCGCCGAGGTCGGGGGTGCGGACGCCGGCGGCGGTGCACTCGAGCACCGCCTCGTAGATCGCGCGCGAAGCGCGCTCGGCCCTCGGCGCCGCTCCCTTGAGGGCGGCGAAGTGGAGGAGGGCGGCTCCGGCGAGGATCATCGCCATCGGGTTGGCGATGTCCTTGCCGAGGAGGGCCGGCGCGGTGCCGTGCGGGGCCTCCGCCATCACCGCGATCGGGTTGAGGTCCGCGTCGAGGGAGAGCAGGATGGACTCCGCCCCGGCGATCGAACCGAAGAGCGGTAGGACGAGGTCGGAAAGCAGGTCGCCGTCGCGGTTGAGGCAGGGGATCACCATCGGCTCGCTGGCGGCGCCGCCCCCGACGAGGCCGGCGAGGGTCGCGTCGATCAGCACCGGTTCGTAGGTGACCTCCGGGTGGCGGGCGGCGGCGGCGTCCATCTCCTCCTTCAGCATCCCTTCGTAGACCGGGCTGACGGTCCATTTCGGCCCGCCGTAGACCTTGCCCTCGAGCTGTTCCGCGGTCCGGAACGCGTACTCCGCGACGGCGGTGCAGTCCGAGCGGCGGATTCGCTCTGTCCGGTAGGCGATCTCGTCGCCGTCCTCGGCTTCGCGCCACTGCTCGGCGCCGTAGGCGTCGCCGACCGCCATCCGGCATACGGAGATCTGGTGGTGGACCCCCGCGATCGTTGGTACGCCGGGCAAGCGCCTGCCGGTGCGGATGATGACCTTGCCGTCGATCTCCTCGCGCAGGATGCGGTTCGGGCTGCCGACGTCGTCGGCCCCCTCGGGGGTGATCGTCGCCGCCTTCAGCCCGTAGCCGCCGACCGCCATCGCCCGCGCAGCCTCGTGGACGACCTCGTTGTCCGTGGCGCGGCGGTTGCCGAGCGAGAGGTCGAAGCGCTCGAATTCGATCTCGAGGCCGAGCAGCTCCGGGTCGAGCACCCGCAGCGCCTGCTCGAGCAGCTCCTGCCCGGTCTCGTCCCCCTCAAGCACGACTATTCTCAGCGGCGCCATGCTAGGCAGCGTATGTGAGGCAGAAACCCCGCTGCTCCCGGAGGCGAAGCCGAGGAAGCAGCGTGCATTTGTTCGGTCGGGCGCGGTGAGCGTCCATGGCTGATCTGTCGCGATCCGCGCCCGACCGCTGCACCTGGTGCGGCGCCGCCGTCGAGCGCGACGACGGCTTTCGCGCCTACGAGCCCGCGGGCGAGCGGCGCGCGGTCTTCTGTCGGCTCGAGCACGTCGTTCCCTGGTCTATCCAGGGCCCGCACTGGGAGGCGGGGGAGGTCACCGAGCCGGCCGGGGTCGGCGACGGCGAGGCGCGCTGCGCCTACTGCGAGAAGGAGCTCGGAGAGGTCCACACGCTGCTGGTCCGCCACCGCGGCGAGCACCGGGTCGCCGACGACTTCTGCTCGCCCGAGCACATGGCCGAGTGGGCGAAGGCCGGCGGCCGCTGGCAGTGAGGCGGGGCCGTCGTCAGCCCTTGACGCCGGGGCCCTCGCCGGGCGAGGCACGGACGACGAAGACGCCGTCGAGCTTCACGCTCGGGCCCGGCTTGCCGCCCTTCGACGGCCCGGCGACCAGCTTCACCACCCGGTAGGTGCCCGGTCGCAGGTCCTTCGGCAGCTTGATCTCGTCCACGCCGCCCTTGTAGCGCGGGCCGGTGGTCTTGCCGGGGTTGGCGCTGAGGAGGACGTCGCGGACCGGGGGGGACGTCGTGCCGAAGACCACCTTGGTCGCGTCGCGCCAGCCTTCGCCCGCCCGCTTCTCGACCCGGTTGCCGAGCCCGAAGAGCATCCGCACCTTGCCGGTGTTGCGGACCGAGACCCTGACCGTGCCGCCGGCCTCGAGCGGGGTCGGCGCGACCACCAGGGTCCCCGCCAGCCCGCCGTCCTGCTCGATCGACACCTGCGGCTTCTCCGGCTTCTCGGGCTCCGGCGCTGGTGGCGCCGCCAGGGAGAAGCCGAGGATCAGCTTCGCCGTCTCCTCAGGGCTCTCGACGTTGGGGGAGTGGCCGGCGCCGTCGATCAGCTCGGTGCGGGCGCCGGGCACCCCGGCGTAGGCGCTGAGCGCGTCGCGGGCGTCGTAGATCTGGTCCTCGGAGCCGAAGATCGCGAGCAGCGGCACGAGGGCGGCGCCGATCCGCTCGTCGAGCGGCTGCTCGTCGGAGTAGTCACGCTCCGCGGCGGGCGAGTCGTCGAAGCTCGTGTAGGTCATCTCGCGGAAGTCGTCGACGAAGGCGTCGGGCACGTCGTAGCCGGGCGCGAACGCCTGCCCGAGCCCGTCCTTGATCCCGAAGTCCGGCGTCACCCGCCAGAGCGCCTGCCCGATCACCGGAGTCATGCTGAGCTTGGCGAGGAAGTCGAGGTCACCGAAGCTGTCGTCGGGGGCCTGGTCGATGACGACGAGGCGGTCGACCAGCTCGCGCGACTGCTCGGCCAGCGCCACGGCCACGGTCCCCCCGAGCGAGTGACCGACCACGGTCGCCCCTTCGACGTCCGAGGCGGCTCAGCGCCTGCGCGACGAGCGAGGCCTGCTCCTCCATCGAGTAGCCCGAGCCCGGCTTCTCGGAGCCGCCGAAACCGAGCATGTCGATCGCGATCACGCGGCGCTCCCGCCTGAGCATCGGCGATCACGCCGTCCCACCAGTCGATCGCGCAGCCGAAGCAGTGCAGAAGCACGATCGGCGGTGCGCTTCCCTTCGCGGACCCGGCTGCTCCCGGACGCGAAGCGGAGGCGGCAGCCGGCCCGGTGTCGAGGACCTGGAGGTCGCCGCCCTCGAGCTCGAGGATCTCGGCCCCGTCCACCCGGACCTCGGCGCCCTTGGTCTCGCTGTTGGTCGTGATCGTGTTGAGGGCGAGCAGGATCGCCAGGCCGACGAGGACGCCGATCACGATCTTCCAGCCCCGTCTCACGCGGCCGTCTCGTCCCCTTCGCCGCCGAGTCCGAGCTCCTCCGCCCGTTCTGCGAGCGCGTCGATCACGTTCTGGATGTGCTCGTCCATCTCGACCCCGAGCTCCTCGGCGCCACGGCTGAGCTGGTCGCGATCGACGGCGGCCGCGAACGAGGGTTGCTTCAGCTTCTTCTTCACCGACTTCGGCTTCATGCCCTCGATCCCGGTCGGCCGCACGAGCGCGCAGGCGGTCACGAACCCCGACATCTCGTCGACCGCGTAGAGGGCCTTCGCCATCAATGTCTCGCGCGGAACCTCGAGGAAGTCGGCGTGCCCCGCGACCGCGTCGATCACGTCCTGCGGGTAGCCGAGCCTCTCGAGCTCGGCGAGCGCGTGACGGGGGTGCCCGGTGTCGAGGTCGGGGTAGCGCTCGTAGTCGAGGTCGTGGACGAGCCCGGTGACGGCCCAGCGCTCCTCGTCCTCGCCGTAGCGGCGGGCGTAGAAGACGCATTCCGGCCTCAACTGCGAGCGCATGCTTGCGCAGCGAATCGGACTCGGTCCATTCGCAGAAGAGCTCCCAGGCCTGGTCGCGGGAGGGCGTCGGCATCTCCGGTGTTACCCTAGTCACGGCGGCGGCGACCCGCCCGCCAAGCTCGCTCCGGTTCCCTCGAAAGCTTCCATTTCCAGGCATTTTCCATGGAGAAATTCGTAATACGCGGAGGCGCACGCCTGAGCGGTGAGATCACCGCCGCCGGCAACAAGAACGCCGCGCTGCCGATCCTCGCCGCCTGCCTGCTGACCGAGGAGGAGCTGGTGGTCCACAACGTGCCGCGCATCCGCGACACCGAGGCCCAGCTCGCCCTGCTCGAGCGGCTCGGAGTCGAGGTCGAGTGGATCGCCGACAACAGCGTCCGGCTCTGCGCGGCGAACGATCTCCGACGTCGAGGTCGACGAGGAGCTCTCGAGCAAGATCCGCGCCTCGTTCCTGCTCGCCGGGCCGCTGCTGGCACGCTTCGGCGAGGCGCGGATGCCGCCGCCCGGAGGCGACTTCATCGGCCGCCGCCGCCTCGACGCCCACCTCGACGCCTTCACCGACCTCGGCGCCCGGATCGGCGGCGACCGCTGGATCGAGCTGACCGCTCCGCCGAACGGGCTCAGCGCCTGCGCGATCTTCATGGACGAGCCCTCGGTGATGGGCACCGAGAACGCGCTGATGGCCGCGGCGCTGACGCCCGGGCCCGACGACGATCGCCAACGCCGCCTCGCGAGCCCCACGTCCAGGACCTGGCCCGGCTGCTGACCGCGATGGGGGCCCAGGTGGACGGGATCGGCTCCAACGTGATGACCGTGCACGGCCGCGACCGGCTCGGCGGCGCCGAGCACACGATCTCCCCCGACCACATCGAGGTCGGCAGCTTCATGGCGCTCGCCGCGGCGACCGGCGGCGAGCTGCGCATCCGCGACGTCGAGCCGGGCGACCTGCTCATCGTCCGCCGCCAGTTCCGCCGCCTCGGGCTCCAGTCGGTGATCGAGGGCGAGCGACGTGATCGTCCCGCCGGAGCAGAACCTGCGCGTGCAGACCGACATCGGCGACGCGATCCCGAAGATCGAGGACGGCCCCTGGCCCGCCTTCCCCGCCGACCTGACCTCGATCGCCGCTCGCCCTCGCCACCCAGGCCGAGGGGACGATCCTGATCTTCGAGAAGATGTTCGAGAACCGCCTGTTCTTCGTCGACAAGCTGGTCGCGATGGGCGCTCGGATCACGCTCTGCGATCCCCACAGGGCGATCGTCAGCGGTCCGAGCCGGCTTCACGGCGAGCGCGTCGAGAGCCCCGACATCCGCGCCGGGATGGCGATGCTCATCGCCGCGCTGGCCGCCGAGGGCACCTCGGAGATCGGCAACATCCGCCAGATCGACCGCGGCTACGAGCAGATCGACGAGCGCCTGCGGGCGCTCGGCGCCCAGATCGAGCGCGTCTCCAGCGAAGTCCCGGCCTAGGGCTGCCAGCCGGCGCCCGGTTCGCGCAGGCGCGCCGCTCGTAAGGTGCCGCCGATGATCCACCCGATCCCACCCGGCACCCGCGACGTCCTGCCCGACGAGATGCGCGAGCTGCGCCGCCTGCACCTGGCGCTGATCGAGGTCTTCGAGCGCTCGGCTACGGCGAGGTCGCGACGCCGACGATCGAGTACGACGAGGTGCTGGCGCGCGGCGACGGCCGCGCCGCCGGCAGCGCCTACCGCTTCTTCGACGAGCGCGGCGAGCTGCTGGCGCTGCGCTCCGACATGACGGTCCCGATCGCCCGCCTGGTCGCCTACGCGCTACGCCGAGGCCGAGACGCCGCTCCGGCTCTGCTACCTCGCCAACGCCTACCGCGCGGTGCAGCCCGCAGCGGGGACAGATGCGCGAGTTCGCCCAGGCCGGGGTCGAGCTGATCGGCGCCCCGGCGCCGGAGGGGACGGCCGAGGTGATCGAGGTGCTCGAGGCGGCGCTCGACGCGGTCGGCCTCGACCGGGCCGTGATCGGCCTCGGCGACGCCGACCTCTACCGCCAGCTCCTCGCCGAGCTCGGGGTCGAGGGAGAGGCGCGCGACTCGCTGCTCGAGCGGCTGGCCACCCACGACCTGGTCGGCCTCGAGGCCGAGCTTGGCCGGCTCGACGGCGTCGCCGCCGAGCAGGTCGGACCCTGCGTCGCGCTCTCCCAGCTGCGCGGCGGCCCCGAGGTGCTCGAGGAGGCCCGCGCCGTCGGCGGCGTCGCCGTCGAGCGGGCCGACCGCGCGGATCCAGCGAGACCTACGACGCGCTCGAGGCCCGCGGCGCCGCCGACCGCGTGCCAGATCGACCTCGGCCTGCTGCGCGACCTCGGCTACTACAGCGGCGCGATCCTCGAGGTCTACGACCCGGCGCTCGGCCACGTGCTCGGCGGCGGCGGCCGCTACGACGCCCTGATGTCGCGCTTCGGCGCTCGACCTGCCCGCGGCCGGCTTCTCGCTCTACCTGGAGCGCGTCCACGTCGCCCAGATGGAGGAGGAGCGCCGGCAGGGGGTGAGCGGCGCGAGCGTCCGCGGGTCGCCGGATCGGCCGCGCCAAGCGCCGACGGCCCGCTGAAGCTGGCGGTGCCGCGCGGCGCCCTCTTCGACGACACGCTCGACGCTGCTCGACGCGCGCCGGCATCGACGACCGCCGGTCCGCGCAGCGACTCGCGCTCGCTGATCTTCGACGGCGGCAGCATCGACCCTGGTGACGATGCGCCCCTCCGACGTCCCCACCTACGTCGAGGCGGGCGCCGCCGACGTCGGCATCACCGGCAAGGACGTGCTGCTCGAGCAGTCCGACCGGATGGTCTACGAGCTGCTCGACCTCGGCTACGGCGAATGCCGGATGGTCCTCGCCGGGCGCCGCGGGGACGAGCGCCTGGGCGAGGCGGCAGCGGCGCCTCGGCGACGATGCGGATCGCGACCAAGTACCCGCGGATCGCCGAGCGCCACTTCGAGGCGCACCGGCCGCCAGGTCGAGGTGATCGAGGTCAAGGGCTCGGTCGAGCTGGCGCCGCTGGTCGGGCTCGCCGACGGCATCGTCGACCTCGTCGCCACCGGCCGCACCCTGGAGGAGAACGACCTCGAGGTGCGCGAGGAGATCGCCGACTGCACGGCCCGCTTCGTCGCCAACCGCGTCGCCCACAAGCTGCGGGCGGCCGAGGTCGACGAGCTGACCGCGCGGCTGCGCGAGGCGAGCCGCCGATGAGGGCGAGGCACTTCGACTGGAGCGGGCCGGCAGGCGGTCGCGGGCGAGGTCCGCGCCTGGTTCGGCGCCGGCGCCGAACGCCCGCCGAAGTCGGCGAGATCCGCGCCGCCGTCGCCAGCGGCGGCGACGCCGCCGTGCTCGATCTGACCCGTCGCTTCGACGCCACCGAGCGTGCGCCCGCGGGCCTGCGCGTCGAGGGCGCCGAGGCGGAGGCCGCCCTCGCGGGCCTCGACCCGGAGCTGCGCGACGCTCTCGAGCTGGCCGCGGCCAACATCCGCGCGGTCGCCGAGGCCCAGCTTGCGAGGGGATCCCGAGCCGGTCGAGCTGCCCCAGGGCCAAGTCGGTCGCGGTGCGCGAGGTGCGCGGTCGGCGCCGCCGGCATCTACGCGCCGGGCGGACGCGCCGCCGTACCCGTCGAGCGTGCTGATGGGCTGCATCCCCGCCGCGGTGGCAGGGGTCGAGCGGATCGCGCTCGCCTCGCCGCCCGGCGCCGACGGGCGGGTCCACCCGGCGGTTCTCGCCGCAGCGGCGATCTGCGGCATCGAGGAGATCTACGCGATGGGCGGCGCCCAGGCGATCTTCGCCCTCGCCGATGGCACCGAATCGGTCGAGCCGGTCGACGTGATCGCGGGCCCCGGCAACCCCTGGGTCCAGGAGGCGAAGCGGCTGGTCTTCGGCAAGGTCGGTATCGATTCGCTGGCGGGCCCCTCCGAGCTGATGCTGATCGCCGGCCACGACGCAGACCCCGAGTGGGCGGCGCTCGACCTCTGCGCCCAGGCCGAGCACGGCGCCGACAGCCCGCTGCTCGTGGCCGCCGTCGAGGAGGCGGTGATCGAGGCGATCGCCGCGGCCGCCGAGCGGATCGCCGCCGAGCGGTCCACGGTGCGGGACGCCCGGCTCGCCCTGGTCCACGTCCCCGACCTCGCCGACGGCGTCGCCCTGGCGAACGCGTTCGCGCCCGAGCACCTGGAGCTTCTCTTCGACGAGGCGGCCGCGCTCGCCCCGCTCGCCACCACCGCGGGCTGCGTGTTCGTCGGCCAGGCGGGCGCCACCGCCTTCGGCGACTACGCCGCCGGCTCCAACCACATCCTTCCCACCGGTGGCACCGGCCGCTTTGCCGGCCCGCTGGGGCCGGGCACATTCCGGCACCGGATCTCGAATGTAAGCTTGCCCGGCACTTCGGCCGGTGCGCTGGCCGCGGCCGTCGACACGGTGGCGCGGGCCGAGGGGCTTCCGGTGCACGGCGAGTCCGCGCGGGCGCGGGCCTGAGGCGAGGAATCGAGATGAGCAGGACAGCCAGCAAGGAGCGCACGACCAAGGAGACGGAGGTCCGGCTCCGCCTCGACCTCGACGGCGGCGAGGCCGCGATCGAGACCGGCGTCGGGTTCCTCGACCACATGCTCGACCTGATCGCCCGCCACGGGCGCCTCGGCCTCGAGGTCAAGGCCAGCGGCGACCTCGAGACCGGTGCCCACCACACCGTCGAGGACATCGGCATCGTTCTCGGCCAGGCTCTCGACGAGGCGCTCGCCGACCGCGCCGGTATCCGCCGCTACGGCTCGGCCCTGGTGCCGATGGACGAGGCGCTCGCCGAGTGCGCGATCGACATCTCCGGGCGGCCCTACTGCGACTTCGCCGCCGACATACCTGCGGCCACGATCGCGGGCTTCGACACCGACCTCGCCGAGGAGTTCTTCCGCGCCGTCGCCAACAGCGCCGGGATGACCCTTCACATCTGGGTCCGCTCGGGGACCAACGCCCACCACATGATCGAGGCCGCGTTCAAGTCGTTCGCGCGGGCGCTGCGTGTGGCCGTCGAGGTCGATCCGAACGAGACCGGCGTGCCCAGCACAAAGGGCTCGCTGAAGGACTAGGCCGTGGCCAGGATCGCGATCCTCGACTACGGGATGGGAAACCTGCGCTCGGTCGAGAAGGCGCTCGAGCGGGTCGGGACCGCGTCGGTGATCAGCGCCGACCACGCCGAGGTCCGCGGCGCCGACGGCGTGATCCTGCCCGGGGTCGGCGCATTCCCGACCGCGATCGGGCGGGTGCGCGACCTCGGCCTCGACGAGCTGGTCGCAGAGCGCGCCGCCACCGGGGTGCCGGTCCTCGGCATCTGCCTGGGCCTGCAGCTGCTATTCGACTCGACCACCGAGCTCGGCGGCGCCCAGGGGCTCGGCCTGATTCCCGGGCCGGTCACCGAGATCGACGCGCAGGGCCTCAAGGTCCCCCACATCGGCTGGTCCCCGGTGCGCTGGGAGCGCGAGTCCCCGCTGATCGCCGGAATCGAGGATGAGACGCCGTTCTACTTCGTCCACTCGTTCGCGCCGCGACCCGGGGAGGACGCATCGCTCGGCACGGCCGCCTACGGCACCCGCTTCGCCTGCGCCGCCGAGCAGGGCAGCGTGTTCGGGGTCCAGTTCCATCCCGAGAAGTCGAGCTCGGCGGGGCTCCGCCTGCTCCACAACTTCGCCGGGATCTGCGCCGCGGCGCCGGCCGCGGCCTGAGCGCCGTGAGGCTCTACCCGGCGATCGACATCCGCGGCGGCCGGGCCGTGCGGCTGGTCCAGGGCGACTACGACCGCGAGACGGCGTTCGAGGACGACCCGGCGACCGCCGCCGCGCGCTTCTCCGCCGCGGGCGCCGAGATTCTCCACGTCGTCGACCTCGACGGCGCCCGGGACGGCGAGCCCGCCAACCTGGCGGCGGTCGAGCGGGTCGTCGCGGCAGCCGACTGCCCGATCCAGGTCGGGGGCGGGGTGCGCAGCGCGGCGGCCGTTGACGCCGTCCTCGCCGCCGGCGCTGAGCGGGTGGTGATCGGCACGGCGGCCCTCCGCGACCCCGCCTTTCTCGACGCGACGCTCGCCCGCCACGGATACCGCCTCGTCGTCGCCGTCGATGCTCGCGGCGGGCAGGTGGCGCTTGCCGGCTGGAGGGAGCCCGGAAACGTCGAGGTCAGCGACGCGGTAGCGGCGCTGAGCGAGCGCGGGGTGAGCCGCTTCCTCTTCACCCCGATCGAGGTGGACGGAACGCTCGAGGGACCGGGCCTGGAGCAGATGAAATCGGTTGCCGCCGCCAGCGACGCCGAGCTGATCTACTCGGGCGGGGTGGGGAGCCTCGGAGACCTCCGCGCCCTGGCCGCCGCGGCTCCGGCGAACCTCGAGGGAGTGATCGTCGGACGTGCTCTCTACGAGGGCCGGTTCTCGGTCGGCGAGGCGATCGAGGCGCTGCGCCGGTAGGGAGACGGTTCCCCCTTTACGCGGGCGCGCCCACTCTCTAAGGTCGCGCGGGCGCCGATGCGGGTTCGTTTCAACCGAAGAGCGGCAGCGCTGAGGCCGGCGCTGGCCGGGCTGCTCGCGCTCGTCGTCCTGCTTGCTGCGGGCGTTTTCGCGTCGCCGGCACCGGCCGGCACGCAGCAGAGCCTGATCCTCGAGGACGAGCATCGCCTGCTCGAGTTCGGCCACCAGGCCCAGTTGGGCGCCCTCGACGAGATGCAGACCCTCGGGGCGGACAAGGTGCGGGCCGTGGTCTGGTGGCGTTACATGCTCGCCCACCCGAACCGCCGCGCGCGGCGCGCGGAACACGGCCAGCCCTCGCTCCGCCGCCTACAGCGCCAACGCCTGGGCGATGCTCGACTCGCTCGTGCTCGAGGCTCGGCGCCGCGGCATCGGCCTTATCCTCGACCCCGCCTCGGCCTCGGGGCTCCGGGGCACCCACCTCCACCTGCCGCGCTGGGCGAGGAAGCGCAGCGGCG
Organism: uncultured Actinomycetes bacterium; assembly: GCA_963720015.1. Classification (GTDB taxonomy): domain Bacteria; phylum Actinomycetota; class Thermoleophilia; order Solirubrobacterales; family 70-9; genus DATFPK01. The sequence goes on along the minus strand of CAVREA010000002.1, from coordinate 426,167 downwards.
CCGCCCGACGCGGTCCGCCGTTCGCCCGGTTCGTGACCGCCCTCGGGCGCCGCTACAGCGGCGGCTTCCGCCCGCGCCCCGGCGCGCAGGCGCTGCCGGCGGTGCACGAGTGGTCGCTCTGGAACGAGCCCAACAGCAGCACCTTCCTGCGGCCGCAGTGGCGGCGGGTCGGCCTGCGCCTGATTCCCTGGTCGCCGGTGGTCTACCGCCGCCTCTACCGGCGCTCGGCCCGCGCCCTGCGCCGCACGGCCAGGCGCCCACGGCGGATCTACTTCGGCGAGACGTCTGCGACGTTGGCTCGACCGTGCCCGCGCCGCTGGCCTCGATGGCGCCGGGGCTGTTCGTCCGCGAGCTGGCCTGCGTCGGCTCGGACATCGAGCCGCTGCGGCGGGGGCGCCGCCCGCGTTCGGGGCTGCGACCGCTACCGGCGCCTCGACACGGACGGGCTCGCGACCCACTTCTACAGCCAAAGCGACGGCACGGCCCCAGCCCTGCTCTCGGCCGCGAGCGAGGACCTCTGGCTGCCGGCGCGAGCCCGCCCGCCCGGTCGAGCTGATGTCCGCCCTCGGCGCCCGCGGGCGGCTGCCGCCCGACCTGCCCGTCTACAACACCGAGGCCGGCTTCCAGTCGCACCCGATCCGCGCGCGCCGCTGCTGGCCGCGAAGGCGCAGGCCTTTGAGCTCAACATGGCCGAGTTCCTGCAGTGGCGGACCCCGGGCATCGCCAGCTTCGCCCAGTACCTCCTCAACGACGACCCCGTCTGGTCCAGCGGCCTGCGCTACCAGGACGGCTCGCCGAAGCTCGCCCTCTACTCGTTCAGGATGCCGATCATCGTGACGCGGGCGGGCAGCGGCTACGTCGCGCATCTGGGGCGCCAGCCTCGGACGGCGGCGAGGACGGGCGGTGCAGATCTGGCGTGACGGGCTGCCGCTGCTGCAGACCGTGCGCCCCGACAACCCCAACGGCTACTTCGAGGCCTACGTGCCCGAGGGCAGGCTGGGGGCGGTGTTCCAGCTCAGCGATGGCCTGCTGGGCACGCGGAGCCGGGCGATGTCGGCGCTGCCGCAGTCGGCGGTCGGCGGCTAAGCGCCGCCGACGGCTAGCCTCATCCCGTGGTGTGCAAGCGCGTCATCCCGTGCCTCGACGTCGACCGCGGCCGCGTAGTCAAGGGCACCAACTTCGTCGACATCCGCGATGCCGGCGACCCGGTCGAGCTCGCCGAGCACTACGACGCCGACGGCGCCGACGAGATTGTCTTCCTCGACATCACCGCCTCGCACGAGCGCCGCGAGACGATCGTCGACCTCGCCCGCCGCACCGCCGACAACGTCTTCATCCCGTTCACGATCGGCGGCGGGATCCGCTCGGTCGAGGACGCCCAGGCCGTCCTCGACGCCGGCGCCGACAAGGTCTCGGTCAACTCGGCCGCGCTCGCCCGCCCCGAGCTGATCGGCGAGCTGGCCGAGGTGTTCGGGGCGCAGTGCGTGGTGGTGGCGATCGACGCGAAGCGCGAGGACGGCGGCTACGGCGTGTACGTGAACGGAGGGCGCGTCGCCGCCGGACGCGACGCGGTCGAGTGGGCCCGGGAGGCGACCGAGCGGGGCGCGGGGGAGGTGCTGCTGACCAGCATGGACCGCGACGGGACCAGCGACGGCTATGAGCTCGAGCTGACCCGGGCGGTGGCCGACGCCGTGCCGGTCCCGGTGATCGCCTCCGGCGGCGCGGGCCGGCTCGATCACCTGAGCGAGCGCCATCACCCAGGGCGGCGCGGACGCCGTCCTCTGCGCCTCGATCTTCCACTACGGCACCTACAGCGTGCGCGAGGCGAAGGAGCACCTGGCCGCGGCCGGAATCCCGGTTCGCCTTGCCTGATCGAGGCGGGCGCCGGGGTGTTCCGCTTCGCGCCCGCTTCCGGCCCTAGGCCTGCTTCTCCTTGCGCTTCTTGGCCGCCTGCTTCTTCTTCTCGGCCTGCTTCGCCTGCTTCTTGGTGACCGGGTCGAGGGCGTGGATCGAGGAGTAGCCGGTCAGGTAGATCCGCCTCCCGTCCGAGATCACGGGCATGTAGGCGCCGGTCGTGTACTCGAAGACCTTCTTGCCGTCCTTGAGGCGGCGGCCGGTCGTCGTCGTGCCCTCGAAGGTGGCGACGTAGACGACGTCGCCGACGACGCTGAGGGAGCCGATCACGGGCCCGCCTGCCGACTCGATCCAGCGCGGGTCGCCGGTCTGGGCGTCGAGCGCGTAGAGGTTGCCGTCGATCGAGCCGACGTAGACCGTCGGCTGGGTCTGCTCTGTGTCGGCGACCGCGGTGCCGGAGTAGACGTAGCTGCCTGTCGAGTAGGTCCAGGCGAGCTCGCCCGTCTGCGCGTCGAAGGAGTAGACCCGGCTGTCGTTGTTGCCGCTGTAGACGCGGCCGAAGGCGACCGCCGGGGTGGCGTAGAAGGCGCCGGCGCGCCCGAGGCTGAGGCCGAGCGAGTCCGACTGCCACATGACCTTCCCGCTCGAGGCGTTGACCGCGGACATGATCCCGCTGTAGTTGCCGACGTAGAGGATCCCGCCCTGGTAGGCGGGGGCCGCCTTGATCTCGCCGCCGAGCGCGGTCGACCACTGGGTCTTGCCCGTCTTCGTGTTTAGGGCGAAGAGGCTGCCGCACTCGCAGCCGAAGAAGACCTTGCGCCCGACGACCACAGGAGAGGACTCGGAGCGGCCCGGCAGCGAGCGCTTCCAGATCGTCTTGCCGGTCTTCGCGTCGAGGCTGAGGGCCTGGCCCGGCTCGAGGTTGGTGATGAAGAGCTGCCCGTCCGAGTAGGCGGGGGAGGTCGCGTTCTTGGAGGCGATCTCGCGCTGCCACATGATCTTGCCGGTGTTGGCGTCGAGCGAGAACGCCCGCCCGTTGTTGTTGACGAAGAAGAGGCGGCCCTCGCAGCCCAGCTTGGTCTTCTTCACGCAGAGCTCGGGGGCGCGGACGAAGATCGGCGGGAACTCGAGCAGGGGGCTGTCGCCGTACTTCCAGCGCCGCTCGAAGGGGGGCTTGACCTTGTCGGAAGGCAGGAAGCGGGTGCGCTGGCGGTCGTAGCCGAACATCGTCCAGTTGGTCGTCTCCACCACCGGCTTCGGCTGCGGCTCCTCCTTGAAGACCACCTCCTTGCCCTTGTCGACGTCGTCGGGGCGCTTGAGGGCGTTGTAGGCGATCGCGGCACCGACGCCGATGACGACGAGCGCGGCCGCGATCGCGGCCGCGAGCTTGCGGCGGTCGCGCCACCAGCGCGCCTGCCCGCCGCCGGGCGAGGGCTGCGGGTCGCCCTCGAAGGGGCTCTCAGGGTCGGTTTTCGGGGAATCGGCCATCTGAGGAACGCGTCATGGTACGCAAACACTCCCGATGACCCGATGGCTTCGCCCAACCGATGAGGTTTTCGCCGCCCTCGAGGGCGCGGTGCCCGAGCTGCCCTCCCTGCTCGACGCCGCTGCCGGCTCACGGCTTTACCTGGTCGGGGGCACCGTCCGCGACATGCTGCTCGGCCGCGGGCGAACCGACCTCGACCTCGCCGTCGAGGGCGACCCCGCCGAGGTGGCCGCCAGGCTCGGCGGCGAGGTGGTCGAGCACGACCGGTTCTCGACCGCGAAGGTGCGCCTGGGAGCTGCGCACATCGACCTCGCCCGCACACGGGCCGAGACCTACCCCGAGCCGGGGGCGCTGCCGCAGGTGCGGCCCGCCGGGATCGGGGAGGACCTCTCGCGACGCGACTTCACGATCAACGCGATGGCCCTGCCGCTCGGCGGCGAGCACGAGCTGCTCGACCCCCACGGGGGCCGCGACGACCTCGCGGCCGGCCGGCTGCGCGTCCTCCACGACCGATCCTTCGCCGACGACCCCACCAGGGCGCTGCGCGCCGCCCGCTACGCCTCGCGCTTCGGCCTCGAGCTGGAGCCGGAGACCGAGCGGCTGCTGCGGGCGGCCGACCTCGGCACCGTGTCCGCCGACCGGCGCCGCGCCGAGCTGCTGCGGGTCGCCGCCGAGCCGAATGCCGCCGAGGGCTTCGCCCTGCTCGCCGGCTGGGGGCTGCTCGACCCGCCCGAGGGAGCGTTGCGCACCTCGGAGCGGGTCGCCGAGCTGATGGCGGCGCCGCCCTGGAGCGCGGTCGCGGAACGCGACCGGGCGCTGGTGGCGGCGCTCGACGGCGTCACGCCGAAGGCGAGAGAGCTGGTCGAGGCGGGGCCGGGCCGGCCCTCCGAGGGGGTCGAGCTCGCCCGCAGGGCCACCCCCGAGGAGCTTGTCGTCGCCCGCGCCCTCGGCGCCTCCTGGCTCGACGAGTACATCGCCGCCTGGCGCTCGGTGGTGCTCGAGATCGGCGGCGAGGACCTGATCGCCGCCGGCGTCCCCGAGGGCCCCGCGATCGGACGCGGTCTCGGCGCCGCCCTGCGCGCCAAGCTCGACGGCGAGCTCAGGGGCCGCGACGCCGAGCTCGAGACCGCCCTCCGCGCCGCCCGCGCCGAATCCCCCTGATCGCCGAGGGCTCGCCTCAACTCACGTTTCATCGATTTTCGCCTTGCGTGGGGTGGAGGGCAAACCTATGCTGCTCCCGCACCCAATACCGAAGGGGTTGGATGAAGAAGACGTTGGCGAGAGCAGTCCGGTCACGAGTCGTCAAGGGCGTCACGGTTTCGGCGCTGGTGAGCGCGGCGGCCTTCGCCAGCCTGCGATGGCCCACAACCGCGTGATCTCCAACTCGGTCACCATGACCAAGGCAAAGCGCATCAGCCCCGCGCTTGGCGTCTACAGCGGCCGAGTGCTCAGCGGCAACGCCCGCTGCAAGCGCCACCGCGAGGTTCAGGTCTACCGTGTGGACGTGACCCCGGACGTTCGCCTGTTCACGACCTTCACGACCCCGAACGGCTTTTGGAGGCGAAAGGGTCCGGCGGTACCCAGGGGCGCCAAGGTGCAGGCCCTGATCGAGACGAAGGTACTCGTCAGCAACGCGGCGCATGACCACACCTGTGCCGTCGACAGGTCGCCGGTCCGGAAGACCCCGTACCCCTGAGCCGCCTCGTTCGCCCACCCGAACGCCCTGCCCGGCGTTTCCATTACGCCGGCGGTCTGGTGGCACTGGCGCTGCTGCTACTGCCCGTCTCCGCCGCGGCGGCCCCGATCACGGTCAACAGCATCGTCGACACCGCCGCCAACGACGGCAACTGCACGCTGCGCGAGGCGATCGGCTCGGCGAATACCAACACCGCGTCGGGCGCCATGGCGGGTGAGTGCGCCGCGGGGGGCGCCGGCGACGTGATCGGCTTCAGCGCCGACCCCTTCAACGGCCAGGTCGCGGACACGATTGCAGTGGGCAGCGCCCTGCCGGCAATCACGACCGACACAGACATCGCCGGGGCCCAATGCATGACCGCGGCCGGCGTCAACGGCCCCTGCGCCGGCATCCATGGGCCGGCCGGGGGCTCCGGCCTTGTCGTCCAATCCGACGACATCTCCATCAGCGGTGTCGCGGTCACCGGTGCCGCGACCGGCATCGAGATCGACGACGCGGACGGCGTCTCCGGCTTCAGCGCCGGCAACAACTGGCTGGGGGTGAGGCTCGACGGCAGCTCGGGCGCGAACGGCACCGGGCTGTTCGTCGGCCCGGACTCCGCCGGCGCCCAGATCGGCGACGGGACGGCGGCCGGGCGCAACGTCTTCGCGTTCAACAGCGAGGTCGGCCTCGACGTCGAGGGCGCCGACGACAATACGGTCCAGGGCAACTACTTCGGCGTCAAGCCGGACGGCACCACCTCGGCCCCGAGCCCAGTCAATGTCGAGGTGACAGGCCTCCTAACCGGCGGCGTCGAGGCAACCGGAAACGTCATCGGCGGGACCGTGAACGCGAACCAGGCCGCGAGTCCGGCATGCGACGGGCCCTGCAACGTGATCGCCACCTCGACGACGGCCGGCGTTGGCCTTGGCGGAGATGCCCTGGGCCAGGACGAGTCGCCCGCGGGCCAAACCACGATCAGCGGCAACCTCGTCGGCTTCGATGCGACCGGCCTCGGCGAGCTTCCCAACGCCAACACCGGAATCCAGATCGACAACGCCGACGATGTGACGATCGGTGGCGCCTCCGCCCTCGACGCGAACCACGTCGTCGTCGTCGGGGAGGGCATCGAATCGTCCGGCAATGCCGAGAATCAGCTGATCCAGAACAACCTGGTCGGCCTCAACTACGCCGGAACCGGGTTGGCCGCCACTCCGGTGCCCACCGGATCGCACGGGATCCTGGCCAGAGCCACCAACGGGGGCGACGTCATGGTCCTCGGCAACCGCGTCGCCGGGCCGGGCACCATGGACGATCCGATCGAGACGATCGGCGGCCCCGCCCTTGTCGCCGGGAACGTGATCGGACTGGGCACTGGCGGCGAAGCACTCGTCGGCGGGGCCACCGGCATCGACGTCGTGCTCGGCTCGCCCGGCAGCGGGACGACCGTATTCGGCAACTTCGTGCAGAACTCGACCCAGGCGGGGATCGAGCTGCAGGCCGCCAGCGGAGCGATGGTCACAGGGAACATCGTCCTGGGCTCCGGGTTCAGAGGCGGGATCTGGGCCCGTTTGGCGTTTGGGAGCACGCCCTCGGCCGACAACACGATCGGCGGCGACACGCCGGCTCAGGAGAACCTCATCGCCGGCACCGACGGTCCCGCGATCTCGATCGAAGGCAACGTCAACATCCGGAACACCGTCGCCCGCAACAGGGGCAGCAACAACGCCGGCCCCTTCATCGACCTCGGCAACGACGGCGCCGGGAATTTGCCAGGCGGCCCGAACGGGGGAATCCAGCCGCCGGCGATCGTCGCCGCGGGGGTGAGCGCGATCGGCGGCACGGCTCAGCCCGGCGCCACGGTGATGGTGTTCTCCAAGGCCACCGCCGCCCCCGGGGAAATCGCCGGATTCCTCGGCTCCGCGGTCGCCGATCCCAGCGGAAGCTGGCAGCTCGCCTACGCCGGCCCGGTGGCGGCCGGGACGGTGGTCGGCGCCAGTCAGACCGGCGCCAGCGGCACCTCCGAGCTCGCCCTTGCCACCACGGAGGCCGATTCCACCCCCTCGCCCCCCGATACCGATGCGCCGCAGACGGCGATCACGAAGGCGCCGCCGCAGCGGTCGACCAGGAGCTGGGCCAAGTTCCGGTTCATCTCCGACGATTCCGGCTCGGCCTTTTTCTGCAAGCTCGACCGGAGGCCGTTCAGGCTCTGCAGGTCGCCGAGGATCTACAGGCACCTGAGGCCCGGGCGCCACACCTTCAAGGTCAAGGCCGTGGACGCTGCCGGGAACGCGGATCCCACGCCCGCGATCAGGCGTTTCACCATCCTGCCCTAGCGGCAGCCCTCGCGGTGGTGTGATCGGGCCCTCGGCAAGAATGGGGGAATGGAGTGGCGCGAGCGAGACGGGGTGCGGTGGCTCGAGGCCGAGCTGCCCGGAGCGCGGGCCGCGTTCTCGACCCGGGTCGGCGGGGTCAGCTCGGCGCCCTTCGACACGCTCAACCTCGGCATCCTCACCGACGACGACCGCGACGCAGTGCTCGAGAACCGCGGGCGGCTGGCCGCAGCGCTGGGCCTCGCGGCGGAGAGCGTTCTGATCGGCCGCCAGGTCCACGAGACAGAGGTCGCCGGGCACGATGTCCCGCAGCGCCCGAGCCCGTTCGCGGACCCCCAGGACGATCTGATCGAGGTCGACGGCCACTTCACCGCCGAGCCCGGCCTGGCGCCGCTGGTCTTCGTCGCGGACTGCCTCCCGGTCGCCCTCTCCGGCCCCGGCGGAGTGGCGATGCTGCACTGCGGCTGGCGCGGGATGGCGGCCGGGATCGTCGCCCGCGGGGCTGAGGCGGTCGAGGCCGAGGCGGCCGCGATCGGACCGGGCATCGGCCCCTGCTGCTACGAGGTGGGTCCCGAGGTCCTCGACGCCTTCGCCGGCCTCGGCGACGGGATCGCCACCGGGCGGATGCTCGACCTGGGCGAGGTGGCGCGCAGGCTGCTCGCCGCCGCCGGGGTCAGTCGCGTCGAGGCCTCCGGGCACTGCACCAGCTGCGCCCCCGACCTCTTCTTCTCCCACCGCCGCGACGCAGGCCGCACCGGCAGGCAGGGCGGCCTCGTCTGGATCCGGGAGGGCGCCCGATGGCCGGCCTGATCCACGGTCTCGAGGCCGAGACGATCGCCGCCAACCTCGAGCGGGTCCGCGAGCGCGCCGGCGCCGGGATCGAGATCCTCGCCGCGACCAAGTACGTCCCGCTCGAGGAGATGGGGACGCTCGCTGAAGCCGGGGTGACGCTGGTCGGCGAGAATCGCCAGCAGGACCTGAGCGCCAAGCACGAGCGCTGGGGAGAGGCGTTCCAGTGGGACTTCATCGGCAACCTGCAGAGCCGAAAGGTCAAGCTGATCGTCCCGCTGGCGCGGCTGATCCACTCGCTGGCCAGCGACTCGGCGCTCGAGCAGCTCCGGCGCCACGGGACGCCCGAGACAGAGGTCCTGGTCGAGGTCAACGTCGCCGGGGAGGAGGGGAAGGGCGGGATCCCGCCGGCCGAGCTCGGCGGCTTCATCGAACGCTGCCCGGTGAAGGTGGGCGGGCTGATGACGATGCCGCCGTTCAGCGAGGACCCGGAGGCATCGCGGCCGCATTTCGCCCGCCTCGCCGAGCTCGCCGCCGAGCACGGCCTCGAGCGGCTCTCGATGGGGACTTCCCAGGACTGGGAGGTGGCGGCCGAGGAGGGGGCGACGATCCTGCGCCTGGGGACGGTTCTTTACACCTAGACGGGGTAGTGGACGGCGTGGACAAGCCGTTCCTGCGCCATAATCCGTAAAGGAATCGGTCCGCAGGAGCCGAAACACGCGTCTGACCATGGCATTGCGCGATACCTGGCATCGAGCCCTCGTCTACTTCGGCCTCGCCGAAGATCACGACTACGGGCCCGACTACGACGACTATGAGCCGGAGACATCCTCGGAGGAGGTCTTCGACACGCGCCGCGGCGGCTCCGAGCCCGCGCCCGTGCGGCGCCTGCCGACCTCGCGTCGTCGCCGCGACGAGATCGACGACATCTTCGCCGACGACGAGCCCCCGCCTTCCTCGCGCACCCGCGTGCTGCGGCCCGTCGAGAACGGCGGCTCCGACGTCCAGGTCCACCTCGTCATCCCCCGCAACTTCAACGACGCCCAGCAGGTTGCCGACCAGTTCAAGCGCACCGTGCCGGTCATCCTCAACCTGCAGACCACCGATCACGAGCTCTCCAAGCGGCTGATCGACTTCGCCTCGGGCCTCACCTACGCGCTCGACGGCGGCATGCAGCGGATCGCCGAGAAGGTCTTCCTGCTGACGCCTCGCAACGTCGAGGTCTCGGCCGAGGAGAAGGCCCGGCTGATCGACAAGGGCTTCTTCAACCAGTCCTAGCAGGCCCGGCTCCGCCGTCTAACCTCCCGCCGATGATCGTCGGGTTCGCGGGTTCGGGCAACATGAGCGCAGGGATGGCGCGTGGCTGGGCGGCCGCGAAACGCGGCCCGGAGCGCATGCTGTTCACCGACGGCGGCTCGGGCAGGGCGTGGGCCCTGGCCGAGGAGGTCGGGGGCGAGGCGCTCGGCTCGAACGCCGAGCTGGCCGAGGCCAGCGACCTGCTCGTCCTCGGCTTCAAGCCCAAGAACCTGGAGGCCGCCTCCCCGGGCGCCCAGGGCGCGCCGGCGGTGCTCTCGATGCTCGGCGGGACGCCGGTGGCGAGGATCGCGGCGGCGTTCCCCGGCTCGGCCGCGCTGCGGGTGATGCCGAATCTCGGCGTCGAGCTGCGCCAGGGCGTGATGTGCGTGGCGGTGGCGGACGGCGTCGAGGCCGCCGTCTCGGACCCGGTCGTCGCCCTGCTCGAGGAGCTGGGGACGGTGGAGGTGATGGACGACGACCTGATCGACACGGCCACGGCGGTGATGGGCTGCACGCCCGCCTACTTCGCCCTGATGGTCGATGCGCTGGCCGCGGCCGCCGCCGACGAGGGCCTCGATCACGAGCTCTCCCGCAACCTCACGGTCGAGACCCTCGCCGCGACCGGCGCGCTCCTGCGCGAGCGCGCCCCGCAGGAGCTGATCGAAGCCGTCGCCTCGCCCGGAGGCAGCACCGAGGCCGGCCTCGAGGCGCTCGCCCGCGAGGACGTCAGGGTGGCGTTCGAGGCGGCCGTCGCCGCCTCGCTTGCGAGGATGAGGGGCACCGATGCCTGAACCGCTCTACGCGCTCTCCCGCGAGGACGTCGCCACCTACGTCAACGCGATCTTCATCGTCTACATCATCATGATCTTCGCCCGCATCCTGATCTCCTACGTGCCGCGCATTCCCTACAACGCGGCGCTGCGCGCGGTGGTCGGCTTCATCACCGAGACGGTCGATCCGTACCTGAACCTCTTCCGCCGCTTCATCCCGCCGATCGGCGGCGGCGGCTTCGCGCTCGACCTGAGCCCGATCCTGGCGATCTTCGTGCTCTTGATCGTGCAGGCGATCCTGGTCGGCGCGATCAACGGGTGAACTCGCCCAAGGCGCGCGGCTGGAGGCTCGCGCTGGCCCTCTGCGGAATCGTCGTCGCCGTCGACCAGGCGACCAAGCAGATCGTCGAGAACCGACTCCTCCCCGGCGAGGACGTCGACGTGCTCGGCCCGCTCAACCTGACCATCGTCCACAACGACGGCGTCGCCTTCGGGCTCGCCGGCGGCGGCGGCGACGCGGATCCTCCTGCTCACCTTCGCCGCCGTCGCGCTGCTCGGCGTGATGTTCTCGCGGCTCGCGGACCGCCCCGGGATGTGGGTCGCCGTCGGCCTGGTCGCAGGCGGCGCGCTTGGCAACCTGGCCGACCGCGTCCGCATCGACGCGGTCACCGACTTCATCGACCTCCCCTCCTGGCCCGCCTTCAACGTCGCCGACGTCTCGATCACCGCTCGGCGTCGCGCTGCTGGCGCTGCTGCTCCTGCGCGAGGCCGAGGCCCCGCGCCCAGGCGATGAGCACGCCTGAGCCGCGCATCGTCCACGAGGACGAGGCGCTGGCCGTGATCGACAAGCCCGCCGGCCTCGTCGTCCATCCGGCCCCCTCGCACAGCGGCCCGACCCTGGTCGACGAGCTCGGCGACCTGCTCGGCGGCGGCGCCGACCCGGAGCGGCCCGGAATCGTCCACCGCCTCGACAAGGACACCAGCGGCCTGCTTGTCGTCGCCCGCACCGAGGAGGCCCACCGGGCCCTGCAGGAGGCCGTGCGCGAGCGTCGCGTCGAGCGGGTCTACCTCGCGCTGGCCGACGGCCGCATCTCGGCTCGCGCACCGGGACGATCGACGCGCCGATCGGGCGGGCCTCGCGGCAGCGGCACCGGATGGCCGTCTCCGGCGCCGCCTCGCGCCAGGCGCGCACCCACTTCGAGGTCCTCGAGCTGCTTTCCGCCGACAGCTACCTCGAGGCGACGCCTGGAGACCGGCCGCACGCACCAGATCCGCGCCCATTTCGCCGCGATCGGCCACCCGCTGGTCGGCGACGCGACCTACGGGGGCCCGGCGCGGTACGGGCTCGAGCGCCAGTTCCTCCATGCCCACCGCCTCGCCTTCGATCACCCGCTGAGCGGCGAGCGGCTCGAGTTCCGCTCGGAGCTGCCCGAGGACCTGGCGTCCGCCCTCGACGCGGCCCGCGCGGCCTAACCCGGCGCCAAATCCCGCCGTGCGCACGCACCGTCCCGTATCGGGACGTTTCGTGCGCGGCGCCGGGGGAGCCGGGGGAGGATGGAGGCTCTACACTCCTCGCTCTCGAAACCGAATCCCCCGTTTGTGAGGCGGATCCTGCCCGGAACGCATGAGTCCGGGTCCCGTACGAGCGCCGGGGGCAGAAGCACCAGACAAGGAGAACACCGAATGGCCGAAGCAGGCATCAAGGAGCTGCTCGAGGCCGGAGTCCACTTCGGCCATCAGACCCGCCGCTGGAACCCGAACATGCGCCGCTTCATCTTCGGCGAGCGCGACGGGATCCACATCATCGACCTCCTGCAGACCGAGGCGCTGCTGGAGAACGCCCGGCGCTTCGCCGGCGAGCTCGCGAGCGGTGGCGGAACCGTGCTCTTCGTCGGCACCAAGAAGCAGGCGCGCGACTCGGTCAAGGAATGGGCCGACCGCTGCCAGATGCCCTACGTCAACCAGCGCTGGCTCGGCGGCCTGCTGACCAACTTCAACACGATCTCGCAGCGGATCGCGCGGCTGCACGAGCTGACCGAGCTGAAGGAGGAGGGCAAGCTCGAGCTGCTGCCGACCAAGGAGCGGATGGGCATGGAGGCCGAGCTGGCCAAGCTCGAGTACAACCTCGGCGGCGTGCGCGACATGGAGCGCCTTCCCGACGCGGTCTTCGTCACCGACCTGAAAACCGAGGAGATCGCCGTGCGCGAGGCCGCGCGCCTGCGGATCCCGATCATCGGCCTGGTCGACACCAACTGCGACCCGACCCCGATCGACTACGTGATCCCCGGCAACGACGACGCGATCCGCTCCTGCGAGCTGGTCATCGGGACGATCGGCGGCGCAGTCGACGAGGGCGCCGGCGCCTGGCGCGCCGAGGAGGACCGCAAGCGCGCCGAGGAGATGGAGCGCCGCCGCAAGGAGGAGGAAGAGCGCCGCAAGCGCGAGGAAGAGGAGCAAGCGCCCGCAAGGAGGCCGAGGAGGCTGCGGCCAAGGAGGCGGCGGAGGCCCAGGCGGCCGCCGAGGCCCAGGCCGCCCAGCAGCAGGCCCGGCAGGCGCCGCCCCAGCAGAGCCAGCAGCCCGCGCCGGCCCAGGCACAGCAGCCCGCGCCGGCGCCGCCCGCGCCCGAGCAGCCCGCACCGGCGGCGCCTGCGACCGAGCAGCCCGCGGAGCCCGCTCCCGCCCCCGAGGCGGCGGAGGCCGCCCGGAGCCGGAGACCCCGCGGCCGAGCCCGCGAAGGAGGAAAAGGCCTGATGGCAGTCACAGCCAGCGACGTGAAGGCGCTTCGCGACCGCACCGGCGCCGGCGATGATGGACTGCAAAGCGGCGCTCGCGGAGGCCGATGGCGACGTCGACCGCGCGGTCGAGATCCTCCGCGTCAAGGGCCAGGCCTCGGCCGCCAAGCGGGAAGGCCGCGGCACCAACGAGGGCGTCGTCTCCTCCTACATCCACGCCAACGACAAGGTCGGGGCGATGGTCGAAGTCCAGTGCGAGACCGACTTCGTCGCCCGCAACGAGGACTTCAAGGCATTCGCCTACGAGGTCGCGCTGCACGTCGCCGCGGCCTCGCCCAGCTACGTCTCCGCCGAGGAGATCCCCGAGGCCGAGCGCGAGGCCGAGAAGCGGGTCTTCGAGGAGAAGGCCAGGGAGGAAGGCAAGCCCGACGAGGTGGTCGAGAAGATCGTCGAGCGGCCAGCTCGCGAAGTGGGCGAAGGAGGTCGCCCTGCTCGACCAGACCCACGTCAACGCCGACAAGCACGACGTCGAAGACGATCGAGGAGCTGCGCCAGGAGATCGCGGCGAAGACCGGCGAGAACGTCCGAATCGCGCGCTTCGCCTACTTCCGCGTCGGCGAGGGATAGGCTCGCCCCGGCCGCGCGGCCGCCAACAAATGTCTCCGGAGCCCCGTTTCCGCCGCATCCTGCTGAAGCTCTCCGGCGAGGCGCTGATGGGCGATCTCGCCTACGGCACCGATGGCGACGAGGTGCGGCGGATCGCCAAGCAGGTCGCGGCGACGCGCGGCGCGCGGCGTCGAGGTGGCGATCGTGGTCGGCGCCGGCAACATCTACCGCGGCCTCGAGGCGGCGGCCGAGGGCATGGACCGGGCCACCGGCGACTACATGGGGATGCTGGCGACGGTGCTCAACGCGCTGACGCTCCAGGACGCGCTCGAGAAGCTCGGCGAGCACACGCGGGTGATGTCGGCGATCGACGTCAAGGAGGTCGCCGAGCCCTACATCCGCCGCCGCGCGATGCGCCACCTCGAGAAGGGCCGGGTCGTGATCTTCGCCGCCGGCACCGGCAACCCGTTCTTCACCACCGACACCGCGGCGGCGCTGCGCGCCCTCGAGATCCGCGCCGAGGCGATCCTGATGGCCAAGAACGGGGTCGAGGGCGTCTACGACTCCGACCCGCGCGATCAACCCGGACGCGGCCTTCATCCCCGAGATCGGCCACCGCGAGGCGATCGAGCGGGGCCTGCAGGTGATGGACTCGACCGCGCTCTCGCTCTGCATGGACAACGACCTGCCGATCTACGTCTTCAACATGGCCGACGAGCGCAACATCGATAGGATCGTCAGCGGCGAGAAGGTCGGCACGCTGGTCTCCAGCCGGCCCTCGCCCGCGCGGCGAAACGGCGGATAGGATTGCGGCCGTGGAGAACGAGCTGATCGACGAGCTGCTGGCGGACGCCAAGGAGCGCATGGACAAGTCGGTCGAGTCGACCCGGGGCGAGCTCGCCACGGTCCGCACCGGCCGCGCCTCGCCGCACCTCCTCGACCGGATCGTCGTCGACTACTACGGCGCCCAGACCCCGCTCAAGCAGCTCGCCAACGTCGCCACCACCGACGCCCGCCTGCTGACGCTCACCCCCTTCGACAAGTCGGCGATCGGCGTCGATCGAGAAGGCGATCCAGGAGTCCGACGTCGGCCTGACGCCGACCAACGACGGCAACGTGATCCGGCTCGCAGATCCCGGAGCTGACCGAGGAGCGGCGCCGCGAGATGGTCAAGGTCGTCCACGGCGTCGCCGAGGAGGGCAGGGTCGCGGTCCGCAACGTCCGCCGCGACGTGATGCACGACCTGCGCGAGCTGAAGAAGGAGGGCGAAGCGGGCGAGGACGACGAGCGCCGCGCCGAGTCCGCGCTGCAGAAGCAGACCGACGAGGCGATCGCCGAGATCGACTCCCTGCTGAAGGGCAAGGAAGAAGAGATCCTCGAGGTGTGAGCGGCCGGTGGTCCGCCGCGGCCGTGGCCGACGGTCCCCAGATACGTCGCGATCATCACCGACGGCAACGGCCGCTGGGCCGCAGCAGCGGGGGCTGCCGCCGATCGAGGGCCACCGGGCCGGCGCCGACGTGGTCAAGGCGCGCCTCCGCGACGCGGCCGAGCTCGGGATCGAGGAGCTGACCGTCTTCTCGTTCTCGACCGAGAACTGGTCGCGCTCCGAGGAGGAGGTCGCGGGGCTGATGCGGATGTTCGGCGAGCGGATCGACGCCGAGACCCCGGAGCTCGACGAGGAGGGCGTGCGGATGCGGTTCATCGGCCGCCGCGAGGGGGTCGCCGCCGGAGCTCGTCGAGCGGATGGAGTGGGCCGAGGAGACGACCGCCGCGAACGACGCGGATCACCCTCTTCGTCGCCTTCAACTACGGCGGCAGGGCGGAGATCGTCGACGCGGCGCGAAGCTTCGAGGGCGGCTCCGAGGAGGAGTTCCGCAGCCACCTCTACGCGCCCGAGATGCACGACCCCGACCTCCTGATCCGGACCAGCGGCGAGCAGCGCATCTCCAACTACCTGCTCTGGCAGTGCGCCTACTCGGAGCTGGTCTTCCGCGACGAGCTCTGGCCCGACTTCGGCCGCGCCGCCTTCGAGGAGTCGCTGGCGCGAGTTCGAGTCGCGGCAGCGCCGCTTCGGGGCGCGGGCGTGATGGACGGACCTCTTCGACGACGAGACTGTTCGAGCGAGCGAGCCGACGACGCCGCGGCCGCGAGGCCGCCGCCGCGACCGCCGCGCCGCGCGCCGGCGCCGCGGGCTGCGGCGGCGAGACGCGCGAAGCGGATCCTCGTCGCGATCCCCTGGATCGTCTTCGCGATCGCGATCATCGTCGCCGGCGGCCTCGTCTTCGCGGCCGCGATGATCGCGCATCGGCGTCGTCTGCCTGCGCGAGTTCTTCGCGATGACGCCACGACTCGCGGCCGATCCAGCTCGCCGCCTACGCTCGCCGTCGCCGGCGCTGATCGTCGCCGCCCACTTCGGCACCGCCTTCAACGTCCTGCTCGTCGCTCGCCGCCGTCGTTCCCGCTGCTCTTCGCCTTCGGCGCCCGACCGCGATCACCGCGACGGGATCACGGTCTCGATGGGGGTCACGCTGCTCGGCATCGTCTGGATCGGGCATCCCGCTGGTCCACGCCGTCCTCCTCCGCGACCTGCCCGACCACGGCGCCGCGCTGCTGATCGACGTCCTCGTCGGCACCTTCGTCGCCGACACCGGCGCCTACGCCACCGGGCGGCATGTTCGGCAGCCACAAGATCGCCCCGCAGCTCTCGCCGAACAAGACGCTCGAGGGGCTGATCGGCGGCTTCGTGATCGGCACGATGGGCTTCTGGTTCGCCGGCCTCTACCAGGACTGGCTCTCCGGCGTCGACGCGCTGATCATCGGCGCCGCGCGTCGCCGCCGCTCGCGCCGATCGGCGACCTCTTCGAGTCGATGCTGAAGCGCGACCTCGGCACGCAAGGACACCGGCACCCTCTTCGGCCCCCACGGCGGCCTCCTCGACCGCCTCGACGCCGTCTTCTTCACGATCGTCGTCGGCTACTACCTCGCGGTCGCAGCTCGTCTACTGAGCCGGCGAGGCTCGCGCTACCCTACCTCTGGCCCGATGAAGAAGCGTCGTCATCCTCGGCTCGACCGGCTCGATCGGCACGCAGGCGCTGGAGATCGTCGCGCGCCTCCGGACGACCTGCAGGTCGTCGGCCTCGCCGCCGGCTCGAGCTGGGAGGCCGTGCTCGAGCAGGCGCGCGAGCACGGCGTGCCGGCGACGTCGCGCTCGCCGACGCCGAGGCGGCGGCCAGCGCGCCCGCGAGGCCTGGAGCGGCCGCGTGCTCGCCGGGCGAGGAGGGCATCCGCGAGCTGATCGCCGACCGTCGGGCGCCGACCTCGTCCTCAACGGGATCGTCGGCGCCGCCGGGCCTCGGCCCGACGATCGTCGCGCTCAGCGAGGGGATCGACGTCGCCCTCGCCAACAAGGAGAGCCTGGTGATCGGCGGCGAGCTGGTCATGGCGCTGGCCGAGGCGACCGGCGCCCGGCTGCTGCCGGTCGACTCCGAGCACTCGGCGCTCTTCCAGCTGATCGGCGCCGAGCGCGCCCGGGCACGGTCGAGCGGCTGGTCCTGACCGCCTCCGGCGGGCCCGTTCCGCGGCCGCACGGACCTCGCCGGGGTCACGCGTCGAGGACGCGCTCGCCCACCCGACCTGGCGGATGGGCGGCCGGATCACGATCGACTCGGCGACGCTGATGAACAAGGGCTTCGAGGCGATCGAGGCCCACCACCTCTTCGGCGTCCCCTACGAGCGGATCGAGGTCGTCGTCCACCCGCAGTCGATCGTCCACTCGCTGATCGACCTCAATCGACGGCGCCTCGCTCGCCCACCTCGGCCACCCCGACATGCGGGTGCCGATCTCCTACGCGCTCCACTACCCCGAGCGGGCCGACGTCGACGTGCCGCGGCTCGACCTCGCCGCGGTCGGCGAGCTGAGCTTCGAGGCGCCCGACCTCGAGACCTTCGCCTGCCTGCGCCTGGCGCTGCGAGGCCGGCGAGGCCGGCGGCACCGCGCCCTGCGTCCTCAACGCCGCCGACGAGGTCGCGGTCGCCGCCTTCCTCGACGGGCGGATCCCGCTTCACCGGCGATCGCCGCGGTCGATCGAGCGGGTGCTCGAGGAGATGCCCGCGCGCGCCGGTCGCCCACTTCGAGGACCTCTTCGCCGACCGACGCCGAGGCCCGCGAGCGGCAGCCGAGGAGCGGTCGGGGGGCTGGCGCCGGCATGAGCTGGCTCCTCGTCTTCGCTCGGCTTCTCGCCTGCTGATCATCCTCCACGAGGCGGGGCACTTCGTCGCCGCCAAGGCGACCGGGATGCGGGTCGAGCGCTTCTTCCTCTTCTTCCCGCCGAAGTCTGTCTCGGTCAAGCGCGGCGAGACCGAGTACGGGATCGGCGCGATCCCGCTCGGCGGCTTCGTGAAGATCACCGGCATGAACCCCGACGAGGAGCTGCCCCCGGAGATCGCGCACCGCGGCTACTACCACCAGCCGGTCTGGAAGCGGATCGTCGTGATCGGGGCGGGGCCGGCGGTCAACATCGTCCTCGCCTTCCTGATCCTCTTCGTCCTCTTCACCACCAGCGACGTCAGCCAGCCGACCAGGGTCGTGGCCGAGGTGACGGCGGACCCCCGCCGTCGGCAAGCTCGCCGCCGGGCGACCGGATCATCGCGGTCGACGGGCGCTCCACCGCGACCAGCAGGCGATCGCTCGAAGTTCAGATCGACGACGCCACACGCTGCGCCGGCAAGCCGCGCGACGGCTGCGTCGCGGCGACCCCGGCCAAGGCTGACGATCGAGCGCGACGGCGCCAGAGCAGACCTTCCTCGTGCAGCCCTTCTACGACGCCGAGACCGGCCGCAACCGGATCGGCTTCGCCTTCGGCGATCGAAGCGCGAGGACCTGTCCGCCGGCGAGGCGGCCGGCTCGCTCCATCGACCAGATGTGGTGATCATCGACGAAGACGGTCGAGCGTCTTCGCCAACATCTTCGACGCCGAACAGCGCAAGCAGGTCTCCGGCGTCGTCGGCATCCTACGACGTCGACCAGGCAGGCGATCGACTTCTGCGACCGAGCGCGCCCTGCTGCTGCTCGCCGTGATCAGCCTCTCGCTCGGGCTGATCAACCTCTTCCCCTTCCTGCCCCTCGACGGCGGCCACATCTTCTGGAGCCTGGTCGAGAAGGTGCGGGGCAGGCCGGTCCCGTTCAGCGTCATGGAGCGCGCCGGCGCGATCGGCTTCGTGCTCGTGATCATGCTCTTCTTCATCGGCCTCTCCAACGACATCGGCCGCCTCACCGGCGAAGGCTTCGACGTCAGGTAGGCCGACCTCGCTGCGATAGATTCCCTGCGCAGGCGAGGAAGGAGAGGTTGATGGAGGTAACGACGGCTGAGAGGTACGCCAGCGGCGGCCCCGGCAAGGCCCCCGAGCATCAGAGCGTCTACGCGGCGTTCAGGGCGAGCGTCGAGCGCCTCGGCGACGACGTGGCGATCCGAACTGACGACGACTCGGTCGCCTGGAGCTGGAACGAGGTCGCCGCGATGGTGAAGCGGCTGGCCGGCGGATACGCGAGCCTCGGCCTGGGGAAGGGCGACACGGTCGCCCTGATGCTCAACAACCGCCCCGAGTTCATCCCCCTCGACCTCGCCGCGATCTCTCTCGGCGGCGTCCCGTTCTCGATCTACCAGACCTCCTCGCCGGAGCAGATCGCCTACGTCGTCGCCGACGCGGGCGCCAGGATCGCCGTCGTCGAGGCCTCGTTCCTCCCCCAGTTCCTCGAGGCGAAGAAGGAGCTGCCGGATCTCGAGCACGTCGTCGTCCTCGACGGCGACGGCGGCACGCTGACCTACGAGGAGTTCGAGCAGGCGGACCCGGAGTTCGACCCCGCGGAGCGGGCCGAGGACGTCGGGCTCGACGACCTGCTGACCCTGATCTACACCTCGGGGACGACGGGGCCGCCCAAGGGGGTCCAGCTCACCCATCGCAACCTGATGGCGCTGACCTACTCGGTCGAGGACATGATCACGCTGCCCGACCGCGGCGGCAAGATCATCTCCTGGCTGCCGGCGGCGCACATCGCCGAGCGGGGCGCCCACTACTACCTGCCGGTTGTCAAGGGGCTGACGGTGACGATCTGCCCCGACCCGCGCAAGATCGTCGACTTCCTGCCGCGCGTGAAGCCGACCTGGTTCTTCGCCGTGCCGCGGATCTGGGAGAAGCTCAAGGCGGGCATCGAGGCCCAGATCGCCGGCCTGCCCGAGGAGCAGCGCGGGCCCGCCCAGCAGGGGATCGAGGCGGCGATCAAGAAGATCAGGCTGGAGCAGGCGGGCGAGGAGGTCCCCGAGCAGCTCGCCGCGGCGGTGGCGAAGGCGGACGAGATGCTGTTCGCGCCGCTGCGCTCTTCGCTCGGCCTCGACGAGGTCGTCGGCGTCAACGTCGGCGCCGCTCCGACTCCGCTCGAGGTGCTCGAGTTCTTCCACGCGATCGGAATTCCCGTGGGTGAGCTCTGGGGAATGTCGGAGACCTGCGGCGTCGCCACCCTGAACCCGCCCGAGGCCGTCAAGCTGGGCACGGTCGGGCCGCCGGTTCCCGGTGTCGAGATCCGCCTGGCCGAGGACGGCGAGGTGCTCTGCAAGGGGGACGCGGTGATGCCCGGCTACCGCAACCTGCCGGAGAAGACGGCGGAGACCTTCGACGACGGCTGGCTGCTGACCGGCGACATCGGCGAGCTCGACGCGGACGGCTACCTGAAGATCGTCGACCGCAAGAAGGAGCTGATCATCAACGCGGCCGGCAAGAACATGTCGCCCGCCAACATCGAGTCGAAGCTGAAGGCCGCGAGCCCGCTGATCGGCCAGGCCTGCACGATCGGCGACGGCCGCCCCTACAACGTGGCGCTGATCGTCCTCGACTCCGATTTCGCCCCGGTCTGGGCGAAGCAGAACGGGTTGGACGGCAAGTCGGTCGAGGAGCTCGCCGGCGAGGAGAAGCTGATCGCGGCTGTGCAGGCGGGCGTCGACGAGGCCAACTCGAAGATGTCGCGGGTCGAGCAGATCAAGAAGTTCACGATCCTGCCAGCGGAGTGGATGCCCGGCGGCGACGAGCTCACCCCGACCATGAAGCTGAAGCGCAGGCCGATCTCCGAGAAGTACGAAGCGGAGATCGAAGAGCTCTACGCGTGAAGGCGCTGCTGCGGCGGCTGCCGCAGCCGCTGCGCGAGTCCCTGAGGCGGATCCGCAAGCGCTACCGCAGTGTCCGCTACCGCCTGCGCGAGAGGCTGCGCCCGGTGCGAATCGGGCAGGCCGAGATCGAGGCGGCGCTGCGCGAGGCGGGCGTGGGGGAGGGCGACGCGGTCTTCGTGCAGGCCGCGATGGGGTCGTTCGGCACGATCGAGGGCGGCCCCGGCACGGTGCTGGCGGCGATCGACGCGGTCGTCGGGCCACAGGGGGTGGTGGCGATGCCGGCGTTCCCGCTCTCCGGCCCTGCGCTCGAGCACCTGCGAGCCCATCCGGTCTTCGACGCCCGCTCCGATCCTTCGCACATGGGGGCGATCAGTGAGCGGTTCCGGGTCTCGGAGGGGACGGTTCGCAGCGTGCACCCGACGCACTCGATCGCGGTTCGCGGCCCGGGGGCGGAGCAGATCACGGCCGGACACGAGACGGCCGAGACGCCGTTCGGCGAGGGGACGCCGTTCGTGCGGCTGCGCGAGCGCGGCGCCAAGCAGGTCTTCTTCGGCGCCCCGGTGCGCGCGATCACGATGTACCACTCGTTCGAGGTCGTCCGCGAGCCGCCGTTCCCGATCGACGTCTTCTGGCCGGAGCGGATCCCGGTCACCTGCATCGACGCAGAGGGCGAGCGGATCGAGACGTCCACACTCGTCCACCATCCGCGCCTGGCGCCGTTCCGGATCGACGTCAGCGCCCCGGTCGAGGCGGAGGTCCGGCGCCGGCTCCTCGACGGCGGCATGCGCCGGGTGGCGCTCGGCAGGGGCGAAATCCTCTGCCAGCCGCTGGGGGAGATGTTCGAGACCTTCGAGCGGATGCTCGGCGACGGAGTGACGATCTACGATCCCCGCGTGCTCACCGAAGCGGAGAAGACATGAGCGCCGAGTCCGACCCGGCGGTCGCCGACGCCGCCGACCGCCTCGAGCGGGTGCGCGAGCTGCAGCGCTTCGCGCTCGCGCGCCTGCCGTCGATGCAGCTCGCCGACGGCGTCTTCTGCCACGAGATCTCCGCCGAGCGCGGAACCCGGCCCGAGGGCCGCTCGCTGCGATACACGCTGATCGTGCTGATCGGGCTGCTGCGCGCCGAGGAGCACGGGATCGAGCACCCCTTCCACCTCGGCGGCCTGCGCTCGCGGATCCTCTCCCAGCTGGGAGCCGAGGAGCTGACCCCCGGCGACTTCGGCCTCGCGCTCTGGGCGGAGTCGCGGGCCGACGGCGGCGCGATCGAGGAGCTGGTCGAGTGCCTGCGGCGCAAGCTTCCCGAGAAGGACCCGTTCGGGCGGCAGATGACGTTGGAGGTCGCCTGGGCGTTGATGGGGCTGGTCGAGGCGGGCGCCCGCCGCGACCTCGGCGCCGGCGAGGCCCTGCTGGCCGCGGCGCGAACGGAGCTGCTCGAGGTCCGCCATCCGGGCCTCGGACTCCTCACCCACATCGCCCGCGGGCCGCGCCGGCGCTTTCCCCACTTCGCCGACCAGATCTACGGGGCGCTGGCGATCTCCCAGCTCGCCCGTGTGCGCGACGACGGCGAGGCGGCCGCGACCGCCAGGGCGATGGGCGACCGGCTGCTCGAGATCCAGATGGCCGACGGCGGCTGGCCCTGGATCTGCGATCCGATCCGCGGCACGGTGGTCGAGCCCTACGAGATCTACTCGATCCACCAGGACTCGATGGCGATGATGGGCCTGCACGGCATCAGCCAGCTCACCGGCGACGAGCGCTACTGGATGGCGGCGGTGGGCGGCATGGACTGGAACTACGGCCGCAACGTCCTCGGTGTGCAGATGTTCGATCGCGAGGTGGGCCTGATCTACCGCTCGATCCGCCGCAGGCAGGGAATGCACCGGGTCCAGCAGGCGCGCAACGCCGCCCGCACGTACCTGCACTCGCACGCCCGCCACGCCGACCCCGAGGACCTCGAGGTCAACCGCACGATGCGCCCCTACCACCTCGGCTGGATCCTCGAGGCGTGGGCGGGGCGGGAGGAGCTGGCCGGCGCCTAGCGGCGCGGGGACACCCGCACGATGCGGAAGGTCCGGCGGGCGGGCGTGGCGTCGAAGTTTCCCGCTGCGTCACGGGTGCGGACGCGGAACCGATGGCGGCCGACTGTGAGGCGGCGGTAGACCTTCGGCGAGGCGCAGCCGGTGAACAGCCGCCCGTCGATCCCGCACTGGAAGCTCAGCGGGCCGGGCCGGTTGTCGGTGCCCCTGAAGCGGATCCTGGCCCGGTGCCTGCGGTGGTTGAGAACGACGGAGACGATCGAGGTGTTGGGGCGCTGCGTGTCGCGCGGGGGAGCGCATGCCCTCTCGGTCGGCGCGGTGGAATTTGGCCGCGGGGTCCTCGCGGTCAGCGAGAAGTCGGCGGCGCTGTTGTTGGTGTCGTCGGCGTTCTCGAGCGCGGTCGGGCAGTTGCGGGCGATCGAGCGGGTCAGCGACATCCCGGCCGGGATCGCGGGTGCGTTGGTGCCGACAGGGATGTCGGCGAAGGGGCCGGCATTGTTGAAGGATCCCCAGGAGACACAGTCGACAAGGGTCTCGTCGAAGCAGACGGCCCCTCCGGCGCCGCTGAAGAACGGCTCGTCCGAGAGGTTGTTGATGAAGACGTCTGAGCCCGGGGTGCGGTTGTCGCCGATCAGGATCGTCCGCTGAGAATCGCCGTTGGGCGGATCGGTGCCCTGGATCACGCGGTTGTGGACCTCGGTGCCGGCGGCGTTGTAGAAGCGGACGGTGTGCGTGACGACGAATCGCTGCCCGGGGAAATACATCTGCAGCTCGACGAAGGCGTTGTTGGCGGCGCCGCTGGTCTCCGGCGAGACCTCGCGGATCTTGACGAGGTGGAAGATCGCCGACGCGGGAGCCGCCGAGACGAGCAGCGCGGCGACGGTGAGAACAGTCAGCAGGACGATCCGACCGTGACGCGGCATCGTGTCCATTGGAACACAGGTGGGAGCGCGCAGTCAACCCCCGTTTACGGGTCTCAGTCGAGCAGCGCCGCGGCCGTCGCCGCGATCACGGCCGATCCCCCCGCGAGCCCGAGCGTCATCCTCACGCCGGCCTCCGGCAGCCGGTCTCGCGCCGCCAGGGTGCCCGCGAAGTCGACCACGTCGGCAAGCGCCTGGGCGCCGAGCCAGGCGCGGGCAGCGTCGTCGCGGCGGATCAGCGCCAGCGCCGCGCCGCCGCCGAGGGCGATGTCGCGGGCGCCCAGTGATCGGGTCAGCACGCCGACCCTCCGGTAGCGACCGGGCTCGCCGATCCAGGCCTCGCCGATCCGCTCCGGGGCGGCGACCATCGCGACGCCGAAGGCGGCTCTGCCGGCGGAGAGGGCGGTCGCGGCGGTTCTGAGCACGGACACGCACGAACCGTACCCGCCCGGGGCGTCGGCGAACCGCCCACCGGTACCCTTGCCGCGTGGCCTCGAAGCGCCAGATATGGGTCGGCGGAGTGCCGATCGGGGGCGGCGCCCCCGTCGCCGTGCAGACCATGACCAAGACCGAGACCGCCAACCTGGCGGCGACGATGGACCAGGTCCGCAAGGTCGCCGACGCGGGCGCGGACCTGGTGCGCGTGGCCGTCCCCCGCGACAAGGACGTCGAGGCGCTGCGAACGATCGTCGCGGACTCGCCGATCCCCGTGATCGCGGACATCCACTTCAACCACACGCTGGCGCTGAAGGCGATCGACGCGGGTGCGCACTGCATCCGCCTCAACCCGGGCAACATCGGCGGCCGCGACAAGGTCGCCGAGGTCGCGGTGCGGGCGACAGCCGCCAACGTGCCGATGCGGATCGGCGTCAACTCGGGCTCGCTCCCCAAGCACCTGCACGAGCTCGAGCGCGAGAGCCCGGTCGAGGCGCTGGTCGCCGCCGCGATCGAGTTCGTCGAGCTGATGGAGAGCCTCGACTTCGAGAACTTCAAGGTCTCGATCAAGTCGACGAACGTCCCCAACACGATCGCGGCCAACCGCCTGCTGGCGGAGAAGATCCCCTACCCGCTCCACCTCGGGATCACCGAGGCCGGGACGCGCTGGGCGGGCTCGCTCAAGTCCGCCGTCGGGCTGGGGACCCTGCTCGCCGACGGCGTCGGCGACACGATCAGGATCAGCCTCTCCACCTTCCACGCCGAGGAGGAGGTCAAGGTCGCCTGGGAGATCCTCAAGGCGCTGCAGCTGCGCGAGCGAGGCCCGGTCCTGATCGCATGCCCCACCTGCGGGCGCCTCCAGTTCGACATGGACTCGGTGGTCGCCGAGATCGAGCGCCGCCTCGAGGCCTACGTGGAGCCGATCGAGGTCGCCGTGCTCGGCTGCGCCGTGAACGGCATCGGCGAGGCCTCGCACGCGGACTTCGGCATCACCGGGGCCCGCAACGAGGGGCTGATCTTCGCCCACGGCAAGCCGCTGCGCAAGGTTCCCCAGGAGCAGCTCGTCGACGCCCTCTTCGAGGAAATCGACAAATCGCTCGACCGCGGCGAGACCGAGGTCGACGAGGCCGAGTCGCGCGAGGGCGCCGACTGGCTGGCGAAGATCGAGGAGGAGAACGCCGGCGACCTGACTCCCGAGAAGATCGCCCAGCTCGAGAAGGCCGCGGCCGAGGCGGGGGAGACCGACCGTGTCCTCCTCTCCGAGGAACAGTCCCCGACCGCCGGGCGGCGGTTCACGCGCGCGTAGGCGCACGAGCAACGCACGAACGGCGAATTTGGGCCCCTATGGGGTGGTAAATCCGCCACTCGTGATGGGTGCGGGTGGGGCGGACCCGCTCAATCCCGCCCGAACGGGTCCTCGTAGGAGTAGCTGCGGGTCCAGGGGCCCTCGAAGGTCTCGCCGTCGGGGGAGCGCCATCTCACCTGCCAGAGGCGGCCGTCGCGGTACTCGGACTCGAGCTCGAATATTCCCGCCTCGTCGGTGCGTACAGCGGCGAGGTCCTTCTCGCGGCCGCCGTCGGCGACGCGGATCTGGATCTCGGCTTCCCCCGCTGCCGGGCGGACCAGGCCCCAGAGGAAGACCCGGTCGCCCTCGCGCCGGACGACCAGGGGCAGGCGGAACGCGTCGTAGGACGGCTTGCGGGGCCCGTCGTAGAAGCGGATGCCCGACTCGAAGCCGCCGTAGAGCTGGCCCGGGGCGCGGTCGGGCGGGTCGTCGCGCATCAGGTACTGGGCGAAGGAGCGCACGCGGGGGTCGGCGTAGGCGAACTGCTCGGCGATGCTCAGATAGGCGGCCTGGGTCTCCAGCGGGACGCCGATCAGCGGGTCGGGCTTGCTCTGCACGCCGTACTCGGTGATGTACAGGGGCAGGTCCGCGGGCGCGGTGCCCGCAGCGGCGGCCTCGTCGAGGACCGCCTCGATGCCGGTGAGCGAATCGATCGTGACGAAGTCCTCGCTCGGCGGCGGCTCGAAGGGCGCCTGCCCCACGGTCCCGTAGGGGTGGATCGCCCAACCCTGCGCACGGATCTCACCCGAGGCGCAGGCGGGGGCCGCCCGGGCCTCCTCGTCGAGGCAGAGGACGCCGCGCGCGAACGGGATCGGATCGACCGACTCGTAGCCGCCTGTCGGCGCGGTCTCGCCGATCAGGATCCGCGCCCCGGGATCCGCCTTCTCGATCGAGCCCTGCGCCGCCAGGTAGAGCTTGCGGTAGAGGAGGGGGGAGTACGGAACACCGTCCACGACCTGCGGCTCGAGGAAGATCGAGAGGTTGGGCTCGTTCCACACCGACCAGTACGCCGCCGCGGGCAGCGCCGAGCCGTCGCCCGGGTCGTGGCGGCCGTTGTAACGGGTCGCCACCGCGCCGGCGAACTCGCCGAACTCCTCCGGGCTCGGGTTGACCAGGCCGTCGCCGGAATCGGAGGCCCAGGCGGGCCCCGGCCCGCTGATCGTCACCAGGGTCTCGAGTCCCCGCTTCTCGGCGGCGCGGATGAAGCCGTCGTAGGGGCCGAAGTCGTAGGCGGCGTCCTCCGGATCGGAGGGAACGAACCCAGGCGGACGGTCCTCCGGCACCACCGTGTTCCAGAACACGACCATCCGCACCGCGGTGACGCCGAGCCCGACGACGTCGTCGAGGGTCCTCTCGAGCTGGGCGGGATCCTCGATCGCGACGGGACCCGGTTCGAAGATCATCACCTTGCGACCCTCGGGAAGCACGGGCGCCGTGGTCTCCTCGACGTCCTCGTTGCCGCCACCGCAGCCGAGCCCGCCGGCGACGGAGAGTGCCGCGGCGGCGAGCACCAGTGCGCGCGCCGCGCCCTGCCGGAAAGAGATCGTCCTCACCTCGACATCAACCGAAGCGGTAGGCCCGCACGAAGGTTCCCTTGAAGTCGGACCCGGGCGTCTGCGCCACCGCCCGCCACTTGCGGCCCGGCGCGTAGGAGGACCGGATCCTGAAGTAGCCGCGGGCGCTGGCGCCGACGCTGCGCAGCTTGCGCTCGCCGCCGCCCCGGCGGCGCACGAAGATCGTCACCCGGCGCCTGCCGCCGGGGCGGTAGTGGCCCCAGATCAGCACCCGGCGGCGCCCCACCCGGCGCACAGCCAGGGCCAGCCGGAACGCGCGGTAGGAGGGCTTGCGGCGGCCGCTGTGGCGCCTGAGGCCGGTGGTGAACGAGTACTGGAAGCTCGAGGGATCGTCCTCCATCAGATACTGGGAGTAGTTGCGCACCGAGCGGTTCCGGTAGGCGATGTACTCGGAGATACCGAGGTACTCGGCCTGGCGAGCGAGGCCGACGCCGAACTGGCGGTCGGGCACGCTCTGCACCCCGTACTCGGTCAGGTGCAGCCCCAGCCGCCCCGCGGTGGCGCCGGCAGCCGCCGCCCGCCTCAGGGCAGTGGCGAGGCGACCGAGGTTGGCGAGGGTGATCTGACCCGGGTTGCGGGGGCGCTCGAAGGGGGCCAGCCCGGGCGCGTACGGATGGTGGCTGAACCCGGCCGCCCTGATCGGCGCGCAGCCGCCGACGCGGCGGAAGTTGCGATCGAGGCAGAAGACGCCGCGCATGAAGGGGATCGGATCGACCCCCTTGCGCCCGCCGCTGGTGGCTGTCTCCCCGATCAGCACCGCATCGCGACCGTGGCCGGACTTGGCCAGGCCCTCCCGGGCGGCGAGGAACAGCCTGCGGTAGAGGCGCGGCGAGTAGGGCCGGCCGTGCTTGAACTGGGGGCGGAGGAATATCTCGAGGTTGGCCTCGTTGTAGATGGCCCAGTGGCGCACGTTGGGAAGGGGGGAGTCGCGCGGATCGGTGCCGGGGCAGATGAGCGGGAGGCACTCGGCCCGGGGGCGGAAGCTGCCGCCGTAGCGGCGCCCCACCGCGGTCACGAAGCGCTTGAACTCGGCCGGCTTCGGCTCTGCGAAAGCGCTGCGCCCGGAGGCGCTCGCCCAGTCCGGCACCGGCCCGGAGGGTGTGAGCAGGACGCGCATGCCCTCGGCGCGGATGCCGCGAACCGCGGCGTCGAGCGGCGCCCAGCGCCGGCGCGGGTACTGATCGGGGTCGGAGGGGCCGAAGCCGGCTGGACGCTGCGCGGCGTTCGGCTTCGGGACCAGGTATCGCCATTGGAGGACGACGCGCACCGTGTCTACGCCGAATCCCTTCAGCTCCCTGATCCGGGCCTGGCGCTGGTCCGCCGTAGCATTGAGCAGGTAGGAGCCGGCGTCGAAGATCGTCCCCTGCGCGGGCGCGGCGGTGGCGGGGGGAGCGGTCAGCGCGGGCGCCAGGAGCGCGATCAGCACGGCGGCAAGCGCGGCGATGCCGGCCGGTCTGCGGCCGGCTGCCTTCCCTGGCGTGGAATGTGGGCGCATCGGTGCTTGAACGTGGCGCACGGGTGAGAGTTTCGGCTCCGGATCAGAATCCGTAGGCGCGAACGCGAGGGCCCTGGAGATGCCGGCCGCCGGGGAGTGCGGTCGATGCGCTCCAGCGGGTCGCGCCGCGGGCCGCGGCGGCGAAGGTGAAGTACCCGGCCGGGTTCGTGCCGATGCGCCGCACCAGCCGCGAGCGCTCATCCCTGACGAGGACCTCGACGGTTCCGTCGGCGGGCCGCACGTGGCCCCAGAAGCGCAACTGCCCACTGCGCAGACGGCGAACCACGAGCGTGATCGGGAACGACGAGTAGGAGGGCTTCGCGGCGCCGCTGTGCCGCCGCAGGCCGGTCTGGAACGAGGTCTCGTGGCCGGGATCGTCGTCGCTGAGGAGGTATTGGGCGAAGGATCTGATCCCGGGGTTGAGCCAGAGGAGATACTCGCCGATGCCGAGGAACTCGGCCTGGCGCTGGAAGCTCACCCCGAGGACGCGGTCGGGCAGGCTCTCGACGCCGTACTCGGTCACGTAGATCGGCAGCCTCTGGGACGTGGCTCCCCGCGAGGCCGCCTTCGAGAGCGCCCCGGTCATCTTCGCGATCGAGGGGACGGTGACCAGCTTGCGCGACGAGGAGGCAAACGGCGTGCCGCGCGGGTCGTAGGGGTGGTGCGCCCAGCCGGCAGCGTCGAGCGGCGCGCAGGATGCGCGGCGGCGGAACGAGCGGTCGAGGCAGAAGACGCCGCGGAGGAACTCGATCGGGTCGGTCCCGGTGCGCCCCGGGCCGGGAGCGGTCTCGCCGATCAGGACCGTGTCGGCGTCGTGCCCTGACGCCGCCAGGCCCCGCCTTCCGGCGAGGTACAGCGACCTGTAGGTGGAGCCGGCGACCGGCTTGCCGCGGCGGAATTGCGGCTTGAGGAAGAGCTCGAGGTTGGGCTCGTTGTAGAAGGACCAGAAGTCGACGCGGGGGATCGGCTCGATCAGGACCTGCTGCGGGACGCAGATCCCCAGCGAGGCGAGAAACTCGCTGCAGAGGAGCCCGCCGAAGGTCCCGCTGTAGCGCCGCCCGAGCCCCGTGATCAGCTTCCGGTACTGCCCGGGAATCGGATCGGCCAGCGAGCTGCGCCCGGACCTGCTCGCCCAGTTCGGAATCGGCGAGGAGGGCGTGAGCAGGACCCGCATGCCGCGGGCGGCGGCGCCGCGGACGACGGCGTCGAGGGTCGCGATCTCGCCGCCGGTGAAATCCGCGGGGTCGGTCGGGTCGAAGCCCGCCGGTGGGGCGGGCGCGCCGGGGGCGGGCACGATCTGACGCCAGGGAACGACGACCCTGACCGTGTCGACCCCGAGGGAGTCGAGCTGGTCGAGGACGTTGCTCCGGGCCTGCACCGAGCGTGCCCGGAGCAGGTCGTTGGTGGCGTCGAAGATCGTCTGCTGCGACTTCGAGGCAGGCGCGGACGACGCGAACGCAAGCGTTGCGAGCAGGCCCGTGAGCAGGGCGGCGATTGTCCGCGTGGTTCTCACCATTGCCGGAGGTGCGGGGGTTTGCGTCCCGCCGAAGCCGCCCCGGGCACAGCTGCTCCGGCTCGGCGAGCGACTAGTTTACGGACCGTGTCCCGCGTCACGCAGCTCTTCTGGCCCACCCTGAAGGAGCCCCCCGCAGACGCGGAGGCCGTCTCGCACAGGCTGATGGTGCGGGCGGGCCTGATCCGCCAGCTGGGCGCGGGCCTCTGGACCTACCTGCCCGCCGGCTGGCGGGCGCACAGGCGCGCCGAGGCGATCATCCACGAGGAGATGGCCCGGATCGGGGTCGTCGAGATGTCGATGCCCGTGCTACAGCCCGCCGAGCCCTGGAGGAAGACCGGTCGCTACGAGATCGACGAGCTCTTCAAGCTCGAGGACCGCAAGGGGTCGCCGATGGTGCTGGCGATGACCCACGAGGAGGCGCTCACGTACCACGTCGCGCGCGAGGTCCGCTCCTACCGCGACCTGCCGCTGCTGCTCTACCAGATCCAGACCAAGGAACGGGACGAACCGCGGCCGCGGGCGGGCGTGCTGCGCACCCGCGAGTTTCGGATGAAGGACGCCTACTCGTTCGACCGCGACGAGGAGGGCCTGCAGCGGAGCTACGAGCGCTTCATCGAGGCCTACGACCGGATCTTCGACCGCTGCGGCCTGCGCTGGTACAGGGTCGAGTCAGACGTCGGCATGATGGGCGGCTCGGGGGCGCACGAGTACATGGCGCCGTGTCCAGCCGGCGAGAACGACGTCGCGCTCGCCCCCGGCTATGCCGCCAACCTCGAGGTCGCTTCGGCCCTGCCACGGCCGGTCGAGCCGCCTCTGCCGCTGGACGCGCCCGAGGGCGTGAAGACCCCCGGGCTCACCACCGTCGACGAGGTCGCGGGCGCCCTCGGGGTGGATCCGGGGGCGCTGATCAAGGCGATGCCCGTGGTCGCGGCCGAGCGCGGCTTCCTGCTGGTGCTGGTGCGCGGCGACCACCGCCTCAACGAGGTCAAGCTTCGCAACGCCCTCGGCGAGGACTTCCGCCCGGCGCGCGAGGACGAGATCGAGGCGCGCCTCGGCCCGGCCGGCTTCGTCGGGCCGGTGGGCGCAGACGTTCCCGTGCTCAAGGACGGCGCGATCCAGGGCGATTCCCTCGTCGCCGGCGCCAACCGCGCCGACGAGCATCTGCGCGGGGTGCGGCCCGGCCGCGACTTCTCCTTCGAGGAGGTCGACGTGCGCACGGTCGAGAGGGGCGACACGGCGCCCGGCGGCGGCACGATCGAGATCGAGCCGGCGATCGAGATCGGCAACATCTTCAAGCTCGGCACCCGCTACTCGGTGCCGCTCGGAGCCACTTATCTCGACGAGAACGGCAAGGAGCACCCGATCGTGATGGGGAGCTACGGGATCGGCCCGGCCCGGATCGTGGCTGCGGCGATCGAGCAGGGCGCCGACGAGCAGGGGATCGTCTGGCCGCGGTCGCTAGCCCCCTGGCAGGTCCATCTGGTCTCGCTCGCCAAGGCAGGCGAGGAGGAGCGCGACCCCGCGGACCGGCTCTACGAGGAGCTGCGCGAGAGCGGCGCAGAGGTGATCTACGACGATCGCGACGCCGGCCCCGGCGAGAAGCTCACCGACGCGGAGCTGCTCGGCTGCCCGCTGCGGCTCGTGGTCGGAAGGCGGGGGCTCGCCGACGGGGTGATCGAGGCCCAGGGGCGCCGCAGCGGCGAGGACCGCCGTCTCCGGGTCGATGCCGCCGCCGCGGAGGCGCTCGACCTTCTCGAGGGGCTGGAGTAGGGGCTTGAGCCCCGAGCGGGAGGGCGACCGGGAAGGGGGCACCGGCTGGGCGCCCCTCGGCCGGGGCCGGCTGCGAAAGCTCTTCGGCATAGACCGCAGCACGCCGCCGCCGAGGGTCACCCGCAAGGGGGAGCCGTTGCGGCCGTGGACGATCCCGAACGCCGTCGGCTACGTGCGGCTGGCAGCGCTGCCGGTCTTCCTCTACATCGCCTTCGACTCCGGCGACGGCCGCAGCGCCCTGGCGGCGGCGATCTACTGGTGCATAGCCGCCGGCGACTACCTCGATGGGTTGCTGGCGCGGGTCACGGGCCAGTACAGCCGCATGGGAGCGCTCCTGGACCCGATCGTCGACAGGCTGACGATCCTCTCGGGCGCGGTGGTCTGCTGGCACTTCGAGCTGCTGCCGCGCTGGGCGCTGGCGCTGGTGGCGGTTCGCGAGCTGGTCACCCTCGCCCTCGCCCAGTACGGGCTCCGCCACGGCGTCGACATCGAGATCAACTGGCTCGGCCGCGTCGCCGTGTTCCCGATCATGGCGGCCA
Organism: uncultured Actinomycetes bacterium; assembly: GCA_963720015.1. Taxonomy (GTDB): domain Bacteria; phylum Actinomycetota; class Thermoleophilia; order Solirubrobacterales; family 70-9; genus DATFPK01. The sequence continues at coordinate 393,837 of CAVREA010000002.1, read as the reverse complement.
TCTTCTTCGCGATGGTCTTCGACAGCTGGGTGATCACGGCGATGCTGATCCTCGGCGTCGTGCTCTCCTGGATCGCGACCGCGCTCTACGCCCGCATGGGGATCGCCGCCGCGAGGCGGGCGGCGGCGGAGAATCGGGCGCTGCAATCGAACCCTCATTCTTCATAAACCTTCAACCTTTAGTTGAACCTTCGACGATTGCACCTATAATCCGGTTTCGGCAGAAACCCGTCCAGCGAGGAGCAAGATGGAGGAGACCTTTCCCGATCTGGGGTCGCTCAGCGACAAGGAGCTGAAGGACCTGATCGAAGAGCTCACCGAGGAGGAGCAGGAGATCTCCTACCGGCGCCGCGTCCTTCACGGCAAGATCGACATCCTGCGCGCCGAGCTCGTCAACCGTCTGCGCCAGAAGCGCGAGCGCGGCGACTCGCTGATCTCCGGCGACGACGTGCGGCAGCTGACCGAGATCCTCGCCGGCAAGGCCCGTCCGGAGCCGGACGAGGGCAGCTGAGCGGAGGCGCGAGCAGATGGCGGTTCACTGTCCCGAGTGTGGCTTCGTCAACCCCGAGGGCGCCAACTACTGCCAGAAGTGCGGCGCCTACCTAAGCCGTCCCGAGGGCGGTGACGAGCCGACGACGATGACCTACACCGTCGACGAGACCGGCGAGATGCAGCCGGTCGACATCGACCGGGTGGTCGAGCAGGCGGGTGCCGCCCTGGTGATCCGCTCGGGCGGAGGCCGGGCGGGGGAGAGCTTCACCGTCACCGAGGACCGTGTCTCGATCGGCCGCAGCCCCGACGCCGGGGTCTTCCTCGACGACGTGACCGTCTCCCGCAACCACGCGCTGCTGGTGCGGCGCCGCGACGGCCTCTACATCGACGACCTGGGCTCGCTCAACGGAACCTACGTCAACCGCCGCCGGATCGAGTCCCACCGGCTCGAGGACGGCGACGAGATCCAGGTCGGCAAGTACAAGCTGAGCTACCTGGAGAAGTAGATGGCCGTCCGCCAGCAGACCTCCGCGAGCGAAGCCGCCGAGCGCCACCTGCGGCCCCGTGAGTCCGCCTCGCGACCGCGCAAGGCGCTGACTATCGGCGCCGTCTGCAAGATCCTCCAGGGCGAGTTCGACGACATCTCGATCTCGAAGATCCGCTACCTCGAGGACCAGAAGCTGCTCACGCCGCGCCGCACGGCCGGCGGCTACCGCCTCTACAGCCAGTCCGACGTCGAGCGGCTGCGAACGATCCTCCGTCTCCAGCGCGACGAGTTCCTGCCGCTGCGCGTGATCCGCCAGGAGCTCGCCGCGGGGCACGACATCGAGATCTCCGGCGACCGCAGGCCGACCGGCGGAGCCGTGCGCAGGGCGATTCTCGTCAACACCTCGACCGCCTACCTCGACCTCGACGAGGTGATCGAGGAGACCGGGGCACGGCCGGAGCTGATCAAGGAGCTCGAGGACTTCGGCGTGATCCAGCCCGACCATCGCGACGGCAAGGTGGTCTACGACGAGACCGACCGCGAGATCGTGCGTGCCGCCAACGAGCTCTCCCGCTACGGGGTCGGCGCGCGCAACCTGCGCGTCCTGCGCTCCTCGGCGGACCGCGAGGCGAACCTGCTCGAGGGCGTGCTCGGCCCTTCGCTCCGCTCCCGCAACGCCGATCGGCGCAAGGAGGCCCTCGAGAGCCTCGAGAGCCTGGCCGCCACGGTCAGCCACCTCAAGCACCTCCTGCTGGTCCGGGACCTGCGCCGGCTCGCGGGCTAGGCCCCGGGACCAATGCCCCGCGTGACCCGTCGCCGGACGATCGCCGCCAGCCCCCGCGCGGTCTGGAACCTCGTCTCGGACCCCTACAACCTGCCGCGCTGGTGGCCGCGGGTGAGCCGCGTGGAGAACGTCGATCGGACCAAGGCCGGCAAGCGCAGCCAGTGGACCAAGGTTCTCGACACGAGCGCCGGCCGCGGAGTGCGTGCCGACTACCGCTGCGTCAGCTCGGCCGAGGAGGAGCGCTACGTCTGGGAGCAACAGCTGACAGGGACGCCGTTCGAGAAGCACCTGCGCAGCTCGGTGACCGAGATCGGCATCGAGCCCGCCGAGGGCGGCGCCGAGGTCTCGCTGACGTCGCGCCAGACGCTGCGCGGGCTCTCCCGGCTCGGCTCCCCGATGATGCGCGGGGCGACAGGTTCGATGCTGGACGAGGCGCTTGCGGGGATCGAGCAGGCTCTGGTGGCCGAATGAGCGCCGCGCCGCGGCGCGACGCGAAGTGGTGGGGGTGGGGGGACCCGGCGATCACGCCGGAGCTGGACCAGGAGGCACGGGCGGTGCTGGAGGAGGAGCTGGGCGAGCTTTCCGCCTGGGACCGTCCCTCCTCGCCGGAGGAGGTGGACATCCCCGCCGCGCAGGGCCTTCCCGATGCGATCGGCGACGCGGTCGGGGCGGACAACGTCCTCACCGGAGCCGAGGACCGTGTCCGCCACGCCGTGGGCAAGGGCTACGCCGACCTCGCGCGGCTGCGGCGTGCCAGCCTCGAGGCGGCGCCGGACGCCGTCGTCCTCCCGGCCGACGACGCCGAGCTGGCCCGGCTGCTCGAGATCTGCTCGGCGGAGGGGATCGCGGTGGTGCCCTTCGGGGCCGGGTCGAGCGTGGTCGGCGGGGTCGAGCCGCTGCGCGGGCCCCATGATCGGTTGATCAGCCTGGACCTCGGGCGCCTGCGCGGCGTCGCGGTCGACCGTCGCTCGCTGACGGCGCGACTGGGCGCCGGGCTGCTCGGCCCCGAGGCGGAGGCGGCGCTGGGCCGCGAGGGCGTCACTCTCGGCCACTTCCCCCAGTCGTTCCAGTACGCCTCGATCGGCGGCTTCGCCGCGACCCGCTCGGCCGGGCAGGCCTCGAGCGGCTACGGACGATTCGACGCCCTCGTCACCTCGGTGCGGCTGCAGGCCCCCGTGGGCGCGATGGAGACCCGCGAATCCCCGCACACCGCCGCCGGGCCCGCCCTGCGCGAGCTGATCGTCGGCAGCGAGGGGGTGCTCGGCGTGATCCCGGACGTGACGGTGCGTGTTCGCCCGGCGCCGAGCGCACGCCGCTACGAGGGCTGGATGGCCGAGAGCTTCGAGGCGGGCGCCGAGATTGTCCGCGCGATGGCCCAGGGTGGGGCGCTGCCCGACGTGATCCGGGTCTCCGACGAGGAGGAGACCCGCGTCTCGCTGAGCCTCTCGGGTCCGCGCGGGTCCGCGCGGCGCGCCTTCGACGGCTACCTGAGGCTGCGCGGCCGCGGCGGCGGCTCGCTGGTGATCGCCGGCTTCGAGGGCGACGCCGAGTCGGTTGCCCGCCGCCGCGCCCTGGCGGTGCGCCGGCTGCGGGCCGGGGGCGCCGCCTACATCGGTCAGGGCGCGGGGCGCTCGTGGGAGGGCGGGCGCTACCACGGCCCCTATCTACGCGACACGCTGATGGACATGGGGGCGATGGTCGAGACGCTGGAGACGTCTCACTCCTGGGCCCGCCTCGGCGACCTCTACGGCGGCGTGCGGGAGGCGATCGCCGGATCGCTGGGCGCCCAGGGGACCCCCGGGCTGGTGTTCTGCCACCTCTCGCACGCCTATGCCGACGGCGCCTCGCTCTACTTCACCTTCATCGCCCGCCGGCGCGCCGGCGCTGAGCTCGAGCAGTGGCAGGCGGTCAAGACGGCGGCGAGCGAGGCGATCGTCGCCGCCGGGGGGACGATCACCCACCACCACGCCGTCGGCCGCGACCACCTCCCCTACATGGAGGCGGAGGTGGGCCGCACCGGCCTCGACGTCCTCCGTGCCGCCAAGGAGAGGCTCGATCCAGCCGGGATCATGAATCCCGGCAAGCTCGTTCCCTAGCCGCCGTTTCCGCTCGAGCCGCCGCTCGAGCCGCCGCCGGAGCCCGAAGGGGCCTGCGCCGCCTCGGCTCCCGGGCCCTGGATCGGGCCGCGGAGGATGCTCTCGCCGACATAGGGCGGCGCCTTCTTCTTGGTGCGGGCCTCGCGCAGCGCCGCGCGCAGCTCGGAGACGTCGGTGAGCGAGATGTCGACCGAGTCGAAGATCCCCTGCTGGAGGGCGCCAAGCACCTCCACCGGGATCGGCGCGAGGCCGCGGAGCTGCCCGTTCTCCCCGACCTTCTCGAACGAGAGGGGGAAGGCGCTGCGGTCGGACCCGTAGAACCAGATCACGTAGTTCTTGCCCTCGGGAGAGGGATCGAGGCCGGTGAGGTCGACTTGGAGGAAGGCGCGCTGGCGGATGCGGCCGAACTGCGCCGCGCCGCTCGCATCGGAGCCGTTCTGCGGCTCGAGGATGGCGAAGGTGCGCCCGGCGGCGTTCGACGTCTGCAGCCCGTCGCCGGAGGCGCCCGTCGAGTCTGTCGTACCGGCGTCGGTGGTCTGCGCGGTCGTCTCGGTGCCGCCGTCATCGGAGCCGTCGCCGCTGAAGACGCCGGCCGCCAGCAGGATCACGAGTACGACCAGGACACCGCCGCCGATCAGGCCCGCGATCAGCCTCCGTTGTCCGGAGGAGAGCCCGGTTCCCGCGGCGGAGGCCGGCCGGCCGGCCGGCGTGGCCGAACCGCGGGCATCGGCCTTCTCCCCGGCGGCTGCCGCCCCGCCCCTCCCCGGCTTGGCAGCCGGAATCCGGGGCAACTCCGCCGACGGCGCCAGCACCTGCAGCTGGGTGGTCAGCTTCTCGGCGAGGTCGCGGGCGGCGGGATCCTCCTGCAGGTGGCGGGCGGCGTCGGCGCGGCCGATCGGGTCGGCCTGCCCCAGCAGGTAGTCGGTGAGCCCGACGTCGGCGTCGGGATCGGAGCCGCCGATCTCCTCGAGCGCGCCGCGGGCGCGGGCGCGGACCTCGTCGGTGCCCAGCCCGAGCAGCGACGCGATGTCCTCGTAGCTCTGCCCGCGCTCGAGCAGGAGCTGAAGCATCGCCCTCTGGTCGCCGGAGAGTGGCATGGGCAGGGAAGCCTACGCACAATGCGGCGGGATCCGCGCTGATCGCGGGCGGCACCAACACAGGCTTAACGCTGGCGACGCTGCACCGGTGGGCGCCGTCAACTGCGACCCCGATGGCCTTCGCGAGGCTATCTTGAACCGGTGAGCGCGCGACTCGGCCGCCTGGCGAAGCGACAACCCGATCGCGTCCTCGCCGGGCTCGCCCTGCTGGCCGGGGCCTGCGGGTTCGTCCTCGGCGCCGGCCAGGACCGGCTCGGCCTCGGGGGAGGCGGCGAGCCGGCTGCCCTCGTGGTGCGGGTCTCCGGCGCCGACGGTCTCCGCTCGCCGCCGTCGCAGGTGGCGCTCGAGGTGATGCGCTCACAGCTCGTCTCCGACCCCGCGGTGGCCGCGGTCGCCCGCGGCCCGATCTCGCCCGGCGGGCGCCGGACCTCGCTGCGGGTCTCCCTCACGGGCGGCTCTCCCGACGCCGCCGTCGAAAGAATCCGAGCACGCCTCGACCCCGGGACCCTCACGGTCTCCTTCGGCGGCGGGGCCGCCCGGCTGGGGGAGGTGCGCGAGGACGCGCTGCGCGACCTGCGCCTGCTGCTCCTCGCCGCGCCCCTGGTCGCCCTGCTCGCTGCCGCGGTCCTGGGCGCGGGCTTTACCCTCGCCGCGCTGTTCGCGGCGGCCGCTGCCGTGCTCGGCGCGGGCGCTGCCGCGGTCGGCCTCTCGCAGCTCACCGACGTATCGGCGCTGGCGCCGCTCGGCGCCGCCTGCGCGGGGATCCCCGTCACGGCTCTGCTCTGCGGGATCGGGCCCGGGCGCACCGCCACGGCTTCGGCCATGGCGGCCGCGGCGGTATTCGGCGCCGCGGCGCTGCTCGGAGTCGAGTACCTGGCCTGGTTCGCTGCCGGCGGCGCCCTGGCGGCGCTGCTCGCGATCCCTGCGGCCGCGATAGCCGTTCCCGCCGCCGAGCAGCTCTGGGGCCTCTCAACGCGCCCGCGGGGCCCGGCTTCCCGGACTCGTGGCCGCCTCGACGCCGTGCTGACGGGGAGCCGCCCGCTGGCAGCGATCGCGGCAGTCCTCTCCGTTGCGCTGCTGGTCGCGCTCGCCCTCGCCGCGACCAGGCTCGAGATTGCCTCCCTCGCCGGCGCTCCCGCCGTGCTGGACCCACAGGAGTTGGCGGGGGCCGCCGCTGCGGCGCTGATCGCGGTCGCCGCCGCCGCCATGCTGGCCGGCCGGCGACCGACCGCCGCGGCCGCCGCGGTGCTGGGCGCGGCCGCGAGCGCAGGCGCTGCCACGGGAGTTGCCGTCCTCGCCTTCCAGGACGGTGGCTTCGACGGCCTGCTCGGGATGCGCAGCTCCGCGGTCAGCCTCGGAGCTGTGGTCGCCGCGATCGCCACCGTGGCCGCGATCTCCGGCTCGCAGAGCGTGGCCGCCCTGGCCAGTCGGACGCGTCCGCCCCCAGGAGGCGGGCCCGCCGAGCTCGAGGACGCGGCCGCACTGGCCGCACTGGCGGCTGTGCTGGCCGGGGTCGCGCTGACGATCTCCTCCGTCGCCTTCCTCCACCAGTTCGGGGCGACGGTCGCCGCCGGGGTCCTGATCGACCTGCTCGTCGTGCGCGGGCTGCTCCGCGCCGGCCTCGCCGCACTTCTCCCAGCGCCCGGCGGGGGCCCGGTGCCGGCTCCAGATAAGGTGCCTGCGCGGTGACCGGGCCATCCCTCCGAGACCCATCCCCGTTCGACGCCCTGCTCGGAACCGAGTGGCTGGACGACCACCCGGACCACGCCCGGGTGCGGGCCGCCGTACGCGACGACCTGCGCCAGCCGATCGGGCTCGTCCACGGCGGGGTCCTTTCCAGCCTGGTCGAGAGCGTCTGCTCGCGGGCGGCCGCCCGCGCCGTCTTCGATCAGGGAATGGCGGCGATGGGCCAGTCGATCTCGGTCAGCTTCGTCCGCCCGGTGACCGAGGGGACGATCCAGGTGGACGCCCGGGTCCGCCACCGGGGACGCACGACCTGGGTCTGGGAGGCCGAGGTGACAGACGGCGAGGGACGGCTCTGCGCGATCGCTCAGATGACGACCGCCGTGCGCCCGCTTCCGGGCTGATCGCCCCGCCTCAGCGGCCGAAGCGGTTGGTGATCGGCAGGCGGCGATCTCGGCCGAAGGCCTTCGAGGTGATCCGGATGCCGGGGGGAGCCTGGCGCCGCTTGTACTCGGCCCGGTCCACCATCGCGACCACCTCACGCACGACCTCCGCGGGCAGGCCCGCGGCGACCATCTCCTCGGGTCCGCGGTCGCGCTCCACGTAGTCCTCGAGGATGCGGTCGAGGACCTCGTAGGAGGGAAGCGAGTCCGTGTCGCGCTGTTCCGGACGCAGCTCGGCCGAGGGCTCGCGGGCGATGACCGAGGCCGGCACGAGGTCGCGCCCGGCGCGCTCGTTGCGGTGGCGGACGAGCTCGTAGACAAGGGTCTTGGGCACGTCCTTGATCACCGCGAACCCGCCCGCCATGTCGCCGTAGAGGGTCGCGTAGCCGACCGACATCTCGCTCTTGTTGCCGGTCGTGAGGACGAGCCAGCCGTGCTGGTTGGAGAGCGCCATCATCAGGTTGCCGCGGATCCGCGCCTGCAGGTTCTCCTGAGCCACGCCGGGCGGGTGGCCGTGGAAGCTCTCGGCAAGGGCCTCGTCGTAGGCGCCCATCGTCGTCGCGATCGGGATCTCGGCCATCTCGATGGCGAGGTTGCGGGCGATCTCCCGGGCGTCCGCCTGTGTCGCTTCGCTGGAGTGGGGGGAGGGCATGACGACGCCCGTGACCCGCTCCGGGCCCAGCGCATCGGCCGCGACCATCGCCACCAGGGCTGAGTCGATGCCGCCCGAGAGCCCGATCCCGACGTGCCGGAAGCCGTTCTTCTCGACGTAGTCGCGCAGGCCGAGGACCAGGGCCGCATAGACCTCGTCGAGGTCGCCGAGCGCCTCGGCGGGCGGCGCGATCGCCTCGCCCGGGACCTCGCAGACCAGCAGCTCCTCCTTGAACTGCGCCCCCCGGGCGAGGACGCGGCCATGCGGGTCGAGGACGAGGCTGTGGCCGTCGAAGACCAGCTCGTCCTGGCCGCCGACCAGGTTGCAGAAGGCGAAGTGGACCCCGTACTCGCGGGCCCGCTCCGCGAACATGGCCTCCCTCTCGCGTCCCTTGCCGCGGTGGTATGGGGAGCCCGAGGGGTTCAGGATCACCTGCGCGCCGAGCTCGGCCTCGACCGATGCGGGCGGGCCGGGCACCCAGCAGTCCTCGCAGATCGTCAGCCCGATCGCCGTGCCGCCGATCTCGACGACGACGGGCTCCTCGCCGGGCGCGAAGTAACGGGCCTCGTCGAAGACGGCGTAGTTGGGGAGCCGCTGCTTGCGGTAGACCGCCCGGATCCGCCCGCCGGAGAGCAGGGCCACCGAGTTGTGAACCGGCCTCCCGCCGTCGCCGCCGGTGTCGGCGGGCTCGGCGAAGCCGACGAGCGCGTCGATCCCGATCCGCGCGGCGATGTCGTCCAGCGCCCGGCGGTTGGCCGCGATGAAGTCGGGGCGCAGGTAGAGGTCCTCCGCCGGGTAGCCGGGCAGGCAGAGCTCGGGAAAGACGACGAGGTCGGCCCCCTCGGCCCGGGCGCGCTCGGTCCACTCGGTGACCTTGGCGGCGTTTCCCTCGATGTCCCCGACGGTGGTGTTGATCTGGGCGAGCGCCAGGCGCATCGCGTCCTTCTCGTGCATGCAGCGATTATCGCCTCGCGTGGGCGCCGGCGTCGGCGTGTACCCTGGGGGCGTGCCCTCAGTCCGCCGGCCCGGCGGTGCCTCGTTGGTGCTGGCGGTGTTCGTCGCTGTCACCCTCGCGGCCTCGCAGGCCACAGCAGATCCCGCCGCCGCCGGCAGCTCCGCGAGCGGTTCGGCGGTCGGAACCGCCGTCCCCGCCGCGAAGGCGCAGGCGGCGCTCGAGCGTGCGATCGGGCTGATCGAGGGCAGGCGGGAGGGCGACATCTCCGGAGCGCTGATCAGGCTGGTGCGGGTCTACGGCTCGCTGTCGCAGTCGGCCCGCGAGCGCGCCGATCGCCTGCTCGCCCGTCCGACCGACAACCCCGATCCCGAGGGCTTCAGCTACACGAGGCCGGAGGCGCCCCAATCGCCGGCCTGCGGCGCCAACTTCTGCGTGCACTGGGTCGCCGCGGGAGCCGACGCCCCCAGCCTCGCCGACGCCAACGGAGCCACCGACGGCGACGGCGTTCCCGACTACGTCGAGAACGTGCTGCTCGTCTCCGAGGGCTCGGCGGCGGTCGAGAACGGGACCCTCGGCTGGAGGTCGCCGCGCTCGGACGGCAACAGGGGAGGCGGCGGAGGGGGCAAGACCGACGTCTACCTGGTCCAGCTGCGGGGGCGCCTCTTCGGCTACGCCGCCCCCGATCGCGGCCAGGCCCGAAGCGGCAGGCTGCCGCGCTCGCTCTACTCCTACCTCGTCGTCGACGACGACTTCCGCGCCGCCGAGTTCGGCGGCGCGGTGCCGCTCGAGTCGCTGCAGGTGACCCTCGCGCACGAGTACAACCACGTCCTCCAGTTCACCTACGACGCCTTTCAGGACCTCTGGTTCGCGGAGTCGAGCGCCACCTGGATGGAGGACCAGGTCTTCGACGCGATCAACGATTACCGGCGCTACGTGAAGCGGTGGGTCCGGCGGACCGAGGTGCCGCTCACCGGGGGCGCCTTCAAGGTCTATGGGACCGCCGTCTGGAACCTCTGGCTGCAGGAGCGCTACGGCGCCGGCCTGATCCGCTCCGCCTGGACGCGCGCAAGGGGCTCCCAGCCCGCCGGGTTCTCGGTCAACGTCTACTCCGGGGCGATCGCCGCCGCGGGCCCCTCGAACTTCAACCGCGACTTCGCCCGCTTCTCCGCCGACGTCGCCGAGTGGCGCACGGGTGAGGTCTTCCCCGAGGGCGGGTCCTACGGCGACGTCGAGCGGCGCGGGGCGCTCGCCCTCGGGGGCGCCCGCCTGCGCCGCTCCCTCGATCACCTGACCTTCGCCCTGCTCAGGGTGCGGCCGGCCGCGGGCAAGGCTCTGAGGGTGACCGCGCGGGCTCCCCGGGGCGTCACCGCCGGGCTCGCGCTCGTGGGCAGGATCGGCGGCGAGAGGTCCGGCAGGCCGGTCGCCAGGCTGGCGTTCCGCAAGCGTGGCGGGCCGATGGCCGTGACCCTCCCCAGGCCGAAGCGGTTCGAGCGGATCACGGCCGTGCTGATCAACGCCAATGCGAAGCAGCGCGGCTTCAACCCCTTCCGCAACGACTGGTTCTATCGCGCCGACGACGCCCGCTTCTCGGCCCGCGCCAAGCTGATCCGCTGAGGGACCGGGCCGGGATAGGGCTTGTCCCGCCTCCGCTCGGGTAGGGCTTGGGCATGGCAGAGCTGATCGTCGGACCGCTGCTCCGTTACGTCTCCGAGACCGAGGCGACGATCTGGGTCGAGACGGACCAGGGATGCGAGGTCGAGGTCAGGGGAGCGGGAGAGGCGGCAAAGGCGCAGACCTTCGCGATCGAGAACCATCACTACGCTCTGGTCGCGCTCGAGGGCCTCGCGCCCGGGGCGAGCTACGAGTACGAGGTCCTCGCCGACGGCGCCAGACGCTGGCCGCTGGAGGGCAGCGAGTTCCCGCCCAGCGTGATCCGCACGATCGACCCCGGCGCACCGCTGCGGCTCTCGTTTGGCTCCTGCAGGGTCGCGCTCCCGCACGAGCCCCCGTACACGCTCGACCCCGATCAGGACGAGAGCGGCCACGGCTTCGACGCGATCTACGTGCTCGCCACGGAGATGATCCGCGGCGAGCGCGACAACTGGCCCCAGATCCTTCTCCTGCTCGGCGACCAGGTCTACGTCGACGAGGGGTCGCCGCGCACCCGCGAGCTGATCCGGACCCGCCGCGGGGTCGAGGACGAGCCGGGCGAGGAGGTGATCGACTTCGAGGAGTACGCGTCTCTCTACCGGGAGTCGTGGACCGAGCCGCGAATCCGCTGGCTGCTCTCGACGGTCTCGACCTCGATGGTCTTCGACGACCACGACATGAGCGACGACTGGAACATCTCGCTCTCCTGGGTCGAGGAGATCCGCCGTAAGCCGTGGTGGCGCCAGCGCGTGGTCGCCGGCTTCATGACGTACTGGATCTACCAGCACATCGGCAACCTCTCGCCTCGCGAGCTGGCCGCCAACGACGTCTACGGGGCGGTTCGCTCCGGGGAGGACCCGAGCGAGGTGCTGCGCAAGTTCGCCTACCGCGCCGACCGCGAGGTGGCGGGAACGCGCTGGAGCTTCTGCCGCGACCTCGGCGGCACCCGCCTGATCGTGATGGACTCCCGGGCCGGGCGGGTGCTCACCCCGGGCGACCGGGCGATGGTCGACGACGATGAGTGGGACTGGATCGTCGAGCACGCCGGCGGCGACTTCGACCACCTGCTCCTGGGGACCTCGGTCCCCTGGTTGCTCGGCATGGCGATGCACGACATCGAGGCATGGAGCGAGCGGGTCACGGACGAGGCCTGGGGGAAGGTGCCTGCCCACCTCGCCGAGTCCGCGCGCCGCGCGGTCGACTTCGACCATTGGGGCTCGTTCCTGGACTCTTTCGAGCGCCTCCGTGACCTGATCGCCGAGGTCGCCTCGGGAGAGCGAGGCAGGGCGCCGGCGACGGTGACCGTGCTCTCGGGCGACGTTCACCACGCCTACTTGGCCCCTGTTGCCTATCCGAAGGACCGCGGCATCGTCAGCGCGGTCAGCCAGGCGACCTGCTCGCCCTTCCGCAATCCGCTCGACGCGAAGGAGCGGCGCGTGATCAACACCCTGCTGACCGCTGGAGCCGAGAAGACCTTCCGGCTGCTCGCCAGGTCCGCCGGCGTCCCCGACCCGGGAATCCGCTGGCATTTCGCGGAGGGGCCGTACTACGACAACCAGGTCGCCTCGCTGCGGATCGACGGGAGGGAGTGCCGTCTTCGGCTGGATAAGACGATCGAGTCCGAGGGGGACGAGCGCCGTCTCGAGCGGGTCTTCGACCGGCGGCTCAGCTGAGTCAGCCGAGCAGCCTCTCGAGCACGAGGACGTCCTTCCACTCGCCGTCGAGGGTGCCGTGGCGCCGGTGCACGCCGACGTCGGTGAAGCCGCAGGAGTGGAAGAGGCCGACGCTCGCAGCGTTGTCTGCGAAGACCTTCGCCGTCAGCTTGAACAGGCCCGCAGCGGCGGCCTCGGAGCAGAGTCGCTCCAGCAGCAGGCGGCCGATACCTTCGCCGCGGCTGCGCCGGGCGACGAAGACGGTGGCCTCACCGACCCCCCGGTAGTAGGGCGCCGAGTCGTCGTACGGGCCCGCCGTCGCCCAGCCCGCGATCCCGTCCCCCCGCTCCGCGGCCAGCGCAGCCCGGCTGCGTTCGAGCCTTGCGAGCGCGTCCGCCTCGGACTGGGTCCGCGTCTGGAAGGTCGCCACCCGGTCCTCGATCCCCTCATTGTGGATCGCAGCGATCGCCGCGGCGTCGCCGGCGACGGCCGGCCGCACAAACGCAGCGGCGTCCACCCCTAGCGCGCGAGGCGCGGCCTGTACTGACCGACCTCGATCGCGTGCTCCTTGAGCCAGGCCGCCTGCGCGGGCCAGCCCGGGCGCGCCTCGTCGAGCAGCGCCCAGAAGGCGGGGGAGTGGTTGAGCTCGAGCAGGTGGCAGAGCTCGTGGACCGCGACGTACTCCATCACCGCCAGCGGCGCCAGGAGCAGGCGCCAGGAGAACGAGAGCGAGCCGCTCGGCGAGCACGAGCCCCAGCGGGTGCGCTGGTCGCGGACCGAGATCCGCCGCGGGCTGACGCCGAGAGCGGCCGCCTCGCGGTCGCAGGCGAGGGCGATTCGCCGGGCGGCCTCGCGCCGGTACCAGCGCTCGATCGCCGCCGGCGCCGAGGAGCTGGAGCCCCGGACCCGCAGCGCCGCCCCCTTGAGGGAGGCGACCGGCCTGCCCTCGGGGAGGTATTCGATCGGGACCGGCTCGCCGTGGAGCCAGACGACTCCGGGGCGGGAGAGGCCGAGGCGCGACTCGGCGACCGCACGGCGGAGCTCCCTGGTCTTGCGCTCGATCCAATCGCGGTTGCGCCGCAGCATCCTCTCGACCTCGCGGCTGCGCGTTCCGACCGGGACCACGACCTCCGGAGGGCGGCCGGGCGCCACCTTGATCGTCAGCCTACGGGCGCGCCTCGACTCGCGCACCTCGACCGCCAGCTCACCGCCGGAGATCGCGAGGGTCGTGGATCGGTCGCCGGTCACGGCAGCAGACTGGCAGCCCGCGAAGACGGGACCGGCCGCAGCGGCGACAATCGGGGGACGATGAAGCCGGCCCTGCTGATCACCGCCGACGACTACGGCTACTCGCGGCGGATAAACGAGGGCATCCTGATCGCCGCCCGCGCCGAAGCGATCGACGCCGCAAGCGCCATGGCGGGGCGCCCCTGGTGCGACCCGGCCCGCTACTCGCCACCGGGGTGGCGATCGGCCTCCACCTGGAGCCCGCCGGCCCCGGAGAGTCCGCCGATGCGGCGGTGGAACGGCAGGGGCGGCGGTTCGAGCGCCTCTTCGGGCAGCCGCCGGAGCACATCGACGGTCACCACCACTGCCACGCCTCCGCGCCTCTGGCGGAGGCGGCCGAGCGGCTGGCGGACCTGCTCGGCGTGCGGGTGCGCTCGGTCTCCGCCGAGCACAGGGACGGGCTTCGCACGAGGGGACTCGCCTGCCCCGAGAGGCTGGTCGGGCGGATGTCTCCGCAGGACCCCGTTGAGCCCGCGGAGGTTACGGCCGCCGCGGCCGGGGGCAGCCTGCCCCCGGGCCTGACCGAATGGGCGGTGCATCCCGGACTCTCCGACCCGGAGCTGGGCTCCGCCTACGACGGGGGCCGGGAGGAGGACCTCGCGACGCTCCTCGAGCTCGCCCTCAATCCCGCCCTGCTGGCCGCCCGCGGCAAGGCCGTCTAGGTTGCGGACGTGAGGTACAGGCCGGCCTACGTGCTCGCAGGCGTCGCCGCCGTAGTCGCGCTGACCCTGCTCGCGGTGCTCATCGACCCCGCCGGGAAGACGCCGCTGTACGTCGGCGCGATCGCCCCGATCCTCCTTCTCTTCGGCGTGCTCGGCTATCAGTGGGTCTGGGCAGGCCGGCAGGGGGCACCGCCGCCGTCGGGCGCGGTCACCGAGGAGGAACGCCGCGACGCCGGGAGGGTCGCGGACCACTGGCGGATGTACGAAGTGCTCGCGGTCGGGGAGATCGACCCGGAGGCGATTGGGCGGGCCCGGCGGGGCATGGGGAGCCTGGTCCGGGACAACGTCAAGCTCGGCGCCATCGTCGCGATCCTCCCGGTCGCCGCCGCCGTGATGGTGGCCACCCAGACCGCGCCGGACTTCGGCAGCGGCGCGTTCCTCGTCCTGATCCCGCTGGTGCTCGCGCCCGCCGCGCTGTTCTGGGTACGGACGATGATGGCCCGCGCCGCCGAGACGGGCGCCGACATGATGGCGCCGCTCGGGTTGGAGATGACCGCCATGCCGCGGGTGGGGATCGAGCCCCGCTTCGGCTCCGGCTCGGGCTACGGCACCAGCGTCGAGGGCGCGACCGTGCTCGAGGGCGACCGCATGGGCCGCGCGGTCAGGATCGAGCTGGGCAGGGCCCACAAGACTTCGGTCGCCGCGCGCGTGCCGCCGTTCCGGATCGAGCCCGAGGGGGAGCGCCTCGGCGCCCCAGCCGAGACCCCGGCTCCGGTGCGCAAGCTGCTCGCCGAGCTCGGGCCCTCGCCGCGCTGGGGCAAGCTGCGCCGGGTGGAGGGAGGGGCCGGCGGCATCGTGATCGAGCGCAAGGTCGACGCGGAGAACGGCTGGATGTGGGACCTGTGGCTGGCCGAGCGCCTCGCCGAGGCCCTCGAGGAGGCGCGCTAGGCGCCGGGCGTACCGGCTTCCCGCCTCGGCTTGGCCCGGCCGCCGTTGGCGGCGGAAGCCTTCGCCTTCGCCTTTGACGGCTTCGCCGCCTTGGCGCCCCCGCGCCGGCGCTTCGGCTTCGGTGTCGCCTGCTCAGTCTCCTCGATCGCCCCCTCGAGGTCGAGCGCGAAGCTGTCGAGGTCGGCCATCGCGTCGTAGTCCCCGATCAAGGCCGAAGTTGAGCTGGCCGTTGTAGGAGAAGATCCCGATGCAGAGCGCCTGGCTGCGGGCCAGCGGGACCATCGGGAAGATCGCCTCCATCTCGCGGCCGAGCAGGTAGAGGGGGAGCTGCGGGCCGGGGACGTTGGTGACGACGAGGTTGAAGAAGCGCTGGCGCGGGCTGGAGCCGGGCCGCCTGCGCGGCGATCGTCGGCGGGGCGAAGTCGGTGAGCTGGGTCAGCAGCTGGGCGCCGACCGCCTGGCCCGGAGGCCTTCAGGTCGCCCATCGCGGCGGTGATCAGCTTGCAGCCGCTCGACCGGGTCCTCGCACCAGACCGGCAGCGGCGCCATCATCGCCGGCGACGCGGTTGCCGAGCGCGCCGTGCTCGTCCTCGGCGCGCACGCTGACCGGGACCATCGCCCGCATCTCGAGCTCGCTGGTGTCGTGGCCGCGGGCGCGCAGGTAGTTGCCGAGCGCCCCGGCGACGACCGAGAGGACGACGTCGTTGACGCGTGCCGCCGTGCTCGTTCTTGATCCGCTTGAACTCGTCGAGGTCGCCGCGGACGCAGGCGAACCGCCGGTGCGGGCCGATCTCGACGTTGAACGGCGAGGGCGGCGCCGAGAGTCCGGCGCCGAGCATCTTGCCGGCGGCGCCGACGCCGCCGCGCAGCCTGGCAGGCGACCTGGCGCGGCCCGCGCAGCGCCGCGCGCACCCCGCGGACGATCTCGGCCGGGCTCGTGGCCCGCTCGAGCAGGGCGTCGGCGAGCAGCTTGGCGCCGCTCGGCTCGGGCCTCGGCAGCCACTCCGGGCCGGCGCTCGGGCGGTGTTTCGGGCTCGCGGGCGGTGTCGAAGAGGACCGTGGTGATGTCCACCCCGGAGACGCCGTCGACCAGAGCGTGGTGGCTCTTGCCGATGATCGCGAAGCGGCCGTCCTCGAGGCCCTCGACCAGCCACAGCTCCCAGAGCGGCTTCGAGCGGTCGAGCTGCTGGGAGAAGACGCGTGCCGCCAGGTTGCGCAGCTGCTCCTCGGAGCCGGGCGGGGGCAGCGCGGTCTGGCGGACGTGGTAGTCGAGGTTGAGGTGGGGGTCGTCGACCCAGACCGGCCGGCCCTGGCCGAAGGGGACGAAGCGCAGCTTCTGGCGGAAGCGCGGGACCAGGTGCAGGCGGCGCGCGATGTGGTCGCGGAACTCCTCGTGCGCCGGCGCCGGGCCCTCGAAGATGGTGGTCGAGGCGACGTGCATGTGGGCTCCCGCCTCGCTCCATGTGCAGGAACGACGAGTCCAGTCCGCTGAGGCGATCCTCTCCGATAAGGAGATCTTCGCACACGGCGCCCAGGCGTGCAGATGGGGCCCAAACCGCTCTGCCAGAGCGGTTTGGGCGGTGTCGCCCGGGAACCCGTCTGTGTGATGGAGCGTCACACAGCGGCGCCGAAACCGGCCCTACCTTTGCGTGTTCGTTAGCAAAAGCTACGTAAACCGATCTGCCGAGTCGCCCCGCGAGCGCGGGGCGAGCGGGGGACCCAACGCCGCAGCGATCGGCGGCAGGGGCGAATCGGGCGGCGACTCCGCCCGTAGTGCGTGGCCGCAGAGCGGCCGCCGCCGACGAGCCCGTCAGCTAACCCCGCAGGCAGGATGAGAAAGCGAGTGATCCACCTTGCGACGCATCCGTCGTATGCGGCGGAGGCGTGCCGCGGCCCTGGCCATGCTGCGGGTCGCCGTCTCCGCCACCACAGCAAGCATCTCGATCGCCGCGACCAGCTCGGGCCAGACCGCCAGGATCTCGGCGACTCGAGCGCACCGTCGAGCTTCGGCGAGCGGCTCGGCCTCGGCGGCAGTGTGCCGGGCAACCGCGGGATGGACGTGCGGCATCAAGTTCCGCTCCGCCGGTGCGGACCGCTGGAAGCTGGTCCGCAAGATCCATACCGACCGCACGGCATCTACCGCACCAGGGTGACCGCGCCGGGTCAACGGAGCCTTCCGCGCCGTGCCCGCCCGGGGCCGGGCCTCGGTCGCCGAACCGGTCCGGGTCGAGCTCGCGGACGGCGTTCCACGTCGGCAAGCACCACGCGTCCTCGGCGACGGCGTCCGCCTCAGCGGCCGCGTCCGGCCGGGCGGCCGCCGAGCCAGTCAAGGTCGTCGCCAGCGGGCCCGGACGGCGCGCCTGTCCGCGACACCAGCTCCCGTCGCGGCGGCTTCGGAGTCGCCTGCGCTGGGCCGCAGCCGTCACCGGCATCTACAGGCTGCGCGCCTTCGCGGCCAGGAACCGCAAGGCGATCGGCGGCTCCAGCGCCAGGCGCCGGATCACGGTGTACCGCTACGCCGCCGCCTCCTGGTACGGCCCCGGCCTCTACGGCAACACGATCGCCTGCGGCGGGACGCTGACGCCGGCGACCCTCGGCGTCGCCAACAAGTACCTGCCCTGCGGCACCAGGGTGAAGCTCCGCTACCGCGGACCGCACTGTCACGGTGCCGGTCGTCGACCGCGGGCCATACGCCGCGGGTCGCGAGTACGACCTCACCTACGCCACCAAGCAGCGCCTCGGGTTCCCCGACACCGGCTACGTGCTCTCGACCAAGTAGAGCGCGGGCGTCACACCCCGAGGCGGAGCTGGTCCGCCTCCTTCGCCTCGGGGTCGGCGCCGGTCTCCTCGAAGGCCGCCACCCTGACGCCGAGCAGCCGCACCGGCCGCGGGGGCCGTAGGCCTCGCAGCAGATCGCGCGCGACCTCGCCGATCGCCTCGGGGGCGTTCGGTCGGGCGCATCCACCGTCCGCGCCCGGGTGACCGTGGTCCAGTCGTCGAGCCGGACCTTGATCCCGATCGTGCGGCCTGCGAGGTCGCGTTTGCGCAGCCGGCGCGAGAGCTCCTCGGCCTGACCCGCCAGGATCTCGAGCAGCCGGCTGAGGTCGGCGACGTCGGCGTCGAAGGTCGTCTCCACCGACTGCGACTTGGTCTCGTGCACCGGTGGTCACCGGCGAGTTGTCCTCGAAGCGCGCCCGCCGCGCCAGCCACTCGCCGCTGCGCGGGCCGAAGAGCGTCGACGAGCGCGGCGGGGTCGCGGCCGCGCAGCTCGGCCAGCGTGCGGATCCCGGCCCGCTCGAGCCGCTCGACGGTCTTCGGGCCGATGCCCGGGATCAGGCCGGGGGAGTGGCCGGCGAAGCGCTCGAGCGCCTGCTCGCGCCTCAGGACCGACGAGGCCGGCGGGCTTGCCCAGCTCGCTGGTGATCTTGGCGAGCAGCTTGCTCTCGGAGATCCCGATCGAGCAGGTCAGGCCCGTGGTCTCCCGGATCTGGGTCGCGATCCGCCGCATCGCCGCCTTCGGCGAGAAGAGCCCGGTCAGGTCGAGATAGGCCTCGTCGAGGCCGACCACCTCGACCATCTCGACGGCGGCGCGAACGATCTCCATCACCTCGGCCGAGGCGGCCCGGTAGGCCTTGAAGTCGGGCTGCAGGTAGACCGCGTCGGGAAGGCGGCGGCGGGCGATCGCGGCGGGCATCGCCGAGTGGATCCCCGCCAGCTGGCGGGCCTCGTAGCTAGCCGTCGTAACCACCGCCCGCGGTCCCGAGCCGCAGACGACCACCGGCTTGCCGCGCAGCTCCGGTCGCCGGCGCAGCTCGACCGACGCGTAGAAGGCGTCCATGTCGAGATGCGCGATCGTCCGCGTCACACGGTGATCGTAGGAAGCCGGGGAGACGAGCTTAGACTTCCTCCCGATGAGCTCCGCCGAGTCAAGGAACCTCGAGGCGATCTCGAAGGCGATCGACCAGCACAACTCCAACTGCCCCTATCCGGCGTCGGAGGTGCGAATGAACCCGTTCGAGGTCGAGCGCCTCGGCTGGGAGGAGATCAGGGGCCTGCCGATCGTCCCCGATTCCGCGATCGGCACCGGCCGCTTCCGCATCGTCTGCTCGCGCGAGAGCGACGGCGAGGAGCTCGAGGAGGTCGAGGCGGTGGGCACCGAGGTCGAGACGACGATCCCCGCCCTGCCGTCCCGCGAGTAGCGATGGACCGCAAGCTCCTCTCGATCTACCTCAATGACCACCTGACCGCGCTCACCGCCGGAGCCGAACTGGCCAAGCGGTCGGCGTCGAGCAACGAGGGGACACCGCTGGGAAGGCTCCTGGCCGATGCCGCGGAGAAGATCGACGCCGAGCGTGCCGCCCTGATCGACCTGATGGACAGGCTCTCGGTCGGGCGGGACCACCTCAAGCAGCTCGCCGGCTGGTCGGGGGAGAAGCTGGGGAGGCTGAAGCTCAACGGCCGCATCACCGGCTACTCGCCGCTGAGCCGGGTCACCGAGCTGGAGGGCCTGCTGCTGATCACGCGCATGAACGCCGCGCTCTGGCGCGGGCTCGACCCCCTGCTGGCCGGCGACTCCGAGCTCCGCGACCTCCACCTCGAGCTGCAGGCAGCGGACGCGGAGGCGCTCGCGGACCGGCTCGAGGAGGAGCGGGTCAAGGCGGTGGCGCTGGCGCTGGCCGGCTGACGCCCGGCACCCCCTGGCGAAGGAACGGCGGGGGCTAGACGTCGTTCCAGAAGTCGAGGCCGAGCTCGGTCATCAGCTTCTGCGCCTCGATGTTGAGCTGGAAGAACTCGCCGGTGAGGATCAGCAGGCCCATCGCGATCAGGATCGCCCCGCCGGTGGCGATGATCGCGCGGTAGTGGCGCTTGACGACGGCGAACGCGCTCGTCATCCGCGAGAAGGCGACGGCCGTGAGCACGAACGGGATCGCCAGCCCGGCGGAGTAGACCGCCAGCAGGAATGCCCCGTGGGCGGCCGACCCCGAGAGCGAGGCCGCGGTGACGATCGCGCCCAGCGTCGGCCCGATGCACGGCGTCCAGGCGATCGCGAAGGCGGCGCCCGCGACGATCGGCCCGCCGCGCCCCACCCGCTCCATGAGGCCGTCGAGCCGCCACTCGCGGTTGAGGGCGGTCACGAACGCCGAGGCGACGAAGAAGACCCCGAGGGCGATGATCAGTGCGCCGGCGACCTTCTCGAAGGTGCGGCCGCTGAGGGTCGAGCCGACCGCCGTGGCCGTGAGGCCGGAGAGGATGAAGATCGCGGAGAAGCTCGCCACGAAGAGCAGGCTGGGTCCGAGCACCCGGCGCCAGTCCGCGTCCTCGAGCTCGTCGGGGGAGACCCCCGTGACCGCGGACAGGTAGCCGGGCACGAGCGGTAGCACGCAGGGAGATAGGAAGGAGACGAAGCCCGCCGCCAGAGCGGCCAGGATTCCGACTCCCGCCGCCGGGTCGGTGCTTGCTGCGGTCAACACATCGCCCCAAAGGGTACCCCCGGCGCTGCGTGCGCCACTGCCGGGATTGCGCGTATCGTCCCGCCGGATGGCCGAGGAGAACGGGATCCCCTGGGCGCGGGTCGAGCGCCGGCTCCGCAACTCGGAGACCTACTGGCTCGCAACCACGCGGCCCGACGGGAGACCGCACTCGATGCCCGTCCACGGCCTCTGGCAGCAGCGCTGCTTCTGGTTCGGTACCGGCCGCGACTCGGTCAAGGGCCGCAACCTGGCCTCGAATCCCCGCGCCGTGGTCCATCTCGAGAGCGCCGGCGACGTGGTGATCGTCGAGGGAGCGGCGGAGCCGGTCGCCAACGAGGCGCTTCTGCGCAGCGTCCTGCCCCAGCTAGCCGGCAAGTACGGCGTCGGCGAGGAGGAGCTGGGACTCGGCGACGCGCGCTCGGCGGGCGCGCTCTACCTGCTGCGCCCGGCCGTGGTCCACGCCTGGCTCGAGGGAGCCTTCCCGCAGACCCGGTCCCGGTGGGCCCTGGACGGCTAGCGGGCCGCCGCGGCGCAGATCGCGCGGTCCTCGCTGGAGAGCACGGGGCTCGCGGGGCTGGGCCGGGCGGCTTTCCCCGGCCCCGTCCTCAGCAGGGCCAGGGCGGTGACCGGGAAGACGATCACCGAGAGCAGGCCCGCGGCGATCAGCGCGGCGGCCGACGACTCCTCGACGAGGCCGAGGTCGAGGCCGATCATGGTCGCGGCGACGATGAACGGCAGCGAGGTGGCCTGAAGCAGGGCGGCGACGACGGTCTGGCGGGTGCCGAGCCGGCGCCGGTAGAGCAGCGCCGGGAGGCCCCGGACCGCGAACAGGGCGGCGAGGAACGCCGGCACGTAGGCGAGCGTGGAGGCGCTCGAGAAGAGCGCGTCGAGGTCGAACCGGAGGCCGCTGGTGACGAAGAAGACCGGGATGAAGACCCCGAAGCCGACCGCCTCCAGCTTGAGGCGGAACTCGGGGTGCGTCATCGCCTCGTCGCGGTCGATGGCGGAGAGGACCGCGCCGGCGGCGAAGGCGCCGAGGATCGTTTCGAGCCCGAACTGCTCGGCCAGGGCGGTGAAGCCGACCAGCAGAGCGAAGGCCCCGCGGACGCGGATCTGCGCGGTCGTGTCCTGAAGCCGGACGAGCACCGCCGAGATCCGCTCCGAGTGCTCGGCGCGGGAGAGGCCGTAGGCAAAGGCGCCGACCAGCAGGGCGAAGCCGCCGAGCAGGATCAGCTTGGTCGTCGTTCCGGTCGAGCCCTCGCCGGAGAAGAAGAGGGTGAGCAGGATGATCGCCCCGAAATCGGCGATCGAGGAGGCGGCGATGACGAGCTGGCCGAAGCCGCTCGCGACCTGGTCCGCGTCCTTGAGCACCGGCACGACGACCCCGAGCGAGGTCGAGACGAGCACAATGGCGACGAAGAGCGGGTCGGAGACGAGCCCGCCGGCGTCGAGGACGAATCCGGCGACGATCGCCACCGCGAATGAGAGCGCGAAGGAGAGCGAAGCGACCCGCAGCGTGGGGCCGCGGAGCCGACGCAGGTCGATCTCGAGGCCCGCGATGAAGAGCAGGAAGGCGAGGCCGACCAGCGACAGGACCTCGACGGGCTCGTCGATCTCGACCCAGCCGAGCCCCGACGGGCCGATCGCGATCCCGGCGACGATCTCGAGGACGACGGCGGGGAGGCGGAGGGAGGGGGCGAGGCCGAGCAGCAGCGGGGCCGTGAAAGCGACCGCGGCGACGATCAGCAGGTTGTCGAAATGAAGCTCGGCCACTTGCGGCGCAGTCCCGTCCGCGGGCTCGGCCGTTACACGGAGATTCCCGGATCGGCGTGTAACGAGCCGGGCGCCGCCTGGACTGGCGGCCATGAAACTCAACGCCGTCGTTCTCAACTGCACCCTGAAGAAGTCCCCCGAGGTCTCCAACACGGAGGCCCTGATCGACATCGTCCGTGGCCACCTGGACTCGCTGGACTGCACGTCCGAGGTGATCCGGCCGGTCGATTTCAACATTCCGTTCGGCGTCTCCTCCTACGAGGGGGAGGGCGACGAATGGCCGCTGATCCTCGACAAGCTGCTGGCCGCCGACATCGTGATCATCGGAATGTCGATCTGGTTCGGGGTCCGCAACAGCGTCTCGCAGATGGTGATCGAGCGCCTCGATGGCACCTACGACTCGACCAACGACGTCGGGCAGTACCCGATGTACAACAAGGTCGGCGGAGTCGTCGTCACCGGAAACGAGGACGGCGCCCACGCCTGCGCCGAGACCACCCTGTTCAACATGACCCACCTCGGCTTCGCGATCCCCCCGAACGCCGACACCTACTGGGTCGGCGACGCGGGACCCGGGCCCTCGTTCATCGAGGCCGGCGGCCGCGACCACGCCTACACCCAGAAGACGGCGGGCTGGATGGCCCACAACGTCGTCCACCTGGCGCGGATCCTCAAGGAGCACCCGATCCCGCCCGAGGGCAACACCGTCCCCGGCTGGCAGCCGAAGCGCGCCGCGCTCAACCTCTAGCGCCCGCGCTCAGCGCTTCCAGCTGCGAAACGCGGCGAGCAGCTCGTCCCGGGCCTCCGGGGCTAGCTGCTCTGCGCTGAGGCGCCCGGAGGCGCTGACCAGGAGCCGCATCTGCTCGAGGTAATCGGCGCACGGGCCGCACTCGCCGACGTGCGACTCGAAGCGGCGCCGGTCGTCCTCGCCGAGGGCGCCCTCGAGGTAGCCGGAGACCAGCTCGACAAGCTCGCGGCAGGTCATCGGGGTGTCGACGCGGGCGCGGCTCATGCGGTCTCCAGCTCGGGGTCCATGTACCCCTCGAGCGCGTTGCGAACCCTCGAGCGCGCCCGGTGGAGAAGGACGCGCTGGTTGACATCGGAGATCTCGAGCGCCTCGGCGACCTCCTCGGCACTCCATCCCTCGACGTCGCGGAGCCGGATCACGGTCCGCTGGCTGTCGGGGAGCGTCTCGATCGCCTCCCGGATCTTGCCGAGCGTCTCCCGCTCGACCACGCGCTCCTGGGTCCAGGGGCGCGGGGGCGCGGCCCAGTGGTAGGCGTAGCGATCGTGGTCGGCGCCGAGGAAGCGGTCGATGTCGACTGCGGGCTCGGCGTCGGCGGCCGCCTCCGCCGAGACGACGGAGGAGAAGGGCACCGTGCGCCCCTCGCGCTCGCCGCGGGTCTTGGCGCGGTTGGTGAGGATGCGGAAGAGCCAGGTGCGAAGGCTGGAGCGGCCCTCGAAGCGCTCGATCCCGTTGAAGACCGCCAGCCAGGTCTCCTGGACCACCTCCTCCGCCACCGCCCGGTCGCGCACATGCATGCGGGCTACGCGCAGCATCGCGGCGCCGTAGCGGTCGATCAGCTCGGCGAAGGCAGCCTCGTCGCCGTCGCGCAGCCGCTCGACCAGGGCCCTCTCCTCGGAGTCCTGGGAGGTCGTCGCGGTGCGGAGGCGATCGAGGAACCGGGACATGAGGCGGGCATCATCGCGCCTCCGGGGCGCCAGGGGAAGCCTGGGGACGAGAACGGTCATGGCAAGTGGTCGCCGGCCGGGCGCAGCCGTTACAGCAGACAGCTGTAACGGAGGGGCGCGGAGGGGGACCAAGCGGCATGGCCCGGATTGCCCTGCCGCCTCTCCCGCCGGGGTTCCCGCAGACCCGGGAAGGGATGCACCGGCTGGCCGAGGACGTGATCAAGGTCGCCCGCGAGCACGCCACCGGCGAGTTCTCGCTGGTGCGAACGCCGGGAGGGTTCGGCACGCCGGTCTTCGGCGAGGGCCGCCAGGTCAGGGTCGAGGGAACCGAGCTGGTGGTCGCATCGGGGGCGGGCGAGCGGCGCGCGCCGATCAGCTCGCCGGCCGCCGCCGCGGACCTGATCGGCCGGGACGACCTTCCCGAGGGTTTGGACCCGAGCACGGATCCGCTCGGGATCGAGGCCGATTCCGCCGCCGCCCTCGCCGCAGCCTTCGAGGCCGGTGAGGCGATCCTGCGCCGGCTGGCCGAAGGCGCCGGGACCGGGGACGAGCCGACCGAGCCGACGCTCTGGCCCGAGCACTTCGACATCGCGATCGAGATGGGCCGCTCGGGCGACGGATTGCGAGCCAACTACGGGATGTCGCCGGGCGACGAGAACCACCCGAACCCCTACTTCTACGTCGGCCCCTGGGACGCCCGCCCCGAGGGCGACCTCTGGAACGGAAACGGCTTCAGCGGCGCCGAGATCTCCTACGAGGAGCTCTCGCGGGCCGCCGATCCGGTCGAAGCCGCCGTCGAATTCGCGACCCGGCGCAAACAGGCCCTGGAGGAGGATGGATGAGCAGGCGCTCGCCGAGGCGCGCGAGTACGACGGTCCGGCGCTGGTCGAGGTGATGACCGACCCCGACCTCGTCTGAGCGCAGCTGCGCAGGGGGCTCCCAACCCGGTAGATTCCTGGCTGCCCAGCCAGATCAAGCGCAGCGGAGGAGAGTCAGATGGCGAAGGAGAAGCGTCCGGTTCACGGCAAGGTGGTTGCGATCACCGGCGGTGCCAGGGGGATCGGCAAGGCGACGGCATCGGCGCTCGCGCGCCGCGGCGCCAGGATCGCCATCGGAGACCTCGACCTCGAGCTCGCCGAGCAGACGGCGGCGGAGCTGGGCGGAGGGGCGATCGCGCTCCAACTCGACGTCACCAACCGCGAATCGTTCTCGAGCTTCCTCGACGAGGCCGAGCGCCAGCTCGGGCCGATCGACGTGGTCGTCAACAACGCCGGGATCATGCCGCTGGGGCGGTTCGCCGAGGAGGACGACGCGACCGCAAAGCGGATGATCGACATCAACCTGCACGGGGTCATCTTCGGCACCAAGCTGGCGCTCGCCAAGATGGAGCCCCGGGGCAGCGGCCACATCGTCAACATCGCCTCACAGGCGGGCAAGGGCGGCTTCCCCGGCGGCGCCACCTACTGCGCCACCAAGCACGCCGTGGTCGGGCTCTGCGAGGCCGTACGCGCCGAGTACCTCGACACCGGGATCGCGATCTCCTGCGTGATGCCCGGCGTGGTCAACACGGAGCTCGCGACCGGCCTGGTCGAGGCTCGCGGGGTGAAGAACCTGCAGCCCGAGGACGTCGCCGAGGCGATCGTGGAGGCGCTCGAGACGGGCCGCTTCGAGGTCTGGGTCCCGAAGCAGACCAAGGCGATCGCCACCGTCATGAACCTGGTCCCGCGGCGCGGGCGCGAGGCGATCGTGAAGGCGCTCAGGGCCGACAAGGTGCTGGCCGAGGCCGACAGCGCCGCCCGCAGGCAGTACGAGGATCGGGCCGCTCACAGCGAGCCCGGCCTCGAGCCGGGCGCGGAGGGCGCCGAGGAGAAGGCCGCCGGCGCCGAGAGGGCGGCCGGCGACGCCGCCGAGAGCAAGCCCAAAGCCGCGGCCGAGAGCTGAATACCCGAGCAAACCGGCCGCCGAGGGGGTCGATACCGACTTCTCGACAGGCGGCTGCCGAGTTTTCGAGTTATCTGACCGCCGTGCCCGCAGGCCCTCAACCGGACCGCACCTCGATGCCGAATACGTGGTTGAGGCAACGATGGCACGGCGACTCAGAATCCGACACACCGACACCGGTCCACGCCCGCGGCTGGTCATCATCTCCGCCGAGGAGAAGCCGCAGAGCGCCGGTGGGGCGCCGCTTCGCATCGTCGACTCGCAGCCGCGAAGCTCGGGCGGCTTCCGCCTCACCGACCGCTGAGCCCAGCCGCCCTCGGGCCCGGATCGCCGCTCCTCGTGTGAGCCCGGAGGAAAGGGGGTAGCGGAGCGCCATGGCGAGAATCCTGTTCGCACCGTTCAGCATCGTCGCCGGGCTGGTCGCCGGCCTCATGGCCCGCAAGCTCACCACCTTGATCTGGGGCCTGATCGACGACGAAGAGGCGCCCGACCCCGAGCATCGCGACGTCCCCTGGACCAAGCTGGTCGTCTCGATGGCGATCGAGGGCGCCGTGTTCGCCGCCGTTCGCGGCGCCACCGACCATGCCTCGCGCACGTACTTCGCGCGGGCCACCGGTGTCTGGCCGGGTGAGAAAGAGCCGGAGCCGACCTGAGCGACGGGCCGGGGCGGCGGCCGCGCTCGCCCTGCTCGTCGTCTGCCTCGCCGTGGGGGCCGCTCCCGATCCGGCGATCGGCGCCGATCGCGACTGCTCGGACTTCGCCAGCCAGCGGGCCGCGCAGGACTACTTCCTCTCCAAGGGCGGCCCCGGGCGCGACCCCGACCGGCTCGACTCCGACGGCGACGGCATCGCCTGCGAGTCGCTGCCGTGCCCGTGCAAGCATTCCGCCGGCGGCGGGGGAGGGGAGAGGGGCCAGCGGATCCGCGCCCGCGTGCTGCGCGTGATCGACGGCGACACCCTCCACGTCCGCGCCTTCGGGGCGCGGCGGAGCCGCTACGACGTGCGGGTGATCGGAATCGACACGCCGGAGAAGTTCGGCGGCGCCGAGTGCGGCGCCCGCCGCGCGTCGAGGTCGATGCGACGGCTGGCCCCGGGAGGCCTGCGGATCAGGCTGGTCACCGACCCGAGCCAGGACCGCTTCGACCGCTACGGGCGGCTCCTCGCCTACGTCGAGCGCCGGCGCGACGGCCGTGACCTCGGCCGCGCCCAGGTCGCTTCGGGCTGGGCCAAGGTCTACGTCTTCGAGCGGCCGTTCCGCAGGGTCCGTGCGTACCGCCGCGCCGCTCGCCGCGCACGGCGCGCCGATCGCGGCGTCTGGGGTCTCTGCGGCGGCCGCTTCCATCAGCCGCTCTAAGCCCTAGGCTCGCTCTGTGGACCGAGCGGGAGTGAGGGCGTGGATCGACGCCTACGAGAAAGCATGGCGGACCGAAGGGGTCGACGGGATCGGCGCCCTGTTCACGGACGACGCCGTCTACAGCCCCGGACCGTTCGAGGAGTCCGTCACCGGCCTCGCCGAGCTCGGGGAGTTCTGGGAGAAGGAGAGGCTGGGTCCCGACGAGGGGTTCACGATGGCCGCCGAGGTCGTCGCCGTCGAAAGGGACACCGCGGTGGCAAGGGTCGAGGTCGAGTACGGGGAGCCGCGGCGCCAGCTCTACCGCGACCTCTGGGTGATGCGGTTCGACCAGGCCGGACGTTGCTCGCGCTTCGAGGAGTGGCCGTTCTGGCCGCCGGGGACCGGCGGTGCCGTCGCGGGCTCGGGCGCTACTTGAAGAGCCAGTTCGCGTCCCTGGCCGGCTCCGCGTAGACGCGCACGCCGACCACCCTCTGGCCGCGCAGCTCCCAGAGCCAGGCGTTGGGCGTGTCGACCCTGGAGTTGCCGCGGCGCGCCCGCACCCGGCCGAAGACGAGGACCCGCTCGCCCTCCTCCATCTCGTGGAACTCCTGGGGGACGAGCTCGATCTCGTCCCAGATCCGCTCGACGTCGCCGAGGTACTCGGAGAGTGCGCGGATTCCCGTATAAGGACTCTCGCGGCCGGCGATGATCCCGGTCACGCTGGAGATCTCGATCGCCGGGTCGGAGAGCTCGGTGAGCGCATCGATGTCGCGGTCGTGAAACGCCTCGAAGGCGCGCTTGACCACCCGGATCCGATCCTCCTCGGCCACGTCCGCAGTCTCTCAGGCCCGCGGGCCGAGCCGCCAGGCGATTAGTGAGGCTTCCCAGGGGGTCCCCTCAGGCGAGCAGCTTCGCCTTCGCCTGCTCGAACTCGGCGTCGCTGATCGAACCCTTCTCCTTGAGCTCGGCGAGCTTGGCCAGCTCGTCGACGTGCGATGTGCCGCTCGAGGCCGTCTGGCGGACGTACTCGTCGAAATGCTTGCGGGCCTCGGCCTGCTCCTTGACCGCGCGCTCGCGCATTCCGTCGCCACGGGCGATCAGGTAGATCAGCGCCGTGATGAAGGGGACGAAGACCAGGAAGAAGACCCAGGCCGCCTTCGCCCAGCCCGAGGTCTCGTGGTCGCGGAAGAGGTCTCCCAAGATCGTGATCAGGATCCAGATCCAGATCACGAAGAAGAAGATCGAGAGCGTGGTCAGCAGCGCGCTGCCCAGCGTGAATTCGGCGATCGGCACTCGGGAAACCCCCTTGGTTGCATGGGACGGGTCGAAAGGCGGTGCCGACCAAGTCTACGGCCCCTCCCGCCCGGTGCCCGCTCGGTCCGGTGCGGGGGCGGGACAGGTCAGGGTGTGGGACGCCGCCCTGAGAGGGTGACCCCGATGGCGAAGACGATCAGAGCCAGCACGAAGGCCAGGCCCGCAGCATCTCCAACGTCGCTCTCCAGCCCGTTGTAGCCAACGTCGATCGCCATCACGACTGAAAGCAGGCCCGAGGCCACGGCCATCCAGCCCAGCCAGGCGGCGACAAGGCGGGAGGCGACGATCGCAACACCGAACAGGGCAAGGCTCAGTCCGAGCGACAGCCGGAAATAGCTCTGAATTCCCCACTCGGTCCAGCGCAGGGTCTCGGCATCGCCGTAGCGAAGCGCCTCCTGGCTTCCCGACGAGTCGGCCCAAGCGTCCACTGCCTGTTTCAGCGCGACTCCGTCGACGGCCTGCAGGACAGCCCACACCGCCGCGGTCATGACGGTGGCTCCCGCCGCGAGCCGGGCGAGGATCGTGACACCACCGCGAGCCCTGAGGGCGTTGTAGAGGACGAGCAGGCCCGCCAGAGCGATGAGCACGCCGACGAACTGCCCGAAGTGAATCGCGACCCAGGCGTCGCTCTCGGCGTAGTCGGTGAAGATCACAGGGTGATCGTCCTCGGACCCGGAGGGGTGGAAGAGGCTCGTCACCACGGCGTTGAGGACGAACCCCGCGAGCAGGAGGACGCCGGCCATCTTCAGGGGGTCGCGTTCCGACACGAGCACTTCCGTCCGGGTGTTTGAACCGATCATCGGAATACTCTGGACCATCCCACGCCCTTGCACGGCGTGGCAAGGAGATCGCGGCGAACCGTATCTTGTGCCCGTGGAAGACGCCAAGACCGAGATCAGCCACCCCTGGTTCGCGCGCATGTATCTGCGCATGGCGAAGAAGCGCCGGGGCGGGGAGGAGGAAGAGCATCGGGCCCGGATGCTGAGTGGCCTATCCGGGCGCGTGATCGAGGTCGGCGCCGGCAACGGCCTCAACTTCCTGCACTATCCCGCGACCGTCACCGAGGTGCTGGCCGTGGAGCCGGAGCCGATCCTGCGAGATGCGGCGATCGAGGCTGCGGCGGAAGCCCCGGTCAAGGTGACGGTGGTCGCCGGAGTCGCCGACGCCCTGCCCGCCGACGACGGTTCATTCGATGCCGCCGTGGCGTCGCTGGTCCTTTGTTCGGTTCCCGAGCAGGCGTCCGCGCTCGCCGAGCTGTCCCGCGTCCTGCGACCGGGGGGAGAGCTTCGCTTCTACGAGCATGTGGTGTCGCAACGACGATGGGCGGCCGGTCTCGAGCGGTTCGCCGACGCCACGTTCTGGCCCCGGGTCGCCGGCGGCTGCCATTGCGCCCGGGACACGTCCGCCGCGATCAGGGCGGCACGGTTCGACATCGTTGAGGAGGAGCGCTTCCACTTCTCTCCCGGTGCTCCGGTGCCGCCGCTTTCCCACATCGTCGGGACCGCCAGGAAGGCGGAACCCAGAACCGCCGGGTCCGGCGCAAGCTGAGGCGGTTGGCGTGAGCCGCGGTCGCAGACGCCTGGCCCGCCGCACCTCCGTCAGTCCCGGTTGAGGTGCTCCCCCAGCAGCGTTCGCCGCTCGCGGTATTCCTCGGGTGAGATCGCACCCTCGGCGAATCGCCGGTCGAGGATCGCAAGCGGATCGTCGCGGACCGCCGGACGCTCCCGATCGCCGCCCCGCCCACCCATCTCCCGGACGATCCAGAGAATGCCGAGGACGACGAGCGCCCAGAACAGCACCATCCCGGCCATCATCGCAATCCACCAGCCATCGCCCCAATCCATGTGGCCGTCCATGTCGGCGAGCATGAGGGAAGTCGAAGCGATGATGAACATGGCTGCGGGCCCGAGTCTAGGGGTGCCGCGGTTGCAGTCGACTCCCGGGGGGAGAAGACTGGTGTCTGATACCCCTATGGGGTATCGTTCCTGCTGATGGTCAAGCAGCCCGATTCAGCCCCGTTCTCCCATGGCTGAGCTCCTCGTCACGCTCGGCGGAGCTCTCTCGATCGCGGCGTTGGCCTGGTTCTTCTTCGGCAGCCGACGCGCGGCGGAGGCCGATCTCCGCGGCGGCCGGCAGGAGGTCGAGATCGTCGTCAAGGGCGGCTACTCGCCGAACCTGATCCGCGCTCGCGCCGGAGTCCCCCTGCGGCTGGTCTTCGACCGGCAGGAGGCCGGGGACTGCACTGCCCGGGTCGTCTTCCCCGATCTCGGCGTGAGCCGCTCGCTGGCCCCGTTCGCGCGGACGGCCCTTGACCTGACGCCCGATCGAGAAGGCGAGTTCGGCTTCGCCTGCGGCATGAACATGGTCCATGGCACGCTCGTCGTCGAGGCCGACCAAGAGGCCGAACCGGCGGGCGGAAACGGTGCCGGAGCGCCGCAGGCGGAGGCGGTCGGCGTCGGGCCGGAGCGGAGGGTGACGGCACCTGTCCGGGCCGAGCTGAGGCTGAAGCCGGGCGGCATCAAGTGTGCCTCCTGCGTCAACACGATCGAGAGCGCGGTGCTGGCGCTGCCCGGCGTGGACGGTGCCGGCGTGAACATGGGAACAGAGACCGTGACGGTCGATTACGACCCGGATCGCCTCACCACCACGGACCTGGGTGAGGCGATCGGAGCGGCCGGCTACGAGCTGCTGGAACGGACGGGCGAGGCCGCGCGGGACGAAGACGCCGCAGCGGAGGCCCGCAACGCGGAGGTCGCCGATCTGAGCCGCCGCGTGCTGCTCGGCGCGGTGCTCACATTTCCGGTTCTGTTCGCGGTGATGGCCGAGGACGTCTTCGGCGCCACCTGGGTGCCGGAGATCCTGGTCGACCGCTGGTTCCAGCTGGCGATGATCGCCCCGGTGATGCTGTATGCGGGCTTGCCGATCCATCGCACCGGATGGCTGGCGCTCGCCCACCGCAGCGCCGACATGAACACCCTGATCGCGGTCGGGACGGCCGCAGCCTTCGGCTACAGCCTCTTCGTCACCCTCTTCCCGGGCGCGTTGCCCGAGGACCTGCGCGAGGTCTATTTCGAGGCGGTGGGCGTGATCATCACCCTGATCCTGCTCGGACGCCTGCTCGAGGTGCGGGCCAAGGCCGGCACCGGCGAGGCGATCCGCAAGCTGATCGGCCTGCAGGCGAAGACGGCCCGCGTGCTGAGAGGCGACGCGGAGGAGGAGATCGCGATCGCCGACGTAGCCCCCGGGGATGTCGTCGTAGTTCGCCCGGGCGAGAAGGTCCCGGTCGACGGAGAGGTGATCGAGGGCCGCTCGAGCCTCGACGAGTCGATGGTCACCGGCGAGTCCCTGCCGGTGACCAAGGAGGCCGGGGATGAGGTGATCGGAGCGACGATCAACCAGACCGGCTCCTTCCGGTTCCGGGCCACAAGCGTCGGCCGCGACACGATGCTGGCCCAGATCATCAGGCTGGTCGAGCAGGCCCAGGGCTCGAAGGCCCCGATCCAGCGCGTCGCCGATCGAGTCGCCGGCCACTTCGTGCCGGCGGTGATCTTCATCGCGATCGCGACCTTCGTCGTCTGGTTCGACTTCGGCCCCGACCCCGCCCTGACCTTCGGCCTCGTGTCCGCGGTGGCCGTCCTGATCATCGCCTGCCCCTGCGCGCTCGGGCTGGCGACGCCGCTCTCGATCATGGTCGGAACCGGCAAGGGAGCGCAGAACGGCATCCTGATCCGCTCGGCGGAGGCGCTGGAGACGGCGCAGAAGCTCAGCGCAATCGTCCTCGACAAGACGGGGACGATCACCCGCGGGCAACCGTCCCTCACCGACGTCGTCAGCGTCGACGGCGGGGAGGAGGAGCTCCTCAGGCTCGCCGCATCGGCGGAGGCGCTCTCCGAGCATCCGCTCGGCCAGGCGATTGTCGAGGGGGCCGGGGAGCGTGGCTTGGCACTGAGCGATCCGCAGGAGTTCGACTCGGTCACCGGCGGCGGCCTGCGGGCGCTGATCGAGGGGCGCCGGCTGGTGATCGGAACGCGACGCCTGATCGCCGATGAGGGGCTCGACGTTTCCCCCCTCGAGGGGGAGGCGTCCTCGCTTGAAGCCGGAGGAAAGACCGCCGTGTTCGTGGCGATCGACGGCCGGCCGGCCGGTGTGGTGGCCGTCGCCGACACGGTGAAGGAGGACTCGAAGGCGGCGATCGCGACCATGCGCCGCCTCGGCCTCGAGGTGGTGATGATCACCGGGGACAACCGCCGCACGGCCGAGGCGATCGCCAGGCAGGTGGGGATCGACCGCGTCCTGGCCGAGGTTCGCCCCGAGGACAAGGCGCTCGAGGTGCGCCACCTCCAGGACGAGGGCAAGCTGGTGGCGATGGTCGGAGACGGGATCAACGACGCGCCCGCGCTGGCGCAGGCCGACGTCGGCATCGCGATCGGCACAGGCACCGACGTGGCGATCGAGGCGGCCGACGTCACCCTGATCTCGGGTGAGCTCAGGGGAGTGGGCACGGCGTTCGACCTGAGCCGGGCGACGATGCGCAACATCCGCCAGAACCTCGCCTTCGCCTTCGGCTACAACGCCCTCGGGCATCCCGATCGCCGCGGGCGTGCTCTACCCGTTCTTCGAGCTCCAGCTCAGCCCGATGATCGCCGCCGCGGCGATGGCCGCAAGCTCGCTCTCGGTGGTCACCAATGCCAACCGGCTGCGCCGCTGGCGCCCGCCGGAGGAATGAGGAGTGGCCGCCGTGGGAGACGCCGACGGCGCATCGCCCACTCCGATCCCGCGTGGCGAGGGCTCCCAGCCCATCCTCCGGGTCACCAACGTGGTCAAGGGGTTCCGTCGCGGCCTCCTGCGGCGGCGGAGCGTCCCTGTCCTGCGCGGGGCCAGCATGGACATCAGCGGGGGCGAACTGGTTGGCCTGGTGGGGGAGAACGGCTCCGGCAAGAGCACGCTGATGAAGATCATCGTCGGCCTCCTCGGTCGTGATGGCGGCACCGTCGAGCTGAACGGGCGGCTCGGCTACTGCCCTCAGGAGGCGCTGCTGTGGGAAAAGCTGACCGTCGCCGAGCATTTCGAGCTCTTCGCCCAGGCCTACCAGCTCGACCGCTGCCGTTCCGAGGCCGCCCGGTCGGGCCTCCTGGAAGAGCTGCGGTTCGGGCGTTACCTCGACTTCAGAGTCGAGGAGCTATCAGGTGGGACCCGGCAGAAGCTCAACCTCGCCCTTGCCCTCATGCACGGGCCGGCCCTGCTGCTCCTCGACGAGCCCTATGCGGGCTTTGACTGGGAGACGTACCTGCACTTCTGGGAGATGGCGGAGCGGCGGCGAAGCCAGGGAATGGCGATCCTGATCGTCTCCCACCTGCTCAGCGAGCGCGACCGCCTCACCCGGGTCTACACCTTGCGCGATGGGCGGTGCGTGGAGGAATGAGCGTCGCTCTCTTCACCCGGGAGCACCTGCGGACTCCTCTGGCGCTGGTCCTCCTGGTCGCCCTGCCGGCGCTCTTCGTCGTCCTCTCCGCAAGCGTTCTCGGCGAGTTCGCCGACGCGCTCGGAGGCGACCTGCTCGGCGATGCCGCGACCGCGCTGGGTGCGGGGTGGTCGGCGGCTTTCATCGCAGGCAGCCTCGGCTACTTCCAGGCCGCGTCGGCGCGCGGCGCGGATCGAAGGCTCGCCCTTGCGGGTCTGGGGGCGGGCAGGGTCGCCATGGCCAGGATCGGAGCCTCGGTCGTGCTGGCGATCGTCGCCGGCGCGGCCGCCTACCTCGCCCTGGCGCTGAAGGCCGGCATCGTCCATCCATGGCACGCCGCGGCGGCGATTCTCGGCTTCTCCCTGATCTACCTCGGCGTCGGTGCGGTCATCGGATCCCTGATCACCTCCCCGCTGGAGGGTTCGCTGGCTGTCGCCTTCGTCTTCCTCCTCGATGTCTTCTCCGGGCCCGGCATGACCGCGGACGCGAGTCCGGTCAGCGTCAGCCGCGAGGCCGCCGACGTCCTCATCGCCGCTGCAGTCGGCGAGCCGTCTTCGAGCCAGGACTGGCTCCAGCTTGTCCTCTCGGTCGCTGTGGCTCTCTCGCTGGCCTTCATCGTCTTCGTGCTTTCGGCTCGGCGGCGGGCATGACCGGTCGCGTCGCCGACCGCGACGAGGCTCGGATTCATCGAGCAGGCAAGGCGCCCGCTGCTCCTGGTGCTGCTGGTCGTGGTGCCCTTCTTCTTCATCACCAGGGCGATCGCCAGGACTGTTCCCCAGCCTCGCCTCATCCCGCTTCCGGGCGGAGACGTGATCGCCTCGAACATGCAGGAGATCCACGGGGCCAACATGGTCGCGATCACCGTCGCCTTCCTCGCGGGGCTGTGCGGTCTCTTCATCATGCAGTCGGCGCGGGAGGCCGATCGCCGGCTCGTCGTGGCCGGCTTCCGGGCGGTCGAGGCGATCGTCCCACGCCTGGCCGAGATCGGCGCGGCGACGGCGGTTGTTCTCGTGGTCTCGCTCTCGGTGACCGCGATCAGCTTCACGCCGGACCTCTGGTTGCCCTTCATCGCAGCAAACCTGCTGATCGGCTTGACCTACGGCGCGATCGGGGCGCTGGTCGGGGTCGCGTTGGGGCGCCTGGGGGGGACCTCTTTCATGCTCTTCCTGCCGATGGTCGATCTCGGGATCGCCCAGAACCCGATGTTCGGCGACGCCGCACCGGACGGCTGGGCACACGTTCTTCCAGGCTACGGTGCGGGCCGGGTGCTGGTCGACGGCGCCTTCTCAACCGAGTTCCAGGCCGGCGGTGAGCTCCTGCTTGCCATCGGCTGGGCGATGGCGGCGCTTTTCGTCGTCACCGCGGTCCTGACCAGATCGATCGGAACGGCCTCGGGCACAGGTCGGCGGTGATCCAATGCCTGAGAACGGAACTTATGTCAACCCGGGCGCAAGCGGGCGGCGCGGCGGATCAGCGATGGCCGCCGTGGCGGCCCCCCGCCCGCACCATCATCCAGATCATCGCCCCCATCATCGCCGCGCAGGCGAGGGGCGCGATCAGGGCGAGCGGGCCGGCGCCGATGGCGAGCAGCACCACCGCTACGGCCACCAGGGCTGCGCAGATCGCCAGGTGCCTCCCTTGGATCATGCCTCCATTGGACCGCATGGTCGCTGAGCGGGCATCCGTAGCCTGCCCAACACCCGACTGTGGGTGCGCCACGAACGTTCTCCGGCCGTCTCCCGGCCCTTCCCGCGTAGCCTTGGGCCCGTGAGCGATCACACCTTCCTCTTTGCCGACCTCTCCGGATTCACCGCTCTCACCGAGGCCCACGGCGACCGCCGGGCCGCGGAGCTCGCGGGAGATTTCTGCCGCACGGTTCGCGGCCTTCTGCCCGGCCACGACGGCGAGGAGATCAACACGATCGGCGACGCCATCCTGGTGCGGGTCCCCGAGGCCGGCGATGCCGTCCGGCTCGGCGTGGAGATCGTCACCGCCCTGCGCGAGAAGCAGGGGGTTCCCGTCGTCCACGTGGGCATGCACACCGGCCCGGCGGTGCAGCAGGACTCGGACTGGTTCGGGTCGACGGTCAACGTCGCGGCCCGCGTCGCCGGAGCCGCCGGAGGCGACGAGGTCCTCCTCACCGAGGCGACCAGCAGCGCTGCCGGCGCCCTGGAGGGAATCGAGATCGAGTCGCGCGGGACGGAGAAATTCCGCAACCTCGCCGACCCGGTGCACCTGTATCGCGCCCAGCCGGCGGGGGCCAGCCGCCACGGCCTGCCGATAGACCCCGTCTGCCGGATGACGGTGGCCCCGGAGCATTGCGCCGGACACCTCACCCACGCCGGCCGCGGGTACTGCTTCTGCTCGCTGGAGTGCGTGGCGGCATTTGCCGCCGACCCCGAGCGCTACGCCGCCTGAGCGCCCGCCTACGGCGCCGGCGCCACCTCGAAGCTGAACATCATGCCGCTCTCCGTGTGCTCGGCGATGTGGCAGTGCGCCATCCACAGACCGGGGTTCGTCACGTCCAGGAGGATGTCCACCGTCTGCCCGGCCCTGAGCAGCACGGTGTCCTTCCAGACCAGGTTCTCCTCCGGCTCCCCGTCCCTGGACAGGATCAGAAACCGGCCCGCTCCGTGGATGTGGAACGGGTGGTGCATCGGGTGGTCCTGGTCCATCTCGTTGGCCAGCCGGATCTTCACCCGGTCCCCCACCTCGAATTCCCAGGAGATGTCGGTGTTGGCGGCGCCGGTCTCCGGATCGACGAGCTGCCAGACCATGTTGGAGTTATCAGTGCGCCGGTTGATGTCCGGCATCAGGTCCTCCCACTCGAGGCCGTCGGACCCGTGGTCGTGGGCGCCGTGACCCTCGCCCCCGCCTCCCCCACCGGCCTCGTCGACCGCTTCGGAGGGCACGAGCTTCATCCCGCACTTCGGGCACGTCCCCTGCTCGCCGGCGGTCACCTCGGGGTGCATCGGGCAGACGTAGCTCGAGGCCTCCGACTCGCCGTCCCCGTAGAGGATCGGCATCTCGGAGACGAATGAGAGCACCTTGTCAGGCGCTCGGGCGAGGTGTTCCGCGACCGTTTCGCGCTCGGCGCTCAGCTCGGGGTCGGTGCGGAGCTCCTCGAATGCCCCGGCACCGACTCCGTCGGCGTCACCGGTAGCGACGGTGAAGGCGCCGAGGTCGTATATGCGGTCCGGGATGCGGTGCTCGAGGACCACCTCGCCCGGCCTCTCGAACGAGGACGTCGAGCACGATTCGCTCCGAAGGCGAGAGCAGGACCTCCTCGACGAACTCCTCGCGCTCGTGGCGGCCGCTGTCTCCGCCGACGAGCTTCATCCGCGCCCCGCGCAGGGCGAAGTTGTAGAGGCGCGTGTTGGCGGTGTTGACGAGGTAGAGGCGGAGGACCTCACCGACGACGGCCTCGCTCGAGAACCTGGTCTCGCCGTTCACCAGCAGCACGTTCCCGAAGCGGCCCATCGCCGTGAACGTGGGCCCCGAGTGGCGGAAGGGTGCCATCCTCCCGTCCTCGAGCAGGACGTCGTCGAGGACGATCGCCAGCTCACGGCCGGCCGGAGCCCAGTAGGACGGATCTGCCGGGTTGACGATGATCGCGCCGGAGAGGCCCGACCCCTGGGCGTAGTCCTCGCGGATGTGCGGGTGGTACCAGTAGATCCCGGGATCCGGGAAGGTCAGCCTGTAGGTGAACGACTCTCCCGTTCCGATCGGCGCCTGGGTCTCCCCGGGAACGCCGTCGTAGCGGTTCTCGAGCCTGAGCCCGTGCCAGTGAATCGTGGCGTCGACGTCCGCCTCGTTGGTCGCCGTGACCGTGATCTCCGAACCCTGGTCGACCACCAGCGTCGGCCCCGGGATCGACCCGTTGTAGCCGAGCATGCGGACCTCGGCGTCGTCGATCTGCTTGCGAATGGGTGCGATTCGAAGCTCGAGCTCCTCGCCATCCGTGAGCCTGACCAGCGCCGGCGCCGCCGCTTCGGGCAGCCCCTCGGTATCGGTGGGAAAGTGGGCTTCCTCGGGATGGCCGGTCATCACGCCCCCTTTCTTCGCGTCATCGCGAGCATGGCGACATCGTCGGGCGTCTCGGCCGCCCTGAATTCCTCCATCAGCGCGTCGAGGCACCCTTCGACGTCCTCGGGCGCCCGGGAGAGAGCCGCCTTGAGTCGTTCAACGCCCTTCTCGAAGGGCTCGTCGCGGCGCTCGATCAGTCCGTCCGTGTAGAGCAGCAGCAGGCTCCCCGGCGGGATCCGCAGCGAGTGGACGCTGTAATCGGCGTCTTCGAGGATTCCCAGCGGCGGCGTCCCGGTGCCCCCGAGCGCCCGAACCTCTCCCCCCGCCAGTCGCAGCAGCGCCGGCGGATGCCCGGCGCGGACGTACTCGGCGTAATCGGTCCCGGGGTCGAGATGGAGGTGGAAGATCGTGGTCATCTGTTCCTCCCCCAGCTCCTTCATCAGCCGGTCGAGCCGCCGAATGGCCTCCAGCGGCCCGTGCCCGTCGAGGACGTACGCGCGCAGCGCGGGCCGCACCCTCCCCATCACTGACGCCGCGTGGATGCCGCGGCCGGCGACGTCGCCGATCGAGACGCCCACGGTGCCGTCGCCGACGTCGACGACCTCGTACCAGTCGCCCCCGACCTCGAGCCCCGGCGCCGCCGGCTCGTAACGGGCGGCGAACTCGAGCCCCTCGACCTGCGGCAGGGTCTGGGGCAGCAGGGAACGCTGCAGGATCACGGCGGCCTCGTGCTCGCGCCGGAAGAGGATCGCGTTGTCGAGCGCCATCGCCGCCCTGCGGGCGAGGTCCTGGGCGAGCTCGAGGTCCGCCTCGTCGAAGCGCCGGTCCTCCTGCGAGCTGACCATGGTCAGGGCGCCCAGGACCCGCCCGCGCGCGACCAGGGGCACGACCATCGCCGAGAGCAGGCCCAGCTCCCTCATCAGCCGCAGGTGCTCCTCGTCCTGGGCGGCCTCGACGAGCAACTGGTCCGGGATCTCCGGGTAGATCTCGGGCTCACCGGTGCGGACGACGTTCGGGACCCCGGTCTCCGACTGCGGATCGACCGGGTAGCGGGTGCGCAGGTCGTGGGCGAGCTGGACGCGGGCGGGATCGGCGTGCGCAACGGCGACGTTGCGGAGGTCGCCGTCCTCGTCGACCAGCTCAACTCCGCACCAGTCGGCGATGCGGCCGACGGTCAGATCCGCGAGCCGTCCCAGTGCTTCGTCGGGGTCGAGTGAGCCCGCCAGCAGCTCGCTCGCCTCCGCCAGGAAGGCGAGCCGCTCGCGGGCCAGCCGCTGCGCCTCGTAGAGGCGGGCCCGCTCGAGCGCGGAGGCGGCGTGCTGGGCCACCGATGCGAGGAACGCCCGCTCCTGCGGGTCGAAGCCGCGCTCTTCGCCGAAGCTGAGCGAGATGGCGCCCACCGGTTTGCCCTCGCCGAGCAGCGGAACGACCGCGAGCGAGCCGAACCTGAGGGGGGCGCCGGCGAGGCCCGAGTAGCGACCGCGCAGCTCCTCGGCGGACCGGGTCCAGACCGACTCGCCCGTCCTGATCGCCGCGGCCATCGGGACGTCCGCTTCGATCGGGAACCGCTCCCAGCCCGCCAGGCCCGCCACCGAATGTCCCGAGGCGCCGGCGAGCTCGACCTCGGTACCGTCCGCCGCGAGCATGCCGACGGTGACGGCGTCGGCCTCGAGCGCCTTCATCGTCTCCTCCATCAACGCCTCGATCGCCCGCTCGGGCGTGATCTCCCTGGCCAGCGCCGCCGTCACTGCCTGCAGCCGCTGGGCCAGGTCACGGCTGCGCCGGTTCGCCGTGATGTCGCGGGCGATCGTGGCGGCGCTGACCACGGTCCCATCGGAGCGGTGGACCGGCGAAACGCTGAGCGAGACGTTGAGCATCCTGCCGTCCTTGGTCAGCCGCTCGGTCTCGTAGTGCTCGACCCGCTCGCCGGCGAGCACGCGGGCGAGGATCTCCCTCTCCTCCCCGGAGCGATGCTCGGGGATGAGGATCGACACCGGCCGTCCGATCGCCTCCTCCGGTGCGTACCCGTACATGCGGACAGCCGCAGGGTTCCAGCTGGTGATCACCCCGTCAAGGTCCTTGGTCAGGATCGCGTCGTCCGAGGAAGAGACGAGGGCGGCGAGGTGGTCCTGGGTGACTAGCTCTGCCGTTTGCGGTCCCACGCCTTCCGGCCCGGCCCGGGCGGGCTCAGGAGTTGTCCGATCCGCGGGAGCCGAGCGCATCGAGGGCCTCTTTCCGCGAGACGAAGTTCGGAATCCGGTCCGCGACGCCGGCGAGCTCGACGAGCCGCTCGACGGGCGAGCCTGGAGCGACCACCACGGCCAGGCCGGAGCCGAGATCCCGGGTCGAGAGAAGCAGCGCCTTGAGGCCGCTGGAGTCCATGAAAGTCACACCGGCCATGTCGAGGACCACGGCCGCCCCCCCGGCCCCCGCGGCCGTCACCGATTCGACCAGCTCGTCCGAGTTGCCGAGGTCGACCTCCCCGACAGCCTCGACGACCGCGACGCCGCCGGTTCCGGCGGGCTCGATCGATATCTCCAGCCCCCCGAGCGCCATCAGGCCGCTTCGCCGGTCGAAAACGACATGTGCACCGAGGTCCCGCGCTCGGAGGAGTCGAAGCGCACCTCTTCGGCAAGCCGGGTGATCAGGGAGATGCCGAGTCCGAGGCCCGCACGGTCCACCTTCGGCGCCATGCCGGCACCCTGGTCGGCGACGACGACGTCGAGCCGGTCC
The DNA here is from genome assembly GCA_963720015.1 of uncultured Actinomycetes bacterium. Lineage (GTDB taxonomy): Bacteria > Actinomycetota > Thermoleophilia > Solirubrobacterales > 70-9 > DATFPK01. The sequence continues at coordinate 353,207 of CAVREA010000002.1, read as the reverse complement.
GGCTCCTTCCACGCCCGCAGCGTGATCGTGCCGGCGCGATCCCCGGAGGCATGGACGACCGCGTTGCTGACCGCCTCGCTGACGGCCAGCTTGACGTCCTCCTCGCGGGCGCCGAGCCGGCGGGCCACCGAGGCGAGCGCCGCGCGCGCCCGGCCGACGCTCGCCGGCTCGCTGGGCAGCTCGAGCTCGAGCTCGCTGTTGGCGGCGGTGTAAGCACTCATGCGTGGGCATTATCCCCGCCTGCTGCGATCGGCGCGGGCGGGCCCGTGCCCGGCCCTCCGGGGTTTACCGATTATCGGGGTAGCGCAGGCACGGGCCGCCCCCGGCTTCCCTCCCGCCATTCCGCGATCACCGCACCGCCCGTGGCGGTGACCATCAGCACCATCGCGAGGGCGATCAGCCAGGAGAGGAGCGCGAACGCGACGCCGATCGTGCCGAACTCTCCCGCGTAGGAATCGATCATCGGCGGCATGTAGACGGCGGCGACGATGCTCGAGACCGTCATCGCCGTCGCCGTCAGCAGGGCCCCGTAGACGAGCCGTCGCCACGGGGCCCGCCGGGAGAGAAGCAGGTAGGGAGTCGCGAGCCAGAGCAGCGCCCCCAGCGCGAGCGAAACGGCGAGATTCCAGGCCGGCACGTCGATGGCCCGCGTCAGCGGCGGCAGGATCGAGAAGTAGAGGGAGAAGCCGGCGAGCCAGAGCAGGCCCCAGCCGGTCGCCCGGTAGCCGCGCGGCTCGAAGCCCCAGGCGCTCTCGTAGAGCCGCTGCAGCGCCCGGGTGAACGAGAGCGCCGAGACGATCAGGATCACGGCGCCGATCGTGGTCGCGTCGTCGGTGATGTCGTCGCCCGCCCCGAACAGCTGGCGAACGGTCGACGCCGCCGAGCCCGAGAGGTCGAACCGATTGATCAGGGTGTCGGAGATGCCGCCCGCATTGCCGGGTACGACCGTGGCGTAGAGGATCAGCAGCGGAAACAGCGCCCCGAAAGCCTGGGCGCCGATCGCCAGCGCCCGGTCTACCCCGGCGATCGAGACGATCCTCCTCACCCAGTCGAGGAAGAAGCGCTCCACCAACTCGAAGAAGCGCCGCTGCCGCTCGACCAGCCGCTCGAGCCTCCTCCTCATCGGCGGGCTAGTCCGCCGGCACGGGAGCCGCTCCGCCGGCCACCCCCGGCGGCCCGGTGGCCGCGTGCAGCTCCTCCTCGGCCTCGCGGCGGTAGCGGATGAACTCGCGAACGCCGATCTGCATCGCCGCGGCCACCGGGATCGCCACCAGCGCGCCGATGATCCCGAAGAGCGAACCGCCGAAGAGCGCCGCGATCACCACCACGAACGGGTCGAGGTCGACGGCCCGGGCCTGGATCCGCGGCTGGACGACGTAGTTCTCGAACTGCTGGTAGACGATCGCGAATATCGCCCAGACGATCGTCACCGTGGGGAAATCCTGGAACAGGGTGACGATGCCGACGAGGAGTGCGCCCAGGGTGGCGCCGACCAGGGGGATCAGGTCGAGGACCGCTACGACCACAGCGCAGGCGAGCGGCGCCGGGACGCCGAGGATCGAGAGCACGATGAAGGCGGCCGTGCCCGCGATGAAGGCCTGGACCAGGGCCCCGACCACGTAGCTGGCGACCGCGTCGGCCATCGCGTAGAGCGCCCGCCTGAGCACGTCCGCCTCCTTCGGCGGCCGCGTTCTCAGGAACGCCTCGACCCAGGTTCCCCCGCGGGCCACCAGGAACATCGACAGGACGAGGATCGTGACCACCGCGAAGACCCCGTTGACGAGGAACCCGCCAAAGTCGGTGAGCGTCTTGCCGGCGTCGCCGAGGGCACTGGCCTGGGCGTCGTCGGCGGCGTCCTGGATCTTCTGGCTGAGGTCGAAGTCCTCGTTCAGTCCGCGCAGCGTGTCGTTCTCGTCGAACGCCTTCTCGACGTCCTGCGCGTACTGGGGAAGGTCGCCGACGAGGTCGGAAGCGGCGCGCACGGCCGGTGGGATCAGGATCGCCCCGATGACGATCGGGATCAGGACGATCGAGCCGTAGACGATCGCGATCGCGGCGCCCTTGGGCATGCGCCGGCTGAGCACGTTGACCGGTGCCGACGCGCAGACGGCGATGAAGACCGCGATCAGCACGTAGCTGATCGGCGTGCGCAGGAGCCACAGCACCCAGAGCGCGAGGACGCTGGCGACGACGGTGAGGACCACCCGCAGGATCGCCCGCACCGAGGGAACGTTGTCGCGAGCCCGGCCGCCGCCGGCGCCGTCCGGAGCGCCGCCGGAGCCCGAGGCCGCGGCTGGTGCGGGAGCATTGGCCACCGTCGCCGATGCTAGGGCCGCTGTCGGCCGGAACCGCTCAGCCGGGAAGGGCCTGGCGGGAGGGGGCGCCTTGGCGCTACTGGCGCTTCCAGCCGCCGCCGAACAGACGGCCCAGCCGGCCCTTGCTGAGGTTGGGGCTGAACCGCGCATGGCCCTGCTCGGGCGGCGGCAGCTTGGCGGCCGCGTCCGCGTCCATGACCAGGGTCACCCCCCGCTCCGCCGTCCGCGCCACCTCGGGGGCGTCGGCGAACCGCATCACTCCGTCTGAGTCCTCGAAGACGACGCCGTCGAAGATGTGCTCGCGGTAGTTGTCGAGGATCGCGTCCACACGCCCGACCCGGGTGCCGTCCGAGCTGTAGACGGGCGTGCCGCGCTTCACCGCCGCGTAGTGGATTGCCTCGCCGTCGTCGATCACAACCGAGAGGTTAGTGAGGCAGCCGCTCCATCACCGCGGGCTCCTCGCAGAAGGCGGCGATCTCGCGCGACAGCTTGCCTCCCTGCCAGGCGAGCGGTGACTCGCCCTCGCCCTCGCTCACCAGCTTCGCCTGCGGGAGCCGCTCGGCGTAGGCCTCGGCAACCGCATGGGGATGCCCGGGGTCGGCGACGTCGTGGCTCGCGACCACCAGCGCCGGGATGTCGAGGAACTCGAGCTCGTCCATCGTTTCGAACGGTCGCGAGCGCGGGACCTCGCGGAGGGCGGCGGCGACCGCCTCGGGGTGCTGGTGGGCCTCCATCCGCTGGCGGGTGAAGCGCAGCACCGTGTCGCGCCACGACGGATCCAGGCCCCCCCGCTCCAGCGCCGCGAGGAAGCCGTCCACCCCGCCCTGCTCGAGTCCCTCGGCCAGCCCGTCCCAGTACTCCATCCCCTCCTCGGTGATCAGCCCCCGGTAGACCGGCCCGATCAGGACCAGCCCTGCCACCCTCTGCGGCCGCTCGAGCGCGAAGGCGATGGCGGTGTGGGCGCCCATCGAGTGGCCGGCGACCACGAAGGCGTCCTCGCCCACCTCGGAGTCGGCCACCCGCCCGAGGTCGGCCGCCAGCCGCGGGTATCCATAACCCTCCTGCGCCGGGGCGGGGTCGGATTCACCGTGGCCACGGGCGTCGTAGGCGACTATCAGATGGCCCCTGCGGGGCAGGACCTTGGAACCGTGGACGATCTGCCCCCGGGTGGCCGTTAGACCGTGACAGAGCACCACGGCTGGACCCTCGCCGGCGCGCTCACCGTGGAGGGCGGGAGTCGAACCGGCGACGAACGGTTCCACGCCCGGCGCCGCCATCAGACGACCGCCGCGACCGCCCGCTCGAGATCCTCGACCGTCTGGAAGCTGGCGCCGGTGAAGTCGGAGTGGCGGTAGCGGACGACGAGGTCGCCGTCGACGACGAAGATCGAACGCTTGACGAAGAACCCCCCGGGCGTGACCGCCCGGCGCTCGCGCAGCCAGGCCAGCGGGGTCGCCCAGCCGACGGAGCCGTAGGCCTTGGCCACCCGCATCCCCTCGTCGGCGAGGAGTGGCACGTTGAGCCGCTGTTCCTCGGCCCAGCGCTCGTGCGAGTCCACCGACTGCGGGGAGATCCCCAGCACCGGCATACCGAGCCCGTCGATCCGCTCGCTGTTGTCGCGATAGGAGCAGAACTGAGCCGTGCACCCGGCGGTGAAGTCGCCGGGGTAGAACGCGAGGATCACACCGGTCCCGCGGTGGTCCTCGAGCCTGTAGGTCCTCCCTTCGGTCCCGGGAAGCTCGAACCGCGGCGCCTCGTCTCCGACGTCCACGCGCGCCATCGCTCAGCCTTGCTCGATCGTCACGGAATCGATCAGCACGGTCTGCTTGGGCTGCTCCTGAGGAGTCCCGAGCCTGCCGATGCGCTCGACCACATCGAGGCCGCCGCTGACGCGGCCCACGAGCGCGTACTGGGGCGGAAGCCCGAGGTCGGCAGAGGTGACGACGAAGAACTGGCTGCCGCTGCGACCGGGGGGCTCGACCGCCGACTTGGCCATCGCCACCAGGCCCCTCGTGTAGGCGAGGTTCGCGGGCGGCTTCTCGTCGACGCTGTAGCCGGGCCCGCCGGTGCCGTCTCCCGCCGGGTCCCCTCCCTGGATCACCCCGAACTGGGGCGTGCTCACGATCCGGTGGAAGGCCAGCCCGTCGTAGAACCCCTGATCGGCGAGGTAGACGAAGGAGTTGACGGTCTTCGGAGCGCGCTCGCTGTCGAGAGCGATCTCGAAGGTCCCGCAGCTTGTGTCGACCACCGCGGTCAGCTGGTCGCCCGGTTTCACCTCCTGCGCGGGGGCCCTGAGGTTCGCCTGTCGCGGCTCGGGGGCCTCGACCTGCTCGCATCCCGCGGCGCTCGCCGCGGGCCCGCCGCCGTCATCGTCCCCGCCGCGCCCGATCAGGACCGCGGCGACGACCCCCGCGGCGATCAGGGCGAATACTCCGAGCACGATCAGGCGGCGGTCACGGGAGGGCCCCATCGACGGCGCAGCCTAGCCAGTTGCGATCATCAGCCGCGGTGTCGGCGGCACATAACGACCCCGGAGGGCGCAGCAGGCCGGCGGGCAGCCGCGATCTGCTGCTCGGCCGCGCGATCAACACCGTCGTCGTCCGGGCCCCCTTTCTCTGGCCCCTCGTGCGCGGTCCGCTGCGCCACTTCTTCTCGCAGCGCGCCGCCGGCTGGGACGAGCGCACCGGCGGTGGCGGCCCCGACCACCTGGCGGCGTTCGCCGCGGCCGCCCTGCACGTCTCGCCGGCGCCCGAGCGGGTGCTCGACGTCGGCTGCGGGACCGGTGAGGGCACCCTGTTCCTGGCACGCGAGTTCCCCCAGGCCCGCGTCCGCGGAGTCGACCTCTCCGACGAGATGATCCGCGTCGCCGTCGCCAAGACCGGGCTCGACCCCGACGGCCGGATCGCGTTCAAGATCGCAGACGCGGCCCAGCTCCCCTATCCGGACGACTCCTTCGACCTGATCGCCCAGCTCAACATGCCTCCGTTCTTCGCGGAGATCGGCCGCGTCCTGAGGCCGGGCGGGCAGGTGATCGTCGCGGCCAGCCGGGGCGGGGAGACGCCGTTCTACACGCCGGCCCGCCTGCTCAGGTGGAAGCTCGCCCAGCACGGCATCGAGGAGGTCGCCATCGGCGAGGCCGGCCCCGGCACCTACTTCGTCGGGCGCCTCGCAGCAACCGGCGACTAGTCTCCGCGCTCGTCCCCGCACCCGAACAAAAGGGAGAGAGATGCGCTCACCACTTGTCAGGCGCCCCAGCCCCGCCTTCGTCCTCGCCTTCGTCGCGCTCCTCGTCGCCCTCGCCGGAACGGCCTCGGGCCTCCCCGGCAACAAGATCATCGACGGCAACGACCTGCGCAAGAACGTCGTCCGCTCCATCCACATCAAGAACAGCAAGGTCCGGGGCGCCGACATCGGAGCCAAGCAGGTCTTCCGCGCCGACCTCGCCGACAACGCCCGCACGATGTGGGCGCGGGTCGACGGATCGACCGGCGCGGTCATCGACCAGTCCGGCGGCCTCTCCTCGGTGCGCCTCGCGAACGGCCTCTACAGGGTCAGGTTCCCGCGCAGCACCGCCGGCCGCATGCTGGTCACGGAAAGCGCGTCGCTCGACGACAACGCCCAGATCGACGCCCGCTTTCTGGCCCGCCGCTGCGGCGACGGCAACGGCGACCTCGGCACGTGCTCGCCGCCGGCGACCAACAACGCCGCCCACGTTCTGGTCACCGCCGACGATCCCGGCGGCGCCGACGACGACGTCTCCTTCTGGATCGGGGCCCTGCCCTAGCGCCCCACAGCAAGCATCTAGGCTGCTCCCGTGGAATCCGTCCCGTCCGCGATTCGAGAGCGGCGCCCGTTCACGGTCCTGGTCAATCCCTCGTCGGCCGGCGGCCGAACGCTCCAGCGACTGCCCGCCGTCGAGGAGGAGTTCGACAAGCGCAGGATGGATTTCCGGGTCGAGCGGACCCGCGATCCCGAACACGCGATCGCCGAGGCGGAACACGCCGCCGGCGCGGGCGAGATCCCGGTCGTGATGAGCGGGGACGGGCTGGTCGGCGTGGTCGGGGGCGCTCTCGCCGGGACGGGGGTGCCGCTCGGCATCATCCCCGGCGGCCGCGGAAACGACCTCGCACGCGTGCTGGGCATCCCGGATCGGCCGGCGGGCGCGGTCGAACTGCTCGCGGCCGGCACCACCAGGGAGATCGACGTCGGCGAGGCCAACGGCCGCCGCTTCCTCGGGATCGCCAGCGCCGGCTTCGACTCGGACGCGAACCGGATCGCGAACGAGACGAGGTTCATACGCGGCAACCTCGTCTACGCCTTCGCCGCCTTGCGGGCGCTGCTGGCCTGGAAGCCGGCCCGCTTCACGGTCAGGGTCGGCGAGGAGAACCTGCGCTTCACCGGCTACACGGTCGCCGTGGCGAACAGCAAGGCCTACGGGGGCGGGATGTTCATCGCACCCGACGCCGAGCTCGACGACGGCCAGTTCGACGTCGTCATGGTCGGCAGGGTCGGAAAGCTCCGCTTCCTGGCTAACCTGCCCAAGGTGTTCAAGGGCACGCACGTCGACAACGACGAGGTGCGCGTCTTCCAGACGCCGCGGCTCGAGCTCAGCGCAAGCCGGGCATTCGCCGTCTATGCGGACGGCGAGCACATCACCGACCTGCCGGCGAGGCTTCGGGTGCTACCGCAGGCGCTGACCGTGATCGCTCCGCACCCTCCGGCTTGACGCCCCAGGCGGCGGCCCCCCGATCGAGGCGGCGGCCGCTCTTCGCCGCCAAGCTCGCCCTCTCGCGGGCGATCGGAGCCGCGAGCCGCGCCAGCGGCCGCGGCGGCGGCACGACGCTGCCGGGAAGGGTCCTCCTGCGGCTCGAGCCTGAGGCGATCGCCCGCCTCGGCTCCGGCCTGACCGAGGGCGCGACGGTGATCAGCGCCACCAATGGCAAGACCACGACCGCCGGGATGCTCGCCTCGATCCTCGCCGCCGCCGGGCGCCGGCCGATCCACAACCGGGCGGGCTCGAACATGACCTGGGGAGTCGCCACGGCGCTGCTCGAGCAGCGCGGCTCGGAGGGCCTCTTCGAGGTCGACGAGGCCTGGCTGCCGCGGGTCGCAGGCCAGCTCGACGCCCCCCTGATCGTGCTCGGCAACCTGTTCCGAGACCAGCTCGACCGCTATGGCGAGCTGGAGACGCTTGCCGACGAGTGGGCCGAGATGGTCGCCGCCCGCGAGGGCCGGACCCGCTTCGTCCTCAACGCCGACGATCCCCTGATCGCCGACCTCGGTCGCGACCGCGAGAATCGCCCGCGCGACGGCGTCACCTACTTCGGCATCGACGACCACTCGCAGGCGCTCCCCGCCCTCCAGCACGCCCACGACGCCAAGCACTGCCGCCGTTGCGGGCATGCATACAGCTACGAGCGCGCCTTCGTCGGCCATCTCGGCCACTACTCGTGCCCAAACTGCGGCGCCCGCAGACCCGAGCCGCAGATCGCGGCGACGGAGATCGAGCTCGAGGGGATATCCGGGTCGCGGGTACGGATTCGCACGCCGGAGGGCGAGATCTCCCTGCGGCTGCCGCTGCCCGGTGTCTACAACGTCTACAACGCGCTGGCGGCGATCGCGGCGGCGCAGCAGCTGGAAATCGGGCTCGAGCGGATCGAGGCGGGGCTGGCCGAGATGAGGGCGGTGTTCGGCCGGGTCGAGACAATCACGGTCGGCGGCAAGCCGGTCTCGATCTTCCTGATCAAGAACCCCGCGGGCGCGAACGAGGTGCTGCGCACGCTGCGGCTCGAAGCCGGCGAGGGGATCGACCTCTGGATCGCGCTCAACGACCGGATCGCGGACGGCCGCGACGTCTCCTGGATCTGGGACTCCGACTTCGAGCTGCTCGGCGGCGAGGTGCGGCGGGTCGTCTGCTCGGGTACGCGGGCGGCCGAGATGGCCGTCCGGCTGAAGTACGCCGGGTGGCCTGCGGACGCGATCGAGATCGAGCCCGCGATCGCCGCCTCCTTCGACCGCGCGGTCGCGAGCGCGGGCGATCGCCTCTTCGCCCTGCCGACCTACACGGCGCTGCTCGAGCTCCGCACGATGCTGGCCCACCGCGGCCTCGCCGAGGACTACTGGGCATGAGCCGGTCGGCGCTCGACACCGGCGAGCTCGTCGCCATCTGGCACGACGTCGAGTGCGGCTCCTATGGGGCCGACCTCGGCGTCTGGGAGCAGCTCGCCGACGATGCATCCGGGCCCGTGCTCGACCTCGGATGCGGCACCGGGCGCGTCGCCCTGCACCTCGCCCGCCGCGGCCACCCGGTCACCGGTGTCGACCTCAGCGCCCCGCTCGTCGCCGAGCTCGACCGGCGGGCAGCCGCGGAGGAGCTGCCGGCGCAGGCAGTGATCGGCGACGCCTGCAAGCTAGACCTCGGGCGGGTCTTCGGCCTCGTGCTGGCGCCGATGCAGCTGCTCCACATCGTCGGCGGCGACCGAAAGCGGATCGCCTGCCTCGACTCGATTCGCCGCCACCTGGCATCCGGCGGTCGTGGCGCAGTCGCGGTCGCGCCCGGCCTCGAGCCTGCCGAGCCGGCCGAGGCCAGGCCGCTTCCGGACGTGGCCCAGATCGGCGGCTGGGTATATTCGAGCCGCCCGACCGGGATCCGTCCCACCGCGGAGGGGTTCATCGTCACCAGACTGCGCCAGACGGTGTCGCCCGCGGGAGAAATGAGCGAGAAGCTGAACGAGGTCCACCTTCATCGAATCTCGGTCGAGCGGCTCGCCGCCGAGGCCGCCGAGGCCGGGCTCGCCGTCGCCGATGAGGTCGTGGTGCCGCCCACCGACGATTACGTCGGCTCCCTCGCGGTGATCCTGGAGGCACGCTGATGGAGCTGCGTGTGCTGGCCCTCTATCCGGATCACATGAACATCTACGCGGACCGCGGCAACCTCCTCTTCCTGCAGCGGCGCTGCGAGTGGCGCGGCATCGGCTTCGCCCTCGCCGGATCGGGGCCGGGAGAGCGGTTCGACCCGGGGGCCCACGACCTCCTCTACATCGGCGGCGGGCAGGACCGCGACCAGCGCATGGTGGCGGCCGACATGGTCGAGACCAAGCGCGAGGCGCTGACCGCCGCCCTCGGCGACGGCGCCGCGGTGCTGGCGGTGTGCGGGGGCTACCAGCTCCTGGGCCACAGCTACCAGCTCGGCGGGGAATCGATCCCCGGTCTCGGGCTGGCGGACCTCGAGACGATCCGCGAGCCGGGCGAGCGACTGATCGGCAACGTCGCGATCGAGGCGGACCTGGGCACGGGGACGCGCCTGGTTGCCGGCTTCGAGAACCACGGAGGCCGCACCTACCTCGGGCCCGGCGCTACCGCGCTCGGGCGGGTGGTCAAGGGCTTCGGCAACAATGGCCGCGACGGCCTCGAGGGAGTTCGCCAGGGGAACCTGCTCGGCACCTACCTGCACGGTCCGCTGCTTCCCAAGAACGCCTGGGTCGCCGACCGTCTGATCGAGATCGCGCTCGGGCGCCGCTACGGCTCGGAGCCCGAACTGGAGCCGCTCGACGACACGCTCGAGGCGGCGGCGCACGAGAGCGCCCGCGCCGCCGCGCTCGGCCGCTAGCGGCCGCTCGAGCCGAAGCCGTCCTCGCCGCGCGACGATGCGGCCAGCTCGTCCGCCTCGACGGGATCGGCCACGACGACGGGCGTGACCAGCAGCTGGGCGATCCGGTCGCCGGCCTCGACCCGGTACACCTCGGCCGGGTCCGTGTTTAGTAGCAGCACCCGCAGCTCGCCGCGGTAGCCGGCGTCGATCAGGCCGGGGCTGTTGACAAGGGCGATCCCGTGCTTGCGGGCAAGTCCGGAGCGGGGCAGGACGAGCCCGGCATGACCCTCCGGTATCTCGACGGCCATCCCGGTGCCGATGCTCCAGCGCTCCCCCGGTCCGAGGTGCGCCGCGTCGGCGGCGTAGAGGTCGACCGCGGCATCGCCCTGATGGGCGCGGGTGGGGATCTTGGCCTCCTCGCGAAGGCGCTGGAAGCGCAGTTCCACGCGCTAGCCGCGCACCGCGCCGTTGACGCCGAAGTCCGCGAAGCGGTGCATCTCCGCCGCCGGGATCCGCGCCCTCACCATGACGCCGTCGGCGCGCTCCTCGCGTTCGAGCTCGCCCGCCAGCTCGTGCAGCTCGGACAGCCGCGCCCCCTCGCTGTAGGGAATCAACAGCTCGACCTCGCGCAGGGTCGCGGCGAAAGCGTCCTCGATGCGCTCGCGCAGCTCCTCGATCCCCTCGCCGGCGAGCGCGGACACCAGCACGGCGTCGGGATGGCGGATCAGCGCCTCGCGGCGCTCGTCATCGTCGAGAAGGTCCGCCTTGTTGAGGGCGAGGAGACGTGGAGCGCTCCCCGCGCCGATCTCCTCGAGCACCTCGTCGACGGCGCGCATGTCGGCCTCGCGCCGCTCCTCGGGCGCCGCCAGCGTCGACCACGTGCACGATCAGGTCGGCGAGGATCGTCTCCTCGAGGGTCGCCTTGAACGCCTCGACGAGCTGGTGGGGAAGCTTCTCGATGAAGCCGACGGTGTCGGTGATCAGGTAGCTGCGACCGGCGTGCTCGAAGCTCCTGGTGGTCGGGTCAAGCGTGTGGAAGAGCCGGTCCCCCACGCCGACCTCGGCCCCGGTGAGCGCGTTCAGCAGCGTGGACTTGCCGGCGTTGGTGTAGCCGGCGAGCGCGACCCGGGGGATCGAGGCGCTGTCGCGGCGGGCCCGCATCACCTTGCGGTTGCGCTCGAGCCGGACCAGCCTGCGCCGCAACGCCGCGATCCGGTCGCGAGCGAGGCGCCGGTCGGTCTCGATCTGGGACTCACCCGGGCCCCTGGTGCCGATGCCGCCGTCCATCCGCCCGGCGCCGAGCCGCTCCAGGTGCGTCCACAGCCCCCGCATCCGGGCGAGGTTGTACTCGAGCTGGGCGAGCTCCACCTGGAGCTTGCCCTCGGCCGAGTGGGCGTGGTCGGCGAAGATGTCGAGGATCACCGCGGTCCGGTCGATGACCGGCACCCCGAGGGCGGCCTCGAGGTTGCGCTCCTGCCGCGGGGCGAGCTCGTCGTCGCAGGCGACCAGGTTGGCGCCGCGCGCCGCGATCTCCTCCTTCAGCTCGGCGAGCTTGCCGCGGCCGAAGTAGCGGTCGGGGTCGGGCTCGGTGCGCTGCTGCAGCATCTCGCCGGCGGTCGCCACGCCGGCTGTGCGCAGCAGCTCCTTGAGCTCGGCGAGCGGGTCGTCGCGGTTGTGGCGCTCCCCGGTGCCGATCGCCACCGCCCGCTGGCGTGCCCGGGCGTTCGACACGCCCGCCTCGGGCGACCCGTTCTTGCTCTGGGCGCTGCGCCCGCTGCGAGTGCGTTCCACTCGTCCCAGTGTAGGACCCGGGGGTGCGGAGCCGGCGCCCGGGCGGGCGAGATAGGCTGCCTCGCGTGAGGGTCTTCCTGACCGGCGCAACCGGGTTCATCGGCGGCCACGTCGCCCGCAACCTGCGTGCCCGCGGCGACGACGTCGTCTGCCTCGTTCGCAGCCGCGAGAAGGCCGCGCCGCTGGCGGCGCTCGGCTGTGAGCTGGTCGAGGGGGACCTCGGCGACGAGGCCGCGATCCGCACCGGCCTCACGGATTGCGACGCGGCCATCCACGGCGCCGCGATCTACGAGGTCGGGATCCCGAAGAGCGCCCACGACGGGATGTACGAGGCGAACGTGCTCGGCACCGAGCGGGTCCTCCGCGCCGCGCTCGCGGCCAAGACCCCCAAGATCGTCTACATCTCGACGGTCGCCGCCTTCGGAAACACCGGCGGCGAGGTCGTGGACGAGTCATACGAGCACCCCGGGTCGAGCTTCACCTCCTACTACGAGGAGACCAAGTACCGCGCCCACCAGGTCGCGAAGCGGATGGCGCGCGAGGAGGGTCTGCCGCTCGTGATGGTCCAGCCGGGCGGCGTCTACGGCCCCGAGGACCATTCCGAGCTCGGCAACACGATGAACCAGTTCCTCAAGGGGCGGCTGCCCGTGCTCGCCTTTCCCGACCTCGGGCTGAACCTGGTCCACGTCGAGGACGTCGCCGCCGGGGTCCTGCTCGCCCTCGACAAGGGGGAGGTCGGCGAGTCCTACGTCCTCGGCGGCGAGATCACCACGATGAGGACGATGATCGGGACCCTCGCGAAGGTCTCGGGGCGCAAGGCGCCGACGAAGGCCCTGCCGACCGCGGTGATCAAGGCCTCGGCGCCCTTCGGGCGGGTGATCGGCCCCCTGCTCGGCTTTCCGCCGAACATGCGCGAGCTGATCAGCTCCTCGGACGGGGTCACCTTCTGGGCCAGGGACGACAAGGCACGCGCCGATCTCGGCTACTCGCCCCGCGGCCTCGAGCAGGGGCTGCGGGACATGCTCGAGGCCGAAGGGCGCCTCCCCGCGGCGGCCTGACCCCCGCCTCGTCCGCTAGCCTGCCGCGTCCCGGCAGGAACGTCTCAGTCCACTACTCAAGGAGCAGAACTTTGTTCGCAGAAACGATGCGCCCCCGCCTGCGCGCGCTCACCGCCCTCGCCGCGGTGCTCGCGCTCGCCCTCTTCGCCGGCTGCGGGGACGACGACGACGGCGACTCGGGCGGCGACGCCGGCTCGGCGCCGCAGAAGGTCGAGATCGGTGTCTCGGACGCCGGCGGCTCGGTCGCATTCAAGGCCCCCAAGCAGATCGACGCCGGGGTCAGCGAGCTGACCCTGAGCAACGACTCGAAGAAGCCGCAGGACATGCAGCTGATCTTCGTCGAGGGCGACCACTCCGAGCAGGAGGTCGTCAAGGCCTACGCCGAGGTCGGACAGGGCGGCAATCCGATCCCCGACTGGTTCATCGCCGGCGGCGGGACGCCGACGGTGGGTCCGGGCAAGAGCACGAGCGTGGTCCAGGTTCTCGAGCCGGGGACCTATTACGGCTTCACCAGCTCCGACGACTCGCACACGAGCTTCGAGGTCACGGGCGACGCCGCCGATGCCGAGCTCCCCGAAGGCGAGGGGACCGTTTCCGCCTTCGAGTACGGCTTCAAGGCCGAGGGCCTGAAGGCCGGCGCGAACCGGATCCGGTTCGACAACACCGGTGCCCAGCCCCACCATGTGATCGCGTTCCCGATCCTCGGCGACGCGAAGATCGAGGATGTCCAAACCTTCTTCAAGACGGAGAAGGGCAAGCCCCCGGTTGCGTTCGAGCAGGAGTCTTCGACCGCGGTGATCGAGGGCGGCACAGGCCAGCTCGTCGACCTGGAGCTGAAGAAGCCGGGCCGCTACGCGTTCGTCTGCTTCATCTCCGACCGCCAGGGCGGGCCGCCGCACGCCCTCAAGGGCATGGTCTCCGAGGTCGAGGTCGAGTAGCGCCCTCGGCTGGACATCGCGGCACGGCCGGCGGGCGTCCCTAGGGGCGCCCGCCGCCGTTGGGAGCCTAACCTGGGCCGATGCGCCTGATCGACGTCGAGCACCTCGGCCGCAAGCGCGTGATCGGATGCTGGGCGACCGGGGACGTGATCATCGACCCGGGGCCGGAGTCCTCGCTCGCGACGCTACTCGCCGGCCTCGGCGGCGAGCGCCCCCGCGCGGTCCTGCTCACCCACATACACCTCGACCACGCCGGTGGGACCGGCGCCCTCGTCGAGCGCTGGCCCGACCTCGAGGTCTACGTCCACGAGCGCGGCGCCCCCCACCTCGCCGACCCGACCCGGCTCCTGGACAGCGCCGGGCGCCTCTACGGAGACGCGATGGAGAGGCTCTGGGGCCGGGTCGTGCCCGTGCCCGAGGATCGCATCCATGCGCTCGCCGGCGGCGAGGAGGTGCACGGACTGCGGGTGGAGCACACGCCCGGGCACGCCTCGCACCACGTCGCCTACCTCGACGAGGAGAGCGGGCGGGCCTTCGTCGGAGACGTCGCCGCGGTCCGCATCGAGCCGTCCAATTTCGTCATCCCGCCCACCCCGCCCCCGGACATAGACCTCGACGCCTGGCTGGCCTCGATCGACCTGATCGAGGATTGGGGCCCGAGCAGCCTCGGCCTCACCCATTTCGGCGCGATAGCGGACCCCACCCCCCACCTCGACACCGTCCGCAGCCGCCTCCGCGAGCAGGCCGAGCGGGCGCGGAGGCTCGACGCGACGGCGTTCGAGGAGCTGCTCCGCCGCGAGGTCGTCGAGCATGCCGACCCGGAGGCCGCGGAGGCGCTTCTGCAGGCCGTGCCGCCCGAGCAGCAGTGGGCCGGCCTCGACCGCTACTGGCGCAAGCGCAGCGAGCCGCGCTAGGCGAGCTCGGCCTCGGCCTCGATCTCGACCTTCCAGCGCGGGTCGAGGAGCCCGGCGACGACGACCATCGTCGCCGCCGGCCGCACCGCGCCGAATACGTCTGCGTGGGCCCTGCCCACCGCCTGCGCGTCGGCGGCGTCGGTGATGAACATGCGGGTGCGGACCACGTCGGCCGCGGCGGCGCCGGCCTCGCCGAGCGCCGTGACGATGATCTCGAGGCAACGGCGTGCCTGCGCCCCGGGATCGGGGTCGCAGGACCCGTCCTGCCAGATCGGCGCGGTGCCGGAGACCAGCACCCGGTCGCCGAGACGCACGGCCCGGGAGAACCCGACCTGCGCCTCGAAGGGCGAATCGGAGGAGATCGTCAGGCGGCGGGTCACGCACAGATCCTAGGGACGTGAACCCCGGCCGCGAGGAGCTGTCGCGGGTTCAGGCGGTGTTGGCGGCGTGTCTGGGCGCCGGCATCAGGGCCGCGGCGCCGATCACGGCCACGAAGGCGAGCGAGCGGGCCATGATCTCGAAGGTGCCGTTGCCGAGCGGGTCGCCGAAGACGAGCACGCCACCGAGGATTGCCGAGCAGTTCGCGGCGATCGAGGAGAGGGTGATCACGGCGATCGCCTCACCGGTCTGCAGCCCCTTGGCAAGGGCGAAGAAGGCCAGCACGCCGGCGGCGAGGGCGATGAAGCTCCACGGCCCGAGGATGCTGAGCGGGTCGCCGGGAACGGTTCCTGTGAGCGCCTTGACCGAGACGTCCGAGACGCCGACGAGGAGGCCCGCCGCCGCGCCGAAGGCGGCGCCGTGGCCGCGGCCCGGGCGGTCGCCCCGGTGGCCGCCGAGGAGGAGGGCCACACCAACCGCGATCGCGGCCGCCTCGAAGGCGACCATCGCGGAGACCGAATAGCTCGAATGGGCGCTGGAGGGGTCGGCGCTGACGGCGAGCAGGGCGAGGCCACCGGCGCTGAGACCGAGACCCGCCCATTGCCTGGCCCCCAGCTTGATGCCGAACCAGCGCTCCGCCGGATAGGCCAGCAGGACGAGGCCGCCGGAGATCAGCATCTGCACGGTCGAAAGCGGGGCGAGGGCGAGGGCGGCGACGTGCAGGAGCCAGGCGCCGGCGGCGATCGCGAAGCCGATCGTCCACCAGCGCGAGGCGAACAGCGCCCGGGCGCTGCGCAGCGGTTGGCCGAACCTGACCTGGGGCGCGGCGATCGCGCCCCTGTGCTTGCAGAGGAACGAGACGTTGGTCGCGCATGCGCACGCGAGGGAGAGGGCTATGCCTAGTTCGATCACTTAGGTGAGGGAGCCGGCGCGCATGATGTATCGGACCGGTCCCGGTCCGTCATCGGCCCCTTGCCTGCGCGCCTTGACCCCAATATAGGGCTTTATCCCCGTTTGGTTACTTTTCAACCCTCAGGCGAGGTGCTCGCGCATGCGCTCGACGGCCTCGCTGATGCGGTCGTCGGGCGTGGTCAGCGAGATCCTGAAGAAGCCCTCGCCGCTCGGGCCGTACATCGAGCCCGGCGAGATCACCACCGCCGCCTCCTCGAGGGCCAGCTCGGCGAACGACGTCGACGTGTGCCCCTCCGGGACCGGCGCCCAGACGTAGATCGTGCCTTTCGGCACCTGGACGTCGACGCCGATCTCGCGCAGCGCCGAGACGACCAGGTCGCGGCGGCGGGAGTAGGTCTCGTTCATCCTCTCAAGCGGGCCCCGCGGCCCGCCGAGCGCGGCGGCGCCGGCCAGCTGGACAGCCTCGAAGAGGCCCGAATCAACGTTCGTCTTCAGCCGCCAGTAGCTCTGGATCGCCTCCCGGTTGCCGAGGATTGCGGCGCAGCGCCAGCCGGTCATGTTGAAGCCCTTGGAGAGCGAGAAGACCTCGACACCGACCTCCTTCGCCCCCGGTGTGGCGAGAAAGCTGGGCGCCACGTAGCCATCGTAGGTCGTCTCCGAGTAGGCGTTGTCGTGGACGACCAGGATCTCGTGCTCGCGGGCGAAGGAGACGACCATCTCGAAGAAGCCCTCGGGTACGACCGCGCCTGTGGGGTTGTTGGGGTAGTTGACGAACATCAGGCGCGCCCTCGCCGCGATGTCCGCGGGCACGGCGCTCAGGTCCGGGGCGAAACCGAGATCGGGCACCAGCGGCAGCAGCTCGGCCTTGGCACCGGCGAGGATCGGGCCACCGGTGTAGACGGGGTAGCCGGGGTCCGATGCCAGGGCCACGTCGCCGGGGTCGAGGAAGGCGAAGCAGAGGTTGTAGATGCACTCCTTGGCCCCGATCGCGGGGATCACCTCTCCGTCGGGATCTATCTCGACCCCGAAACGGTCGCCATAGAAATCCGCGAACGCGTCCCTGAACTCCGTCCGGCCGCGGTTCGAGGGGTACTTCTGGTTGTCGTTTTCGGCGACCGCCGCCTGCATCGCCTTGACAATGTGGGGGTAGGTGGGCTCGTCCGGGTCGCCGATGCCGAGGCTGATCACGTCGATCCCGGCCTCGCGCTTGTCCGCGACCCGCCGCTCGAGCTCGGCGAACATGTAGGGCGGCATCGCCTCCAGCCGCTTCGATGGATCGGTCAGCGCCATGGGCGCGGAAGCCTACGGATAGCCGCCCGGGGGCGACTTCACGCGAGCCGCTCCAGCTCGTCCGCCAGCTCGGTGGAGAGCTCGCCGCGGCAGACCGGCTCCGCCCAGCCGCTGAGGCGCAGGTCGAGCTCCTCGCTGATCTCGACCTCGAGCTCGCCGCCGTCGAGCTCGACCGTGACCGGGCTCGGCGACCCGGCGAGGTAGGCCGCGACCGCGGCTCCGCTGGCTCCGGTGCCGGATGAGAGGGTCTCCCCCACGCCGCGCTCGAAGATGCGCGCGCGGACGCGGCTGCCGCCGCCCTCCCCGGGAGCGGCCCGGTAGAAGGAGACGTTGGTCCGGTTCGGGAAGAGGTCGTGGTTCTCGATCTCGGGCCCGATCGCCTCCAGGTCGAGGCTCTCGAGCTCGTCTCCCGCCTCGATCGCGCACTGCGGGTTGCCGACCGAGACGTGCTGGAAGGCCCACTCACGCCCGGCGGCGGTGAGGGCGCCGCGGCCGGAGGCGTCGCCGCCGGGATAGTCCTTGGAAGTCGTCGAGGCGCGACCCATCGCCACGCTGCGGTCCGCTCGCGAGGTGATCGTCGGCGTCACCTGCCCGCCGCGGTCGCCGATCGTGAAGCTCTCCTCGGCGGTCCAGCCGTTGCGGCGCAGGTAGAGGATCGCCTCGCGGGCGCCGTTGCCGGAGAGCTCGGCCTCGGAGCCGTCGGGGTTGAAGATGCGCAGATCGGCGACGAGCTCTGGCTGCTCGCTGCGCGCGAGCAGCAGGATGCCGTCGGAGCCGAGCCCGAAGTGCGGGTCGCAGATGCCGCGGACCCGCGCGCCGTTCAGCTCCCACGGGGCAGGCCGGACCCGAAGATCACGTAGTCGTTGCCGAGGGCCTGCCACTTCTCGAAGCGCATCGGGGCAGGCCTATGGATCCTGCCCGGCGAGGAGGGCGTCGATCCGCTCGGCGACCTCGGCGTCGCTGCAGCCGCTGCGGTCGATCGGCGTCACCCCCTCCATCCTCCGCATCCAGGTCAGCTGCCGCCGGGCGTAGCGGCGGTGAGCGGCCTTGACGGCGTCGAGGTCGCCGGCGGCGAAGGCGGCGAAGCCGAGGGCCGCGCGCGCCGTGCGCGAAGCGCCGGCCGCGCGCTGCGGCACGCGCCTCGCGGGCGGCGCCGGCGGCGGCCATGCGCTCGACCCGCTCCTCGATCCGGCGGTCGAGCTCCTCGCGGTCCAGCGTGAGCCCGATCAGCAGCGTCGGGTGGCGCAGGCGCTCGGTCCAGAGCTGCCGGCTCGAGGCGGGCGGGTCGATTCCGGCACGGTGCAAGCTCGGTCCAGCGGGCGATCCGCTTGCGGTCGTTGGGATGCACCCCGACTGCGATCCGGGGATCGAGCTCGGCATGGAGGGCCTGCGGCCCGCGCTCCTCGATCTCGCGCTCGACGGCGGCCCGAACCCCCTCCCCCACCGGCGGGCGCAGCTCGAGCTCGGAGAGCGCGGCCCGCAGGTACAGGCCCGTCCCGCCGACGACGATCGGCAGCCGCCCGTGCTCCAGCAGGGAGTCGATCTCGGCATGCGCACGCGCCGCGTAGGCACCGGCGCTGAACTCCTCGGCGGGGGCGACGAAGGCGAGCAGCCGATGCTCGAGGATCGCCTGCTCGCTGGCGCTCGCCGCGCCGCTGAGCATCTCCAGCCCCCGGTACACCTGGATCGCGTCGCAGTTGATGGCCACCGGGTCCGCGCCGCGCTCGCGCAGGCGCCGGGAGAGCGCCATGCGACCCCCGTCTTGCCGCCCGCGGTCGGGCCGAAGATCGCCAGCAGCCGGGGGCGCTCAGGCAATGCGGCTGAGGATGTTCTCGGCGCCTGCCAACGTGGTCGAGGTCGCCGAGCCGATTTCGACGTCGACCAGCTCGCCGGCGGCCGCGGTGCCCTCGAAGTTGACCGTCTTGTTGTGTCGGGTGCGGCCGCGGAGGCGACTCGCGTCGGTCCGGCTGGGCCCCTCGACCAGCACCTCCAGTGTCCGCCCGACGAAGCGCTGCGAGCGCTCGGTGGCCCGCCGCTGGACGAGCCCGACGAGCCGCTCCATGCGCTCGACCTTGACCCGGTGCGGGAGCTGAGCCTCCATCGTCGCCGCCTCGGTTCCGCGGCGCGGCGAGAAGACGAAGGTGAACGCGCTGTCGTAGCCGACCTCGTCGACCACCTCCAGCGTCTGCTCGAAGTCCGCCTCGGTCTCCCCCGGGAAGCCGACGATGATGTCGGTGGTGATCGCGCAGTCGGGCACGTGCTCGCGGATCTGGCGCGACGCGGCCCAGGTAGCGCTCGCGGTTGTAGGTGCGGCGCATGCGCTTGAGAATCGCCGAGGACCCCGATTGCAGCGGCAGGTGGATGTGCTCGCAGAGGGCCGGCAGCTCGGCGTGGGCGCGGATCACGTCCTCGCGCATGTCCTTGGGGTGCGGGCTCGTGTAGCGGATCCGGTCGATGCCCTCGACCGCGTCGACCCGGCCGAGCAGCTCGGCGAAGCTCACCCTGCCCTCCGCAGGCAGGTCGCGGCCGTAGCTGTTGACGTTCTGGCCCAGCAGGGTCACCTCGCGGACGCCGTCGGCGGCGAGGCGCTCGATCTCGCCGATCAGCTCCGCCGGGTCGCGGCTCTGCTCGCGCCCCCTGGTGGAGGGAACGATGCAGTAGGAGCAGACGCAGTTGCAGCCCTGCGAGATCTGCACCCAGCCCTGGAAGTCGCGCTCTCGCTTCGCCGGCAGGTGACCGGAGAAGTCCTCGAACTCGAAGTAGCCCTGGGCGCTGAGCGAGTCCGAGGTGAGGAACTCGGCCAGGCGGCCGATCTGGCCGGGCCCGAAGGCGACGTCGACGAACGGAAACCGCTCGAAGACCTCCTGCTTCACCGACTGCGCCCAGCACCCCCCGACGCCTACGACCCGCCGCGGGTCCTCCGCCTTGAGCCGCTTCGCCTCGCCGAGATGGGCGATGAAGCGGTTGTCCGCGGACTCGCGGATCGAGCAGGTGTTGAAGAGGATCAGGTCGGCCTCGGAGCGCTCCGCGGCCTCTGCGTAGCCGAGCGATTCGAGCATTCCCCGCATCCGCTCGGAGTCGTGCACGTTCATCTGGCAGCCGAAGGTCGTGACGTGGTAGCGCTTCGCCATCGCGCTCAGGTTAGACGGTGCCGGGGAGCGCTACTTGACCGTCAGCGTGCCCTGCATGCCGGCCTCGGCGTGCCCGGGAACGGTGCAGAGGAACTCGTAGCTGCCGGGGTCGAGCTGGGCGCTGACCGAGGTCTTGCTCTGGGCGACCGTGTCGGACTCGGCGATCACGTTCCCGTCGCTTGAGATCGCGACGTTGTGGGGGATGGCGGCGGGGTTGTCGAGGTTGATCGTGACCTCTCCCGGCGCGGAGCTGAGCGCGGTCTGGTCGAAGGCGAGCTGGGTCGGGTCCGCCGCCAGCTCGAGCGTCCCGCCCGCGGCAGGCTTCGGAGCAGCCTTCTTGCCGCCCTTCTTGCCGCCGCCCTGGCCGGCGATCTTGTCCGGAGCGGGGCTCTCGATCTGCTGCTCGGCCTGCTGGGCCGCGTTCCCCTCGCCCGGGGCCGCGGGGGTCTCGGCCGCCGCGGCCTGTTCGGCCTCGAGCTCGGCCGCGTGCTCGTTCTGACGGTGCTCCTGCTCGTCCTTCGCGCTTGCGATCGCGAACGCGGCCGTGGCCCCGATCAGGCCGAGGAACACCGCCACGATCCCGCTCAGCACCGCGGTCGAGGGCGGGAAGCGCTCGCTGCGGATGCCGAGCAGGCTGACGAGCAGGGCCAGCGCCGTCAGGCCGATGCCGAGGATGTAGAAGATCGTCTGGTTGTCCATGCGGCGGGGATCCTATCCACTGCCGACGGAGGGCTACTTCGCGTATGTGGTCGCCCGGCTCTCGCGGATCACGGTGATCTTGATCCGGCCCGGGATACTCCATCTCCTGCTCGACCGCGGTCGCGATCTCGTGGGAGATCAGGGCCGCGGCCTCGTCGTCGACCTCGCCGGGATCAACCATCACGCGGATCTCCCGCCCGGCCTGCATCGCGTAGACCTTCTCCACGCCGGCATGGCGCTGGGCGATCTCCTCGAGGTCCCGCAGCCGCGACACGTACTGCTCGAGCGACTCGCCGCGGGCGCCCGGGCGGGCGCCGGAGAGCGCATCGGCGGCCTGCACGATCACGGCCTCGACGGTTCGAGGCTCGACCTCGTTGTGGTGGGCCTCGATCGCGTGGGCGACCGCCTCCGGCTCGTCGTAGCGGCGTGCGAGCCGGGCGCCGACGATCGCGTGGGTCCCCTCGACCTCGTGGCTGACGGCCTTGCCGATGTCGTGCAGAGCGCGCCCCGCCGGGCGACCTCGGCGGAGGCGCCCAGCTCGGCCGCCATCAGCGCCGCCAGGTGCGAGCACTCGACCAGGTGGTCGAGGACGTTCTGGCCGTAGCTGGTGCGGAACTTGAGCCGCCCGAGCAGGCGCACAAGCTCCGGGTGGACGCCCGTCACCCGCGCCTCCAGCAGGGCCCGCTCGGCCTCCTCGACGACCCGGTCCTCGATCTCCGCCTTCGACTGCTCGTAGGCCTCCTCGCAGCGGGTCGGATGGATGCGCCCATCCTCGATCAGCTTCTCCAGGGTGAGCCGCGCGACCTCCCGGCGAACGCCGTCGAAGCTCGAGAGCAGCACCGCGGAGGGCGTCTCGTCGATGATGAAGTCGACCCCGGTGAGGTTCTCGAGGGCCCGGATGTTGCGGCCGTCGCGGCCGATGATGCGGCCCTTCATCTCGTCGTTGGGAAGCTGCACCAGGCGGGTCGTCGTCTGGCCGGACTGGGTGGCCGCGAGCCGCTGCATCGAGACGGCGAGGATGCCGCGCGCGCGGCGCTCGGCTTCGAGCTTGGTCTCCTCCTCGATCCGTTGCAGGGTCAGGCCTGCCTGCTGGCGAGCCTCGTCCTCGATCTCCTTGAGGATGATCTGGCGCGCCTGCGCCGCGCTCAGCCCGGCGATCCTCTCCATCTCGCGCAGCTGGCGGCGCTTGACCTGCTTCAACTCATCGGCGCGCGTGGTCGAGGTTGCGCTCGCGGTCGTCGAGCGACTCGCGCCGGCGCTCGAGCTCGCGCAGCTGCGTCTCCACCGACTCCATCTGCCGCAGCGCGCGCTCCTCCATCCGCACGATCTCCTCGCGCCGCGCCCGCAGCTCCACCTGCGACTCGGAGGCGTTGGTCTCCGCGAACGCCTGGGAGTCGGCCGTCGCGGCCCGCGGCGCGGGCGGGGCTGCGTCGGGGGCGTCGAGGGCGGCGGCCCCGGGCAACGGGCCGTTCCCGGTCGGGACCGGGGCTTCGGCCGCCTCGGCGGTCGCGCCCTCGTCGCGCGACCGGATCCACGGCGGCAGCCAAGTCCGGATCTCGATCTTTCCTCTCCCGGCCCGGGCCCCCGGATCCGGCAGGTGACGGGCCGCGTTTCAGCGCCGCAGAGCGGCGATCAAGTTTCGGTTTCAGGGCGGTGAAGACCGCCTTCTCACAGGGTAATGGGAGCGGCCCGATACGCCAAATCGCGGCCCGGTCTGGGCGGCGGCCGCCACCCGCCGTCGCCTCCTCAGTCGGCAGCCGCGCGGCGGATCGCCTCGTAGGCGACCTCGGCCTCGTAACCGCGCCGCGCCAGCATCCCGAGCGCCCGCCTGCGACCGGCGTCGTCGCCGAGGTCGTGGCGTCGCTCGCGCAGCAGGCGCCACCGCCCGCTCCAGCTCGCCATCCGCATCCTCGGCGAGTGCCGCGTCGATCGTCCTCGCGGCCCACGCCGCGGCTCGATCAGCGCCGCCCGGATCCGCTCCTCCCCCCAGCCGGCCAGCTCCCGCTTGTCCGCGGCGAACGCCGCGGCGAAGCGGGCGTCGTCGAGGGTGCCGATCGCGATCAGCTCCTCGATCGCCGCCGTCGCCTCGGTCTCCTCGACGACGCCCCGTGCGCGCAGCCAGGTACCGAGCTCGGCGACGCTCCGCTCCTTTTGGGAGAGCGCGCCCAGCGCCAGCGCCAGCGGCTCCTGCCGCCGGCCCGGACTCCGCCCGGCTATCGGGTCGTCGCTCAGGCGGCCTTCTTCGCCGCCGCCTTGTCCGCAGCGGCCTTAGCCTCGGCCACGACCTCGTCGGCGGGCTCCGCCTCGTCGGCGGCAGGCACGGCCTGCACCGGCGAGGGCGCCCTGTCGATCCCCAGCTCCTCGAGGATCTTGCCCTCGATCTCGGCCGCGATCTCGGCGTTCTCGGCGAGGAACTGCTTGGCGTTGTTGCGCCCCTGGCCGAGCCGCAGCTCCCCGTAGGAGAAGAACGAGCCCGACTTCTGGACCAGGTCGTGCTCGATCCCGAGATCGATGATGCCGCCCTGCTTGGAGATCCCGACGCCGTACTCGATGTCGAATTCCGCCTGGCGGAACGGCGAGGCGACCTTGTTCTTGACGACCTTGACGCGAACCCGGTTGCCGACCGCCTCGGTGCCCTCCTTGAGGGTCTCGATGCGGCGGATGTCGAGCCGCTGCGAGGAATAGAACTTGAGCGCCCGCCCGCCCGGCTGCGTCTCCGGGGAGCCGAACATGACGCCGATCTTCTCGCGGATCTGGTTGGTGAAGAGGCAGACCGTGTTGGCGCGGTTGAGATTGCCCGCCAGCTTGCGCAGCGCCTGCGACATCAGGCGTGCCTGGAGGCCGACCTGGGTCTCCCCCATCTGCCCCTCGAGCTCGGCCCGCGGGGTGAGCGCCGCCACCGAGTCGATGGCGACGACGTCGACCGCCCCCGAGCGGACGAGGAGGTCGACGATCTCGAGCGCCTGCTCGCCGTAGTCGGGCTGGGAGACCAGCAGCTCGTCGGTGTCGACGCCGATCCGGCGCGCGTAGATCGGGTCGATCGCGTGCTCGGTGTCGACGAATGCGCAGACGCCGCCGCGGGCCTGTGCCTCGGCGAGGATGTGGTAGACGAGCGTCGTCTTGCCGGAGGACTCGGGGCCGAAGATCTCGACTATCCGGCCGCGGGGCACGCCGCCGATGCCGAGCGCGAGGTCGAGCGAGAGCGCCCCGGTCGAGATCGCCTCGATCGGGATCGCGCTCTGGTCGCCGAGCCGCATCAACGAGCCGGCGCCGAACTGGCGCTCGATCTGGGTGACCGCCGCCTCGAGTGCGGCGTCCTTCGCCTTGGCGTCCTTGGCCGAGGCTTCCTTCAGTGCGTTCTTTGCTTCTGCCATCTCTTCTTTCACCTCATCCGCCGCCGTCGGAGGGCAGCTCAAGTTGTGCCAACGGGGTGTACTCAGCGCCCCTGGGCATGGTTTTCGAACGGTAGAGAGTGATCCGGACGCCACGGATCAGGCCGAGCAGCCCCTCCGGCAGCCCCGACGGCGGCTCCTCGACCTCGCGATAGCGGCGCTTCCCGCCCTTCTCCCTGCGCACCCTCGCCACCGTGATGTGAGGCCAGAACGGGCGCTTCTCCGGCTCGTAGAGCCCCGCCGCGACCAGCCTCTCCTCCACCCCCGCCTGCAGCTCGACCGTGTCGGGAGAGGCGATCTCGAGCGCGTAGAGCGACGTCGCGCCGCGCCAGCGCACCGGCACCGGCTCGGGCGAGAAGGCCATCTCCGGCTGCCCGGCGCGAACGCCGTGGACGACCTCGGCGATCCGCGGGATGTCCTTCTCCCAGCACCATCCGAGGAAGGCGAGCGTCACGTGCAGGTTCTCCGCCGGCACCGGCCGCAGCGCCGGGTCGGCCAGCGCCCGTGCGCCCCAGGCGCCGAGCCCCTCGCGCACGCTCTCGGGCACGTCGAGCGCCACGAACAGACGCGCCCGCGGGCTCTTCAGTCGCTCCTTCGGCATCGGCCCAACCTAGGTCTCCCCGCCGAACGCTGCAAGGCACCTTCGCAACGACTCCGTCGCAGAATCGTCGCGAGGCTAGATCGGCGCCTCGCCGCCGCCGAGCAGTGTCCGCAGCATGTGGAGGCCGACCAGGGCCGAGCGCTCGCGGATGTCCTCGCGGCCGCCGGGGATGACCGGATCGCGGGCGAGCGCGGTGCCGTCGGCCAGGCGTGCGTTGAAGCAGACGTAGCCGACCGGCTTCTCGGGGCTCCCGCCGCCGGGTCCGGCGATCCCGGTGATCGAAACGGCGACGTCGGCCCCGAAGCGCTCCAGGGCGCCGAGCGCCATCGCCTCGGCGACCTCGGGGGAGACCGCTCCCCGTGCCTCGATCAGCCCCGGATCGACGCCCAGCAGCTCGGACTTCGCCTCGTTCGAGTACGCCACCACGCTCCCCGCCAGGTACGCGGAGGCCCCGGGCAGGTTGGTGATCCGCGCCGCCAGCAGCCCGCCGCTGCAGGACTCCGCCAGGCCGAGAGTGCGGCCCGCGAGCAGCGTCGCCACCTGGCTGTCGATCGTCTCGCCGTCGGTGCTGAAGAGGTGGCGCTCGTGCCTGGCCGTCATCGCCTCCAGTACCTCGGCGGCGACCGCGGCGGTGCCGTCCCGGTAGCGGATGTCGATCTCGATCTCGCCGCGGCGCAGGCAGGTGGTGATCTCGACCACGTCGAGGCGGACGCCCTCCGCCTCCATCTCGCGCAGGCTGCGGGCGATCTCAGACTCCGGGATGCCGAACATCCGCAGCGTGTAGCCGCGAAGCGGCGTCGCCCGCGCCAGCACCTCGCGCGCCGGGGGCGCCTCGATCGCCGCCGGCCACATCGGCTGCAGCTCGCGCGGCGGGCCCGGAAGGACGATGATCACGCAGCCGTCCGCGGGCACGACCAGGCCGGGGGCCGTCCCGACCGGGTCGATCGCGATGGCCCCATCGGGGATCATCGCCTGCTTGCGGTTGGCGGCGCGGATCGCGTCCTCGTCGAGCCGCAGGCGCCTGGCGAAGCCCCGCAGAATCGCCGCGATCTTCTCCTCCATGCCCTCGTCGAGGGCCATGCTGCGCCCGGCGAAGCGGGCCACCACCTCGGCGGTCAGGTCGTCCGCGGTCGGGCCGAGGCCACCCGAGGTGACGATCAGGTCCACGCCCTCGCCGGCGAGGAAGCGGAGCGCCGCCTCGAGATCGTCAGGCCGGTCGCCGACGATCAGGATGTGCGCCACCTCGACCCCGAGCTCGGCGAGCCGCTCCGAGATCCAGGGACCGTTGCGATCGGCCACGCGACCAGTGAGGACCTCGGTGCCGGTGACGACGATCCCGGCCCTCACCGGGTCGGTGCCTGCGGTCTCCGCGGCGTTCACGTGCAGGTGGGGCGTTCGCTCTCCGCCAGGGAGAGCACCTCTCCCCCGGACGTGATCCGGTAGCCCACCGGGTTGGCGCTGTCCTCGACCGGGATCCGCTCCCCGTCCAGGTTCATCTCCACCTCGCCGTTGCCGAAGGAGACGGTGAACCTGCCGGACCGGAAGGGCCCCTCCTCGGCGCCGGCGGTGAGGATCGTGCCCGGCACCAGCGGCCGCCCGGCGCCGTCCAGCAGGCAGACCCAGACCTCGCCGAGCGCGGTCAGCCGCAGCTCGTGGCCCCTCTGCTTCGGCTCGCCGGCCTTCTTCCCGTCTCCGCCGCCGTTGGCGCCGCCGCGGGGCGCGACCGGCTTCGCCGCCGGCGGGGAGTTGTCGTCGCCGCCCAGCAGGCCGATCGCGACGAGCACGCCGATCAGCGCGATCGAGATCAGAGCGCCGATCACCCCGCGCGAGAGGCCTGGTCCTCCCCCGCCCGCGGCGGCGGGGGCGGGGGCCGTCCCCCCGGCGGGTGTGTCGCGGGGGCGATCTACCGGGACACGCTCGTGGAGGCGGCGGAAATCGTCGGCGAGGCGCTCCCCGTCGAGGCCGAGCAGAGTGGCGTAGGTGCGGATGAAGCTGCGCGTATAGGTTGGGCCCGGCAGCACGTCCCATTCCTCGTTCTCGAGGGCGCGCAGATAGCGCACCCTGATCTTGGTCTCGGCCTCGGCCTCGGTCAGGTCGAGGCGCCGCCGCACGCGGGCCTCGCGCAGTGTCGATCCGATCTCGGGGTTCACCTGCACCTATTGTCGCGGGCCGAGCCGCGCGGGGGCGGCCTAGCGGTCGGCGGAGGCCGTCACGGCCTCGCTGTCCTGCGTCTCGCCGCCCTCGCCGCTCTCGGAATGCCCGGCGTCAGGCCCCGCCCGCAGCGAGCCGAGGACGCGCGGGATGTCGGCCTCGGTGATCAGCACCTGGCGCGGCTTCGAGCCTTCGTATCCCGAGATCACGCCGCGGCGCTCGAGCATGTCGATCAGCCGCCCCGCCCGCGTGTAGCCGACCCGCAGGCGGCGCTGCACCATCGAGACGGATGCCGTCTCGGTCTGGACGACGAGCCTGATCGCCTCCTCGAGCAAGTCGTCCTGGTCGGGGTCGAAGTCCCCCTCGGCGCCGTCGTCGGCGGTCTCCTCGACCGCCTCGAGCAGCTCCTCCTCGAACTCCGGCTCCCCCTGGCGCGACCAGTGGCGGGTGATGCGGGCGATCTCGTCCTCGGTGATGTAGGCGCCCTGGATCCGTTGCAGCTTCGAGGTCCCCGCCCCGCGCAGGAGCATGTCGCCCTGCCCGAGGAGCGACTCCGCGCCGCCCTGGTCGAGGATCACGCGCGAGTCGGTCTGCGAGGAGACCGCGAAGGCGATCCGGGCCGGGATGTTCACCTTGATCGTGCCGGTGATGATGTCGGTCGAGGGCCGCTGGGTCGCCAGCACGAGGTGGATCCCGGTCGCCCGCGACTTCTGGGCCAGCCGGATGATCGAGTCCTCGACCTCCGCCGGCGCGACCATCATCAGGTCGGCGAGCTCGTCGATGACGCAGAGGATGTGCGGCAGCGGCGCCTCGCCGGCCTTCGCCCTCACCTTGTTGAGCTCGGCGAGGTTGCGGCAGCGCGCCTGGCTCATGATCCCGTAGCGGCTCTCCATCTCCCCGATCAGGTTGGCCAGCACGTTCGCGGCCAGCCGCGGCGAGGTGACCACCGGCGTCAGCAGGTGGGGGACCGCCTCGTAGTGGTTGAGCTCGACCTGCTTCGGGTCCACCAGCACCAGGCGGACCTCGTTGGGCGAGGCGTGCATCAGGATCGAGGAGAGGATCGCGTTGATGCAGCCCGATTTCCCCGAGCCGGTCGTGCCGGCGACGAGGATGTGGGGCATCTTCTGGAGGTCGGCGTGGACCGCGTGGCCGGCGATGTCCTTGCCGAGCCAGGCGACCAGCGGCGAGCTCTTCGGCGGGCGGCCCTGGTAGATGTCGCCGAGCCGCACGATCCGGCGCCGCGAGTTGGGCACCTCGACCCCGACCGCCTGCTTGCCGGGGATCGGCGCCAGGATGCGGATGTCCGTGGAGGCGAGGGCGTAGGCGAGGTCGTTGGAGAGCTCGGTCACCTTCTTCACCTTGGTGCCGGGAGCGAGACGAAGCTCGTAGCGCGAGACGTGCGGGCCGCTGACGATCCCGACGATCCGCGCCTCGACGCCGAAGTGGCCGAGCGTCTCCACCAGCTTCCGCCCGACCGCCTCGTGATCGCGCGGATCAGGCCCGGAGTCCTTCTTGCCCTTCTCGAGCACCTTGTCCGGCGGCGCCACGTACTCGATCTCGTCGGAGGTGGTGACGCCGCGCTTGACTCCCTGCGGCGTCTCGCCCACCGCCTTCTCCCGCACGACCTCGGCGACCACGGGCACCGCCGGGGGGCGATCCTCCTCCCCCTCTGCCTTCTCGAGCTCGCGGAGCTCGTCGTGGAAATCCTCGGTGACCGGTTCTGCCTCGGCATCGCCGGCGTCCTCGTCATCCGCGATCGCCACCGTCGGCTCGAGGTCGTCGTCCTCGGGGTACGAGCCCATCACGTCGGTCGGGCCCGCCTGCGTCTCGAAGGGGTCGGACTCCTCGCGCCAGCCGCCGCGGGCGCGGGCGACGGTCTCCGCCATCTCCTCGCCGCTGTCGCGGGCGCGGCGCAGGCCGTGCCCGGTGGTCGTCGCCAGCGTCGCGATCGAAGTCCCGGTGAGCAGGAGCGCGCCTGCGACCAGCGTCAGCACGGCGATGATGTGCGTGCCGACGCGCTGGAAGAGGGTGCTCGTCACCCAGTACATCGCCTCGCCGACCACGCCTCCGTGCTGGTCGAACCAGGCGGGGTCGAACATCTCGGGCCGCGGCGGCCGCTCGGCGCCGAGGCCGGCCGTCTGCGCCGCGAAGGCGAGCATCAACCCGAGGAGGATGCAGATGCCGCCCGTGCGCAGCGGCTTCACCGCCGGCAGGAAAGGCTTCAGGATCAGGGCCGCGCCGCTGATGAAGAGCGCCAGCGGCGCGAGGTAGGCGACCTTGCCGAACAGGAAGGCGAGGCCCACCCCGGCTCCGGAGCCGACCTTGCCCCCGTCCCAGCCGAGGTAGAGGACGAGCGTCAGGTAGACGCCCAGGGCGACCAGGCCGAGTCCGATCACGTCGAGATGGCGCTGCTCGAGCTCTGGCATCCGCAGCTCGCGGGCGGGCGCGGGCCGCCGCCGCGAGGCGGAGCTCTTCCTGCGCGTCCGTGTCGCCGGGCGGCGCGTTTGAGCGGAACGGCGCTTCTGCCGCACGAACATGCCCAACCTTTCGACGCGGTCGCCCTCTCCCCTGCGCGGGCGGGCGCCGCGATTGCAGGCGCCTAAAACGCTCCTAAATCCCCATGCGGAAGCGGTTTGCGGGTCTAACATCGGTGCATGCTCAGCGAAACCGGACCCCTGGGCGGCCGCGTCCTCATCGTCGAAGACGACGCCGAGATCACCGACGTGCTGCGCCGCTCGCTGCGCAACGAGGGTTTCGAGGTGCGAACCGCCGAGGACGGCCCCGTGGCCCTTGACGCGGCAGCGGACTTCGTGCCGGACCTGGTCGTCCTCGACCTCGGTCTCCCGGGCATGGACGGCCTCGAGGTCTGCGAGGCGATCCGCAGGCAGGGCGACGTGCCGATCCTGATCCTCACGGCCCGTGCCGAGACCGAGGATCGCGTCGCCGGGCTCGACAGCGGCGCCGACGACTACCTCGTCAAGCCCTTCGAGCGCCAGGAGTTCCTGGCGCGGGTCCGGGCGCTGCTGCGCCGCCGCCCGCCCCGGGGGAGCGCCTCGCTCAGCGTCGCCGACCTGCGCCTCAACCCCGACACCCGCGAGGTGCACCGCGACCGGCGGTCGATCGAGCTCACCAATCGCGAGTTCGAGCTGCTCGAGTACCTGATGCGAAACGAGCGGTTGGTCGTCTCCCGCGAGCGCCTCCTCGAGGAGGTCTGGGGCTACGACCCGATGGACTCGACCAACACGATCGACGTCTTCATCTCGAACCTGCGGCGCAAGCTGGAGGAGGGCGGCGAGAGCCGCCTCCTCCACACCAAGCGGGGGGCCGGATACGTGCTGAAGGAGTAGGCGGTGGCTGTGGGCGACAGCGGGAGGCGGCCCCGGTCGCGGAGGCTGAACCCGGCGGGCTGGCCGGTCAGATGGCGCCTGGCGCTCGCCTCGGCCGGGCTGACGCTGCTCATCCTGCTCGTCTTCGCGGTCGTCATCGGCCGACTCGCCGCAGACCGGGTCAGCGACGACTTCAACAGCGAGCTGCGCGAGGCGGTGGGAATCCTCTCCGACGACGTGCGCGTGATCGACACCCCCCAGGGCCCGCTCGTCGAGGGGCCGTTCCTCGACGACTTCGTGCTCGCGACGGGCGCCTCGGTGCGGGTCTTCGGCCCGGACGGCCAGCTCCTCGACGCGAGCAGGGGCGCCGAGTACCTCGGTCCTCCCCAACCCGGGATCTACGACCTCGGCCCGATCCGGGTGGCGACCGCGCAGATCGTCGACCGCTCCAACCGTGAGGTCCTCGGCTACGTCCAGTACGCGCGCAGCGAGGAGAACATCGAGTCGACGATCCAGCGGCTCTGGCTGCTGATCGCCGCGGGCGTCCTCGGGGGCACCCTGCTCGCCAGCCTCGCCGGCCTGGCGATAGCCGAGCGCGCGATCCGCCCGATCGCGCAGCTGACGGCGACGGCGCGCGAGATCGCCACCACCCGCGACCCTTCGAAGCGGATGCCGGAGCCGCTGGCCGCGGACGAGGTCGGCGAGCTGGCCCGGACCCTCGAGCAGATGCTGCGGTCGCTCGACGCGGCCCGCGCCGAGCGCGAGGGCGCAATGGAGCGACAGCGCGAGTTCGTCGCCGACGCGTCGCACGAGCTTCGCACGCCGCTGACCAGCATCCTCGCCAACCTCGAGCTGCTGCAGGCGTCGCTCGCCGACTCCGCCCAGGACGACGATCGCGAGATGGTCGACTCCGCCCTGCGCTCCTCGAGGCGGATGAGCCGGCTGGTGGCCGACCTGCTGCTGCTCGCCCGGGCCGACGCCGGGCGGATCAGCGAGCGCCGCCCCTGCGACCTCGCCGAGATCGCCGGCAACGCGGCGGCCGAGATCGCCCCGCTGAGCGGCGACCACCGGCTGACGGTCTCAAACGGCGTCCCGATCCCGGTCGAGGGCAATCCGGACGAGCTCTACCGGATGGTCCTCAACCTCCTCGACAACGCCGTCCGCCACACGCCTCCCGGATCGAGCATCGAGCTTCGCCTGCGCGAGGATCGCGGCGAGGGCCGGGCGGTGGTCGAGGTCGCCGACGACGGTCCCGGGATCGCGCCCGGGAAGGAGGAGGAGATCTTCGGCCGCTTCGTCCGCGGCGAGGGCCCGAGCGATACCGCCGGCGGCAGCGGAACCGGGCTCGGGCTGGCGATCGCACGCGCCGTGGCCGGATCGCACGGCGGACGCGTCGAGGCCGGCGCCTCCGAGATGGGTGGAGCCCTGTTCAGGGTCATCCTGCCCGCCGGGGCGGGCACCGGGGGCAGCGAGGCCCCCGAAAAAGAAGCCGCCGGGCTCTAGGGAGGGGGGAGCCCGGCGGCAGACTCCGGCCCGAAGGCCGAAGTTGGGCCCGCCGAGGCGGTATAGGGGGAGATCCCCGACGGACCCGTGTGTCTCGTCCGTCGCCTACGGTACTCGGAAATCTAAAGACCCGCTAAAGAATTCCGGCAATCGCAGGCGCCCAGCCGTCTCTAGACCTCGACGACCACGGGCAGCACCATCGGCCGCCGCCGCAGCTTCTCGTAGACGAAGGCCGCGATGTCGTCGTGGAGGTCCTCCTGGATCAGGTGCAGCTCCCTGGTCCCGGCACGGGCGGCGTCCTCGAGCGAGGACTCGACCACCTCGCGCAGCTCGTCGATCAGGCCGTCGGCCTCCTCGAGGAAGGGAACCCCGCGGAAGATCACCTCCGGATCGGCCACCACCTCGCCGTCGTCCATGGAGATCGTCGCGACGACGATGAAGATCCCGTCCGCCGAGATCATCCGGCGGTCGCGGAGCGCGACGTCGTCCGGGTCGCCGATGTCGACGCCGTCGACGAAGATCACCCCGGCGTGCTCGTCTCGGCCGAAGCGCGCCCCCTTCTCGGAGACCTCCAGCGTCACCCCGTTGTGGCCCCGGAAGGTGTTCTCGGGGTCGACGCCCACCGACTGCGCGAGCTCGGCGTGCAGGCGGAGGCGCTTGTGGTCGCCGTGGATCGGCATCACGTAGCGGGGCTTGGTCAGGTTGAGCATCAGCTTGATCTCCTCCTGCCAGCCGTGGCCGGAGGCGTGGATCGGTTCGTCGCGGGCCGTCACCACCGATGCCCCGATCTCGTAGATGCGGTCGATCGTCTCGTTGACGGCGCGCTCGTTGCCGGGGATCGGGGTCGCCGAGAAGACCACCGTGTCGCCGGAGTGCAGCTCGACGTCGCGGTGGTCGTTGTTGGCCATCCGCCGCAGCGCCGAGAGCGGCTCGCCCTGGCTCCCGGTCGAGATCACGATCACCTTCTCGTCCGGGTAGTCCTCGATCTCCTTCGGCTGGATGAAGATGCCCGAGGGGGCGTGCGCGATCCCGAGGTTGGAGGCGATGTTGAAGTTCTTGCGCATCGACCGCCCGACCAGGGCGACCTTGCGCTCGAGCTGGGCCGCGGCGTCGATCACCTGCTGGACGCGGTGCACGTTGGAGGCGAACGAGGTGACTATCACCCGGCCGTCGCAGCGCGAGAACGTGTCGAGCAGCGCCGGCCCGACCGACGACTCGGACGGAGCCACCCCCGGGCGGTCGGCGTTGGTCGAGTCGCCGCAGAGAAGCAGCAGCCCGTCGCGGCCGATCTCGGCCAGCCTCGAAAGGTCGGCCGGACGGCCGTCGACCGGCGTCTGGTCGAACTTGTAGTCCCCGGTGAGGAGGACCGAGCCGAGGTCGGTCTCCAGCTTCACGCCCCGCATGTCGGGGATCGAGTGCGAGAGGTGGATCAGCTCGAGGCCGAAGGGGCCGAGCTCGACCTGCTCGCCGGCGGGCAGCTCCTGCAGCGGCGCGTCGCCCTGCTTGTGCTCGTCGAGCTTCGAGCGGACAAGCCCGACGGTGAGGAGCCCGCCGTAGATGACGGGTGGATGGCCGATCTCGCGCAGCACGTACGGCAGCGCTCCGACGTGGTCCTCGTGTCCGTGGGTGAGGACGATCGCCTCGATGTCGTCGGCGCGCTCGCGAAGGTAGGAGAAGTCCGGCAGCACCAGGTCGATGCCCAGCATCTCCGCCGTCGGGAACATCAGCCCGGTGTCGACGACGACGATCCGGCCCTCGTACTCGACCACGGTCATGTTCTTGCCGATCTCCCCCAGGCCGCCCAGCGGGAGCACTCGCAGCTTGCCCGCCACTCAGATCGCCTTCGCCAGGACCCCGGCGCCCTCGAGCGCCGCCCGCACGGCCTCGCGGTCGGCCCCCTCCGCCGGCACCAGCGGCAGGCGCAGGTTCTCCTCGATCAGGCCGAGCATCGCCAGACCCGCCTTGACCGTGATCGGGTTGGTGACCGAGACGGCCTCGTAGACGGGCCCCAGCTCGGCGTCGATGCCGCGGGCCCGCTCCAGGTCGCCGTCCTGGACCGCGTCCCAGATCGCCCGCATCCGGGCCCCGACCAGGTGGGAGGCGACCAGTATGCCGCCGGCGCCGCCGAACTCGAGCGTCCGCAGGAAGACGCCGTCGTTGCCGGCGAGCACGTCGAGGCCCTCGACCGGTCCGAGCTCGTCGTCGTTGGCCTGCTTGACCGCGACGACGTTCTCCAGCTCGCCCAGCTCCGCCAGGCCGGCCGGATCGATGTTGACCACCACCCGCGAGGGGATGTTGTAGAGGACGATCGGCACGCCGACCTCGTTGACCTTGCCGTAGTGGGCAAGGATCCCGGCCCGGTTGGGCTTGTTGTAGTAGGGAGTGACGACAAGCGCCGCGTCGGCTCCCGCCTCGCCCGCCGCGGCGGTCATCTCGACCGTGTGGCGCGTGTCGTTGGAGCCGGTGCCGCAGATGACCAGCGCCCTTTCGCCGACCTCGTCGATGACGGCGGCGAGCAGGGACATCGTCTCCTCGTCGGAAAGGGTCGGGGACTCGCCGGTGGTCCCGGCCACCACCAGTCCGTGGCAGCCGGCGTCGATCAGGGTGCCGGCGAGACGGCGGGCGGCGCCCTCGTCGACCCGGCCCTCGCCGTCGAAGGGAGTGGCCATCGCCGTGATCACGCCTCGGATCCCGCTCATCGCGCTCAGGGTATCGCGGGCCTCAGGCGGGAGCGGCCGAGAACACGGGCGGGCGCCGGGCATCCCAGGGCCGCGCCTGCTCGAGTTGGGAGGCGACCCTGATCAGCAGGTCCTCACGGCCGAGGTCGCCGACCAGCTGGATCCCGACCGGGAGCCCGTCCTCGGACCAGTGCAGGGGAAGGGAGATCGCCGGCTGGCCGGTGGCGTTGAAGGCAGCCGTGAAGGTCGCGGTGAGACCGGCGCGCTCGATCGCCGCCATCGGGTCCGGACCGCTGTCGTCGAAGGTCCCGAGCGGCGGCGGGGGCTCCCCCAGCGTCGGCGTCAGCAGCAGGTCGAAGCCTCCCGCGTGGAGCCCGGCGAGCCCGCGGGTGAGGAGCTGGTGCCGCCCGACGGCGGTCAGGTACTCCCCGGAGCTGTGGCGGCGCCCCTTCTCGGCGAGTGCCCAGGTCAGGGGCTCCACGTCCCCCGCGGTGATCGGCCGTCCCGCGACCGCCCCCAGCAGGTCGAGGGTCGCCGCCTGGCCCGCGGCCCAGCGGATGAGGAAGGTCTCGGTCAGGTCGAGGGCGCCGAGCCCGCCCAGGTCGGGCTCCTCGACCCGGTGGCCGAGGGATTCGAGAAGCTCGGCGGCGTCCCGGACCGCTTCGACCACGACCGGATCGGCCCGGTGGTCGGTCACGGGCTCGGCCAGCAGGGCGATCCGCAGGGACCCTGGATCGGCGCCGAGCTCCTCGGTGTAGGGCCGCGCGGGCGGCGGCGCGACGTACGGGTCTCCGGGCGCGGGGCCGTGGACCGCCTCGAGGATCGCCGCGGTGTCCCTGACCGACCGCGACACGACCAGCTCCGCGGTGAGGCCGGACATGTTGTCGCCGACGAGCGGGCCTTCGCTGATCCGCTGGCGGCTCGGCTTCAGCCCGACCAGGCCGCACTCGCTGGCCGGGATCCGGATCGATCCGCCGCCGTCGTTGGCGTGGGCCACCGGGACGATGCCGGCCGCGGTCGCCGCCGCCGACCCGCCGCTGGAGCCGCCGGTGGAGTGCTCGAGGTTCCAGGGGTTGCGGGAGGGCCCGTAGGCCTTCGGCTCGGTCGTCGGCAGGATCCCCAGCTCCGGCGTGTTGGTCTTGCCGATCGTGACGAATCCCGCCGCCCGGAAGCGCTGGGCGAGGTAGGTGTCGAGCGGCGAGCGGAAGTTCGCGTCCTTGAGGAACTGCATCCCCATGTGGAGCGGCTGGCCGGCGAAGGCGGCGCCGAGGTCCTTGAGGACGAAGGGCACGCCCCTGAAGGGGCCGTCGGCAAGCTCTCCCGCCGCGGCCTCAGTCGCCTGCTCGTAGAGCGGGTGGATGATCGCGTTGATCCGCGGGTTGACTGCCTCGGCCCGCTCGATCGCGGCCGCGACCAGCTCCGCCGGGCTCGCCTCGCCCGAACGGATCAGCTCTGCCTGGGCCGTCGCGTCGAGGTGCGCCAGCTCGGTCAGAGCAGCTTCTCCAGGCCGACCGTGAACCGGTCAGGAAGCGAACCCACCCGGCGCACGGCGAGGAGCACCCCGGGCATGAAGGAACGCCGGTCGATCGAGTCGTGGCGGACCGTCAGGGTCTGCCCCTCGCCGCCGAAGACCACCTCCTGGTGCGCGACCAGGCCCGGCAGGCGCACGGAGTGGATCGGCTCGTGCACATGGCCGCCGGCCTCGCCGATCAGCTCCGCGGTCCGCTTCGCGGTCCCGGAGGGCGCGTCGAGCTTGCGGTCGTGGTGCAGCTCGACGATCTCGCACTCGGGCATGTGGGGGGCGATCAGCTGGGCGGCCTGCATCATCAGGACCGCGCCGATCGCGAAGTTGGGTGCGACGAAGCAGTTCGCCTCCCCCCCGCTCCCCTCGGCGGCCGCCTGCAGCCGATCGAGGTCGAAGCCGGTGGTCCCGACCACCGCGTGCACTCCCGCATCGAGGCACGCCCGGACGTTGTCAGGAGCCGCGTCGGGGGTGGTGAAGTCGACGACGACGTCGGCCTCGGCGAGGACCTCGTCGATGGCGACGCCGAGCGAGGGGTCCGCTTTTCCCGCCAGCTCGGTGTCATCGGCCGCCTCGACGGCTTCGACGACCGCCTGGCCCATGCGGCCGGCGGCGCCGGAGACGGCCACCCGGATCACGCGGCGAGCGCCTCGCTCACCGGGGCCAAGGCGGCCTTGAAGCAGCCCTCCTCGCGCCCGATGCAGGCCGCCGAGAGGGTGCCCTGGCCGTAGAGCTCGGCGGCGAGCCCGGTGAGGTCGTCAACCGTGACGGCGTCGACCTGCTCGAGCATCTCGTCGAGCGTGTAGACCGGCAGGTCGAAGAGCGTCGCCCGGCCGATCCGCGACATGCGGGCGGCAGTCGACTCCGAGGAGAGGACGAGGCGGCCCTTGACGTGCTCCTTGGCGCGAGCCAGCTCATCGGCTGAGACCGGCTCGGTCCGCAGCCGGGCAAGCTCGGCGCCGATCACGGTGCAGGCCTCCTCGACATTGTCGGCGCGGGTGCCGACATAGGTCGCCACCAGGCCCGAGTCGGTGTACTGCTCGCTGTAGGAGCCGACCGAGTAGGCGAGGCCCCGCTTCTCGCGGATCTCGCGGAAGAGGCGCGAGGAGGTGGAGCCTCCGAAGATCGAGTCGAGCACCGCGAGGGCGAAGCGTCGCTCGTCGTCGCGGGGGATGCCCGGCGCGCCGAAGCAGATGTGGTACTGCTCGGTGTCCTTGGCGTTGAAGCGGACCCTGACGTCGCCGTCGGGGGGCGCGGCGGAGTCCGTGGCGGCTCCGTTCGAGGACGGCGGCTCGACCAGCCGCTGCGCGAGCTCGACGATCCGGGCGTGCTCGAGGTGCCCGGCTGCGGCGACCACCACGTTCTGCCCGATGTAGCGGGCCCGGTGGTAGGACTCGATCTCGGGGATCGGGATCGAGGCGATCACGTCGGCCTCTCCGAGGACGCGGCGGCCGAGGGGATGCTCGCCGAAGACCGCGTCGGCAAGGAAGTCGTGGACCCGGTCCTGCGGCTCGTCCTCGTACATCGCGATCTCCTCGAGCACGACATCGCGCTCGGAGTCGACCTCCGGATAGGTGGGCCCGAGCAGCATCTCCGCCAGCAGGTCGAACACCTCGTCGGTGTGCTCGTCGAGGAAGCGGGCATGCAGGTGCGTCGTCTCCTTGCCGGTGGCTGCGTTGACGGAGGCGCCCAGCCCGTCGAAGCGCTCGGAGATCTCGATTGCCGAATAGCGGCTCGTCCCCTTGAAGAGGAGGTGCTCGAGGAAGTGCGAGACCCCCGCCTGGGCGCGGGTCTCGTTGCGCGAGCCCGTGCGGACCCAGAGCCCGAGCGCGACCGAGCGCACGGACGGGACCTCCTCGGTCACCACCCGTACGCCCGAGCCGAGCTCGGTCAGCTCATGTGCGGCCGCGCTCAAACTACCTAGCGGCGCTCGCGGCGCTCGCCGTCACGGCGGCGTCCTTCACGGCCGCCGCGGCCGCCTCCGCGTCCACCGCGGTCGCCGCCCCGGCGCGGGCCTCCGTCGCCCGAGCCGACCGTGGCCAGCTCCTCGGCGCTCTTGCCCTCGACGGCGGGGTCGTCGGAGAGACGCAGGCCGATGCGCCCGCGCTCCTTGTCGACCTCGACCACCGTGACGTCGATCTGCTCGCCGGCGCTGAGCACGTCATCGACCGTGTCGACCCGCTCGCCGGGCTTGACGTTGGAGATGTGCAGCAGCCCGTCGGTGCCCTTGGTCAACTCGACGAAGGCCCCGAAGGTCGTCGTCTTGACGACCTTGGCGCCGGTGTAGCGGTCGCCGACCTCGGCCTCGCGGGTCATCGACTCGATTCTGGCGATGCACGCCTCGACGAGGTCGCCGGTCGGCGCGTAGACGCGCACCGTGCCGTCGTCCTCGATGTCGATCTCGGCCTCGAACTCCTCCTGCATGCCGCGGATCGTCTCGCCGCCCTTGCCGATCACGGCCCCGATCTTCTCGGGGTCGATCTTGATCGTCTCGATCGCCGGCGCGAACTTGGAGAGCTTCTCCCGCGGGCCGTCGATCGCCTCGGCCATCTTGCCGAGGATGAACTGGCGGCCCTTGTGGGCCTGATCGAGCGCGTCGCGGAGGATCTCGAAGGTGACTCCGGTGATCTTGATGTCCATCTGCAGCGCGGTGATGCCCTCCGCGGTGCCGGCGACCTTGAAGTCCATGTCGCCGAGGTGGTCCTCGACGCCGGCGATGTCGGTGAGGACGATGTAGTCGTCGCCCTCCTTGATCAGGCCCATCGCGACGCCCGCGACGGGCGCCGAGACCGGCACGCCGGCCGCCTGCAGCGCCATCGAGGACGCGCAGACCGAGCCCATCGAGGACGAGCCGTTGGACTCGAGCGTCTCGGAGACGACCCGGATCACGTAGGGGAAGTCGTCCTCGCCGGGGATGGTCGCGGCCAGGGCCCGCTCGGCGAGCGCTCCGTGGCCGATGTCGCGGCGCTTCGGGCCGCGCATGAACCCGGCCTCCCCGACCGAGAAGGGCGGGAAGTTGTAGTGGTGCCAGAACCGCTTCGTGGTCTGCAGCCCGAGCGTGTCGAGGCGCATGTCCATGCGGGTGGTGCCCAGGGCCACGTTGGAGAGGATCTGGGTCTCGCCACGGGTGAACAGCGCCGAGCCGTGCACGCGCGGGGCGATGTCGACCTCGGTCTCGATCGGCCGGATCTCGTCCTGGGCGCGGCCGTCGGGACGCTTCTTGTCGACGGCGATGCGCCTGCGGATGATCTCCTTCTCGATCGAGGCGAACGCGGCGGCCACATCGGCCTCGCGCTGGGGGTCGCGCTCCCCGTCGTCGCCGGCCGGCGCGAAGCGCTCCTGCGCCTCGAGGGCGACGGCCTGGGCGGCGTCCTGGCGGGCCAGCTTCTCCGGGACCGAGGTGGCCTCGTCGATCTTGGCGCCGAACTCGGAGCGGATCTGCTCGAGCAGCTCGGCGTCGATCTCGGGAGCCTCGACCTCGAGCTTCTCCTTGCCCGCCTGCTTCTGCAGGTCCTCCATCGCGGCGACGAGCTTCTTGATCTCGGAGTGGGCGATGTCGAGCGCGTCGAGGATCTCGGCCTCGGTGACGCCCTCGGCGCCGGCCTCGACCATCAGGATCGCCTCGTCGGTGCCGGCCACGATCAGGTCCATCTCGAGCTCGTCGAGGCTCTCCTCGTCGGGGTTGACGACGAAGTCGCCCTCGAGCTTGCCGACGCGAACCGCGCCGACGTGCTTGGCGACGGGGATCGGGGAGATCGCCAGCGCCGCGGAGGCGCCGTTCATGGCGAGGATGTCGTAGGGGTTCTCGTGGTCGACCGACATCGGGGTCGCCACCAGCTGGGTCTCGAAGTGCCAGCCCTTGGGGAAGAGCGGGCGGATCGGCCGGTCGATCATGCGCGCGGTCAGCGTCGCCTTCTCGCCCGAGCGTCCCTCGCGACGGAAGAACGAGCCCGGGATCTTGCCCGCGGCGTACATCCGCTCCTCGACGTCGACGGTGAGGGGAAGGAAGTCCACGTCGCGCAGGTTCCCCATGGTCGCGGTGCAGAGCACCATGGTGTCGCCGGCGCGGACGACCACCGAGCCGCTCGCCTGCTTGGCGAGCTTGCCGGTCTCGAAGGAGATCTCGCTCTCGCCGACCTCGGCCGAGACGCGGCTTACATCAAACATGCTCATTGAATTTTCAACCTCCGGCCGTCCGGTTGACGGCCACTAGCTTCAGAACTGTCGTTCTCTGTCGCAGGCGATGTTACATAGGTGACGCGGAAGATCAGGAAGCCGAGGGCGGCCGCCCTTCACTGAACAGGGCCGGGGTGCCCGTGATCCCGGCCCTGATGCCGGACTCGAAATCCCGGCGCACCCGGGCGGCCACCTCGGGCGAGCGGCGATCCTGCTCGAACCGCCTCAGGTCGATGCCGAGGCGCTCGACCCGCTCCCAGAGGTGCGGATCGTCCACCCGGCCGCGGTCGGCGAAGAGCGAGTCGACCATCTCGAAGAACGCTCCCTGGAGCCCGGCCGCCTCGGCGGCCGCGTGCAGGGCGGGCGAGCGCGGGCGCTTGCTGGCGAGCGGGAAGTGGCGGAAGACGAGCCGCGCCGGCCTGGCGCCGATCTCGGCCCAATCCGCGGCGCAGAGCGGGCATCCCAGATCGACGTAGGCGATCAGCACCTCGCCCTCGCCGCGCACATGGTCGCCGGGCCCCACCGGCGGGACGCTGGCGCTGGTCAGGTCCCCCACGGCCCCGCTAGGCCCGTGAGGTCGCGAGCGCGTCGAAGATCAGGTTGGCGCCGGGGATCTCGAGCGGCGTGGCCGAGGCGTGGACCCACTCGACGACCCCCCTCTCGTCGATCAGGACGAGCGAGCGGTTCGAGGTCCCCCAATCGGGCAGGTAGGCGCCGTAGCTCTCGGCGACCGCCCCCTTCGGGTGGAAGTCGGCGAGCAGCGGGATCCCGATCCCGAGCCGCTCCTGGAAGGCCTTGTGCGACCACTTGCCGTCGACGCTGATGCCGAGCAGCGTCGCGCCGCGCTCCTCGATCTCGGCGAGGACCTCCTGGTAGACCGAGAGCTGGTCCGTGCAAACGGGGCTGAAGTCGGAGGGATAGAAGACGAGCACGACCCGGCGGCCGCGGAAATCGGCGAGCGAGACCTCCTCGCCGTCCTGGTCGGGAAGCGTGAAATCGGGCGCCGGGGTCCCGGGCGCGATCACCGGCGCTAGCGGCGCAGGCCGAGATCGGCGACCAGGGCGCGGTAGCGCTCGAGGTCGTTGCGCTCCAGGTAGCGGAGCAGGCGCCGGCGCTTGCCGACGAGCATCAGGAGGCCGCGGCGCGAGTGGTGGTCCTTCGAATGGTCCTTGAGATGACCGGTGAGCTCGTTGATGCGCTCGGTCAGCAACGCGACCTGGACCTCGGCGGATCCGGTGTCGCCGTCGGAGCGGCCGTACTTGCCGATCAGCTCGGCCTTCTTGTCCTTTGTCAGGCTCATCGAAAAAAGAACCGTGACCCCCGAGGCGGGGGAATCACGGCCGTTGGAAAGTAGCACAGGGAGGCGCGAAAGCCGGCCTCCAGCGGGGTCCGGCGACCCCGGCTACGACGGCTGGTTGCGCTGGGCAGCGGCAACCCGGGCCGCGCAGATCTCGCGGGCCTGATCGACGTCGCGGTGCATCTGCGCGATCAGGTCCTCGACGTTGGCGAAGCGCTTCTCGCCGCGCAACCGCTCGACGAAGGCGACCCGCAGGCTCCTCCCGTAGAGGTCCTCCTCGCGGTCGATGACGTGGGTCTCGATCAGCACCCCTCGGCCGCTGTCGAATGTGGGACTGATGCCGACGTTGACCGCCGCCGGGTGGCCGTTGGCGAAGGCGGCGTAGATGCCGTGGCCGGGGATGACGAGGGTGTCGTCGGGAACGACGTTGGCCGTGGGGAAGCCGAGGTGGCGCCCGCGACGGTCACCCGAGACCACCGTGCCCTCGAGCATGAACGGGGCGCCCAGGCAGCGCTGCGCTGCGCGCATGTCGCCGGCCGCGACCAGCGCCCTGATCCGGGTCGAGGAGACCGTCTCCCCGTCGACCTCGACCAGCGGCACGACCCGGGTCTCGAATTCGTCGCGGGCGGCGAGCATCTCGGGATCGCCCTTCGCCTTCGCGCCGAAGCGGAAGTTCTCCCCGACCGAGACCTGCTGGGCGTTCAGCCGCTCGACCAGGACCAGGTCGATGAAGCCCTCGGCGTCGATCTCGGAGAAGTTCTCGTCGAAGGGGATCACCACCAGCTCCTCGACGCCGAGGCCCTCGATCACGTCCCGCTTGACCCCGAACGGCATGATCAGCTTCGGCAGCGCGGCCGGGTGCAGGACCTCGAGCGGGTGGGGGTCGAAGGTGAGGACGGTGTCTGCGCCCTCGATCACGGCCTGGTGGCCGCGGTGGACGCCGTCGAACGTCCCGATCGCGACCTGGCGCGGACGCGGCTCGGCGTCGGGCAGGCGGGTGACGGTGAGGCTCAGACCAGCACCACCTCCGGCTTCAGCTGTTCACCCTCCCTCTTGGCCACCGCGAGCAGCCTACCGCCGTGGCTGAGGCAGACCGGGCCTGCGCCCGCTGCGCCCGCCTCGAGCGGGCGCCCGTGCGAGACGCGTTCGGCCTCCGCCTCGGTCAGCGCCCGCTGCTCGAGGAAGGCGAGCGCCTCGAGTGGCGTCAGCTCGCGGCCGGCGTCCTCGATCCGCAGCGGCCCGACCGCCGTCCGCCGCAGCTGCTCGCAGTAGGCGTCCTCGAGGGTCTCGATCAGGGTGCGGACGTAGGTCCCCGACGAGCACTCGATCTCGAAGGTCGCCCGCTCGCCGTCGGATTCGAGCAGGTCGGCGCGATCCACCTCGACGGTGCGCTCCGGGGTCTCGATCTGCTCGCCGCGGTGGGCGCGGCGGTAGAGGCGCTCCCCGCCCACCCTGACCGCCGAGGTCATCGGCAGCCGCTGGGTGACCGTGCCGGTCGGCAGGGCCAGGCTCGCCGGGATCCGGCCGGTGCGGGTCAGCTCGCCGTCGGGATCGCCGCTGGTCGAGCGCCAGCCGAGCCTCGCCGTCGCCACGTAGGTCTTGGGCAGGCCGAGAAGGTAGCGCTGCAGGCGCGTCGCCCTTCCCAGCAGCACGACCAGGAGCCCGGTGGCGAAGGGGTCGAGGGTGCCGGCGTGACCGGTCTTGGCGCGCCGCTCACGGCGGATCCCTGCGACGACGTCGTGGGAGGTGACCCCGGCGGGCTTGTCGCAGAGCAGGACGGCGGCGTCCTCCGCGTCGCCCATCGTTCAGCCCAGCTGCGCGCTCACCTCGGCGCAGAGGGCTTCGACGATCTCGTCGTAGGTGAGGTCGGTCGCAAAGCCTGCCGCGCGCACGTGGCCGCCGCCGCCGGAGCCGCGGGCGATCGCCGAGACGTCGATCTCGCCCGCCGTCGAACGCAGGCTGACCTTGCGGGCCCGGCGGCCACGGCTGCCGAGGTCGCGGATCAGCGCGGCGACCTTGGCGCCATCGACCGAGCGCAGGTGGTCGATGATCCCCTCCGTCATCGATTCGTCCGAGCCGGTCGCCTCGTAGTCGGCGTCGGTGATGTAGGCGGTCACGACCGCCCCGTCGCAGTGCCGCTCGATGCCCTCGAGGGCACGCGCGACGAGCCGCAGCTTCTCCATCGGCACGTGCTCGTAGAGGCGCCGGTAGGTGTCGCCGACGTCCACCCCCGCGTCGATCAGCGCCGCCGCGACGCGGTGGGTGCTCGCATCCGTGTTCTCGTACATGAACTTGCCGGTGTCGGTGACGAGGCCGACGTAGAGGGCCGACGCCATCTCCCTGGTGATCTCGGCCCCGAGCAGGACGGCGAGCCGGTAGACGATCTCCGCTGTGCAGGAGGCCTCCTGGTCGACCAGGTTGATGTCGCCGAACATCGTGTTGTCGTGGTGGTGGTCGATGTTGAGGACGAAGTGGTCGCCGTTGCCGAGGAACTCCACCGGCATCCGGTCGATGTTGCCGCAGTCGAGGAAGATGACGGCGCGGTCCGCCATGTCGACCGGGGGCTCGTGAAAGACCTCCTCGAGGGGCAGGAAGCGGTACTCGATCGGCAGCGGGAACTCCTTCGCCTCGAGGAACATCACCGAGTCCTTGCCGAGCTGGACGAGCAGGTGATGCATGCCCAGCAGCGAGCCGAGGGCGTCGCCGTCGGGGCCCTCGTGGGCCGTGAGCAGGAAGCGGTCGCGGCGGCGGACCTCCGAGGCGACTGCCTCGATGCCCCCTGCCAGGCCGGTCGCCCTGCTCACCGGGTCGTTTCCCCCTCGTCGTCGAGCAGCTTCGAGATGCGCACGCCCTTCTCGACCGTCTCGTCGTAGTGGAATGTCAGCGTCGGCGTTCGCTTCATGCGGATGCTGGAGGCGATCCGCGACTGCAGCACGCCGTGCGACGAGCGCAGGCCGGCGAGGGTCGCCTCGCGCTCCTCCTCGGATCCGAGCACGCTGACGAACACGCGCGCGGAGCGCAGGTCGGGGCTTGTCTCAACGGAAGTCA
This sequence comes from uncultured Actinomycetes bacterium, assembly GCA_963720015.1. Lineage (GTDB taxonomy): Bacteria > Actinomycetota > Thermoleophilia > Solirubrobacterales > 70-9 > DATFPK01. Next base: position 308,496 of record CAVREA010000002.1, on the reverse strand, counting down.
CTGTCACGAAGCCGATGCGCGGGTCGCTGAGGTCGGTTGAGATCGCAGACCCGATCACCTCACGCAGTACTTCGTTGATACGCCGCATGCGAGCGGTGGGCACGCGCCGCGACTATAGCGATGGCTCCCCGACCGCCCGGGCCCCCTACCCCGCTCCACAATCGCGCCGAGGGCTCGTTTTGGCGCGCATATCGCCCATTTTCGAGCCCTCGGCGCGGATGGGGGTCGCGGAGGGCGCGCGCTTCAGTCGCGGATGTCGCGCAGGCTGCGCACGTCTATGCGGACCGAGCAGCCCTCGGGGCAGCGGCTCTCGGCGAAGCGGGCGAGGTCGTCGGCGCGGGCCTCCACCGTGCGGTCGCCGACCAGCGCGCACAGCAACGTCGAGCGCTGCCAGCTGTCGTGTCCCTCGGTCTCCGTCACGGACGCCCCGAAGCGCTGCCGCAGCAGCGTCTTCAGCGAGGAGACCTCCTTGCGCTTCCCCTTCAGGCTCCCCGACTCGTTCCAGTGCAGCCGCAGCTCCACGAGGCAAACGAACGGGTTCATCCTGAGCGAGCGTACGCCTCTCGGGGCGGGTGGCGCCGAGGCGTTAATCGAGCGTCTGCTCGACCTGCTTCGTCTCGAACAGCTCGAGCACGTCGCCGACCTTGACGTCGGCGTAGCCCTCGAGGACGATGCCGCACTCCTGGCCGGCCTCGACCTCCTGGACGTTGTCCTTGAAGCGGCGCAGCGAGCCGACCTTGCCGGTCCAGATCACGGTGCCGTCGCGGATCAGGCGGACGTTGGCGGTCCGGGTCACGCGGCCCTCGTTGACGATGCAGCCGGCGATGTTGCCCACCTTGGAGGCCTTGAAGACCTCCTTGATCTCGGCCTCGCCGAGGGTCTCCTCGACCTCGACCGCCTCGAGCATCCCCTCCATCGCGTTGCGCAGGTCCTCGGTGATCTTGTAGATGACCGAGTAGGTGCGGACGTCGACGCCCTCGGACTCGGCGGCGCGGCGGGCGTCGGAGAGGGGACGGACGTTGAAGCCGATGATGATCGCGTCGGAGGCCGAGGCGAGCATCACGTCGGACTCGTTGATGCCGCCCGTCTGGGCGTGGATGATGTTGATCGTCACCTGCTCCTGCGGGACCTTGGCGAGCTCGTCCTGGAGCGCCTCGAGCGAGCCGGCGACGTCCGCCTTGAGGACGATGTTGAGCTCCTTCATCTCGCCGCCCTGGACGCGGGCGAACACCTCCTCGAGGCTGACCTTCCGCGCCTGACGGCGGGCGAGCGCCTCGGTCTTGAGGCGGTTCGCGCGCTCCTGCGCCAGCTCGCGGGCGCGGCGGTCGTTCTCGACCGCCTGCACGAACTCGCCGGCCTCGCAGACACCGTCGAAGCCGAGCACCTCGACCGGCATCCCCGGCACGGCGCTTTCGACGCGGTCGCCCATGAAGTCCTGCATGGCGCGCACCCGACCCCACTGCGGCCCGGCGACGACGGCGTCACCGACCCGCAGGGTGCCGCGCTGGACGAGGACGCTGACCACCGGCCCGCGGCCCGGGTCGAGCTGGGACTCGATCACGTTGCCGGAGGCGGGCGCGTCGGGATTGGCGCCGAGCTCCTCGAGCTCGGAGACGAGGATGATCATGTCGAGCAGGTTGTCGAGGCCCTCGCTGGGTCTTGGCGGAGACGTCGACGTAGACGGTCTCCCCTCCCCAGTCCTCGGGGGTGAGGCCGTCCGCGGCCAGCTCGTTGCGGACGCGGTCGGGCTGCGCGCCCTCCTTGTCGATCTTGTTGACGGCGATCAGGATCGGCACGTCTGCCGCCCGGGCGTGGTCGATCGCCTCCTTGGTCTGCGGCATGACCCCGTCGTCGGCGGCGACCACGACCACCGCGACGTCGGTCACCCTGGCGCCGCGGGCGCGCATCGCCGTGAAGGCCGCGTGGCCGGGCGTGTCGAGGAAGGTGATGGTCTTGTCGTCGTGGTGGACCTGGTAGGCGCCGATGTGCTGGGTGATGCCGCCCGCCTCCCCGGCCGCGACCTCGGTCTCGCGGATGGCGTCGAGAAGCGACGTCTTTCCGTGGTCGACATGGCCCATGATCGTGACCACGGGCGGACGGTCGGAGAGCTCCTCCTCGGTGTCCTCGAACTCGGGCTGCTCGGGCTCCTCCTCGGCGGCGGTGACGATCTCGATCTTGCGGTCGTACTCGGCCGCGATCGAGCGGATCGTCTCGTCGGTGAGCGTCTGCGTGAGGGTCGCCATCTCCCCCATCTCCATCAGCTCCTTGATCACCTCGGCGCTGCCGAGCCCGAGAAGCTCGGACGACCTCGCGCACGGTCGCGCCCGAGTTGACCTTGGTTGCGACCTGCTCGACCGGCCCCGTGTCGACCTTGGCCGGCGGCTCCTCGAGCAGCGGCCGGCGCCGGCGGCCGCCGCGGCGTCGCGGCGGGCGCTGCGGCGGCGGAGCCGCCCATCTGGTCGCGGCGGGAGGCCTGCGAGTCGATCACCACGCGGCGGCGCTTCTTGCTGCCGGCGCCGCCACCCGCGGCGGCCGAGGCGCCGTCGGCGGCCCGCACGGGCTTCTTCGCGCCGGCAGGCGCGGCGGCCTTTGCCGCCGGAGCGCCGGAGGCCTTCTCGGCAGCCGGCGCCGCCGCCGCGGGCGCCTCGGCCGGCGCGGTCGCGCCCCCGTCGCCCTTGGCCTTGCGCGAGCGCCGCCAGGGCCTCGGACTCCTCGACGCTCGAGGCGGCAGCCTTGGCCTCGATCCCGGCAGCGGCGAGCGCGCCGAGCAGCTCCTTGCTGGTCAGGCCCTGCGCCTTGGCGATCTCGTGAACGCGCTTCTTCGCCACTGCGCCTACTCGGACTCCTCGCCGACGGCTTGCCTCGGCGACCTCTTCGCTCGTCCTCGCCTCGGCGGCGGTCCTCGCCGGGCTCCTCGCCGGGCTCCTCGTCGATCTCCTCGGCGTTTCCGCCGGCCGCCGGGCCGTCGTCGGTGACCTCGTCCTCGGCGACGGGCTCGTCGGGGGCCTCCTCGACCTCCTCGACCGGCTCGCTCTGCTCGGGCTCCTCGGCCTCCTCGGCCTCCGGCTCCTCAGCCGCCGGCTCCTCAGCCTGCCTCCTCAGCCGCCGGCTCCTCGGCCTCCGCCTCGGCGCTCTCGTCGAAGTCCGCCTCGGCCCCGGCGACGATCGCGGTCACGGCCGCCTCGTCGGCTTCGGGGTCGGCGAGCACGGACACCTCCTCGTCGGAGAGGCTCGAGAGCACCGCGACCTGGCTGGTCTCGAAGCGGGACAGCGCCTGGTGCTGGGGCAGGCCGCAGTAGGTGGAGCCCGAGACCGCGGCGTTCGGGCAGCGGCGGCCGTTCGAGAGCACCGCCATGCAGCGCCCGTCGAACTGCTCCTCGCCCTCGTACTCGATGTCCTGATCCTCCTGGGAGAACTCGGTCTCAGACTTGATGTCGACGCGCCAGCCGGTCAGCCGCGCCGCCAGGCGGGCGTTCTGGCCGTCGCGGCCGATCGCCAGCGAGAGCTGGTCGTCGGGAACGATGACCGTCGCCTGCTTGTCCTCGTCGTCGACGAGGACCTCGCGCACGCGCGCCGGCGAGAGCGCCTTGGCGACGAAGCGGGCGGGCTCCTCGTTGTAGGGGATGATGTCGATCTTCTCGCCGCGCAGCTCGGAGACGACCATCCGCACCCGCGAGCCGCGCGGCCCGACGCAGGCGCCGACCGGATCGACGCCGTCGGCGTGCGAGACGACGGCGATCTTCGAGCGGTAGCCGGGCTCGCGGGCGACCCCGACGATCTCGACCAGCTTGTCGGCGATCTCGGGCACCTCGAGCTCGAACAGCTTCTTGATCAGCTCCGCGTTGCGGCGGGAGACGACGATGCTCGGGCCCTTGGTCGAGTCCGAGACGTCGGTGATCACCGCCTTGACCCGCATCCCGTGGTCGTAGCGCTCGTTGTAGACCTGCTCGGACTTGGGCAGCAGGGCCTCGACCCGCTCGCGCAGCTGCACCAGCGTGTAGCGCTTGTCGGACTGCTGGATGATCCCGGTGATCAGCTCGCCGACGCGGTCCTGGTACTCGTCGTACATCATCTGCCGCTCGGCCTCGCGGATCCGCTGCAGGATCACCTGCTTCGCGGTCTGCGCGGCGATCCGGCCGAAGTCGTCGGGGGTCACGTCCCGGGTCGTGATCTGGTCCTCGTAGGGCGCGATCATCTCCGGGTCGAGCTCGGGCTCCTCGGGCTCGCGCAGCTCGCCGGTCTCGGGGTCGATCGTGCGCTCCTGCTCCTCGGCGGCCTGCTCGAGCAGCTTCTCCTCGAGCTCGGGAGGAAGGATCAGCTCGAAGACGCGGAAGTCGGCGGTGTCGTGATCGAGGTCGACGCGCGCGTACTTGGCGGCGCCGGGCGTCTTGCGGTAGGCGGAGAGCAGGGCGTCCTCGAGGGCGTCCATAAGCGTGTCGGCGGCGATTCCCTTCTCCTGCTCGAGGCCTCTGATGGCCTCGACGATCTCCTTGCTCATCTCGTGTCTACCTCCGGGATCAAGTTGGAGCGGCGGATGCGCTCGTGCGGGATGGAGATCGCCGCCCTCGGGGAGCGTGACCTCGACGGCCTGCTCGTCGGCGGCGGCGATCGTTCCGGTGAAGCTGCGTCGCCCGTCGACCTCCTCGCGGGTGCGCACGCGCACCTTGCGACCGAGGAAGCGACGGAAGTGCTCCGGCTTGGTCAGCGGGCGCTCGGCGCCCGGAGAGGAGACCTCCAGCGAGTAGTCGAGCAGCAGGTCGCGGAGCTGGTTGGTGACCCGCTCGCAGAGCCCCAGGTCCACCCCGCCGGGGTGGTCGATGTAGAGGCGCAGCGCGTCCGGGCCGGTCTGCTCGAGCGCGATCAGCTCGACCTGCGGATCGAGGCCCGCGAGCCTTGTCTCGACTTTGTCCTGAAGGTCTCTCATCTCTGCGATTTCGTGCCTGCGAAGCCGGTTCCGGGCCGAAAAAAAAGTGGGCCAGGCCCACTTCTCGACACGGTTCTGTGGAACGTGGAAAAGCTTGGTCGGAGTATAGCCCCGGCGCGATCAGGCGCAAACGCCCGATCGGGCGCGATCAGGCCTCGAGCAGGAGGGTGACGGGGCCGTCGTTGACGAGCTCGACGGACATGCGCGCGCCGAACACCCCGCGCTCGGCCCCGAGCGCGTCGCAGAAGCGCTCATAGAGCGGCTCGGCGCTCTCGGGCCGGGCCGCGGCGATGTAGCTGGGGCGGTTTCCCCTGCTCGCATCGGCGTAGAGGGTGAACTGGCTGATCGCCAGCACCTCGCGGTCGCCGAGCGGCTCGTTCATCCGCCCCTCGACATCGTCGAAGATGCGCAGCTTCCTGACCTTGGCGGCGAGCCGGTCGGCCAGCCTCCACCGTGTCGCCCTCGCCGACGCCGAGCAGCACCAGCAGGCCCGGGCCGATCCCGGCGATCCGCTCGCCGCCGACCGATACGGCGGCGCGCTCGACCCGCTGCAGCACCGCACGCATCGAACGCGGCCCTAGGCGGCGCGGCGGGCGAGCTGCTCGCGGTAGCGGCGGTAGTCGCGCCGCTCGGGCCGCAGGTTGGAGGCGAGCGCCAGGTGATGGCGGGCGCGCTCCGTCTGGCCGGTCAGGCTCAGTGCCCGGCCGAGGCAGAAATGGGCGAAGTCGTTGACCGCATGCGTCTCGACCACCGCCTCGAACTCGGTCGCGGCCTCCTCGAACTGATGGTTGCGGAAATACGCGCGTCCGAGGGCCTCGCGCACGCTCGACTTCTCCGGCGCCCGGCGTGCCGCCTCCGCAAGCGGCTCGGTGGCGGCCGCGAAGCTGCCGTCCTCGAGCAGCTCGACGCCCTTGCGGTACAGCGTGTAGACGTCCTGGCCCTCGACTTCCTCTCTCTGCTGGCTCATGTCCCCAGTTTAGGAAGGGCGGCCCGAGAGCGGCCGGCGCAGGGCCTCCACCGCTGAGAGGATCGCCTCGGCGACGGCTTCCTTGGAATCGATCGCGACCTCGCGCTCGCCGCTCCCCGCGACCAGCGTGACCGCGTTGCGCTCGGACTCGAAGCCGATCTCTGGGTCGGAGACGTCGTTGAGGACGATCATGTCGGCGCCCTTGCGCTCCAGCTTGTCGCGGGCGCTCTCGAGCCCCGCCCCGGTCTCGGCGGCGAAGCCGACCACGGTCTGCCCCTCGCGGCGCCCAGCCGCGACAGCGGCGAGGATGTCCTCGGTCGGCTCGAGGCGCAGGTCGAGGCCCTCGCCGCCGCGCCTGAGCTTGCCCTTCGCCACCTCGCGGGGGCGGAAGTCAGCCGGGGCGGCGGCCATCAGCAGCACCTGGCAGCGACGGGAACTCGGCAGCGGTCACGGCGGCGAGCTCGGCTGCGGTGCCCACGTCGATCCGGCGCACGCCCGGGGGCTCGGGCAGCGCGACGTTGGCGGCGATCATCGTCACCTCTGCCCCACGGCGCGCGGCGGCGGCGGCCAGGGCGACGCCCATGCGCCCGCTGGAGCGGTTGCCGACGAAACGGACCGGATCGATCGGCTCGCGGGTCCCGCCGGCGGTGACGAGCACCCGCATCCCGTCCCAGGGGCGGTTCCCGGTGGGCAGAACAGCCTCGATCTCGGCGAGCAGGGCATCCGGCTCGGGCAGGCGCCCCCGCCCGAACTCCCCGCGCGACGCGAGCGCGCCCTCCGCGGGCTCGATCACGGTGATCCCGCGCTCGCGCAGCGTCGCGAGGTTGGCCTGGGTCGCTGCGTCGGCGTACATCCGGTCGTTCATCGCCGGCGCGACCAGGCGCGGCGCCGGGCAGGCGAGGAAGGAGGTCGTGACCATCGAGTCGGCGATTCCGGCCGCCAGCTTGGCGACCGTGTTCGCCGAGGCGGGGGCGATCATCAGGGCATCCGCGTTGGCGGCCACCTCGAGGTGGCCGATCGGGTCGTGCCCGGGAGGGGGGTCGCCCGGGAAGGCGCCGCGCAGCGGGTCGCGCTCGAACTCCGAGCGCAGCACCGGGGCGCCGACGATGCCCTCGAAGGAGGCGGGACCGACGAACCGGGTCGCGCCGTCGGTCATCAGGACCCTGACGCCGTGGCCGGCACGGGTGGCCAGACGGGCCAGCTCGAGCGCCTTGTAGGCGGCGATCCCACCGGTCACTCCGAGCAAGATCCGGGCCATCTCAGCCTCCAATGCGCCCCACGGCGCTACCGCTCAGACGCGGTACTCGTACTTCAGTTTGCCCTCGGCGAGCTCCTGGAGGGCGATCGAGAGGTAGTTCTTGCCGCTGCGGGTGTCGACCATCGGGGGCGGGTACTCGCCGAAATTGCCCTCGCCGAGGTTGTGGTAGTAGCTGTTGATCTGTCGGGCGCGCTTGGCGGCCACGACGACCGCGGCGTAGTGCGAGTCGGTGTGCTCGAGCAGTCTGTCCACGCGGGGCTTGATCATTGGGGCGAGTGTAGGGGATCGAGGGCCGCGCCCGTGGCGCCGCGGTTGCAGGTCAGGCGGCGAAGCCCGCCGGGATCATCCCGCTAGCGACGAGCGCACTATGCGCTCCAGCTCGCCGGCGGCCCGCTCGAGGTCGTCGTTGACGACGCGGTGGTCGAACTCGTCCTGGGCGGCGAGCTCCTGCGCGGCCACCTCGAGCCTCGACTCGATCGCCTGCGCGCTGTCGGTGCCGCGGGAACGGAGCCGCTCGCGCAGCGCCGCCGGCTCCGGCGGCGCGATGAAGACCTGGATCGACTCCGGCATCGCCGCCCGCACCTGGCGGGCGCCCTGCACCTCGATCTCCAGGACCACCGACCGCCCCGCCCGCAGGCGGCGTTCGACCTCCGAGCGGAGCGTCCCGTAGCGGTTGCCGCTGTAGGTGGCGAACTCGAGGAAGTCCTTGGCGTCGGCGCGGCGGTCGAACTCCTCGCGGCCGAGGAAGTGGTAGTCGCGGCCGTCCTCCTCCCCCTCGCGCGGCTCCCGGGTGGTCGCCGAGACCGAGAGCTCGAGCTCGGGGATGCGGTTGAGCAGCTCGGCGATCAGCGTGCCCTTGCCGACTCCGGACGGGCCCGTGATGACGAAGACCTTTCCGGTCGGGACGGGGGCGCTCACGGTCGCCGGATTCTGACCGCGGAGCCGGTCGGCAGCTCTACCGGCGCAGCAGCGCGACCAGCTCGGTGCGCTGGCGCTCCGAGAGCCCGCCGATCGTCTTCGACGGCGAGATCCGGCAGTGGTTGAGGATGCGGTTCGTCTTCACCCGGCCGTACTTGGGCACGGCGAGGAGCATGTCGAAGACCTTGGCGGTCATCACGTACTCGGGCGGATCGAGGAGGAGCGCGTGGATGTTGGCCCTGCCCGCCTTCAGGTCCTTCTTCAGCGTGGCGCGGGCCGAGCGGATGTCGTTGGCGCGCTTGAGGGCTTCCATCCGCTGGTCCAGTGACCTCTCAGGGGCGGCGGCGGAGGTCTTCACCGGGGCGGCCATTCGGCGGCGAGTATAGCCGCGCTTCCCGCCTGCGCAAGGGACCCGCCCCCAAATATCCGGAAATTCACCTGGACCTCGACTCGAGGTCCAGGGTTGAGCGGCGGCGCGAACTTCCGATCAGTGCTTTTGCAGCCTTTTCGTGGCGGCGCCGCCACCCGGCAGCGCACACCCGCGGGCCGCTTGCGGCGACTCGAAGCCGCTATTTGCGAGCAGTCCCGCGAGCTCCTCGCGGACCCGCGAACCCGCCGCGGGGTCGCGGAAACTGGCCGTGCCGACCCCGACCAGCGTTGCTCCGGCGGCGATCATCGCGAGCGCCCCCTCGCCCGACTCGACCCCGCCCATGCCGACCACCGGGACCGCGACGGCCTCGGCCACCACGGCCACCTGGGCGAGCGCGACGGCGTGCACCGCCGGCCCGGAGAGCCCTCCCCGGCCGGCGCCGAGCCAGGGGCGGAGCGACATGGGGTCGACGGCCGTCGCCTTCAACGTGTTGATCAGGGAGATGGCATCGGCGCCGCTCGCCTCCGCCGCCGCCGCGACCGCCGCCGGGTCGGCGACGTTGGGAGTCAGCTTGACGATCAGCGGCTTCGCCGTCAGCGGCCGCAGGGCGCCCAGCAGGGCCTCCGTCTCGGCGGGCTGCTCGCCGACGATCAGGCCGGAGTGGACGTTGGGACAGGACACGTTGAGCTCGAGCGCGGCGACCTCGTCCCGCCCGGCGACTCCCTCGACGAGGCGGGTGAACTCCTCGCGGCTGGTCCCCATCACGGAGACGATCAGCGGCGCGGGGAGCTTTCCCAGCGCCGGTAGGTCGGACTCGAGGAACCCGTCGAGCCCCTTGTTGGGAAGCCCGATCGAGTTGATCATCCCGGCCGGCGTCTCCCAGAGGCGCGGCGGGGGGTTGCCCGCCCGCGGCTCCAGGGTGATCGTCTTCGAGACGAAGGCGGCGAAGGGGAAGGCCCGGTCGAGCTCGGGCCCGAAGGCGCGCCGGGCGGCGATCGCGTCGAAGCACCCCGAGGCGTTGATGACCGGGTGCGGGAGGCGGAGACCGCAGAACTCGACGGCCAGGTCGGCCGGCTCGGCCCCGCGGCCGGCGCTCTCGCCGCTCACCGGTGGCCCGCCCCGGCGACGAGCGCGGTCCCGATCTCGTCGGCGCGCACGACTGGGCCGTCGACGCAGAGCCTCAGGTACCCGCCGGCGGCGATCGGTACGGCGCAGCCGAAGCAGGCTCCGAAGCCACACGCCATCGGCGACTCCATCGCCAGCTCGCAGGGCACCCCCCGCCCCACGCACATCTCCCGCACCGCCTCGAGCATCGCCGGGGGGCCGCAGGCGTAGACGGCGGCGCCTCCCGGGTCGTCGCCCTCCAGCAGGACGCCGAGCAGGTCCGTGACGTAGCCCTTGTGCCCGGCGTGGCCGTCCTCGCTCGCCAGCCTCACCTCGGAGCACGAAAACAGCTCTTCGACCCCGCCCGAGTGCTCCCGGTCGCGGAAGCCGAGCAGCGCCCGGGTGGGCAGGCCGCGGCCGGCGAGCCGGCGGCGCAGCAGCGCCAGCGGGGCGATCCCGATCCCGCCCCCGACCAGGACCGCTCCGGTGGCGGTCGGGTTGAGATCGGGTGGCGCGGAGAAGGGCCGGCCCAGGGGCCCGTTGAGCCAGACGCGCTCACCGCGCTGCAGGGCGCAGAGCCGGTCCGTGCCCGGCCCGACGCCCTCGACGAGGAAGTCGAGCCGGACGCCGTCGCCCTGCGGCTCGGCGTCGGCGACCGAGAAGGCGCGCGGCAGGAACGGGCGCCCGCCGCGCTCACTCCAGCGGCGCTCGGTGGCGAGCATGTAGAACTGCCCGGGCTCGGGCGCCGGCCCCTCGGTGTCGAGCGCCGAGAAGATCCTGTAGCCGCCGGAGGCGATGTTGGCCGTGACCGCGGCGAGCCGCCGGCCGAACGGCGCCGTCACCCGCTCGGTCATCGCCGGCCCGCGGCCTGGCGCACGCCGCCGTGGAGCTCGTGGATCGAGCGGACCTCCGCCTCGCCCGCGATCTGAGCCGAGATCGCCCGCGAGGCCGCCGAGGCTCCGGTCATCGTCGTGATGCAGGGAATCCCCTCGCGGACGGCCGCGGTGCGGATCTCGTAGCCGTCGGCGCGGGCGCCGGAGCCGGTCGGGGTGTTGATGACCAGGCCGCACCGGCGGTCGCGGATCAGGTCGACGACGTGCGGGGACCCCTCGCCGATCTTGTTGATCCGCCGCACCGGCACCCCCATCGCGGAGATCGCCTGGGCGGTCCCGCCGGTGGCGATCACCTCGAAGCCGAGATCGTGGAAGCGGGCGGCGATCTGGGTCGCGGCCGGTTTGTCCGTGTCGGTGACCGTGATGAACACCGAGCCCTCGGTCGGCAGCGCGGCGCCCGCGGCAGCCTGCGCCTTGCCGAACGCGGTCGGGAAGTCCGCGGCGATCCCCATCACCTCGCCCGTCGACTTCATCTCCGGGCCGAGCACCGAATCGGCTCCGGCGAAGCGGGCGAAGGGCAGCACCGCCTCCTTGACGCTGACGTGCTCGACCGTGCCCCCAGTGCAGGTCCTGGTCGGCGAGGCTCTCGCCGAGCATCAGCCGGCAGGCGATCTTCGCCAGCGGCGTGCCGATCGCCTTCGAGACGAAGGGCACGGTCCGCGAGGCGCGCGGGTTCGCCTCGATCACGTGCAGCCCTCCGCCGGCCACCCCGTACTGGATGTTGATCAGCCCGATCGACGCCGAGCTCGAGCGCGATCCGCGGGTCGTGTGGCGGATCTCCTCGAGCATCTCCTCGCCGAGGCTCATCGGCGGAATCACGCAGGCCGAATCGCCGGAGTGGACTCCCGCCTCCTCCACGTGCTGCATGATCCCGGCGACGAAGACGTCCTCGCCGTCGCCGAGCGCGTCGACGTCCACTTCGATCGCGTTCTCGAGGAAGCGGTCGAGGAGGAGCGGGTGCTCCTGGTCCGCCTTCACGTTCGCCTCCAGGTAGGCGGCGAGGTCGTCGGTCGAGTAGCAGATCTCCATCGCCCGGCCGCCGAGGACGTAGGAGGGCCGCACGAGCAGCGGGAAGCCGACCTCCTCGGCGATCACCGCCGCCTCGTCGGCGGAGAGGGCTGTGCCGTAGGGCGGGTGGGAGACGTCGAGGCGGCGCAGCAGGGCGCCGAAGCGGCCCCGGTCCTCCGCCAGGTCGATCGCGTCGACGGGCGTGCCGAGGAGCGTCGCGCCGGCCTCCTCGAGCGCCCGCGCCAGCCGCAGCGGGGTCTGGCCGCCGAACTGCACGATCACCCCCTCGGGCGACTCCTGCTCGCAGACCGCGAGCACGTCCTCCTCGGTCAGCGGCTCGAAGTAGAGGCGGTCGGAGGTGTCGTAGTCGGTGGAGACCGTCTCCGGGTTGCAGTTGATCATCACCGCGTCGCGCCCGAGCTCGCGGGCGGTCATCGCAGCGTGCACGCAGCAGTAGTCGAACTCGATCCCCTGGCCGATCCGGTTCGGCCCGGCGCCGAGGATGACGATGCTCTCGCGGTCGCCGCGACGGACCTCGGAGACGGCGCGGCCGTCGCGACCCGGCCGCTCGTGGCCGGAGTAGTAGTACGGGGTCGCCGCCTCGAACTCCGCGGCGCAGGTGTCGACGGCCTTGAACGAGCGCGCCAGCCCCTCGGTGCCGTCGCCGTCGAGCGCGAGCCGCCGCAGCTCGCGCAGGAACCAGGGGTCGATCAGGGAGCGCTCGTGGACCTCCTCGACTTCGGCGCCGCGGCGGAAGGCCTCGAGGATCAGGTCGAAGCGGTCGGCTGCGGGCACCCGCAGGCGCTCGAGCAGGTCGGCGTCCTCGGCGGGCGGATCGGGCTTCGAGTCGAGCTCGCGCGAGCGCATCGCCTTGGCGAAGCTCTCGCGGAAGGTGCGGCCGATCGACATCACCTCGCCGACCGACTGCATGTAAGTCGAGAGCCTCCCCTCGGCGCCGGGGAACTTCTCGAAGGCGAAGCGCGGGATCTTGGTGACGACGTAGTCGATCGTCGGCTCGAAGGAGGCGGGCGTCGCCCGGGTGATGTCGTTGGGGATCTCCTCGAGCGCGTAGCCGACGGCCAGCTTCGCCGCCATCTTCGCGATCGGGAACCCGGTCGCCTTCGAGGCCAGCGCCGAGGAGCGCGAGACCCGCGGGTTCATCTCGATGACGACGATCTCGCCCGACTCCGGGTCCACCGCGAACTGGACGTTGGAGCCGCCGGTCTCGACCCCGACGGCGCGGATCACCCTGATCGCCTGGTCGCGCAGCTCCTGGTAGAGCGGGTCGGTGAGCGTCTGCGCCGGGGCGACGGTGACCGAGTCGCCGGTGTGGACGCCCATCGGGTCGACGTTCTCGATCGAGCAGATGATCACCACGTTGTCGTTGCGGTCGCGCATCACCTCGAGCTCGAACTCGCCCCAGCCGAGCACCGACTCCTCGACCAGGACCTGGTTGATCGGGCTCGCGGCGAGGCCCTCGGAGACGACCTGGCGCAGCTCGGTCTCGGTCTCCCCCACGCCGCCGCCGTGACCGCCCATCGTGAAGGCGGGCCGGACGATCGCCGGCAGCGTGATCTCCCCCGCGGCGAGGGCCTGCTCGGCCTCCCCCAGGCTCTCGACGGTCAGCGACCACGGGATCCGCAGCCCGGCCGCGGCCATCGTCTGGCGAAACTCCTCGCGGTCCTCGGCGCGCCGTATCGCCGCGTGGTCGGCGCCGATCAGCTCGACCCCGTTGCGCTCGAGGGTGCCGTCCTCGTGCAGGGCCATCGCCAGGTTGAGGGCCGTCTGCCCGCCTAGCGTGGGCAGCAGCGCGTCCGGGCGCTCCTTCTCGATGATCTTCGTCACCGGCCCGGGCAGCAGCGGCTCGATGTAGGTCGCGGTGGCGAACTCGGGATCGGTCATGATCGTCGCCGGGTTCGAATTGACCAGCACCACCTCGTAGCCCTCCTCGAGCAGGACCTTGCAGGCCTGCACGCCCGAGTAGTCGAACTCGGCGGCCTGGCCGATCACGATCGGGCCCGATCCGATCAGCAGGATCTTTTCGAGGTCGGTGCGCTTGGGCATTAGACCCCCGCTCCCGCCTCGGCCGCGCGCCTTGCCTCGGAGTGGGAGAGAAACGCCCGCCCCGAGCGGGCACGGCCGTCCTCGACCTCGTACATCGACCCGTATTCGCTCTCGAAGCTCGCGCCGCTCTCCCTGCCCACCAGCCTCATCTGGCCGAGGACGAGGATGTGTCGCTCACCCACCGCGGAGAGCTCGATATCGGTCTGCCTGAACTCGGTTGCGACGGCTTCCATGTCCGATACCCATTGGTGAAACCCGGCCCGGCCCGTGTAGGTCTCGTCGCCGAGCTGGGAGATCGCAGGAATCCACTCGAAGTCGGGATGGAAGAACTCGTCGAAGCGCTCGTGTACTCCCCACGGCCCCTCGTGCTCGTAGACCTCGACCACGCGCTCCCCCCAGCGCGAGGTTGCTCCGCTGCGCCACGGTCGGCGGCCGGCTCATCGCCCTGCCAGCTCCAGGAAGCGGTCGAAGAGGTGGCGGGCGTCGTGAGGGCCAGGGCCCGCCTCGGGGTGGTACTGGACGGCGCAGCCGGGCACGTCGCGGAGGACGAGCCCCTCGACCGTGCGGTCGTAGAGGTTGAGGTGGGAGAGCTCGGCGGCGCCGAAGTCGGTCTCCCAGCGAACCGGGTCGTCGCCCTCGATCCGCGGCTCCCCGCCGGGGCCCTGGACCGCGAAACCGTGGTTCTGCGAGGTGATCTCGATCCGCCCGCTGTCGAGGTCCTTGACCGGGTGGTTGGCGCCGCGGTGCCCGAACGGCAGCTTGAACGTCTCCAGGCCGACCGCCCGGCAGAGGAGCTGGTGGCCCAGGCAGATCCCGACCACGGGCTTCTCGCCGACGACATCCCTGACCGTATCCACGACGTAATCGAGCGCCGCCGGGTCTCCGGGACCGTTCGCCAGGAACACAAGATCCGGCGAATGTGCGAGCACCGTGTCTGCGGATGCTGAGCACGGGAGCAGAGTCAACCGGCAGTCCCGCTCCCGGAATTGCCGGATGATGCTGTGCTTGATGCCCGTGTCGAGGGCGACCACGTGGGGGCCGTCCCCGCCGAACTCGATCGGCTCGGAGGGGGTCACCGTGCGGGCGAGGTCGGCCCCGGTCATGGTGGGCTCGGCCGCGATCCGCTCGCGCGCCTCGGCCTCGCTCGTCTCGGCTGAGTAGATCCCGCCCCGGATCGCCCCGCCCTCGCGGATGTGGCGCACGAGGGCGCGCGTGTCGACGCCGGTGATTGCGGGAATGCCGCAATCGGCCAGCCAGTCGAGCCATCCCCCCTCTGCGGTGGCGACGTCCTCGCCGTTGTGGGCGTCGCGCATGATCACCCCGCGGGCGTGAACCCGATCGGACTCCATCGCGGCGCCCGAGACCCCGTAGTTGCCGATCAGCGGGTAGGTGAAGGTGATGATCTGGCCGGCGTAGGAGGGGTCGGTGACCGACTCCTGGTAGCCGGTCATCGAGGTGTTGAAGACCACCTCCCCGGTCGCCGCCGCGGCTTCGCCGCAAAGCTCCCCGTCGAGCCGGGTTCCGTCCTCGAGCAGCACGTACCCCGTCACTTGACCAGCTCCTGGACCTGCTTGAACTCGGGGGCGTCGGAGCCGCGAAGGAGCTCGAAGAGGGCGGTCTCGACGCTGGTCACCACCGCCCCGGCGCGCTCCGCCTTGTGCAGGCCGAGGTTGCGGTTCTCCTCGGTTCTCGAACCGACCGCGTCGGCCGCCACGTGAACCTCGACTCCGGAGTCGAGCAGGTCGAGGACCGTCTGGTTGACGCAGACGTGGGTCTCGACGCCGCAGACGAGCGCCTGGTCGCGGCCGCCGAGGTCGAAGCCCTCCGCCTCGGCGGCCGAGAAGCGGACCTTGTCGACCGGCTCGACGCCGCTGGGCAGGTGCTCCGCGACTTCCGGCACCGTCGCGCCGAGCCCCTGCGGGTACTGCTCGGTGACGACGATCGGAACGCCCATCGCGGCGGCGCCGCGGACCAGCGTCGCGCTTGCGCCGGCGACCGCCTCGAAGTCCGGGATCGCCTTGCGGAAGGCCTCCTGGACGTCGACGACGACCACCGCTGCGCGCTCCCGGTCGAGCTTCGCCGCGCTCACGCCGCGACCCCGAGGCTGAAGGAGCGCAGGCGGTAGGCGACGCTGCCGGCGGCGAGGGTGATCAGAACGCGGCCCGTCAGGGTGCGCCCGGCGCACCACGAGTTCTGCGAGCGGCTCTCGTAGCCATCCTCGCCCACTGTCCACTCGGCGCCGAGGTCGCAAAGGGCGACGTTCGCCTCGCTGCCCGGCGCCAGGCTCGCCCGCGGGATGCCGAACGGGACGCCGCCCGCGCCGAGCTTCTCGACCACGGTCGCCAGCTCGAGCACGCCCGTTGCGACGAGGTCGGTGTGGATCGCCGCGAAGGCGGTCTCGAGGCCCGTCACGCCCATCGCCGCCTGCTCGTAGGGGACCTCCTTCTCGTCGGCCGAGTGCGGGGCGTGGTCGGTCGCGATGCAGTCGACGGTCCCGTCCCGGAGGCCTTCGAGCAGAGCCTGGCGGTCGTCCTCGGAGCGCAGCGGCGGGTTCATCTTGTAGCGGCGGGCGTCGAGGCTGCGGACAGCTTCGTCTGTTAGGCAGAGGTGATGCGGGGTGACCTCGCAGCTGATCCTCACCCCCGCCGAGCGCGCCGCCCGCACCGCCTCGACCGACTCGCGCGCCGAGAGGTGCTGAACGTGGATCGCGGCCTGCTCGTAGCCGGCGATCGCCGCGTCGCGGGCGATCATCGTCGACTCCGAGATCGACGGGATGCCCGAGAGGCCGAGCGCGGCCGAGACCGGCCCCTCGTGCATGACGCCGTCGCCGGAGAGCTCGGGGTCCTCCTCGTGCAGTGCGATCACGCCGCCGCAGAGGCGCTGGTACTGGAGCGCCCGGCGCAGCACGCGGGCACTGCGGATGGGGAGGCCGTCGTCCGAGAAGCCGATCGCGCCCACCTCGCGCAGCTCGGCCATCTCGGTCAGCTCCTCGCCCTCCATCGCGCCGGTCACCGTCGCCAGGAAACCGACCGGGATCGAGGCCTCGTGGGCGGCTCGCTCGCGGAGCGCCTCGACGTCGGCGGCGGTCGAGACCGTCGGCTCGGTGTTCGCCATCGCGAGGATCCCGCAGTAGCCGCCGGCGGCGGCGGCCCTGGTGCCGGTCTCGAGGTCCTCCTCGTCCTCGCGGCCCGGGGTGCGGAGGTGGACGTGGGGGTCGAAGAAGGCGGGGAACGCGTGCAGGCCCTCGCCCTCGATCACCTCGGCGTCTCCGGCCTGCGCCGAGCCCGGCTCGGCGAGCTCGGCGATCCGGCCGCCGCGGATGACGATGTCGTGGGCGCCGTCGATCCCCGCGGTGGGGTCGAGCGCGGAGACGGAGCGGATCACCAGCTCCGCCGGCTCGCCGCCGCGGACACTGAGCGCACTGCCGACCGGCGCGGCGCTCACGCGGGCTGTCCGATCGGCTCGGGCGCCGTGTCGCCGCCTTCGCCGGCTTCCAGCGGACGCGGGCGGTCGGAGCCGGTGAGCAGCTCGTAGAGGATCGCCATCCGCACGACCAGGCCGGAGGCGACCTGCTCGGCGATCAGCGACTGCGGCGAGTCGATCACCTCGCCGGCCAGCTCGACGCCGCGGTTGACGGGGCCCGGGTGCATGAGGAGCTGACGTGGCCCGAGGCGGCGGGCGTGGATCTGGAAGTGCTTCGCGTACTCGCGGATCGAGGGCACGAAGGTCTCCCCCATGCGCTCCCGCTGCATCCGCAGCGCGTAGACCACGTCGGCCTCGCCGAGGTCCTCGAGCGAGTGCGAGACCTCGCAGCCGAGCTCCTCGATCCCGCGGGGGATCAGCGTCGGCGGCCCGCACACGGTTACGCGCGCCCCCATCTCCTGGAAGGCGATCAGGTTGGAGCGGGCGACGCGGCTGTGGAGGACGTCGCCGACGATCCAGATCCGTTTCTCCTCGAGCGTGCCCATGCGGCGACGCAGGGTGTAGACGTCGAGCAGCGCCTGGCTCGGGTGCTCGTGCTTGCCGTCACCCGCGTTGATGACCGCGGCCTCGGTCCAGGCGGCGACGAGCTGGGCGGCGCCGGCATGCGGATGCCGGATCACGATCGCCGCCGGGTCATAGGCGGAGAGGGTCGCGACGGTGTCCTTGAGGGACTCGCCCTTGTCGACGGCGGACCCGGCGGCCTTGACCGAGATCAGGTCTGCGGATAGCCGCTTCGCCGCCAGCTCGAAGGAGGAGCTGGTCCGGGTGCTCGCCTCGTAGAAGAGGCTGACGACCGTGCGCCCTCGCAGCGTGGGCACCTTCTTGATGTCGCGCCTCCCGACCTCGGCAAAGCTCTCGGCGCGGTCGAGGATCGTCTCGATCTCCGCCCGGCCCAGCTGCTCGATCGCCAGCAGGTGCCTCATCGCTCGCCCCTCTCTGCGGCTACGGCACCCGCCGGGGCGTCGCTGCCGGTCGTGATCGTCACCTCGTCGGCGCCGTCGGTCTCCTCGAGCCGGACGTTGACCCGCTCCTCGCGCGCGGTCGGCAGGTTCTTGCCGACGTAGTCGGGGCGGATCGGCAGCTCGCGGTGTCCGCGGTCGCAGAGGACCGCCAGCTGCACCCGCGCGGGCCGGCCGTAGTCGAAGAGCGCCTCGATCGCCGCCCGCACGGTGCGGCCGGTGAAGAGGACGTCGTCGACCAGGACCACCGTCCTGCCCGCGAGGTCGAAGTCGAGGTGGGAGGCATGGACGACCGGCTGGCCTGACGGCTCGCGGCCGCCGATGTCGTCGCGGTAGAAGGAGATGTCGATGTCGCCGAGCGGGACTTCTGCCCCGGTCAGCTCGCCGACCAGCGCGTGCAGGCGGCCGGCCAGGATCGCGCCCCTCGTGTGGATGCCGACCAGCGCCAAGCCCTCGGGGCCCGGGTTCTTCTCGGCGATCTCGTGGGCGATCCGCCGCAGCGTCCGCCTCAGGTCGTCGCGCTCCAGCACGACTTTCTCGTTCACTCAGACCCCTTCCTGGCCTCGCTGGACCTGGTTAAAGGAACCGACGCTGCGAGCCTAGCACCCGCAGGGGCAGAAACCGCGAGCCTCCGCCCCGGCCTCAGCCCTCTGCGGGGTCCCGCTCGCGGGCGCCCTTGGGGATCACCTTGGGCTCGCCGCGCTCGGGGAACGGGATCTCGACCAGGTCGAAGTCGCGCGGGGCGAAGCTCCGCTCGAACTCCGCCTTCGCCTCCTCGAGCACCGCGCCGACGTGGTAGCGCGAGGAGATGTGGACGAGGGCGAGCAGCCCGACACCCGCCTCGCGGGCGAGGGCGGCCGCCTGTCCCGCCGTCGAGTGGCCGGTCTCCGCCGCCCGCTGCGCCTCCTCCTCGGCAAAGCTTGCGTCGTGGACCAGGAGCTCGGCGCCCGCAGCCGCCTCGGCGGTGGCCACGCAGGGCGCCGTGTCGCCGGTGATCACGACCGTGCGCCCGCGGCGCGGCTCCCCGAGAACGTCCTCCGGCTTCACCTCGCCTCTCGGGCCGGCGAAGGTCTCTCCGCGCTGGAGAGCGCCCCAGGCGGGACCCTCCGGGACGCCGAGCCGGCCGGCGGCCGCGATGTCGAACTCCCCCGGGCGGTCCTCCTCTGTGAGCGCGTAGCCGAGCGCCGCGGTCCGGTGCTCGACGGCGAAGCCGCGCACTCCATAGCCATCCAAAGGCACGGCCTCCCCCGCCTCCAGCTCGACCAGCTCGACCGGGTACCCGACCCGGCCGATCACCCGGCGCAGGGTCGCGAACAGGTCGCGCAGGCCGGGCGGCCCGAAGATCCGGAGGGGAGCCTGGCGGTCGCCGAGGTCCCAGGTCTTGAGCAGGCCCGGCAGCCCGAGGAAGTGATCCGCGTGGAAGTGGGTCAGGAAGAGCGAGTCCACCTGGACGAGGCCGAGCGAGCGCTGGAGCTGCCGCTGTGTTCCCTCGCCGCAGTCGAACATCAGCCGGTCACCGCCGCGGGCCACCAGCACGCTCGCAGTCGAGCGGCGCGCCGTCGGCACCGATCCGCCGGTCCCGAGGAAGGCAACCGAGAGGTCCATGGCGGCGAGCGTACGCCAAGCAGCGCCCCCCGCCCGGGCAACACGTCCCGGCAGGCCCGGCCTACACTGCCGGGCGCGGCGCCCGTAGCTCAGCTGGATAGAGCGTTCGCCTCCGGAGCGAAAGGTCACAGGTTCGAATCCTGTCGGGCGCGTATGAAGGCTGGGAGAACCGCGGGACGGCTGCTGGGCCGGGAGGTCGCGGGACTGCCGCTGGGCGCGCTGCTGACCGTGGCCGCAGGCCTCGCCCTGACTGTCGTGTGCGCCTTCCTCGCCAACGTCGACCTGGCGACCGGGGAGCGGATCGAGTACGAGTCGGACGGCGAGATCGCCGATTCGAGACCCTCCTCGCTCGGAGCCGACGGCGAGGTCCGGATCGTCAACGGGGCCCTGGCGGCGACGCGCGGCAACAACAGCGAGTACCGGACCTACCGCGTCACCGGCACGCTGAGGATCGACCCGGGATCCTCCCAGCGGCGGATCGACGCGGACTGCCGGGTCCGGGTCCCCGACGGCGTCATCCTCGCCCGCACCCCGGGGCGGCGGGCCTCCTTCCCGCAGCCGAGCGAGGACCTGCGGGCCCAGGAGGTCCCCGAGGTCGTGATCCTGCGCTTCAACGCCAAGGGCAGCGACATCAACGGCGTCGAGCTCAACGACGCATTCGAGTCGTACACGAACTCGGAGGACGTCCTCGTCGAGTGGTCCACCTACGAGCAGGGAAGCCACCGCTGGGAGTGGGTGGCCAAGGCCGCCGAGCGCAGTGCGCCGATCCTCCTCAACTTCGCCTCGATGTGGCGGACGGTGAGCGTCCCCCCGGCCGCCGACATCAATTGCCAGGTCGCGATCGCCGACGGCAAGCCCGCCCGCGTCTCGACCGGCGGCGAGCTCGGCTAGCTCAGGCCGGCGCCACCAGCAGCTCGGGTCCCTCGATCCCCTTCCCCACCTTGTTGACCTTCGGGTTGGCAGGAGTGCCCTCCATCCGCCGGGCGTCGAGGGGCAGGCACATCGCAATCGCGTCCTCGGCGGCGAGATCGGGATTGAGCCAGGCGGCCTCCGCCTCCGGCCCGTCGAGGATCACCGGCATCCGGTTGTGCACCTTGGCAACGACCTGGTTCGGCGTCGTCGTGATGATCGTGGCGCTGTAGAGCCAGCCTTCCTCCTGGGCCTCCTCCCCATCCCACTCCTTGCGCGTGCAGATACCGGCGAAGGCGAACGGCTCGCCGCCGTCGACCGTGAAGCGCCACGGCTGCCGCGGCTGCTTCGGGTCCTCGGCCTTCATCCACTCGTAGAAGCCGTCGGCGACGATCAGGCAGCGGTGGCGGAACTTGCCGACGAGGGGCGCGTAGGCGCGGCTCTCGAGCAGCCGCTCGGTCTTCGCGTTGATCATCTTGTAACCGACCTTGAGGTCCTTGGCCCAGCGCGGCACCAGGCCCCAGCGCATCAGCCGCGCCTCGCGCTCGCCCTGCGCCGCCTCCTCCGGGTCGGGCGAGGAGCGCACCGTGAGGATCTCCTGGGTCGGCGCGACGTTGAACCGGCCCATCCCCGCCGGGCCGTGATCCTTGCCGTCCTTGACCGCCTCGGTCCGCTGCCCGAGGGCCTTCTCGAGCTCGACCTGGAAGCGGTCGGCGACTTTCTTCGTGTCCTTGGTCGTGACCGTGAACCGTCCGCACATGGTGTGCCCAGCCTAGCGGCGGTGGGACCGCGCCTCGGGATGCTCGCGGTACCACTCGACGGTGCGGGCCAGCCCCTCCCGCAGCCCGACCCGCGGGGCCCACCCGGTCATCTCCCGCAGCTTGGTCGAGTCGACGAACTGGCGGTCGATCTCCCCGGCCGGGTTGCCGGCGCCGCGGATGTCGGGCTCGATCTCCGCGCCCGCGACCTCGGCGATCAGCTCGAGCACCTCGATCACCGCGTAGGGCTCGCCGCCGCCCGCGTTGAGCGCCTCGCCGGCGGCCGGGCCGCCCGCCCCGGTCGCCCGCTCGACCGCCAGGTAGGCGTCGATCGCGTCGTCGATGTAGAGGAAGTCACGCTCGGGGCTGCCGTCGGAGCGGATCACCGGAGCGCGCCCGTCGAGGACCGCCGTGACGGCCTCGGGGACCAGGCGGGAGAAGTTGAGGTCGCCCCCTCCGTAGATGTTGGCGAAGCGGGTGACGGCGGCCGGCACGCCGTAGCTGCGCCGGTAGGCGCGGGCGATCAGGTCGGCGGCGGCCTTGCTCGCCTCGTAGGGGGATCCGGGCCGCAGGTCCAGGTCCTCGCGGTAGGGCAGCTCGGGATGGGCGCCGTAGGCCTTGTCCGACGAGGCCACGACGACCGCCGGCACGTCGGCCGAGCGGCAGGCCTCCAGCAGGTTCCAGGTCCCGCGGATGTTGGCGTCGAAGGTGCCGATCGGGTCGGCCATCGCGGCGCCGACAATCGTCTGCGCGGCGAGGTGGAAGACGGTGTCGAAGCCGCCCGCATCGATCACCGTCGCCGGCACCCGCAGGTCGGCCAGGTCGCCGCGAATCAGCTCGACGTCGGGCGCGATCCCCTGCAGCGTCAGCCCGGAGAGCTGCGGCTGGCCGGAGTCGATCACGGTGACCGTGTCACCACGGGCGAGCAGCGCCCGAGCCAGATGGGAAGCGACGAAGCCGTGCCCGCCGGTCACCAGCGTGTGCTTCACGTCCGCGCCCAGGACTTCCAGGGCGCATCGCCCGACTCCCAGAGGTCGTTGAGTACGACCGCGTCCTTGTACGTGTCCATGCAATCCCAGAAGCCGTCATGGCGGAAGGCCCGCAGCCGGCCCTCGGAGGAGAGCCGCTCGAGCGGCTCGCGCTCGAGGACGCTGTCCTCGGCCATGTAGGCGAGGGCGCCGGGCTCGAAGCAGAAGAAGCCGCCGTTGATCCAGTGCTCGGTGCGGGGCTTCTCGACGAACCCCTCGACCCGCCCGTCCCCGTCGAGCCGCGCCACCCCCCACTGCAGGTGGGGCCGGACCACGGTCACCGTCCCCAGCTCGCCGTGCCCGCGGTGGAACTCGAGCAGCGCCGCGAGGTCGATGTCGGCGACGCCGTCGGCGTAGGTCGCGCAGAACGCGCCCCCATTGAGCCGGTCCTCGATCAGCTTGATCCGCCCGCCGGTGGGGGTGTCGAGCCCGGTGTCGATGCTCTCGACGACGACGCCCGCAGGCCACTCGGCCGAGTTGGCGAAGTCGGCGACCATCTCACCCTTGTAGCCGGTGCAGAGCAGGAAGCGGTCGAAGCCCTGGGCCGCGTAGATCTCGATCACGTGCCAGAGGATCGGCAGGCCGCCGATCTCGACCAGCGCCTTCGGCATCGACTCGGTCTTCTCACGCAGGCGCGTGCCGCGACCGCCGCAGAGGATGACCACGGGAGGTTTCACGGAGCGGGATTATCGGGGCAGGAGCGGGTCTGGCGCGCCGCGCCCGCGCCGGCCTCCCCGGGCCGCGGCCTCAGCCGCCGGCGACGGCGGGGAGGATCGTCACCTCGTCGCCGTCGGTCACCTCGGTCTCGAGACCCTCCTGGAAGCGGATGTCCTCACCCGATACGTAAACGTTGACGAAACGGCGCAGGTCGCCGTCCTGGGTGATCCGCTCGCGGAGTCCGTCGTGGGCGTCGAAAACCGCGTCGAGCGCCTCGCCGACGGTCCCACCCTCGACCTCGACCTCGGACTCGCCGCCGGTGGCGGCGCGGAGCTGCGTCGGGATCTTGACTGTCACTGCCATCGAGGGCGGATCCTACTCAGGCCGCGACCTGCTGGCCGGCCCCGGCCTCGAAGCTCTCGACGGTTGCGTCGATCTCGCGCATCGCGAAGCTCTCGCGGGCGGCGTCGAGCGTCTTCAGCCCCTCGCCGGTGATCACGAGCACGACCCGCTCGCCGTCGGCGATGTCGCCGCGCTCGGCGAGCTTGGCGAGCACGGCGGCGGTCACGCCGCCGGCGGTCTCGGTGAAGATCCCGGTCGTCTCGGCGAGGAGGCGGATCCCGTCGCGGATCTCGGCGTCGCTGACGCTGTCGATGCCGCCGCCCGTACGCCGGGCCTGCTCGAGCGCGTAGGCGCCGTCGGCGGGGTCGCCGATCGCCAGGCTCTTCGCGATCGTGTCCGGCTTCTGCGGCTTGCAGATCTCCCAGCCGGCCTCGAAGGCGGCGGCGACGGGGCTGCATCCCTCGGCCTGGGCGCCGTTGAAGGCGGGCAGGTCGCCGGCGACGAGCCCGAGGTCGATCCACTCCTGGAAGCCGCGTCCGATCTTGGTGAACAGCGATCCCGAGGCGATCGGGCAGACCACGCGGTCGGGGAGCTCCCAGCCGAGCTGCTCGACGGTCTCGTAGGCGATCGTCTTCGAGCCCTCCGCGTAGTAGGGGCGCAGGTTGACGTTGACAAAGGCCCACGGCCGGGTCTCGGCCAGCTGCGTGCAGAGCCGGTTGACATCGTCGTAGTTGCCGCGCACGCCGACCAGGTTGGTGCCGTAGATGCCGGTCGCGATCAGCTTCTGCTCCTCCAGGTTCGCCGGCACGAAGACGTAGGACTCGAGGCCGGCGGCCGCCGCGTGCGCGGCGACCGCGTTGGCGAGGTTCCCGGTCGACGCGCAGGCGACCGTCTCGAATCCGAGCTCGCGCGCCTTCGCGATCGCCACCGCGACGACCCTGTCCTTGAAGGAGTGCGTCGGGTTGGCCGCGTCGTTCTTGACCCAGATCTCGGCTCCGGTGCCGAGACGCTCGGCGAGGCGGTCGGCGCGCACCAGGGGAGTCAGCCCGGGCTCGAGCGGATCGGCAGGCCGCCCCTCGAAGGGAAGGAAGTCCGCGTAACGCCAGATTCCCCGCGATCCCGCCTGAATCCGCCTTCGAGTCTCGGCGGGCTCGAGCCCGGAGAAGTCGTAGGCGACCTCGAGCGGACCGAAGCAGTTCTCACAGACGAACCGCGCCTCGAGCGGGTAGCTCTGGCCGCACTCCTTGCACCTCAGGCTCTCAACTGACATCCGATCGTCTCCTGTCGCTGGCTCAACGAAAAAACCTCCGCCCTTCGTGGGGCAGAGGTCCGATCGGACATCTCCCCACATCTTCCAGGCCTTCGTGCTGCACCTGCTGGAGTTGGCACCTATCGGGGACGCAAGGTCCGCGGTGGTTGCCGGGGTTTCATCGGGCCAGTCCCTCCACCCCTCTTGATGTGGCGGTTATGTGCGTCGGAACGATACCAAGACCGGCGACGGCGCCCGCAAGGTCTGCAACACGGTGCAGTAGCGCTCCGTCTTCTCGATCAACCTGGCGATCTCGTCCTCCGCGGCCGCGGGCGCGTCGATCTCGAACGAAAGCCGGATCTCGGTGAAACCGGCGCTCACCTCGCGGTCGATGCCGAGCGTCCCGCGCAGGTCCAGGTCCCCCTCGACCAGCGCCTCGATCCGCTCCCCCTCGATCCCCGTTGCGGCGGCGACCATCTGGCAGGTGAGCTGAGCGCAGGCGGCAAGGGCGCCGAGCAGGAGATCGCCCGAGCAGGCCGCGGTCCCCGGGCCGCCGACGCCGGGGTGCGCCTCGGCCTCCTGGATCGCCCGCCCCAGGTCGACAGAGCAGCTCACCGGCTCGTCGCCTGCACCCCCGCGCGCGCTGAGCGTGATCTGCGAGAGCGCAGGGTCCTCCCGGTAGCCCTCCTTCAGCGGTCTCTGGATCTCACGCAGGTCCATCTCTCCTCCTCGGCTCGGTTGAGGAGATTCTTGCGCTAGTACTCGTCGTGCAGGTTCCACCACTCATACGGCGGGGTCTGCGGATAGCCCTGGGGCGAGTCCTCCCACTCCTCCTGGCGTCCGAGCGCGGTGATGTCGAGGTAGCTCCAGGTGCTCCCCATGTGCTCGTCGCCCCGGCCGTCGATGAAGTACGTACGGAAAGCGCGGTCACCGTCGCGGAAGAAGGCGTTGGTGCCGTGCCACTCGTCGACGCCGAAGTCCCGGTCGAAGTCGTCGGTGATCGTGAACCACGGGATGTCCCACCCCATCCGCGCCTTCCAGCGCTCGATCTCGGCCTGTGGGGCCCGCGACACGAATGCGAGAGTGGTGTCGCGTGCATTCAGGTGGGCGAGGTGGGCGACCTGGTCGGCGAGGAATGAGCAGCCGCCACAGCCACGCTCGGGCCAACCGGCCACGCCGGGCTCGAAGAAGAAGCGGTAGACGATCAGCTGCCTGCGCCCGTCGAACAGGTCGAGCAGGCCTGCCCGGCCCTCGGGGCCGTCGAATTCGTACTCCTTTTCCACGGCCACCCATGGCATGCGGCGCCTCTCGGCCGCCAGCGCGTCACGGGCGCGGGTGACCTCCTTCTCCTTGACCAGCATCTCTTCGCGCGCGGCGTCCCAAACCTGGCGGGAAACGACCTGCGGTGTGTTCATCTCGGCTTGCCTCCTTCGGCTGGCAGCGGTTGGTCAACTGGGAATATGGACCCTTCGGTCCCCCGTAACTAATCGGTCGGCGACGCAAGGATCGGCCCCGTAACGGCGGCCCAGCCCTTTAACCTTGCGGTCACGATGGCTGCGACCACAACGGAAACGATTGGCCAAGGCGATGCCGAACCTTCCGAAGCCGAGACTGAGACGGCCCGGCCGGCGCAGCGATCCCCTCGCGCAGCCCCAGCCTGAGCCCCAGACCCCGCGCGTCGAGCAGATCGACGCCGAGGGCCTGCGCTGGGTCAACATCGAGCGACCGGGACCGCTCGAGCGGGCCTGGCTCGAGGAGCACTTCGACTTCCACGCGCTCGACCTCGAGGACGTGCTCTCGCGCAACCAGCGGCCGAAGATCGACGTCTACGACGAGTACCTGTTCATCGTCCTCCATCTCCCGGTATTCGACCGGGCGGCAGGGCGGCTGGGGACCGGCGAGCTCGACCTGTTCGTCGGCCCCGGCTTCCTGATCACGCTTCCGAACCAGCCCCTGCAGCCGGTCGAGTACCTGTTCGAGCGGTGCCGCTCAAAGGAGGAGCTGCGCGAGCAGCTCTTCTCGCGCGGCTCGGGCTACCTGCTCTACCGGATCGTCGACGACTCCTTCGACTATTGCTTCCCGATGCTGCGCAAGATCGGCAACAAGCTCGACGCGCTCGAGGACGAGATCTTCGAGGGGCGCTCCGAGGACATCGTCCGGGACATCTCCAACGTCAAGCAGGAGATCATCAACTTCCGCAAGGTGATCCGCCCGCAGCGCCCCGTCCTCCGCGACCTCGAGCGCGTCAAGCAGCGCTATCTGACGGAGAACCTCGACCTCGAGATCTACTTCGACGACATCGTCGACGCCCACGAGCGGATCTGGGACATGCTCGAGAACTACAAGGAGGTGGTCGAGGCGCTCGAGGAGTCCAACGAGTCGGTGATCTCCCATCGCGTCAACGACATCCTCCGCGTCCTCACCGCGATCAGCGTGATCGTCCTGCCCCTCACCCTCGTCGCCAGCGTCTGGGGGATGAACGTCGGCGTCCCCGGCGAGGGAGACACCGGCGCCTTCTACGCGGTGCTCGGGGTGATGGCGGCCATTCTCGTCGGCATGCTCGCCTACTTCCGCAGACGCGGCTGGCTCTAGGCGCCACCCGCTCCGTTCGCTCAGCGCCAGAAGAAGTGGGAGAAGCGGTAGCGGCAGGTCGGGCAGCGGCCGTGATCGAGCCGCACCTCCCGGTCGCAGTTCGGGCAGCGCCGGGTCGGGGGGCGATGGAGAATCGAGACCGCGACGAGGAGCCCGAGCAGGCCGAGGATCGTCACCAGGAAGATCTGCAGGTTGAGGAGGAGCGCGACGACAAGCGCAGGCGAGACCACCTTCCCATTGTTAGCGGACCCGCGCCGCGCCACTCGCCCCTAGGATCAGTTGCGTGGCCAACCACCGGATCTGGGCGCCCTGGCGCCTCGCCTACGTGAAGGACGCCGACAAGGACACCGAGGAGTGCATCTTCTGCGTCAAGCCCGCGGCGCAGGACGACGAGGCGAACCTGATCGTCCATCGCGGCGAGCTCGCCTTCGTGATGCTCAACCTCTTCCCCTACACGAACGGGCACCTGATGGTCGCCCCCTACCGCCATACGGGAAGGCTTCAGGACCTCGAGGCCGGCGAGACCGCCGAGATGATGGCGCTGGCGCAGCGGGCGATGGAGCGCCTCGAGCAGGTCTACGAGCCGCACGGCTACAACGTGGGCTTCAACCAGGGCCGGGTCGCCGGCGCCGGCGTCGAGCACCACATCCACATGCACGTGGTTCCCCGCTGGGGCGGCGACACCAATTTCATGCCCGTGCTCGGCGACACCAGGGTGATGCCGCAAACCCTCGAGGACAGCTACGCGGCATTGCGCGGCGGCTTCGGCTGACCGCGCCGACCCGACCGCTTACAGTGCCGCCCTCATGACCCTCTCCCCTCCCGAGATCTTCAAGGCCTACGACATCCGCGGCCTTTACGGCTCGGAGATGGACGAGGGCACGGCAGAGGCAGTCGGCCGCGCCTTCGCCCGGGTGCTGGGGAGGCTGAGGGGGAAGCCCCCCGCCGAGCTGCGCGTGGGGGTGGGCCGGGACATGCGCCTCACTGCTCCCGCGATGTCGGGGGCGCTCGCCGAGGGGCTCGTCGCCGAGGGGGCGACGGTTCTCGACACCGGAATGGTCGGCACCGAGATCCTCTACCACCTGGTCGGATCCCGCGACCTCGACGGCGGGGCGATGGTGACGGCCTCGCATAACCCCAAGGCCTACACCGGCGTCAAGCTCGTCCGCGAGGGCGCGCTGGCCCTCTCCGGCGACGCCGGTATCGGCGACGTGCGCCGCGAGATCGAGGCGGGTCTGGGCGAGGCCCCCGGCGGCGGAGCCGTCGAGCGGGTCGACGTCGCCGAGGAGTACCGCCGCCACGTGCTCGGCTTCATCGACCCGGCTGCGGTGCGGCCGCTGAAGGTCGTCGTCGACGGCGGCAACGGGATGGCGGGGCCGATGGTGGGCCCGATCCTCGGCGACCTCGGCCTCGACCTGGTGCGGATGTACTTCGAGCCCGATGGCGAGTTCCCCGACCACGAGCCCAACCCGCTGCTCGAGGAGAACCGCAGGCTGATCATCGAGCGTGTGACGGCGGAGGGCGCCGATCTCGGCATCGCCTGGGACGGCGACGCCGACCGCTGCTTCTTCATCGACGGCGAGGGCGCATTCTGCGACGGCGACTTCGTCTGCGCGCTTCTCGCTCGCGCGGCCCTCGCCAAGGAGCCCGGCGCCGCGATCCTCTACGACCCGCGCTCCAGCCGCGCGGTGCCGGACACGGTCGCGGCGGCCGGCGGCCGGTCGGGCCTCTCGCGCGTCGGTCATGCCTTCTTCAAGCAGCGGATGCGCGAGGAGGGAGCGGTGTTCGGCGGTGAGGTATCGGGGCACTACTACTTCCGTGACTTCTGGTGCGCGGATTCCGGCACGATTCCCGCCCTGCTGATGCTCGAGCTGCTCTCCGGCGAGGAGCGCAGCCTCGCCGGGCTGATGGAGGAGTTCCGCTCGCTCTACTTCATCTCCGGCGAGATCAACTCCGAGGTCGCGGACGCCGCGGCGCGAATGGAGGAGATCGCCGAGCGCTACTCCGGCGGCGAGATCACCCGGCTCGACGGGGTCTCGGTCGATTACCCCGACTGGCACTTCAACGTCCGGCCCTCCAACACGGAGCCGCTGCTCCGCCTCAACCTCGAGTCGCTCGTCTCCCCCGCGCACATGGAGGTGAAGCGAGATGAGGTCCTGGGGCTGATCCGGTCTTGACCGAGGCGAGCGCCCTGAGCGTCGAGCAGGCCCTCGACCAGGCGCGCGAGGCGGGAATCCACTGCCTGCGCATCCCGACGCCGTTTGCCGTCGGCAGGGTCAACTGCTACCTGCTCGAGGACGATCCCCTGACCCTGATCGACACCGGCCCCAACTCGGGGAAGGCGCTCGACGAGCTCGGCTCCCAGCTTGCCCGGCACGGGCACTCGATCGACGACCTCGAGCTGGTCATCATCACCCACCAGCACATCGACCACCTCGGGCTGGTCGAGATCATCGCCGAGCACTCCGGCGCCGAGGTCGCCGCGATCGACGTCGCGGTGGACCGGCTCGCCAACTTCGGCGAGGAGTCCGCCGACGAGGACCGGTTCGCCGGGGAGCTGATGACGCACGCCGGCATCCCCGAGAACGTCGTCATCGCCCTGCAGGGGGTCTCCCGCAGCTTCCGTGGCTGGGGGTCGCGGGCCCAGGTGACGAGGCCGCTCCACGACGGCGAGCGCCTCCGCTTCCGCGACCGCACGCTCGAGGTCCTGCATCGCCCGGGCCACAGCCCCTCGGACACGATCTTCTGGGACGAGGAGCGCAGGATCCTGATCGGCGCCGACCACCTGATTGGGCACATCTCCTCCAACCCGCTGATAAGCCGCCCGCTCGACGGCTCGCCGGGGCGGGTCAAGTCGCTGGTCACCTACATCGATTCCCTGCGCAAGACGCGGGAGATGCCGGCCGATTTCGTCCTCTCCGGCCACGGCGAGCCGATCACCGACCACGTCGCCCTGATCGACGAGCGCCTGGCGAAGACGGAGAGGCGCAAGGAGAAGATCATGCGGCTGATCGAGGAGGAGACGCGCAGCGGGTACGAGCTGGCGCAGGCGCTCTGGGGAGACGTTGCAGTCACCCAGGCCTTCCTCACCCTCTCGGAGGTGATCGGGCACGTGGACCTGCTTGCCGCCGAGGGACGTGTGCGCGAGGTGACCGATGGAGACGTGATCCGCTACGAGGCGACAAGTAACGCCGCCGCCGGCAGGGGTTAGGAGTCAGCAGTGGCCGCCGCGCCAACCGCAGTCATGCCCGAATCCCCATCCGCCTCCCCCGCCGGGGCTGCCTCGGCCCGCCCCGAGCCGGCCGCCCGCTCGGCCCAGAAGAAGCGGATGCTGATCGTCGTCAACCCCTACGCGACCACCGTTTCGGACCGGCTCAAGAACCTTGTCGTCTACGCGCTTCAGGGGCGCTACGAGGTCGAGGCGATCACCACCGAGGCCAAGGACCACGCCACCGAGATCGGGCGCGAAGCCAGGGGCGGCTCCTACGACGTGATCGTCGCCTTCGGCGGCGACGGCACCCTCAACGAGGTCGCCAACGGCCTCGCCGGCAGCGACGTCCCGCTCACTGTGCTCCCCGGCGGCTCGACCAATGTCGTCGCGCGCACCCTCGGCATTCCCAACGACGTCGTCGATGCCACCGAGCACCTGCTCTCCCTCGCCGACGACTTCCGCCCCCGCCGCATCGACCTGGGCACTGTCGGCGGGCGACACTTCATCTTCTCCTGCGGCGTCGGAATCGACGCGACCGTGGTCAAGCGGGTGGACGCCCACCCGCGCCTGAAGGCGAGGCTCGGCCCCTACTACTACTCGTGGGCCGGGATCTCCGGCTTCTACCGGCAGTACCTGCGCGATCCGGTGCGGATGCGGGTGACGGTGGGCGAGCTCGAATCCGAGGGCATCACGGTGCTCTGCCAGAACTCCGACCCCTTCACCTATTTCGCCAGGCAGCCGGTGCGGGTCTGCCGGGATGTCGCGATCGACGACGGCACACTCTCGCTCGCCGTCCTGCGGCGGGCGGCCCAGCGCGACGCGCCGACGCTCGTCGCGCGGATGCTGAGCGGGCGCCTGACCGCCACCGACCACCGGCAGATCGACCATTTCGACGATCTCACCTCGGCGCGGGTCGAATCCGTCTCGGCCGCGCCGGACGGCTCGCCGCGGCCGTTCCCGATCCAGGTCGACGGGGACTACATCGGCGAGCATCACGAGGTCGCCCTCGGCATCGCCCCGGGCGCGCTCACCGTCGTCTCCTGACCGCCGCACGTGGCCGCCGACTGCCTCTTCTGCCGCATCGCGTCCGGTGAGTGGGAGGCCGCGATCGTCCTCGACGAGCCGCACGCGCTCGCTTTCCTCGATCACCGGCCCCTCTTCCACGGGCACGCGCTGCTGATTCCCCGCCCGCATCACGAGACGCTCGCCGACCTCCCCGCCGGCGAGATCGGCCCCTACTTCGAGACGGCGCAGCGCCTCGCCCGGGCGATACCCGAGGCGATGGGGGCGGAGGGCAGCTTCGTCGCGATCAACAACGTCGTCAGCCAGAGCGTCCCCCACCTCCACGTCCACATCGCCCCGCGGGTTCGCAAGGACGGCCTCCGCGGCTTCTTCTGGCCGCGCACCAAGTACGCGGGGCCGGAGCAGATGGAGGAGGTCGCGGAGAGGATCCGCATGTCGCTGGCCCGGGTGCAGGGGGCGCGGTGAGCGAGTCCCCGGTCCAGACGGCAGCCCGCTTCTTCGCGCCGATCTTCTCCGCGAGGCTCGACCTGGTCGAGGCGATCGCCGACGACGCGCGCTGCGCCGAGGCGGGCGCCGTGCTCAAGCCCGGCGCGCCGATTCGGTTCATCACCTCTGACGGCGGCCAGATCGGGGGAATGGCCGGCGGCTTCACCGGGATGGACGGGTTCCGCGAGGGCTGGCGCGAGTGGCTGGAGCCCTACGAGGAGTTCCACATGGCTCTCGAGGAGTCGCTCGAGGCGGGGCCCGGGACGGCCCTGACCCTTGTCCGCACGACCGCGCGCCCGAGAGGGGCGCGGGTCGCGGTGGAGCAGGAGGCCGCGGCGCTGATCACCGTCGAGGGTGAGCTGGTCGCCGCCATCGACCACTACCTGAACCACGACCAGGCGAGGCGGGCCGCCGGCCTCGCCTCCTGATCAGGCTGTCGGCGTGACCCTGTAGGCGTCGAAGACCGAATCGATGTTGCGGAGCCGGGAGATGCACTGCTTCAGCTGCCCGCGTCCCCCACCTCGACCACGAAACGGTTCTTGACCATCGGGTGCTTCGTCGTGCAGGAGGCCTCGAGGATGTTGATCCCGACCTCGGCGAAGGTCCGCGAGAGGTCCTCGAGCAGGCGGGTGCGGTCGTAGGCGTCCACCTGCAGCTCGACCCGGTAGCCGGCCTCGTTGTCGCCGTCCCAGACCGACCTCGACGAAGCGCTCCGGTGACTTCTTCAGCGCCTTCAGGTTCTTGCAGTCCTCGCGGTGGATGGTGATCCCGCGGCCCAGCGAGACGTAGCCCGTCGATCGGGTCGCCCGGCACGGGGCGGCAGCACTTTGCCAGGCGCACCGAGACCGAGTCGACGCCCTTGACCCGGATCCCGTAGTTGGACGCCTCCTTGGTGCGGCGGGCGTCGTCCTCGCGGCCGCCGATCACGCCCAGCGGCTCGTCCTCGTCGACGCTCTCGCCCGCCTTGAGGCGCTGCATCATCTTGTTGGCGACCGTCTTCGCGGAGATCTTGCCCTGGCCGAGGGCGATGTAGAACTCGGCGCGCCTTGCGGAAGCCCATCTCGCGGATCACGTCGGCGAGCAGCGGGCCATCGCCAGCTTCTGCATCGGCAGGCCGCGCTTGCGCAGCGCCTGCTCGAGCGCCTCGCGCCCGTCGCGCTCTGCGTCCTCGCGGCGCTCCTGCTTGAACCAGGCGCGGATCTTGTTGCGGGCGCGGCTGGTCCGGACCAGCTTCAGCCAGTCGCGCGACGGCCCGCGCTCCTGCTTTGCCGTCAGCACCTCGACGATGTCGCCCGACTTCAGCTGGTAGTGGAGCGGCACGATCTTGCCGTTGACCTTGGCGCCGACGCAGCGGTGGCCGACGTCGGTGTGGACCGCGTAGGCGAAGTCGAGCGGGGTCGAGCCGGCGGAGAGGTTCTTGACCTCGCCCTTCGGGGTGAAGACGAAGACCTCGTCCTCGAACAGGTCGACCTTGAGCGACTCGAGGAACTCGGCCGGGTCCTGCTCGCCCTCCGCCTCGACCAGCTGGCGCAGCCAGGTCATCTTCTCGCGCTGCGGGTCCCCCTTGCCGCCCTCCTTGTAGGCGACGTGGGCGGCGATCCCGTACTCGGCCAGCTCGTGCATCTCGCCGGTGCGGATCTGGATCTCGAGCGGCTTGCCCTCGGGCCCGATCACCGTCGTGTGCAGCGCCTGGTACATGTTGGCCTTCGGCATCGCGACGAAGTCCTTGAAGCGGCCGGGCAGCGGCTTCCACAGCGAGTGGATGACGCCGATCGCGCCGTAGCAGTCCTTGACCGAGCCGACGATCACCCGCATCGCGGTCAGGTCGAAGATCTCGTTGAACTCGCGGCCCTTCTTCGTCATCTTCGTGTAGATCGAGTAGAAGTGCTTGGCGCGGCCGGAGATCTGCGGCCTCGATGCCGACGCCGCTTCAGCTCGCGCGGCGAGGAACCTGCCGGCGTCGTCGACGTAGACCTCGCGCTCGGTCCGCTGCTGGGCGACCAGCTTCTTGATCTCGTCGTACTTGCGCGGGTGCAGGGTCGCGAAGGCGAGGTCCTCGAGCTCCCACTTGATCGCGTGGATCCCGAGGCGGTGGGCGAGCGGCGCGTAGATCTCGAGCGTCTCGCGCGCCTTGGCGATCTGCTTCTGCTTCGGCAGCGCCCCGAGCGTGCGCATGTTGTGGAGGCGGTCGGCCAGCTTGATCAGGATCACCCTGACGTCGGTGGCCATCGCCACCATCATCTTGCGGTAGTTCTCGGCCTGGCGCTCGTCGCGGCTCTCGAAGGTGATCCCGGTCAGCTTGGTGACGCCGTCGACCAGCGCGGCGATCTCCTCGCCGAACTCGGTCTCGATCTCCTCGAGGCTGGCGCTGGTGTCCTCGACCGTGTCGTGCAGCAGCGCGGCGCAGAGCGTCGTCCGTGTCGAGCCGCATGCCGGCGCAGATCCGCGCGACCCCGACCGGGTGGGTGATGAACTCGTCACCGGACTTGCGCAGCTGGTCCGCGTGGCGCTCGCAGGCGAAGACGAAGGCCCGCTCGATCTCGCGGCGGTCCTCCCAGGCGAGCCGCGGCCGTCACCGTCCGCGGCCGAGTCGAACTCCTCGATCAGCGCGAGGAGGTCCCCGAGGAGCGAGCGCTGCTCGGCGGTCAGCCTGCGGGTGAGATCGTCGACCGCGGCGGCGCGGGGGCCGTCCTGTTCGGCGCCGACCTTGGTGTGGCCGCGGCGATCCTCGGGGACGGCGGCGCGCACGTTGCCGCCTCCGTTGGAGTCGGGCGACTCCTCGCTCGCGGCAGGGTCGGCCCCCGGCTCGGCTCGGGGCCGTCCGACTTCAGGGTTGTCTGCGTCTTTCGAGGTATCGCCTGGCCTCCTCGTGGCGGGCGCGTAGGCGCGGAACGCCAGCGATCTCTTCAGCTCGGTCACCTCCGAGGATACGACCCCGACCGCGCCCGCGCCGGCGGTACGGCTTGCCGTCGCTGAGCCCGAGGTCGCCGAGCACGCGCAGGCAGCGGCCGGCCAGCTCGGGGCTGCGGGGGAAGCGGCCGTCGCCGCGGAGGGCGGCGAGCAGCTCCGCCCCAGAGCGCGGGTCGTCCGCGCAGCCCCCGGTAGGCGGCCGCCAGCTGGACCCGCAGGCCCAGCTGCTCGTCGAGGACCGCAGACGCGAAGCGCCGTCTCGGCGCCGCCCCAGACCGGGTGCAGGAATCCGCCGTCGCGGGCGCCGAGGATCGCCTCGTCGAGGTGGGGGAACGGGGGCGGGTCGACGACGACCACATGGGTGAAGCGGCGGCGGAAGCGCGGCGCCAGGGCCAGCGCCGTCCCAGTCGGCGAGGACCAGGCCCCGCTCGCCGGCAGCCGCTCGAGGCGGCGGCGTCGCACGCAGCGCCCGCAGGCGACGCTCCCGGCGCCCCCGCCGAAGCGGGCGAGGCCGGCGGCACCGAGCGGCGAGCTCGGCGCGGCGGGAGGCGTCCGCGCACAGGGCCAGCACCGCTCTCGCCGCTGGAGACGAGCTCGGCGAGCACCGCGGCGGCCGAGCCCGTGCGCTCGCACCACGCGCCGCCGCTCGAGATCCTCGGCGGGCTTCCAGGCATCTCCGGCGGCCGGCGTCGAGGTCGGCGGCGAGCTCAGCCTCGAGCCGCTCCCACCACTCCTCCGCTGTCGCTGCCGCAGGCGTGGCGGCTCGGAGCCCCCGTCCTCGCCCTCGCGGTCGGGATCGCCGGCCGGGTAGAGCTCCCGCAGGACCAGCCGCGGCTCGACCGAGCCGTTCCACTGGTTCACCTCGAGCCGCGACCGCCGCGTCGACCGGCTGCTCGCCGTCGGGAACGGAGGAGCGGCCGAAGGCGACGGCGAGGGCCCGGTGGCCGCCGCTGTGGAGGCTGAACCGCGAGTGCCTGCCCTCCCCCATGCTGCGCACGTCGCGGACCCTGGCCGAGGGGACGAGCAGGCGGACGCCCGGGTTTCCCGCGCCGAACGGGCCCAGCCGCTCCAGCTCCTCGGCCAGCTCGAGGCCGATGCCCCGGCCACCGACCATCGCGTCGACGTGCTCGGTCCGGGCAGCTCCTCCGGGCCGAGGACGGCCGCGGCGTGGGCGACGAAGGCCCGCGGAACCCGTCGAGCCGCCCCGGCGCCGAGCTCGAGCCCGGCCGCGGCCCGGTGGCCGCCGAAGCGCTCGAGGTGCCCGGCGCACGCTTCGAGCCCGGCGAGCAGGTCGAAGCCGGGGATGCTGCGGCCCGAGCCCCCGCCCCTCCCCGTCGCTCGTCGAGCGAGATCAGCGATCGACCGGCCGCCAGTGGCGCTCGGCCAGGCGCGAGGCGACGATGCCGACGACGCCCGGGTGCCAACCGCGCCCGGCCACCGACCAGCGCCGGCGCTTCACGCAGCTCGTCCGGCAGGTCTCGCCGCGCGGCCTCGGCGCCCGTCTCGACCTCGCGCTCGGTGCTGCGGCGCTCATGGTTGGCGCGGTCGAGCTCGGCGGCGATCTCCTCGGCGCGCCCGTCGTCCGCGGTCAGGAACAGCTCGACCCCGGCGTCGGCCCGGTAGAGCCGGCCCGCGGCGTTGATCCGCGGGGCCAGGCGGAAGGCGAAGTCGCCTCGTCGAGGCCGGCCGGCTCGCATCCTGCCGCGGCGATCAGCGCCCGCAGCCCGGGGCGCGCAGCCGCGGCGTGCGACCTCGAGGCCCCGCCGCACCAGGGCCCGGTTCTCGCCCGAGCAGCGGGACGACGTCGGCCACGGTCGCGAGGGCGACCAGGTCGAGATCGGCCGCGGCGCTCGGCGGGCGCGCCGGCGGCGCGGCGCAGCGCGGCGGTCAGCTTCCAGGCGACCGCGGTCCCGCAGAGCTCGGCGAACGGGTATCCGCCCAGGGCGGGGTGCAGCGACCAGGCATCCGGGCAGCTCGCCCTGGGGCTGATGGTGGTCGGTGACGATCAGCTCGATGCCCGATCTCCTCGGCCAGCGCGGACCTCCGCCGTCAGCGGTGATGCCGCAGTCGACCGAGAGCAGCAGGTCGGTTCCGCGCTGCGCGCAGCGCGTCGCAGGTTCTCCGCGCCGATCCCGTAGCCGTCGGCGAGCCGGTCGGGGATCAGCCAGTCGCAATCGGCGCCCAGATCTCGCAGCGTCCCCACCGCGACCGCCGTCGCGCAGACTCCGTCGACGTCGAAGTCGCCGTGGACCGTGATCCGCTCCCCGCTCGCGATCGCCGCCTGCAGCCGGGCGACGACCGCGCCCATCGACTCGAACAGCATCGGGTCGTGGATCGTCGTCGGCGTCGAGGAAGCTGCGGGCCTGATCGAGGGTCCGGAAGCCGCGCCTCACCAGCGTGATCGCCACGGGCTCCGATACGCCGAGCCGCTCCGAGAGCTCACGCGCCTCGGCATAGGAGATAGGGGTCGGCAACGTAGGCGCGGGCGGGCTCTGCCATCTCGCCCAGGCTAAGAACGGGGAAGGACAGATTCGGCGCCCCGGAGCGCCGCAGTTTGCGGGACGGATCAGACCATCGAGTGATGAGTTACGCGGGATATGGCCGGATAAGTCATCACTCGGCGGGGATTTGGCGAGCGCGGCGGCTAGCTCGAGAGCTGCGCGCGATCCTGGCGGACGCCGATGACGTAGACGACCGCGATCCCGATCACCGCTCCCGGCACCGCCACCAGCGCCGTGCCGATGTCGGTCTCGCCGATGCCGCGGCCGCCGGCGATCTGGACGATCGCACCGGAGACCATTGCCCCGGCGGCGGCGCCGAGGAAGGCGCCGACGATGCCCTGCCAGAAGCGGTCGGGGACGAACACCGTGAAGTGCCAGATCGCGAGGCCCATCATGAACCAGACGAGGAGTGCCATCTACCTGTTCCTCCCGTGCTTGCGGCGGCGCTGGCGCTGACGGCGCTTGCGCTGGCTCTTCGAGGGCCCGGCCTTGGCGACGGCCGGCTCGGGTGGCACGGCCTCGGCCTCCGCCTCGGCCCCGTCGGCGGACTGCAACTCGGCCTCCTCGGGCTCGGGCTCGACGGGTGCGCTCACGACCTCGTCCACCGCGACGGGGGGCTCATCGTGATCGCCGCCGAGCTCGTCCTCGCGCAGACGGGCGACCTCCATCTCGTCGGCGAACGGCGGGACGTAGCCGAGCGCGTGCTCGATCCGGGTCCGCCGCGCCGCGTAGACCGGCTCGCGCTCCTTCCAGGCGGTCAGCACCGGGGCGGCGATGAAGATCGACGAGTAGGTACCGGAGGCGATGCCGATCATCATCGCGAAGGCGAAGTCCTTGAGCGTCTCCCCGCCGAAGACGAGCAGCATCCCGACGAGGAAGACTGAGGAGAGGCCGGTGATCAGCGACCGGGTGAGGACTTCGCTCATCGAGCGGTTGACGACCTGGGAGAACGCCGCCCGCGGCATCCGCGGGACGTTCTCGCGGATCCGGTCGAAGACGATCACGGTGTCGTAGAGCGAGTATCCGAGGATGGTCAGGAACGCGGCGATCGTCGCGCTGCTCACCTCCTGGCCCGCCAGCGAGTAGACGCCCGCCGTGATCAGGATGTCGTGGGCCACCGCGATCAGCACCGGCACGGCGTACTTCCCCTCGAAGCGGAAGCCGACGTAGGCCGAGATCAGCAGCAGCGAGAAGATGATCGCGTAGGCGGCGCTGCGCGCCACCTGCTCGCCGAAGGTGGGCCCGACGCTCGTGTTCTCGAAGCTCCCGGGCTGGATCCCGACCTCCGACTGGATCGCCGCGCGGACCTCGCCCACGCCTCCCGGCTGCAGCTCCCCTGTCTGGATCTGGAAGCCGTCGCCGAAGGCGTCGTCGGAGACCTCCTGGATCTCGGCGTCGCCGAGCCCCTGGGTCTGGAGCACGGTCCGCACCTGCTCGACGTCGACGGTCTTCTCGGGGGCGAACTTGAGCCGGGTCCCGGACTCGAAGTCGATGCCGAAGTTGAGCTGGTTGCCGGCCAGCGAGAAGGCCCCCACCAGGAGGATGATCCCCGAGAAGGAGAAGAACCACCTCGACATCCCGACGAAGTCGAAGTGCCAGCGCACCCGCTCCTCGCCCGCCCCGAACGAGGTCGACCCGAGGAAGCGGCCACGGCCGAATATCCCCAGGAACGCCTGGGTGAAGACGACGGCGGTGAACAGCGAGACGATCGTGCCGATGCCGAGGGTGAATGCGAATCCCTTGACGCCGGCCGTCGCCAGCACGAAGAGGATGAACGCGGTCAGCAGGGTGATCACGTTCGCGTCGATGATCGTCGCGATCCCGCGCCGGTAGCCGACCGCGATCGCAGTCGTCCGCGTCCGCCCCGCGCGTAACTCCTCCTTGATCCGCTCGAAGATGACGATGTTCGAGTCGGCGGCCACCCCGATCGTGAGGATCAGGCCCGCGATCCCAGGCAGCGTCATCGTGATCGGGATCAGCTTGACGAGGGCGAAGAAGAAGATCGCGTAGACGACCAGCCCGAGGGTCGCCACCACCCCGAGGAAGCGGTAGTAGGCGATCAGGAAGAGAATGACGAGGAGGAGGCCGATGATCCCGGCCTTGAGACCCTGGTCGAGCGCCTGCTGGCCGAGGGTCGCCGAGACCTCGCTCTGGCTGATCAGCTTGAGGTTGATCGGCAGGGCGCCGATTTGCAGGAAGGTGGCCAGGTCCTGCGCCTCCTGGATCTGGAAGTCGCCCGAGATCTGGGCGCCCGTGCGGCCGTCGATCCCGTCCGGGTTCTCGACGAAGTTGATGATCGGCCGCGAGACGACCTCGTTGTCGAGGACGACCGCGAAGTGGCCCGAGAGTGCCGACGCCTGGGTCGCCGAGACCGGCCCGATCGCCTTCGCCTGTCCGCGCTGGGCGATCCGGCGGGTGACGTCCTGGAATGCATCGCGCCCCTCGTCGGTGAAGCCGAAGGTGACGTTGGGGGCGTTGGTGGTCGGGTCGAAATCCTGCCGGGGATCGGTGATGTCGTCGCCCGAGAGCGAGGGCTTGTCCTCGATCACCCAGTAGCAGTCGTCGGTGCGGCAGGCCGGGTCCGCCTCGTTGGTGCTGGAGAGGACCAGCGTGCCCTGGGGCACCTCGATGATCTCCCCCTTTTCGGTCCGCTTCTCACCGGTGGGGCTGACGAAGAGGTCGCGCTTGTTCGTCTCCGGCCCGGCGATCAGCCGGTGGTCCTCCCCCCTGCCGAAGAGGTAGAAGCGAGGGCCGATCGTGCAGCCGTCGCAGCTCGGCGGGCGCTTCGAGGCGACCTGGACCGCCTCATAGAGGTTGTCGAACGGGGTCTCAGGCCCGCTGCCGGGCTCCCCCCCGCTGCGCCCGGGCGCCGTGACCACGTTCGGCTCCCAGTCGTAGAAGTAGAGCTGCGCGGTGGTGCCCACCTGGTCGATCGCCCGCTGCGCGTTGGTGACGTCGGGCAGCCCGACCGAGATCTGGTCGGTGCCGAGGCGGGCGACCTCGGGCTCGGCGACGCCGAGCTTGTCGATGCGCTCGCGGATGATCTCGATCGAGCGGTCGATCGCCTCGCCGGTGACCTCGGGCTGGGCGGGTGTCGGCCGGCCCTGGTAGACCAGCTCGACGCCGCCCCGCAGGTCGAGGCCGAGGCGTGTCGGCTTGGTCGCGATCACCGCCGCGGAGGCGGTGATCATGCCGACGACGAACAGCAGGATGATGAGGTTGCGTCGCCGTCCGCCCATGCGTCAGTGATTCTGCCCGAGCAAGCCCAAGCCTGCGGGCTAGCTCTCCGGGGTGAGGACGATCAGCAGTCCGCCGTCGTCGTCGTAGGCGGGGAAGACGTCGGCGACAGCCTCCGCGGGAAGGTCGCCCTCGGCGTTCACCGACACCCGCTTGCCGAGCGAGCGCACGCCCCACTCGAGCGAGGTCTCGATCGGATCCGTCTCACCGTCGCCGTCGATGTCGGCGGTCTCGCCGCCGTCGCCCCGGTCGACCCACTGCAGGCCGAGGACGTCGCGGACCGGACGCCCGATCACCTGCTCGTCCTTGAGGCCGGTCAGCTCGTAGCTGCCCTTGCCCGCATCGATCACCCGCGCCTGCTGGTCGCAGACGAAGAAGGCGGCGTTGGGCGCGGGGTAGTAGTCGTCGAGAAGCTCGAAGACGAAGCCGAAGCCGCACTTGGCGCACCCCTTGGGCCGGGTGCTGAACCCGGCGGTCCGGTCGGCGCCGACGTCGCGGTTGCCGCAGTTGGGGCAGATGAAGAAGGGCATGCTCAGACAAGGCTAGTAAACGGCCGCGCGATGCCGGCGGATCCGCGGGCCGCTTCCGGCCTAGAACAACTGGGCCGCGCCGTCCGGCAGCGGCAGGCCGAGGTGCTCGAACGCGCGCGGCGCCAGGACGCGTCCGCGGGGGGTCCGCTTCAGCAGCCCCTCCTGCAGGAGGTAGGGCTCGAGGACGTCTTCGATCGTGTCCTCCTCCTCGCCGATCGCGACGGCGAGCGTGGAGAGTCCGACCGGCCCGCCGCCGAACTTGGCGGCGATCGTCCGCAGCAGCATCCGGTCGGATCGGTCGAGCCCGGCAGAGTCGACTTCGAGCATCTCGAGGGCGGCCATCGCGATCTCCGGGCTGACCGCCCCCTCGCCCTTGACCTCGGCGAAGTCCCGGACCCGCTTCAGCAGCCTGTTGGCGACCCGCGGCGTGCCGCGCGAGCGCCCGGCGATCGTGCGGGCGCCCTCGGAGTCGATCTCGACCCCGAGGATCCCCGCCGAGCGCTCGATGATCTCCGCAAGATGGTCGGGCGCGTAGTGCTCGAGGCGGTGGCAGACGCCGAAGCGGTCCCGAAGCGGGGTGGTCAGCAGGCCGCTGCGGGTGGTGGCGCCGATCAGGGTGAAGGGCGGTAGCGGCAGGGTCACGGTGCGGGCGCCGGCGCCCTGGCCGAGCACCACGGGGAGAACCCCGTCCTCCATCGCCGGGTAGAGGGTCTCCTCGATCGCGCGCCCGAGGCGGTGGATCTCGTCGATGAAGAAGACGCTGCCGGGCTCGAGCGCGGTCAGGAACGCGGCGACGTCGGCCTTGCGCTCGAGCGCCGGGCCCGCCGTCTGCACCATCGGCACGCCCATCTCAGCGGCGACGATGTAGGCGAGCGAGGTCTTGCCGAGGCCCGGCGGCCCTGCGAGGAGGACGTGGTCGAGCGGCTCGCCGCGCCGCTTCGCCGCCTCGATGAAGATCGCCAGCTGCTCCGTCACCTGGGACTGGTTGACGAAGTCGCCGAGGGTCGGTGGGCGCAGCGAGCGGTCGAGGTCGTCGTCACCGCCGACGGCGCGTGCGTCGTGGACCGTCACCTCGGCGTCCACGGGCAGCGGCTCGCCGTCGATCCCCGGGGTCCGGATCCGGTTGCCCCCTATCCCGCCCCGATCGCTCATGCCGCCTTCGACCTCGACTCGCCGGCGCGGCGCAGCGCCGCGGCGATCAGCTCTTCGGGATCGCCGCTCTCGATTCCGCTCAGCAACTCCTCCGCCTCCGGCGGGGTGTAGCCGAGGTTGACGAGCCCGTCGCGGGCAAGGGTGCGCGGGTCGCCGTCGGCAGCTCCGACCGCCACCTCCTCCTCGAGCGCTCCGGCGACCTTCTCACGCAGCTCGACGATGATCCGCTCGGCGGTGCGCTTGCCGATGCCCGGGACGGCCTGGAAGCGCTTCGCGTCGCCGGCGGCGATCGCGCGCAGCAGGTCGCGGGCCGCGCCGCCGGAGAGCGCCGCGATCGCGACCTTGGGCCCGACCCCGCTGACCGAGATCAGCTCGCGGAAGAGGTCGCGCTCCTCCTCGCTCGCGAACCCGTAGAGGGCGAGCGAGTCGTCGCGCGCGATCAGCTCGGCGTGAAGGAAGGACTCGCGCCCGGTGGCCGGGACCGACTTGAGCGTCTCCGAGGAGACGGCCAGCCGGTAGCCGACGCCGGCCGCCTCGATGACGACGTGGTCCGGGCGGCGCACCAGGACCTCGCCGCGGACGGCGGCGATCATCCGGCGAGCCGCTCGCGCAGGGCGACGCCCTGGGACCGGTCCGCCGCGAGC
This sequence comes from uncultured Actinomycetes bacterium, assembly GCA_963720015.1. Taxonomy (GTDB): domain Bacteria; phylum Actinomycetota; class Thermoleophilia; order Solirubrobacterales; family 70-9; genus DATFPK01. The sequence continues at coordinate 265,714 of CAVREA010000002.1, read as the reverse complement.
GCCTCGAGGGCCTGCCGCTGACCGGCTCCCCCGCCGTGACAGATCGCGACGGCGAGCGCGTCGGCGGCGTGGTCGGGGGCCGGGGCGTCGGGCAGCCCGAGCAGCGTCCCGACCATCTTCTGCACCTGCTTCTTGCCGGCCGCGCCGGACCCGCAGACGGCCATCTTGATCGCCTGCGGCGTGTACGTGAAGCAGCGCACCCCGCGCTGGGCGGCGGCGAGCATCGCGACCCCGCTGGCCTGGCCGACGGCCATCGCGGAGCGAACGTTCTTGCCGAAGTAGAGGTCCTCGAGGGCCAGCGCGGCGGGCTCGTGCCATTCGATCAATTCGGCCAGAGCCCGGTGGATCCGGTCGAGCCGGCGCTCCGTGGGCAGGTCGGCGGAGGTTTCGACCACACCGCCGTCGAGGGCGACCATGTGGTTGCCCTCGACCCGCACTACGCCGAACCCGAGGTTGGCCGTGCCGGGGTCTATGCCCATGACGACCTTCATCAGTGAGTGATTCTGGCCACGGCACCGGATGCCTCTTTTCGCCGCCCGCGGGCCGGCATTCGTGCCTGGGAATCGAACCGGGAGGTTTGGAATCCGCGATCTGAGGGACAACAGGTCTAATGGCCGGCACGTCCCAGGCAGAGGGAAAGCTGCTGGGCGGGCGCTACCGACGGGTGCGGCGCCTCGGCAGCGGCGGCATGGCGAGCGTCCACCTCGCAGAGGACACCCTGCTCGGACGGCCGGTTGCGATCAAGCGGCTGGCCACGGAGGCGCCCGAGGAATCGCTGCGGCGGTTCCGCCATGAGGCCCGCATCGGCGCCTCGCTCAACCACCCCGGCCTGGTCGCCGTCTACGACTCGATCGCCGAGGAGGACGGGCTCCTGATCGTGATGGAGTACGTCGAGGGGCGCTCGCTCTCCGAGCTGATCGACGACGGAGCCCTGCCGCCGGAGCGGGTCGCCGACATCATCGGGCAGGCGGCGGAGGCGCTCGACCACGCCCACCGCAACGGGGTCGTGCACCGCGACGTCAAGCCCTCCAACATCCTCGTCCGCGACGACGGCGTGGTCAAGCTCGCCGATCTCGGGATCGCCCGCACCCTCGACGGCTCGCGGATCACGGCGACCGGCTCCGTCTTCGGGACCCTCGCCTACATCGCCCCGGAGCGCCTTCGCGGCGAGCCCGACGGCCCGCCGGCCGACATCTACTCGCTTGCCGCCGTTGCCTTCGAGGCGCTCTCGGGGCGCCGCGCCCAGCAGGCGACGACCCCGGCCGAGCTGGTCCGGCTCGCCGGCGAGGGGCCGGTGCCCGATCTGGGCGAGGCCTGGCCGGCCGCGCCCCCGGCGGCCGCGCGACTGCTCCGCGGCGCCCTCTCCCCGGAGCCCGAGCGGCGGCCGGGGAGCGCCGGTGCGCTCGCGGCGCAGCTCGGCACCGCGCTCCGCGCCCCCGATGCGGACGGGCCGGGCGTCCCCCTCGACCCCGATCGCACCCAGCGGCTCGACGACGACTTCCCGCCCCTGCCCCGGCACCGCCATCGGCGCCCGGCCGGGCCCCTGATCGCCGCCGCCGCCCTGGCCGTCGCGATCCTCGCGGTGATCGGCGTGATCGCCCTCAGCGGCGATGACAGCCCCGAGCTCGCCCAGCAGGCGGCCGGCGGCAAGGCCGCAAAGGAGGGGGCGGGCGACCGCAACCGCGACAGCGGCGGCCAGGAGAAAAACACCGCTTCGGCGCCGGCACCCGAGCCCGAGCCGGCCCCCGAGCCCGAGCCCGCGGCCGAGCCTTCAGGCGCAGCCCTCGGCGCACAGCTCAACCAGCAGGGCTTCGACCTGATCAACGCCGGCGAGTACGAGGCGGCGATCCCGATCCTCGAGCGGGCCGTCGACGCCTTCCCCGAGGGCAGCACCGACATCACCTACGCCTACGCTCTTTACAACCTCGGTCACGCCTACCGGATGGCGGGGCGGCCCGAGGACGCAATCCCCGTACTCGAGCAGCGCCTCCAGATTCCAAACCAGCTCGGCATCGTCCAGGCCGAGCTCGACGCCGCCTACGCCGACGCCGGCTACGAGACCGGCTCCGGCGACGGGGGCTCCAGCGACGACAAGCCCGGCAAGGGGCCGAAGAACAAGGACAAGGACTAGGCGGAGCCGGAGCCGGCGCTCAGGCGGCGGCCCGCTCGAGGATCTCCTCGGGGATGTCGAAGTTGGCGTGGACCTCGTTGACGTCGTCGTGCTCCTCGAGGGCGTCGAGCAGTCTCAGCAGCTGCTTCGCCTCGCCCTCGCCGATCTCGACCGTGCTCTTCGGCTCCATCGCGATGTCCGCCGAGCGGATCTCGATGCCCGCGTCCTCGAGCGCCTCGCGGACCGCGCTCAGGCTGCCCGGGTCGGCGATCACCTTGAGCAGGTCGCCGTCCTCCCGGACGTCCTCGGCGCCGGCGTCGATCGCCGCGATCAGGTCGTCCTCGCCGTAGCGGTCGCCGTCGACGACGACCACACCTCGCTTCTCGAAGATCCAGGCGACCGAGCCCGGCTCGCCGAGGCTGCCGCCGTGGCTTGGTGAAGGCGTGGCGGACCTCGGCGCTGGTGCGGTTGCGGTTGTCGGTCAGCGCCTCGACCAGGATCGCCGCGCCGCCGGGCCCGTAGCCCTCGAAGACGACCCGCTCGATCGCCTCGGCGTCGGCGCCGGCGCCGGTGCCGCGGTCGATCGCCCGCTGGATGTTGTCCTTCGGCATCGAGGCGTCGCGCGCCTTCTGGACCGCCGTCGCCAGCGTCGGGTTGCCGCTCGGGGTCGCCCCCGCCCTCGCGGGCGGCGACCGTGATCGCCCGCGCGAGCTTGGTGAAGGGCTTGCCGCGCTTGGCGTCGGCGGCGCCCTTCTTGTGCTTGATCGAGGACCACTTCGAATGCCCGGACATTGCCTGCGATTCTATGAGCTAGGTGTGATGGCGATGACCAGCGAACACGCACACACGCGCGCCAGTGGACATCGCCGCTGCTTCCGTCGTGGTCGCTGGCGATGCTGCTCGCCGCGCTCTCGCTCTGGACGGCGATCCCGCTGACCTGGATCTACATCGGCTCGAAGCTCTCCGACACCCAGTTCCCGAGCGGCGGGCCCTACATGATCGTGCTCGTCGGGATCGTCGTCTCGATCCTGATCGTCGCCTGGCTGATCGGCCGCCTCAACGGCCTCTACGTGCGCATCACCGGCACCAACCGCTCGCGCCGATGCGCCCGCCTGGCTGCGGAGCATGCGCGACACGCCCCACGAGCCCGCACGCACCACCATCGTCGAGGCGGTGCTGGTCGGCTCGGTGCTGCTGGCCGCGCTCGCACTGACCGCTCTGGTTCTTCTCGCTCGCCGGCAGCGCCGCTGCCGAGCCAGTAAGCGCGGCGACCGCGCGCGGCGCTAGACGACGAACTTGCCGTCGCCCTGCAGCTCCTCGCCGTCGACGTCGATCTTGCCGCCGAGGCGGAGGTCGCAGACGAGGTCGGTGTGGACGGCGGACTCGTTGACGCCGCCCGACTCCGGGTAGCTGCGGCCGACCGCCATGTGGACGGTGCCGCCGATCTTCTCGTCGAGCAGGACCTCGCGGGTGCCGCGGTCGATCGCCGTAGTTGGTGCCGATGCCGAGCTCGCCGAGGCGGCGGGCGCCCTCGTCGGTGTCGAGCAGCTTGATCAGGAACTCCTCGCCGCGCTCGGCGCTGGCGTCGACGACCTTGCCGGCCTCGAAGCGCAGGCGCACGCCGGAGACCTCGCGGCCGCCGATCACGGCCGGCAGGTGGAAGGTGACCTCGCCCTCGACCGAGTCCTCGACCGGGCCGGTGAAGAACTCGCCGTCGGGCATGTTGTGCTCGCCGACGCAGGGGATGAACTTGCGGCCGGCGATGCCGAGCTTGATGTCGGTGCCGGGGGCGGTCACGCGGACCTCCTCGCGCCCCTCGATCCACTCGGCCAGGCGCGTGGTCTCCTCCGAGGCCCGCTCCCAGGCGGTCAGCGGGTCGGCGTCGGTCGGCGAGGCAGGCGCCGTAGTAGAAGTCCTCGTAGTCGGCGAGGCTCATCTCCGCCTCCGAGGCGTAGGCGCTGGTCGGGAAGAGCGTGTAGCACCAGCGGAACTCGCCCTCGGCGCTGCGCTCCATCGCCCGCGCCATCAGCTCGCCGATCGCCGCCTGGCGCCGCGTCTGGCGCTCGGGCGGCACCGCCGAGAGCTCGCGGGTGTTGGTGCTGGCGCCGACCGCGATCCGGACGTCGGCGTTCTCGACCATCCACTCCGCGACCGGCGAGACCCAGTCGAGCTGGGCGTCGCCGGCGTGCTTGAAGTAGGCGGCCGCCTGGCCCTCGAGGCGACATGTTGAGGATCGGGTGGGCGCCGGCCTTCAGCACCTCCTCGTAGACCGCCAGCAGCAGCGGCTCGGCGGCGCTCTCGCCGTCGATCGAGACGACCTCGCCCTCCTTCACCTTGGTCGAGTAGCCGACCAGGATCTTCGCCAGGTTCTGCAGCCCTCGGGTCCCTCAACTGCTCGCCTCCTCCGGTCGTCGCGACCGCCGCTCCGCGCGCGGCGGTCGTCATCGCCATGAAGAGCGCGTGCAGCCGCGGGTCGTCGGTCAGCTCGGGGTGGAAGGCGCAGGCGAGCACGCCGCCCTCGCGGATCGCCACCGGGTGGCCCTCGTAGGCGGCGAGCACCTCGACCGCCGGCGCCGTGGCGCTCGACCCAGGGCGCGCGGATGAAGACCGCGCGCAGCGGCTCGTCGCCGATCCCCTCGACCTCGAGGTCGGCCTCGAAGCTCTGCAGCTGGCGGCCGAAGGCGTTGCGCCGCGCGGTCGCGTCGATCAGGCCGAGGTGCTCGTCGTCGCAGACGATCATCCCGGCGCAGGTGCCGAGGATCGGCCGCCCCGCGTCGTGGTGGCGCGCGGATCGCCGGCTCGAGCCCGGCCGACGGCGATCCCCTTCGAGATCGTCGTGCTCTCGCCGCCGGGGATGACCAGGCCGTCGAGGCCCTCGAGGTCCGCGGGCGCGCGGACCTCGCGCGCCTCGGCGCCGAGCCCGCGCAGCATCCGCGCGTGGGCCTCGAAGCCGCCCTGGATCGCGAGGACGCCGACCTGCAGGGCAGCCGCTCAGGCACCGCGGTCCTGGAGCAGCGCGTCCGCGGCGGCGAGCTCGGCGATCTCGAGGCCCGGCATCGCCTCGCCGAGCCCGATCGAGGCGGCGGCGACCCGCTCGGGGTCGTTGAAGTGGGTCGTCGCCTCGACGATCGCCCGCGCCCGGCGCTCCGGGTCGGCGCTCTTGAAGATCCCGGAGCCGACGAAGTTGCCCTCGGCGCCGAGCTGCATCATCAGCGCCGCGTCGGCCGGGGTCGCGATGCCGCCGGCGCAGAAGAGCGGCACCGGCAGGCGGCCGCGCCTCGGCGACCTCGCGGACGACCTCGAGCGGCGCCTGGTGCTCCTTGGCCGCGCGCGGCGAGCTCCTCCGGGCCCGAGCTGCGGCGAGCGCGCTTGATCCCGGACGGTGATCTCGCGCATGTGGCGGACCGCCTCGACGACGTTGCCGGTCCCGGCCTCGCCCTTGGAGCGGATCATCGCCGCGCCCTCGCCGATCCGCCGCAGCGCCTCGCCGAGGTTGGTGGCGCCGCAGACGAAGGGCACCTCGAAGGCGAGCTTGTCGATGTGGTTGCGCTCGTCGGCCGGGGTCAGCACCTCGGACTCGTCGATGTAGTCGACCTCGAGCGCCTGCAGGACCTGGGCCTCGGCGAAGTGGCCGATCCGCGCCTTCGCCATCACCGGGATCGTCACCGCCTCCTGGATCCCCTTGATCATCGCCGGGTCGCGACATCCGCGCGACGCCGCCGTCGCGGCGGATGTCGGCCGGGACCCGCTCCAGCGCCATCACCGCGCAGGCGCCGGCCTCCTCGGCGATCCGCGCCTGCTCGGGCGTGACCACGTCCATGATCACGCCGCCCTTCAGCATCTCGGCGAGGCCGGTCTTCAGCCGGAAGGTCGCGCGCTCGGTCATCGGGCCCAATATTAGGGCGGCGGAACTGCGGAGGCGAACGGGCCCGCTTCGCGGGCCCTGCCACTGGCTCGTTATGTGGCTCGCGCTGTGCGCGTTACTTCAGTTTGTAGGCGCGGATGCGGTCTTTGTGCGCGGCTTCGTCGCGGGCGTAGAGGCCGTGGGCGAGCGCCTGGACGAGCGCCATCAGCGCCGTGTTGGAGCGGGCGAAGGAGGGGCTGTTGGAGGAGAAGTAGAGGGTCAGCTCGGCGTGCTCGCCGACCTCCGACATCGTCGCGTCGGAGATCGCCAGGGTGCGGGCGCGGCGGTGCAGCGCCAGCTTCATCGCCCGCAGCAGCAGCGGGTGGGCGCGGCCGGCGGAGAGGGCGATGACGAGGGTGTCCTCGTCGATCCGGCCGAGCCGCTGCAGCGACTCGCCGCCGGTGCTGGCGACGATCTCGGCGCGGATGTCGAGCAGGCTGAGGGTGTGGCGCAGGTAGCTGGCGAAGAAGGCCATCTGGTCGACGCCGACGATCACGACCCGCTGCGCCTCGGCGAGCGCCGCGACCGACGCCGTCGACCTGCTCGCGGGTCAGGTTGCGCGCGGTTTCCTCGAGGTTCGCGTAGTCGGCGCCGAGCGAGCCCTCGAGCTCGGAGTGGTCGAAGGAGAAGAGCGCGCCGCCGCCGGCCGCCGGCCGTTGCCGGCCGTCGCGATCGCGTTGCGGTACTCCTCGATCGCCGCCTGCTGAAGCTCGGGGTAGCCCTCGAAGCCGAGGGCCTGGGAGAAGCGCACCACCGTCGATGACGAGGTGCTCGCTCTCCGGGCCAGCTCCTCGGCGGTGAGGAAGGCTGCCTCGTCGAGGTGGTCGACGATGTAGCGGGCGACGTCCTTCTGCGAGCGCGAGAACTCGTCGAAGCGCTCCTGGATGTAGTCGGAGAGGCTCTTGAGCTGGGGGGTCTTCGTCGCGGTCTTGGTCACGGCGGTCCGATTTCGCCGGACCTGCGCGCTTTCCCTTCCAGCGAATCTGGTTGGATGCTGTGGTCGTGCGGATGACGCTCGAGACGAGGCCCTGCGCGCTCACCAACCGCAACATGATCGCCTTCGACCTGGTGCTCGGCAGCGGCGGCGATCGCGGCCCCGGAGGCGACGCTGAGGGTGCTCGGCCACGACGAGCCCTCGCCCGACGCCGCGCACCTCTTCCGGCGCTGCGGGCCGATCTGGCTCACCTTCGCCGCCGCCCACGCGGTCGCCGCCCGCCGCGGCGAGCCGCGCGACTGGTGGGCGCTGGCCTGGCTGCGCGGCACCGAGATCGCCACCGACGCGCTCTGGGCCGAGTCGCCGGCGGTCAGCCGGCCCGGCGCGAAGGCCGGCCTGCGCCTCGCCGGCGTCGCCAACCTGGCGATGGCCGCCGGCTTCGCCTGGATGTCGCGGCGCTGATCAGCCCTGAGGCTGGGGGTTGGCGCTGCAGATCTTGAAGCCGATCCGCTGGGCGAGGTCGTGGCGTTCCGGCCCCTCGTCGAAGTTCGCCTGCCGCCAGCGGTCGAACTCCTCGGCGTCGCCGGCGAGGGCGGCGGCGAGCACGTTCTTGTCGTAGCGGTTGACCTTCGTGCGCAGGGCGACGTACTCGGCAAACGGGTCCGCCACCGAGGGCGGGGGCCGCAGCGCCTCGAAGCGCTCGACCTGCTGGCCGGAGATCTGGACCAGCTTGCGCGCGTAGGCCGGCGAGAGGGACGCCTCGCCGTCGGGGAACTCGGCGGAGACCTGGAGGAACGGTTCTGGCTGTCGAGGCAGATCTCGTCGCCCCTGGCGATCAGCTGGGCCCTGCTCAGCGCCTGGGGCTGCTCGGTTGTCGCCGTGGTCGTGGCCTGCTTGGAGCCGCCGCCCCCGGACCCGCCGCCGCCGGAGCCTCCCGAGCCCTCGTCGTCACCGCCGAGCAGCGCGACGCCGACGACGGCGGCCAGGGCGATTGCCCCGGCGCCCAGCGCCAGGGCTCCGGTGCGGCGCCGCTTGGGCGGGCGCGAGGGCGGCGTCGGCCTGGTCGCGGCCGTCTCCTGCCCTCCCCCGCCCCCCGCCGCGGTCGCCGTTCGCGTCGGCTCGGGGCTGAGCTCGGCCGTTTGAGCGCCGGCGGCGGCGCCCGTCGCGACGGTCCGCTCGGGCTCGACCACGTCGCCGCCGGTGAGGGCCGCCTGCGCCGCCCGGCCGAGGTCGCCGGCCGAGGGATAGCGGTCTGCGGGATCCTTCGCCATCGCCCGCCGATCACCCGGTCGAGCGCCATGCGGGGACGACGGGCGTGAAGAGCGAGGGCGCCGGCGGCTCGTCGTTGAGGTGGGCGTAGAGCCGCGCCGCCTCGCCCTCGCGCGGGAACGGGACCTCGCCGGTCAGCAGCTTGAAGAGCAGGCAGCCGAGCGCGTAGACGTCGACCCGGGCGTCGATCCGGCCCGCCGCGAGATCTGCTCCGGGGCGACGTAGTCGAGGGTGCCGACGAAGCGGCCGGTCTGGGTCAGGCCGGACTCGATGGCGACGTTGCGGGCGACGCCGAAGTCGGTGATGTAGGCGTGCTCGGAGCCGGCGTCGCCGCTGAGCAGGACGTTGGCCGGCTTGACGTCGCGGTGGACGAGCCCGGCGGCGTGGATCGCGTCGAGCCCGTTGCCGACCTGGGCGATCAGCGCGACGGCCGCGGGCCGGGCTCGAGCCTGCCGCCTCGCGGGCGATCCGCTGGCCGAGGTCGGAGCCGGAGACGTAGCGCATCGCGATGTAGGGAATCCCGTCCTCCTCGCCGGCGGCGTAGATCGGGACGACGTTCGGGTGCTCGATCGAGGCGGCGATCCGCGACTCGTGCGGCGAAGCGCTCGAGCGAAGACCTCGTCGGCCGCGGCCTCGGGCGCGATCAGCTTCAGCGCGACCCGCCGGTCCAGCCCGGGCTCGATGGCCAGGTAGACGATGCCCATCCCGCCGCGGCCGAGCCGGCGCTCGATCCGGTAGCCGGCGAACTCGTCGCCGGGCGACAGGCCGGCCCATCGTTCCCCCTCGTCCATGGCGAAAGCCTAAACCGGCGATCAGCCCGAGCGGCTGCACTGGCGGAGCCCCACCTTGCGGGCCGCCCTGAAGCGCGCCCGGCTGCCCGCGCCGAGCCGCCTGAACGCGGCCTCGAACCCGTCCGGATCGTCGCGGACGGCAGCGTCGCGGGCCGCCCGCAGGCGGTCGACGAAGGCGCGGCGCAACTCGAGGTAGGCGCGGAAGTCGGCGCGAGCCTCGGGCGGGACGTCGAGCCCACGCAGCTGCACGAGGGCGTCCTGTGAGATCGCGGCCAGCCGGTCCGCGTAGCCGACCGCCTCGCTCGTCGTGCTCGGCTCGGGCTTCACGGCCGCGTTGTAGAGGCCGCGGCTCTCGGCGCAGATCTCGTCGGCCTGCCCGAGGAAGAGCCTCATCGCCGGCGACGGCTCGGCGGGCTCATCGGGGCCCGCCATCAGCAGCGAGGCCCCGACCCCTGCCGTGATCGCCGCCGCGATCGCGATCGCAAGAGGCAGGCGCGCCCTCCATCCCGTCCTCACCTGGGCCCGCCGCTGCCGGCGCTCCTCGCGGGCATAGCGGCGGGCCAGGTCCGCGGTCGTGCCCTCCCCCAGCTCCAGGGCCCGGGTGCGCGTCGGCGTCGCGGCCTCGCCGGTGGCGACCCGCCGTTCCGGCTGGGTTACCGGCCGCCCGGCGGCGGCGGCCTGCGCCGCGTGGCCGAGGTCGCCGGCGGATGGGAAGCGATCCTCGGGTCGCTTCGCCAGGGCCCGGTTGATCACCGGGTCGAAGGCGGCAGGGACCCCGGCGGTGTCCGAGGGCGGCTCGAACTCGTCGTTGACGTGCGCCCACATCTTCGCCGCGCCGTCCTCGCGCGGGAATGGGACCTCCCCGGTGAGCGCCTTGTAGAGGACGCAACCGAGGGCGTAGACGTCGGTGCGCGCGTCGACCTCGCTGCCCTGGATCTGCTCGGGCGAGACGTAGTCGAGGCTCCCCATGACGAAACCGCCGCGGGTCAGCTCGCTGGTCGAGGCGACGTGCTTGGCGAGGCCGAAGTCGGTCAGATAGGCAAGCTCGCGACCCTCGGGGCCGCTGAGCAGGACGTTGGAGGGCTTGACGTCGCGGTGGACGAGACCGGCGGCGTGGATCGCATCGAGGCCGTCGGCGACCTGGGCGATCAGGGCGGCGGCGTCTTCCGCCTCGAGGCGCCGCAGGGCCGCGATCTTCCGCCCCAGGTCCTGGCCCGGGACATAGCGCATCGCGATGAAGGGGACCCCGTCCTCCTCGCCGACGGCGTAGATCGGGATCACGTTCGGATGCTCGACCCGGGCGGCGATCCGGGATTCGTGGCCGAAGCGGTCGCGGAAGGCCGGGTCGCGAGCGGCCTCGTCGGCGATCAGCTTGAGCGCGACGCGGCGGTCGAGGGCGGATTCGGTCGCCTCGTAGACGATTCCCATTCCGCCGCGGCCGATGGCGCGCTCAATCCGGTAACCGGCAAAGGTCGACCCAGGATCGAGTTCGGGCATTCAGATCACCTCAACCCGCCGGACTGCGCAACGTTGCTCACTGGCCGCCGAGGCTGATCGCGGGACGGCTGCAATCGCGCAGCCCGAGCACCCGGGCGAGCCGCAACCGCTCGCCGAGCTGCGCGGAGACCCGCCGCTTCGCCTCGAGGTAGGCCGGGAAATCGCTGGCGGCGGCAGCCTCGCGAGCCTGTTCGAGAAGCCCGACCGCGCGTTCGCGGGCCGCCAGGTAGCGGTCCACCCCGGCGCGCAGCTCCTCCGGCGGGGAGAGGTCCTGCAGGTTCTCCAGCGCCTGCTCGGATACGTCGATCAGCGCCTGGACCTGGCGCTCCGCCTGATCCGGGGTGCTCGTGCCGGTGCGCTGGATCCGGTTGAACTCCTCCTGGCTCTGGCGGCAGACCGCGTCGGCGTCGCGGACGAAGTCGGCCTCGTCGACCGTCGTTCCCTCCTCCCCTCCCCCGCAACCCGCGAACAGGCCGAGGGCGAGGCCGATCGCGAGCAAGGTCGGGCGCGGGGTCCGCATCGCGGCGCATGGTGGCAGACGAGGCAGCGGTCGCCGCGCCGCGCGGCGGCTGTCATCGTGTGGCCGGTGGACCGCTTCGACGGCCTACCGGACACCCGCTGGAGCCTGCGCGGATACACCGCCGAGGGCGACGAGGCATGGCTGATCCGCTCGATCTCACAGAAGCTCTATCGCTGCCCTGGATGCCACGCGCGAAGGAGTCCGCTCGCGGCAGGCTGGAGAGGCGCGGGCGGGTACCGGCGGGCAGGCGAAGGCGGCGATGACGGGCCGCGGCTAAGCCTGGCTCTCGGTGCTCTCCCAGGTGAGCACCCAGATCAACATCACGATTCCGAGAACGACGAACCCGATCATCGTCTGCTCCTTGAGTTGGACACCCGCCTTATCGGCGCGAGGCGGTCGCTCTGCCACCCCAATCTTCGGTACCGGTTGATCTCGCCCTGCTACTCGGGCGTGGCGGCGACATCGTCGAGAGCGGCCAGCGACTGATCGAGCCAGCGGCGGAAGTAGAGCCTGCCGACCGTAATGTCGAAAATGCGGTTCGACGCCCCGTGCGGGTCCATCCCGAACTCGACATCGACGAAGGTGTCGCCGCGAGCCTCGGTCAGCAGCCAGCGGGAATACGTCCCGGTGTCTTGGCAGCGCATGTAGATCTCGCGCAGGTCGTCGAGCCGCTCGACCGACATCGTCGTCTCGATCTTCCCTCCCGGGCTCCTCGTCACCTGGGCGTAGTTGCTGCCCTCGTCGAAGCGCTCGCCGCGGACCTCGACCACGCGCGGCCACCACTCGGGGTGGCGGCGAGGGTCGCCGACCAGGTCCCAGACCCTCGAGGGCGGAGCCTTGATCAGGGCTTGGCGGCGGGAGACGGACATCGGGTGCTCAGGGGAAGGGTCGCATGTCGGCGCAGGATCCGCCCGCCGTCCGCCACCCTTGCGGGATGGCGCAAGAGGCTGAGGTGGGCTCCTACCTGCTCGATCTCAGCGGCCGCATCGGCGAGGTGCTCGGCGGCCGTCTGGTCGGCGTCTACGCGGGCGGCTCCTGGGCGCTCGGCGATTATCTCCCGGGTCGCAGCGATCTCGACGTCGCCGTGGTCTTCGGCGCGGGGCTCGAGGACCAGTCGGCGGCCGACCTCGTCGCCGCGACCCGGCACGAGTCGTTGGCGTGCCCCGCGCGCGGGCTCGAGCTGGTCGTCTACACCCCCGCCGTCGCCGCCTCCGGCACGGCGAAGCCGGGATTCCAGCTCAACCTCAACACCGGGAGGGCGATCGAGACCCGAATCGATCGCGATCCCGAAGTCGAGGACTCCCACTGGTTCGCGATCGACCGCGCGATCCTGGCGCAGCGCGGCCTGGCCCTGCGGGGACCGGCCGCCGCGGAGGTCTTCCTACCACCTCCCCGCGATGTCCTCCTGGAGCTGCTGCGAGCATCGATCCGCTGGCAGGAGGAGCGGGCCGAGAGGCTCGACGACGCCGTCCTCGGCGCCTGCCGCGCCGCCCATTACGCCCGAACCGGGCTCTGGGCGTCGAAGACCGCTGCCGGTGAGTGGGCGCGCGAGGGCCTCGGGGACGCTGGGCTGATCGAGGCGGCGCTCGCCGTGCGCGGCGCGCCGGGCGGCGACGGGCTCGACCCCGCCGCCGCCCGGCCGTTTCTCGCCGCCGTCCGCCGCAGCATCGGCTGAGCTAGGCCCGGCTCTCCGAGTAGCGCAGCGAGCCGGGAGTGGTGAGCTTCTCGCCCGTCTCGAGCAGCGTCTTGAGACCGGAGAGGATCATCGGCCAGCCGCCGTAGAGCTCGTTGTTCGCGCCTTCGCGGAGCTGATCGTGGGTGACGGTGAGCCGGCAGGAGTCGCCGACCGGCTCGATCTCCCAGGTGACCCGCGAGGTCCCCTCGTCCTTGACCTCGTCGCTCCACAGCGCGGTGAAGCTCTGCACGAGCCGGCGCGGCGGGTCGACCTCCAGGTTCTCGCCCTCGGAGATCGCGATCCCCGCGCCGTCGTGCACGGCCTCGTAGCGGGACCCCTTGGCGTCCAGTCCGAGCTGATGCCCACGCCGAAGCTGTAGACCTTTCGCCATCTCGGGGTCGGTGATCGCCTCCCAGAGGCGCTCGGGGGTCGTCTTGATGTAGATCTCGAAGACCTTCTCCATCGTTCTCCTCCTCGATTCGTCGCTTCAACCCGTGAGCGTTGCCGCCCAGGGCTCGGCGTATTTGCTCACCCAGCGGTCGTGGACGAGCCGGATCGGGACCGGGTTCAGGAAGTGGAGCTTCTCGCGACCGCGCTTCTTGGTGGTCACCAGCCCCGCCTCCTCGAGCACCTTCAGGTGCTTCATCACGCCGAAGCGCGTCATCGGCAGTCGCTGCTCAAGCGCGCTCAAGGACTGCCCGTCCTCCTCGAACAGCGCATCGAGCAGGCTCCTGCGCGTCGGATCTGCGAGGGCTCTGAACACCGCGTCCACGCGGCGAACTATAGGTGACTAATTAGTCACATGTCAAGCCCGGCCCGCCTGTGGTGCCGCCGGTGGCTATCTGGGTCTGCCGGTCCCGCTCAGGCAGAGCCTCAGTACTGAGCACGGTCGGAAGCGTGGGGCGACCACGGATGCGGTTCCGCCTGTGGCGCCCGAGGATTGGGCGGTGAGGTTTGAACCCAGCATCCCGACGAAGGGGTCCCAGATGAGGAAACGCAGCATCACGCTTACGCTTCTCGTGGTCGCGTCGATGGCGGCCGCTGCGGTTGTCGGCTGCGGCGGCGATGACGACGGCAACGACGAGGCAACCACGAGCGGAACGACCGCGGAATCGACAACCCCCGCCACGACCGCCACCGGCAAGGTGACGATCAAGATGGGTGACTTCTTCTTCGATCCGAAGGCCGTAACCACCAAGGCCGGAACGGTGACGATCAGCGCCCCCAACGTCGGCCAGGTCGAGCATGAGCTCGTCCTGATCAAGAGCGACGCCGATCCCGCCGCCCTGCCGGTCTCCGGCAACGAGGTCGACGAGGCCGCGCTCGAACAGCAGGGTGGTGAGCTGGCGGGCGAGCTCGAGGATGTGCGACCGGGCCAGGCTCCGAAGAAGACCTTCGAGCTGACCCCGGGCGACTACGTCATGTTCTGCAACCTCCCCGCCCACTACTCACAGGGGATGTACGGAAGCGTCACCGTCAAGTAGCGACGGTTCGAGCCGAGGGCGCCTACGGGCGCTCTCGGCCGTGACCACTCCGGCAAAGGTCCTGCGATTCCGCGAGTCCTACGAAAAGGATCTGGCGCTGGAGGCGGCCGGCTTCTCGTTCTCTCGTGCCATCGCCCATTCCCGCAGCCCAACGCCATGAGGGGCCCCCCTTGAAGGAACCTAACCTCCGCCATGGGCGGCTGCCTCCCCAATAGTTGAAGTCCCCCGGTGATCGGATACGCTCCGCCCTTCGAGGCGCCAAGCAGGAACCTCACGGCGAAGAGATGCCCGGGCAAGTCGACCCCTCACAGATCATGCAGGTCGGCATGGGGTTCTGGGGTTCGAAAACGCTTCTGTCGGCTGTTGAGCTCGAGCTTTTCACCAAGCTTGGCGGCGAAGCAATCACGGCCGGGGAGATCGCCGAGGCGCTCGAGCTGCATCCGCGCGCGATTCCCGACTTCCCCGATGCGCTGGTCGCCCTCGGGCTCCTCGATCGCGAGGGTGAGGGGAGCGATGCCCTCTATCGCAATACGGAGGCAGGCGCCGCCTTTTTAGACAAGAACAGCCCAGCCTACGTCGGGGGAATCCTCGAGATGTGCAACGCGCGGCTCTATGGATTCTGGGGTGATCTCACCGAGGCTCTGCAAACCGGAGAGCCCCAGAACGAGATCAAGCACACGGGCAAGGCGATGTTCGAGGAGCTCTACAGCGACGAGGACAGGCTCGAGCAGTTCATGAATGCGATGGCCGGGATCTCCATGGGCCCGTTCCACGCGCTGGCCGAGAAGTTCGATTTCTCGAAATACCGGACGCTATGCGACGTCGGCGGCGCGACCGGCCAGCTCTCCATCATCGTCGCCGGCCGTCACCCCCACATGCGCTGCACCAGCTTCGACCTCCCCGTCGTCGAGCCGATCGGAAAGCGAACGATCGAAGCCGCCGGCCTGAGCGATCGCGTGGAGGCGATCAGCGGTGACTTCTTCGCCGACCCCCTGCCCGAGGCCGACGTCATCACAATGGGACTGATACTCCACGACTGGAACCTGGAGGGCAAGAGGCACCTGATCCAGGCTGCCTACGATGCGCTCCCGGCGGGCGGGGCGTTCATTGTCATCGAGAACCTGATCGACGATGCCCGCCGCGAAAACGCGTTCGGGCTGCTGATGTCGCTCAACATGCTGATCGAGTTCGGCGACGCGTTCGACTTCACAGGCGGCGACTTTGCCGCCTGGTGCAAAGAGGCCGGGTTCGAGGACGTCGACGTCCTACCGCTCGCCGGCCCGACCAGCGCCGGCATCGCCTACAAGTAGCCCGGTCATCCCCCTGCTCAGTCCGGCGGGATGTTCTGGTTGAGCCGGAACACGTTCGTCGGATCGTAGGTGCGCTTGAGCGCCTTCAGCCGCTCGTATTTCTCTTCACCGTACGCCTGTCCTATCCGCTTGTCTCCCTCATCCATGAGGAAGTTCACGTAGACGCTGGCGTGGTAGGGCTCGAGCGCGGACCAGAAGTTGCGGGCCCACTCGCGCTCGGCCTCGAATCCTTCCGCGGTTTGGCTGTTGCCGTTGATATTGAAGGTGAATGCGACATCCCGGCCGTTGAAGGCGGTCTCGGGGTCGCCCACACGGGCAACCGCCCCTCCCATCTGCCAGAGGGCGACGCTCGTGATCGGGGAGGCAATCCGTCTTCCGTGGTCGACCATGATGTCGATCACGTCGTCGGTGAGCTCTGTGATGTCGCAGGCGCGGATGTAGTACCACCAGCCGTGTCGGAAAGCGGCGTCGAACGTCTCTTGATGAGCGACGTAGGACTTCGGCTCGCAGAAGTCAAGCACCGGCGAGCCGAATTCCCTTAGCGGGCGCAGAACTTCCTCCCCGTCCTCGATCGCTCCCGCGTAGCAACATGCGACCACCACGACGAGCTCCCCACGGAGCTCCGGCGGTACGAACTCGACTGCGGGTGCCCGGCGCTGGATCAGGATCGTCATCAACTCGTCCGGCGCCTCGGCGATCCATTCGCGGTAGAAGCGCAGGAGAGCCGGCGCCTCCTCCATCGACCAGAAGATCGGCCCTGCGAGGACGGTCGGGCCCACGGGGTGAAGGCGAAACTCGAACTCGGTGACGATCCCGAAGTTGCCGCCGCCGCCGCGCAGGCCCCAGAAGAGGTCCGGGTTCTCCGTTTCGCTCGCCTTGACGGCCTCGCCCCCGGCGGTGATCAAGTCCACGGAGAGCAGCTGGTCGATCGTCAACCCATGCTGTCGATGAAGCCAGCCGATGCCACCGCCAAGCGTCAGGCCCGCGACGCCGGTGTGGCTGACGAACCCTCCCGTGGTGGCGAGTCCGAACTCTTGGGTCTCGCGGTCGAGCTCGCCCCAGAGCAGGCCGGCCTGCGCTCTCACGGTGCATGCCTCCGGGTCAACCTGAATTCCCTTCAGCGGCCCGAGGTCGATCACGATGCCGCCGTCGCAGACCGAGTGGCCCGGAAAGCTGTGGCCTCCGCCTCGGACGGCGACCGGGAGACCGGCGCTGGTCGCGAACCTGACCGCCTTGACCACGTCCGTCGAGTCACGGCAGCGCGCGATCAGCGCCGGGAACCGATCGATCGATCCATTCCAGACCCTTCGGTGTTCGTCGTAGGCTGGGGCGCCGGGCCGTAGCAGCTCCCCTTTGAACGATGCCCTCAGCTCGTCCAGCGCGGTCTCATCGATCTGGATCTCAGCACCGATCGCGCTCACAAGCTCTCCTCGGGTCAGCACCCTGGCCGGCGGCCGCTGCTCTCATCCTTAACCTCGGCCATAACCTGGCAGATGCACCCCGACCTGTCAACGATCTTGGTCCCGCCTCAGCGAGCGGAAGAGGCGGAGCCTCTCTAGATTGGCTTCGACGAAGCGAGGTGATGGGTATGACCCGCGCAGATGCGGAGGTCGCGGGGCCTGTCACGATGGAGGAGGTCGTTTATGGCTGGCCATCAGACGGGCGGCAGCAGGGGATTGCCGGACGAGGCTCGGGCGGCGGTGCGCGCCATGTGGGCGCTGGGGGACTACAACCGCTTCACGACCGAGCTGGACTCGCAGCTCGGCCGCGATCTCGTCGAGGCCTGCGGAATCGCTGCCGGCCAGCGCGCGCTCGACGTCGCCGCCGGAAGTGGCAACGTCGCGATCCGCGCCGCCGAAGCGGGTGCCGAGGTGGTCGCGTCGGACATAACGGTCGAGAACATGAAGGCGGGCGAGCGCGAAGCGAGCGAGCGCGGAGTGGAGCTCGAGTGGGTCGAGGGTGACGCCCAGGCGCTGCCGTTCGGGGACGCCGAGTTCGACGTCGTCACCTCGTCGGCCGGGGCGATGTTCGCGCCCGACCAACAGGCGGTCGCCGACGAGCTGCTGCGGGTCTGTCGACCCGGCGGCACGATCGGGATGGCCAACTTCACCCCTGACGGCCTTGCGGGCGAATTCTTCGGCGTGCTCGCGCCCTACCTCCCGCCACCGCCTCCTGACGCGCCCTCGCCGCTCCTTTGGGGAGACGAGGCGCACGTACGGGAGCTGTTCGGAGACCGGGTGTCCTCGCTCGACGCAAGCGAACGGGAGCTCGTCGAGACGGTGGCGGGCCCGCCGGTCGAGTACGCCGAGTTCTACAGGCAGACCTTCGGACCGGTGATCGCGGCCTTCGCGAGCGTCGAAAACGACCCGGAACGAAGCGCAACCCTCGAGCGCGAGTTCCTCGACTTCGTCGAACGGGCGAACGCCGGTCCGTCCGGCGGGCCGACCGAGCTCCGCTTCGAGTACCTGCTGGTCCTGGCGCACAAGCGCCGGTGACGGCCCACGCGGGTCACGAGCCCCGGCGGCTCCTCCCGACCAGGCTTGACCCCCGTTCCCCCTACCGCGGCTCGGAGATCCGGCGTTGGAGGTCGTCGCCCTGGTATGAGTCCTTCGTAGGCTGGTGGTGGTGAGTCGCCCGGGTGGGTGCGGGCATCAGCGCGGCGCCGAGGACAACCAGGCCGAAGGCGGCCATGCGCCCGCTGATCTCCACCGGTCCCGTCCCAATCGGGTCACGGAAGACCAGGATGCCGCCAACGATCGCAACCGCGTTGGCCGCGACCGAGGTGAGTGCGATGACTTCGACACCCGGGCCGATCTGCAAGCTGCGAGCCGAGGCGAAGAAGGCGACCACCGAGGCGATCAGCGCCGCTGCCGACCACGGACTCACAAGCTCTAGCACCCCGTCACCAACGGCATTCGTCAAGTACTTGAGAGCGATGTCGGAAACACCGAAGAGCGCGCCGGCGGCAACTCCGAGGAGCATGCCCTGCCCGGCAGGCGAGAGGCCGAGGCGACCGGAGAGGACCGCGAACCCGGTGGCGAACACGATGATGGTGGATTCCACGACGATCAGCGCGGCCAGCGCGTAGCCCGGAGCCTCGCCGTCCTGCGACCCTGAGGTGAGCCCGATGACGACAAGCCCTGCCGCGGTGACGAGCAGGCCGATCCATTGCCGGCGGCCGAGGTGGAAACCGAAGAAACGTTCGGCGAGCACCGCGAGGAAGACGAGTCCGCCCGACAGCACGGCCTGCACAATCGACAGAGGCGCCAGCGCCAACGCTCCGACGTGAAGCGCCCAGGCGCCGAGCGCCACGATCCAGCCCAGCGTGAACCACCTGGAGCGGAAGAGACCGGCGGCGCTTCGCAGCGGATGTCCGACGCGCACCGGTGAGGCCAGGACCGCACCGCGGTGCTTGAACAGGAAAGCGACATTGGTCGCGAGCGCGCAAGCCAGGGCAAGTCCCAGTCCGAGCAACACAGTGCGTCATTCTCGCTGGCGCAGGCCGCGGCTGTGTTGAATCCGTCTGGCGACCCCCAGATGGGACACTGCGGAGGTGAAGACTCCCCCGGGTCTGCTTGGGCGCCTCGTCATCTGCGACTACGGCGGCAGCAAGTTGCACATAGTCAGCCCGACGTCTCTCGACTGGCACCACGAGCGAGTCAAGACCTTCTGCGGTCGCGGATGGCCGCTGCCGGAGCGCACGCGTAGATGGGAAGAGGTGGACGAGGACGAGATCTGCAAGACCTGCCTGCACAGGTCTCAGGTGTGGGAGTCCGTAAAGGCGGAAAACCCCAGGCACTTCTGGAGCCGCTAAGGCGACCTCCCTTCGGTGAGTCATGCCGATAGCCTGGGAGTTCGTGGTGCGTCGCCGTGAGACGAAGCGGAGGCTTGCAAGCCGGACGGCGAAGTACCTGGTCAATCCCATCGTCCGCGGCCTCTTCCGCCTTGGCCTTTCGGCCCCGGGGACGGCGATCCTGGAGACGACCGGACGCAAGTCCGGACGCCCGAGACGCACTCCGGTTACCAACGGCCTTGACAACGGCGTCTTTTGGATCGTCGCCGAGCACGGCCGCCGAGCGAACTACGTCAGGAACATCGAGGCCAATCCCCGGGTTCGGGTTTTCATCGGCCGTCGATGGCGCACAGGCACCGCCCGGCTGGTCCCAGACGACGACCCCCGCCAACGTCTCCACCACATTGTCGCCAGGCAACCGATCGCGAGGCTGAACACGGCCACGGTGCGCCTAATGCAGACGGATCTCCTGACGATCCGGATTGACCTGAACCGCGAGGAACGGTAAAGCGCCGCCCTGACTCCGCGTGTCGCCCAAGCTGTCATCGCGCGCGGATGCCGCGCTTGTCTTCGGCGAATCGCTATCACTACTCGCGATGAGCCACCACGCAGGCGCGCTCGCCTTGGCCGGGGCGCAGGTCGCGGCAGTGCGTGACGCCCGCTGACGCGCGAGGGCGCCCTGGAAGCCGCCGGGCTGCCGAGCGAACCGCGCGGCTAGCGAAGACCGGCGTGCAGGATCTCGCCAGGACGCTCCCCGAGCAGCCGGACGGAGGCCACCTGGTAGAGGTCGACGGGAATCGTTCCCCCCCACGTGCCGCTGCGATCGAGCTCGAACCCGCGCACCGGAATGCTCCGCCCGTCGCTGGTGACGAGCACGGCGGTCTTGACGGCGCCGCGCTCGGCCGGGTCCACCGTCACGAAGATCCACGACGGCGAGCCCTCGTAGCCGAACACGACCCCGCTTCTACGCCCTGCCTCGTCGGCCAGCCGGTCCGCCTGGAAGAACTTGCCGCCCGCCTCGTCGAGGGTCGCGCGGTAGCGGTCGGCGGTCTGGCGATCGTCGCTGTAGATGCCAATCAGCACTGCGGCAGTGATCGCCGCTGCCGCGAGGGCCGGACCCAACCGCGGCGCGAGCCAGCTCGGGGTGAGCCAGCGTGGCAGGCGGCGGCGGGCGGGACGCTCGAGCCCCATCGCCTCGACCACGCGCGACTCAAACCCCGCCGCCGGCTCCTGCACCGGCGCGAGCATCAGCATCTCGTCGGCGACGTGCGTCAGCTGCTCGACGGCACGCCGGCATTCCCCGCAGGTCGCGAGGTGTCGCAGCGTCTCGGCGCGCTCCTCGCCGTCGGTGAGCCCGAGCGCGAACTCCGGAGCCAGATCCCGGATGTCCTCACACCTCATAGGAGCTCTCCAGCGAATCGCTCAATCGCAGCATCGCGGTTCGGATCCTGGTCTTCGCGGTGCCGAGCGGGATGCCCTCGATCTCGCCCACCTCCTGAGCCGTCCGCCCGCCGTAGGCCGCGAGGAAGAGGGCGCGTCGCTGCTTCCGTGGCAGGCCGGCCATGGCCCGTCGCACGCGTTCCCGCTCGTCCGGCGGGAAGCCTGCGTCGGCGGGCGCATTCGCGAACCCGGCCTGCTGAAGCTTGGTGGCCACCACGTCCGGGTCGAGCGGCTCTGCCGACCTCACCCGCACGACATCGATCGCCAGGTTGCGGGCGATCGTCAGGAGCCAGGTGACGACCCGGCCCCGCCTTGGGTCGTATGTACGGGCATGCTTCCAAGCTCGCACGAACGTCTCCTGCGCCACGTCCTCGGCGGCGCCCTCGTCGCGGACGATCATCAGCACCAGCCCGTACACGCGCGACTGAAACCGCCTGGTGAATGCCGTCGCGGCGTCCGGGTCACCGGCCCCCAGACCGGACAGCAGAGCCTCATCGGAGAGATCTGAAGACACCACACTCTCTTCTACGGACCGAGGGGGATCCGGGGATTGGGCAATCCCGGACAGCGCCATCCCCGTAGTTCAGGGCATGAGACATTCCATCAAACACCCACTCATCATTCTCCTCGCCGTCGGCGCCGCGGCGCTCGCTCTTGCCGCCTGCGGCGGCAGCTCCGGGGACGACAACGCCACCGCTTCCGAGTCGGCCTCCGGCCTCGTGTCGGTGAAAAGCGTCGACGGGATGAACGTCCTGGTCGACGCCCAGGGCCAGACGCTCTACAGCGCCAAGGTCGAGCAGTCAGGGATCCGCTGCATGCAGGGATGCACGTCGTTCTGGAGTCCCGTCGACGCTTCGGCAAGCGAGGCGCAGTCCGCGGCCGCGAAGCTGGGCCTCGACCTCGGCACAATCCAACGCGCCGGCGCCGAGCGCCAGCTGACGTTCAATGGGCTCCCGCTCTACACGTTCACCCAGGAGGGCGCGGGGGAGGTCAAGGGCAACGGCTTCGCCGACGAGTTCCAGGGGACCCACTTCAAGTGGGCCGCGGCGACCACAGGCGCCGCCTCGGCGCAGTCGGGCGCGAACGCCCCGAACGACAGCTCGCCCTACTCGTCCTACTGAGAGGTCCGCGACGCGGCCGGCCGGCCGCTTGGCCGGCCGCCCGCGTGCTCGGGGTTCGTCCTGACCCTAGTCAGCCCACCAGTCGCGCTGGCCCTCGACGTCGTCGCGCCGGGCCTCTCCGAGACTGGGCGCGCCGATAACGATGATCTCGAGGCCTTCCGGCCCGGCCTCGTAGCCTCGCCACGTACCGGGCGGGACGCGCACCGCATCCCACTCCTTGAGCTCGACGATCTCGTCGTCGAGCTTCATCCGCCCGCTCCCGCGTACGACCACGTACACCTCCTCCTGCTTCTCGTGCGTGTGGCCGTAGGGAAAGCGATAACCGGGCGGGACGCGCTGCAAGCTCAGACCGGACTGTTCGAGCTCGAGCGCATCGGTCGCCAAGCGGAACTCCAGGTCCGGCGCGCCGTCGAACCTGGACCCGACGTCCTCCAGGTCCTCCTTGAGGTTTCTGAGCGTGAAGGGCACGGCCGCAAGCCTACTCAGGGGCTTCGGGACAAACGATTTCTGCCAGGGCTTCCGATGGGCCGGGCAGGACTCGAACCTGCGACCGACGGATTATGAGTCCGCTGCTCTGACCAACTGAGCTACCGGCCCGGGTACGCTGTCCTCGGGAGAGCGCCCGGCGCGAGCGTAGCGCGGCCTGCGGGCGCTAGAGGTTGGCGAGGCCGATCGTCAGCAGGGGCAGCGAAACGGTGAAGCCGAGCCAGGCTCCGAGGAAGCCGTCGAAGACGGAGCTGTGGCTCCCCTTGCCGCCGAAGATCGCTCCGCCGAGAAACCCGAAGAGAATGATGCCGCCGGCTATCCAGAGGACTTCCATCGGCGAAACATATCCGTAGCACCTAGGTTGAGGCGGGCAGGGCGGGTTGCGCCTCGACTCGTTCCCGGGGGATACTCGGCCTTCGATGTCGCAGGAGAACGTCGAACGGATTCGACAGGCGTACGCCGCCTTCAACCGCGGCGACTTCGACGGGGTCGCCGAGATCCTGCACCCGGAGATAGAGTGGCGGCCCTACCTCGGGGCCGTCGAGGGCGCCGTCTACCACGGCCTCGATCAGATCCGTGGGATGTGGGAGAGCCTCGAGGAGGGATTCGGCGACAGCTTCCAGGTCGAGATCCGGGAGTTGGTCGACTGGGGCGAGCAGGTCCTGATCGTGCTCGAAGCCCGCGCCAGGGGACCCGGCAGCGGGATCGAGGTGCGCAAGGGTTGGGTGCAGGCGGCAACGATGCGGGATGGGCTCGTCTATCGCGTCGAGCCGTATCCGGACGTGGAGGCAGCGCGCGAGGCCCTGGGCCGCTGATCAGACGCTGAAGAGCTGCGCGAGGGACCGGCCCACATCGGGCGGCTCCTCCTTGCCCTCGGCGGCGGCGCGGGCGCCGTCCCCGAGGGCCTTCGCCGCCTCGGAGATCTGGCGGGCGCGGCCGGGGCGGAGATCGCCGACCTTGGCCGCGTCCTTTAGGTCGGACTCCATCAGGCCGGCGAGCTCGGCCAGCCGCTGCAGCCCGACGACTGCGGCGGTGCCCTTGAGGGCGTGCGCTTCGGCGCGCAGGGTCTCGAAGTCCGTGGTGCCGGTGTCGAGGCCGGCGGTGATCACGTCGCAGCGGCGGCCGGCCTCGTCGGCGAACGACTCGAGCAGCTCGGCGTCCGACTTGGCCTCGCTCATCCTCCCGTCACCTCCCGCACCGCCGCCTCGAGCTCCTCGACGCCGAAGGCGCCCTCGATCGCCGTGCGGACGACTCCGTTGCGGTCGATGACGAAGAGCCACGGCTCGCTGGGGAGGTTGAATGCCCTCACCTGCGGCCTGACCCCCTTGCTCGGGTCGTTGTCGTTGTAGATCTCCATGTGGATGAAGGCGGCCTTGTCGCCGTAGCTCTGCTTGACCTGCTCGGCGACGTCTACCACGGGTCCGCAGACCCGACTCTGGCAGAACTGGGGGGTCGCAAACAAGAGGACCACCGGCTCCTTGCCGAGGACATCGGCGAAATCGACCTCGTTCTGGGTGTCGGGTGGAACGCGGGTCGTGATCTCGGAGATGTCGGCGACGTCCTCGCGGGTCGGCGTGTGGATCAGGGGCGCCTTCTCCCCCACCTTCGGCACCTGGCTGAACTGGCCGACGACGGCGCTCGGCAGCAGCGTTGCGGTGTAGCTGTCAGTGCCCTTGATCAGGGCCGCGACCCGCCATTCGCCGGCGCTGGGGAAGTCGATGCTGGTCGTGTAGACGGCGAGCGCCGAGTCGGGGTCGTTGGAGGTCGTCTGCGCGCGGAACGCCGGCTCGGTCTCGAGGCTGGCCACGGCGGCCGGAAACGGGCCGATCGCGGGCTGGTCGAGGGCGGTGGCGACCTTCCTGGGCAGGTCCGTCGATTCGCCTCCGGCGCCGGACCCGACCACGCCGTTCGCGCCCTTCTCCCCGGGTGCTCCCGTCGCTCCTGCGCCGGCCGATTCCGCCCCCTCGGGAATCAGTGTGGACTCGGCGGCGGGCACCTTGGCGATGTAGAGCGCCACCCTTGCATTGGGGATCTGGGTCCGGTCCTTTTCGAAGACTCCGAACGAGTAGCGGTTGGTCCCCGTGTTGAAGACCATCGCGGCGGGCGAGATCACGGCTGTGGCCGGACCCGAGGCGTTGTCGACGACCTCGCCGAGAGACTTGCCGGCGGCGTCCGGGAAGTCCGCGGCGGGCGGCGCCGGAAGGTCGGAGACCTCTGCGGTCGTCTTCGGCTCGTCGGAATCCGAGCCGCAGGCGGCGAGCAGCGAGGCTGCCGCGAGCAGGCAGGCGAAAGCGATGGCAATCCGGGAGAGGCGCACGCGGCCATGTTATTCAGAGGCCGAGCCCGGGCGTCCGCCGCGTCGCGGCGGGGGCGAGACGATCGACTAGGGTGCCCCGATCCGGTAGGCGAGAGCGAGGAGTGAGCGTTGGCGGAGCGGGCGGCATTGATAACCGGTGGATCGAGCGGGATCGGACTGGCGATCGCCCGGGCCCTGGGCGAGGACGGGTATGCGCTGACCGTCTCGGCGCGGCGACCCGAGAAGCTCGAGGAGGCCGTCGAGGGCCTGCGCGCCGACGGCTTCGAGGTGCAGTCGGCACCCGCAAACATGACCAATGAGGAGGAGATCTCCGCGGTGGTCGCCAAGCACCGGGAGGCCTACGGCCGGCTCGACGTGCTCGTCAACAACGCGGGCATCGGCATCGGCCAGCCGATGGACGCGATCCAGACCAAGCACCTCGACATCCAGCTCGACGTCAATCTGCGGGCGGTGATCATCGGCACCCGCGAGGCGCTGCCGATGCTCAGGGAGGCGGGCGCCGAGCACGGCAAGGCGCTGATCGTCAACACGGCGTCGATCGCGGGGAAGCTCGGCCAGGCCTGGCTCTCGGTCTACGGGGCGACGAAGGCGGCGGTGATCAACTACTCGATGGCGACGCAGAAAGAGGTCGGCCAGGAGGGAATCCAGTGCACTGCGCTGGCGCCGGCGTTCGTCGACACCCCGATGACCGACTACGTCAAGGGCGCTGTCGAGGCGGAGGAGATGATCCGCCCCGAGGACATCGCCGAGGCTGTGCGGCTGCTGCTCCGCACGTCGCGCAACTGCGTGATCCCCGAGATCGTGTTCATGCGCCCGAGCGACGCCGCTCAGGGCGCGCTGGCCTGAGCTAGACCGGAGCTTCGGAGCGGTCCCGATCGACCGGCTCGAGAATCTCCTCGGCGGCCCGTTCGGCGTGCTGCTCGGCGGCGGCGGCAAGCGTCGCCTCGTAGACGTCGAGGCTGCGCGCCGGGCGCATCCACGACCAGCGCCGGCGCAGGCGGAGCTCCGGCGTCCGGAAGCGGTCGCCGGCAGGTGCGTCTGGCGGTACGTGCGGCGGCGGCTCGGCCGCGGCGCGCTCCGCGGCCTCGCGTCGCTCGCTGCGGATCCGGGCGGCGAGGGTCGAGACCGACTCGCCCCTGGTCTCGTCGGCGAGCAGGCTCATCTCGAGATAGCTGCGCAGGGCGCCGATCTCGCGCCGGGTCGCCCGCCGGGAGATGCGCCGCTTGGCCCCCGTGAAGTCGTCCCAGGCGCTGGCGAAGGAGGCGAAGCTCGTGCGCCCGCCGTTGCGGTGGGCGGCGAGCATCGGGCAGACCCCGCCGTCGCGGTCCGTGTAGGCACCGACGATGATCCGGTTGGATTCGATCCCCTCCAGCATGGCCCGGCGGGTGTGCTCGGGAAGGCACTCGACCGCGGTGCGCAGCCGCGCGGCCTTGTTGCGGCGCTGCCTCATCGGCGAATGGATAGCGGCTCCACCGCTCCGGGCCGGGATCCGGGGCGGCCGGGCATGGGAACTTGCATTCAGCCGCGGAGCGCGGAGGCGGCTCGGTGAGCCGGGCAGGCAAGGGGCGCTTCCTGGTCGCCGCCTTCGGCGACCCCGGGCACGCGTTTCCGGCGATCGGTCTGGCGCGGGCCCTGGCCGGGCGAGGCCACCGCGTGGTCGTCGAGACCTGGGACAAGTGGCGCGCCGCGGTGGAGGGATGCGGCCTCGAGTTCCGCGCCGCCGAGGAGTACGAGGTGTTCCCTCCTCCGGATCCCGACTCCGAGCACGGCGCCGCGGCGGCCGACGCGGCGATCGCGATGATGCCGCTGCTCGAGGAGCTCGAGCCGGCGGCCGTGGTCAGCGACATCCTCACCCTGGCGCCGGCGCTCGCCGCCGAGGCGGCCGGGGCGAGGTGGGCGACGCTGATACCCCACATCTACCCCGTGCACGAGCCGGGGCTGCCGTTCTTCGCCTTCGGCGTGCAGCCCTCGCGGACGGCGTTCGGGCGGGCCCTCTGGCGCGGGGCGCTGCCGGTGCTGGAGACGGGGTTGAGGCGGGGGCGGGCCGAGCTCAACCAGCAGCGGGAGCGCCTCGGCCTGCCGCCGCTCGAGCGCTTTCACGGCGGGATCAGCGAGGAGCTTGCGCTGGTCGGCACCTTCCCCCAGCTCGAGTACCCGCGGCCGTGGCCGCCGGGGGTCCGGATCACCGGGCCGGTGTTCTTCGAGCTTCCCTTCGAGGACATCGAGCTTCCCCCGGGGCCGGAGCCGCTGGTCCTGATCGCGCCCAGCACCTCGCAGGACCCCGACAACCGCCTGGTGCGGTCGGCGCTCGAGGGGTTGGCGGAGGAGCCGGTCCGCGTCGTCGCGACCACCAACCGGGTCGTCCCGGCGAGACCGATCGAGGTGCCGCCGAACGCGGTCCTCGTCGACTGGCTCTCCTACAGCCAGCTGATGCCGCTCGCCTCGGTCGTCGTCTGCCACGGCGGGCACGGGACGGTTGCGCGCGCACTGGCGGCCGGGGTGCCTGTCCTGACCTCGCCGGCGGTCGGCGACATGGCCGAGACCGCCGCCCGGGTCACCTGGTCGGGCGTCGGCCTCTCGGTGCCCTGGAGGATCTGCGGCCCCGGCCCGCTGCGGTGGGCGGTGCGGCGGCTGCTCGGCGATCCGGCATTCGCGGAGCGGGCGAGGTCGTTGGCTGCCTGGAGCGAGGCGAACGACGGCGCAGAACGCTGTGCGGAGCTCGTCGAGGACCTGGCCGGAGCTGACTGAAGGGCATCGGGGCTCCGCCTAGAATGGCCACTTCAGCTCCGATCCCCCGTGATGTAACGGCAGCATGACTGACTGTTAATCAGTTCGTAGTGGTTCGAATCCACTCGGGGGAGCTCACCGGGGGCGCACCACACCCCCATCGGGGGTCAGGCTTCTGCCTTGATGCGCAGCGAGCCCGGGTCGATGCGGACGGCGATCTGGAAGCAGGTCGGCGGGCACTCGGGGCCGTTCGGCCGGGTTCGGCGGACCGGGGCGACGACGGCGCTGCGGCGAAGGATCCGGCCGTCGCGGCCGGTGACGGTCATACGCACGGGCACGCGGGCGCGGTCCTTCAGCCCCGCCACCCGCATGTCGGCGATCGGCGCATTGGCGAGGGGGAAGCTGCGGCAGGCGGACTCGACGCAGATCCGCACCCGCTCCGCCCCCGGCAGGCCGCGGCCGATCGCGCCCAGGTCCATGTAGAGCCCCGATGAGCAGCCGATCTCGGTGCAGATCACCCCGCCGCCCCCTCCTCCGTCCGCAGGCTGTAGCCTCGTCGCCCTCGTCCCCGCACCCGGCCAGCACGAGCGCGCCGACCGCAAGCACCGCGACGGTCATGATCCGTCTCACACCCCGACTACGCCGCGCCGGGGCTTTCGTCACGCCGCGCGCTCGGCGTGGGCGATGCGCTCGACCAGGGCGGCGCGCTCACGGCTGAGCTCGGCGCGCTTCTCGTAGTCGCCGCTCTCCCCCGCCTCGCCGATCCGGTCCTCGAGCCGCCGCTGCTCGAGCATGAGGAAGTTGAGCTCCATCGCCTCGGCGGAGGCGGGCTCGCGCTCGCCCAGCATCACGACCTCGATCACAAGCGAGGCCATCGCCTCGTCCTCACGCGGCAGCCCGGCGAGCGGATCCTCCAGGTGCGTCCGCAGCCACACCAGCGCCCTCGCCGCAACCGGCGACAGGTGGTCCTCGGTGAGCCGGTCGATGAACTCGCGGCCATCCTTCGGGTCGGCGACGCACATCGCCAGCAGCGCCCGCTCGCGCCGCTCGCGCGAGGTCAGCGCCGCGGGCGCACCGCCGTTGCCGGGGGAGCCGCCCCCCTCCCGCTCCTCGCGGCTCGCCTGCACCCGCCTCACTTCGCCCCGGCCCGGCGCAGCGGCGGCCGCCCCGCGCGCGGCGCTGACCCGGCCGACAACCGTCGCCGGCTCCAGGTCGAGGCGTTCGGCGATCCGCCTCACCAGCTCGTCGCGAATCGCCCCCTCCCCCATTGCGGCCAGGACCGGCGCCAGCTCGAGCAGGGCCTGGTCGCGGGCCGCCGGCGAGCCGACATCGGTCGCGTCGAGGACGAGGCCGACCTGGAACTCGGGGAGCGCCACCCAGTTCTCGACCAGCTCCCTGAACCGCCCGGCGCCGCCCTCGGCGGCGATCATGTCCGCCGGGTCCTCGCCCGCGGGCATCTTCGCCACCCCGATCCGCATGCCGCGGCTCTCGGCCACCCGCTGGGTGCGGAGCATCGCCTGCTGTCCGGCGCTGTCGGCGTCGAGCGCGAGCACGATCTCGTCGACGTGCCCGGAGAGCATCTGCACCTGCTCCTCGGTGATCGAGGTCCCCATCACAGCCACCGCCTCCTCGATCCCCGCCTGGTGCAGCGCCAGCGCGTCCGTGTATCCCTCGACCACAACCGCCCGCCCCGCCTTGCTGATCGCCTTCCAGGCGTGGTCGATCCCGAACAGGCAGCGGCTCTTGTGGAACAGCTCCCCGTCCTTGGAGTTGAGGTACTTGGGCGGCTGGTCCGGCCGGGTCGCGCGCGCGCCGAAGCCGAGCACCCGCCCCCGCCGGTCGCGGATCGGGAACGTGATCCGGGAGCGGAAGCGGTCGTAGACGCCGCCCTGGCGCCCGCGCTGGACGAGGCCCGCCGCGAGCAGCTCGTCGATGCTGAACCCCGCCCGCTGGGCACGCGCGAGCAGCGAGCCCCAGTCCGAAGGCGCCAGGCCGACGCCGAAGCTCCGCAGCACCTCCTCCTCGAGCCCCCGGCCGGCCAGGTACTCGCGGGCGCGCGCCGCCTTCGGCGACTCCCAGAGGTAGGCGGCGTAGAACTCCGCGGCGCGCTCGAGCAGCTGACCCACCCTCTCGCGCCGGCGCCGCGCCTCCTCGGCGCGCGGGTCCTCGCGCTCCCTCTCGAGCTCGACGCCGAAGCGCTGCGCCAGCAGCTCGACCGCCTCCGGAAACCCGATTCCCTCCTTCTCCTGAACGAAGCCGAAGACGTCGCCCCCGGCCTGGCACCCGAAGCAGTGGTAGAGCTTCTCCGCCGCATCGACCGAGAACGACGGCGTGCGCTCCTCGTGGAAGGGGCAGAGGCCGACCCAGCGGGCGCCCTGCCGTCGCAGGTCGGTGTGGGCCGAGACGATCTCGACTATGTCCGCCGCCTCGCGGACCCGCTCGACGCTGTCGCCCGAGAACTTCGCCATCAGCCCACCGTAACGGCGGCGGTCGCCCGCACGGGTATCAGAACCTCGCTTCTTCCGGGATCGTCAGCTCGACGAACTGCGCGATGCAATAGCGATCGGTCATCCCGGCGATGTAGTCGGCCACCCGCTGGCAGGGCTCGGCCTCGGGATCGCGGCCCGGGATCGCCTCCGGATGCTCCATGTAGTGGTCGAAGAGGCCGCGCATCGTCCGGTGCACCCGCTCGTGCTCGCGGCGCGCCGCCGGGCCCAGGTAGACGCGCTCGAACATGAACTTCCGCAGGCGCAGCATCGCCCCGCCCAGCTCCTCGGACTGGACTATGTCGCCGGCCTCCGCCGAGCGCTCGACGAGGTCGCGGACGAGCCGGTCGATCCGCGCCGATCCCGTCGGGCCCAGCAGCTCGACCTCGGCCGCCGGCAGGTCGCCGGCGGTGATCACGCCGGCGCGCAGGGCGTCGTCGATGTCGTGGTTGATGTAGGCGACCCGGTCGACCAGCTTGACTATCCGGCCCTCGAGTGTCTCCGGCTTCCGCGACCCGGTGTGGTTGAGGATCCCGTCGCGAACCTGATCGGTCAGGTTGAGGCCCCGCCCGTCGCGCTCGAGCACCTCGACGACCCGCAGCGAGTGCTCGTTGTGGCGGAAGCCGCTGCCGCAGCGCTCCCGCAGCGCCGCGTCCAGCGCCTCCTCGCCGATGTGACCGAAGGGCGGATGCCCGAGGTCGTGGCCGAGTCCGATCGCCTCGGTGAGGTCCTCGTTGAGGCCGAGCGCGCGCGCCACCGTGCGCGCGATCGCGCTCGCCTCCAGCGTGTGGGTGAGCCGGGTCCTGTAATGGTCTCCCTCCGGCGCCACGAACACCTGCGTCTTGTGCTTGAGGCGGCGGAAGGACTTGGTGTGGAGGATCCGGTCGCGGTCGCGCTGAAACGGCGTCCGCACCGGGCTGTCGGGCTCCTCGACCCGCCGCTGGGCCGGATAGGAGCGGGTCGCGAGCGGCGAGAGGAAGTCCTCCTCCCATGCGCGCACGCGCTCCTCGAGCGCCCGTGCCGCGACCGCCTCCCCGCTCACGCCGAGCCCTCCGCGGACTCGAGCGCGGCCTGCGCGGCGGCGATCCTCGCGATCGGGACCCTGAACGGTGAGCAGCTGACGTAATCCATTCCCTGTTCGTGAAAGAACCTGATGCTGGCCGGGTCTCCCCCGTGCTCGCCGCAGACCCCGCACTTGAGCCCGGGCTTCGCGGCGCGGCCGCGCTCGGCGCCGATGCGGACGAGCTCGCCGACGCCGGGCGTGTCGAGGGTCTCGAACGGGCTCCGGTCGAAGACGCGGCGCTCGAGGTAGGCCGGCATGAACCCGCCCTCGACGTCGTCGCGCGAGAACCCGATCGTCGTCTGGGTCAGGTCGTTCGTGCCGAACGAGAAGAAGTCGGCGTGCTCGGCGATCTTCCCCGCGATCAGGCAGGCTCGGGGGAGCTCGATCATCGTCCCCACCGCCACCGGCACCTCCACCCCCGCCGCCTCGATCGCCTCCGTCGCGGCCTCGCGGATCGCGCTGCCCAGCTCGACGAGCTCGGCCTCGTAGGCAATCAGCGGCAGCATCACCTCGATCCGGGGCGCGTCGCCGGCACGGGCGGCGTCGGCGGCCGCGGCGACGACGGCCCGCACCTGCATCCCGTAGAGGGGCGGGTAGAGCAGCGCGAGGCGGATGCCGCGCGTGCCCAGCATCGGGTTGGTCTCCTGCAGGTCGCGGACGATCTCGGCGGCCTCGCGGGCGGCCTCGAGATCCCGGCCCTCGCCCCGCCTCTCGAGCTCGCGGACCCGCCCCTCGAAGAGCTCGAGGGGGAGGAACTCGTGCAGCGGGGGGTCGAGCAGGCGGATCGTCACCGGCAGGCCGCGCATCTCGTGCAGGATCGACTTGAAGTCCTCGCGCTGAAGCTCCTCGAGACGGGCAAGCGCGTCCCTGAACTCGGTCTCGGCGGTAACCAGCTCGCCGGTGCTCGGCAGGTCGCCCTCTCCCTCCCCGTCCCCCGCTTCCGCAAGCGCCGCCGCGTGCATCCTCGCGCGGCGCCAGCGCTCGGCGGCGAGGAACATCCCGCGGACCAGCTCGCCGCGGTCCTCGCCGAAGAACATGTGCTCGGTCCGGCAGAGGCCGATCCCCTTGGCGCCGAAACCCCTCGCCTTGGCGGCGTCGGCCGGGGTGTCCGCGTTGGCGCGGACGCCGAGCTCGCGGAATTCGTCGGCCCAGCCGAGGACCTCGTCGAACTCGGCGCTGATGCTCGGGTTCGATCAGCGGCACGTCGTCGAGCGTCACCACCCCGGTCGAGCCCTCGATCGCGATCGTGTCCCCGGCCGTGAGCGCGTGCTCGCCGACGTGCACGACCCCGGCTTCCTCGTCGACGCGTATCTGCGACGCCCCCGCCACGCACGGCCTGCCCATGCCGCGGGCGACGAGCGCGGCGTGGGATGCCTTGCCGCCCTCGGCGGTGAGGATGCCGCGGGCGGCGTGGAACCCGGCAACGTCGTCGGCCTCGGTGAACGCGCGCACGAGGATCACGTCCTCGCCGGCGGCGGAACGGCGGATCGCCTCCGCCGCGCTGAGCGCGATCGCCCCGCGCGCCGCCCCCGGCGAGGCGGGAATGCCGCGGGTGAGCGTCTCGTACTCGAAGGTCGGGTCGAAGACCGGGTGAAGGAGCGCATCGAGCCGGTCCGCGTCGATCGTGAGCAGCGCCTGCTCGCGGCTCGAGCAGCCCCTCCTCGACGGCGTCGTGGGCGAAGCGGACCGCCGCCTGGGCGGGGCGCTTGGCGTTACGCGTCTGCAGCAGGTAGAGGCGGCGCTCCTCGACCGTGAACTCGACGTCCTGCATGTCGCCGTAGTGGCGCTCGAGGCGGGCGAGGATCTCGAGCAGCTCGTCGTGGGCCTCGGCAAGCTCGCCCCCCATCTCGTCGATGTCGACCGGGTTGCGGATCCCCGCGACCACGTCCTCGCCCTGGGCGTTGAGGAGGAAGTCCCCCGAAGGGCGCGGCTCGCCGGTGCGCTCGTCGCGGCTGAAGGCGACGCCGGAGCCGGAGGTATCGCCCTTGTTGCCGTAGACCATCTGCTGCACGTTGACGGCGGTGCCCCAGTTGTCGGGGATGCCGTTGATGCGCCGGTAGCTGACGGCGCGGTCGCCGTTCCACGAGTCGAAGACGGCGAGGACCGCCTGGCGCAGCTGCTCGCGCGGCTCCGAGGGGAACTCCTCACCGGTCTCGGCGCGGTAGATCTCCATGAAGGTCTCGGTAAGCGCGAGCAGGTCCTCGGCGTCGAGCCCGGTGTCGGCATCGACCCCCTTCGCCGTGCGGGCGCCGCGCAGCGCCTCCTCGAAGCGGCGCGACGGAACCCCGCGGACGACGTCGCCGAACATCTGGACGAAGCGACGGTACGAGTCCCAGGCGAAGCGGTCGTTGCCGGTCCGCTCGGCCAGGCCCCGGACCGTGTCCGGGTTGAGGCCGAGGTTGAGGATCGTCTCGAGCATTCCCGGCATCGAGACCCGGGCGCCTGAGCGGACCGAGACCAGGAGCGGGTCGTCGCGGTTGCCGAGCCGCTTGCCGGCGCGCTGCTCGAGTGCGGCGAGCGCGGCGTCGACCTCGGCGTCGAGGCCCGCGGGCGACTCGCCGCCCGCCTCCATGTAGGCGACGCAGGCCTCGGTCGTGATCGTGAACCCCGCCGGCACCCGCTCCGGCCCGAGGATCCGGGTCATCTCGGCGATGTTGGCGCCCTTGCCGCCGAGCAGGTCGCTCATCTCCTTCGAGCCGTCGGCGAAGTCGAAGACGTACCTCGACCCTGTCTCGGTGGCGGCGCTCGGCAAGTGGAGATCCCTCGACGGCGATTCTAGGCGGGAGACCCCTGAAGCTGCCGAGCTCGAGCTGCCGAGTGTGCATTTGAGGTCCCCAGGGCCCGACGAAATGCACACTCGGCGGTTAGGCGGCGGCGCGCAGGTGGACGTGCGCGTGATGCTCGAGCGTCTCCGTGACCGCCCGCTCGGCCTGGCGCATGGCGGCCGGGGGCGCCGGCGGCGCCTCCGTCAGCGGGCGGGCGAGGGCGCCGACCATGAACCCGTGGGCGTCCGGGCTGAGGCCGAAGGAGCCGCGCTCGCAGCTCGCGCAGACGACCCCGCCGGCGGCGCCCGAGAAGCCGGTCAGGTGGTCCGCCTCGCCGCAGCGCGCGCAGGAGGCGAGCTCGGGGGCGAACCCGGCCGCCAGCGCCAGCTTCAGCCGGAAGGCGATCGCCGTCGCCAGCGGCTCCCCGGCCGGCTCGGTGTCGAGCATCTCGAGGTAGCGGCAGAGGAGGTTGTAGGCGGCGGGGTTCGGGTCGGCCGCGTCGAGCAGGCGCAGGACCGAGTCACAGGCGCGGGCGGCGGCGCCGATCCCCGCCGAGCTGGAGCGCAGGCGCGAGTAGCCCTCGATCGTCGAGGCCGAGGTCACCGTCGCCAGCTCGCCGCGGCCCTCGTAGAGGACGAGGTCGAGCCGGAAGAAGGGCTCGAGCCGCCCGCCGAACCGCGACCGCGGCTTGCGCGCCCCCTTCGCGATCGCCCCCAGCCTCCCCCGGTTGCGCGAGTAGAGGTGGAGGATGCGGTCCGCCTCGCCGAAGCGGATGCTGCGCAGGACCACCGCCTCTGTCTTGAATGAGCCGGGCACGGACCCTCAAGGGTCGCGCGCGGACCGGACGGCGTCGCGGATCGCGGCCGCGGTGGCGACCGCCGCCGCGGTGCCGACAGCGAGCCCGAGGAAGCGGTCCTCCCGCGGCTCGCCCGAGGAGATGCAGAAGACGACGTCGCCGTCGAGGTCGGAGAAGACCGGGTCCACCGCCCGCGCCACCCCGCCGCTCGCCATCCGCGCGGTGCGCGCGCAGGCCGCCTGGTCGAGGCCGGCATCGGTGAGCACGCAGACGAGAGTCGTGTTGCGCTCCTCCACCGCGGTCCAGTCCGGCGGCCCTTCCATCGCCAGCACGTGCTCGGCGCTGCGCGCCGCGCCCCCGGCCCCGCGGCCCGGCGAGTACCGTGCCGTCCTCGCCGATCACGTCGCCGAAGGCGTTGACCGCGGCCAGCGCCGCCACCACCTCGCCCGAGCCGGTGCGGACGGACGCGATAGCCGACGCCGGCAGGGCGTCGCGTGCTCGCGCCCGAGGATCTTGCCGACGGCCGCTCCGGCGCCGGCCCCGACCCGGCCCCGGTCGGGGATGCCCTCGCGCGCCGCCTCGCAGGCCGCGTAGCCCTGCTCCGGGCCGGGCCGCACCGACGGGTCGCCCTCCGCCAGGTCGTAGAGGACCGCCGCCGGCACGATCGGCACGACCCCGCCCGGGGTCGGGTGGCCGCGGCCGCGCTCCTCCAGCCAGCGGGCGGCGCCGTCGGCGGCGGCGAGTCCGAAGGCGCTGCCGCCGGCGAGCATCACCGCGCTCACCTCGTGCGACCCGGCGAGCGGGCTGATCACGTCGGTCTCACGGGTCCCGGGCCCGCCGCCGCGGATGTCCACCCCGCAGCGGGCGCCCCGGCGGCGGGATCACCACCGTGCAGCCGGTCGCCGCCGCGGCGTCGCTCCAGTGACCGATGGCGAAGCCGGGCGGGCGGCTCGACGCTCATCTCCGCCTCCGCGGCCGCCGCCGCAGCCGCACCTGGCAGCCGGGGCAGTAGTAGGTCGAGCGGCCGGCGACGACGATCCGCGCGATCGGCGACCCGCAGCGCGGGCAGGGCTCGCCCTCGCGGGTGTGGACGAGGAACTCGTCCTGCATGCTCCCGCGCTCGCCGCGGGCGTCGCGGAAGTCGTCGATCGAGGCGCCTCCCCCGTCGATCCCGGCCTCGAGCGCATCGACGAATCGCGTCGTGCAGGGCCTCGAGGTGCTCCGGCTTCATCGATCCGGCCGGCGAGAGCGGGTGCAGGCGGGCGCGGAAAAGCGCCTCGTCGGCGTAGATGTTGCCGATCCCGGCGACGGCGGCCTGGTTGAGCAGGAACGACTTGAGCGGGGCGGAGCGGCCCGCGGCCAGCGCCCCCAGCGCCTCCGGCGTGAACTCCTCCGAGAGCGGCTCGAGGCCCACGCGTCCGTCGAAGCGGTCGCGCGAGCGCCTCGTCGTCCGCGAGGAACGCCTCGCCGAAGCGGCGCGGGTCGGTGAACCAGAGCTCGCGGCCGTCGTCGAGCAGGAACAGCGCACGCAGGTGCCTCTGCTCGGTCGACGACTCCCCCGGTAGAGGCGCCTTCCCTCGGCCGGGTCGATCAGCGACTCTCCGTCGACGAGCAGCAGGTTGCCGGTCATCCGCAGGTGCATGACCAGAGTCTCGCCGCCCTCGAGGCGGAGCAGCAGGTACTTGCCGCGGCGGCCGAGGGACTCGATCCGGCGCCCGCTCACGGCGTCGCCGAGGACGGCGGGAGCGACCGGCCGCGACCAGCGGGGGTCGAGGACCTCGAGCCGCTCGATCCGCCGTCCCGCGATCTCGGGCTCGAGCTGGCGGCGGATCGTCTCGACCTCGGGCAGCTCCGGCATCAGGGCTCCTCGCCGGCCAGCCGCACCGACGCGAGCAGCGGGCCGAACGCGACCCGGTTCGCCGTCGCGAACTGGGTGGGGCGGGCATAGGCGTCGATCACGTACTCGACCCCGGGCTTGTAGACGTGGACGCTCCGCGCCTCGACCGGGCTGCCGGCGATCGTGCCGCGGCCGCGAACCTGGACCGCGGGCGAGCCGTCGATCTCGACGATCGAGGTGTCGAGGACCAGGAAACCGGGGGACCGCCTCCGCAGCGACTCGAGCACCCGCTCGCGCGCCGCCTGCACCGAGGCGGGATCGGTGCCGAGGTCGTCGCGGGGATAGGCGTAGACGGTGGCGGCGGCGCCCCCCGAGGTGAGCTGGGCGATGGCCGGCGGCTCGCCGGGGACCGCGATCCAGCTGCGCGGGTGCCTGAAGGAGACGGCCCCGCCGGCCGTGCTGAACGCGACCGTGGGGCCGGCCTTGCCGAGCGCGCTCAGGTTGGGCGGCTCGGCGCGCTCGTTGCCGCAGCCGGCGGCGGCCACGGCGACCAGGGCGGCGAGCAGGACGCCTATCCGCGGGTGGGGCCTCGCCCGAGAGGTCTTCACCCGTGCGGTTGTATCAGCGACCGACTGCCCGCGGATGGGCGCGGAAGTACACCTCCTTCAGCTGCTCGCCCGAGAGGTGGGTGTACATCTGGGTGGTCGAGATGTCGGCGTGGCCGAGCATCTCCTGGACGGCGCGCAGGTCGCAGCCGCCCGGCCAGCAGGTGGGTGGCGAAGCTGTGGCGCAGCGTGTGGGGGCTCATCCGGCCGGAGAGCCCGGCCTCGCGCGCATGGCGCTGGACGATCTTGTAGAGGCCCTGCCGGGTCAGCGGGCCGCCGCGGAAGTTGACGAAGAGCTTGGGCTCGGCACGCTCGCCGACCAGCTCCGGCCGGCCGCGCGGACGTAGGCGCCGACCGCGGCGACCGCCTGCCGCCCGAGCGGCACCAGCCGCTCCTTCGAGCCCTTGCCGCGGGCACGCAGGAAGCCGTGGCGCAGGTCGAGGTCGGAGAGCTCGAGGCCGATCGTCTCCGAGGCCCGCAGCCCGCACGCGTACATCACCTCGAGCAGCGCCCGGTCGCGGCAGCGGCCGCCGGCTCGTCGCCGCGAGGCGCCGCCAGCAGCCGCTGCACCTCGGAGTAGTTGAGGACCTGGGGAAGCTTCTTCGTCCGCCGCGGGGCGCTCAGCGCCGCCGTCGGGTCGTCGCCGATCAGCTCCTCGCGGCGCAGGTGCTTGTAGAAGGAGCGCAGGCAGGCCGCCTTGCGGTGGATGGTCGCCGCCGAGCAGGGCGGGCGGCCGTTCCCGGTCGCCAGGTCGGCGAGGAACTCGGCGACGTCGCGCGGGTCGGGCGGCGAGGGCGCTCGACCTCGCGCCCGGCGAGGAACTCCCCGTACTGCAGGAGGTCGGTGCGGTAGGCGTTGAGGGTGTTGCGGGAGAGGCCGCGCTCGAGCTCGAGGTAGGAGAGGAAGTCGAGGACGAGCCCCTCGAAGCGCGAGCGCCGACCCGCCGTCGCCCGCCTCGCGGGGCGGCTCGGGTGCGGCGATCGTTGCCATGAGCGGCTGGTTCTCCCCGCCGCCGGGCCTCCCTTGCGCCGCAAGCCGCCGCCCGTCCGGTCAGTCGCCGAGGGCGCGGCGGAAGAGCAGCAGGCCGACCAGCGACTTGGCGTCGCGCGCAGGCGTCGATCGGCGGCGTCGATCTCGGCCAGCGGCCACTCGACGATCTCCAGGTCGCTCGCCCTCGTCCGGTTTCGGCTCGACCCGCTCGAGGCCGGTCGCGAAGAAGACCGTCACCTCCTCCTCGGCGAAGCCGGGGCTGGTGTAGAAGCTCTTCACCTCGCGCCACTCCGATGCCCGCACGCCGACCTCCTCCTCGAGCTCGCGCCGGGCGCAATCGAGCGGGGACTCGCCCTCGACGTCGAGCTTGCCGGCCGGCAGCTCGAGCAGGTCGTCCCCCGCCGACCGCCTCTCGCGGCTGGCGCACCATGAAAGAGCCGCTCATCGTCGTGGGCGACGATCGCGACCGCGCCGGGGTGGCCGACGACCTCGCGCTCGTGCTCCGAGCCGTCGCCGGCAGCGAAAGCGTGTCCACCCGCACCGTGGCGATCCTGCCCTCGTGGACGATCTCCGAGCCGACCCGCTCCATCATTCGCCGCCTACCCCGGCGGCCGCCTCCGCAAGCGCCCGGCCTGAC
This sequence comes from uncultured Actinomycetes bacterium, assembly GCA_963720015.1. GTDB lineage: Bacteria > Actinomycetota > Thermoleophilia > Solirubrobacterales > 70-9 > DATFPK01. The sequence continues at coordinate 227,157 of CAVREA010000002.1, read as the reverse complement.
GCCAGCGGCGCCGCGAAGAAGAGCCGGTCCTCCTCCAGGCCCCGGCCCATGGTCGCGGGTCGGCAGCCCGCTCGCTGCGTAGGCATCGAGGTCGACCTGCTGCGGCGATGCCCGGTGGCGGTCGCCGGCGAGCAGGCCCGTCAGCGTCGTCCTCCCGCATCGCCGCCGGGGCACCGGCACCTCGACGTCCGCCGAGCAGCAGGTCGAGGACGGTGCGGGTGTGGTGGCTGAGGCCGCGGTGCCGCGGCCGCGGGTCGCCCTCGGAGAGCCGCGGGGATAGCAGCGTCGGCATGCCGAGAGCGAGCGCGGCATGGGCGGTGTCGAGCGCCGCCATCCCGCCGTGGCCGAAGAGGGTCTCCGAGCCGATGATCCCGGGACCGGCGCCGGCGATCGCGGCGTCCCATCCGAGGCCGGTGGGCCGCCGCGTCGAGGGCACCGGCGACGCTGAGCGCCTCCAGCTCACCGCCGTAGGCGGGGGCCGCGGTGACGTGCCCGCAGAGGATCCCGAGGCCGCGCAGCTGGGCGACGTCGCGCGAGATGCCGCCCGGGCAGCGCGCCGCCGGCCGTCTGCACGTAGCCGACTCGGAGGCCCGGGGCGCGCCTGCCCTGCGGCCCAGGCCGCCGGCGCCAGGTGCCCGTGAAGCGGGATCACCAGCACCGGGATCTCCGGCGGCCGATCGCGGTCGACCTCGCTCGCTCGCGCCGCTCGACCGGCTCGACCGGGTGCTGGAGCGAGGTGTAGTTGAGCTTGATCACGTGCGCGCCGCCGGCGCCCTGCGCCCTCGAGCCCCCGGGTCAGGTTGACGTGGACGATGTCGAAGCCGCCCGAGCCGAGGCCGAGGTCGAGCGCCTCGATGTTGACGACCACCTCGTCGCCCTCGCGCATCTCTGCCGAGCAGGCGCTCGTCCGCCCAGGCGCGCCGCCGCTCGCCCTCGACCTCGATCGTCAGCGGGTCCTCCTCGACGACGACCCCGCGGCGCAGCTTCAGCATCGGCGCACCGCCGTCACGGAGCCGCCTCGGCGAGGATCGCCTCGCAGACCTCGAGCATCGCGGTCGAGGTCGCGGGCGGCGACGCTCTCCCGCGAGGTGTGGTTGCCATCGGTCCCGTTGGCGAGCAGGACGCAGTCGAAGCCGCCGAGGACGAGTGCGTTGGCGTCGCTGCCCCCGCCGGTGCGCGACCCGCTGCGGCTCGACCCCGGCCCGGCGCAGCCCCGCCTCCGCCAGCGCCAGCGCCGGCGAGGTGGGCGGCACCCGGTAGCCGCGGAACAGCTCCTCGATCCGAGACCTCGACGTCGCAGCCGTGCTCGCCCGCGCCCCAGGCGCACGCCTCGGACATCGCGCCGGCGACCTCGGCGGCGCGCGCCGAGTCGATGCTTCGCGCCTCGCCCTCGATCCGGCAGCGGGACGGGACGACGTTGGAGGCGGTGCCGCCCTCGATCACCCCGACGTTCGCGGTCGTCTCCGGGTCGAGCCGGCCGAGCTGCATCGCCGCGATCGCGGCCGCCGCGGCGGCGATCGCGTTGTGCCCCTGCTCGGGCCTGATCCCCGCGTGGGCCTCGGCCCCCTCGAACTCGGCGACCACGCGCTGGTAGCTGGGCGCCGCCGTGATCACCTCGCCGATCGGAGCTCGCGTGGTCGAGCACGAAGCCCGCCCCGGCGCGCAGTGCGGAGACATCGAAGGCCTTGGCTCCGCGCAACCCGTCCTCCTCGGCGACGGTGAGCAGCAGCTCGATCCCGACCGGGGGCGGGTCCTGGGCGTGCCGCTCGGCCAGCTCGAGCAGAACCGCGACCGCGGCCTTGTTGTCGGCCCCGAGGATCGTGTCGCCGGCGCTGCGGTACACGCCCTCCTCGAGGACGACCTCGACCGCCCCGCCGTGCGGAACGGTGTCGAGGTGGGCGCAGAACATCATCCACCCCTCGTCCCGGCCGGGAATCCGCGCCAGCAGGTTGCCGGCGCCGGCCGCGCCGGCCCCGCGGAATCGTCCTCGGTCGACCTCGGCGCCGAGCGCCGCGCAGCTCGGCGGCGACCGTGTCCGCGATCTCGCGCTCGCTCGCCGGTCGGGCTGCGGATCTCGCAGAGGCGGACGAAGCGGTCGTGCAGCCGATCGCTCACGGCTCGAGGCCCGCCTCCCGCATCGCCGCGGGCCGGTCGCCGAAGAAGAACTCCATCCGCCGGATCAGGCAGTCCTCGACGGTGATGATCACCGCTCCCTCCTGAGTCATCTTCGAGCCGCCGGCGGAAAGGGTCGCCTGCGAGTGCCCGAGGACGAGGACGCGGCCGCCGTCGACGGGCACGACCTCGTCGGCCACCTCGCTGTAGGCGTCGAACGGGTCGGTGAAGTCGCGCCAATACTCGCGCAGCGATTCGATCCCGCGCCGCATGCGCTCGCCGCCGGCGAGACCGGACACGGCCTCGCTGCGGACCAGCTCAAAATCGGGATGAAGCGCCGCGCGGATCTCCTCGACCCAGGCCTTCCAGCGCCCGTCGTCGCGGACGATGGCGACGAGGTCGCCGGGAAAGCGGGTCACCGCGGCCGCGACGAACTCAGCCGGTGTCGCGGGGATGCCGGCCTCGCGCCGGGCGGCAGCGTGATCGGGAATGTTCCACATCTCGATCACCCGGTCTCCCTCGAAGCGGAAGACCCAGCCCGCCTCCTGCTCGCTCTCGATGCCGCTGCTGCGCCCGACGAAGCGGATCATCCCGAGGGCCAGCACCCGCCCATCGGGCGCATCCTCCAGCGCCTCGAACTCCACGCTCCAGCGCTCGAACTGCTCGTCGATCTCCGCCGTCCAGCTGCGGAATCCGTCCGGGCCGTGGAAGTCGGCGCTGGTCAGCGCAGAGTGCAGGACGAACTCGGGGTGGGTCGTTTCCTCGTTGAAGTCGCGCTCGCCGGCGTTCCAGGCGGCGAAGGCGTCACGGATGATCTGGTGGCGGTCCGCGCTCACGTCCCCAATTATCGAAGCTGGGGCCGCGGCCGCGTCAGCCCGCGCGGCGGACGCTTACGTCTGCGTCCTCGGAGTCCGGCCGGGCCTCGGCCTCGGCGGCGATCTCGCCGCCGTCGGCGGGGCGCTCGCCGGCGTGGCGCGCCGCGGCGCCGACGAACTCGCGGAACAGCGGCTCGGGCCGGTTGGGGCGCGAGTTGAACTCGGGGTGGAACTGCGAGGCGACGAAGAACGGGTGGTCGGGGAGCTCGATCATCTCGACCAGGCGCTCGTCGGGCGAGGTGCCGCTGCAGACCAGGCCCTCGTCCTCGAGCCGGCGGCGCAGCATGTTGTTGACCTCGTAGCGGTGGCGGTGGCGCTTGTAGATGACGGCCTCGCCGAAGATCTCGCGCGCCCGGGTGCCCTCGTGGAGCTTCACCGGGTCGGCGCCGAGCCGCATCGTCCCGCCCATGTCGGAGACCTCCTTCTGCTCGGGCAGCAGGTCGACCACCGGGAACGGCGTCTCCGGGTCGAACTCGGCCGAGTTGGCGCCGTCCATGCCGGCGATCGTGCGGGCGAACTCGACCACGGCGATCTGCATCCCGAGGCAGATGCCCAGGTAGGGGATCGAGCGCTCGCGGGCGATCCGCGCCGCCTCGACCTTGCCCTCGATGCCGCGCTCGCCGAAGCCGCCGGGGATCAGGATCCCGTCGGCGCCCTCGAGCCGCTCCGGGTCGAAGTCCTCGGAGTCGACCAGCTCGACCTCGACCTCGACGCCGTGGTGGAAGCCGCCGTGCTCGAGCGCCTCGATCACCGACTTGTAGGCGTCGGCGAGCTGGACGTACTTGCCGACCAGCGCGATCCTCACCTTGCCCTCGGCGGCGTCGGCGCGGCGCACCATCGCCTCCCACTCGGCCAGGTCGGGCGCCGGCGCCTCCATCCCGAAGTGGTCGAGGACGAGGTCGTCGACGCCCTCGGCGCGGAAGACGAGCGGCACCTTGTAGATGTTGTCGACGTCGCGGGCCGAGATCACCGCCTCCTCGGGAGGCTGGCGAAGAGCGCGATCTTGCGGCGGATCTCGCGGTCGAGGCCGCCCTCGGAGCGGCAGACCAGCGCGTGCGGCTGGATCCCGATCCGGCGCAGCTCGTTGACCGAGTGCTGGGTCGGCTTCGTCTTCAGCTCGCCGGCGTGGCCGACGTAGGGGACCAGGGTCAGGTGGACGAACATGCAGCGCTTCGGCCCGAGGTCGGTGTAGAGCTGGCGGATCGACTCGAGGAAGGGCAGCGACTCGATGTCGCCGACCGTGCCGCCGATCTCGGTGATCACGAAGTCGACCGCCTGCGACTCGGCGACGATCAGGATCCGGTTCTTGATCTCGTCGGTGATGTGCGGGATCACCTGGACGGTGGCGCCGAGGTAGTCGCCGCGGCGCTCGCGCTTGATCACCGAGTTGTAGACGGCGCCGGCGGTGACGTTCGAGGCGCGCGAGGTGTTCTCGTCGGTGAAGCGCTCGTAGTGGCCGAGGTCGAGGTCGGTCTCGGCGCCGTCCTCGGTGACGAACACCTCGCCGTGCTGGAACGGGCTCATCGTCCCCGGGTCGACGTTGATGTAGGGGTCGAACTTCTGCAGCTGGACCCGGAAGCCGCGGCGAGACGAGGAGGCGGCCGATCGAGGCGGCGGCGATCCCCTTGCCGAGAGCCGAGACCACTCCGCCGGTGACGAAGATGAAGCGGGTGTCTCCCTGTCCGGCTCGGCTCATTCTCCTGCCGAGCGAGTCTAGCCAGCGCAGTGGCGGAATCCGACTCGATCGCCTCGGAGATCGAGCGAAACTCCCCGTAGATCGTCAGCGCGGCGACCAGCAGCGAGGGCGATCAGGCGCCCGGTCTCGCCGAGCGTCGTCAGCAGCCAGACGCCGGCGATCGGCGCCGACCAGGTTCGAGCCGGTGTCGCCGAGCATCGCCCGCTCGCGCAGGGTGAACCAGGCGCCGACCAGGACCGGCCCGGCGAAGATCGCCGAGCAGCTCGATCGGCTGCGAGCGTCCAGGCGCCGAGGCAGAGGCCGGCGCCGAGCAGCGACGAGCGCCTTCTCCGCCCGGCCCGGGCGCAGGTCGAGCAGGTTGAAGAGGTTGGTGGCGAGGATCAGCAGCGCGACGTCGGCGAGGTAGCGCGACGACTCGCGGCCGGTGCCGCAGACCACGTAGGCGGCGAGCGCCAGCGCCCCGATCGCCTTGATCGCGCCGGTCGAGAGCCGCCCCTGCGCGCAGCGCCCGCGCGTGGCCCGCGCCAGCCGCGCGGCGTGCTCCGCCGCCTCGCCGCGCCCGAGCGAGTCGTCGAGGAAGCCGAGGAAGGCGACCCCGAGCACGTAGGTGATCCAGCGCCGCAGGTCCGGGTCGAGCAGGTCGAGATCGGCGCGGTCGTCGAGGAAGGCGAGCGGCGCCAGCGCGACCAGCGCCGCCGTCGCCAGGACCGCGCCGAGCGGGAAAGGCGAGGCAGCGCGCCGCGGTAGTTCTCGCGCACCAGCCCGGCGTCGAGCAGCCCGCGGACCCCGGCCGGGACGACGCAGGCAGCGACCGCCGCCGACAGCGGGAACCCGACCCAGGTCCACTCGCTCAGCGGCCCTTGGTTCGCCGCTGGCCCGCGCGGGCAGAGCCGCGCCGCCCTGCCCCGGCGTCAGCGCCGGCTGCGGGCCCGGGACCGGCGCCGGCGCCAGCAGGTCGGGCAGCAGCCGGTCGGCGGTGTCCTTGACGCCGAAGCTGCCCTCGGCGCCGAGCAGCGCGAAGACCATCGCGACCCGGCCCGCGACGCAGGTCGACGTCGTCGACGCTGGAGACGATGGCGCCCTGGAAGAAGGAGATCGAGGACGGGTCGGCGTCGCTCGCCTCGACCCCGACCGCGGTCGACCGCGGTCGCCGTCGATCCCGTCGAGCAGGCCGATCTCGAGCCGGCCGGCGTCGCGGCGCGCTCGGCGGGCCGAGGTCCTCGGGCTGGTCGCGGACGACGATCACCCCGTCGAGGTCGCCGAAGCGGCCGCTGGCGCGCGAGAAGAGCTGGCCGCGGACCCGGTCGAGCAGCGTCGCCGCCCAGCACCAGCTGGCGGCCGATGCCGGTGCCGAGCGCCTGCAGCGTGTCCGGGTTGGAGGCGATGTCGGCGAAGCGGGTCTGCGAGAGGTCGCCGGCCAGGGCGCCGAGGTCGGGCGGCTCGCGGACACGCCGACGGCCGACCAGCCGCCCGCCGGTCGGCTCGAGCGCGTCCTCGATGTCGCTGGAGACGCCGCTCGGGAGGCCGCCGAGCGCGAGCACCCCGATCCGGCGGCCGGCGAGCCGCTGGCCTCGACCAGCGCCGGATAGATCGCGCTCGGCGAACTCGTTCGCCCGGCCCAGCTCCCCGGCCAGCTCGTCGGCCCGCGCGCGGGCGTCCTGCGAGGTCGCCGGTGAGGCTCTCCTCGAGGTTCTTGCGGGTGTCGGAGACGACGTCGCCGCCGAACTCGGCGCCGATCAGGATCCCGATCGCGAGGGCGAGGAAGACCGCCGCCAGCGAAGCCGCGTGGTAGCGGGCGCTGTAGCCCATCGCGGGAAGGCTAGATGCGGCGGTGGCCGACTGCGGTTCAGGCATCCGCGCCGAGGGCTCGAGGCCCGTATACGGGCCATCGAGCCCTGGCGGCTTGCCGGCGCACAGCCGAGTCGCCCGCGACTAGTCGATGCCGAGCCAGATCTTGATCTTCAGCCAGATCAGCCCGACGAGCGTCGTCGAGCGCCGGCGAGGTGACGACCACGATCACCAGCAGGACCGCGAAGGCGAGCATGAAGAGCGCCAGGTCGGCCGACGCCGAGGCCCGGGTTGTAGAGCCGGCTCACCCCCTTGGCGTCGACCAGCGTCTCGCCGATCCGCAGGCGCGTGAGGAAGGTCGACGACATCCCGTCGCGGTTCTTGTCGAGGAACTCGATCAGGTTGAAGTGGGCGCCGACGCTGACGATCAGCGCCGCCCCCTTCTCGAAGGCCATCAGCATCGCCACGTCCTGGCTCGTCCCGGCGGCTGGGACGACCGTGTGGTCGAGCCCGAGGTCGAGCAGGCGCTGGCGGCCGGGCGCCGCCCCGTCCGGGTAGGCGTGGACGATCAGCTCGGCCCCGCAGCGCAGCGCCGCGTCGCTGGCGGAGTCCATGTCGCCGAGGATCGATGTCGGGCTTCAGCCCGGCCTCGAGGATCGCGTCGGCGCCGCCGTCGACGCCGACCAGCAGCGGCCGCACGTCGCGGATGTAGGCGCGCAGCGCCTGCAGGTCCCGGCGGTGGCGTCGTGCCGCGGACGACGATCAGGACGTGACGGTCGCGGAACACGGTGCGGGTTGAGCGGGAAGTCGATGCCGCCGGCCAGCAGGTCGCCCTCCTGGCGCATGTGGGTCGACCGTGTTCTCGGCGAAGTCGGCCAGGGCGTCGTCGATCTCCTCGCGCTGGCGGTCGAGCTGCGCGGCGAGCTCCTCGGCGCCGAGCACGTGCCCGCTCGACGATCTCCTCGCCATCTCGCTGATCACCGTCCCGCCCTCGATCGTCAGCGGATCGCCGTCCTTGAGCCGGTCGAACAGATCGGCGCGCGGGGCGTCGATCAGGCGCATCCCCGCCTCGGGCGAGCAGCAGCGGCCCGGCGTTCGGGTAGCGGCCGTTGGAGGACTCCGAGGCGTTGAGCACCGCCCGCACACCGGTCGCGATCAGCTCCTCGGCGGCGATCCGGTCGATGTTCGTGTGGTCGATCACCGCGATGTCGCCGGGACCCAGCCGCTTCACCAGGTCCTTCGTCTTCCGCCCCAGCCGCGCGGTGCCGTAGACGGCGCCGTCGGCCGGCTGCTCGCTGCGGCGGTTGAGCAGCGCTCCCAGTCGCCGTGTCGAGGTGGCCACGACGCCTCAGGTTAGGTCAAACCAACCGCGGAGCGCGGGTGCGCTATCGCGGCAGCCAGACGGGCGAGCCGGCGTCGGGCGTCCGGCCCATCTTCGGCCCGCCGAACCTGGCTCCGCGAGTGAGGCCGCGAAGGTGAATCACCTGCACCTTCGAGAACTTGGGGTCGCCGGTGAGCTCGACGACGATGCTGCGCCCGCTCGGCGCGAAGGACGGGGCGGCGTAGCCCCCGCCGCCTGTCCGCATCGGGGCCAGTCGGCGCAGGTTCTGCCCATCCGGCCTCATTTGCCAGACGGTCGAGCGGGCGTCGCCCGGGAAGCCCTTGACGAAGCCGATCCGGTTGCCCGCGGGATTGAAGTCCGGGTCCGAGGTCCAGGCGGCGATCTGGAAGGTAACCTCGACGATCCGCGAGCCGTCGGGCCGCATCGTGTACACGTGCCGCGAGCGGCCCTCCTCGAAGCGGTCGAAGGCGATGATCTTCCCGGTCGGAGAGAAGACCGGATGACGGTCGTCGGGGGTGCCGCTGGTGATCCGCTGGAGGCCGGTGCCGTCGAGCCGGATGCTGAAGATGTCGGCCTGGCCGGCGCCGGGCTCGGTGCGGGCGAAGAGGATGCGTCTGCCGGAGGGGGCGAAGCTCGGATTCTGGTCGAAGTTGGGGCCGCCGATGACCGCCCGCTCGTTGGAGCCGTCGCGGTTCATGACGAAGATGTGTCGGCCTGGGAAGGTTCCGCCGCCGCCGGGAAGCGGGGTCTCGACGGTGCGGCTGAAGACGATGCGCCTGCCGTTAGGAGACACCTGCGGCTCAGAGTCCCCGCTCTCGCTCGTGAGGCGCTTCAGGCCCGGCTTGCCGAGCGTCTTCATCCAGAGGCCGTTGCCCTCCGTGGCGGTGCCGCCTTCGTAGACGATCGGGCCGTTGGCGCCGGGCCAGGCGGCGCGCGAGACGCCGACGCCCGCCGTTCCGGCGGCCAGCAGGGCCGCGGCGGCCGCTGCGGCGAGGAGGCGCTTCGGGGTTGCGAAACTCATCGGACCAACCAAGACACGCGGTCGGCCCCGGAGTTGCGCTGCTCAGGCAGCGGCGAGCAGCTCGCGCGCGTGCCGGCTGGCCGTCTCGTCCGAGCGCTCGGCGCCGAGCATGCGAGTGATCTCCGCGACCAGCTCTTCGCCCTCGACATGCTCGACGGTGGCCAGCGCCTCTTCGCCGGAGAGCGACTTCTCGATCCGGAAGTTGGCCGCCGCGAGCGAGGCGACCTGGGGCAGGTGGGTGATGCAGATCACCTGTCGGCCTTCGCCGAGGAGGCGTAGCCGCTCCCCGACCACGCGGGCGGTGCTGCCGCCGACGCCGGCGTCGATCTCGTCGAAGACGAGCGTTCCCGCCCCCGCCGCGTCGCCGAGCCCGGTCAGCGCCAGCATCACCCGCGAGAGCTCGCCCCCGGATGCCGCGTCGCCCAGCGGCGCCGCCTCGATGCCCGGGTTGGGCGCCATCCGCATCTCGACCGTCTCGGCGCCGTTCGGCCCAAATCCGTCCGCATGCGGGGCGAGCACGACCTCGAGGACGGCGCCGGGCATCGCCAGCTCGGCCAGCTCCGCGGCGACCCGGGTCTCCAGCTGCCGCGCCGCTGCTGCACGGCCCTTGGCCAGCGCCGCCGCCAGCTCGGCGCGCCGGCTTTCCGCCTCCGCGAGCGCGGCCTCGAGCTCGGCGCCGCGCTCATCCGCGTGCGCGAGCCGCTCGATCTCGCTGCGGCAGCGCTCCGCGTGGGCGAGCACGGCCTCCACCGACCCGCCGTGCTTGCGCTCGAGCCGGTCGATCAGGTCGAGGCGCTCCTCGACCGCCGCCAGGCGCGCCGGGTCGGGGTCGAGGCCGGAGGCATAGGCCCGCAGCTCGGCGGCGGCGTCCTCCAGCTCGAAGGCGAGGCCGCCGAGGCGCGCAGCGAGCGCGTCGAGCTCGGTGTCCACGCCCTGCTCGGCCGCGAGCGCGGCCAGGCCCGCGGCGAGCGCGGTGGTCGCTCCCCCCTCCCCGGTCTCCTCACCTCTGATCGCGGCGAGCGCAGCCGCGTTGGCGCTGCGCAGGCCCTCGACATGGCGGAGGCGCTCCCGCTCGCCCGCCAGCCCCGCCTTCTCGGCCGGGTCGGGCGCGGCCTCCTCGATCTCGGCCAGCTCGAAGCGCAGCAGGTCGAGATCCCGCTCGCGGGCGCCGTCACGCCCGCGCAACTCCTCCAGCGCGGCCGCGATCGCGGCGGTCTCCCGGTACGCGTCGCGGTATCGGCGCCGCGTCTCGAGGTGGTCGGCCCCGGCGAATCCGTCGAGGATCTCGAGCTGGGCGGAGGAGATGGTCAGCTTGCGATGCTCGTGCTGACCGTAGAACGCGAGCAGCCGGCCGCCGAGCAGCTTCAGGTCGGCCGCCGAGGCGGCGCGGCCGGCGACGAAGGCCCCGGTCCGGCCCGACGCCGAGACCCGGCGGCCCAGGACGATCTCCTCGGCGCCCTCGGGGAGGCGCTCCGCGATCTCGGCCAGCTCGGGGTCCGCGATCAGGCCCTCGGGGAGGTCGAAGACCCCCTCCACCCAGGCCTCGCCGGCGCCGGGCCGGACGATGTGGGCGCGGGCCCGGCCGCCCATCAGAAGGTCGAGCGAGTGGGCCAGCACGGTCTTGCCGGCTCCGGTCTCGCCGGTGATCGCGTTCAGCCCCGGGCCGAGCCGCAGCTCGGCGCGCTCGATCAGCAGCAGGTTCTCGATCCGCAGCTCGCGCAGCATGCCGCCTGTCTAGCAACGGCCGGGGACGGAGCCCCGGCCCCGCGTCCCCTACTCCGGCGGCCTTCCCTGCGGCACGAAGTCGTCGCCGCGGACGAGGGCGAAGCCGGCGACGGCGCCGACGAGGACGATCAGGCCGGCGATCAGGGTGATCTCGTTGAAGGCGCCGGTGAAGGCCGCGGTCGCCGCCTCGCCGACGCGGGCCCGCTGCGCGGCCGGGACCAGCCGCTCCGCCGCCTCGCTGCCGCCCGAGGCGACCGCCTCCCCCAGCCCCGCCTTCGCCCCCGGGAGGGTCTGCGCCAGCTTCGACTCGATCCGTGACTGGAAGATCGCACCGAGCGCCGCCACGCCGGTTGCGATGCCGATCTGGCGGAAGGTCGTGTTGATGCCCGAGCCCATTCCGGCCCGCTCCTGCGGGACGACGGCGATCGCGGCCTGGCCGATCCCGGGGTTGGCGAGACCGACCCCGGCGCCGGCCACGATGAAGCCGAGCAGCAGCGTCGTCCACTCAGATCCCGGCTCCACACCCCGCATCAGCAGCAGCCCGACGCCCACCAGGGTGAGGCCGGAGCCGACCAGCAGCCGTATCGGCACGCGGTGGGAGAGGTTGCCCGAGATCGGCGCGACCAGGAACGAGAGCAGGGTCAGCGGCAGGAACCGCAGGCCCGCTTCGAGCGGCGAGTAGCCGAGCACACCCTGGATATAGATCGTCAGATAGAGGAACATCGCGAACATCCCGGCGGAGAGGCAGAAGGCGACCGTCGAGACGCCGTTGAACGCCCGCTTCGCGAACAGCGAGAGGTCGAGCATGGGGTGGTCACTGCGGCGCTCGACCTCGACGAAGGCGGCCATCAGCGCGACGGCCCCCGCGAGGCAGGCGACGATCAACGGGCTCCCCCAGCCCTCCGGATTGCCGCGGATCAGCCCGAAGATGAGGAGGAAGAGGGAGGCGGAGAAGGTGACGAGCCCGGGAACGTCCACCCGCTGCGGGTCCTGGGCGGCGACGTTGGCGAGGCGGCGCTCCGTGAGGTAGATCGCGAGCAGCCCGATCGGCACGTTGACGAAGAAGATCCACTCCCAGCCGAGGTGCTCGGTGAGGACGCCGCCGACCAGCGGACCGATCGCGACCGCGCCGCCGACCGTCGCGCCCCAGACCCCGAAGGCCGTGGCCCGGTCGCGCCCGTGGAACTCCTGGCCGATCAGCGCCAGCGCCGTCGCGAACATCGCCGCCCCGCCCACCCCCTGCAGGGCGCGGGCGAGGTTGAGCAGGGTGGGGTCGCCGGCTATCCCGCAGAGGAAGGAGGCGAGGGTGAACACCGCAAAGCCCGCGGAGAAGACGCGGCGCCGGCCGAGGCGGTCACCGAGAGAGCCGGCGGTGAGGAGGAAGGCCGCAAGCGTCAGCGCGTAGGCGTCCACGACCCACTGCAGGCTCGAGAGGCTGGCCCCGAGCTCGCGCTGGATGTCGGGCAGCGCGACGTTGACGATCGTGATGTCCAGCAGGAGCATGAACGTCGCTACGGAGATCAGAACGAGGGTCCACCACTTGCGCTCCAATCAGACCGCCAGGTGTCCGAACTTCTCGCGGATCCGGTGGTAGAAGCTCGATCCCGGCAGCTGCGCCAGCATCCCGACCCGGTGGACGAAGCGGATCTCGGCCTCCGCGCCGGGCTCGAGCCTGCCGACCGGATCGCCGTCGACGGCGATGTCCACCGGCTCTCGCCCGGCGGCGTTGCCCACCCGCAGGACGTCGCCGGGGGCGACCACCAGCGCCCGGGCGGTGAGCGAATGGGGGGCGATGTAGCTGACCACGAAGCCCTCGACTCCCCAGGCGAGGATCGGCCCGTTGTTGGCGAGGTTGTATCCCGTCGAGCCCACCGGAGTCGCCGCCACCAGGCCGTCGCAGCGGACGTGGCCCACCTCCTCCTCCGCGATCCCGTAGCTGAGCTCGGCGACGCGGCCGTGCGGCAGCCTGCTGAAGGTGACGTCGTTGAGGCCGGTCGAGGAGACGGCCTCGCCGGCGTGGACCTGGATCCCGGGCAGCTCGAGCTGCTCGAGGTCGCCGGCGAAAGCCCGGCGCAGGCCCTCCTCTGCCTGGTCGCGCTCGACCGCCGCGAGGAACCCCACGGTGCCGAAGTTGACGCCGAACACTGGCACCCCGGTGCCGGCGAACGCGCGCAGCGCGTAGAGGATCGAGCCGTCCCCGCCGAGGACGATGCACAGGTCGGGGCGTTCGGGAAGCGGCTCGCTGACCTCGACCCCCGCCACGTCGTGCTTCGCCACCTCCTCGGCGCCGGCGACGAGCCGCCACGAGGCGCGCGCCGCCTCCGCTGCCACCAGGGCGACCGCGTCCGCGACCTTCTCCGGGTGGGTCGGCGTGACCAGCACCGCCGTCTTCGGCTCGCTCACGGCTCCACCGCCGAGATCGCAGCCGCCAGGTCCGGGATCGCGTCCTGCTCGGCGCCGAAGCGGACGAAGGTCTCGCGGTTGCCCTTCGGGCCGGGCAGGTTCGAGGAGGCGACACCGGTGACGGCCAGCCCGAGGCTCGCGGCCGCGCCCGCCACCCTTGCGATCGCCTCGCGGCGGTCCACGGCCGTGCGCACCACGCCGCCGCGGACGCGCTTGGGGCCGAGCTCGAACTGGGGCTTGACCATCGCCAGGATCTCGCCGCCCGGCGCCAGGCAGCGGCTCACCGCCGGGAGCACCTTGCCGAGCGAGATGAAGGAGACGTCGACGACAGCAAGCTCCGGCTCGAAGGGGAGGTCAGAGGGCCGCAGGGCGCGGGCGTTGAGCCGCTCGATCACGGTCACCCGGGGATCGTCGCGGAGCCCGGCTTCGAGCTGGCCGTGGGCGACGTCGACCGCAGCCACCCTCGAGGCTCCCCTCTGCAGGAGGCAGTCGGTGAAGCCGCCGGTCGATGCGCCCACGTCGGCGCAGCTGAGCCCGGTCACGTCGATGCCGAGCGCGTCGAGGGCGTTGGCGAGCTTCTCGCCGCCGCGGGAGACGTAGCGGCGGCCCTCGCGCAGGATCAGCTCCGCCTCGGGGGCGACCATCTGGCTCGGCTTCAGCGCCAGCGGCCCGTCGGGCCCGATCTGGACCCTGCCCGCCCGTACCGACGCGGCTGCCGCCGAGCGAGACGGGAAAAACCCCCGCTCGGCGAGCAAAGCGTCTATCCGCTGCCTGGCCACGCGGCGAAACTTAGCGCCGCGGCAGCCGCCGGCCCGGTTGCGACCGCCCGGCCAGTGTGATGCCGGTCACACACGGATCGCACATACGTTCGTATCTTGATTGGTGGAAACGACAGGGAAAGCAAAGATGTCTCTCCGAGCAGTCTCACTCTCCACCCACACGGTCATCGAGATCCTCGCCGCGCCACTGCTGATGGCGGCGCCCTTCTTCCTCGGCTTCGGCGAGCTGGCGGGCGGTGCCGCGCTGGCGCTCGGCGCCATGCTGATGGGCCTCGCGATCTCGACCGCGACCGAGGACCGGTCGATCCCGCTGAGCGCACACGCGAGCTTCGACTACGCGATCGCCGTTCTCACCATCTTCGCCGGCATCCTCGTCGGCATCGCCGGCGGCGAGCCGGTCGCAACAGCCTTCCTGGTCGGGTTCGGTGCCGCTCACATGGCCTTGACCGCTTCCACGCGGTTCAGCGCCCGCGGCGCATAGAGGACCCGCCTACCTCCCACGGATCCACATATATAGAGATCAATATCTCTCCTCCCTAGTAGTACCCAGAGAAGCCCCGCCCACCCCGGCGGGGCTTCTCGGTTTGCGGGGGTCGCAGGGCCCCGCGGGTTACTCCGCCCCCGCCGCGGGTACCATCGCGCCATGACGATAGGCGTGAGCATATTCCTGATCGCGGTCGGCGCCATCCTGCGCTATGCCACCAACTTCGACGTCCAGGACGTAAGCGTCGACACGGTCGGCCTGATCCTGATGATCGCCGGCGCCGCCGGGCTCCTGCTCGGCTTCCTCCAGGAGATGATCTGGTCCGACCGGGCGAAGCGGCGCGCGGTCGTTGAGCAGCCCGTCGTCCGAGGAGCCGGTCCAGCGCGAGCGCGTCGTCGAGCGGCGCCCCGAGGACCCCCGTCGCTACTGACCCCCGCGGTCGCTAGCCGAGCACCGTCTGCGCCGCGGGCAGCGCCGCCAGCACTCGCTCAGCGACCGACTCGCCGGTGAGCCCGACCTCGCCGCGCAGCAGCGCCGGCTTGCCGTGGGTGACGTAGCGGTCCGGAAGCCCGATCCGCAGCACCCGGGCGCGCTCGCCGGGATGGTCGGCGAAGGCATCCTCGAGGTGCTCGAGGACCGCTGAGCCGAAGCCGCCGGGAAGGACATTCTCCTCGACCGTGACGAGCAGGTCGTGGCCGGTCGCGAACCGCTCGACCAGCTCGCCATCGAGCGGCTTGGCGAAGCGTCCGTCGGCGACGGTCGGGCGCAGGTCGTGGGCCTCGAGCGACCTCGGCCGCCTCGAGGGCGACGGTCACCCCGTAGCCGTAGCCGAGCAGGGCGACTCGCTCGCCGCTTCGCAGCGTCTCCCCCGTGCCGACCGGGATCGCCTTCGGCGCCGAGGGGATCTCGACCCCCTCTGCGGCCCCGCGCGGGTAGCGCAGCGCGGCCGGCCCGTCGTGGGCGATCGCGGTGCGCAGCATGTGGACCAGCATCGCCTCGTCGCGGGGTGCCATCAGGACCACGTTCGGGATCGGGCGGAAGTAGGAGACGTCGAAGGCGCCGTGATGGGTGGGGCCGTCGTCGCCGACGAGGCCGGCGCGGTCCATCGAGAAGACGACGTCGAGCTCCTGAAGGCAGACGTCGTGGATGATCTGGTCGTAGGCCCGCTGGAGGAAGGTCGAGTAGATCCCGCAGACCGGCTTCGCTCCCTGCAGGGCGAGGCCGGAGGCGAGCAGGACGGCGTTCTGCTCGGCGATTCCGACGTCGTAGTACTGCTCGGGCACCTCGTCGGCGAGCTTCTGCAGGCCGGTACCCCCCGCCATCGCTGCCGTGATCCCGATCACCCGCTTGTCGCGCTTCGCCTCGGCGACGATCGCGTCGGCGAACACTTGCGTGTACTGCGGGGGGGCCGCCTTCGGCTGCGCCTTCTCGAGGCGCTCCGGGGCGATCGAGTCCGGGGCGTCGGACTCCTTGACCGCGATCAGCCTCGGCTTCTCCTTCTCCTTCTCCTTCGGCGCGGGCGCGCCGTCGACGATGCTCCCGGGCTTGGCGGCGTGCCACTTCTCCATCCCCTCGAGCCCGCCCTCCTCGGCCGGCGCGAACCCCTTCCCCTTGACGGTGTGGATGTGAACGACCACCGGCCGGTCGGCGGCGAACGCCTCGGTGAGCGCGGTCCGCAGCGCCTTCACGTCGTGGCCGTCGATGACGCCGACGTAGGCGAGGTCGAGCTCCTCGAAGAGGAGGCCGGGCGCCCAGTAGGCCTTGATCGCCGACTTGATCTCCGGGCCGAGGCGCTCGATCCGCTTGCCGAGGCCGAGGGGCAGCCTGGTGAGCCGGTCCTCGACGCCCTCGCGGGCGTGGTAGAAGCGCGGGTTGAGCCGGGCGCGGTTGAAGTAGCGGGACAGCGCGCCGACGTTGGGGGAGATCGACATCCCGTTGTCGTTGAGCACGATCACGATCGGCGTCTGCAACCCGCCCGCCGCATGAAGGGCCTCGTAGGCGACGCCCCCTGTGAGCGCGCCGTCGCCGATCACCGCCGCGACCTTGCCGTCCTCGCCGATCCCGTGCCGCATCGCCTCCTTGAGCCCGACGGCGTATCCGATCGAGGTCGATGCGTGGCCGGCGCCCATGATGTCGTGCTCGGACTCGGCGATCGAGCAGAACGGCGCCAGCCCCTCGTACTGGCGGATCGTCGGCAGCTGCTCGCGGCGCCCGGTCAGCACCTTGTGCGGATAGGACTGGTGGCCGACGTCCCAGAGGATCTTGTCCCGCGGGGATTCGAGCAGGCTGTGGAGGGCGACCGTCAGCTCGCAGGTGCCGAGGTTGGCGCCGAAGTGCCCGCCGATCTCGCCGATCGTGTCGATGATGTAGGCGCGCATCTCCTGCGCGACCTGCTGCAGCTGGTCGTCGTCGAGCCCCTTGAGGTCGGCGGGGCTGTCGATCGTGGGCAGCAGCGGCTCCCCCGCTTCCGCCTGCTTGTCTTGCTCGTCGCTCATTCGTGCCTGGTGAAGATGTAGTCCGCGATCCGCCTCAGGTCTCCGCTGTCCCCGCCCGCCCCCGCCAGCGCCTCGGTCGCCTTCGCGTGTGAGCGCGCTGCCAGCTCGCGGGCGCGGTCCAGGCCGAAGAGGCTGACGTAGGTGACTTTGCCGTGTCGCTCATCGGATCCATGTGGCTTGCCGAGCTCCTCGTCGCTGCCCGTCACGTCGAGGATGTCGTCGACGATCTGGAAAAGCACACCCAGCTCGTCGGCAAAGCGGCGAAAGGGAATTGTCTCAGGTTCGCTCGTTCCTTCGAGGGTGAGTGCGACGCCCACGCTCGCGGCGATCAGCCTCCCCGTCTTCAGGGCGTGCAGCTCGCGCAGGCCGTCGGCATCGAGGCCCGTCTGGGTGACGTCCACGTACTGGCCGCCGACCATCCCGTCGACGCCCGTCGCGGCGCACAGCTCGCGCAGCGCGGCGAGCACCCTCGCCGGCTCGCCGGGGTGCTCGCAAAACAGGCCGACCGCTTCGGCGAAGAGCCCGTCGCCGGAGAGGATGGCGACATCCTCCCCGTACTTGACATGGGCGGTCGGCTTTCCCCGGCGGAGCTCGTCGTCGTCCATCGCCGGCAGGTCGTCGTGGATCAGCGAGTAGGTGTGGATGAGCTCGAGCGCTGCGGCCGGGCGCAGGTAGGCGGAGGGGTCCGCGCCCAGGGCCCGCGCCGTCGCCAGCGCCAGGACAGGACGGATGCGCTTGCCGCCGGCCAGCAGCGAGTACCGCATGGCCTCCTCGAGGCTGCCGGTCGAGGGGCGCGGCGAGAACCGCAGGCGCGCCAGCTCGGCCTCGACCAGGGCACGCAGGTCCTCGGGATAGCCGCCCTCCTCACGCTGGGCCTGCTCGGGGACGCCCCCCGACGGCGCCCTCGTCATCAGCCGTCCCCGGGGGCCTCGCGCATTGCCCGGTTGACCGCCTCCGCCGCCTCGGCGGCGAGCTCGGCGGCCTCGCCGGTCAGCTCCCCGGCGCGCTCGTCCGTGGTGTCCTCGGCGGCGAGCTCGGCGGTGATCGCCTCGAGCCGAGCGGTGATCTGCGCCAGCCGCTCGCTCATAGGGGTGCCCTCACGGCGGCGCCGAGGATGCCGTTGACGAAGCCGGGCGCGTCGGCCCCCGAGTACTCCTTGGCGATCTCGATCGCCTCGTCGAGCGCGACCTCGGTGGGGACGTCGTCGCAATGGGCAACCTCGTAGAGCGCCACACGCATGATGTTGCGGTCGAGCGGCGAGATCCGCTCCAGGGCCCAGCCCTTCGCGTGGCGGGCGATCACCTCGTCGAGCTCGTCGCGACGGTCCTCGACCCCCTCGGCGAGCTCACGAGTGAACGGCCGCGCGCTTGCCACCAGCTCGGCCAGCGGCCTGCCGGTGACGTCGCGCTGGTAACAGGCGAATACGGCGTCGCGGCGCTGGTCGGAACGGCGCATGGGTCACAGACTACGCAGGGGGTGGCGCCCCCTACGCGCGGGAGACGTACTCGCCGCTGCGGGTGTCGACGCGGACGATCTCGCCCTCCTCGATGAAGAGCGGCACCTGGACGGTCACCCCGGATTCGAGCGTGGCCGGCTTCGAGCCGCCACCGGAGGCGGTGTCGCCCTTGACGCCCGGCTCGGTGCGGGTGACCTTCATATCGATCGCGCTCGCCACCTGCACGTCCGTGGGTCGCTCGTCGACGAAGAGGACGTCCACCTCGTCGTTGGGCAGCACCCAGCGCATCGCGTCCCCGGCCACGTCCGCGGCGATCTCGACCTGCTCGTAGTCGCGGCTGTCCATGAAGACTTGCGCGTCGCCGGAGTCGTAGAGGTACTGCATCTTGCGCGACTCGGTTCGAACCGGCCGGAACTTCTCACCGGCGCGAAAGGTCTTGTCGATCACTCCCCCGTCCTCGATCCGGCGCAGCTTCGTGCGCACGAAGGCGCCCCCCTTGCCGGGCTTGACGTGCTGGAACTCGAGGATCCGGTAGATGGTCCCATCGATCTCGATGTGGCTGCCGTTCTTGAACTGGTTGGTGGAGATCATCGGCGGATCAGGGTAGCGGGGTCGGTTTCCGCCCGCCGGAGGCGAACATCCGCCGTCTCGATGTGGTCGCGGCGCACGGTTTGTGGTGCGGAACCCGGATGCCCGGCCGCCGCGCGCTGCCTAGCGTGGCGGGCAGAGGACGAGCATCCCCCACCGACCGAAGGAGTTGGCACATGCCGGCCAAGGCCACCGCTGCAAGCAAGAAGCCCTCGACCGCGAAGCGCAAGGCGGCGCCCAAGGCGGGCGCCTACAAGGAGCCCGCGGCGCTGAAGCGCCTCAACAAGTCGCTGGACAACGCCCAGGAGGCGCTCGCCGCGCTGCGCAACGACGTCTCCAAGGACGTCGGCTCCGGCGCCAAGGACCTCTACACGGACGTCGAGCGCTTCGTCAAGACGGCCCGCCGCGACGGCTCGAAGCTCGGCCGGGCACTTGAGCGCGACATGCGCAAGGCCGGCCGCAAGCTTTCCACCGGCAAGCGCTCGACCGCCAAGCGCTCGACCGCGAAGCGCTGAGCAGGGCCGAGGCGCAGAGGCGGCCGCCCGGCCGGCGCCCGGGCGCTAGGGTGGACCGGTGTCCGAGCTGAGCGGCCACGACCTGCTGCGGGAATGGAGGAAGGCGCTCGATTCGGTCACCGCTGCCGTGGGCTCGGTGGCCGGTCGCTCCGACGTGCCGAGCCAGTTGCTCACCGCGATGCAGCGTCAGCTGGAGTTGGTCGGCGAGCTGATCGAGCGTGAGCGCCGGCTGCAGAAGACCGTCGCCGAACAGGTCGCCGCACCGGTGGACGCAGTCTTCGACCTGCTCGAGCAGACCGGCGCGACGCTCCACCGCCAGGCGGACGCGCTCGAGGCCGCGGGCCGCGCCATCGAGGAGACGGCGGAGCTGATGCGCGGCCAGGCCGAGCTCTTCGACCGCACGATCGGGACCCTGCGCCAGCCCGCGGAGATGGCAAGGGCAGCCGCCGGCCTCGAGCGGCGGCCGGCGGCCGACTGACCCGCAGGCGATGGACGTGGCCTGGACCCTCCTCGGCGTGGCGCTGATCGCGCTCACCCTGCGGGACATCTTCGAGACGCTCTTCCACCCTCTGGGCCGGGGGCGGATCGGCCGCTGGATCGTCAGCCTCGTCTCGAGTGCCGCGCGAAGGATTGCGCCGGGCGGCTCCGGTGATGCGCTCGCGGGCCCGCTCGCCTACGTCGTCGTGATCGGCTCCTGGGCGGGGATGCTCGCCGTCGGCTGGGCGTTGATCTTCCTGCCGCACCTGCCCCAGGGATTCTCCTTCGACTCCGGCCTCACCCCGGCGGAGCACAGCGGCTTCTTTGACGCGCTCTACGTCTCCCTGGTCAACCTGACGAGCCTCGGCTACGGGGACATCTCGCCCCAGGACTCGGGCCTGAGGATCCTCGGGCCGGTAGAGACGATCTTCGGGCTGGGCCTGCTGACGGCGAGCATCTCCTGGCTGGTCTCCATCTACAGCGTTATCTCCCGCCGCGACACGTTCGCCCACGAGGTCCATCTATCCCGGGAGGCCGAGATCCGCCTCGGCGAGAGGCTCGCCGACGCCGACCCGGAGCTGCTTGAGCGGATGCTCGCCTCGTTCACCGACCAGCTGATCACGACCCGCCGCGACCTGATCCACTTCCCGATCACCCATTACTTCCGCTCCGAGGACGAGAAGCGCGCCCTCTCGGAGTTGCTGCCGTTCCTGACGGGGCTGGCGGAGGAAGCCGGCGAGGAAGACCGGCCGCACGCGCTCAAGGTGCGGGCCGAGATGCTGCGGATGGCGATCGACGACCTGGCGGAGACGCTCAGAACCCGGCTCCAGATCGCCGGCGATACAACCCGGGACACGCTCGACGCCTTCGACGCTCAGCGCCGCGGCTGATGCCCGCCCGGGCCGGGAGCACCGGCGGCGTCAAGCCCGCCTGAGGTTCCCGGTCCGCCGCGAGAGCGCGATCAGGTGGTCGAGGCCGTCGTCGAGGTGGGCCAGGTCGCGACCCATCTCCTCCTCGGTGCGGCTCTCGATCTCGCGCAGCCAGCCGATCCGCCGCTGCAGGTCGCTGAGGGCCGCGGCCGCGCTGGCGAAGCTCGGGTCGATCCGCTCCGCGGCCTCGTCGCGGGCGGCCGGGTCCAGCTGCCGACGCCACTCGTGGCGCCTCGCCACGTACTTCGGCGGTACGACCAGGTTGAGCTCCTCGAGGAGGTGCAGCCAGCTGATCGCTCCGGCGAAGTCCCCGATGCGGGCGTCGGCGTCGGCGGCCGAGAGCACGAGGGTCACGGCCCGCTGGTGCCGGTCGCGGTCGGCGTCGGGATCCGGCGCCGGGGCAGGTCGGCGAGCTGCTCGCCGGAGTGGCCCTCGAGCGGCCGCGCCAGGTAGGGGCCGAGATACCTGCCGGCGATCTTCGTCGGCGGCCACCAGAGCGGACGGCCGACAGTCGCGGCGTCCGGTTCGCGCCCCCTCGAGGTGCGGAAGAACTCGGGGGTGTCACCGGTGATGAGAGCCGCTCTGAGAACCGGATGCCAGGGTTCGAACGGAACGTGGGCGCCGGCACGCGCCGCGATCCCCCGCGCGGCGACGTCCGCCTGCTGGGCCGCGAGGCCGCCCTGCTTGATCGGGAACCAGGTCGCGTCCCCGGCGGCCCAGACGTGATCCAGATCGACGACCTGCATCGCCGTGTCGGCGTGGATGAACCCGTCCCTGCGTTGGGGGATCCCCGGCAGGGGCGGAACCTCGAGCCCCGGGAGCGCGACCGCGGCGTCGGCGGGCACGGCGGCGCCGTCTGTGAGGAGGAGCCGGCGATCCTCGAAGCGCTCGGCCACGCTCGAGGGCCGCACCGCGATGCCCGCCTGCCGCAGCCGCGAGGCCACCAGCTGGGAGGCCGAGGTTCCGAAGAGGCCGAGCGGGCTGTCCTCGTGCGTGACCAGGGTCAGCTCGACTCCCTCGAGACGGCGCGCGTCCCGCTCCGCCGCGGTCAGCAGGGCCAGCTCGTAGGCGGCGATCGACCAGGTCGCGGCGCGCGGGACGACGAAGGCGAGGCGCCTCGTCCCGCGCCGGCCGAGCTCGCCGAGGATGGTCGCGAAGCGAGCCCGCTCCTCCTCGCCGCCGAAGGTGAGGGCGCCGGGCACGACCGGCACCGGGTTCGCGCCGAGGGCGAGGAGCAGGGCGTCGTACGGCAGCTCGGCGCCGCCCGCGGTGGCGACCGTGCGGTGCGGCGGGTCCACGGAGACGACCGAGTCCTGCAGATGGGAGGCGCCGGCCTCCGCGATCAGCCGGTCGAGGCTCAGCCTGAGGACCTCGGCGCCGCCGAAGGGCTCCGCCACCAGCATCGGCCGGTAGACGAACTCGTCCGTGGGGCTGACGAGGGTCACCTCGACACGGTCGCGGGAGAGCTGCGAAAGGGCCAGCATCGCCTCAAGGCCGGCCACCCCGGCCCCGGCGATCACGACCCGCACGCCTATTCCTCCTCGGTGGCTGGTGCCGGCGTCGCCTCGGGGGGCACGTCCGTAAGCCCCTCGAGCAGGCTCGCGAAGATCCCGAAGTAGGCCACCAGCCGGCCGGTGACCAGGAACTTCTCGGCCACCCTCTCGCGAGCCGCCTTCCCCAGCTTCTCCGCGCGCTTCGGGTCGGCGAGGAGCGAGTGGATCGCGCCGGCCAGCTGCTCGAGGTCCTGCGCCTCCACCAGGAGGCCGCTTTCACCGTCGACGATCTGGTCCTGGATGCCGCCGACCCTGGTGCCGACGACGGGCCTCTCCTTCCACATCGCCTCGGAGACGGTCAGCCCGAATCCCTCGGCGATGCTGTTCTGGACGACGACGTCGGATCGGCGCTGGATCGCGTTGACCGTGGCTGCGTTCTCCTCGATGTCGTCGAGCGCCAGCGTCGCCAGGTGGACCCGGGAGCGGACCGCGGGCGGCATTGATTCGCGTTGGCTGACCAGCTCGGCCAACACGTCGACGTCCTCCGGGTCGTCGGCGACCCTTCCGGCCTCCGGGCCTGCCAGCAAGAGATGATGGTCGCTGTCGCCGAGGCGGGTCCCGAAGCAGTCGAGAAGGCCGAACGGGTCCTTGAGCCGGTCCCAGCGCGAGACCTGCGTCACGAGCTTGGCGTCCTCGGGGACCGGGCCGTCCTGGAACACCTCCCCGCGGCGGTCGATGCGAGCCGGGGTTCCGTCGGTGCGGACGTAGGTCGCCGGTCCCTTCGCCCCGTCCGGGCCGATGCCCGCCACCGCGAGGGCCGCCTGCACCGACGCCGCGTCGAGATCCTGGTTCTTGGGCGAGAAGGGGTCGATCGAGGGAGGCACGATCCAGACCCGCTCGCGGTCGAGGTCCTCCCAGATGTACTCGGGCCTGGAGAAGGCGAAGGCCTCGGCCTCCTCGGTGTACGGCAGCAGGAAGCGCCAGGCGCGGCGGACCACCTCGTTCGGCCGGTCGGCCCCGACGTGGGATCGCCAGAGCACACGCACGCCGGCCTCGCGCAGCGGGCGGACGAGGCCGAGGGTCTGCGGATCGTGGAGGAAGGCGGCGTCCCCCGGCCGGACGAGCTTGCAGAGCTTGGCGACGTCCGGCGCCAGGCCCCCCTCGTAGATCTCCCGTTCGCGCTCGCCGAGCTCGCCGCCGTCGCCGGTGGCGCCGTGCAGGTTGTTGTGCAGCCGCTTGGTGACCTCGAAGAAGTCGGGGCCGTCGCCGACCACCATCCAGCGCACGTCGACGCCGACGGCGCGAACGTAGGCGAGGTGGCTGCGTAGCATCTCCGCGACCCCTCCCCCGCGCGCGGTCGAGTTCACGTTCCACACCACCTTGCCGGCGAAGAGCTGCTCCGCGCGGGCGGACTGACGGGCCACCTCCTCGTAGTCCGGGCCGAGCAGCGAGCGGAAGCGCTCGATCGGCTGCGGGGCCACGTTGACCTGCTCGAGAGGTGCCACGTCTGCCCCTATTCAACCGCCTCTTGCCCGATTTTCCTATCCGTAGCGACCCGTGACCCGATCTGTGCGCCTCCACGGATGCCGCATCAGCCGTTCACCGGGTGTTCAGCTCCCCTTGACCACCGCGTAGACGACCCGCTCCGCGACATCGATGACGATCTCGCCGATCCGCGCCAGGCGCCGGTAGAGCTCGCGGCGGGAGATGCGCTCGCGCATGTCCTTGACCTCGAGCAGGTCCGCCATGCCGTTGTAGTAGGCCCGCTCCAGCTCCCGTTCCGCCCTGATCGCGGCGTCGGCCGCCTCGGTGGCATCGCCTCCGTCCGGCCCCAACCCCCCGATCGCCTGCTCGAGGTGGCGGACGGCCTTCCCCAGCAGCGCCGCCATCTCCGCGATTCCGGCATCGGGCGGACGGGCCATGGCCTCGGACTCGCTGATCAGGTCCCGCACGTAGTTGAGGATCCAGTCGATTCCCCGCGAAAGGGCGAACACGTCCTCCGGCTCCAGTGGCGTGACGAAGGCCACCCGGAGCGCGCCCAGCACCTCCCGCTTGGCGGCATCCCCCCGGTGCTCCGCCTCGCGGACCTTCTCGGCAGCGGCCGTGTCCCCGGAGGCCCAGGCGTGGAAGGCGTCCACCCCCTCGATCGTGACCCGGGCCTGCGCGAGGAGGAGCCCGAGCACGTCCGGCGTCTCGGGCAAGAACCACCGGCGGTCGCGTTTCATGTCACCGACCTCCACACTTCGAGCGTTGCCATCGCGATCGCCGCCGTGATCGGCATCGTCACCACCCAGGCAACGCCCATCCGGCGCACCAGGATCCAGTGGATGTGGCGCAATCGTCCATGCCCCATCCCGACGCCGACCACCGATGAGGCCACAACCTGGGTCGTCGAGGTCGGCGCTCCGGCGACCGACGCCCCGAAGATGACTCCGGAGGAGGCGGTCTGGGTCGCCAGGCCGTCGATCGGTCTCATCCGGTAGAGGCGTCGGCCCACGGTCTTGATGATTCTCCACCCTCCCAGCGCGGTGCCCAGGGTGAGGGCGGCCGCGCAGGCGACGGTGGCCCAGGTGGGCGACGCCGAGAGCGAGTCGATCTCGCCGTCGGCGAGCAGCAGAGCGGCGATCACCCCGACTGACTTCTGCGCGTCGTTGGCGCCGTGGCTGAAGGCCAGGGCAGCCGACATCACCCACTGTCCGGCGCGAACCGGGCTGTCCCAGCGATGGGTCGCCCGTCGCATCAGCCGGCGCAGGAGACGGACCGCGAAGAATGCGCCCAGCACACCCAGCAGGGGTGCGACCGCCAGCGCGATCAGCGTGCCGAAGACACCCACCGGGTGCAGGCCGTCCATCCCGCCCCAGTTGACGGCGTCGATGCCGCCCTCGAGCAGCGCCGCCCCCACCAGCCCGCCGATCAGGGCGTGGCCCGAGCTTGACGGGAGTCCGAGCCGCCAGGTGAGCAGGTTCCATGCCACAGCAGCCGCCAGGCCGCAGCCGATGACCTCGGTGGCGGCGGCGGGAGAAACCGTCACGATGCCCCCGATCGTGTCCGCGACCGCCGCCCCGAGCAGCAGCGGGCCCAACAGGTTGAAGACGGTCGCCAGCAGGATCGCCTGCAACGGCCTCGCGCCACGGGTCGCCACCAGAGGCGCGATTGCGTTGGAGGCATCGTGCAGGCCGTTGGTGATCGCGAAGGCGAACGCGAGCAGGACCGCAAGCAGAAGCCCCGAGTCCATGCTCCGACTCTATTTCGGCTCAGCCGCCTGCCGCGACCATGTCGCGCAGCTCCCGGAACGCCTCCTCCGTGCCCTCCGCCAGCACGTCCAGGTCGGGGACCGCCTCCCGGTCCGCGTTGAAGGCGAAGAAGACCTTGCCGTCGTAGCTGAAGACGGCGAGGGCAAGGGCGTGGTCGGCCGCCAGGGGCACCAGCGGCCAGACGTCGGTCATCCGCGAGCCGAAGGCGTAGAGGGCGCTCTTCGGGCCGGGCACGTTGGTGATCGTCACGTTGAAGAGGCGGGTGGCGAACAGCGATCTTGCGAGAAAGCTGTGGATCACCGGAGGGGCGTGACCGGTCAGGTCGAGGAGGACGCTCGAGCCGAGCGCCTGCGAGCCGGACTTGAGGTCCTCCGCCTCCTTCACCTGGCGCCGGTAGCGCTCCTGCGGATCATGCTCGCCGACGGGGAGGTGGACGAAGAGCGAGGTGATCCGGTTGCCTAGCGACAGCTGCTCGCCCGCGGTGCGGATGTTGACGGGGACCATCGCCCGCAGGCCCTGCGGCGGCAGCGGCTCGTCCCGGTCGAGCAGCAACTGGCGCAGGCCGCCAGCGGTGATCGCGAGGACGACGTCGTTGACCGTGCCCCCGAGGTCGTTCTTGATCGCCTTCAGCTCGTCCAGCGGCACGCAGGCGACCGCCAGACGCCGCTTCGCTCCGATCGGCGCGTTGAGGGTCGTCCGCGGGGCCGCCGAGAGCTCGTCGCGGACGATCAGGGAGGCCATCGCCCGCGATCGCTGCAGGGCGTCCGACGCCCGCTGGGGATGGCGCGCCAAGGAGGCGCCCCCGCGGAGCAGCCCGACTCCGGCCCCCACCACGCGCGCCGGCACCTTGGCCAGGCCGATGCCCATGCCGGCCGCTCTACCGAGAGGAGAGGTCGTTCTCGGCGGGAGGTCCGGCACGGGTCCCGGCTCCCGCCGCGGAGTCTCCGGGCGCGCGGGAGGCTCAGGCGTCGGGTCCAGGATCAGCTGGCCCACATCGACCGAGCCGACTCCGTCGACCATGCAATGGTGCGTCTTCGTCGCCAGGGCCCAGCGGCCGCCGGCGAGACCTTCCACCACCACCATCTCCCACAGGGGCCGGGTGCGGTCGAGGCGCTCGGAGAAGAACTCGCCCGCCCACTCGAGCAGCTCGGCCTCTCCCCCCGGCGCCGGCAGGCTCGCGCGGCGGACATGCCGTGAAACGCGGAAGTCTCGGACCTCCAGCCACGAGGGCCAGGTGATCCCCCCCGTCTCGGGCTCCGAAAGGCGATGGCGGAACCGTGGCAGCTCGCCGAGTCGGCTCTCCAGATGCGCGCAGACCTCGGCCAGGTCGGGAGCCCGGCCCCGGGGCGGCGGCTCGAACACCATCACTGCGCCGATGTGCATGTGGGCGCCCTGGTCGGCCTCCTCGAGCTCGAGGAAGGTCGCGTCCAGTGCCGTGAGCTGTTCCGCCATCGGGTCGGGAGCCTGCCCTGATGCGGACATTACGTCATCGGGAGCCGACCACATTCCTCCCTGTGGAGGCTCCTCGCCGGCCCGTTGACGGCGCGGGCTGATCGCTGCGGCAGGGGATAAAGTCATGCCGCGCCCCCGGCAAGGACCATGTCCGGCGCACGCAATGCACGACTCTCCGGCCGAAGACCGCTTCCACCGGCTGATCGAGATCGGCCGGGGAGTGCTGGCCGAGCTCGATCTCGAGGTCGTCCTCGGGAACGTCGTCGAGGCCGCGCGGGAGCTGACCGGCGCGCGCTACGCAGCCCTCGGCGTCCTCGACGAGCGCAAGGAGAGCCTCGACCGCTTCATCCACGCCGGCATCGACGACGATGCGGTACGGGTCATCGGCGAGCTCCCCCGCGGCCGGGGAGTGCTGGGAGAGCTGATCCTGCATCCCGAGCCCCTGCGGCTTCCCGATGTGAGCCTCCACCCCCACTCCTACGGATTCCCGGCCGGGCATCCGCCGATGAGGTCGTTCCTCGGGGTCCCGGTCGCGATCCGCGGGGAGGCCTACGGGAACCTCTACATCACCGAGAAGGCAGGGGCCGCCGAGTTCACGGAGGCCGACGAGGAGGCGATGATCATCCTCGCAGGCTGGGCGGCAATCGCCGTCGAGCACGCCCGGCTCTACACCGATCTGGCCGACCGCCAGGAGCAGCTCCAGCGGGCTCTCCGGCAGGTCGAGACCACGCTCGCCATCACCAGGGCCGTCGGCGGCGAGACCCAGCTCGACCGCATCCTCGAGCTGATCGTCAAGCGGGGCCGGGCCCTGGTCGAGGCTCAGGCGCTGGCGGTCTTCCTGCTCGAGGGCGACGAGCTTGCCGTTGCGGCGAGCGTCGGTCCCAGCAAGGGCGATCTGGACGGGCTGCGCCAGCCACTCGAAGGGACGTCCGTGGGAGCCGTGGTGAGGACCCAGGAGGCGACCACGCTTTCCGGCGAGCCGCCCGACGACCTGCGGACGACGGTCGGCGCAGAGGTCGCACTGCTCGTCCCGCTGGTGTTCCGGGGCGAGTGCCTCGGCGTACTTGCGGCCTGCGACCGGGTGATCGGATCGGGCTTCCGGGCGGAGGACCTGCGCCTGCTGCAGTCGTTTGCGACCAGCGCCGCGACCGCCGTCGCCACCGCGCAGTCGGTCGAGGCCGCGCGCATCCGGGAGCGGTTCGACGCCGCGGAGCGGGAGCGCCATCACTGGGCGCATGAGCTCCACGACGAGGCGCTCCAGCAGCTCGCCGCGATCCGGCTCGAGCTGGCCGGCGCCCTCCGCGACGCAGGCGAGGGCACCGAATCCGATTCCTTGCAGCGGGCGGCGCGGCGCACCGTCGACCGCCTCGAGCAGGAGATCAACAACCTCTCGCGCCTGATCAACGAGCTGCGGCCGGTGCCGCTCGAGACGCTGGGGCTGAGGCGGGCGCTCGAGTCCCTGGCGGAGAACACGGCCGAGCAGTCCGGAATCGCCATCGAGACCCGGATCGAGATCGCGGGCGGGCTGTCGGCTGATGCCGAGCGGGCCGTCTACCGCCTCTGCCAGGAGGGCCTCAACAACGTCGTCAAGCACTCAGAGGCGAGCCGGGCGACGCTGGACGCGACTCAGACAAACGGCGAGCTGACGCTGCGGGTCGCCGATGACGGTTCCGGCTTCGACGCTTCGCAGGCCTCGTCCGGAGTCGGCCTGCGGAGCATGCGCGAGCGCGTTGAGCTGCTCGGCGGCACCTTCCGCATCGCCCCGCGGCCCGGCGGAGGCACGGAGATCAAGGCCAGCCTCCCGATCGGCGCTTAGCCGACCGGCTCCGAGGGCTCGATCAGCCTGTTCGCCACCGCGAAGCGGACAAGCTCAGGACGGCTCTTGATCCCGAGCTTGCTCTGCAGCTGGCTGCGGTTGACCTCGATCGCGCGGACGCTGAGGAAGAGCCGTTCGCCGATCTCGCGGTTGGTGTGCCCCAGCGCAGCCAGGCGCAGCAGCTGGCGATCCCGTTCGCTGAGCTGGGCGACGGGATCGCGGTCGACGGTGGCCAGGGCGGCGCCGAGCTCCGGGTTGATGTAGGCGCCGCCCGCCGCCGCGGCGCGGATCGCCTCGACGAGCTGGACGTCGGCCGCCTGCTTGAGCACGTAGCCGGATGCCCCGGCGCGCAGCATGTCGCGGGCGGTCAGGGGGTCGTTGCGCATCGTCAGCACCACGATCGACAGGCCCGGATGGGCGTCGAGGAGCCTCGGGACATCCTCCAGTGGAGCCGCGCCCGGCATCTGCAGGTCGAGGACGAGGACATCCGGGTTGCGCTTCTCGACCATGCGGACCGCGCCCGCCGCGTCCTCCGCTTCGCCGACGACCTCGAGGCCGGTCTCGCGGTCGAGCAGGACCCGCAGCCCGCTGCGGATCACCGAGTGGTCGTCGGCGAGGACGATCCGGATCGGCATCGCTGCCCCATCGGCGACCGTCATGCCAGGGAGGGTGCCACGAATCGGATGTGGGCGATCGCGATCGCGGGGTCCGCCCTAGCTCTCGTGCGGGACCACCAGCACCGGCTGGTGGGCCACCTGCAGCAGACGCTGGGTGACGCCGCCGAGCAGCAGGCCCGCTATCGGCGAGTGCCCGCGCCTGCCGGCGACGATCAGGTCGGCTCCGGTCTCCTCGGCGGCGTCTGCGATGGCGCGGGCGGGCCCGCCGAGCACCGATTCCTTCACCACCACGCTCACCTTCAGGCCGCGTTCCTCGAGCTCCTCGGCCCGGCGCCTGATCGCGGCGACGGTCTCGGGCTCGTCTGCATGGATCGAAACGTTGGCCGCCTTGCCGACCACGCGCTCGTCGATGTGGATGAACTCGATCTCGGCCTGGTGGCGCTCGGCCAGCTCGATCGCAACCGGAATGGCCCGCTCCGCGTGCTTGGAGCCGTCGAGGGCGACGGCGATCTTCTTGAACATGGTGCCTCTCTTTCTATGGGCGCGCCGGGGCGGCGGCCGTGGTGCCCGTGTCCGCCTGCCGCGCCGACCGGTCTCGTCCCGCCTCCGCCTTGCGGGGCACGGCCACCACCGGACACGGAGCCGTCCGCATCACCTTCGCGGATACCCCGCCGAGCAGCGTGCGCCCAACCGGCCCGTAACCGCGCGAGCCGACGACCAGCAGGTCCAGCTCGATGCCCTGCTCGGCGAGGACCGAGGCGGGATCTCCTTCCAGAAGGACAGTCTCGTGTTCGACCTCCGCGCCGAAGAGCTTGGCGACGTCCTCGAGGCCCGCCTCCACGTCTCCCCTTCGCACCGTGTGGTAGCCGCCGATCCCGGAACCGTGACCGAGGAGGTCGAACACGCCGATCACACGCACCGCCGCGTCGAGATCGCGGGCCAGCTCGCGGGTGGCCGTCAGCGCGAGCCGCGACTCGGGGCCCTCCATGTAGCCGACGCCGATCAGCCCGACCCCGATGTGCCGGCGGCGGGAGTAGCCGCGGGGGGCGACCGCAACGGGGCAGGGAGCGCCGTTGAGGAGGCGCTCGCCGACACTGCCCGGGTAGACCCGGCCGAGGGCACCCCGGTGCGTCGAGCCGACCACGATCAGGCTCGCGCCGGTCTCCTCCGCAGCCGTGGTCAGGGCGTGCGAGGAAGAGGAGTCGCAGACGGCTTCCGTCGCGACCGCGACGTCCTTGAACGCGGCTCGCACGAGCTTGAACAGCACCTCGGAGTCGCGGGAGAGTGCGGCCGCCCGCTCCGGGGGCGGAACGCCCTCCAGCGGCAGAGCGCTGAGGGCGCTGACCTTGGCTCCGGTTCTCCTCGCCAGGTAGTGGGACAGCGCGATCGCGTCGACCGCCTCCTCGCTCCTGTCCACGCCTACAAGGATGTGCTTCAGCATCGCGCCCTTCCGCGCCGCATCGGTCCGATCATCACGGCCAAGGTAGGCACGTATGGCCGCCCTGCCATCCGGCACATACCGAAGGAGCGCATGTGGTCGGCCCCCGATGACCGCGAAGGCCGGTGCCCTAGCCTCAGGAAGGTGGAATCGCACACCGCCCTTCCGCTCGACCGGTTGGACAGGCTCACCGCACACGAGCTGATGACTCCCGGTGTGGTGATGATCGATGAGGACGCTTCGCTTCTCGAGGGCCTCCGCGCGATGGTCGCCCACCGCAAGCACGCGATCCTCGTGGTGGGCGAGCGAAGCGGGACACCGCTCGGCTGGATCACCGATCGGGGCCTGCTGAGCCACCTGGACGAGGCGGAGCCCTGCCCGGTGAGGAACGCGATCACGGAGAAGGCCGTGAGCATCACGCCGGGCACGACAGGACGCGCTGCGACCGCCCGTCTCTCCGAAGCCGGCACGACCCACCTGCTGGTGGCCCCCGCGGCCGGCCACACGCCGCAGGGCGTGATCTCGGCCCTCGACCTGGTCAGGGCGGTCAGCGAATCGTCGCAGCCGGTCTCCTCAGACGGCGGGAGCTGACCCGGCGACCTCCGCCGGCTCCGCGGTGTCGCCGGAGTCGCCCGCAAAGCCGAGCCTGTAGCTGAAGCGCCGCTCGACCTCGCAGTCGTAGATCCAGACCTCTTCGCCGGACACGCGGCCGCCGAAGTGGTGGTTTCCCGCGTGGTCGAAGCCGGTGAAGGAGTCCCCAGACATCTCGAGGTTGACGTAGTGCCGCGTCCCGGCGTCGTAGAGGGCGCTCGGCACACCCCCGACGAGGCAGCTGCGGGAGTGGTCGTAGACGGCAACCTGCGGACCCACCCTTCCCTCGAAGGAGAAGTGCCGGCCGGTGCCGAGATCGAGCAGGCCCATCCCCTCCCTGCCGTTGCGCAGGCAGCCGGCGATGTAGGCGACGGCCCGTCTCGTGCCCTCGTTCATGACTGTGGCCGGACCGGCGGCATCTCGGAACCAGCATCGGGGTCCGGAGGCCGGGGCGCATCCGTAGAGACCCCGGAAACCGGCGGGAAAATGCCGGGTGCCGGCTTCATCTAGGCTCGCGCCGTGGCCACCGACCCGGCGCCATCCGAACGACCCGTCGAGATCGTCCTCGCCGACGACCACGCGGTCGTCCGCGGTGCGTTGCGGGCACTGCTCGAGGCCCACCCGGACATGCGCGTCGTCGCCGAGGCCGGCGATGCCGAGACAGCGCTGGCCGAGGCCGAGGCGCATGCCGCCCAGGTCCTGCTGCTCGACCTGAACATGCCCGGCCCCTCGTCCCTGGAGGCGATCGCCGAGCTGTCGGCGACCGGTTCGAAGACGCGCGTGGTCGTCTTGACGATGGAGAGCCAGGCCGCCCTCGCCCGCGAGGCGTTGAGCGCCGGCGCCTCCGGCTACGTCCTCAAGCAGGCGGCGGAGCGCGAGATCGTCGGGGCGGTCCGCGCGGCCGCGCGCGGTGAGACATACGTGCAGCCGGAGGTCGAGGCCGGCCTCGACTCCGGGCCGGCCGCCCCCGTGGACAACCTGACCGAGCGGGAGGTGGAGGTCCTGGGCCTGATCGCGGTCGGCCACACCAACAGCGAGATCGCGTCGCAGCTCGATCTCAGCGTCCGCACGGTCGAGTCCCATCGGGCCCATATCCAGCAGAAGCTGCGGCTCGAAACCCGCCCCGAGCTCGTGCGCTACGCCCTCGACCGGGGCCTGCTCCCCTTCGCCGACTGACCGCCGGCCCGATCCGTCAACTGCCACATCCGCCATGTGGTCCCCTACCGATGCGGCCGGGATCGCGCTGCCCCAGGATGGAGGCGAGGCAGGCCAGGCAACCGGAGGAGAGCAAGTGGAGGCAGACACCGCACCGTCCCGTCCCGCAGTTCCCGTGATGACCCGAGCCGATCAGCCGGAGACGATCGGCGGGCTCTTCTGGGGACTGCTGCGGATCGGCATAGGCTGGCTCTTCCTCTGGGCCTTCGTAGACCGGCTCCTCGCCTTCGGGTTCGGGACCGGCCGCGACCCGGAGACCGGGATCGTCGACTACTTCGGCCCCGACGCCTGGGTCAACGGCGGCTCGCCGACCTCCGGATTCCTCGATTTCGGGCTTCACACCAAGGAGCCGTTCCTCGGCTGGTACTCCGGGCTGGCGGGCCACGCCTGGGTGGACTGGATCTACATGGCCTCGATGCTGCTGATCGGCCTCGCCCTGGTGCTCGGCATAGCAACCCGCCTGGCCGCGTTCGCGGGCATCGCCTGGATGGTCCTGTTCTACACGGCATCGGCTGTCTGGCCGGAGTTCAACCCCTTCCTCGACGACCATGTGATCAATTCGATCGCCCTGGCGGGCATCGCCTATGTCGGCGCCGGGCGTTACCTCGGGCTGGGGCGCCGCTGGGAGCGGCTCGGCCTGGTCAGGCGGTACCCGATCCTGCGCTAGGCGCGGCCTCGGTCGATTCGTAGGTGAGGATCAGGACCTCGCCGGCGGGCTTGGAATCGACGAGCCGAACTCCTCCTCTCGTCGACTGCTCAGTTGGATACGCGGTAGCTGACGTGGGTGGCGGCCGGTGACTCGATCACCCGGGCGAGCTCGAGGCCGGGCAGCTTGTCGCCGAGATCCTCGAACAGCCGCACGCCGCCGCCCAGCAGGATCGGCGCCAGGTGGATCTGCATCTCGTTTAGGAGCCCCGCGCACAGATACTGCTGGGCCACGCTGGCGCCGCCGGCGATCGCGACGTTTCCGGGACCGGCCGCCTCCCGGGCCTGCTCGAGCGCCGACCCGATCCCGTCGGTGACGAAGTAGAAGGTGGTCTCCCCCAGGCTCAACGGCTCGCGGGCGTGGTGGGTGAGGACGAAGACGGGTACCCGGAACGGCGGGTCGTCGCCCCACCACCCCTGCGCCCGAGGGTCGTCCTCCCAGGTGCCCTCGCCGCCGCTGAACATCTTCCGGCCCATCAGGATCGCGCCGTTGTTGCGAATGGACTCCGCGAGCAGGTCGGAGTCCGGGTTCTCCTCACCGCCCTCGAGACCGTGGCTCTCGCGCCAGCTCCTCAACCCGTAGGCCCACTGGTGGAGCCGGTCGCCGCCCTCCCCCAGCGGCTGCTCGAGGGTCGGGTTGGGCCCGGCAACGAACCCGTCCAGGGACATCGTGATCTCGAACGTCAGCTTCGCCATGCTCCCTCCTGCGGTCGGTGGCGCGACTCGATTCGGTTGTCGAAGGTCTGCCCATAGGACTTCCCCCCGGGGCGAAACTCATCGCCCATGCCGGCGCCCCGGCTCAACCCTCGGGCCGGATGTGGGCCGGTCGGCGCACGACCAGGACGGAGCAGCCCGCATGGTGAGCGACCCGCTCGCTGACACTCCCCAGCGCCCTGTACCCCGTCCTTCCGCGACTTCCCATCACGACCAGCGATGCGCCGATCTCACCGGCGGTCTCGACGAGCCGCCTCTCGGGGGGCCCAGCGACGACGCGGACCTCGGGTTCGACCCCCTGGGCGGCGACCAACGCTGCCGCCTCCTCGGCCACTGCCACATCCCCTCCGGCAGCCTCGCCCACGTGAAGGATCACGAGGGCAGACCCGTTCCTGGCGGCGATGCCGCCCGCAGCGGTGGCGGCCAGCAGCGACTCGGGCGAGCCGTCGGCGGCGTGAAGGATCGTCTTCGGGAACTCGTGCCCGGCGTCGCGGGCGAGCAGCACCGGGCACGGCGCGTGATGAGCCAGGGCCGTCGCCACGCTGCCGAAGATGATGCCGGCGGCGCGCGAGGAGCCATGCGCTCCGATGGCGACCAGATCCGCCCGCTCCTCCTGCAGCCGGTGGATCAGAACCCCCACCGATCCGCCCCGGAACAGCTGCGTCTGCAGTGCCGGGAATTCTTCGCGCGCCCGCTGCAGGGCCGTCTGGGCGCCCTCCTGCAGGTCCTCGGCGATCTCGACGGCATGGATCCCGCCGTAGATCACCTCGCCCGGGTCGACCACGGCGACGCCGATCAACTCGGCATCCCGCTCACCGACGCGCATGGCCTGGCCCACCGCGATGCGGCTCTGCGGGGAGAGGTCGACCCCGCAGACGATCCGCCTGAAGGAGATCTCGGGCGCGGCCTCGGCGCTCACCCCGGGTGCTTGCCCTCCGGCTGGACGACGAGCACGTCGCAGGGGGCATTGCTGACGAGGGCGCTCGTGACCCGTCCCATGACCGCTTCGTGCATCAGCGCCTGCCCGCGGGAGCCGGCGACGATCAGGTCGGCGCCGATCTCCCTGGCGAAGGCCACGAGGGCGTCCGGCGGATCACCCTCGAGTGTCTGCAGACGCGGCTCGGGCAGGTCCTCCAACCCCGCGACGGCCTCCCTCAGCGAGTCCAGCGCCTCCTCGGCCCGTGCGGGATCGGCCGGCGCGGCGTCCTTGGGCCTGGGCGAGGTCTCGAGCTCCCCGAGGCAGCGAGCCAGGGTCAGCGAGCAACTCCAGGCCCGGGCGAGACCCGTCGCCTTGCGCAGAGCGGCTTCGGCCCCGTCGGTGCCGTCGAAGGCGACCAGGATCGTGCGGTAGGGGACTGTGTCGCTCTGCTCCACGCGCCTCACAAGGTAACCGGGGACCCGGGAGTCAGGTCGCCAGCGGGGTTGCGATCGCGAGGTAGACGGCGATCGAGAGCAGGTCCTGGACGATCGTCGCCAGCGGCCCCGATCCGAACGCGGGGTCGGTGCCGGCGCGCTGCAGGATCCGGGGCAGGATCGTGGCAACCGTGGTTGCGATCGCGCAGCTGGCGAAGAGAGCGAGGGCTACCGCGAGCGCGACCTGCTCGTCACCCCAGCCGATCAGGGCGAACGGAAAGAACACCACACCCACCAGCAGCCCGATCAACAGGCCGGTGAGGATCTCCTGGCGGACCACCCGCGGCACGTGGATGCCGGCGCTGAATCCCCGGATCAGCACGATCTCGGTCTGCGTCCCGACTGCATCGGCCATGTAGACGACGGCCGGGACGAAGAAGGCCAGCAGGACCTTCTTGTCGAGCTGCGCCTCGAACGCGCCGACGATCAGCGCCGATGCCATCGCCCCTGCGAGGCCGACGGCTAGCCAGGGAAGCCGGTGCAGAAGCCGGCGGCTGACCGGTTCCTCGGCCGCCAGCCGCGCTCTGTTGCTGCTGGCCAGGTAGCCGCCCAGCCTCGCCATGTCCTCGTCGTGACCGGCGAGCAGCTGTCCGATCAGGCGGTGGGAGGGGATCATCCCGACGAAGCCGCCCTCCGCGTCCACGACCGCGGCCGTGGACTGGCCGTGGCGCACCATCTCCCACGCGGCCGCCTCCTGCGATCTCCCGGGTGCCAGGACGGGTGGATCGGCTTCCATCACCTCGCCCACCCGCGCCTCTGGCGGGGCGTCGAGCAGACGCTCGATCGCAAGCAGCCCCGCGAGGCGGCCCTGATCGAGGACCACGATCTGGCCCGCCTCGTCGAACGAGCCGCCGAACACCCGGCGGTGAAGCTCCCCGACCGGCTCGTCGGGCGCGGCCACCGGGACCCGTGATGTTGCGAGCTCGGCGACCGGAACGGGGAAGGTGATGCCGCCGTCCTCCGCCGCCGAGAGGGCAGGTGCGCCGCTCACCCTGGGGCCCTAGTCGATTCTCGTGGCCCCGAAGGGGTCGAGCGCCATCGGTTCCTCGTGCCACTCCTTGGGAAGCGCCACCTCGATCTCGACCGCCCGTGCCGGCGGCTCGGGCTCGTGGTGGACCGTCTCGCCCGCGAGCCAGGCGGCGAGGTAGCGGCCGCTGACCTTGTGCGGCGGCCACCAGAGGTAATCGCTGGATGCCTCCCCCTCGCCGGCGCCGCCGCCGAGCGGATGTTTGAGGCTGAGCGATTCGTCCCCGGTCAGGAGCATTCCGCGGAGCACCGGCCGGAAGGGCTCCGGCTCGACAGCGGCGCCGAAGCGGGCGGCGATGTGCTCGGCCGCGGCGTCGGCCTGCTGGGTTCCGATCCCTCCCTGCTTGATCGGGAAGTTGGCCCCGTCGCCGGCCGCGTAGATCCCCTCGACGCCCTTGACCCTGGCGTGGTCGTCGATCGGAATGAAGCCGTTCTCGTCGGCCGGCAGGCCCGGGATCGAGGGGCCCCTGAGCAGCGGCAGCGAGACCACGTGGGAGGCGTCCAGCGGCTCGCGGCCGGGGACCAGGACCATGGTGCCGTCGCCGCTCTGGGTCACCCGCGTCCCGGTCCTGACCTCGATGCCGCGGGCGCGGAGCACCTCGGCGACCTCGTCGCTCGCGTGCGAGCCGAAGACGATCAGCGGCGCTGCCTCCGGGGTGACGACGGTCAGGGGCACCTCGAGGCCGAGCTCGCGGATGCGGCGCTGGGTCATCAGCGCAAGCTCGTAGATCGGCAGCGGCCAGGTGGCGTCCTCGGGCACGACGAAGGCGATCCGCTCCGGCCGGCCCTCCTTGCCCTCGGCCAGCAGCTCCGCGAGCTGCAGGCTCTCTCCTGCCGACTGGAAGGTGATGGCATCGTCGAGAGCCGGCTCGGGGCGTGCGCCGATACACACCAGAAGAGCG
The DNA here is from genome assembly GCA_963720015.1 of uncultured Actinomycetes bacterium. Lineage (GTDB taxonomy): Bacteria > Actinomycetota > Thermoleophilia > Solirubrobacterales > 70-9 > DATFPK01. The sequence goes on along the minus strand of CAVREA010000002.1, from coordinate 189,836 downwards.
TCGTAGGGAAGCTCGGAGCCGTCGTCGAGCGTCACGGTCCGGGCCTCGGCGTCCACCGCGGCAAGGGCCTTCCGCACGAAGCCGGCGCCCAGCTCCTCGGCGATCGGCGCGAGCTCGTGGCGCTCGGCCGGCTGCTGGGAGAAGGGCTCCTCGACGATCAGCGGCCGGTACGTGAAGTCGGGCTGCGGCGCGATCAGCGTGACCTCGACCCGATCGGCGGCCAGGTCGTTGATCGCAAGCAGCGCCTCGAGGCCGGCGATCCCGCCTCCGGCGATCAGGACACGCCCCCGGGTCCCGCCTTCGCTCGGTGAATCCATCATCGTCTCCATTCTTTCACCCATCCCCGCCCGATCCGCTTGGGAGGATCGAAGATCCCTTGAGTAGGCAGAGCCCGTGCTTGTCCTGATCGCCGCCGGCGTCGCCACCGCAGTGGCGACCGGCATCGGCGCGATCCCGGTGTGGTTCCTCGGCGAGCGCGCGGTGCTCTACCGGCCCGTCCTGCTCGGCCTCGCCTCCGGGGTGATGGGCGTCGCCTCGGTCGCCGGCCTGCTGCTGCCCGGTCTCGACGAGGGATCGCAGGTCGAGGTCGGCGCCGGGCTGGCCGTCGGGATCGCCTTCCTCCTCGGGGCGCGGGTCGTCCTCGACAGGTACGACCGCCGCAGCTCGGTCGAGATGACGCGCGGCGTCCGCACCTCGATCCTGGTCTTCATCGTCCTGCTCGTCCACAGCTTCCCGGAGGGCTTCGCGATCGGTACCGCCTACGCCTCCGAGACCGAGGGCCTGAGCCTGTTCGTGATCGTCGCGATCGGGATCCAGAACGTCCCCGAGGGCACCAGCGTCGCCATCCCGATGGCGGCCGCGGGCTTCAGCCGGACGCGGCAGTTCTGGGCCGCCGTCGGCACGAGCTCGCCGCAGCCGGTGGGGGCCGTCGCCGCATACCTCCTCGTCGAGGAGATCACCACCCTGCTCCCGTTCTCATTCGGCTTCGCCGCCGGGGCGATGCTCGCCCTGATCGCCACCGAGCTGATGCCGCAGGCGCTGCGCGACGGGGTCTGGCGGACGGCGGCGGGCGTCGCCATCGGAACGGCGCTGATGCTCGTCTTCAGCGCCCTCCTGGGGATCTGAGCCTCAGGCAGCGTCTGCGCTTCCGCCGCCGGGTCCCAGGAGCAGGCGCAGATCCGCCTCGAGCTCGGCGGCCTGCCGATGAAGGTGGCGCCAGGTCACCCTGGCGATGCGCCAGCCCGCCGCCTGAAGTATCCGGTCACGCTCCCGGTCGCGGTCGAAGGCCGAGCTCGTCGCGTGTGCGGCGCGCCCGTCCAGCTCGACGACCACGCGCTGCGCTCTCCACAGGCAGTCGACCTCGATCCGCCCGCCGGCGCACCTCGACCAGCGCGTTGGTCTCGGGTCGCGGCAGGGCGACGCGATCGAGGAACTCGAGGAAGCGGCGTTCGAGCTCGCTGCGGGTCGTCCGGGTCGAGATGCGGCGCTCGGCAACCCGGGTCCGCAGGAAGGAGGTACCCCGCCGCCGCGGGTAGCGCTCGAGCAGGTCGGGAAGGGACGTGACGTCGGCGAGGCGGAGGACCTCGGCCTGGTTGAGGGCGCGCTCGATGCCGCGACGGCCGAGAATGGCGCCCAGATCGAGAAGCGTGCGGGCAGCGGTCGTGACCGGGATGCCATCCTCGATCGTTCGCTCGTCCGGCGGCAGGTCGGAACGGTGATATGCGATGCCCCTGCGGGCACGGTGGAACGGTGCGGTGACGTCCACGGCATGCCCCGCGCTCTCCCTGATTCCCCAAAGGGACGCGGCGGAGCGGTGGCTGAGGACGGCATCGGGGCCGCCGGCAAGGACGGCCGCCATCCAGCGGCCCATCCTCGTCTCCGTGCGATGACCGACCGCATATACCCCCGAATGCACGGGGAACAGCCGGCCGCATTCGACCCGGTGCTCGATCGCCGCCGGGGTCACGCCCAGAACCAGCAGCTGATACCGAGCCACCCGCCCGTGCTGGCGCCTCGCCAGCCAGGCAATGACGTCGTCGACGCCACGAAAGGCGGATTTGCCTCCCATGGCCGGGTCGATCCGCCTTTCGCCGGCCATCGGGCGATTCTGGCCGCGCGGGTGTGACGTGGGTGTGGAGTTCGGTGCGGGTTAGGCGCGGCTGATGCCCGCCTCGCGGGCGCCCTGCTCGAACTGGTCGAGACCGAAGGCCTCGGCGGGACCCAGGGCGCCGGCGCCCTGGAAGCGCCCCGCTGCCACCTGCTCGGCGGCCCAGGCCATGAAGCGGGCTGTGAAGTCGTAGGCGTCGATGCCCTCGAGCCGGACCTCGGCGAGGGTCGTGCCACCGGCGCCGATCGCCTCGGCGACGATCGCCGAGCCGGTGGCGGCCCGCGCCTCCTCGTCGGGTCCGCCGGTCGAGCCCTTGACGAAGCGCTCCGAGAGCCCCTTGACGCCGCGATGAAGCGGGCCGATCCTGCCGATCGGCGCGCTCAGCAGCGAGAACGCCTGCATCCCCCGCGACAGCGGCCCGAACCAGCCGAGGTAGACCTCGACGTCCCGCAGGCCCGTCGCCAGCCGCGGCAGGGTGAACGCCTCCGAGGTGCCGACCGAGATGCCCTGGCGCTGCTTGCCGCGGACGTCGAAGGACGCCACGTGGGCGGCGCCCCGCTCGGTGATCAGCCGCCCGCCGCGGAAGGCGAATGCGGGCTCGATCAGGGCGCCGGCCAGCGAGGCGCGGGTCCCGCCGCTCATCCCGCCGGCGGTGCCGCCGGTCACGAAGTAGCCGATGCGGACCGCTCGGGCGGCGTCGCCGGCCATGTGCAGCGCGAGCGCGCCGGCCAGGTTGCCGGGGACCCAGTCGTAGCCCTGCGCGGTGAGCAGCGCCGAGCCGGCCGCCTGGGCTCGCGGGCCCTCGATCTCGAACACCCTGCGGATGAAGGCGGGCTCCCCGGTCGAGTCGATGTAGTGGGCGCCGGCGCCGATCGCGGCATCGAGGGCCGGCCCGCCCCAGCGCACGAATGGACCGACCGTGCTGACGAGCACGTCGCCCTCCTCGACCAGCGCGGCGACCGTCTCCGGCCGGCCGACGTCGGCGACACCGCTCTCGAGGCCGCCGAGCTTGTCCGCCATCAGGGCCAGCTTGTCCGCGTTGCGGGCGGCGAGCACCGGCTCGAGCCCGCGGGCCACCATCGCGTCGGCGGTCAGCCGCCCCGTGTACCCGGTCGCCCCGAAGAGCACGATCCGGCCCGCCATCAGCCGACCACCTGCAGCTCCTTGGGCCTGCCGCTGAGGTTGCGGTGGCCATCCTCGGTGACCACGACCAGGTCCTCGATCCGCACTCCGAGCTCACCGGGGATGTAGACGCCGGGCTCTACCGTGACCACCTCGTTCGCCTGCAGCGTGTCCTCGGAGAGCTTCGAGAGGCGGGGCGCCTCGTGGACCTCAAGCCCGACGCCGTGGCCAAGGCCGTGGCCGAAATGCTCCCCGTGGGCGGCGGCGTCGATGATCTCGCGGGCGACCGCGTCGACGGCCCGCCCGTCCCTGCCCGCCGCGACCGCCTCGAGCGCGGTGGCCTGCGCCTTGCGGACCAGCTCGTAGACCTCGCGGGCCTTCTCCCCCGGCTCGCCCACGGCGAAGGTCCGCGTGCAGTCCGAGCAGTAGCCGTCGAGCTCGGCGCCCATGTCGAAGACGACCATCTCACCCTCGCCGACCACCCGCTCGCCCGGCTCGGCGTGCGGGAGCGCGCCGTTCGGCCCGGCGGCGACGATCGGCGGGAAGGAGGGCTCGGCACCGAGCTCGCGGATTCGCGCGACCGCGGCACGGGCGACGTCCTCCTCCGTCCTGCCGGCGAGCCCGTGCTCGACGACCCAGGCGTAGACGTCGTCCGCGAGCCCGGCGGCAGCCGCGATCGCAGCAAGCTCGTCGTCGTCCTTGACCCGGCGCAGCTCCTCGACCATGCCGCCGGCCGCGACCAGCTCGCCGTCCTCCCCGAACTGCTCGCCCAGCTTGGCGTGTGCGCGGACCGACATGTGGTCGTCCTCGAAGCCGACCTTGCCGCCGAGGTGACCGGCGACGCCGACGAGCCAGTCGCCGCTCACGGTGATGACCTCCCAGCCCTCGACCTCGTCGGCCGCCCGCTCGGTGTAGCGGAAGTCGGTGAGGAAGAGGCGGGTGCCGGGCCCGCAGACGCACACCCCGCTGGTACCTCCGAACCCGGTCAGGTAGCGGACGTTGACGAGGTTCGTGACGAGCAGCTGGTCGAGCTCGCGGGCGGCCACGAGCGCCTCGAGGCGCTCCTCGCGTCCGCGCATCAATCGTCCTCCACGCCGAGGTGGCCCGCCAGCAGCTCGAACGCCTCGCGGTAGCCATCCACGCCCTTGCCGGAGATCTTGGCGAGCACGAGCCCGTCGAAGACCGACACGCTGCGCCAGTCGTCGCGCGATTCGACGTCGGAGATGTGGACCTCGACCGCGGGGAGGGCGGCCAGCTCGAGCGCATCGGCGATGCCGCGGCTGTAGTGGGTCCAGGCGCCGGCGTTGATCACGGTGGCGTCGGCGAGCTCGGGCAGGCGGTGCAGGTGCTCGACGAACTCCCCCTCGGAGTTGGTCTGGAAGAAGCGCGTCTCGAGCCCGACCTCCCGCGCCCAATGATCGATCTTCCGCTCAAGGTTGGCCAGCGTCAGGCCCCCGTAGATGGCCGGGTCGCGGCGTTCGAGAACGTCGAAGTTGACCCCGTGCAGGACGCCGACCCGGTTGCGGGCGCTGCTCATTCGTAGAGCTCTCTCACGGCGTCTTCGACCTTACCCGGATCGACGATCTGTCCCGGCTGCGGCCTGCCCGGCTCGGCGAGCAGGACGAACCCCACACCGGCCGCGGTCCGCTTCTTGTCGCGCTCGATGGCGTCGAGGACGGCGCCGATCCCGACGTCCGCGGCGAGCCGCCGCGGCAGGCCGAAGCCCGCGAGCATCTCTCCGACCCGGCTCCTGAGCGCCCCCGCGCCGGAGAGCCGCAGCGCCGCCAGCAGGCCGAGCCCTACCGCCTCGCCGTGACGGTAGCGGCCGTAGCCGGTCGCGGCCTCGATCGCATGCCCGACAGTGTGCCCGAGGTTGAGGACCGCCCGCGGCCCGGCGTCGCGCTCGTCGGCGGCGACGATCTCGCTCTTGTAGAGGGCGCAGGAGAAGACCAGGTCGGGAAGGTGGCCCCCGCCGGTCAGCTCCTCCGGGCCGGCGATGCGCTCGACTCCCGCCCAGAGGTCGCCGCCGGCAAGGAGGCCCGTTTTGATCACCTCGACGAAGCCCGCCGCCAGCTCCTCCCCGGGCAGCGAGCCGAGCAGATCGGGGTCGGCGATCACCGCCGCAGGCAGGTGGAAGGCGCCGACGTAGTTCTTTCCCTCCGGCAGGTCGACACCCGTCTTGCCGCCGTAGGCAGAGTCCACCTGGGCGACCACCGTCGTCGGCACCTGGACGACCGGAACGCCGCGCTGGAACGTGTGGGCGCAGAAGCCGGCGAGGTCTCCGACCACGCCGCCGCCGAGGGCGACGACGTGGTCGCCGCGGGTCATCCCGACCGCGGTCAGCTCGCGCAGCACGCGCTCGGCCTCGGAAAGCGACTTCGCGCCCTCACCCGGCTCGACCTCGACGGTCGCCGCGAGCGGGGCGACGCGGTCGGCGTAGAGCGGGCCGACGGCGCTGTCGGTGATGCAGAAGCGGCGGCTCTCGAGCGGCCACCAGCCGGACCCGGTCACGCCCGGCCCGGCCACGATCGGGTACTCCCCGGAGCCGCTCACCGCCCAGATCATCCGCGTGCCGGCGGGCATCTCGCCGAGGGCGTCGATCGCGGGCCAGGCGCGCTCCACGACCTCGGGTCCAGCCGGCAGGATGACGACGTCCGCGAGCTGCTCGTAGAGGGGCAGCCGCTCCTCGAGGAGGCTCCTGACGTCGTCCTCGCTGCGCGCCAGCGGACGGGCCGTGCCCTCGATCCGGCGCCAGGCCTCGGAGGCGCCGACCTGAAGCCAGACGACGAGGTGGCGGTCGAGCGCCGAGCGCACCCGCTCGGAGAGCACGCTGCCGCCGCCGAGCGCGATCGCGCCGCCGCTGGCGTCCTCGAGCAGCCGGCCGACCACCTCGGCCTCGCGCTCGCGGAACGCCGCCTCCCCCTCGCGCTCGAACGCCTCCGCGATCGGCATCCCGAGCGCGGCCTCCATCCGCTCGTCCACCTCGATCGTCTCGAGCCCGTGCCGGCGCGCGACGGCGAGCGCCGTGGACTTCCCGGCACCCATGAACCCGATGAAGACGAGTGCCGGCCGGATGCCCCGCTCCGCTTCCGCCGGGCCGCGGTTACCCACGCCAGTCGATGCGCCGCTTGTAGGCCTCGACCGCGGCCAGCACGTCATCGATGTGGTCGCCGCCGAACTTCTCGCGGTAGCAGCGGGCCAGGGTGAGGCAGACCATCGCCTCCGCCACCACGGCGGCGGCCGGTACCACGGTCGAGTCGGTTCGCTCGCGCAGCGCCTGCGCCGGCTCCCTGGTCTCGGTGTCGACGGAGCGAAGCGGCTTGGTCAGGGTCGAGATCGGCTTGATCGCGGCCCGCACGAGCAGCGGCTGGCCGTTGGTCATGCCGCCCTCGAGTCCGCCCGCGTGGTTGGTCTCGCGGTAGTAGCCGCGGTCCTCGGACCAGAAGATCTCGTCGTGTGCGTCGGAGCCGGGACGGCCGGCGACGTCCCAGGCCTCGCCGATCGCGACCCCCTTGACCGACTGGATCGAGGCGACGGCGCCGGCAAGGCGTCCGTCGAGGCGGTCCTCCCAGCTGATGTGCGAGCCGAGGCCCGGGACGAGGCCGAACCCGACCACCTCGAAGCTGCCGCCGAGGCTCTCGTTCGCCTTGCGCAGGCGGTCGATCTCCTCGACCATCGATGCGCTGGTCTCCCCGTCGAGGCAGCGCACCGGGTCCTCGTCGACGCCGGCGAAGTCGGCCGGCGAGAGGCCCTCGCGCTCGGGGGCGCGCACCGAGCCGATCTGGAGGACATGGCTGTGGACCTCGACGCCGAGCGCTGTGAGGAAGGCCCTGGCGATCGAGCCGGCCGCCACGCGGGCGGCGGTCTCGCGGGCGCTCGCCCGCTCGAGCACGTTGCGCGCGTCGCGGTGCTTGTATTTCTGGGCCCCGACCAGGTCGGCGTGGCCCGGGCGCGGCAGGTGCACCTCCTCGGGCTCGAACCCCGGCACCGGCCAGGGGTTCATCCGCTCCTCCCAGTTGGCGTAGTCGCGGTTGGCGACGAGGACGGCGATCGGGCTCCCCAGGGTGCGCCCGTGGCGGATCCCCGAGCGGACCTCGACCGTGTCGCTCTCGATCTTCATCCGCCCGCCGCGGCCGTGGCCGAGCTGGCGCCGCGCCATGTCGCGGTCGAGCGCCTCGCGGTCGAGCTCGAGCCCGGCCGGCATCCCCTCGACGATCGCGACCAGCCCAGGGCCGTGCGACTCGCCTGCCGTTGTGAAGCGGAGGGTCATTGGGGCATGCAGGCTACCCGGCTCTGCGACCATCCCGCCCATGGCTGCGCGCCGTCTGCTCATCGTCATGGTCGTCCTGCTCGGGCTCTCGACGCTCGCCGCGGCGCTCGTCCCGCCGCCCGAGAAGAAACCCGACCGCCCACCGGCGCAGGCGACCCGCGAGCCCGGCGCCCGGGGCGGGGAGGAAAGCGGCGGCGCGCCCGAGCCGCGGGTGGTCACGGCCCGCATGAGGATCGCCAACGCGCCGCCGAAGGTCGTCGCCGTGCGCCCCGGCGACCAGCTCCAGCTCGAGGTCAGCGGCTCGGTCGGCGAGGACATCGAGGTCCCGGCCTTCGGGCTCACCGAGACGATGACACCGGACGCCCCGGCCCGCTTCGACCTGATCGTCGACCGGCCCGGGACCTTCGTCGTCCGCGCCGTCGAGTCGGGGATCGTCGCGGGAAGGATCCGCTCCGCCGAGGCGAAGACCGCCTGCGCTAGCTCTCCAGCTCCCGGGGGCGAAGGGTCAGACTCATCGTGCGCTCCCCGCGGTGGGCGCGAACCTCGAGCGGCCGGCCGATCCGGTCGGCAACCATCAGCCGCTGAAGGTCGCCAACGTCCCTGAGCGGCTCCCCGCCCGCCTCGGTGATCACATCCTCGGGGCGCAGGCCGGCGGCCTCCGCGGGGCTGCCCTCGACCACCTCCACCACCTCGACGCCGGCATCGCGGCCGGTCTCGGCGGCAAGCCGCGGCGGCAGCGGGCGCGAGCCTCCGACGATCCCGATGTAGGCGCGCCGGAACCGCCCCTCGCTCATCAACGCCGAGACGATCCGCAGGGTGGCGTCGTTGATCGGAACCGCCAGCCCCAGTCCGACCCCGGCGACGGCGGTGTTGATGCCGACGACCCGGGCGCGGCCGTCCGCGAGCGCCCCGCCCGAGTTGCCGGGGTTGAGCGCCGCATCCGTCTGGATCACGTTCTCGATCAGGCGCGTCGCCGAGCGCGATCCAACCGGCAGCGCCCGCCCGAGGGCGGAGACGACGCCGGCCGTGACCGAGCCGCTGAAGCCGTTCGGGCTGCCGATCGCGACCACCAGCTGCCCGACCCTGAGCGTCGAGGCGTCGCCGAGCTCGGCGGGCTCCAGGTCGCGGCTCTGCGCCCGCAGCACGGCGAGGTCGGAGAGCGGGTCCGACCCGACCACCTCGAAGTCGAACTCGCGGCCGTCCGGAAAGGAGGCGCGGCCCGGGCCGTCGGACCCCTCCACCACGTGGGCGGCGCTGAGCATGAAGCCGTCCGCGGCGAAGACCACGCCGCTGCCGGCGCCGGCGAGGCGCCGGCCGCGCCTCGTCCTCCGCCTCACGGTCAGGTGGGCGACCGACGGACCGAGCCTCTCGGCGGCGCCGGCGACGGTGCGGGAGTAGGCGTCGAATGCCTCGGCGTCGGGCAGGCCGGTCCCGGTCGCCCGCTCCTCGCCCGCGCCATCCAGATCCGACGGCTCGATGCTCGAGTCGATCAGGCGCAGGTGTGCCATGAGCCCAAGCTAGCAGGGGGCATACCCCGCCCCGAGGGGGTCAGCCGCCGCGCGCCGCGAACCGCATCACGTCGAGCGGGGGGTCCTCGCCGGTCCAGATCCGCAGGGAGATCGCCCCCTGGCGGGCGAGGATCTCGATGCCGTCGACGGTCGTGGCTCCGGCGGCGTCGGCGGCGTCGAGAAGCGCGGTCCGCTCCGCGCCATAGACGAGGTCGACGACCGTCTGGCCCTGTCGCAGCGCGGGGGCGGAGAGCGGCAGCTCGGCGAACGGGTCCTCGCCGCGCAGCCCGACCGCGGTGGTGTTGACGATCAGCTCGGCGCTGCCCGGGTCGGGAGACGCGGTCGCCGTCCCGCCCAGCTCCGCGCAGAGGTTCGTGGAGCGCAGCTCCGTCCGGTTCCAGACCTCCACCGCGGCCCCCTCCCTGACCAGCGCCCAGACCACCGCCCTAGCAGCGCCGCCGGCGCCGAGGACGAGGGCGCGCTTGCCTCCCGCCGGCTCGGGCAGCGCGCCGAGGAAGCCCTCGGCGTCGGTATTGAAGGCGCGGATGACGCCGTCCTCGAAGCTGAGCGTGTTGGCGGCCCCGACCTCGCGCGCGACCTCGGAGAGCTCGTCGGCGACGGCGAGGGCCGCGCCCTTGTGGGGAACGGTGACGTTGGCGCCGACGAACCCCTGCCGGGGCATGGAGACGACCAGGTCCGCGAAGTCCTCGGGGCCAACCTCGATCGCCTCGTAGCCCCAGGAGTCGCCGAGATCGAGCGCCGCCAGCGCCGCGTTGTGCATCGCCGGCGAACGCGAATGCGAGACCGGCTGGCCGAGCACGGCGAGGCGCTTCACGGCCGCCGGCCTCCGCTCAGCATCGCGTCGGCGCGCCGCCTTCCTTCTCGAGCGCCGCCTGGTAGGCGTCGGAGTTCTGCAGGAACTCGTCGTAGCTGACGCTGAAGGCGTGCTCTCCGCAGGTGTACGGCTTGACGACGAAGTACAGGTACGGGACCTTCGCCGGTTGGGCGGCGGCCTCGATCGAGGACTCCCCGGGGTTGCCGATCGGGGTCGGAGGGAGCCCCAGGTTGGTGCGGGTGTTGTAGCCCGACTGGAGCGCCAGGTCGTCGTCGGTGAGCTGCCCGCTGCGCTTGTCGAGCGCGTAGCGGATCGTCGCGTCGATGCCGAGCGGGATGTCCTTCTTCAGCCGGTTGTAGATCACCGCCGCCACCAGCGGCCGCTCCTCCGGCACCTGCACCTCGCGCTCGACCATCGAGGCGATCTTGAGCACGTCGTAGACGTTGAGGTTCTTCGAGCGGGCGTAGGACAGGTCGACGGCGCCGATCCGCTGGTTGAAGGCGTCGAGCTGGCGCTCGACGAGATCGTTGACAGTCGCCCGCGCGGGCAGCTCATAGGTCGCCGGGAAGAGGAAGCCCTCGAGGTCGGAACCCTTCGGCGCCCCGTACTTGCTCGCGGCGAACTCCTTCACGCCCTCGGTCGCTTTCAGGTAGTCGCCGGTCACCCCCGCATCGGCGACGACGTCGGCCACCTCCTCGCGGCCGAGCCCCTCGGGGATGGTGACGACGATCGTCCGCTTCACCGGCGCCGTCGAGAGGGCGTCGATGGCGTCGCCGTAGCTCATCCCCGCCGCCAGGGTGTAGGTCCCGGGGTAGAGCTCGGAGCGCTTGTTGGCGAGCGTGGTGCGAATCTGGAAGAAGGTTGAGCTGTCAACAACGCCCGCGTCGTCGAGGATGTCGCCGACCTCGCTGACGCTGGCGCCCTTCGGGATCTTGACCGTCACCCGCCCCGAGCCCTCGCCGTGGAAGGGTTGCAGCAGCGCCCAGAAGAACCAGACCGTGAGCGCGGCGAGGGCGATCAGGGCGATCAGGGCCGGCCCGCGCGCGGCGGCGCTGCGGCGGCGCTGCGGCGGCCGCTCCGCCGCGCGCCTTCGCATCGAGACGAAGCGGTCGGCGAGGGGTGGACGGGTCTCCTCCTCGATCTGCGGCGGCGGAGGCGGGACGCCGGCGGCGAGCGATGCCTCCACCGGCGGCACCTCGGCCGGCTCGGCGGGCGTGTCTCCGCGGCGCTTCGCCTCGCGTTCGCGGCGCCGGCGCTCGCGCTCGACCGCCGCCGAATCGCCCGGGTCGACGAAGGGGTCGTCGGTGAACCAGTCGTCGGGGGTCATGGCCGGCCCTCCTTACCCCCGCTGGCCGCCAGGTATCCCTCGAGCAGGTGGGCGGCCGCCAGCGAGTCCTCCGCCGCCGACGCGCCGGAGCGGCGGCTCGCCGCCGCCATCCGCGTGGTCAGCCGCTCGTCGTAGGTCTCGACCGCCACCTCGGTGTGCTCGCCCAGGCGGCGGCAGAACTCGCGGGTGGCGGCGGCCTGCTCGCCCTCGCTGCCGTCGAGCGAGACCGGCAGCCCGACCACGATCAGCTCGGCCTCGAGCTCGGCGGCCAGCCGTGCGGCCGCGGCCGGGTCGGAGGGCTCGATCACCGCGAGCGGCCTGACCAGCGTCCCGCTCGGATCGGATACCGCGCAGCCGGTCCTGGCGCTGCCGAAGTCGAGGGCGAGGATCCGCACGGCCGCTCAGGCGAGTCCGCGGTCGATCGCCTGGCGGGCGGCGGCGAGCGCGTCGCCGAGCTTGGAGGCGTCCTTGCCGCCCGCCTGGGCCATGTCGTCGCGGCCCCCGCCGCCGCCGCCGACGACGGCGGCGGCCTCGCGCACGACGGCGGCCGCGGAGAGCCCACGCTCGACCGCGGCCTCGCTGAAGAGGACGACGAGGCCGACCTTGCCGTCGGCCGCCCCGCCCAGGACCACCGCGGAGTCGCCGAGCGAGGACCCGATCCGGTTGGCCAGGTCGAGCAGCAGCTTCTGATCCGCGACCGGCGCCTGCGCGGCGACCACCTTGATGCCGCCGACGTCGTCAGCCTCGGCGGCAAGCTCCCTGGCGCGGTCGCCGAGCTCGGCCTGGGCCGCCTTGCGGGCGCCCTTGCCGGCCTCGCTGATCGTCTCCGCGGCCCGCCGCGCGGCGCTCAGCGGATCGTGGGGATTGCCGAGCATGCGGCCAACCTCCTCGAGCTCGGCGGCGCGCCCGCGGAAGAGGTCGATAGCCGCCGGTCCGGTGAGCGCCTCGATCCGCCGGACGTTGGCGGCCGAGGACCCCTCGGAGACGATCGCGAAGATCCCGATCTCGGCGGTGTTGACGACGTGGGTCCCCCCGCAGAGCTCGCGGGAGACGCCCTCGACCTCGACGACCCGCACCCACTCGCCGTACTTCTCGCCGAAGAGCGCCATCGCGCCGAGGTCCTCGGCCTCCTTGCGCCCCATGTTGAGCCATCGCACCGGGCGGCTCGCCTTGATCCACTCGTTGACCCGGTCCTCGATCGCGCCGAGGTCCTCGCTGGAGAGGGCGTGCCCGTGGGTGAAGTCGAAGCGGAGCTTTTCCGGCCTGACCGCCGACCCCGCCTGCCGCACGTGGCTGCCGAGCCGCTCGCGAAGGGCGGCGTGGAGGAGGTGGGTCGCCGTGTGGTTGCGCATCGTCGCGTGGCGGGTCTCCCGATCGACCTCGGCCTCGACCGGGACCCCGGGGTCGGGCGCGCCTCCCTCGACCGCCAGCGCCTGATCCTCGCCGACCCGGTAGACGTCGACCACCGAGGCCTCGCCGCCCTCCCAGCGCACGGTGCCGGAGTCGGCGACCTGTCCCCCGCCCTCGGCGTAGAAGGGGCTCTCCTCGAGCTTGACCAGCGCCCGCCCGTTCTCGCGCTCGACCGCGGCCAGTCCGGTGGTGGCGCGCAGCTGCTCGTAGCCGACGAAGCGGGTCGGCGGGGCGCCCGCGGCGAACGAGATCACCTTGCCGTGGCGGTCCTCGGAGCCGTGCGCGGAGGCAATCCCCATCCGCGCCCGCGAGCGCTGCTCCTCCATCAGCTCGTCGAAGCCCTGGTCGTCGACCGAGAGGCCCGCCTCCGCGAGCAGCTCCCTGGTCAGGTCGTAGGGGAATCCGTAGGTGTCGTGGAGCCTGAACGCCTCCTCCGCGTCCACCCATGAGGTCTCGGCCTCGCGGGCCCGCTCGATCAGCTGGTCGACCATCGCCGAGCCGCGCTCGAGCGTGCGGCCGAATGCCTCCTGCTCGTCGGCGACCCAGCGGTGGATCGTCTCGCGGGCGGCGGGCAGCTCCGGATAGGCGTCGCCCATCGTCTCGATCACGCGGTCGGCGAAGCGCTCCAGCCACGGGCCCTCGAGGCCGAGCGAGCGGCCGCGATGGATGGCGCGGCGCATGACCCGGCGCAGGATGTAGCCGCGCTCCTCGTTGGATGGCACCACCCCGTCGGCGATCAGGAAGGTCATCCCGCGCGAATGGTCGGCGATGATCCGCATCGACTTGGTCGTCGCGGGGTCCTCCTCGTAGGGCCTGCCCGAGAGCTCGGCGGCCAGATCCACCAGCGGCCTGATCGCATCGGTGTCGAAGACCGAGTCGACCCCCTGCTGGATCGTCGCCATCCGCTCGAGGCCGAGACCGGTGTCGATGTTGTTGCGGGGCAGCGGCGTCAGCGAGCCGTCCTCGTGCAGCTCGTAGCTCATGAAGACGTGGTTCCAGTACTCGAGGAAGCGGTCGGTGTCGTCGCCGGGACGCTCGTCCGGCCCCCCGAACTCCTCGCCGCGGTCGAGGTAGAGCTCCGAGCAGGGGCCGCAGGGGCCCGTCGGTCCCCCCTGCCAGAAGTTCTCGGCCCGCGGCAGCAGCACAATCCGCTCTTCGGGCACACCCTGCGCCTTCCAGATCTCGATCGACTCCTCGTCGGGGCCGAGGCCGAGCTCGTCGTCGCCACCGAAGACCGAGATCCAGATCTTCTCCGGGTCGAAGCCGAAGCCCTGGATGGAGAGCTCCCAGCCCGCGGCGATCGACTCCTCCTTGAAGTAGTCGCCGAAGCTCCAGTTGCCGAGCATCTCGAAGAAGGTCAGGTGGCGCCGCGTGTTGCCGACCTGGTCGATGTCGGGGGTGCGGAAGCACTTCTGGCAATCGGCGATCCGCGGGGCGGGTGGCTCGGCGTCGCCGCGCAGGTAGGGCTTCCACGGCTGCATCCCGGCGACGGTGAGCAGGGTCGAGGTGTCCTCCGGCGGCGGCACCAGCGAGGCCGAAGGCACGATCAGGTGTCCCCGCTCCTCGAAGAACGAGAGGTAGAGGTCGCGGATCTCGGCGGTCTTCATCGGCCCGAAGCCTACGGCTCCGGCAACGGCCGTACGCCGTGGCTAGGGCTGCGGCTCGAGCACGATCACCGGGATCCGGCGGCCGCCAGTCCGTCCCTGGTAGTCGTCGTAGCCCCGGTAGAGGTCGTTGACCTTCGCCCAGAGCTCGGCGCGCTCGGGATCGTGCGCCTCGCGCGCCCGGTACCGCTCGCTGCGACCGGCGTGGCGGAAGTTGACATCCGGGTTGGCCTTGACGTTGTGGTACCAGGCCGGGTGCCTCGCGGCTCCCGCCTTCGAGGCGACGAGGACGATCCGGTCGCCGTCGGTGAGGTAGAGAAGCGGCGTCTCGCGCGGGCTGCCGCTCTTCGCCCCGATGTGCTCGAGCAGGCCGACGGGCTGGCCGAGGAAGAGGCCGAAGCGCCCGTTCGACCAGCGCAGCAGGCGGCGGTCGACCGGGTTGGCGACGTGAATCGCCAGCCAGCCGCCGGGACGGCTCCTGGCGATGTTCTCGAGGCCCTTCTCCCACCACTTGAGCTGGCGGCGGCGCGGCATTGCCCGAGCCTATCCCGGCGCGATCGTGCCGTGGCCGACGATCGCCTCGCCGTCAAGGAGGACGGCCGCCTGGCCAGGGGCCGGCCCCTGGAACGCCTCGCCGAGCGCGAGACGGATCTCGGCGTGGCGCCCGGCAATCGCCCCGCCATCGACGGCGGCCGGCACCGGGGCCGAGCGGTAGCGCAGCCTGACACGGTCCACCCGGTGCCCGTCGCGGTGGAGCACGACGTCGCGAATCCGCACGCTGCTCGCCGCGAGGTCCTCCCGGGACCCAACCGTGACGGTGTTCTTCCCCGGGTTGGTGGAGAGCACGTAGAGCGGCTCGCCGGAGGCGACGCCGATCCCCCGCCGCTGGCCGACGGTGAAGTGGTGGTGGCCGCGGTGGCGGCCGAGCGCGCGCCCGGCGGGGTCGAGGATCTCGCCGTCGCGGTCGCGCAGCCCGCCTTGACGGCGGAGGAAGCTCCTCTTCCCCTGGCCCGCGAGGAAGCAGAGGTCCTGGCTCTCGGGCTTGCGGGCGACCTCGAGTCCGTGGCGCCCAGCGATCTCCCGGACCTGCGGCTTGGTCAGCTCCGCGAGCGGGAACCGGAGGCGGCGGAGATTCTCGGGAGGAAGCGCCGCGAGCATGTAGCTCTGGTCCTTCGCCGGGTCTGCCGCCGCCGCCAGCAGCGGCCCGGCGCCGTCGTCGGTTATGCGGGCGTAGTGGCCGGTCACCAGGTGGGTGGCGCCGAGGCGCCGGGCGAGATCGGCCATCGCCGCGATCCGCACCTCGCCGTTGCAGAGGACGCACGGGTTGGGCGTGGTTCCGGCGGCGTACCCCTCGACGAAGGCGCCGACCACGCGCCGCCTGAAGTCCTCCTCGAGGTCGAGAGTCAGGTGTGGGAAGCCGAGCGAATGGGCGAGGCGGCGAGCGCCGACCACCGCCTCCGGCGAGCAGCAGGCCTTGGCGCCGTCGGTCTGCGGGTCGGCCCAGAGCTTGAGGGTCACCGCGACCACCTCCGCCCCGCGCTCGCGCTCGAGCAGGGCGGCGACGGCGCTGTCGACCCCGCCGGAGACGGCGACCAGGACGCGGTCGGCGCCTGCAGGCGCGAGCGGGCGCTCGGACGCCGCGGCGGCGGCGAGTGCGCGGTGGAGCGCGTCCGCGGCGAGGCCTGCCGCATGCCTGCTCGCGGGGAGCAACCCGCCGAGGGCGAGGTCGAGGTCGTCTGCTCCGATCCGCGCCGCCTCGAGAACGGTCGCTCCCTCGGCGATCGCGGCGGCGGCCGCGGTCGCGGCCCGGGTCGCCGCGCAGCCCTCGGCGGCGAACGTCGCCGCGGCGATCCGGCCCTCTTCTGCAAGCAGCGAGATCCGTGCCAGGTCACCGCAGGCGGCGCCGCCGGCGGCACCGCTGAAGGATCCGCCCGGGGGCGGCGCGGCGCGGCTCCCGTCCCTCAGGTAGCGCTCGAACTCGTCCACGCTGCAGAGGGTAGGGGCTTCTGACCCATTGCCCGGGGCGCGCTCTCCGCCGCTCTCAGCCGTACTGCTCGACGAATACCCAGCCCCCCTCTGTCCGTTGGACTTTGACCCGGTCACCGAGGATGAACGACAGCGCGTAGACCTTCTCGTTCGGGTGGTAGATCCCGGGCGGAACGTCCGCGGTGACCTCCTCGGCACCGATGTCGACCGTGACCTCGACGATCTGGCCATCGACCGCGGCCCCGTTGACGACCTCGCCTCGAACGATGTCTCCGACCGCGTATTCCTTTTCGGGCTTGGGGACGTCTTCCTTCTCAGGGGCCTCGGCGGCCTCCTCCTGGGGCTGGGCGGCCTCGTCCACTCCGCTGAAGATGTCTGCCTCCGCGGTGTTGCAGAACACCCTCGGAGCCACATCCACCTCGCCGCAGTTCTTCTCCATGAACGCCCTGCATGCGTCGGAGCCGGTATCCGGGGAACAGGCAGAGTCGTATGCCGCGAACCAGCGATCCAATACCTTGGAAGTGACGGTGCCTTCGGGAGTGGTTGTGAAGATTCCGGTCTGATCGCCGCCGCTGTCCTCGGCATCCTCTCCGTCGCCGCCGCAGCCACCAAACGCCACTGCGCCGGCCGCTGCGACAACGAGGGAGATGAGGAACAGATTTAAGAGCCGGCTCACCCCAGTAGCGTCCCGACCGGGAGGCCGTTACGCATCCCGGCCGAATACAGATCCGTCTCGGGGGAGACCACGTAGGATCGAAGCCTCGGCAGCGGCGATCCGGCCCTTCTTCAATCAGCAGAAGAGGCCCCAGCCCGCCGCTGCCGCCCCTGGCTTTGATCCCTTCATAAGAAGGTGGGTGCCTGCTCCGAATCCCACGGGACCCGGAGACGAAAGCGGCTCCCAAGCCGTTTGTGTTGGGTCAAACGTAGAGGCGGCTGGCGTACGGGCTCGGGCCTCGGAAACAACCTAGCAGCCGGGTTCGCCCGCTCCGGCTAGAGCTTCCCGAGAGCGTCGGCGGCGAGCGCCGTGTCCGGGACGGCCGGTCCTAATCCAGGCCGGAGAGGAGCAGCTCCGCCTCGCTCCAGCTGTCCGGTGGGACGCGCAGGGCGATGTCGCCGTGATCGAAGCGGTCGAGCGGCCAGTCCGCCGTCAGCACCGACTCGATGCCCGCCTCCTCGAGCGTCTGGCGGAAGCTGCGGGCCGTGGCGAGGTCGCCGAAGTCGCGGACGACCTCCCAGCTGTCGTAGTAGGGCTCGTCGACGTGCACGGGGACGTGCCCGGGGCCCGGCCGGCGCTTGCGGAAGCGGTCGAGCAGGCCCACGCGGCCCTCAGCCCGCGGCGGTGCCGCCCGGCCCCTTCGACCGCAGGCCGATCCCGAGCTCGCGCAGCTGGCGCTCCTCGACCGGCGCCGGCGCGCCGGTCAGCAGGTCGAAGCCGGAGGCGGTCTTGGGGAAGGCGATCACGTCGCGGATCGTCTCGGCGCCGTAGAGGCGCTGCACGATCCGGTCGAGGCCGTAGGCGATGCCGCCGTGCGGCGGAGCGCCGTAACGGAGCGCCTCGAGCAGGAAGCCGAAGCGCTCCTCGGCCTCCTCGGCGCTGATCCCGAGGGCCTCGAAGACCCTGGTCTGGATCTGCGGGTCGCTGATCCGGATCGATCCGCCGCCCAGCTCCTGGCCGTTCCAGACCACGTCGTAGGCGAGGGCGCCGGCGGATCCCGGCTCCTCCGGGTCGAAATCGCCGGACGGGGAGGTGAACGGGTGGTGGAGCGGGTCCCAGCGGCCCTCCTCCTCGTTTCGCTCCAGCAGAGGCCAGTCGACGATCCAGAGCAGGCGCTCGTCGTCCTCGGGGATCAGCTCGAAGCGCTCGCCCAGATCGAGCCGCAGCTGGGCGAGGACCGAGTTGACCACCGGCGCCGAATCGGCGACGACCAGGAGCAGGTCGCCCTCCTCGGCGCCGAAGCGCTCGTTGAGCGCGGAGAGCTCCTCGGCGGAGAGGAACTTGGCGGTCGGCGAGCGCCAGCCGTCACCCTCGCGGAACGCCCAGACCAGGCCCTTGGCGCCGAGCTCCTGGGCGCGCTCGATCAGGCCGTCGAGGACCGAGCGCGGCACGTCGCGCCTGCCCGCGTTGATGCCGCGGACCGCGCCGCCGGACTCGATCGCGCCACGGAAGACCTTGAACTCGGTCTCGCGCAGCGCCTCGGTCAGATCCACCAGCTCGAGCCCGAAGCGGGTGTCGGGGCGGTCGGTTCCGTAACGGGAGATCGCCTCGGCGTAGGTCAGCCGGGGCAGGGGCAGCTCGAGCCGCGGACCGCCGACGGCCTCGAAGACGTGCGCCAGCAGGCGCTCGTTGACGTCGAGCACGTCCTCGACCTCGACGAACGACATCTCGATGTCGAGCTGGGTGAACTCGGCCTGCCGGTCCGCGCGGGTCGCCTCGTCGCGGAAGCAGCGGGCGATCTGGTAGTAGCGCTCGATCCCGGCCACCATCAGCAGCTGCTTGAACAGCTGCGGCGACTGCGGCAGGGCGTAGAAGGAGCCCTGCTGGAGCCGGCTGGGGACGAGGAAGTCGCGGGCGCCCTCGGGGGTCGAGCGGGTCAGCTCCGGCGTCTCGACCTCGAGGAACCCTTCCCCTTCGAGAAAGCCGCGCATGGCCGAGGCGACCCGGTTGCGCAACACCAGCGCGTCGCGCATCCGCTCCCGGCGCAGGTCGAGGTAGCGGTAGCGGAGCCGGGTGTCCTCGGAGATCTCGCCGCCGAAGCCCTCGATCTCGAAGGGAGGGGTCTCGGCGTCGGCGAGCAGCTCCACCGAGGCGACCCGCAGCTCGACCTCGCCGGTGGGCAGATCGGGATTGACGGTCTCCTCGGAGCGCAGGACGACCTCGCCGGCGGCGCTGAGCACGTCCTCGGCCCGCAGCCGGTGGGCGAGCTCGTGGGCCTCACTCGCCTCGTCCGGGTGGAAGACGAGCTGGAGGATCCCGGTGCGGTCGCGGAGGTCGATGAAGATCAGACCGCCGTGGTCACGGCGGCGGTGCACCCAGCCGGAGACCCGCGCTCGGCCGCCGACGCGGTCGGGCAGCACCTGGCCGCACCAGGCGTCGCGGTAGGAGTTGGGGCGAAGCGGCGGGAACGCGCTCATCGAGCGCGCAGTCTGTCACTCACGGATGCTCAGCGGAGGATGCTCTTGCGGACCTCGCAGCCGGAGGCGCTGTCGCGTGCGGGCCCGCCGATGCAGGTGTCCCTGCCCGCCTTGCCCTTGAGCTTGTCCCGGCCGAGGCCGCCCCTGAGGGTGTCCCGGCCACGGCCCCCGTTGAGCGTGTCGGGTCCGCCACCGCCGTTCAGCCTGTCGCCGCCGCCGGCGCCGCAGAGGCCGTCGGCCCCCTTGCGGCCGAAGGCGAGGTCGGCGCCGCCGAAGAGCAGGAAGCCGTCGCGCCCGTTGGTCCCGACCAGCTTGTCGGCGCCGGTGGTGCCGACCCTGTTGACGGCGACCCCCTCGCAGGTGACGTACTCGTAGGCGCCCATGTCGCACCGTCCACCGAGCGCCCGCGAGACCCCGCGCTGATCCGTCGCCGCACAGTCGTCGGGGCCACCGGCGGGATTGCCCGCGTCGATCGCCTGGCTGCCGGCGAGCAGCGGATGGGTCGCGGTGGGACCGCCGTTGTTCCCGAGAGGACCGAGCTTCGGATCCCCAGTCAGGTTGGTGTCCGCCGACGCGATCGGAACCAGGCAGACCGTATAGTCAGGATTCTCGATCAGCGTCCGCCGCGGGACGAAGCCGGTGCCGGTGTAGCAGTCGCCGTTTTGGCTGCCGGCGTCTGGCGAACCGTCGGTGTTGTCGCCGATCACCGTGTTGTAGGTATTGAAGGTGCCGGTGAGGTCGGCGAAGCCGGCGCCGTCGCCGTCGTTGTCGGCGTCGCTGTCCGCGCGGTTGTTGGCCACGGTGACGTTGAGCAGGCTGGTCGCTGAGGAGCCGGCGGCGTAGACACCGCCGCCGTCGCCGCCCGCGCGGTTGCCGCTGATCGTGACGTTGGTGAGGGTCGCAACGGCGTAGTTGGCAAGGCCGCCGCCGCCGACCCCGGCCGTGTTGCCGCGCACCGTCGAGCTGTCGAGAAGGAGGCTTCCGGTGGTGTTCAGGATGCCGCCGCCGTCGGCGACCCCCGCGGCGTTGCCGTTGGTGAGGGTCATGCCCGCGATCGAGAGCGTGGCGCCGCCGGCGTGCTCGATAACACGGTCGAGGCCGCCGCCGTCGACGATCGCGGCCCTGCGCCCGGAGTTCTCGATCGCCAGCACCGAGAGGACGTCGAGGTCGCCACCCGAGTTGGTGTCGTCGACCCCAGGCCGGGTCAGGCTGTAGCCGCCAGACGGGACGCGGACCACGTCGTCGCCGCTGCCCGCGGCGCAGCCGCCGACGGGCGCGTCGGTGTTGGCGCTCTCGACCGCCTCCCGCAGAGAGCAGGCGCCGGGGTTGGCGCCGAGCTCGTCAGCGGTCGTGGTCACGCTGATGTCGAGCGCCGAAGCCGGGGCCGCGCCGCTCAGCGCCGCCCCCAGCACTCCGAGAACCGTGATCGCCGTCCGTGCCCGCACTCGTTCCCTCCTCGTCGCCGGATTCAGATGACGGAACCTATCCGGCGTCGCGAAGTTGCGTCAGCTCGTCTGCGGCTTGCGCCAGGTCGAGCTGCCGCTGCTCTCCCGACTCCATGTTGCGGAGCTGCGCCGAGCCGTCCTCCTCGAGGATCAGCGTCCGCCTGGCGCCGACGCGATCGGCCTGCTTGAGCTGGCCCTTGAGGCTGCGGCCGGCGAGGTCGAGCTCGGCGGCGAGGCCGGAGCGGCGCAGCTCGGTCACCAGCGCCAGCGCCCGCTCGCCTTGCTCCGGGGATGCGACCGCGACGAAGACGTCGCGCGCCGGCGCTTCCGCCGGCGCGTCGAGGGCGAGCAGGATCCGCTCGATCCCGGCCGCCCACCCGACGGCCGGGGCCGCGGGTCCGCCGAGCTGCTCGACGAGGCCGTCGTAACGGCCCCCGCCGCCGACCTCGGACTGGGCCCCGAGGCCCTCCGCGGTGAAGGCGAAGACGGTGCGCGAGTAGTAGTCGAGGCCGCGGACCAGCCCCGGGTCCTGCTCGTACTCGACGCCGGCGCCGTCGAGCAGCCTGCGCAGCTCGGCGAAATGCTCGGCGTCCTCCCCTTCGAGCCGGTCGAGCAGCTTCGGAGCGCCGGCCATCACCGCGTGGGTGCCCTCGTCCTTGGCGTCGAAAGCGCGCAGGGGGTTGGCCTCGATCCGGCGGCGGACGTCGGGCGAGAGCTCGGACTCGTGCTCGCGCAGGTAGGCCTGGAGCTCCTCGCGGTAGGGGCCGCGAGCCTGCGCAGAGCCGAGGCTGGTCAGGGCCAGCCTGATCCCGGGCACGCCGAGCTCGCGCAGGAGTTCGTCGAGGAGCATGATCACCTCGGCGTCCGCGAGCGGCGAATCGACGCCGATAGCCTCCGCGCCGATCTGGTGGAACTGGCGGTGGCGCCCGGCCTGCGGCGCCTCGTAGCGGAAGAACGGGCCCGAGTACCAGAGCTTCACGGGCTGCGCCAGCTTGTGCATGCCGTGCTCGGCGTAGGCGCGGGCGATCGGGGCGGTCCCCTCGGGACGCAGGGTGATGCTGCGCCCACCACGGTCCTCGAAGGTGAACATCTCCTTCTCGACGATGTCGGTCGCCTCGCCGACGCCCCGCTCGAAAAGCGCCGTGTCCTCGAAGGCCGGGGTCTCGATCCTCCCGTAGCCGGCGCGGGCGAAGATCGCGGCAGCGGTCCTGTGGACGCGGTCTCGCGCACCCGCCTGCTCGGGCAGGACGTCGAAGGTGCCGCGGGGCGCCTGCAGGCGCTCGGGGCTCACCGGGCGAGCTCGGCCAGGAACGGGTTGCTGGCGCGCTCGGCGCCGAGGGTGGTCGTGCCCATGTGCCCGGGGAAGACGGCAGTCTCGTCCGGGTGCGAGTCGACCAGGGTGCGGAGCGACTCGAGCAGCGTCGGCCAGTCGCCGCCGGGCAGGTCCACACGCCCGACCGAGCCTTGGAAGAGGACGTCCCCCGAGAACAGGGCGGCTTCGTCGCGGACCGAGTAGGTGACGTGCCCGGGGCTGTGCCCGGGGGTGAAGATGACGTCGATCTCGAGGCCGGCCAGCTCCAGCGTCTCCCCGCCTGCCACCGTCTCGTCGGCGTCGTAGCTCTCGAAGGGCCCGAACCCGGGCCAGGGGACGTAGGACATGATGTCGGCGAGCACCGGGACCTCGATCTGCGGGCAGTAGACGGGCGCCCGGGTGGCCGCCGCAACCGGCGCCACGGCGCCGATGTGGTCGAAGTGGCAGTGGGTAAGGAGGATCGCCTCGACCGTCAGGCCGAGCTCGCGGACCGGCCCCAGGATTCGCTCCGGCTCGTCGCCGGGGTCGACGATCAGCGCTCGCTCGGATCCCTCGCTGCGGAAGACGAAGCAGTTCTCGGCCACCGGCCCGACCGTGAACATGCGGACGTCGAGGCTCAACTCTTGCCGCCTGCCCGGATCCGCGCCCGCTCGCGGCGGCGCCACATCATGTTGTCGAGGAAGTAGCCCGCCGGGATGTAGAAGGCGAGCATGAAGGCGCCGAAGGCGATCGACTCGCCGATCGGGCGGCCGAAGATCAGCGCCAGCAGGACGACGAAGAGGCCCGCGGCGATCAGGCCGCGGATGATCGCGCTGCGCCAGGTAGGCGGGGTGTCGAAACGAGTCGTGCGCTGCTGGCGGGCGCGCGCCTTCGCCTCCTCGCGGCTGCGCGGCCGGCCCGCGCGGCCGCGGTCGATCCGTCCTCCCTGGGTGCCGCGATGCTTGCGCCGGCGCTTCTTCTTCGTCTGGGCCATGCGCTGAATCTAGATGATCCGGCTGGCGGATCGGCCGCTCAGCGGGCCGAGACGAGGCGCTTCTCGATCAGGTGCTGCTCGGGGTCGAAACCGCGCAGCGGGACGTCGCTGGGGTCAGCCCTCGAGCGCAGCGGTCGGCACCAGCCCGACCACCTCGGCCTCGACCGGACGCGTCCCCTGCCCGGCGCCCAGCTCGCGGACCCGCTCGACCACATCGCCCAGCGTCACCGAGATCGGGTCGTGGATGTTGGTCGAGACCTGGGCCCGGCCGCTCTCCAACGGCAGCCCGATCGCGCGCACGCCCGGGAGGCCGCCGCCGGCCTCGCGCAGCTCCGAGGCGATGCGCTGGGCGACGATCGCGTCGGGGGTGTCGAGCTCGACGTTGAAGGCGGCGAGCGGGGGGCGGGCGGTGACCAGGGTCGCGCCCGCGGTCGGGTGCGGCACGGCGGGACCGAAGTCGGGTGCGAGCTGGGCGTCCGCCATCCGCATGCCGAGCTCCGCCAGGCCGCCGCTGCGGAAGAAGGCGCGCTCGCGGCGCTCCTCGGTCGAGGCGAGGTCCCCGTAGAGGAACACCGGGATGCCCAGCTCGCCGATCGCACTGCCCGCGCTGCGGGCGCCGCGCTCGGCGGCGGCGCGGTCCTCGGCGCGGATGTAGACGAAGGGGCAGACGTCGAGCGCGCCGACGCAGGGGTGAAGGCCGATGTGGCGGGTCATGTCGATCTGGGAGATCGCGGCCTCGGCGCCCGCGGTCAGCGCCTCGGCGAGCGGCCGCCACTCGCCAGCGATCGTGAAGACCGTGCGGTGGTGGTCGCGGTCCGAGTGCCGGTCGAGGATCTTCGCCCGGGCCGCGAGGGCGGCGCGCAGGGTCGCGATCCGCGCCGCGTCGCGCCCCTCGGAGAAGTTGGGCACGGCGAGCAGCATCTAGCCGAGCACGAACTCGCCGTCGCGGACCACCTCGGTGCCGTCCACCGTCACCGAGGGGCGCAGGACGACGACGTCGAGGTGGACGGGCACCTGGACGTTGCCACCGATCGCGGCGGAGGCGCCGAAGGCGACGTGGGCGGTGCCCAGGATCTTCTCGTCCTCGAGCACGTCGCCGGTGAGCTGGGCCTTCTCGTTGGTGCCGATGCCGAGCTCGGCGACGTTGGTGCCCTCGGGGCCGTGGGCCGTGAGCAGGTCCATCAGGCGGGAACCGTCGTCGCCGCTCGCCTCGGCGAGGCGGCCGCCCTCGATCCGCAGGCGGACGGGTTCCGGAGACGCGGCCGATGCCGGCGATCGAGCCGTCGACGACGAGGGTCCCAGCGGCCGTCGCCGGCGAGATGAACCCCTCGCCGCAGGGGAGGTTGCCGAAGGCGCCGCGGGCGTTCAGCTCACCCGCATCGGGGATGGCGGTGCGGCCCTCGAGGCCGAGGCGGAGGTCGCTGCCGCTGGCGCAGGTGACCCTGGCCTCGGAGGCGCCGGTGAGGAGGTCGGCGACAGCCCCGCCCCTGCGGCGCAGGCTCCTCCATGTCGGCGCTCATCACGCGGGAGAGCATCTCGGCGGTCACGCCGGGAAGGGTGGCGATCCGGGCGCCGGCCTCGCTCGCGGCCTTGCGGGCCGCGGTGTGGGAGAGCGACTGGACCGTCGGCGCCAGGACGACATCGGCTGCGGCCATCGCCGCCGCCAGGGTCGCGGGCGGCTCGCCCGCATGCGACTCGCGCTCCGCCATCACGGCCAGGACGGCGTCGGCCCCCGCATCCTCGGCCTCGCCGCGAAGCCTCTCCCCCAGCCTCTCCGTGGCCGGGTTGCAGATCACCAGCACCTCCTCGCCGGCAGAGACGCCGAGACAGTCGCGGACCACCGCCCGCACAGCTTGTCCGAGTTGATCGGGCACGCTGAAAGGCTATTTCCCCGCCGCTACGATTCCCCTCCCCGCCGGAGTAGCTCAGTCGGTTAGAGCAGCGGAATCATAATCCGCGTGTCGGGGGTTCGAGTCCCTCCTCCGGCATGGCGAAAAGCCCCGCTCAGGCGGGGTTTTCCCTTGCGGGGGGCGCACAGGAGAGGGTCGGGCGGGCCAGGATGTTCAGATCGCGGGGTCAGCAGCCGATAGACGCCTCATCCTGTCTCATCCGTCACGCACGAGAAGCATGAGATCAATGCCCGGGCAGAACCCTGGCCGGCAGGCAGCTCTGATCGCCGTTGCGGGCGCCGCTGGGCTGGCCGTGCTGATCGCGGTCAAGGGAGTCGCGATGGCCCGAGGCGTGCCGCTGGGCGAGCTGACCCAGGATCCGGCGGCGGTCAGCGGCCCCCATGACGACGTCGGCCTGCTCACCCACGCCGGGGTCATTCTCTGGACCGCCGCCGCGGGCACGGTCCTGGCCATGGGGTATCTGGCCGTCAGGCTCGGGCGGCCGGAGGCATCCTTCCTGCTGGGGTTCGGGTGGCTCACCCTGCTGCTCGGCGCCGACGACATCCTGCTGATCCACGAGCGGGTCGAGGGCTTTCTGGGGTTCGATGCGGCGGGACTGATCTATGCCGGACTCTTCATCGGGCTGTGCTCCAGGCACCGGGCCCAGCTGCTCGCGACTCCCTGGCCCCTCCTGGCCGCCTCGGTCGTCTGGTTCGCCGCCTCGGTGGCGGTCGATGTGATCTCCGATCCGCTGGCGACCAACGGTGACTCGCTGATCACGGTCGGGATCGAAGACAGCCTCAAGTTCATGGGGATAGTCGCCTGGTCGCTCTACGCGATCCTTCTCTCGCGGCAAACGCTTCGAGAGGTCCCGTCGAGCGAGACCGCCGGCGGGCAGTCCTTCGAGGGGAACGGAGAAGCGCTGAGCCACACGCGGGGACTGGCCGCTGCGGGAAGCCGCGACTCCGCCTGACGCCTCCGGCCCAGGCGAGATACTCCGGGGTCGATGCCGGAGACGAACGTCGAGAGTCTGCGACCGATCTACGCCGAGTGGTCCGAGGGGAATTGGCGGCCGCGTTTCAGCGTGTATTCGCCGGACATGGAGTGGGGCTGGTCCGACGAGTTCCCAGGGCTGGAGGGGGTTTCCTCGGACCCGGAGGAGGTGAGCGGCCGCCTGCGGCAATGGCTCTCGGAATGGGACGATTGGCGGTGCGATGCCGAGCGCTTCATCGCGGCCGGCGACTCGGTCGTGGTCCTGACGAGGTATCGCGGCCGCGGCAAGGTCAGCGGCGCCGCCGTCGAGTCGGAGGGGGCTCACATCTGGCGGTTCCGGCACGGAAAGGTGGTCCGCCTCGAGGTCTTCTCCAGCCGGGCGAAGGCCCTCGAGGCCGCCGGGATGTCGGATCGGTAGGCGCAGCCGGGCTATCGCGCCCCGTCCGCCGTAGAACCTCAGCGTCCGGGCTCGGACCGCGCCGCGACCACGTCCGCGGGCCGGCGGACACGCCGGGGTCGCCCGTACCGCGAGCGGTAGACGATCGGGCTGCGGCGGGGATAGTCGACGGGGACGCTCCAGGCGTGCACCAGGCGGCTGAAGGGCCAGAAGGCGAACAGCAGCCAGACGACGGTGACGTGCGCCTGGAAGATGAAGGTGACGTGCTCTCCCGTCATCAGCTCCGGCTCGGGGTTGAGGATCATCAGGTTGCGGAAGTACGGGCCGACCGACTCGCGGTAGTGGACCGCCTCGCCGATGTTGGTCAGCGTCGCCAGCATCCCGGTGACGATCCCGAGCCCGAGCAGGCCGAAGGTGATCACGTCGGCGCGGGTCGTCGTCACCCGGACCCGGGGGAAGCGGACGCGGCGATAGACGAGCAGGGCGAAGCCGACGCAGACCGCGCCGCCGGCGGCGATCCCGCCGATCACGGCGACCACGTGGTAGGCGTCGTCGCTGACGCCGACCGCCGCCGTCCACGACCTGGGGACGAGGATGCCGAGCACGTGGCCGCCGATCGCCGCCAGCACGCCGAGGTGGAAGATCGTGCTCGCGTACTTGAGCACCCGGCTCTCGAGCAGCTGGGTCGAGCGGGCGCCCCAGCCGTACTGGTCGCGGCGGTAGCGCCACCAGTGGCCGACGACGAAGACCGCCAGCGCCGCGTAGGGCAGGACCACGTAGAGGAGGACGTCGCCGCGGCTCACGTGGCCTCCCACCGCCGACCATCGGCCGCGCCGGCTCGGGCCCCGTCGGTCGGCATCACCTCGGGCGGCGCGAACGGCTCGAGCCCGACCTCCTCGGCCGGCGGCCCCTCGGCGGCGAGCCGCCGGATCCGGCGCGAGCTTGTGCGAGCCGAGCCGGCCGAGGCACGCGACCACGACCTCGAGCAGCGGCGCGAACGGGCTCGACTCGCCGCCGCAGCGCGGCGCGGACCAGCTCGATCGCGACCCGGTTGTCCTCGAGCAGCTCCGTGCCGCCGCCGCCGGGCGCCAGCGCCGCGAACTCGAGCATCAGCGGCAGGTAGTCGGGCAGCTCGTCGCCGGGCGGCTCGAAGCCCGGCGCCGCGATAGGACTCCTTGAGCGCGAGCATCGCCAGCCCGCGCTGGCGGCGGTCGCCGTGCACGTGGTAGGTCAGGTGGAGGCTGCACTGCTTGGTGAAGTCGAACGCTCGACGTAGAGGCGCTGGAGCTCGCCGACCGGCCGTCGACGCGTACCAGCCGCAGAACTCGTGCAGCTGCTGCGCCTGGCGCCCGCTGGCGGGCGCGATCTCGAGCCTCGCAGCGCCGCGACGGCGGCCTCGCGCAGCTCCTCGCTCGGGTACTGCAGCAGCAGCGAGGCGAGCTTCAGCGGGTGGACCGGCTCAGCCATCGCCGCTCCCCTTGCGGTGCACGAGCTGGTCGCGGAGGTCGAAGTCGGCGGCGACGGCGGCCTCGTCGTAGTTCTCGAGGCCGTCCTCGTTGGCGGCCGCGGGCACGACGGTCGCGGCGACGCCGGAGAAGTCGATCCCGCACGAGCCCTGCTCGGCGAAGGCGTCGGGCGAGACCTCGCCGTGGCGCTTGGGGATCACGTAGCGGTCGTCGTAGTCGCCGATCGCGACCATCTGGAACATCGCCTCGATCTCGGCCGGCTCCATGCCGACCTCGTCGGCGATCGCGGCGTCCACCCGGCCGTCGACGTTCGCGGCGCGCATGAACGCGCCGCATCGCCGCCAGCCGCGCGCAGCGAGCGCCGCACCGGCTCGGGGTCGCCGGCCGCCATGAAGCTCGGCCAGGTACTCGACCGGGATCCGCATCTCGTCGACGGTCGCGAACAGGCGCTCGGGATCGAGCTCGCCGTCGTCCGGCCTCGACCATGCTCTCGACCGGCGAGAGCGGCGGCACGTACCAGACCATCGGCATCGTCCGGTACTCGGGGTGCAGCGGCAGCGCGATCCGCCAGCGCTTGCACATCGCGTAGACCGGCGAGCGCCGCGCCGCCTCGATCCAGTCCTCGGCGATCCCGTCGCGGCGCGCCTGCTCGCGCACCTCGGGGTCCTCGGGGTCGAGGAACAGGCCGAGCTGCGCCTCGAGCAGGTCGTGCTCGTCGGCGACCGAGGCCGCCTCCTCGACCCGGTCGGTGTCGACGAGGACGATCCCGAGGTGGCGGAGGCGCCCGACGCAGGTCTCCGAGCAGACGGTCGGCAGCCCGGCCTCGATCCGCGGGTAACAGAAGTTGCACTTCTCGGCCTTGCCGGTGTTCCAGTTGAAGTAGACCTTCTTGTAGGGGCAGCCCGGAGACGCAGAAGCGCCACGAGCGGCAGGCCTCCTGGTCGACGAGCACGATCCCGTCCTCCTCGCGCTTGTACATCGCGCCCGACGGGCAGGAGGCGACGCAGGACGGGTTGATGCAGTGCTCGCAGATCCGCGGCAGGTACATCATGAACGCCTGCTCGAACTCGAGCTTGACCTTGTCCTCGAGGCTCGCGGCGGTTCGGGTCGGCGGCCGCCGAGGTCCTCGAGGCCGGCGAGGTCGTCGTCCCAGTTCGGCCCCCACTGCAGGTCGAGGTCGCTCGCCGCTGACCAGCGACTTCGGCCGCGCCGTCGGCTGGACCTCGCGACGGCGGCGCGCTGATCAGGTGGTCGTAGTCGTAGGTCCAGGGCTCGTAGTAGTCGTCGAGCGTCGGCAGGTCGGGGTTCCAGAAGATGCTCGCCAGCTTCTTCAGCGGGCCCCCCGCCTTGAGCTCGCAGCCGGCCTCGCGCGGTCGAGCTTCCAGCCGCCCTGCCAGCGCTCCTGGTCCTCGTAGTCGCGCGGGTAGCCGCGGCCGGGCTTGGTCTCGACGTTGTTGAACCAGACGTACTCGGTGCCGGGGCGGTTGGTCCAGACGTTCTTGCAGGTGACCGAGCAGGTGTGGCACCCGATGCACTTGTCCAGGTTCATCACCATGCCCATCTGCGCCCGCACCTTCATCAGTAGGCGACCTCGCTCTGGCGCTTGCGGACGATGATCAGCTGGTCGCGCTGGGGACCGGTGGGCCCGTAGTAGTTGAAGGCCCAGGAGAACTGGGCGTAGCCGCCGATCAGGTGGCTCGGCTTCATCGTGATCCGCGTCAGCGAGTTGTCGGTCCCGCCGCGCGCTCCCGAGATCTCGGAGATCGGCACGTTCACGTGGCGATCCTGCGAGTGGTAGAAGAGCGCCACCCCGGGCGGCACCCGGTGCGAGACCGCCGCGCGGCAGGCGACGTTGCCGTGGCGGTTGTAGACCTCGAGCCAGTCGTTGTCGGCGACCCCGATCCGCTCCGCGTCCTCCTGCGAGAGCCACATCGCGGGGCCGCCGCGGAACAGGGTCAGCATCAGCAGGTTGTCCTGGAACTCGGAGTGGATCGACCACTTCGAGTGCGGGGTCAGGTAGCGGACGGTGACCTCGAGCCCCTCCCCCGCGTCGGGCTCGCCCGCGAGGCCGAGCAGCTGCCCCGCGTCGACCGGCGGCCGGTAGGCGGGCAGCCCCTCGCCGAGGTCGAGCATCCACTCGTGGTCGACGAAGATCTGCTGGCGCCCGGTCAGGGTGCGCCAGGGCAGCCGCAGCTCGACGTTTGCCGTGAACGGCGAGTAGCGGCGCTCGCGGGACTCCAGCCCCGACCACTCCGCCGAGGCGATCACCTTGCGTGGCTGGACGCCGACCTCGCCGAAGGTGAGGCGATCGTCGGCGCGCTCTTCCGGCACTCCGGCGAGCTCGAGGCCGGTCTGCCGCTCGAGCGCGCGGAAGCTCTCCACCGCCAGCCGGCCGTTGGTCGTCCCCGAGAGCGCCAGGATCGCCTCGCAAACGTCGACGTCGCGGCGCAGCGAGGGCCTCCCCTCGCAGCTGCCGCCGCCGTTCGAGCGGCCGTTGCGGCGGGCGAGCTCGGCCACCTCGGGCTCGGGCTTCCAGGACACCCCCTTGGCCCCGATCCCGGCGTTCTCGACCAGCGGCCCGAGCGCGGTCATCTTCTCGGCGACGGCTGCATAGTCGCGCTCGACCGCGATCAGCTTCGGCATCGTCTTACCGGGGACGGGCTCGCACTCCCCCGCCTTCCAGTCGCGGACCCGGCCGAGCGGCTGGGCGAGCTCGTCGGGGGTGTCGTGCAGGAGCGGAGCGGCGACGAGGTCGGTGCGGGTGCCGAGGTGCTCGGCCGCAAGCCTGCTGAACTCGGCCGCGATCCGGTTGAAGGCGTCCCAGTCGGTCTTCGTCTCCCACGGGGGCGGGATCGCGGCGTTGAATGGGTGGACGAACGGGTGCAGGTCGGTGCTCGAGAGGTCGTGCTTCTCGTACCAGGTGGCGGCCGGGAGGACGACGTCGGAGTAGATGCACGAGCCGTTCATGCGGAAGTCGAGCGTCGTGAAGAGGTCGAGCTTGCCGACCGGGGCCTCGTCGTGTCCACTCGACATCGGCGGGGCGCTGCCCCGGCTCCGATTCCTGGGAGCGGACCGCAGCGTCGGGCACGCCGAGGATGTGGCGGAGGAAGTACTCGTGGCCCTTGCTCGAGGAGCCGAGCAGGTTGGCCCGCCAGAGCGAGAGCACCCGGGGGAAGTTGGCGGGGTCGTCGGGCGTCCTCGCAGGCGAAGCGCAGGCGGCCGGCGCGGAGCTCGGAGACGACGTGCTCGGCCGGCTCGGCTCCGGCCTCGCGTGCCTCGTCGCAGAGGTCGAGCGGGTTGCGGTCGAAGCTCGGGTACGACGGCAGCCAGCCGAGCCGGGCGGCGAGCGCGTGGCAGTCGGCCGTGTGGCGCTTGCCGAGCGAGCCGTTGCCGGCGGGCGAGGTGAACTCGTCGGCGCCGAAGGTCTCGTATCGCCACTGGTCGGAGGCCAGGTACCAGAAGGGGGTGGCGGGCTGCTGGCGCGGCGGGCGCGACCAGTCGAGGGCGAAGGCGACGGTCGACCAGCCGGTGATCGGGCGCACCTTCTCCTGGCCGACGTAGTGCGCCCAGCCCCCGCCGTTCACTCCCTGGCAGCCGCAGAAGAGCACCAGGGCGAGCATCGAGCGATAGGTCTGGTCGGAGTGGAACCAGTGGTTGGTGCCGGCCCCCATGACGATCATCGAGCGTCCCTCGGTGCGCTCCGCGTTGGCGGCGAACTCGCGCGCGATCAGCGCGCAGCGGCCGGCGTCGACACCGGTGATCGCTTCCTGCCAGGCGGGCGTGTACGGCACCGACTCGTCGTCGTAGCCGCTCGGCCACTCGCCGGGGAGGCCCTCGCGGCCGACCCCGTACTGGGCGAGCGCGAGGTCGAAGACGGTTGTGACCAGCCGCCCGCCGATCCGCTTCGCCGGCACCCCGCGGCGCATCGTCGTGCCGCCCTCGGTCTCGCCGCCCTCGAACCGGGGCAGGGTCACCTCGACGAGCTCGTCGTGGGCGCCGAGCAGGGTCAGTGCCGGGTCGTGCTCGCCGAGGTCCAGGTTCCAGCGCCCCGCCCCCTCCTCCCCCCAGCGAAAGCCGATCGAGCCGTTGGGGACGACGGCCTCGCCGCGGGCCGCGTCGTAGACGACCGTCTTCCACTCGGCGTTCTCGCCGCCGTCGCCGAGGTCGCTCGAGCGCAGGAACGAGCCGGCGACGCAGGATCCGTCCTCGCGCTCCTGCAGCGAGACCAGCATCGGCATGTCCGTGAAGCGGCGGGCGTAGTCCCTGAAGTAGGGCACCTCGCGGTCGACGTAGAACTCCCTCAGGGTCGACGTGCCCCATCGCCATCGCCAGGGCGCCGTCGGTGCCGGCCGTAGCGGGCAGCCAGTGGTCCGCGAACTTGGTGTGCCCGGCGTAGTCGGGTGAGACGACGACGACCTTCTGGCCCTTGTAGCGGGCCTCGGTCATGAAGTGGGCGTCGGGAGTGCGGGTCTGGGGGATGTTCGAGCCCCAGAGGATCATGTAGGACGAGTTCCACCAGTCGGCCGACTCCGGCACGTCGGTCTGGTCGCCCCAGATCTGCGGCGAGGCCGGCGGCAGGTCCGCGTACCAGTCGTAGAACGAGAGACAGACACCGCCGATCAGCGAGAGGAAGCGTGTGCCGGCCGTGTAGGAGACCATCGACATCGCCGGGATCGGCGAGAAGCCCGCGATGCGGTCCGGGCCGTAGCGGCGAATCGTGTGGACGTGAGCGGCGGCGACCAGCTCGGCGGCCTCGTCCCAGGAGGCGCGTACGAAGCCGCCCTTGCCGCGCTGCGACTTGTAGGCGCGGGCGCGATCCGGATCGGCGACGATCGAGGCCCAGGCCTCGACCGGGTCGCCGAGACGGGCGCGGGCCTCGCGGTACATCTCGAGCAGCACCCCGCGCACGTACGGGTACTTGGGCCGCAGCGGCGAGTAGACGTACCATGAGAAGGAGGCGCCGCGCGGGCAACCGCGCGGCTCGTAGTCGGGCGTGTCCGGGCCGTTGGAGGGGTAGTCCGTCTGCTGGGTCTCCCAGGTGACCAGCCCGTCCTTGACGTGGATCTTCCAGGAGCAGGAGCCGGTGCAGTTGACGCCGTGGGTCGAGCGCACCACCCGGTCATGCTGCCAGCGCCGGCGGTACGCGGCCTCCCAGTCGCGGGCGTAGGTCGAGGCCTCGTTCCAGCCGTCGGCCGAGCGCTGGCGCGGCTCGAAGAACTGCCGGGCCCGCAGCAGTGCCCGGCCCTGGCTCAAGTGCCGGCCACCGAGGTCTCTGGCTCCGGCACGCCGCCGGCTCCGCGTTCCGCTCGGAGCACGGTCAGGGCGATCAGCGCCACCACCGCCATCAGCACGAATCCGAGCGTATAGGAGCCGGTCTGCGAGTGGACAAGCGCCATCACCAGCGGCGGGAAGAAGCCGCCCAGGCCGCCTGCCGCGCCGACGACCCCCGTCACCGCTCCCACCCGCTCGGGGAACCACTCGGGCACCAGCTTGAACACGGCCCCGGTGCCGAGGCCGAGGAAGACGGCCATCGTCAGGCAGGCGATCGTCAGCGGCACCATGTGCTCGTAGAAGGCGGCCAGCACGACCGCGAGAGCCGCGGTGCCGACGAAGGAGGCGGTGAGGACCGTTATCGCGCCGATCCGATCCGAGGTCCAGCCGCCGAGCGGGCGCGCGACGACGGCGAGCAGGGCGAAGCCGGCAGCGCGGGCGCCGGCGTCCGTCTTGGTCAGGTCGTGGACGTCGTGGAGCAGCTTCGGCAGGTAGAGGAACATCGCCACGAACCCGCCGAAGGCCATGAAGTAGAACAGGGTCAGGGCCCAGGCGCGGCCGCTGCCCGTTCCCCTGAACACCGAGAGCGAGCCGAACATTGACGTCGTCCTCCCCTGCGCCGAGTCCGGAGCGTCGCTGGCCAGCGTCCAGAAGACGGCCGCCATCGCGGCCATCACCACGGCGGCGATCCAGAAGGGGACGTCGAGGCTGGTGGCGTCGACGATCCGCGGCGCGGTCAGCGCGCCGAGTACGGTGCCCCCCATGCCGACGCCGTAGATCCCGAGGGCGAAGCCCTGGCGGTTCGCCGGGTACCACTTGTTCACGAACGGGACGCCGACGGCGAAGGAGGCGCCGGCGAAGCCGAGGAGGAAGCCGAAGAACAGCACGGCGGCCCAGGAGTCGTTGAAGAGCGCAAGGCCCACCAGCGGGATCGGCGTGAAGGCCATCAGTAGAGTGAAAACCTTGCGGCCGCCGTGGCGATCGGTGAGCACCCCTAGCGGGATCCGCATCAGCGACCCGAGCACGACCGGGATCGAGATCGTCAGGGCAAGCTCTCCGTCGGAGAGCCCGAGCTGGTCCTGCAGGTCGGGGCCGAGCGGGCCGAGCAGGGCCCAGGCGTAGAAGCAGAGGCCGAATGAGAGGGTTGCCAGCGTCAGCTCGCGGGTGTTGCCCGCAGGAGCCTGAGGTCGGTCGGGGCGCGGCTCAGGCTCTCTTGCGGGTGTCGTGCTCACCTGCCGCGACTCTTCCATAGCCGGGAAGCGTCTTCCCCCGTACCCGGTACGGAACCCTCAGCGCGCGCGGGCGGTCCAGCCGACGCGGCCGCTGCGGCAGTAGCCGCCGAGCGAGCCCTCGAAGCTCTTCCAGCGCAGGATGCCCTTGGCGGTTCGGCGGCCGATGAACCTGCCCTTGACCTGGGCCTGGCTGAGCACGTTCGTGGCGGAGACGGAGAAGCGGCGCCCGTTGATCTGGACCGTGCCGCTGGAGGCCACCCGATACCGCGCCGTCCCCAGGGGGCAGGTGGTCTTGACGTGAAACCTGATCCTCTTCACCAGGGTCGAGGAGTCGTTGACCCGGAAGGAGATCGGCAGGCCCTGGGTCGTCGTTCCCCTCCAGCCGCCGTCCTCCGCGCGGAAGGCGAGTGCGGTGGCCGCGGCCAGCGATGCCGCGATCGCGAGGACGGTGAGTGCGGTGAGGAGTCTCTTGGCTCTCATGGCCCGCAAGGTAGGCGCGGGGGCGCGGGGGCGCATCCGGGGCCCCCCACATCGGCGGATGTGGGTCAGCCGGTAGGCCCGAAGCGCTCGGTGAGGATGCGCTGCGGGTCGGCGCCGGCGTCGAGCGCGAGCGCGGCGGCCGCCTCGACGAACCCGTTCGACCCGCAGATGAAGACCGTCGCGCCGGCCGGCGCCGAGGCGGAGATCAGGGCGGCGTCGATCCGGCCCGTGTGTCCCGTCCAGCCCTCCGGGGGCTCCCGGCTGAAGGTGAGCACGGCGTCGTGGCCCAGCTCCTCGGCGTAGATCACCTCGGCGCCGGTGCGGACCGAGTAGACGAGCCGCATCGGCAACTCGGGCATCGTCCGGCGGCGGTGCCTCAGCATCGCCATCAGCGGCACCACGCCCGAACCGCCGCCGATCAGCAGCACCGGCGACTCCCCGCGCCAGACGAAGTAGGAGGCGAAGGGGCCGCGGACCTCGACCCGGTCGCCCTCGACGACGACGTCGTGGAAGTAGGGCGAGACCTCGCCGTCGGCGAGGCGGTCGATCGTGAGCTCGATCCCGCCCCTGTCGAGCGGCGACGACGCGACCGAGTAGGAGCGCTGGGCCCGGTAGCCGTCAGGGGCGGTTAGACGTACGTCGTAGTGCTGCCCCGGCAGGTGCTCCATCCACATCGGCAGCTCGATCCGGAACGACTTCACCGTCGGCGTCTCGGGCCTGATCTCGGCGACGGTGCCGATCTGCCACCGCCCCGGCGCCCGCTGGGAGACCGGCGTCAGTCGGTCCAATAGCGCTCCTCCCTCCAGGGGTCACCGCGGTTGTGGTAGCCGTTGGCCTCCCAGAACCCCGGCTCGTCGTGATCCATGACCCGCAGGCCGGCGATCCACTTGGCGCTCTTCCAGAAATAGAGGTGCGGGACGAGGAGGCGGGCGGGCCCACCGTGCTCGCGGGGCAGCGGCTCGCCCTCGTGCTCCGTCACGACCCAGGCCTGGCCGTCGATCAGGTCCTCGATCGCGAGGTTGGTCGTGTAGCCGCCGAAGGAGTAGGCCATCGCGAACGCTCCCAGCGGCTCCGCCGCCTCGAGCAGGGTGTCCACCGACACCCCGCGAAAGCTGGTGCCGAGCTTCGACCACTTGGTCACGCAGTGGATGTCGCAGGGCACGTCCTCGAAGGGAAGCTCGCCGAACTCGTCCCAGGTCCAGGCCGCCTCGGCGGCCACCATCCCATCGATCCGCAGGCTCCACTCGCCGCTGGTGCCGACCTCGGGCGTGGGCCCGGCGGTGAGCACCGGAAAGCCGGCCTCCGCGTACTGGCCCGGCGGCAGGCGCGCGGCGACGTCCTCGGGCCGGCGGCGGCCGCTGAAGCCGCGGGAGACGAACTCGCTCACCCGGTTCCCCCCTAGACCAGCGGCGACGGCGGGATCCGGGTGTCCCCGCGCACCTCGGGGATCAGCATCGCGACCTCGTCGGCGAAGCACCACGACCAGTCCTCGCCCGGCTCGAGCGAGCGGATGATCGGGTGGCCGGTCTCGGCGGCGTGGGCCGAGGCGTGCCGGTTGGGCGAGTCGTCGCAGCAGCCGACGTGCCCGCACTCGAGGCAGATCCGCAGGTGGAGCCACTGGCCGCCGGTCGCGAGACAGTCCTCGCAACCCTCGACCGAATCCGGCAGCTCCGTCACCTGAACGCTCTCGAGATGGGTGCAGGTCGCGATGCCGACATCGTAGAGGGAGCGGATACGATCGTCGGCCCATGGCGCGGCGCCACTCCACCTCCCTGCTGACGGGCTATCCAGGCTTCATCGGCAAGCGCCTGGCCGACCGCCTGCTCGAAGACGACCCGAGCATGAGGATCGTCGCGATCGTCGAGCCGCGGATGGAGGAAGCCGCCCGCGGCGCCGCCGCCGCGCACGGCGACCGGCTCGAGGTCGTCGTAGGCGACATCACCGACCGCCGCCTCGGTCTCTCCGGCGAGGACTACGAGCGGCTCACGGCCGAGGTCGGGCGCGTCTTTCACCTGGCGGCGATCTACGACCTCGCAGTCCCGGTCGAGCTGGCGCAGCGGGTCAACGTAGACGGCACCGGAAACGTCCTCGAGTTCTGCCTCGCCGCCGAGAAGCTCGAGCATCTCGCCTACGTCAGCACCGCCTACGTCGCCGGCCTGCGCACCGGCGTCGTCTACGAACACGAGCTGGTGATGGGCCAGGACTTCAAGAACCACTATGAGTCGACCAAGTTCCAGGCCGAGGTCTGGGTGCGACACCTGCTCGACCGGGTGCCGACGACAATCCTGCGGCCGGCGATCGTCGTCGGCGACTCGAAGACCGGCGAGACCCAGAAGTTCGACGGTCCCTATTACCTCCTGCGGGCAATCTCCCGCGCCCACAGGCTCGGGCGGCCGCTGCCCCAGTTCGCGCGCGGGGAGAGCCCCTTCAACGTGGTCCCGGTCGACTTCGTCGTCGACGCGATCGCCGCCAGCTCCGGGGATCCGAAGGCCCTCGGGGAGACCCTGCACCTGGTCGACCCCGAGCCGCTCAGCAGCCGACAGCTGGTGACCGCGCTCTCGACCGAGTACACCGGCGCCGGGACCAAGGGCCGAGTCCCTCCCGGCCTGGTCGAGGCATCGCTGAGGATCAAGCCCGTGCGCGAGGCCCTCGGCGGCACCCCGCGGGAGTCGATCGTCTACCTCAGCCACAAGGTCACCTTTGACACCCGCCGCGCCGTCGACATCCTCACGCCGCACGGCCTGCGCCCGCCCAACTTCGGCGACTACGTCGGGCCGATGGTCGAGTTCTTCCGCCGCCACGAGGACGACGCGGCGCTGACGCCGGGATAACGGCCGGCGCCGCCTCGCGGTAGAACTGCGGCATGGAGCCGGTGCCGCTCTCACGCGAGGACCGGGCGATCCTCGCGATCGAGTGCGAGACGATCGCCGGGCACACCTGCAAGGTCGTGGTCTGCGCCCCACCCTCGTTCTCGACCGGCGAGCTGCGCGAGCGGGTGGCGGAGAGGATCGCCGCGGAGCCGATGCTCACCTGGCGGCTGGCGGGCTCCGACTCGGCACCCGCCTGGGTGGAGAGCGAGGACTTCGACCCGGGCGACCATGTCGTCGCGGCCCCGGGCGGCGAGCCGCTCGACGGGGACGCCCTCGCCGAGCTCGTCGCAAGCCTCTTCGCACAGCGACTCGACCGCTCGCTGCCGCTCTGGAGGATCGACGTCGTGCCGCTGCGCCGCGGGCGGACGGCGCTCGTCTGGCGAATCCACCACGCCCTCGCCGACGGCACCACCGCGATGCGGCTCGCCCGTAACCTGCTCTGGGACGACGAGCCCGCGGCCGCGCGCCCGGTTCCCCATCGCGCCACCGGCGACGACGCCCGCCGCCGGGCCCACCTCGCGCGCTTCGTCGAGCACGAGTTCGGGGAGAGCCTGCACCGCTCCCCGTTCGACGGCAGGATCGGCCTGCGACGGGAGATCGCGTTCGGGTCGGCGTCGCTGCCGGGCCTGCACGACGCGGCCCGGGAGCTGGCGGGAGCGACGCTCAACGACGCCGTGCTCTCGGTGCTCGCCGGCGCCCTGCGGCGCTGGGCAGAGCACCGCCACGGCTCGCTCTCCGCGATCCGCGTCAAGGTCCCGGTGAGCCTGCACAGCGAGGCGGAGGACGCGGGCAACCGCGACTCGTTCTTCACGGTGCCGCTGCCGCTGAACGAACCGGACCCGGTCGCCCGGCTGGCCCAGGTCCATGCGGCGACCGCGGCCCGCAAGGCGGATCACGACGCGGAGGCGATGGACTTGCTGCTGCGCGAGCTGGGCGCGATCTCCCCGCGGCTCGAGCAGTTCATCAACCGGGTCGAGCGCAGCCCCCGCCGGTTTGCCCTGAACGTCTCCAACGTCCCCGGCCCGCGCGCCCCGGTGAGCGTCCTCGGCGCCCCGGTCGGCTCGATGCATTCGCTCGCCGAGATCGGCCGCCGGCACGCGCTCCGGGTCGCCGTCGTCTCGCTGGCCGACCGCCTCCACTTCGGGTTCTGCGCAGACCCGGCGCTGGTCGAGGAGCTGGGGGTGATGGCCGCGGGCGTCGAGGCCGAGGCCGAGGCCCTGATCGAGGCGGGCGCCGGCGGCTAGCCGCCGGCGATCCGGGCCGGGGTCACTCCGCCTCGATCAGGTCGCGGAAGGTGGCGGCGGGCTCGACCAGGGCACCGGCCGCCCGCGCCAGGTCGGCGAGCGCCCTGTCGGACGTCACGACCCGGATCGACTCGGGATCGGGATCGGCGCGAACCCGGCGCACGATCTCGTCGTCGGCGGCGTTCGGCCGCGGGCGCGGCGCGCTGGCGACCTCGATCACCGGCGAGCTGATCGGCGGACGCGGTGGGCGCTCGAAGACGACCGTGATGTCGTCCCCGGTCGCGGCGGCCCAGCGCTCGAGCCGGTCGACGAGGCGCGCCATCGCCCCGTCGCGATCCTTCCACCAGGCATCGGGGCGAGAGCCGATCACGTTCATGCCGTCGACGAGATAGCGCACGGGTCCAGCCTATGCGGGGCGCCTATCCGGGCGATCGCGGCCAAGGTCCGCCGCTGCCTGGACTGAGCGGCGGTTTCGGTCAAGATTGCCGGTCCGATGGGTATCCCCCCGACCGAAGAGCGTCACCGCGACGGCGCAGGGCAGGGCTCCGAAGACGACAGCGCCGCCGCCGCGCCCACCTGGAAGGCGCTCGCCGCCGTGGCCCTGATCGCGACGGTGGTCGGGGCGGGTGTCGGGACGGCGACCACGCTGCTGGTCGGCGACCCGGGCCCGCGCGGGCCGCAGGGCGAGCCCGGGCCCGCCGGACCCAGGGGGGCGCCGGGACCGCCAGGGGACACCTCCGCCGCGGAGGACGCCGTCGCCGGCCTCGCCGCCGAGCTCGACGACCTCGACTCCCGCGTCTCCGAGCTCGAATCGGCCGGCACGGTGAGCGAGGACGACATCGCCGACCTGCAGTCCCAGATCGACGACCTCTCCTCCCTCGCCTCCGATATCTGCTTCGAGTTGGACCTCCTCTGCTAGCCGTCACCCCGGTGGGCGATCGCCCAGCGCAGCAGGGTGGCGACGCCGACCAGGACCACGCCGAAGGCGATGAACGGCGCCACCCAGCCCGGCGGGCGGATCAGCCCGAGGGCGGCCACCACCATCGCGTCCGCCGCCAGCAGCGCAGCGAGGAGGACGGGACGCAGCTCGCCCCACGTCAGCTGGCCGGGTCCGCGGCGCGGCGAGGGCACCGACGAGCGCCCTAAACAGGCTGTGCCCGGTCGGGCAGACCGGGCACAGCTGGGCAGGGAGGCTCGACGGCCTCTCGTGTCGGCAACCGCGGTCCCAGCGCGCGGTTACCGTGTGTCACCACGCCTAACTACCACCGTTGCGGAGGGCGTAAACACGGGCGCCGCATTTCTTCAGGCGGCGACCTCGTAGTCCACCGGCGCCACCTCGGCGCGCAGCTTCTCGAGCGCGGCGCGGAGGATCCTCGAGACGTGGACCTGCGAGACGCCGACCTCGGTGGCGATCTCCTGCTGGGTCAGGTCGGCGCCGAAGCGGAGCTCGACGCAGCGGCGCTCGCGCTCGTCCAGCGTCGCCATCGCCGAGCCCACGGCGATCCGGTCGTCGGCCAGATCGAGATGGCTGTCGCGCTCCCCGACGACCTCGACCGCTGCGGATGAGTCGCTCTCGTCGCCGCGCAGGGGGGCGTCGAGCGAGACCGTTCGCGACGCCTCGAGCGCCTGCAAGGCCTCGACGATCGCCTCGCCCGTCGTCGAGGCCCGCCGGGCGAGCTCGTCGATCGTCGGCGGCCGGTCGAGCTCCGCGGTCAGGGTCTCGGCGATGGTGTTGACCTCCAGCGCCCGCTCCTTCATCCCGCGCGGCATGTGCACGGGCATCACCTTGTCGCGGAAGTGCCGCTTGAGCTCGCCGACGATGGTCGGGACGGCGTAGGCCTGGAAGGCGGCCCCGCGGCTCGGGTCAAAGCGGTCGATCGCCTTGACGAGGCCGAGACAGGCCACCTGGAAGAGGTCGTCGACGGGCTCGGTTCCGCCCCTGTAGCGGAGGGCGAGGGCCTTGGCGAGGGGGAGAAAGGACTCGATCAGCTCTTCGCGCACGGACGGATCCCCCGTGCGGGCGTACTCCTGCAGCAATTTCGCCTCGTGCCGGGACACGAAAGAAGTTCCTCCTTGCTCAGGGCGTCGGTTCGTCCTGCAGCGTCTGCCGCGACCCCGTGGAGAGGCATGTTAACGCTCGCTCACGAAGGGCGCAGGGGTTGTCCCGGGTGTGCGCGCGACCACGGTCTCCGTCCGGCGGAGACCCGCGGGACGGAGCCGGTCAGTCCCCGGCGCGGGGGCCGCGCCGCTCGCCGGCGAGCCGCTCGATCCGGGCGAAGACGTCGGGGAGGGTCTTCTTCATCCGCTGCAGCTCCCAGCGCTCGATCTTGATCAGACGGACACGCGACGTCGCGACCACGGACGCGGAGCGCTTCTCCTTCTCGAGCAGGCCCATCTCGCCGAAGATGTCGCCGGGCCCGAGCTCGCCGACCTTCTCGTCGCCCTTGCGGACCTCCGCCGTGCCCTCCTCGATCGCCATGAAGTGGTTGGCGAAATCGCCCTCCCTGACGATCACCGTGCCCTCGCCGACCTCGTCGGTGCTGGCGAAGGTGGTGATGACGCGCAGATCCTCGTCGGGCACGTCCTCGAAAATCGGGATTCTCTTCAGCTGGGTAGCGTCCATCCGTCCTCTCGCTTCGGTTGGGCTCTCGGCGGAACCTATCCGATCCTGAGGCGGCGGGTGCCCGTAGAGTTCCCGCTCCGATGAGGCGACGCGTCCTGACCGGTATCTGCGCCGCCGCGGCGATCGCCGCGGCGCTCCTCCTGCTGCTCGGCGGCGGCGGCGAGGACGAGGCGACGGCGAAGCCTGAGCCCGTGCCCGGCGAGCCGACGATCGAGATCGTCTCCCCCCGCAACGGGTCCCGCCAGGAGAATCGCGCCGTCGTCGCCCGCGTCGAGATCGCCAACTTCCATCTCGCGCCGCGGCATTTCGGGGACCCGCCCCAGCTCGGCGAGGGCCACATCAAGTTCTCGCTCAACAGGGTGCCGGACTGCGTCGACCCGGTGAAGCTGCAGCGGGCCATCAACAGCCCGATCGGCAGCGGCCGCCTGATCGGGCGCTCATTCGACTACGGCAAGTACTCGGGGCCGAACGGCGTCCTCGCGGAGCTGATCGGCTCCGCCGGGCTCTACTCCCCGCGCGACCAAGCCGGAGATCTACTACGAGCGCCTCCCCCCGGGCTTCTACCGGTTGATCATCACCCTGGCGCGCAACGACGGGACCTCGACCCCCTGGCACGCCGTGACCAACTTCGAGGTGCTGCCGGACCCGCGCCTGCCCGAGGGAGCGGGAAACCCCCATGCCCCCGGTGAGTGCGAGGGCAAGGTCTCTAGCGCAGAAGCCGCCGCGGCAATTCGATGACCTCGTTGCGTTTCGAGGTGGTCAGGGACGGTTCCGCCCCGCCCTCGAGCGCGTAGATCCGCAGGCCGGCGGCGACCCCGCCGAGACCGTGCCGCGGCGTCCTCATCCCGGGCAGCCGGGACCAGGCCCGGGTGGCCGGATCGAAGAGCTCGACCGGCCGGATCGTGGTCCCTCCTGGGGTCAGCTCCTCGCCGCCGAAGGCGATCACCTTGTCCCCCACCGGCGCCGCCGCGAAGCCGCTGCGCCTGAACTGCAGCGGGGGGAGGGCCGACCAGACGCGGCTGCGCGGGTCGTAGCGCTCGGCCGCGTCGACGTTGTCGCCTGAACGCCCGCCGAGCACGTAGAGCCGCCCGCCCGCGAACGCGGCGGCGACGTGCTCGCGCGGCACATCCATCGAGGGGGCGCTCCTCCACCTCGCCTCGCCGATGTCGTAGACCTCGAGCAGCGGCAGGGCCGTGTCGACGGTGATCCCGCCGACGGCGAACAACCGCTCCCCGGCGGCGGCGAGAGCCCCGGCGGCGCGCGGATTGGGCGAGGGCGGGAGCAGCCTCCAGCGGCGCGTTCGCGGGTCGTAGCGCTGCAGCGCCCCCGTGACGGGCCCGAAGCTGGAGTCCGTGTATCCGCCCCAGACGTAGACCTTGCCGCCGGCGGCGGTCATCCCGGGGTGGTTGACCGCGACCGGCAGGTTGCGGATCCGCTTCCAGCTGCGGCGGCGGATGTCGTACCTCTCGACCGCGCCGGTCGTCCGCCCGTCAGCGAGAAAGCCGCCGGCGACGTAGATGAAGCGGCCCACCCGCGCGGCGCCGACCTCCGACCGGCTGAGAATGGACGAGGGCAGCGCTTTCCAGGCGGTGGCGCGCGGCACGGGACCGATGTCGGCGGCGACCGATCGCGACCCGCCGTCGCCGCCGGAGAGGGCGAGGCCGAGACCGAGCGAGGCCAGCGCCGCCACGCCCAGCAGCGCCGCTCCGCGGCGCAGGCGGCGGTCGGCTCTGCGCTCAGCCCGCCGCACGGGGCTCGTACCCGGGGCAGGCGAGCACCGGGATCCGTGGATAGCGCGGGAAGGCCGGGTCGGTGCGCGATCGCTCGCAGAGCGAGAACATCGAGCCGCGGGTGTTGGGAACCAGTCGCTGGTGACTGCAGCTGTCGCAGAGCCCGGCGGATTGACGCTCCATGCGGGCAGTATTGCGCGCCCCGTCCCGGCTCCGGGAGCCGCGGCGCTCTGTTTCGGCTGTTACTTCACTTTGTATAGTCATGCCCGATGGGAACTTTCAGGCGGCTGCTGGGCTTCCTGCGCCCCCACAGGAAGGCGCTGTGGGGATCGCTGGTGTTCGCCTGGGCCGCGATGGGGATGACGGTCCTGATCCCCTGGCTGATCGGTCAGGCCGTCGACGCGATCGAGAGCGGCGACCGCCCCGAGCTGCTGCCGCTCTCGCTGGCGATCATCGGGGCGGGCGTCCTGCGCCTCGGCCTGACCGTCGTTCGACGGCTCGTCGCCGGCAAGGTCTCGCTCGAGGTCGAGTTCGAGCTCCGCGAGCGCATCTATCGCCACCTGCAGACCCTCGAGCTCGGGTTCTTCGACTCCCAGCAGACCGGGCAGCTGATGTCGCGGGCGACGGTGGACCTGCAGTCGATCAGGTTCTTCCTCGGCTATGGGCTGATCTTCATCACCCAGAACCTGCTCACGATCGCGCTCGCCTCGGCCGTGATGATCGCCGTCAAGCCGTCGCTGGCCCTGCTCGCCCTCGCCCCCGCCCCGCTCGTCGTCCTCACCGCCGCCCGCTACAACCGGCAGTCGCGCCCGGCGCTGCAGGAGGTCCAGCAGCGGATCGCCGAGCTCACCGCCGAGGCGGAGGAGAACGTCTCCGGAATCCGGATCGTCAAGGCGTTCGCCCGTGAGGAGCACCAGCTGCAGCGGTTTCGCAGG
This sequence comes from uncultured Actinomycetes bacterium, assembly GCA_963720015.1. Classification (GTDB taxonomy): domain Bacteria; phylum Actinomycetota; class Thermoleophilia; order Solirubrobacterales; family 70-9; genus DATFPK01. Next base: position 145,675 of record CAVREA010000002.1, on the reverse strand, counting down.
GCGGTCGGCCGGGTCTTCGACCAGAGCGTCTACTCGAACCGCCTGCGTGCCTTCTACACGCCGCTGATCGGGCTCCTGCCCGCAGGCGGGGATCGCCCTCGTGCTCTTCGTCGGCGGGCGCGAGGTGATCAACGGCAGCCTCACGCTCGGCGAGTTCACTGCCTTCTACACCTACATGGTCATTCTCGCGGCGCCGATGCGGATGCTCGGGATCGCACTCGGCATGGCGCAGCGCGCGGTGGCCTCGGGCAACCGCCTCTTCGAGATCCTCGACCGCGAGCCGCGAATCGAGAGCCCGGAGGGCGCCGGCCGCTGCCCCCGGGGGAGGCCGCGTCGAGCTGCGCGGCGTCAGCCTGCGCTACGCGACCCCAGCCCCCGGCGCGAACGGAAGCGGTCCGGCCGCCGAGGGCCCGGAGGCGCTCGCAGGCATCGACCTCGACGTCGCCGAGGGCCGCACGGTGGCCCTGGTCGGCCCCTCGGGCTCCGGCAAGACCAGCCTGGTGGCGCTGATAGCCCGCCTCTACGACCCCAGCGAGGGGGTTGTCCGTGTGGACGGCACCGACGTCCGCGACGTCGACCTGCCCTCGCTGCGCTCCGAGATCGCCTTCGTCGCCGACGACAGCTTCCTCTTCTCCGCCTCGATCGCCGACAACATCGCCTACGCGCGTCCCGAGGCGAGCGCCGCCGAGATCGAGACCGCGGCGCGGCGGGCGCAGGCCGACGGCTTCATCCGCGGCCTTCCGGCCGGCTACGACACGGTCGTCGGCGAGCGCGGGCTGACCCTCTCCGGCGGGCAGCGGCAGCGGGTCGCGATCGCGCGGGCGCTGCTCGCCGATCCCCGCATCCTCATCCTCGACGACGCCACCTCCTCGGTCGACGCCACCACCGAGGCGGAGATCCGCCGCGGGCTGGAGGAGGTCATGCGCGGCCGCACCACCTTCGTCATCGCCCACCGCCTCTCGACGGTCTCGCTCGCCGACGAGGTCGTGGTCATGGACGGGGGCGCGATCGTCGACCGGGGCACCCATACCGAGCTGCTCGAGGGCTGCTCCTTCTACCGCGAGATCGCCGAGCACGGGCTCGCCGACTCGGTGTTCCTGCAGCGCGACCTCGAGGAGCGAGAGGAGCTGGCGCGGCTGTGATCCGGCCCGGAGACAGGGAGCGCCGCGACCGCGAGCAGATCGCGCGGGACGTGGACTCAGAGGAGCAGGAGCGCGAGGCCGAGGAGGCGACCTGGTCGCCGGAGCGCAACCGCCTGCGCGAGGTCTTCCTCCTCTTCGCCTCGATCTGGCGGCTGGTCCGCGGCGAGGACCAGCGCGGCCGCAAGGTCAAGTGGCTGCTCGGCATGCTGCGCCCCTACCGGGGCAGGGTCGCGCTCATGTTCGGCGCCCTGATCCTGGCGACGGCGGCCGGACTGGCTCCCCCGTACCTGGCCGGGAAGGCGATCGACTCGGGGATCCGCACCGGCGACGTCGGCGCCCTCAACCTGATCGCCGCGGTCTTCGTCGCGACGGCGGTCATCTACGCCGCGGCGAGCTACGCGCAGACCTACCTGACGGGCTGGGTGGGGCAGCGGGTGCTCCAGGACCTGCGAGAGCGGATCTTCGCCCACGTCCAGCGGATGTCGATCGGCTTCTTCACCCGGCGCAGCCCGGGCGTGCTGATCTCGCGAATGACCAACGACGTGCAGGCGCTCGACCAGCTCGTCTCCGACGGGATCACGACGCTGTTCTCGAGCACCCTGACGCTGCTCGGCGTGGTCGCGATCATGCTCGCGCTCGACGTCGAGCTGGCCCTGGTCACCTTCGTCACCTTCCCCCTGCTGGCGATCGCCAGCGTGATCTTCCGGATCGCCTCCGCCGGCGCCTATCGCGCCACGCGCGAGAAGATCGCGGCGATCACGGCCTACCTGCAGGAGACCCTGAGCGGGGTGCGGGTCGTCCGCAGCTTCGGCCAGGAGCCGCGCCACATGCGGCGGATGACCGAGCTCAACGAGGACAACCGCGACGTCAACATGCGCACCGTCTACCTCAATGCGGCCTACTTCCCTGCGGTCGAGCTGCTCTCCGCGGTCGGCACGGCCGTGATCCTCCTCTACGGCGGGCGACAGGCGGTGGACGGCGCGATCGAGGTCGGCGTGGTCGTCGCGTTCGTCGGCTATCTGGCGACCTTCTTCGACCCGATCCAGCAGCTTTCCCAGCTCTACACCACCTACCAGCAGGGCATGGCCGCGCTCGACAAGATCTTCGACCTGCTCGACACCGAGCCCGACATGACCGACGCGGAGGGCGCGGTCGACCCGGGACGGCTGAACGGCGAGATCGAGATGGAGGGTGTCTGGTTCTCATACGCCGACGACGGGCTCGAGCGCGAGGCGGCGGGAGACCGGGTGGAGTGGGCGATGGAGGGCGTCGACCTGCACGTGCCGCCGGGGCAGACGCTCGCCCTTGTCGGGGCGACCGGGGCCGGCAAGTCGACCTTCGCGAAGCTGGTGGCCCGCTTCTACGACCCGCAGCGGGGGCGGGTCTCGATCGACGGGCACGACCTGCGCGGGGTGCAGCAGGAGGCGCTGCGGCGCCAGCTCGGGATCGTGCCGCAGGAGGGCTTCCTCTTCTCGGGCTCGGTGCGGGAGAACATCGCCTTCGGACGCCCGAGCGCGGGGATGGATGAGATCGAGGCGGCGGCGCAGGCGGTCGGCGCCACCGCCTTCATCGAGGCGCTGCCCGAGGGCTACGAGACCGAGGTCGGCGAGCGCGGGGTCCAGCTCAGCGCCGGCCAGCGGCAGCTCCTCGCCTTCGCCCGCGCCCTCCTCGCCGAGCCGCGGATCCTGATCCTCGACGAGGCGACCTCGAACGTCGACGTGCGCACCGAGAAGGTGATCGAGCGCGGCCTCGAGCGGCTGCTCGCCGGCCGCACCGCGATCGTGATCGCCCACCGCCTCTCGACGATCCGCCGCGCCGGCAAGATCGTCGTCCTCGACGGGGGCCGGATCGTCGAGTCGGGAACGCATGAGGAGCTGATCGCGGCCGGCGGCGCCTACGCCAGCCTCTATGGGGCCTGGGAGGGCGGCGCGGCCGCGGCCTAGCCCGGCCCGACGCCGCCGCTGCCGCCGGAGCCGCCCGAGCCGCCGCCGGTTCCGCCGCCGCCCGAGCCGGCCCCGCCGGTCGGAGGCGGCGGGGGCGCCGGGGTCGGAGCGGGTGCGGGCGCCGGTGTGACGGGCTCGGTCGGCACGACCGGCGCCGTCGGCGTGACGGGCTCGGTCGGCGTCACCGGAGCGGCCGGCTCGGCGCCGGGCGTTCCCGGGACGACCAGGGCGCCCTCGGCGGCGCAGTCGTCGAACCCGTAGTCGCCGGCCTCGGCCTGGAAGTTCTCGAGGTTGGAGGAGACCTCCGCCTCGGCGAGGGAGCTGTCGTCGCCGCGCTGGGCGGCGAGCTCCGCGTCCCGGGTCGCCTGGACCAGGTCGTCGCCCGCGGTGAGCATGTCGTCGAGGCCCGCGTCGTCGTCCGGCGTCCCCAGCCCGCGCAGCCGCTCGATCATCCCCTCGTAGAGGTCGGCCGTCTGCCCGAGCCGGTCGGCCTCGTCGGTCGCGCTCGCGTCGACGGCGCCGACCGCGGCGTTGACCTCGGCGCAGATCGCGTCGCCCTGCTGGATGTACTCGTCCTTGGAGAGCCCCGAGGCGGCGCCGGTCGTCGGCGTGTCCGCGATCGTCGTCTCCGAGGAGTCGTCGCCGCCCCCGCAGCCGGCGGCCACCAGGGCCGCAGCCACGGCGAAGGCGAGCAGGAATGGCCGGGCGTACTTCATCGTCGGCGAAACTAGCAAAGCGGAAAGCCTCCGTTAGCAGGGATCTTTTCCACCGCTACCCGATCTGGACGAGAATCCCAGCGGCGGCGCGATGCTGTCGACTGCGCCCCAGGGATTTGAACCCCGACTACCTCGTCCAGAGCGAGGCGTGCTGCCATTACACCAGGGCGCAATGCGACCCGAAAGGCTAGTGGATGGCGGGGCCTCCAAGCGGTGGCTCAGGAGCCGATCGAGGCGAGGTCGCTGCCCGGGTCGGCGAGCGCCTCGCGCGCGCCGAGAACGTCGACCCGGTCGGCCAGCATCCGGCGCGCTTCGCCGAGGTCCTCGGAGCGCTCGACGCTGAGCGCCCCGGCGACCATGCCGTCCTTCAGGTACCAGACGAGGAATTCGCCGGCGTCGGCGTCCCCCCTCCAGATCAGCTCGTCCCAGTCCTCGGCGGGCCCGACGTACTCGAGGCTCGCCCAGTCGGCGAGGTCGCTGAAGAAGTAGGGGACGACGTCGTAGTCGGCATCCGCGCCCAGCATGTTGCGGGCGGCTGCCTGGCCCTGCTGCATCGCCACGTCCCAGTGCTCGACCCGCAGGCGCCGGCCGTGGACGACGCTGTCGTAGCTGCAGCAGTCGCCGGCCGCGTAAATCCCGTCCACCGAGGTCTCGAGCTTCGAGTCGCAGACGATCCCGTTGTCGGTCTCGAGCCCGGCGCGCTGGGCAAGCATCATGTCGGGCCGCACCCCCGCCCCGATCACGACCATGTCGCCCTCGAGCGCGCGGCCGCTCTTCGTCACCACCGCCCGCACGCGGCCGTCGCCCTCGAAGACCTCGAGCTCCTCGCCGCCGTGGATCTCGACCCCCTTCGATTCGAGGACATTCCGGAACCAGCGCCCGACCTCGCCGCCGAACACCCGCGAGAGCGGCTCCTCCTCCATCATCACGATCGAGCAGGTCTTCCCCTTCGATGTCAGCGAGGCTGCCACCTCGCAGCCGATGTAGCTGCCGCCGATCAGGACTATCCGCTCCGCCCTCTCCGCCTCGTCGCGGATCGCGTCCGAGTTGCCGAAGGCGCGCAGGTAGTGGATCCCCTCGAGCGCGGTGCCCTCGACCCGGAGCAGGTTGACCATCGCGCCGGTGGCGAGCAGCGCTTTGCCGAAGCCGATCTCCTCCCCGCCCTGCAGCTTCACCACCCGGGCGTCGGTGTCGAGCGACATCACGTTCGTCCCGGTGAGCAAATCTACCCCGTTCTCGGCGTACCACTCGGGGGGGTTGACGAAGGCCTCTGAGCGGTCGGCCTCCCCGCGCAGGTACTCCTTGGAGAGCGGCGGTCGCTCGTACGGGGGCTCCGCCTCCCGCCCGACCACCGTGATCGACCCCTCGGCCCCGCCGCGGCGCAGCTCGGCGGCGCAGTTGGCGGACGCCATGCCGCCGCCGATCAGGAGGAAGTCGGCGACGCGCTCAGCCACTCTCAGCGTCCCGCGCGGGCCTCATCCGGCGCTCTCGCCGTCCGGTCCGAAGAAGGCCTTGAGGTCGTCCTCGCGCCCGGGGTCGAGGACCGCGAGGACCTCGTCGCCGGCCTCGAGCACGGTGTCGGGGCCCGGAACGAAGCCGCGGCCCTCGCGCAGCACCGAGATCAGCAGGCTCCCCTCGGGCATCTGCAGGTCGCCGACCCGCGCTCCCGCCACCCGCGAGTCGTCGCCGAGCAGCATCTCGATGATCTCGAGGCGCTCCTCGGGCAGGTCGAGCAGGTGGACGAGCCCGTACTGGGGCACCTCGTGCTCGATCAGCCGCAGGATCAGGTCGGTCGCCGAGACCGAGGGCTTGATCCCGAGCAGGTCGAAGTGGGCCTTGTTGCGGGGGTTGTTGACGCGGGCGATGATCCGGTCGACCATGTACTTCTCGCGCGCCACCTGGCAGATCAGCATGTTGTCCTCGTCGTCGCCGGTGACCGCGATCACCATGTCGGAGCGCTGGATGCCCGCCCGCTCGAGGACCCAGAGCTCGGAGGCGTCCCCGTACTGGATGTTGTGCTCGAGCTCCTGCTCGACCGTCAGGTAGCGGCGCCGGTTGTTCTCGATCAGGGTGACCTCGTGCTCCTTCTCGAGCAGCTCGCGAGCGAGGTTCCACCCCACCTTCCCCGCTCCGACGATGATCACGTACACCGCGCCCGCCTCCTACGCGGCCTCGGTCGAGCCGCTCTGCTTGCCCGCCGCCTCGTTGAGCGCCCCCTCAAGCATCTCGATGGCGACCTTGGTCGGGCAGATGGTGTGCAGCCCCTGCCGCTCGTACCACTCGGCTCGCAGCGGATCGAGGATCCGCGCAACCACCGTCGGCACCTGGAACCGGCGCTGGGCGATCTGGGAGATGATGATGTTGGTGTTGTCGCCGTCGGTCGAGGCCATGAACATGTCGGCGCTCTCGATTCCCGCCTCGGTCAGGGCGTCGATCTCGAGGCCGGTGCCGACCGTGAACTGGCCGCCCAGGTCCTCCCAGCCCTTCTCCAGCCCGACCTCGAGCCGGGCGTGGGACTCGGGATCCTCGTCGAGGCAGGACACGGTGTGGCCCTCGCGCAGCGCGTAGCGCGCAACTGTGGAGCCGACTCGGCCGCATCCGACCACGAGGAGGAACATTCTGCGCTGATACTAGTCGGCGCTCTCGGGCACCGACGCCGCGGGCGCGCCGTCTGGGCCCGCCAGCCCGGGAGGCTCCTCGTCGGCGCCGCCGTCCTCCGGGGGCGCCGTCATCAGCACCCGGCACGGAGCCTTCTCGAGCACGTACTCGGTGACCGGGCCGAGGGCCGCCTGCCGCTGCCCGATCCCGCCCAGGACGGGACCGCCGCGGATCTTGCTGGGGGGCTCCCCGCCGATCACGATCGCCTCGACCCCCCCGTCGCGCGCCGCCTCGACGATGCCGGCGCCGACCGACCGGGCCCGGACCACCCTCGAGGTGACGTCGACGGAGGGGTACTCGAGCGCGACCTCGAGCGCCCTGGTGATCGCCGCGTTCGCCTTCCCGATCTTCTCCTCGGGCAGGGCGGCGCCGAGGGGAAGCGTCAGCGGCACCTCGACCACGTAGATCAGGTCGAGCCGGGGCCGCCCGTCGCCGTCGGGGGAGCTCTGCGCCGCCAGGCGCCCCGCGGTGCCGACGATGTCGTCGTCGAGGTCTGTGCCGAAGACCGGCACGAGGATGGTCCGGTACTCGATCTCACGCACCGCCTTGGTCAGCGCGTGCTCGGTGACGGAGACCCGCTCGGTCAGGCTCGTGCCCTCGACCAGCCCCCGGTACACGACGTAGCCCACAAGGCCGAAGAGCATCCAGCCGAGGCCAACCCACCTGGCGCGGTCGTGGTAGGCGAGGACGCTGACGAAGGCGAGCGCGCTGACCAGGGCGGCGAAGATCGCGGGCAGGGGCAGATCGGCCCCGCGCCAGCGAACGTCGAAGGGGACGCGGAAGGGGCGGGCCCGCTCGGGCTCGAGCTGGCGCATGCGGATCACCGAGAGGTGGGCGATCGTGATCGCCAGCAGGGCGCCGAACGCGTAGATCCCCGCCAGCAGCTCGACGTCGGTCGGCACCACCAGGCCGATCGCGATCACGCCGGAGATCGCGATCGCGACGTGCGGGGTCGCGTGGGTCGAGTTCAGCTTGCCCAGCCAGCTCGGGATCTGCCGGTTGATCGCGAGCGTGTAGATGTGCCGCGAGAGGCCGAGCATCGAGGTGTTGGCGGCCCAGAACAGCACCGGCGCCGCAATCAACGCCACCATCCAGCGCATCACGTCGGCGATCCAGGGCGGATCGTAGGCCGAGACCACCCCCAGCACCGGGTTCTCGACGAACTCGTTCCCGAGCGCGGTCTCGGGGCCCTGCGGGCCGGCGACGACCGGGACCGCCATCAGGGCGATCGCCGCCATCCCGGCGTAGACGAGCGGCACCGAGAGGGCCCCGACGGTGACGATCCGGTGCAGGTCGCCCGGCTCGAAGTCGATGTCGGGGGCGAGGTCGGAGGCGGCCTCGATGCCGGCATAGGCGAGCATCGCCAGCACCCCCGCGTAGACGACGTCGGCGAACTCCGGGTCGCTGAGGAGGTTGATCTCAGCCGTGATCCTGTCCGGGTGCCAGACCGCGAACACGCCGACCGCGATCACCGCGACCTGAAGCAGCACGTCGCCGAGCGCCAGCGCCGCGAGGGCCCGCTGGCGCCCCCGGCCGGTGAAGTCGATGATGTTGAGGAGGCAGACGGCCAGGATCACGCAGGTCGCGACTGCTATCTCGGGGCCGGGATTGCGGAGGTCGGCCGAGATCGGCTCGAGGTAGTGCGGTACCGAGATCGCCGCCAGGGCGATCACGATCAGGTAGTCGATCAGGATCGCCCAGCCCGCGATGAACGAGATCAGCTCGTTGAAGGCGTAGCGGGCGAACGTGGACGAGCCCCCGCGCTCGCGGAACATCGCGCCTCCCTCGACGTAGCTGAGCGTCGTCAGGACGAAGAGCAGGCCGGCGGCGAGGAAGATCAGCGGCGTCAGGCCGAGGCCGCGATCGGCGACGACGCCGAGCGAGAAGTAGATCGAGAAGCCGACGACCGAGTAGACGACGGCGAACAGCCAGGGGACGCCGAGGCCGCGGCGCAACAGCGGGGCCCGGTTCCCGCGCTCGGTCACTGCTCCATCCGCGAGGCGACCCAGAGCCGGCCGGCCCCCACGGCCACGAACCCGATGCCCATCAGGAATCCGATCGAGACCGGCCCCCCTCCCGAGGCGAGGGTGACCACCAGCAGGGTCGCGCCGAGGACGACGAAGATCACCGAGAGGGTTCGTACCGAACCCGCGTAGAGGCGCTCGGGGGAGGGCATCGCGGGCAGTCTAGGCCGAGTCTCAGGCATGCATGGGCGCCACCGGCACGCGCGTGGAGCGCTCGCCCGCTCCCTCGGCGACGACGATCACCCGGCAGGGCCGCTCGGAGAGCACCGTGCGGATCGTGTCGTCGAAGCGCGGCTTGCCGTTGCGGCGCTGCATCCCGATCACGATCGCCCGGGCGTTGATCTGCTTCGCCTCCTTGGCGATCGAGTACCCCGCCTGGCCGGGCCGGATTCGCTCGCAGTGACCGGTGACCCGCAGCCCGCCGATCAGCTTCGCCTGCTCGATCTTGGAGAGCGCCTCACTCTCCTCGCGCTTCATCCCGGCATCGAGCGGAAGGTCGTTCGGCACGGTGATCATCGAATGCACGTGGATGCCCCGCCGGCGGCCGCCGGCCAGCTTCGCCGCCGTCGCGACGACGTCGTCGGAGAACGGCGTGCGCTCGTCGAACGCGATCACGATCGACTCGTACTCGACTTCCTCGACGCCGAGCGGCTCCGGCAGCAGGACCTTGACGGTCTCGGTGACCGGGAGGCCGTGGGCGCGACGGTAGACGAGGTAGATCGCCATGCCGAGCGCCATCCATCCGCCTCCGACCGCCAGGGTGATCGGGTCGAGCGCCATCACCACGATCCAGGCCGCGAGGGTGCCGAGCCCGCCGAGCACGGCGGTCAGCGGAACCTCGACCCCGAGCACGCTGAAGTTGGCCGGCGGCTTCCAGCCGCGCGCGTCGTCCGGGTAGCGCTGCCGCAGCCTGATCACGGAGACGTGCGCGATCGTGAAGGAGAGCATCGCGCCGAACGAGTACATCGTCGCCAGGAAGGCGGTCTTGCCCGGCAGCACGGTGATCATCGCGACCACCGAGAACACAAGGATCGCGATGTGCGGGGTGCGGTACTTCGGATGAATCTGCCGCAGGCGCTCGGGCAGCTGCCGGTGGTGCCCCATCGAGTATGTGAGCCGCGAGACGCCGATCAGCGCGGCGTTGGTCGCGATCACCAGGATCACCGCCGCCAGTACGCCGACGTAGATCCTGAGCACGTCGGTGAGGCCGTCGGCGAGGCCGATGTTCTCGACGATGCCGAGGACGGGGTCGTCGGCGAAGACCGTGCCCAGCTCGGTCGTGTACTCACCGCCGTGGAAGGTGACCGGCATCGCCGAGAGCGCGATCGCCGGCAACAGGGCATACAGCCCGACGACGGCCAGGACCACCATCCCCACTCCCTGCGGGATGGTCTTCCCGAACGGCTTCTTCGCCTCCTCGGCCATGTTCGAGATCGTCTCGATCCCCGTGTAGGCGACCATGCCGACCGCGATCCCGAGGGCGAAGTCCCCCCAGGTCGGCGCGGTGCCGAGGCTGACCTGGTTGACGAGCAGGTCCGGGTCGAGGACGAGGAAGATGCCGATGAACACCAGCAGGACCTGGGTGAAGAGGTCGGCCACGGCTAGAACGAGGTTGAGCCTGGCCGATTCCTGCGTGCCCTTGATGTTGAGCAGCGCCAGCAGTCCGATCAGAATCACGCCGCCGATCACGTCTCCCGGGCCGTGGCCGAGCGGGTCCCAGAAGACGGCCAGGTAGTGCGGGACGAAGAAGGCCGAGATCGCGATCGTGATGATGTAGGTCAGCATCTGCCCCCAGGCGGCGAAGAAGCTGACCAGCTCGTTGAAGGCGTGCCGGGCGAAGCTGGAGGAGCCGCCGGCCTCGGGATACATGACGGTCGCCTCGGTGTAGGTGGCCGCCGTGAAGACGAAGATCAGGCCCGCGATCATGAAGGTGACGGGCGTCAGGCCGAGGGCGTAGAGCGCCACCACGCCGAGCGCGTAGTAGATCGACGAGCCGACATTGCCGTAGGCGGCGGCGAACAGGGCCGACGGCCCGTGCACTCGCTTCAGCGACTGCTCGCGGGGGATCCGCTCAGCCATCGTGGAAACGCCCCAAAGGTCTGCCCATTGGCCCGAATATACGGCTCAGGCAGGCGCCCGCTGCACGTGTGAACGGCCCGTTTCAGCGGGAGAGGCGCAGCCGCTCAGGGTCATCGCCAGCTCCAGCTCCGACCGCAGCACCTCGAGCACCCTCTCCGCGCCCTCGCTGCCCGCGACCGCCAGGCCCCAGAGCGGCGGGCGGCCTGCGAGCACGGCGTCGGCCCCGAGGCAGAGCGCCACCAGCACGTCCGTGCCGCGGCGGATGCCGCCGTCGACGAGAACGGCGGCGCGCCCGTCCACGGCCTCGGCGACCTCGGGAAGGATGTCCGCGGTGGCGCCGACGCAATCGAGCTGGCGGCCGCCGTGGTTGGAGACGATCACCCCGGCCGCGCCGTGCTCGATCGCCAGCGAGGCGTCCTCATGGGTCTGGATCCCCTTGACGAGCAACGGGACGCTGCACTCGGAGGCGAGGTCCTCGACGTCCTGCCAGCCGAGCGCCGGGTCCACCTGGGCGAAGACATCGTGGATCGTGACCGGCCTGCTGCCTCCGATCGCAGCGTCGAGGCTGGGCACGCGGATCTCGGGCGGGACCGCGAACCCGGTGCGGAAGTCGCGCTCCCGCGGCCCCGCCCGGGGTGCGTCCACGGTGAGCGCGACCGCCTCGAAGCCCGAGCCGATCGCCTCCTCCATCAGGGCCCTCGTCACGCCCTCGTCGCGGAAGCAGTAGAGCTGGAACCAGCGGCGTCCGCCGGGCGCGGCCTCGGCGACCTCGCTCGGCCGCGCGGTGGCGATCGTGGAGAGCGTGAAAACGGTCCCCGCCTCGGCGGCGGCCCGCGCCATCGCCACCTCCCCCTCGGGGTCGGCGAGGCGCTGGAAGGCGACCGGGGCGATCCCGATCGGCATCGAGAGCGGGCCGCCGAGCAACTCGGTCGAGGTTCTCACCTCGCTCACATCGACCAGCACCCGCGGCCGCAGCCGCCAGCGCCGCCACCCCTCGACGTTGTCGCGCAGCGTCACCTCGTCGCCGGCGCCGCCGGCGAAGTACCCGAGGGTGCCGGCGTCGAGCCGCTCCGCCGCGACCCGCTCGAAGTCGGCGACGTTGATCAGCGCGGAGAGGTCGGTCACGGGGCGACTCTAGTGACGACAACAACCGAGCGTTCGCAGTTCTTCCCGCATAGCGGGAAGAACTGCGACCGGACCGCTGCCAGCCGGGGCGTGGGCTAGAAGTGGACGATCGGGATGATCAGCAGGGCGACGATGTTCGCCACCTTGATCATCGGGTTGATCGCGGGCCCGGCGGTGTCCTTGTAGGGGTCGCCGACGGTGTCGCCCGTGACCGAGGCGGCGTGGGCCTCGGAGCCCTTGCCGCCGTAGGCCCCGTCCTCGATCAGCTTCTTGGCGTTGTCCCAGGCGCCGCCGCCGGCGGTCATCGAGACCGCGGCGAAGAGCCCGACCACGATCACGCCGATCAGCAGGCCACCGAGGGCGTCGACGCTGAGGACGCCGACGATCACGGGGATCGCGATCGGGATCAGCGAGGGCAGAATCATCTCCCGCTGGGCGGTGGCGGTGACGATGCCGACGGCCCGCGCGTAGTCGGGCTTCTCCGTGCCCTCCATGATCCCCGGCTTGTCCCGGAACTGCTGCCGGACCTCCTCGACCACCTGTCCCCCGGCGCGCCCGACCGACTCGATCGCGAGCGCCGCGAACAGGTAGACCATCATGCCGCCGATGATCAGCCCGACCAGCACCTCCGGCGTGGTCAGGTTGAAGAGCGAATTGAGGTCGAAGCCGGCGGGAGCCTCGTCGGCCAGCTCGAGCTTGAAGGCCGCGAACAGCACCAGGGCCGCCAGCGCGGCGGAGCCGATCGCGTAGCCCTTGGTTACCGCCTTGGTCGTGTTGCCGACCGCGTCGAGCGGGTCGGTGACGTTGCGGACATCCTCGGGCAGGTCCGCCATCTCGGCGATGCCGCCGGCGTTGTCGGTGATCGGGCCGAACGCGTCCAGGGCAACGATCAGGCCGGTGAGCGAGAGCTGGCCCATCACGGCCACGCCGATCCCGTAGATCCCCGCGAGCTCGTTGGCGCCGAGGATCGCGAGCGCGATCACGATCGCCGGAGCCGCGGTCGACTGGAAGCCCTGCGCGAGCCCCTGGATGATGTTGGTCGCGTGACCGGTCTGGGACGCCTGCGCGATCGTGCGGACCGGGCGGAACCTGGTCGAGGTGTAGTAATCGGTGATGACGAAGAGGAATGCGGTGACCCCGATCCCGATCACCGCGCAGAGCCAGAGGTCGGTGACCCCGGGGGCGGCGGCCGTCAGGTCGGTGGACTTCAGGTTGAGGCCGTCCATGAGCCAGCTGGTCACCGGGTAGAAGGCGGCGATCGAGAGCAGCCCGGAGACGATCAGGCCCTGGTAGAGGGCCCCCTCGACCCGGTCCGTCTTCGTGCGCACCGAGAGGGCGCCGATGATCGAGGCGATGATGGCGACGCCGCCGAGGGTCAGCGGGTAGATCGCCACCTGCGCCTGGTCGGTGAAGGTGAGGACGCCGAGCAGCATGACCGCCACGGCCGTGACCGCGTAGGTCTCGAACAGGTCCGCCGCCATGCCGGCGCAGTCGCCGACGTTGTCGCCGACGTTGTCGGCGATCACGGCAGGGTTGCGCGGATCGTCCTCCGGAATCCCGGCCTCGACCTTGCCGACGAGATCGGCGCCGACGTCGGCGGCCTTGGTGAAGATTCCACCGCCCAGACGGGCAAAGACCGAGATCAGCGAGCCGCCGAAGCCGAGTCCGATCAGGGCGTCGACCGCCTCCTTCTCGGTGTGGTCGGTGAGGACCAGGACGCCGTAGTAGCCGGCGACGCCGAAAAGGGCGAGCCCGACGACGAGCAGCCCTGTGACCGAGCCGCCCTTGAAGGCGACATCGAGGGCCGGCGGAACGCCGCCCCGGGCGGCCTCGGCCACCCGCGCGTTGGCCCGAACCGAGAGGTTCATGCCGATGAAGCCCGCGGAGCCGGAGAGCACCGCGCCGATCACGAAGCCGAGTGCGGTGGTCGCGTCCTGGAGCGGGATCAGCGCGATCGCGAGCACGACAGCGACCGCTGCGATGATCGTGTACTGGCGCTTCAGGTAGGCGCTCGCACCCTCCTGGACCGCGAGGGAGATCTCCTGCATCCGATCGTTGCCCGGCGACATCGCGAGCAGCCTCTGGGTAATGAGCAGCCCGTAGACGACGGCCGCGCCGGCACATCCGAGCGCGACGATCACGCCGTAGTCGGTGAAGAAATCGGTCAAGAGAGAAGCCTCCTAGGGTCTGGCACGCGGTCGTCTTCCACCTGTCGACCGCCTCGGTAGCGGCGCGAGAGTCTAGCCGGAGAGCCGGAAACCGCGTCGTGCGCCGGGGGAGCCGCTAGCCCCGGTCGTGCGGGGTCCAGAGCTTCGACGCGGGCTGTTCGGGGCCCGCGGGCTGCGCACTCTCCCCGCTCTCCTTCGCGGCCGGGGGCGCGGTGTCGGCGGCCGCCGGCTCCTCCCCCCCGCCCGCGGTCCGCGCGTAGAGGACCTGGAGCTCCGAGAGCGCGTTGCGCACCTGCGCGGCGACCTCCTCGGGGAGCAGGTCGACGACCGCGCTCACGGCGTCGATGCCGAGCTTGGCCTGACCGAGGTCGCGCTCGTCCTCCTTGGCGATCCGGCGGGCGCTCAGGTTGACGAGGCTGGCGACGCTCTGCACGAGCAGGTCCTCGACGCGGACCTGCCGCATCTGCTCCTCGAGGGCGGCCCTGATCTCCTCCTCGCTCGGCTGGCCCTCCTCCCCGCCTGGGGCTGCCTGTCCCGGTTCCTCCGCCATCACCCCGGTGATCCTACCCGCGTCGATCCGGCCGGGTAGGTCGCGGCCGTCTCGCGGACCGCATCGCGGTAGATCTCCTCGATCGAGAGCCCCTCGGCAAGGGCGGCCCGCGAGCGCTGGGCGCCGTTGCGCTCCGGCAGGACCAGATCGATGCCGAGCTCTCCCCTGGCCGGCTCCGTCCAGGCGACGATCCGGTCGAGGACCTCGCGCGTGTCGACCTCGGCGCGGTCGCGGAAGTCGATCATCCTGCCGTCCATCCCGTAGCGGATCGCGCGCCAGAAGTTCTCCTCGATCTCGCGGTCGCCGAGCGGCGAGCCGATGCCGTCGTATCCGTGGCTGTCGTAGTCGCGGGCGGTCTGGGCGATGCAGGCGACGATCAGGCCGGCGAGGGCGAAGGACTCCTCGCCGCGGCTCTGGGCGTCACAGATCCGCACCTCGACCGTCCCGAACAAGTGGTGCGGCCGCACGCTCCACCAGAGCTGGGTCGGCTCGACGACGGCGCCCGTGCGAACCAGCAGATCGACGAAGCCCGCGTAGCGGTCCCAGGAGACGAACGGGCTCGGGATGCCGCAGCGCGGGAAGGTGCGGGTGAAGATCTCGCTGCGCACCGAGTGGAGGCCGGTGTCGCGGCCGTCGAGGAAGGGCGAGTTGGCGGAGAGGGCCAGCAGCAGCGGCAGCAGCTCCCGCAGCCAGTCGCAGACCGCGACGGCACGGTCCGCCCCGCGGATGCCGACGTGGACGTGCATGCTCCAGGTGTTGTTGCGCTGCGCCACCCAGCCGAGGTCCTCCTGCAGGCGGCGGTAGTGCGGTGTATCGATGATGCGCTGGTCGAGGTAGTCGGCCCACGGGTGGGTGCCGGTGGCCGCCAGCCCGAGCCCCATCCCGGCGGCGAGCGCGAACAGCCGCTCGCGCCGCTCGCGCTGCAGGGAGATCGCCTCGGCGAAGCTCTCGGCGCGCCCCGAGCGGATCTCGATCTCTGAGGCGATCAGCTCACCGGCTGCGGAGTCCGCCAGCAGCGGATCCCTCCGGCAGGCGGCGTAGACGTCCTCGAAGCGGTGCTGGAGCTCGAGCGACGCCGGGTCGACGATCGCGAACTCCTCCTCGAGGCCGATCGTGAAATCGGACGACGACTCGAACATCTCGCGGACGCGGTCCAGGTCCAGGCCGGGAGCCGACATGTGGATTAGGTCAGGTAGAAGTAGAGGGCGTAGAGGAGGTCGACCGCGGGGCTGGACGTATGCACGGTGACCTCGGGGGGAACCTGCAGCAGGCGCTCCGAGTAGTTGAAGATGATCTTCACGCCGGCCTCGACGAGGCGGTCGGCGACCTCCTGGGCGGCGTCGTTGGGGACCGCGAGGACGCCGACGACGATCTCCTCCTCGGCGACCACCGCGTCCAGCTCGGAGAAGTCGCGGACCCGCAGGTCTCCAACCTCCATCCCGATCACGCCCGAGTCGACGTCGAACATCGCGACGATCTGGAATCCATGGTCGGCGAAGATGTCCGAGCTGGCGATCGCCTGGCCGAGGTTGCCGGCGCCGAAGAGCGCGATGTTGTGCTTGCCGGAGGTGCGGAGGATCTTGCGGATCTCGGAGACGAGCGACTCGACGTTGTAGCCGACCCCGCGCTTGCCGAACTTGCCGAAGCCGGAGAGGTCGCGGCGGATCTGGGTCGGGTTGATGTGGGTGTACTCCGAGAGCTCCTGGGAGGAGATCGTCTCGCGCCCCATCTTGCGGGCCTGGGTCAGGACCTGCAGATAGCGCGACAGCCTTGCCGCGACTCCGAGCGAGAGCCGCTCGCCGTCCGCGGTCAAGGTGGCGGACCCCCGCCCTGCTCGATCGTGCCCTCGATCATGCACCCACAGTATCGAGCCTCGCCAGCAGCGCGCCCCGATCGGGGATCAGCTCGGAGACGACCTCGCCGTCGACGGCGACGACGGGGATGCGTTCGAGGTAGGCCCTGAGCAGCTCGTCGTCGCGGTCGATGTCGACCTCCTCGAGCCGGAAGGAATGACCCGCCGCGGCAAGCTCCTCGACCATCGAGCGGGCCTCGTCACAGAGGTGGCACCCGGGCCGCTGGTAGAGGGTGAGGACGGTCACGCCGCCTCCGCGAACGCGTCGAAGGCGAGGTAGTCCGGGTAGGCGATCGCCGGCACATGCGCCGCGGCGGCGCCGATCATCGCCGCGTTGTCGGTGCAGAGCTCGAGCGGGACCAGCTTCAGCCGCAGGCCGCGCTCCTCGCAGAGCCTTCCCACCCGCGTTCGCAGCGGGCCGTTGGCCGCAACGCCGCCGCCGAGGGCGACGGCCTCCCACCCGCCGGCGTCCAGCGCTCGCTCGAGCTTGACCGCGAGCTGGTCGACGACGGCAGCCTGGAAGCTGGCCGCGAGGTCGGCGCGGGACTCCCCCACCCCCTCCTCGCCGAGCTCCCGGCAGCGGTAGACGAGTGCGGTCTTGAGACCGCTGAAGCTGAAGTCGAGGCCGGGATCGCGGGTCATCGCGACCGGCAGCGAAAAGGCGCCCGGGTCGCCCCGCTCGGCGAGGCGCTGCAGCGCCGGGCCGCCGGGGAAGCCGAGGCCGAGCATCCTCGCCGCCTTGTCGATCGCCTCCCCGGCGGCGTCGTCGAGGGTCTGGCCGAGCACCTCGTAGCCGCCGGGCTCGCGAACCGCAGCCAGCATCGTGTGGCCGCCGCTCGCGAGCAGGCAGAGGAAGGGCGGATCGAGCGGATCGGGCTCGAGGAAGTTCGCCGCGACGTGGCCGTGCAGGTGGTCCACCGGGACCAGCGGCAGGCGGCGGGCGGCGGCTATGGCCTTGGCGGTGCTGAGGCCGACCAGGAGGGCGCCGATCAGGCCCGGTCCGGCGGTGACGGCGATCCCGTCGAGGTCGCCGAGGGTGGAACCGGACTCGGCGAGCGCGGCCTCGACGACCGGCATCGCCAGCTCGAGGTGTTGCCGTGAGGCGACCTCGGGGACGACGCCGCCGTAGCGCTCGTGCGCCGCCTGCGAGGAGATCACGTTGGAGAGGATGCGCCTGCCGTCCACCACCGCGGCGCAGGTGTCGTCGCAGGACGTCTCGATCGCGAGGATCAAGCCGGGCTCTCGCTCAGCTCTTCGCGGAGGCCCGCTTCGGCGCGTCGAGCCACATGATCAGGGCGTCCTCGCCGTTGTCGTGGTAATAGCGCGGACGGGTGCCGGCGGAGCGGAAGCCGAAGCCCTCGTACATCTCGATCGCCTCGCGATTGGAGGTCCTCACCTCGAGCGTGAACGGCAGGCCGTCCCCCGAATCCTCGAACAGCCTCGTGATCAGCCCGGTGGCAACGCCGGTGCGGCGGTGCTCGGGGGCGACGGCGACGTTCATCAGGTGCCAGACCGCCTCGTAGCGCGAGCAGACCAGGTAGCCCTGCAGCTCGTCGCCGGCGGCCGCGGCGAGGCAGATGCCCGACGGCTTCGAGAGCTCGAGCACGAACATCGCCAGCGACCATGGCGTCGGGAACGAGCGGCGCTCGATCGAGATCACCGAGGGCAGGTCGCTGTAGGACAGGCGCCGCAACTGCGGCGGGGCCGCTGCCCGGTTCAACTCGGCTGTGTCAAGGATTCCGCTCACGCCAACGATCTGCGTCGGGGGCCCTCAGGTAGATCGGCTCTAACGATTCCGGGCCGGCCG
Organism: uncultured Actinomycetes bacterium; assembly: GCA_963720015.1. Classification (GTDB taxonomy): domain Bacteria; phylum Actinomycetota; class Thermoleophilia; order Solirubrobacterales; family 70-9; genus DATFPK01. The sequence continues at coordinate 127,611 of CAVREA010000002.1, read as the reverse complement.
CCGGGAACAGGTCACAGACCTTGCGCGCGGCGACCCTGTGCACCGGATCGGCGTGCGCGGGGATGTCGAGCGGCCCTGCCAGCTGATGTTCAAATCGTAGCGCCCCCGAGCCGACCCCCAGAGGTGTCGCCGCCAGCTCTGAGAGGCGCCCTGCCAGGTCGGAGGGGGTCGAGACGAACGGGTCCCAGACCCGGTCCCCCCGGGCCGTAGAGCGCGGCGAAGACCTCACCGCGCCGGGCGTCGATGGCGGCGAGGCAGGCCCGGGCCGCGGCGCCCCCGGCGGCGCCCCGCCCGAGTGCGTCGAGCGTGCAGACGCCGTGGGCCGGGATCCCGAGCGAGCCCGCGAGGGCCTTCGCAGTCGCGATCCCGATCCGGAGCCCGGTGAAGGAGCCCGGGCCGAGGCCAACCGCTATCCCCTCGACCGAGCCCCATCCGCCTGCCGCCTCCGCCGCCTGCTCGACCGCCGGCATCAGGGCGGTGGCGTGCAGCGGCCGGGCGCCGTCCGCGGGCTCGATCGAGGCCTCGAACAGCGTGCCGGCGGATCCGGCGGCGCAGACCGCGGTGTCCTCCGTCGCGGTGTCGAAGCCGACTATCGCCCCCCGGGCGACTACGTCAGCTGGAAGAACCAGACCCCGACCCGCCTTCCCTTGACGAACCAGGTGACCTTGTGACGGCCGGGCGTGTTCGAGGTGATCTTGTTGACGTACAGGGTTCCCTTGTCCGCCGCCTGGCGCGGGGCGCAGAGGCCGCGGCCGCCGGGGAAGCGCACGCACACCTTGTAGAAAACGTCGGCGTTGTTGCTGCGGAAGAAGGCGCCGAGGTTGCCGGTCGCGCCGCGCCGCGTCGGGCAGCTGTGCGAGGGCTTGGCCTTGACGGTCTTGCCGCAGGCGACGTACTTCCTGTAGGCCGCGGCGTCGGCCGAGGCGGGCACGGCGGTGGCGAGCAGGGCGCCGCTGGCGAGCACCGCGGCAAGAAATTTGGCTCCCTTCATGGGGAAAGATCTCCTCTTCGTCTCGTGGTCGTCGGCGCGATCCTACAGCGCGCCCTGCGGAGTAGAACAGGCGATGAGGCCCACTGTTGCGGCGCCCCCATGCGGGTAGGCTGCGGCCATCCCAGGCCCGCAGGCTCCCAGGCCGGCAGGCGAAGCATTGAAAGGAGACGCATGAACAGAATCGGGCATCGCGCCGCCGTGGCGGCGGCGACACTCGCCCTCGCGGCCGGCGGAGCGGTCTGGTCCGGCTGCGGCGACGACAACAACGACGAGGCGCAGAGCACGGCGGAGCAGATCCAGCAGGACGTCCAGAACCAGATCGACGAGGCGCAGAAGAACGCAGAGGACCTCCAGGATCAGGTCCAGAAACAGGTCGACGACGCGACCGAGAACCTGCCCGAGGACACCCAGAAGCAGGTCGAGGACGCGCAGGAGGAAGCCGAGAAGCTCCAGGAGCAGGCCAAGGAGCAGGCGAACGAGGCCCAGAAGCAGATCGAGGACGCGGTCAACCAGTACGGCGAGTGAGGTCCAAGCCAGGGGTCAGCCGAGCTCGATGAGCCTGCTGTCACCGCCCGCGTGGCGGAGCCGCACCCGGAGCGCGACCCGCTCAAGCTGCGGCTCCGCCGCCCGCGGCCATTCGATGAACACGACCGCGTCCGGGGCCAGGTAGTCCTCGAGCAGGCCGGGATCCTCGCCCTCGAGCCGCTCGAGGCGGTGGAGGTCGAGATGGGAGACCGGAACCCTGCCGCGATAGCGGTGGCCGATCGTGTAGGTCGGCGAGGTGACCGGGTCCTCGACTCCGAGCGCCCGGCAGGCCCCCCGGATCAGAGTGGTCTTGCCGGAGCCGATTTCCCCCTCGACGAGGACGACGTCTCCCGGCCCCAGCCCGGCGGCGAGATCGGCGCCGATCGCCTCGGTCTCGGCGGCCGACCCCGTTTGGCGCGGCGGCGCGGAGTCGGGGGACGCGGTGCTCAACCGAAGAAGCCCAGCTGGCCTGCGCCGGGAACGGGCCGCGGCGCCTCCTCCTCGACGGGCTCCCCGGGGTCCTCGGTCTCGAGCGTCGGCAGCGGCCGCTCGAGCAGACCCGGGATCGTGGCGAAGGCCTCCCGCAGCCTGCCCTTGACGGCGGGCGTCCGCAGGGCGGCGGCCGGATGGAAGAGCGGAAGCAGGAATACGCTGCGGCCCGCGATCGAATGAACCTGGGGCGTTCCGTGGACCCGCGTGATCCCGGTCTGGCTTCCGGTCAGCAGCTTGGTCGAGAAGTTCCCCAGCGTGCAGATCACCCGCGGCTCGATCAGCCGCACCTGCTCGCGCAGGTAGGGCCGGCAGGACTCGATCTCGTGCGGCTGCGGGTCGCGGTTTCCGGGAGGCTTGCACTTGAGGACGTTGGCGATGAAGACGTCGCCGCGCTCGATCCCGACCTCGCCGAGAAGCTCATTGAGCAGGCCCCCGGCGCGACCGACGAACGGCAGCCCACGCCGGTCCTCCTCGGCCCCCGGCGCCTCGCCGACGAACATCAGGTCCGCGTCGGCGTTGCCGGCGCCGAAGACGACCCGCGTGCGGGTCTCCGAGAGCGGGCAGCGCAGGCATCCGGAGGCCTCTTTGAAGACCTCGAGCAGCCGTTCCCGGCGCTGGGCCGCGTCGCTCACGGAAGCTCGCCTTTCGCCCGCTTCCTGCGGGTCTGGGCGAGCCGCTCGCGACGGGCGGCCTCGCGCTCGCTGCGCCTCCCCTCGGAGGATCGGATCTCACCTGGGCTGCGGTGCTGCCGGGCGGGCGGGGCAACCCCCGAGAGCAGACGCCGCGGGTCCTCCGCTCCGCACTGCGGGCATGACACCCGCTCGGTGCCGGAGGCGACCAGCTCCTCGAAGCGGGCAAGGCACCTGCTGCATTCGAATTCGTAGAGGGGCACCGCTGCTCCCAATCGTAGGGCCAGCGGAAGCGGGTAACCCGTGAGGGCATGAACGTATAATCCGGCGTGGCCGCGACCGACCAAGGCGCGGACCGGCCGCAGGCTCGGCCACCAACGATGAGCTGACTCAGCTCCGTCTGGTATCTCCGATGCGGGAACTGGAACGGGAAAGAACCGGAAACGAAGACGCGCTCGATGCGCTCGCGATCGTCGGCCCTGGAAGGGTCGGGCGCACGCTTGCGACGGCTGCCGCCGACGCCGGGATCCCGGCCTCGCTCGCCGGCCGCGAAGGGTCTGCGGCCGCCGCTGCCGCCGCGACCACGGTTCTTCTCTGCGTGCCCGACGGGGCGATCGAGGACGCCTGCGAGGCGGTCGTCGCCGCGGCTCCCTCTCTGCGCTATATCGGCCATACCAGCGGCGCCACCGGCCTCTCGGCGCTGTCCGCCGCCGCCGACCGCGGCGTCGCGACCTTCGCGCTCCACCCGCTGCAGACGGTCCCCGACGGAGACGCCGACCTGACCGGCGCTCCATGTGCCGTCGCGGGCTCGACCCCGGCCGCGCTCGCCCTCGCGGCCCGGTTGGCCAAGCGGCTCGGCATGCGCCCGTTCGAGGTTCCCGAGGAGGCCCGCGCCGCCTACCATGCCGCCGCCTCGATGGCCTCCAACTTCCTCGTCGCGCTCGAGGAATCGGCCGCCGAGCTGCTCGAGCGAGCCGGCATCGAGGCCCCGCGCGAGCTGCTCGCCCCGCTCGTCCTGCGAACCGCCGCCAACTGGTCGGAGCGCGGCGGCGAGGCTCTGACCGGGCCGATCGCGCGCGGCGACGAGGCGACGATCGAGCGCCACCTCGAGGCGCTTGCCGCGATCCATCCCGACCTCCTCGACGCCTACCGGGCGCTGGCCGAGCGGACCCGGGCCGCCGCGGCCGAGACGCGGAGGGCGGCCGCATGAGGATCGTGCGCACGAGGACAGAGCTGCGGCAGGCGCTCGCCGAGCCCCGCCGCGGAGGAGCCACGATCGGCCTGGTGCCGACGATGGGCTTCCTCCACGAGGGGCACCTGTCGCTGATCAGGGCCGCCCGCGCCGAGTGCGACCTGGTTGTGATGAGCCTTTTCGTCAACCCGGCCCAGTTCCGCCCCGGCGAGGACCTCGACCGCTACCCGCGCGACGAAGCCCGCGACACCGCCCTCGCCGAGGAGGCCGGCGCCGACCTCGTCTATGCGCCCTCCGTCGAGGAGGTCTACCCGGAGGGCTTCTCGACCTCGGTCCGGGTCGAGGGGCTGACCGAGGTCCTCTGCGGCGACGAGTCCCGGCGCGGTCCCGAGCACTTCCACGGGGTGACGACCGTCGTCGCCAAGCTGTTCAACTCGGTGCAGCCCGACGCCGCCTACTTCGGGCAGAAGGACGGCCAGCAGGCCGCCGTGATCAGGCGGATGGCGCGCGACCTCGACTTCCCCGTGCGGATCGAGTTACGGCCGACGGTCCGCGAGCCGGACGGCCTGGCGATGAGCTCGCGCAACGCCTACCTCGGCGACGTCGAGCGGCAGCGGGCCGCCGCGCTCTCGCGGGCGCTCTCCACCGCCGCCGCCCGGACCCGCGAGGAATCCCTGCAGGCGGGCCTCGAGGCCGCCCGCTCCGAGCTGGCGGCGGCGGGCATCGAGCCCGAGTACCTGGAGGCGCGCGATCCCGACGACCTGACGCCGGCGACCGCACTTAACGGGCGGCCCGTCCTGGTGGCGGTCGCCGCGACGATCGGCGGCGCCCGCCTGATCGACAACGTCTTGATCGAACCCTGAACCCGGCAAACGCGGAGGCAACGGCAGTGCAGAGACAGATGCTCAAATCAAAGATCCACCGGGCGACGGTGACCGACTGCGATGTGGGGTACATCGGCTCGATCACCGTCGACTCCGAGCTGATGGAGGGAGCCGACCTCGTCGCCAACGAGCAGGTCCACGTCTGGGACATCGACAACGGCGCCCGCTTCGTCACCTACGTGATCGAGGGCGAGGCGGGCTCCGGAACGATGCAGGTGAACGGCGCGGCCGCGCACCTGACCCGCCCCGGCCACAAGATCATCGTCGCCTCCTTCGCGGCATACGACGATGACGACCTCGAGACCTACTCGCCGGTCGTCGTCCACGTCACCGATGACAACACCGTCGCCGCCGTCGACAGCCGCCCCGAGGTGCTGCTCTCATGAGCTCCGCACGGAGGCCGGGATCCGGCGCGCCCTCGGGCGGCGAGCGAAAGCCCATGACCCTGCCGCGCCTCGCCGAGATGAAGGAGAGAGGCGAGCCGATCGTGATGGTCACCGCCTACGACCATCCCTCGGCCCAGGTCGTCGAGGAGGCCGGCGTGGACGTGGTGCTCGTCGGCGACTCGGCCGCCAACTGCGTGCTCGGCTACGACACCACGGTTCCCGTGGGCGTGGAGGAGATGCTGATGCTCGCCGCGGCGGTGCGTCGCGGTCTCCGCACCCCGCTGCTGGTCGGGGACATGCCGTTCGGCTCCTATGAGCGCTCAAACGAGCAGGCCGTCGAGAACGCCCTCCGCTTCGTCAAGGAGGCGGGCTGCGACGCGGTCAAGCTCGAGCGGGGCGGGCAGTCCGTAGACCGGGCCAGGGCGATCGTCCGCGCCGGCATCCCGGTGATGGGCCACGTCGGCCTCACCCCGCAGACCGCCACCGCGCTGGGCGGCTTCAGGGCCCAGGGCAAGACGGCCGGCGGCGCCGCGAAGCTGATCGAGGAAGCCCTCGCCCTGCAGTCGGTGGGCTGTTTCGCGATCGTCTTCGAGGCGATCCCGGCGGCGGTCGCGGAGGCCATCGTGACCAGGCTCGAGGTCCCGGTGATCGGGATCGGCGCCGGCCCGGCGCCCGCGGGCCAGGTGCTGGTCTTCCACGACCTGCTCGGGATCAGCACCGGACATCTGGCGAAGTTCGTGAAGCGCTACGGGAACGTCCACGAGCGCATGGTCGAGGGGGTGCGCTCCTACGCCCGCGAGGTTCGCTCGGGCGAGTTCCCGGGGCCCGATCACGTCTACGCGATCGAGCCCGCGGAGCTGGCGGAGTTCCAGCGCTACCTCGAGCAGGAGAGCCTCTCCGCATCCTCGAGCTGGGACTGGGAGCCGCTGCCCTGAGCGGCCGGAAGGGTACCGATCCGGCCGAGTAACCACGGACGTTTCCAGGGGTTAATTAGGTCGTAACTATCCGCATTATCTCTTTCGCAGGAGGCGATTATGGAGATGATCAAGCGGTTCGAGCCGGTCGCCCTGCTGTTCATGGTGCTCGGCGCCCTCAACTGGGGGATCCTGGGCCTGTTCGAGGAGAACGTGATCTCGAACGTCTTCGGGACCGGGACCTTCACCGACATCCTCTACGTCGTGGTCGGGCTCAGCGGCCTGGTCTACATCCCGAGGCTGCTCGAGGCCTTCCACCTCGGCGGGCACGCGCCGCACCCGCGCGGCACCTGACCGACACCGGCACGACCGGCGGGGCAGTCGAAGCAACGGAGCCGGGCCCGAGGGCCCGGCTCCGTTAGCTTGCGAGGGGTGAGCGTGCACAGCGGCGAGGTCGAGCTGAGCACCGGCGGCGACAGCGAGGTCACCGACCTGACCGGCGCCGTCGCCCGCGTGGTCGCGGAGTCGGGCATCGAGTCGGGGCAGGCGCTGGTCTTCGTGCGCGGATCGACGGCCGCGGTGACCACCATGGAGTACGAGCCGGGCGGCGTCCGCGACCTGCGCGAGATGCTCGAGCGCCTGATCCCCACCCGCGGCGATTACGAGCACAACCGGCTCAACCACGACACCAACTCCCACGCCCACCAGCGGGCCTCGGTGATCGGCCCCTCGGAGACGATCCCGGTGGTCGGCGGCAGGCTGGCGCTCGGCACATGGCAGCAGCTGGTCCTCGTTGACTGCGACGACCGGCCGCGCCGGCGCACCGTGCTCGTGCAGGTCCTCGGCCGAGCTGCTGGCTAGGGACCGACCGGGACGTCGGAGCGCAGCGAATCGACCTTCCAGACGCCGCTTTGCCGGACCATGCCGATCGTCAGCCTCTGCCCGCCGAGCACGCCGCCCTTCGGCACGGCCACCACCCGGGCGTCGCTGCCGTCGACCTCGATCGAGCGAACGTCGAGCGATTTCGCCACCGCCATCGGCGCCTGCGCGCCGACGCAGCCGCCGCGGCCGCCGAAGGCGGAATCGAGGTAGGCCTCGGTGACGAACGACCCGCAGGCCGTCTGCGGGTCGCCACCGGCCAGCACGGCGTTGAGGCTGACCCGCACAGCCTTCCCCGGCGGGATCTCCACCGGCTCCTCGCCCAGGCCCTCCGGGCTGCCCGGGACCGCGGTGTCGCCGCCCCCCGCCGGCGATGCGCCCTGCCCCTCTCCTAGCTGCTCGGTACCGCCGTCGTCTGCATCAGCGCTGGTCTGGGCGGAGCCGTAGAGACCGCCGCCACCCCCGCCCTCGTCGCCGCCGCAGGCGGCGAGCAGGAGCCCGCAGATCGCCGCGAGCGCGACCATCGCTCGCGCGCGAGCGCCGCGATCCCCGTTAAATCGGCCCTGCACACGGAGTTACTCTAATGCGGTCGCCTCGGCCCCCGCCCCCTCGGCCTCTCCGCCGCCGCCGAACTCGATCTCCTTGATCACCTTTGCGGGCGCCCCGGCGGCGATCACGCCCTCCGGCAGGCTCTCGGTGATCACGGAGTTGGCGCCGACCACGCAGCGGTCGCCGATGCTGACCCCGCTGGTCACGACGCAATTGACCCCGAACCAGCAGTTGGAGCCGATCCTCACCGGTCCCTTGGAGGTGAACCCCTGCCAGGTGATCGGGGTGTCCGGATCGTCGAAGCGGTGGGCGGCGTCCCCGACGAAGCAGTTGTTGGCGAACATCGTGTGGTCGCCGATCTCGATCCTGTCGGTCGCCGCGAGCATCGTTCCTCGGTTCAGGAACGTGCCCTCCCCGATCGCGATCGATGCGTCCGGGGACATCGTGATCCAGCAGCCCGGCTCGAGCAGGGTCCCGTTTCCGATCGTCAGCCTCCCGTCGTCGAGGCCCTCGAGCACCTCGCCCTCGACCGGGAAGCGGATGAAGGCGCCCGAGCGGGCCATGTGGCGGTTTATCCGCCAGCGCCTGAGCAGGCGCCCGTTGCGCTCGTACCAGCGCCGCTTTAGCCACCAGAGCCGCCATCCGGTCGGTTCGCCCACGCGCCGAAGCTTTCCAGAGCGGGCACGGTAGGGTCGCCCCACCATGGGAACGACCGCAACGCAGCGATGAGCCCGCGGCCGAAGCTTCGCGGCGGGATCGACCTCGGCGGCACCAAGATCCAGGCCGCGATCGTCGGCGCCCGCGGCCGCGTCTACGGCGAGGCGCGCCGGCCGACGCCGACGACCGGCGGACCCGAGGACGTCGCCGCCGAGATGGCGGCGGCGCTGCGCGAGGCCGCTGAGCAGGCCGGCGTGGCGCCGAAGGGCCTCGTCGGGATCGGCGTCGGCTCCCCCGGCGACGCCGACGAGCGAACCGGGGACGTCTCGTCCGCCAGCAACCTTCCGGGGTGGGACGGGAAGTTCCCGCTCGGCAAGTGGCTGGGAAAGGAGCTGGGCGCCCCGGTGCGGATCGGCAACGACGTCCAGGTCGCCACCGAGGCCGAGTTCCACCTCGGCGCCGGCAAGCCCTACGACAGCCTCATCGGCGTGTTCTGGGGGACCGGGGTCGGAGGTGGCCTGGTGCTCGGCCGGCGGCCCTGGCTCGGCCGCGGGGCAGCCGGTGAGATCGGCCACATGGTCGTCAAGCGCGGCGGCGCCCCCTGCCCCTGCGGCCGCCGCGGCTGCATGGAGGCCTACGCCGGGAGATCGGCGATGGAGAGCGAGGCGAGGCGGCGCCACGACAAGGGCGAGAAGACGGAGCTCTTCAAGATCGCCCGCAAGAAGGGCCACGATCGGCTCAAGAGCGGCGACTGGGAGCGGGCCCTCGAGGACGGGGACAAGCTGGCCGCGAAGCTGATGGACCGGGCGGTCGAGGCGCTCGGCACGGGCATCGCCTCGGCGGTCAACCTGCTCGATCCGGAGGCGGTGATCATCGGCGGCGGCATGGGCATCCGCTTCGGGGACCGCTACGCGGAGCCGCTCGCGGCCGAGATGCAGGTGCATCTGTTCAGCGACGACCGGCCACCCGCCGTCCACACCGCCTCTCTCGGCGACCTCGGCGGGGCGATCGGCGCCTCGCTCCTGTTCGCGCGCTGAGCCTCGTCCTAGGGGCAGCCGAGCACGTCGCCGATGCGGTCGGCGTCCGTCGTCAGCTCCCCGGCCTGGCTCTGCGACAGCTTGCGGGTGCCCACATGCTTGCTGAAGGTGCTCAGCTCACGGCAGGCCTTCCCCGGCTGCCCGTTTTCGAGCGAGCGCAGCACCTGGTTCAGATGGGCGCCGAGCTCAACGTTCGCTCCGCGCGGTCCGAGGTCGTAGGAGCCGATCAGATCGACCAGGTCTCCGAGCTGCTCGGCGGCGCTCCGCACCGTGACGACGAAGCCCCCGGTGGAGACGTTGCCGGCCGCATCGGAGGCGGTGCAGGCGACGGTCGTCGTACCGATCGCGAACGTGGATCCCGAAGCGGGCTCGCAGCTCACCGAAGGGCTCGGGTCGAAGTCGTCGGTCGCGGATACGGTGAACGGCACCGGCGCCCCTGCGGGGCTGACCGCGTCGACGCTGATGTCCGAGGGGACGCTCAGCACCGGAGGCTCGTCGATGACCAGCACCTGGACACGGTTGTTGCCGGTGTCGGCGACGTAGATGCGCCCGTCGTCGTCGACGTCCATCCCGAACGGCGCCAGGACCTCCCCGTCGGCGGTGCCCGGGACGGCGACGGTCTCGATCAGCGAGGTGTCAGCCGCAAACCGCTGGACGCTGCTCGAAGCGGTATCGGCGACGAAGACGTCGCCGTCGGGGTGGACCGCCACGCCGAAGCCCTGCACGATCGTGCCGTCGCCGCCGAAGGTGGCGAGGTGGGTCCCCGCGGAGGTGAACTTCTGCACCACGCCGGCCCCCTGGTCGGTGACGTAGACGTCCCCCGCCCCGTCGACCGCCAGTCCCCAGGGCGCGACGAACTCGCCGGGACCGGTTCCAAACCCGCCCCAGGAGCCGAGCGCGGCGCCGTCGGCGCCGAAGCGCTGGACCCTGAAGTTGCCGGTGTCGGAGACGACCACGTTCCCCGATGCCTCGACTTCGACGTCGGTCGGGAAGCTGAGCTCGCCGGGACCGAACCCCGGGCTCCCGATGACGCCGGTGAGGACCCCGTTGATGTCGAACCGCTGGATGCGGTTGTTGCCGCTGTCGGCGACGTAGACGGCGCCGCCGCGGGCATCGAGCCCGAACGGCTGGAAGAACCGTCCCGGGGCGCTGCCGCCCGAGCCCCAGGCCTTGACGAACTCGCCGTCGGCCGTGAACCGCTGAACCCTCGCGTTCGAGCGGTCGAGGACGAAGACGTGCCCATCCCCGTCGACGGCGACGTCCTGGGGGCTGGAGAACTGCCCCGGCCCGGAGCCGAACTGGCCCCATTTGTCGACCATGCGCACGGACGCGTTCGCCGGCGCCGCGAGCACGAGGGCCGCGATCAACGCGGCGAGCAGGGCTTTTGACGGCTGGGACACCATCGGTCATCTATCCGCTCCCGGCGCGCCCCACTTGAGCCCAGCTCCGGAATGCCGGACGAAGTGCTCCTACAGGCGTCTAGACCGGACGGCTCTACTACTGCTTCTTGACGAGCTCTCGAGCCCTCTCAGGCGGCGACCGGCTCGCGCTTGCGCTTGCGGGCGCGGGTCCGCTTGACCGCCGGCTCGACCAGGTCGGCGAGAAAGCGCCCGGTGTAGGACCCGGGCACGGCGGCGACATCCTCGGGAGTGCCGGTCGCGACCACCTCTCCCCCCTCCTCGCCGCCCTCTGGCCCGAGGTCGATCAGCCAGTCGGCGGTCTTGATCACATCCAGGTTGTGCTCGATCACGACCACGGTGTTGCCCGCGTCGACGAGCCGGCCGAGGACGTCGAGAAGCCGCTGCACGTCGGCGAAGTGGAGGCCGGTGGTCGGCTCGTCGAGGATGTAGAGGGTGTCGCCGGTCGCGACCTTGGAAAGCTCGGTGGCCAGCTTGACCCGCTGCGCCTCGCCGCCGGAGAGGGTGGTGGCCGGCTGTCCCAGGCGGATGTAGTCGAGCCCGACATCGTGCAGGGTGCGGAGGCGGCGGGCGATCTTGGGTACGTTCTCGAAGAACTCGACCGCCTCCTCGACCGACATCTCGAGCACGTCGGCGATGCTCTTCCCCTTGAAGCGGACCTCGAGCGTCTCGCGGTTGTAGCGCTTGCCGTGGCACTGCTCGCAGGGGACATAGACGTCGGGCAGGAAATGCATCTCGATCTTGATCTGCCCGTCGCCGCGGCAGACCTCGCAGCGCCCCCCCTTGACGTTGAAGCTGAAGCGGCCCGGCTTGTATCCCCGGGCCCGTGCCTCCTGGGTCTGGGCGAACAGCTGCCTGATGTGGTCGAAGACGTTGGTGTAGGTGGCGGGGTTGGACCGAGGAGTGCGCCCGATCGGCGACTGGTCGATGTTGATGATCTTGTCGATCTGGCCGAGGCCGTCGATGCCGTCGTGGCTGCCGGGCCGGAGCTTGGCCTGGTGGAGGCGGTTCGCCACCGCGTGATGGAGCGTCTCGTTGACGAGGGTCGACTTGCCGGAGCCGGAGACACCGGTGACGCAGCAGAAGACGCCGAGCGGGACGTCGACGGTGACGGACTTGAGGTTGTGCTGGCGGGCGCCCCGGATGGTCAGCTCGCCCGCCGCCTTGCGGCGCCGTTCCGGCACCTCGATGCGCCGCTGGCCGGCGAGGAAGAGCCCGGTCAGGGACGCCGGGTCGGCGGCCACCTGCGCCGGAGTGCCCTCCGAGATCACATGCCCGCCGTGCTCGCCCGCCCCCGGCCCGAGGTCGAGCAGGTGGTCGGCGGCGCGCATAGTGCCCTCGTCGTGCTCGACGACGATCACGGTGTTGCCGAGGTCGCGTAGCCGCGCCAGGGTTGCGATCAGCTTCGCGTTGTCGCGCTGGTGCAGCCCGATCGAGGGCTCGTCGAGGATGTACATGACCCCGACCAGGCTGGAGCCGATCTGGGTCGCGAGCCGGATCCGCTGCGCCTCGCCGCCGGAGAGGGTCCGCGCCGAGCGGTCGAGCGACAGGTAGCCGATGCCGACGTTCTCGAGGAAGGAGAGGCGCTCGGAGACCTCCCGCACGATCAGCCGGGCGATCGCGCGCTCGGTCTCGGTCAGATCAAGCGACTCGATCCAGGCGCGGGCGGCCCACGCCGACATCGCCGAGAACTCGGCGATGCTGATGTCGCCGACCTTGACGGCGAGGCTCTCCGGCCGCAGCCTCGCGCCGTTGCACTGCGGACAGGGCTGCTCCGCCATGTAGCCCTCGATCCGCTCCCGCACATTCTCCGAGTCGGTCTCCTCGTAACGGCGCTCGAGGTTGTTGACGATCCCCTCGAAACGGACGGCGTAGGAGCGGCTCCGGCCGAACCGGTTCCGGTAGCTGACCTTGTGGCGCTCGGACCCGGTGCCGTGGAGGAAGATCTCCCGGTCGGACTCGGGCAGCTCCTGCCAGGGGGCCGCGATGTCGACCCCGTAGGTCTCGGCGACCGCCTCCACGACCCGCTTCCAGTAGCGCGAGTGCCCCAGCCGCCACGGCTGCAGCGCCCCCTCCTCGAGCGACAGGGTCGGGTCGGGCACGACGAGCTCGGGATCGACGACCCGCTGGAAGCCGAGCCCGTGACAGCGCTCGCAGGCCCCGTGCGGGGAGTTGAAGGAGAAGATCCGCGGCTCGAGCTCCGAGATCGAGGTGCCGCACCCGAGGCAGGCGAACTGCTCGCTGAACAACAGCCTTCCGCCCGAATGCCCGCCACCGTGAGCTTGCTTGTTCTTCTCCTCGACCAGCTCCACCTCGACCAGGCCGCCGGCGAGCGAGGCGGCCGCCTCGACCGACTCGGAGAGGCGGCGGCGCAGGTCGGGCTTCATCACGAGCCGGTCGACGACGATCGAGATGTCGTGCTTGAACTTCTTGTCGAGGACGATCTCCTCGTCGAGCCGGCGCAGCTCGCCGTCGACGAGCGCCCGCGAGTAGCCCTCGAGGCGCATCTGCTCGAGCAGCTTCCCGTACTCGCCCTTGCGCCCGCGGACCACCGGAGCCAGGACGAGGAAGCGCCTCCCCTCCTCGATCGTCATCAGCCGGTCGGTGATCTGCTCGAGCGACTGCCCGGCGATCGGCTTGCCGCAGTTGGGGCAGTGGGGCTTGCCGATCCGGGCCCAGAGCAGGCGCAGGTAGTCGTAGACCTCGGTGACGGTCCCGACCGTCGAGCGGGGATTGCGCGAGGTGGTCTTCTGGTCGATCGAGATCGCCGGCGAGAGGCCCTCGATCGAGTCGACGTCGGGTTTCTCCATCAGGCCCAGGAACTGGCGCGCGTATGCGGACAGCGACTCGACGTAGCGGCGCTGCCCCTCGGCGTAGATGGTGTCGAAGGCGAGGCTCGACTTGCCCGACCCGGAGAGGCCGGTGACGACGATCAGCGCATCGCGGGGAAGCTCGACGTCGATGCCCTTGAGGTTGTGCTCGCGGGCGCCGGAGATGAGGATGCGGTCGGACCTGGCCATCGGAACGATTCTAGGGGGGCGAACGGCTGTTCCCGTCGGGGTGTGGTCAGTAGAGCGCCGCGGCCAGGCGTCGCCTGTACTCGCGGGCGCCCGGGTCGGCCTGGTCCCCCTCGGCGAGGATGCCGACGATCGCACGCCGCAGGTCCTCCCGGGTATCGGGGTCCGCGCCCTCGAGCGCGGCGAGCAGCCCCTCGAGCGCGGCCTCGCGCTCGCCGCGGTCGAGCGCCGCGAAGGCATCGGCGCCGCTGCCGTCGCGGCTGAGCCGGATCCGGGCGGCGATCCCGTCGGCGGCGAAATCGCCCTCGTGGGCGGCCGCCAGCGAGAGCGCCTCGTCGTCCTCCCCACGCTCGAGGAGGATGCGGGCCAGCGCGACCGCCGCCTCGGCCCGGCGCGGCTCGAGCTCGACCGCCTCGCGCAGCGACTGCTCGTCGCCGGCGGCGACCAGCTCGTCGGCGCGCGAGGGCACAAGAGAGTCGAAGAACTCGTTCACCCTGGCCGGGGGGACGGCGCCGACGAACTCGTCGACGACGCGCCCGTCGCGGAACGCCTTGACGGCCGGGATCCCCTGGACCCCGTAGGTGCCGGCGATGCCCTGGTTGGCGTCGACGTCGACCTTGGCCAGCACCACCTTCCCCGCGCGCTCGGCCGCTGCCGCCTCGAGCGCCGGCGTCAGGGTGCGGCACGGAGCGCACCACTCGGCCCAGAAGTCGACGACTACCGGGACCTCGCGGGACTTCGCGACGACGTCGCGCTCGAAGGTCGCCTCGGAGACGTCGATCGCCATGCCTTCAGGGTAGTCAGGCGTCGCCGGGGGGCGAATCGGCGAGCGTTCGCACTTGTTCCCGCCATCCGGGAGGAACTGCGAACGGACCGGGAACTGCCGGCAGCGGACCATGACCTGGCCGCGCTGGCGGGCCGGCAGCACGGCGTCGTGGCGCGACGGCAGCTGCTGGCGCTCGGGTACTCGAAGAGTGCGATCGGGCGTCGGGCCGCCGCCGGCCGGCTGCACCGAGTCCACCGAGGCGTGTATGCGGTCGGGTACGCCCGCCTGGGCGCGCACGGCCGCTGTCTGGCGGCGGTCTTCGCCTGCGGGCCCCAGGCGCTTCTCAGCCATGGCTCGGCAGCCTGGCTCTGGGATCTCATCCCCGCACGCCCGCAAGAGCCCGAGATTGTCGTGCCGTACCGGCCCCACGCCAAAGGCTCGATCCGGATTCGTCACGCCCCGAACCTGCGCTCCGCCGATCGCACGGTCCGTGAGGCAATCCCGGTCACCTCCGTTTCGCGGACTCTCCTCGACCTGGCCGCGGTCCTCACCCGGCCCCGACTCGACCGAGTGTTGGAACAGGCCGAGCGACTCCGGCGTCTGGACCGCCGCCGGCTCGAGGAGGCGCTGACCCGAAGTCCGACTCGCCACGGCACCCGCAGGCTGCGAGCCGCGCTCGACCTCTACATCGAACCGGAGCCGACCCGCTCCGAGCTCGAACGGTCATTCCTTGACCTCGTCCGGGCGGCCGGGCTTCGATCGCCGTCCGTGAACGCCGCCATCGGCGGATATGAGGTCGACTTCCTCTGGCGCGACGAGCGGATGGCGGTTGAGCTCGACGGTTTCGAATTCCACGGCACGAGGGCCGCTTTCGAGCGCGACCGGGCTCGGGACCACGACCTGCAAATGGAGGGCATTCAGGTAGTCCGCCTCACCTGGAGGCGGCTGAGGGACGATGGCGCGGAGGTGGCGGAGCGTCTCGGGGAGGCACTAAGGCGAAATCGCATCGAGCGCGGCGAGCGGAAGAGATAGCCTCGGCCGATGAGCGAGCCACCCCGCGCCACCGGCATCTCCGAGCTCGTCCTTGAGGTCGCCGATCTCGAGCGGGCGCGGGAGTTCTACCGCGACGTGCTCGGCTTCGAGGAGACCCTCTACGGCGAGGGGCGGGAGGGGCGGTACTGGTACCTGATCGGGGAGACCGCCCGGCTCGGCCTCTGGACCGAGCAGGTGGGTCTGGCGGGCGGGCGCGGTGGCGCCCACGTCCACTTCGCGTTCCACGTTGCCGACGAGGAGGTCGAGCGGATCCGGGCGCGGATCGAGGCGGCCGGGGTCGCCACCGAGGGGCCGATCCAGCTCGGTCCCGGCCGGGCGGTCTACGTGACCGATCCCGACGGGAACGTGGTCGAGTTCTGGTCCCAGGACATGGAGGGCTATTGCCGGGGCGCGAGGGACGACGGCGCCCCCGGAACCTTCAGGCGCTGACGCCGGTCTCAGGTGGTGGAGTAGCCGGGAACCATCCAGTCGCGGGTATCGAGGACGCGGGCGCAGTCGCCCTCGAGTCCCCCGCACTCGTTCGCCGGACGGCCGCAGTGCGCGCAGGTCACCACCTCACCCTCGCAGTGCCTCCACGAGGGTGCCTCGGCGGTCAGCGCCGTCGCTTCGTCTGGTGAATCGCTCACGCATTCCTCCTTGAAGGCGTTGTCGATTCAGATACCCGCTCTGCGGGTCTCAAACAGCCAGCGTCAGCGCCCGGCGCGGGCGAGCACGTCGTCGAGCAGGGGGCCCGCGTCGGCGAGCCCGTAGTCGGCGACGAGGGCGGCCTCGATCTCCTCGCGCGAAGACCCCTCGAGGGCCATCTTCATCGCCACCAGCTTGGCCGCGGCCTGGTTGCCGTTGGCCGCCGGGGGGACGTCGGGCTGGGACGGCAGCGGTGTCGGCTCGGGGACCGGATCGGGTGACGGCTGGGGAACCGGGTCGGGCGAGGGCTCCGGGGTGGGCTCGGGCGAGGGCTCGGGGACGATCGTCGGAGTGGGGTCGACCTCGGGCTGGGGGATCGTCGGCTCCGGGACGACCGCGGGCTCGGGGTTGATCTCGGACTCCGGCCCGGTCGGCCGGCCGCCGGTCAGGTCGCGGCCGATCGCGCCGACACGCTCGCGCAGCTCGTCGGCCTGGCGCACCAGGCCCGAGACCGCGCCCTGGGCGCGCTCGACCTGGCTGCGGGCCTCCTCGCGGGCGTCGGCGACGATCGAGTCGGCGCGCTGGCGCGCCTCCGCCTCGATCTCGGCAGCCTTCGCCTCGGCCAAGGTGAGGATCTCGGCCACCTTCTCGCCCGCGCTGCCGGCCACCGAGGAGACCCCCGCCCCGGCGCCCCGCTCGAGGTCGGAGACCATCTCCGCGAGCCGTTTCAGGTGGGAGTCGACGGCGTCGCGGTCGTAGCCCTTGCGGGAGGTGGGGAAGTCTGTGCGGGCGATCTCGTCCGGGTTCATTGCGGCGAGGTTAGCGACACCGAACCGTCCTCGTGCAGGGTCCATCGCGGATTGTGGGCGACCTCCCACGGATGGCCGTCGAGGTCGGTGAAGGCCCCGGAGTAGCCGCCCCAGAAGGTCTCTCCGGGCTCGCGGACGATTCCGCCGCCCGCCGCCCGTGCCTCCTCGATCACCGCGTCGACCTCGGCGGGCGAGCGGGTGTTGTAGGCGAGCGTGATGCCGCCCCAGCCGCCGGAGTCGTCGACGCCGCTGTCCTCGGCGAGGCTGGCGCGGTCCCAGAGCGCGACGATCATCCCGCCCGCCTGGAAGAAGACGACGTCGTCGTCAGGCCCGGCGTTGGTCCGCCAGCCGAGCGCCTCGTAGAAGGCGCGCGAGCGGCGCAGGTCCGCGACGCCGAGCGTGATCAGGCTGAGGCGCTGGTCCACCCGGGCGACCCTAGCGCGCCCGGCTGGTCAGGTGCCGGCGCGGATGCCGTCGAGATCGCGCCGCAGCTCCTTGATCTCGTCGCGGATACGCGCCGCCTCCTCGAAGCGCAGGTCCTCGGCGGCCGCGATCATCTCCTCCTCGAGGGAGACGATCGTGCGCTCGAGCTCCTCCGGGCCTGCGAAGTCGGCGCCGCGGCCGCGGCGCCGGCGCTTGGCCGGGGCGCGGTCCTCCATCGCCAGGAACTCGGTCATGTCGGAGATCCCCTTGCGGACCGTCTCCGGGGTGATGCCGTGCTCCTCGTTGTAGGCGAGCTGGATCGAGCGGCGGCGGTCGGTCTCGCCGATCGCGGCCCGCATCGCGTCGGTCTCCTTGTCGGCGTACATCAGCACCTTGCCCTCGACGTTGCGGGCGGCGCGGCCGATCGTCTGGATCAGGCTCGTCTCCCCGCGCAGGAAGCCCTCCTTGTCGGCGTCGAGGATCGCCACCAGCGAGACCTCGGGGAGGTCGAGCCCCTCGCGCAGGAGGTTGACGCCGACGAGCACGTCGTAGTCGCCGAGGCGGAGGTCGCGGATGATCTGGATCCGCTCGAGCGTGTCCACCTCCGAGTGCAGGTAGCGGACCTTGATCCCGTACTCGAGCAGGTAGCCGGTCAGGTCCTCGGCCATCTTCTTGGTCAGCGTGGTGACCAGGACCCGGTCGCCGGACTCGGTGCGGCGCTTGATCTCGTTCATCAGGTCGTCGATCTGGTTCTTCGTCTCGCGGACCTCGATCGCCGGGTCGACGATGCCCGTCGGCCGCACGATCTGCTCGACCGTCCGCGACGCTTCGGCGCGCTCGAACGGCCCCGGGGTCGCGGAGACCATCACCAGCTGGTTGATCCGGGCAAGGAACTCGTCGAACTTGAGCGGCCGGTTGTCCATCGCGGAGGGCAGCCTGAACCCGTAGTCGACGAGGCTGCGCTTGCGCGACTGGTCACCCTCGTACATGCCGCCGATCTGCGGGATCGTCTGGTGGGACTCGTCGACGAAGCAGACGAAGTCGTCCGGGAAGTAGTCGATCAGGGTGTGCGGCGGGCTCCCGGGGGGGCGCCCGTCGAGGATGCGCGAGTAGTTCTCGATCCCGGAGGTGAAGCCGAGCTCCTTGAGCATCTCGATGTCGTAGAGGGTGCGCTGGCGGAGGCGGTGGGCCTCGAGCTGCTTCCCGGCCTCCTCGAGCTCGGCGGTCCGCGCCTCGAGCTCCGCCCTGATCTCGTCGACGGCGCGCTCCAGGGTCTCGTCCTTGGTGACGTAGTGCGAGGCGGGCCAGACCGAGATGTGGTCGACGACGTCGAGGATCTCGCCGCTGAGGGGGTCGAAGTGCTGGATGCCCTCGATCTCGTCGCCGAAGAGCGCGATCCGGTAGGCCGACTCGGCGTAGGAGGGCATGATCTCGAGCACCTCGCCGCGGACCCTGAAGGTGCCGCGCGCCAGCGCCGTGTCGTTGCGCTGGTACTGCATCTTGACCAGCTTGCGGAGGACGTCGTCGCGGTCGATCCAGTCACCGACCTTGAACAGCTGCATCTTCTCGTTGTAGACCTGCGGCGAGCCGATCCCGTAGATGCAGGAGACCGAGGCGACGATGATCACGTCGCGGCGGGCGAACAGGGCCGCGGTCGCCGCGTGGCGGAGCCGGTCGATCTCGTCGTTGATCGATGAGTCCTTCTCGATGTAGAGGTCCTGGGCCGGGACGTAGGCCTCGGGCTGGTAGTAGTCGTAGTAGGAGACGAAGTACTCGACCGCGTTCTCGGGGAAGAACTCGCGGAACTCGTTGCAGAGCTGCGCCGCGAGCGTCTTGTTGTGGGCGATCACCAGCGAGGGGCGCTGGACCTCCTCGATCACACCCGCCATCGTGAACGTCTTGCCCGTGCCGGTGGCGCCGAGCAGTGTCTGGAAGCGCTCGCCCGCGGCCACGCCCTCGGCGAGGCCGGCGATCGCCTTGGGCTGGTCCGCCGTCGGCGAGTAGGCGGCGTTGAGCTTGAACTCGGGCACCAGTCGAGGGTACATAGCCGCCCACCCGCCAACGACGAGGGGCGCCCCGCGGGGCGCCCCTCGCCGCCGCTATGGCGCCAGGCAGTAGGCGTGGGCGATCAGGGTCGCGGCCGTGGAGCCATTCCTGTTCGCCGAGATAGACGGTCCAGGTGGGCGGGTTGCCCGGGAACAGATGGGATCCCTGTGGAACGTCGCAACGTCGTTGAGCGGCGGGCCAAACACGGTGCTCCACCGCTGATGCACCTCTTCGCCAGGCGCGCAGGTCGCTGTTGCCTGCACTGTGTCTGACCGCAGGGACATTCACGCTCGCGCTTACCCGATCCGTGATCGTGCCGAGCTCGCCCGCTCCGACGACCGCCGATCCGAGCTGCGGGTTCGGGTAGGCGCCGCTCAGGTCGCCGCCCGCCGTGCCCGTGGACGGCCCCGCCGGGCCGGTCGCGCCGGTCGCGCCCTGCGGCCCCCGCGGGCCGCGCCGGCCGCGCGGGCCACGCACCGAGCCCCTGAAGTCCTTCCTGGTCAGCGACCGGTTCTTGACGTCGACGCCGGTGAGCGTGTTGTTGCGGACGGTTGCCCCGGTGACCATCCGCTCGGCGACCGCCGTGCCCGCGCCGGCGAGCACGATCGCGATCAGCGAGAGCCAGACGCCCGGGCGCCGGAATCCGCTCAGGCGTCCGCCTGATTGCTTCTGCATGAGAGCTCCGTTTCTTCCCCCTCTGGGAAAAGAGCCGGCCCCTGCCGACTCGCGAGAGGCGAGAGGCTAACAACGGAATTCGGCTCGACAACGAATGTTCGATGCGGCCGGGGCCGGGAGGCTCCACTGCGGCGGCCTGATTTGATCCGGCCATCGTCCCCTCGCCCGTCCGATCCGCCGCCAGCGTCCTCGCTCTGCTCCTCGCCGTGGCCGGAGGCCTGCTGGCCGCTGCTGTGCTGAAGGAGGACCGGGTCCCGGCGGCCGACGGGATCGGGGCCGCCGAGGTGGTCGCCGCCACTCCCGGGATCGCCCGCGAGGTCGAGCGGATCCGCGGGCTCCGCTTCGGCGAGATCCCCAGGCCGGCGCTGATCTCGGTCGAAGAGCTGGCGGCCCGCTTCGAGCGCGAGGCCGAGCGCACCGGGGAGGCCGACGAGATCGCCGTCGACGTCGAGGCGCTGAAGATGCTCGGCCTGGTCGAGGCCGACGCCGATCTCAGCGGCCTGCTCGGCGACATCGCCGGGGACGTCGCCGGGGCCTACGACCCACGGGCCGGCGACCTGTTCGTGATCACCGACGCGATCCCCCCGGACCGGGCGGTGGTCGAGGTCACCCTCGCCCACGAGCTCGACCACGCCCTCGAGGACCAGGAGTTCGGGCTGCGCGATCCGCAGGCCCTGGCCGGCGACGCCGCGCTTGCCGACGAGGCGCTGGTCGAGGGCTCGGCGACAGCCGTCATGTACCAGTTCGCCGCCGAGCGGAACCTGCTCTTCGACCTGATCGCGTCGGAGAGCCTCGCCGACGCCGGCCTCGGCGAGATCCCCGCGGCGATCCAGGCGCAGATCCTCTTCTCGTACCTGCGCGGGCTCGAGTTCGTCCAGGAGATGCGCCGCGCCGGCGGTGACTGGGACATCGTCGACATCGCGCTGCGCTCCCGCCCGCCGATCAGCACCGAGCAGGTCATCCACCCGCAGAAGTACCTGCGCGACGAGCGCCCGCTCCCGGTCCGGGTCGAGGCGGAAGGCGTGCTCGGCCCCGGCTGGCACCGCCTCGACGCGGACACCGTCGGCGAGTTCGACCTGACCCAGCTGACCCGGCTGGCCTCCCCCGACGCCGCGGCCCGTGCGGCGGCGGCCGGATGGGGCGGCGGGCGCTTCGAGCTCTGGCGCCGCGGGCCGGCGCGCGCCGGCTGCGAGGCGCCCTGCCGCCGGCGGCACGCGATCGTCGTCGCGACCCGCTGGGACACCCCGGCGGACGCCGCCGAGTTCGCCGCAGAACTCGTTCCCTACCTCGACGAGGCCCTTGGCGGGTCGCGGCGGGCCCGGTGGTGGTCGATTCCGGGCGGCTACGCCTCGATCGCCGCCGAGGGAGACGCCGTCGCCCTCGCCCTCGCCCCCCGCCCGCGCACCGCCGGCCGCCTCGCCCAGGCCTCCGCCGCGGCCGGCTGAGACGAGATGCGAGACTGGCGGCCGTGACCCGCTCCCAGAAGCTGCTGGCGGCCTTCTTCACCTTCGCGGGCGTCATGCACTTCGTGATCCCGCGCCGCTACGAGGCGATCATGCCTCCCTGGATCCCGCGCCATCGCGAGGCGGTGATCGTCAGCGGCCTCGGCGAGATCGCCGGCGGCGCCGCCGTCGCCGCCGAGCGCACCCGCCCGCTGGCGCGCTGGTGGCTGCTGGCGCTGCTGGCCGCGGTCTTCCCCGCCAACGTGCACATGGCGCTCAACCCCGGGCAGATCCGCGGCCTCGACCCCGGCCGGGTCCCGCGCTGGGCGCTCTGGGCGCGCCTCCCCCTGCAGCCGCTGATGATGGTCTGGGTCTGGCGGGCGACGGCGCGGCGCCGCTAGGCGGCCTCAGGGGATCAGCCCGTCGACTCCCTCGAGCAGGTCGATCCCGGCCTGCTCGAGCAGCGAGGAGGCGTCCTCGAGAAGCCCGTCGGCGTCGTCGAAGACCCGCTCCGAGTCCTGGATCAGGGCGATCCCCTCGTCGACGGGGATGCGCTCGGCGATCTCGCGCAGGGGGGCGGCCAGGAGGGGATTGAGGGCGCCGGCGTCCTCGGCGTCGTCCACCGCCCGCACGAGCCCCGCCTGGACGGCGTCCTCGAGCTCGGCGTCACCGATCCCGTGGGTCTCGGCGAACCGCGCCCTCGAGTCCTCGCTGGCGAGGGCGAGGGTGAGCGTCTCCCTGGTCACCTGCAGCTCGCAGGCGGCGCCGTCGAGGGCGGAGAGGGTGAACTGCTCGGCCTGCTCCTCGAGCGTCCCGGGATCCCGCCAGGGACGGGGGTCGCAGGGATCCTGGACCTGGTCGGGCTCGTAGGTGCTCCCGCCGAGTGCCAGCGAGGTCACGACCAGCGCCAGGGCGGCGACGACCGCGCCGACGACCAGGAGCCGGCCGTTGCCGTCCGCGGGGATCACAGCGACACCCTTCGCCGCGCCAGCGTGATCGGCAGCAGCGCGGCGGCGGCGAAGGCCGCCGCGATCAGGAACGAGGCGCTGAAGGCGTGGGTGGCCGCGCGGTCGATCTGGTCCTGGAGGTCGAGGCGGAGACGCTCCGCCGCCTGCCGGTCCGCGGCATCCTCAGGGGGCGGCTCGAAGGCGGGGCCGATCACCGGCACCTTGCCGTCCTCGGCATCGATCCGCTCCGCGAGCCGAGCGGCGAGGTCGAGCTTCAGCCTGGGCGGGGCGTCGGCGTCGAGGAGCACGGCGGTGCCCGCCTGCTCGACGGCACGCCGCTCCTGATCGAGGTCGGCGGTGAAGACGGGGGTCAGCAGGAGCAGACAGGCGACCACCCCGGCATGCCGCGAGGCGATCGTCCAGCCGCCGTGGATCGCCTGCGGGGAGCGACCCGAGAGGGCGGTCTCGGTCAGCGCCGAGAGCGCCAGGGCAAGCCCGACCCCGGCCAGCGCCTGCGCCGGCAGGGTCGCGGCCGCCGAGGCCCGCGGCAGGAAGGCCAGCCCGGCGAGGCCGCCCGCGATCAGGATCGCCCCCGCCGCCGCGCGGGCGCCGGCGTCGGGAGCCCAGGCCGCCAGCCGGGTGCCCGCGATCGCCGCCAGCGGTAGGACCGAGACCGCGGCGGCGGCGGCGATCGGCGTCAGACGCCAGCCCTCGATCATCAGCAGCACCACCAGGAAGAGGGCCGCCGTCAGCGCGGCCGAGACCAGGGCGAGGGCGAGGTTGGCCTCCAGGTGCGGGCGCCCCGCCGGGCGCAGCTCGGCCCGCAGCCGCTCGCGGCTGCCCTCCGCGGCGGCGACGGGCAGGAGCGGCATCGCGGCCCCCAGCGCGATCGGGACCTGGACCAGGAAGATCGACTGCCAGGAGATCAGCTCGGTGAGGAGCCCGCCCACGGCCGGCCCGATTGCGGCCCCGGTCGCCCCCGCCACCGCCCAGATCACCGCCGCACGGCGCTCGGAGCCGACGGTAGCGG
The DNA here is from genome assembly GCA_963720015.1 of uncultured Actinomycetes bacterium. Lineage (GTDB taxonomy): Bacteria > Actinomycetota > Thermoleophilia > Solirubrobacterales > 70-9 > DATFPK01. Next base: position 104,226 of record CAVREA010000002.1, on the reverse strand, counting down.
GCAGGAGCTCGAGCGCGGCGCAGACGGCGGCCGCGCCGCCGGCGGCCTGCACGCAGCGGGCGGCGACCAGCGGCCCCAGGTCCTCCGCCGCGGCACAGGCGAGGCTCGACCCGGCGAACAGCACCAGGCCGGCGACCGTGGTCCGTCCCGGGCCGAGCCGGCGGGCGAGGTGGGCGGCGGGGACCGCGAGCGCGGCGAGGACGAGGTTGAACGCGATCAGGACCCAGACGACCCCGTTGACGCTCGACTCGACCGAGCGGTAGATCTCGGGGAGGGCGAGGACGACGATCGAGGAATCGGCGAGCACCACCCCGACAGCGACCCCCAGCGCTGTCGCCCGCAGCCTCAGTAGCCGAGCTCCTCCGCGTACCTGCGGCGATACTCCTCGCGCTTGTCGAGCACCTGCTCGACATAGCCGCGCGTCTCGCTGAACCCGATGTCCCCAAGCTCCATCGAGGAGCCTCCCCAGGCGTCCGCGTGCCCGGGCCCGGCGTTGTAGGCGGCGAGGGCGGCAACCTCGCTGCCCTCGTAGCGATCGAGCATCTCGCGCAGGTAGAAGGTGCCGTAGCGGATGTTGATGTCGGGGTCGGCGAGGTCCTCGAAGCGGAAGGTCGTGCCGCCGCTGCGGCGCTCGATGTAGTTGGCGGTGCCGCGGGTCACCTGCATCAGGCCGCGGGCGCCGGCGGAGGAGGTCTGGTCGACGAAACGCGACTCGGCGTAGATCACGGCCGCGATCAGGGCGGCGTCGACGTCCTTCTCCCGGGACTGCTGGCGAATGATGTCCTCGTGGCGGAGCGGCAGGAGGAACTCCTGCACCACCTTGCTCGGCAGCAGGAAGACGATGATCGCAACCGCGATCGCGGCGACCGCAGCTGCCATGCCGAGCAGCCGGCCCAGACGCAGCCGCGAGATGCGGGAACGCGTCGGTGCGCGTTTGACGGGCCGGCCGCGAGCCGGCCGGCTGCGGGTGCGTGAGGCGGCCATCGAGCGAAAGTTAGGGGTTCCGGATCTTGGCGACCAACTCCGACAGCTCCCGCTCGAGGTCCGCGATCGAGCCGTCGTTGCGCACTACGTGGTCGGCGCGCCCGGCCTTCTCCTCCTGGCCGAGCTGCCGCGCCTCGCGGCCCTCGAGGAGCGTGTGACCGCGGGCCCCGGCCCGTTCGCGCCTGACGTCCTCGGCCGCGACCACCGCCACCGTGGTGTCGAAGACGTCCTCCATCCCGGACTCGAACAGCAGGGGGACCTCGATCACGGCGACCCGGGCGTCCTCCGGTAGCTCGCCGAGCCAAGCCGCGATCCGCGCCCCCACCCGCGGGTGGAGCTGGGACTCGAGCCAGTCGAGCTCCTCGTGCCGTGCGAAGACGATCTCACCGACGCGGGTGCGGTCGATCACGCCGGCCGGCGCCACCTCCTCTCCCCAGCGCCCGACCAGGAGGTCGCGCATCTCCTCGCCCTGGAGGAGATCGTGGACGAGCGCGTCGCTCGACATCACCGGGTGGCCGAGCCGCTCGAAGGCCGCCAGCGCCTCCGACTTGCCGGCGCCGATGCCGCCGGTGAGCCCGATCGTCAGCGGCGGCGCCATGCCCGCCCGCCGGCTAGGAGGCTTCTTCGTCGCTGTCCGCGTCGTCGGCGGGCGAGTCCGGCCGCTCCTCGGCGGACTCGCCCTCGGCGGCGTCCTGCTCTCCGGGCTGCGGCTCCTCGGGCGCCGGCACAGTCTCCGCCGATTCGCTCTCGGCGGGATCGGCCGCGCCGCCGGACTCCGCGGCCGGCTCGGCCGGCGGCGGCTCGGCGAAGACCTCCTCGGAGAGGTCGAGGTCCGGCGTCTCGGCCGGAGGGGCGGCCGCGGCCGCGTCCTGGGCCTGCTGCACCTGGGCGCCGAGATCGCGGAGGGGCATGTTCTGGCCCTCGACCCGCTTGATCGAGAGCGAGAGGCGGCGCCGCTCCTCGTCGATCTCGAGGATCTTCACGTTGAGCGTCGAACCGGGCTCGACCACCTCGCTCGGGTTCTCGACGTGGTGGTCGGCGAGCTCGGAGATGTGGACGAGTCCCTCGACGCCGGGCAGGATCTCGACGAACGCGCCGAAGGTGACCACCTTCGTGACCTTGCCCTCGAGCACGTCGCCCGGGCGGTGCGTCGAGACGACGCGCTGCCACGGATCCTCCTGGGTCTGCTTGAGGCCGAGCGAGATGCGCTGCCGGTCCCGGTCGATGTCGAGGACCTTGATCCGCACCGTGTCGCCGATCGAGACGACCTCGGAGGGATGGTTGACGTGGCTCCAGGAAAGCTCGGAGATGTGGATCAGGCCGTCGATCCCGTCGAGGTCGACGAAGGCGCCGAAGTCGACGATGTTGGAGATCTTGCCCTCGACCACCTGACCGGGCTGGAGGCGGCCGAGGATCTGCTCGCGCACCTCCTTGCGCTCCTCCTCGAGGACGGCGCGGCGGGAGAGCACGACGTTGTTGCGGCTGCGGTTCAGCTCGATCACCTTGCACTCGAGCTGCTGGCTCATGAACTCGTCGAGGTTGTGGACGCGGCGGATGTCGACCAGCGAGGCCGGCAGGAAGCCCCGTACCCCGAGGTCGAGGATGAGACCGCCCTTGACCACCTCGATCACCGTTCCCTCGACCGGCTCCCCCGACTCGGCTGCTGCCTCGATCCGGCGCCAGGCCTTCTCGAAGCGGGCGCGCTTCTTGGAGAGGATCAGGCGGCCCTCCTGGTCCTCCTTGGTCAGGACCAGGGCGTCGACGTCCTCGCCCAGCTCGACCTCTTCGGACGGATCGACCGACTTGCGGATCGAAAGCTCGTTGGAGGGGATGACCCCTTCCGACTTGTAGCCGATGTCGACCAGGACCTCGTCCTTGTCGATGCGCACGACCTTGCCACTGACGACGTCTCCCTCCTTGAAGGAGATCATCGTCGCGTCGTAGTTCGGAACGATCTTGCCGTCGACCTCGATCAGGAGGCCGTTCGATCCGTCCACGGGCGTGCCCTGGGGCGCGCCGTTGCCGGGCGCGGTGAGGGTTGTGTCCGTGGCAGCCACGGCGCCGCAGGTTAGCGGCTTTGTTTACCCTCGGCGGTCGTGCCGAAGCGAGCCACCAAGCGCGGAATGGAGCGCACGCCGCTCGACGGGAGCCGCGACGTCCTGATCTGCGGCGCCAGCTTCGCCGGGCTGATGGTCGCCCGCGAGCTCGCGGGCAGCGGCGCCGACGTGCTGGTCGTCGACCGCTACCAGATCGGCGAGCGGCAGACGTCCGCCTGCGGGATCCCGACCGAGTGGCTCCGCGTCCTCGGCCTGCTCGGCGCCGAGCGCCAGCGCTTCGACTCGCTCGTCGTGCACACGCCGCACGGCGACTCCCGCTACCGCCTCCCCTGGACCTTCTCGACCTTCGACTACCGCGAGCTCTGCGAGCTGCTCTGGGAGGACTCGGACGCCGGCTTCGAGACCGCCAAGGTGAACGGACGGGCCCCCTCCCGGAACGGGACCGGGGAGCTGTCGGTCGACACAGACCGCGGCGTGATCTCCGCCCCGCTCGTCGTCGACGCCCTCGGCTGGCGGCGGATGCTCGCCTCCGGCGACGGCTACCAGCCTCCCGACGCGCCGCTCTCGCGCGGGCTCGAGGTCCACCCGGACGGCGCCGGCGCGGACATGGAGATCTGGATCGACCGGCGCTACGTGCCGGCCGGCTACGGCTGGAGCTTCCCGGCCGCCGAGGAGCTGCGCATCGGGGTCGGCTCCTTCGACCCCCGCTTCCACGTGCGCGAGACCACCGAGCTGCTCGCCTCCGACCTCGGCTCCGAGCGGGTCCGCTATCAGGGCAACTGGATACCCCACAAGCTGCGGCCGGCCACCGAGGGGGGCGTCTTCTTCGTCGGCGACTCGGCGGGCCACTGCATGCCGCTGACCGCCGAGGGAATACGGACGGCCCTCTACTTCGGCATCGCGCTCGGGCGCGAGCTGCGCGCCGTGGTCGAGGGCGAGCGCTCGCGCGAGCAGGCGGCGGCGCGCTACGCCGAGTTCAACGACTCCCACGAGTGGAAGTTCCGCTGGCTGCTCCGCGCCCAGAAGATCGTGCCGCGGGTACCGCCGCGGCTGCTGGGCCCGATGATCCGCGCCCTTGGAGCGAAGCGCTTCATCGAGTGGTCATTCGACCACTACCTGCGAATCGCGCCGCCGGAGTTCGCCGAGCGCCAGGCGAGGCGCCCGGTGCCGGTGGCTGCCTAGAAGCCGCGCCGCTCCCGGATCCGCTGCTGCTCGCGCGACAGTCCTCCGGCCATCTCCCGGCGGACCCGGTAGGAGTGGTACGCGAACGCAACCGCCATCACGCAGACCAGGGCGGTGAGCCAGACGGCGTCAGCGGGCGAGAAGCCGCCGATCACGGCGAAGAAGGCGAAGAGGACGATCAGACCGAGGCAGCCGGCCCAGAAGGCGCGATTGAGACGATCGAAGAAAACGTTCACGGCAATCACCTCCGGGCGCTCCCATTGCCGCTGTGCGGATTCTACCGCCGCGATCAGCGGCGTCCAAACCGCCTGACCCGGTCGCAGTCGCCCGCGAGCCGGTCGCGCCGGTCCGCCGTGCCGCGATCCACCGAGGACCCGCAGGAGAGGTCGTCGGCGCCGCCGCCGCGGGCAAGCAGCCGGTCCGGTCCGGCGCCCGCATCGAGCGCGTCCGCGCCGCCGCCGCCGGCGAGGAGGTCCCCGCCGCGGCCGCCGTCGAGGCCGTCGAGCCCGGCCAGGCCGCGCAGCTTGTCGCGGCCGTCGCCGCCATCGAGCTGGTTGGCGAACTTGCTGCCGATGAGGATGTCCGGTCCCTCCGTGCCGATGATGTCCTCGATGTCGCGGTGGACGTTGTCGTTCTCACCGGCGACGCCGTCGTTGGCCTGGTTGTCGAGGCTGACCTTGACCCGCGCGTTGGCGCCGTCGAAGTCGACGAGGTCGATCCCGGAGCCGCCGAAGGCCTGGTCCGAGTCGTCGTCGAGGAGCCCGCTGAAGAGTGTGTCGTCGCCGGCGCCGCCGCGAATCAGGTCCTCGTCCTCGCTGCCGTTGAGCCTGTCGTCGCCGGCACCGCCGAAGAGCGAGTCCTGCCCACGACTGGAGAAGATGCTGTCGCTGCCGCCGCCGCCGTCGACCGTGTCGTCGCCGTCGTCGGTGAAGAACGAGTTGGGCGCGCCGCTGCCGATGACGACATCGTCGCCGTTGCCGGTGCCGACGCTCTCGACGTCGCTGCCGATGTCGTCGCCCTCGCACCCCGCCCCGGGACAGCCCTCGCCGTCGTTGGCGACGTTGTCGAGGGAGACCCGCACGCCGGCCTCGCGCTCGTAGCCGACCTGGTCGAGGTCCGGCCCCCCACGGACGGAGTCGGCGCCGTCTGCGGTCGAGCCGGACTGGAAGTTGTCGCCGCCCTGCCCGCCGGTCATCGTGTCGTTGCCGTCGCCGCCGTCGAACTGGTCGAAGCTGTCGCCGCCGGTCATGATGTCCGCACCACCATCGCCGCGGAGGGAGTCGGACAGCGATCCGCCGTGGAGGACATCGGCCGACGGGTCCGGAGTGAAGCTGAAGTCGAACCCTCCGTTGAGGGTGTTGCTGACATTGGGGCCGCCGTTGAGGAGGTCCTCGCCCAGGTCACCGTCCATCTCGACGTCCTGGCTGTAGAAGCTGTCGAGCGGCATCGGCGTGACACTCGCATCGATCGTCCCGGTGTCGTTCATGTCGCCGAGTGAGATCTTGATCCCCCCGACGCCGGTGGCGCCACAGGTCACCTGGTTGGCGTTGACCGCGACGCACCCGGTGCCCGGCACAATCGCCGCGCCCGAGTCGTTGACCGTGAAGGTGTTGCCCGAGCGGCTGACCGTGACGTTGTTGGTCTCGCCCGGCTGTGCGAAGGCGAAGAGCGAGCGGCCGGAGTCGCCGATCTCGACGTTGATGGCGGCAGCGGTCGAGGGCACAAGCAGGGCAGCCCCGAGCGCCAGCGTGGCGAGCACTCCGAGCCGGCGCCTCACGAGCGACTCCTCTTCACGCGCACGCGGTCGCAGTCGGCGGCCGCGCGGTCGACCCTGTCGGCCAGCGCGGTGTCGAAGGCGGAGCCGCAGCGGAGCTGGTCGCGCTTGCCGTCGCGGGCCCTGATCCGGTCTGGCCCCGCGCCCCCCTCGAGCAGGTCGGATGCCTTGCCGCCGACGATCGTATCGGCGCCCGCCTCGCCGAAGAGGCCGTCGGCGCCGCCCATGCCGAACAGCCGGTCGCGGCCACGGCCGCCGATCAGCTCGTTCGCGACCCGGTTGCCGATCAGGACGTCGGGGGAGTCGCCGCCGATCACGTCCTCGACGTCGCGGCGCACGTTGTCTCCCTCGCCGGCCCTGCCGTCGTCGGGCTGGTTGTCGAGGTCGATGCGGAGCGACTCGGCGGTGCCGCCGAAGTCGGCGAGGTCGAGCCCCGTGCCGCCGGCGATCACGTCGGGCTCGGGGATGCCGAAGCTGTCGCCCTCGAGCACGTCGTCGCCGGGGCCGCCGTTGACCCGGTCCTCACCGTCCTGCCCGCCGAGATCGTCGTCGCCTGCGCCGCCGCCGAGGAAGTCGGCGCCGTCGTCGCCGAAGAGGTCGTCGTCCCCAGCGCCGCCGTCGACGTCGTCGTCGCCGCCGCCGGCGAGGACGGTCTGCGGCCCGGCGCCGAGGCGGATCACATCGTTGCCATCGGTGCCGTCGATGCGCTCGAAGTCACCGGCGACATTGTCCCCCTCGCAGGCCGCGCCCGGACAGCCTTGGCCGTCGTCGGCGAGGCCGTTGGTGCTGAGCGCGACGCCGATGTCGCGGTTGCGGTAGCTGATGTCGTCGAAGATCCCGGGACCGCCGCTGAGGACGTCGGCTCCGTCGGCCTGGGATCCCGGGTCGACGCTGTCGCCGTCCCCCTCCTGGCCGAGCACCGTGTCGGTCCCGTCGCCGCCGTCGAGGCTGTCGCCGTTGTCGCCGCCGAGCACGGTGTCGTCGCCGTCACCGCCGTCGACCCGGTCGCGGTTCGGGCCGCCGTTGACCGCGTCGTTGCCGTCGCCGCCGAAGTACTGGCCGAACTCGAAGTTGGGGCCGGCGTTGAGCGTGTCGTTGCCCTCGGCCCCCGACACGCTGAGGTTGAAGCCTGAGCCGGCGACACCCGCGCCGATCGTGCCGGTGTCGTTCATATCCTGCAGCTCGAGGCTGAACGACCTGACCGGCGCCACAGGGCAGGTCGCCGCGTTCGCGCCGGCGGACGTGCAGCCGAACATCGCCGTCAGTGGCGCCCCGGTGTCCGTGACCGTGTAGACGTCGCCGAAGCGGTCCAGGGTGACGACGTTCGCCTCGCCGGCCCCCGCGATGAAGCGGACCTCGTCCCCGCCCTGGAGGAACACCTGACCGGCGTTCGCCGCGGGCGCCACGATGGCGAGCCCCGCGAGCGCGGCGCTGACCGAGAGCAATGCCGCCCTCCGCCTCATCGCCGCCCCCTCGGCAGCGAGACCTTGTCGCAGTCGGGCCCGAAGTTGTCGGCGCGGTCGGCCTTGACCCGGTCGAGCGAGGAGCCGCAGTGCACCTCGTCGGGCTTGCGGTCCCTGCTCCGCAACAGGTCCGGACCGCCGCCGCCGTCGAAGAGGTCGATCCCCGTGCCGCCGATGATCGTGTCGCCCCCGCGGCCTCCGATCAGCCCGTCCCCTCCGCCGCGGCCGACGATCCGGTCGCGCCCGCCGAAGCCGGTGATCTGATTTGGGCGTGCGCTGCCGATCAGGATGTCCGACCCCGCGCTGCCCTCGAAGTCCTCGATGTCGGCCAGGACGTTGTCCTTCGGGTTCGTGAACAGCGCCGCGCGGAAGCCGTCGTCGGCGACGCCGTTGAGCGAGACCCCGAACGAGTTCTCCTCATCCTCGAACCCGGAGATCGTGTCGAAGCCGCCGCCGCCGCTGTAGCGATCGCTGCCCTCGTCGAAGAACTCGTAGTTGAGTGCGTCGTCCCCGGCGCCGCCGAAGAACCGGTCGGCCCCATCGCCTCCGAACATCCCGTCCTCGCCCGCGCCGCCGAAGAAGGTGTCGTCGCCGTCGCTGCTCTGCATCGAGTCGGACCCGCCGAGGCCCTGGACGAGGTCGTCGCCGTCCTCGGTGTTGAGGTCGTCCGCCTCCGGGCTGCCGGTGAGGGTGTCGTCCCCCTGGCCGGTGCTCACGTCCTCCACGTCGGGGAGGACGTTGTCGCCCTCGCACCCGGCTCCGGGACAGCCGGCGCCGTCGTCGGCGACCCCGTCGAGATCGATGAAGAGGTTGTCCTGGCGGTTGCGGAGGTCGACCCGGTCGCGGCCGTCACCGCCGAACATCAGGTCCGGTCCGTCCGCCCCTTCTGGGCCTCCGCCGTCCATCAGGTCGTCGCCGGGGCCGGCGTTGAGGACGTCGTTTCCGTCCTGGATGATGAGGCGATCCTCGTCCGCGCCCGCCGTCATCACGTCGTTCCCTTCGCCGCCGATCATGGTCTGCTCACCGGGCCCCCCGACCAGGATGTCGTTGCCGGGGGTACCGAAGTCGTCGTCGCCGTTCATCTGGGAGTCGCCCTGAGCGTTGGAGACCAGGGTGTCGTTGCCGTCACCGCCGCCGATGAAGACGAAGCCGATCGAGACCGGCAGCGAGGCGGTCGCGTTGATGCTGTCGTTCATGTCGTCGGTGAACGCGCGCACGTCGTTGACGTCGGCGGCCGGACAGGTGCCGACGTTGGCAACGGCTGCGCAGAGGCCGGAGGGGGTGATCGTCACGCCGGGGGAGTCGGTGAAGCGGATCACGGCGCCGTCCAGCTCGATCACGAGATTGTTTGTCTCACCGGGGCCCGCGTTGTAGGTGGGATTCGGACCCGAGGTGCTGAGGGTCGCCGCGCCGGCGACGGCGGGCGCGAGCAGGACGCCGGCGAACAGAGAGCAGCAGGTCGCCAGGACCGCCGAGACGCTCCACCGGATTCTAATGTCAGGGCTCCCTCCCAAGGCAATCCCGACACTAGAACGACAGGTGGGGGGTTTGTCAAGGGCTCTCAACGGACGATCAGGAAAGTCCCCGCGAGCAGCAGCGCGACGCCGACCACCCGCTCGGCCGTAAGCGGCGTCTCCTCGAGGCCCAGGACGCCGAGGCGGTCGAGGATGACCGACGCCGTCAGCTGACCGGTGATCGTGGCGGCGGCGACGCCGCCGGCGCCGACCGTCGTCACCGTGATCAGGACCGTGGTCACGTAGGCGGCGCCGAGGGCGCCGCCGAGGAGGTAATACCAGCGCACCTCGCCCGCATTCGTCACCCCGTCCGCCTGGCCGGAGAGGACGACGATCGCGGCGAGGACCGCGGTGCCGATGAGGAAGGAGACCAATGCCGCCGGCAGGCTGCCGGTCTCCTTGCCGAGGCCGGCGTTGATCGGGGCCTGGAGGGCGACGAGGATGCCGACGGCGGCGGTCAGCAGGACTGCGACTCCCTTGTCCATGGCGCCTGTCTATCAGTCCGGCCCGCAAGGCACGGCCCCGCCGCCTACTTCGCCTCGAGCCAGTCCTCACCCACGCCGACGTCCACCTCGAGCGCCGGGTCGAGCTCGTAGGCGGCGCACATCTCGCGCTCGACCAGGGCCGTCGCATCCTCCATCTCCGCGGGCGGCCCCTCGAAGAGGAGCTCGTCGTGGATCTGCAGGACCAGACGCGTCGCCATCCCCGCCTCGCGCAGGGCCCGGTGGGTGCGGATCATCGCCACCTTGATGATGTCCGCCGCGGTCCCCTGGATCACGGTGTTGACCGCGAGCCGCTCGCCGAGCCGCCGGGTGTTCGGGTTGCCGGAGCGCAGCTCGGGGATGCGGCGCCTGCGTCCCATCAGGGTCGTCACGTAGCCCTCTTCCTGGGCGCGCTCGATCGTCCGGTCGCGGAACGCGCGCACCGCCGGGAAGCGCTCGAGGTAGCGGGCGACGAACTCCTCGCCCTCGCTGCGGGCGATGTTGAGCCGGTCGGCCAGGCCGAAGCCCGTCAGTCCGTAGACGATCCCGAAGTTGACCATCTTCGCCTTCGAGCGCTGCCCGATGTCGACGTCCTCACGGGAGATCCCGAAGACCTCGGCGGCGGTGGCCGCGTGGACGTCGTCGCCGGCGCGGAAGATCTCCTTGAGGACCTCCTCGTCGGCGACGTGGGCGAGTACGCGGAGCTCCACCTGGCTGTAGTCGGCCGAGAGCAGGGTCTCGCCCTTCCCGGCGACGAAGCAGGCGCGCACCGGGCGGCCGATCTCGGTCCGGATCGGGATGTTCTGGAGGTTCGGGTTGGTGCTCGAGAGCCTTCCCGTCGTCGTCGCCGCCTGGTTGAAGGTCGTGTGAATGCGGCCCGTCTCGGGATCGATCAGCTCGGGGAGCGAGTCCAGGTAGGTGCTCTTCAGCTTCGTCAGCTCCCGCCAGCTCTCGATCTTCTCGACGATTGGGTGCTCGTCGCGGATCTGCGCCAGCACGCGGGCATCGGTGGAGAAGCCGGTCTTGCCGCGGCGCTTCCGGGTCAGGCCCAGGTCCTCGAACAGCACCTGCCCTACCTGCTGCGGCGAGCCGATCGTGAATTCGCGCCCGGCGAGCTCGTGGATCTCCCTCTCGAGGGTGGCGATCCTCTCGGCGAAGCCCGCGCCGATCTCGGCGAGGCGCTCGGCGTCGAGCCGCAGGCCCTCCCTCTCCATCGCGGCGAGCACCTCGACCAGGGGCAGCTCGACGTCGCGCATCAGCGGCTCGAGGCCCTGCTCGGAAAGCTGGTCGCGCTGGCGGCCGGCGAGCTCGAAGACGAGGCCGGCCTCGCCGGGCGGGTCGAGCAGCGGCTCTGCCTCCTCGCCGAGCTCGAGCTGGCCGTCTTCCCCCTTCTCGCGCTTGACGGCGATCCCGGCGTCGGCGGCGAGCTCGATCAGGTCGTAGGCGCGGCGGGCGGGATCAAGCAGGTAGGCGCCGAGCACCGTGTCGTGGTCGATCTCGAGCGCGGCGCCCGAGCGGGCGGCGGCCGCCAGCAGCCCGTGACGCCCGCCGCCGAGCGACTTGACGTCGTGGCCGACCAGGGGCCGCCCCTCGAGAGCGGTGACCAGGTCCTCGTGGCTCATCTCTCCGCGGACGACCCGCTTGCCGTCGGTACCGGCCCACTCGAGTCCGGCGACCGCGAGCGCCACGGGTCCGGCGGCGAGGTCCGCGGGCGTCCCCTCGACCGCCTCGACCTCGAGCTCGGTCTCGACGGCGCGGCCGGGGACGGCCTCGCCTTCGGGCAGGCCCTCCTCGAGGCGCTCCATCACCGCCCTCAGCTCGAACTCGCGGGCGAACTCGCGCAGGGCGCCCCGGTCGGGCTCGGCGCCCATCGCCGTCGAGACGTCGATCCCGGTCTCGACGTCGAAATGCAGCCGGGCGAGCTCCTTCGACACCCGGGCGTCTTCGGCGTGCTCGGTCAGGTTCTGCTTGCGCTTGGCGCCGGAGATCTTTTCGACGTTCTCGAGCACCGCCTCCAGCGACCCGTACTCCTGGAGCAGCTGGGCCGCCGTCTTGTCCCCGATCCCCGGGACCCCCGGGATGTTGTCGGAGGTGTCCCCCTTGAGGCCGATCAGGTCGGTGACAAGCTCGGGAGGCACCCCGTAGCGCTCGATCACGCCGTCGCGGTCGTATACGCGGGTGTCGGTTATGCCCCGCGACGTCGTCATCACGCGTACCCCGTCGCCGACCAGCTGGTAGGCGTCGCGGTCCCCGGTCACGACCATCACGGGTATGTCCTGCTCGCGCGCCTGCCGGGTCAGCGAGGCGATCACGTCGTCGGCCTCCCAGCCCTCGACCCTGACGTTGGGATAGCCGAAGGCCTCGACCAGCGGGATCAGGTGCGGCCACTGCTCGCGCAGCAGGTCGGGGCGCGAGGAGCGCTGCGCCTTGTACTCCGGGTATGTCTGCTCGCGGCCCGACATGCCCGCGTCCCAGGCGACGATCAGGCCGGCGGGCCGGTGGTCGGTGATCAGCTTCACCAGCATCGAGGCGAAGCCGAAGATCGCGTTGGTGGGCCGGCCGTCGGAGGTCGCTATCGACTCGGGCAGGGCAAAGAAGGCCCTGTAGGCGAGGCTGTTGCCGTCGAGGAGGAAGAGCTCGCGCTGGTCGTTCGACGATTCCACGGCCCCAACTCTAGGAGGCGGAGTGGCGCTTTCCTCGCGCCATTCGCGAGGAAGGCGCCAGCGAGGCGGAGACTGCCTCCGCGACCTCCCCCGCCCGCTCCGTCAGCTGGCGGTAGGTGAAGCGGAGCACCTGGAGGCCCAGCCGGCGAAGCTCGAGGTCGCGAGCATGGTCCTCCTCGAACGCAAGGGCCCCGCGGTGATAGCGGTAGCCGTCGGTCTCGACGACCAGCCGCTCACGGCGCCAGAGGAAGTCGCTGCTCCGCAGCGACGGACTTCCCCAGATCCGCAAGGGTCTGGGCCGGGGTCGTGACCGGGATCGAGAGGCGGCGCGTCACGTCGGCAGGTAGGAGAGAGGGACGGCGGTGGAGGCGGATCTGGCCCCGCTTCCTGCGCCCGCCGCCGCCGGGAACGGAAACGTCCACAGGTCGGACGACCGGCGGCAGCAGGCGCCACAGTCCGGCAGCGCTCCGATGGCTCAGCACAGCCCCTTCCCCACAGGCCAGAACTGCCGCCAGCCAGCGTCCCTCGCTGCTCAGTGCCATGTGCCCGACCCCTTAGACGCAGCGGTGAAGTCGATAAAGCCGGCCGCACCGCAGCCGACGCGTGATCCCGTCCTTGCCGATGCCCGCACCGCTGAGCTGGGCAACCGTCACCACACCGTGCTGGCGACCCGCGATCCGAGCGATCGATCGGTCGGGGTTGGCGCGCACCTCTCGCATACCGCGAGTAATGCGCCATCGGGCGCGAATCGCCCCCGCATAGAATGCCCCGCCCATGCCCGCACAGGCTCAATACAGCGTCACGATCCGCGTCGAGCTCGACGCGCGCCAGGAGCCGCTCGGCAAACTGACGGCGGCGATCGCGGAGTGCGGCGGGCAGCTGCAGGGCGTCGACCTCGTCCCCGGAGCCGGCGCCGAGGGCAAGCGGGTGCGCGAGTTCACGATCGACGCCCGCGACCAGGAGCACTGGGAGCAGATCCTGCGCTCGATCGGGTCGACCCGCGGCGCCAAGGTGCTCGACTACACCGACCGGACGATGCAGATGCATCGCGGCGGCAAGATCGAGCAGCGCAACAAGTACCCGCTGAAGACGCGCGACGACCTCTCGATGGCGTACACCCCGGGAGTCGCCCGCGTCTGCCAGGAGATCCACGCCGACCGCTCGAAGGCGTTCGAGTACACGATCAAGAAGAACACGGTCGCCGTCGTCTCCGACGGCTCGGCGGTCCTCGGCCTCGGCAACATCGGGCCGGAGGCGGCGATGCCGGTGATGGAGGGCAAGGCGATGCTGTTCAAGGAGTTCGCCGATGTCGACGCCTTCCCGATCTGCCTCTCGAGCCAGGACGCCGACAAGATCGTGCAGACGGTCGAGCTGATCGCGCCGACCTTCGGCGGCATCAACCTCGAGGACATCTCAGCCCCGCGCTGCTTCGAGATCGAGGACAGGCTCAAGGAGTCGATCGACATCCCGGTCTTCCACGACGACCAGCACGGCACCGCCGTGGTGACGATGGCGGCGCTCTTCAACTCGCTGAAGATCGTCGGCAAGCCGATCGAGAGCCTGCGGGTGCTGATGGTGGGCCTCGGCGCGGCGGGGGTGGCCGTGACCAAGATGATGATCGCCTCCGGCGTCACCGACATCGTCGGCTGCGACCGGCGAGGCGCCCTCTCGACCAGCCGTGACGATTACGCCTCGGGGGAGATGTCGGGCATCAAGCGCTGGTACGCGGAGAACTCCAACCCCGACAAGCTCGAGGGCCAGCCCGGCGACGTGATCGAGGGCGCCGACCTCTTTATCGGCCTCTCCGGGCCCGGGATCATCGCCCCTGAGGCACTCGACAAGATGAACGACGATGCGATCGTCTTCGCGATGGCGAACCCGAACCCCGAGGTGATGCCCGAGGAGGCCGAGCCCTATGTTCGGATCATGGCGACGGGACGCTCCGACTATCCCAACCAGATCAACAACGTCCTCTGCTTCCCGGGCATCTTCCGCGGCGCCCTCGACGCGGGCGCACCGGCGATCACCGAGGAGATGAAGCTCGCCGCCGCCCAGGGGATCGCCAAGGTGGTCACCGACGACGACCTCTCCGAGGACTACGTGATCCCCAGCGTTTTCAACCGCGACGTCGCCCCCGCGGTCGCCGAGGCTGTCGTCGAGGAGGCCCGCCGGGCGGGCATCGCTCGCTTCAGCGAGGAAACCGGGACCTTCCAGACGATTCCGGGTTGATGAGGGTCCTGGTCACAGGCGCAAGCGGCTTTCTCGGCTCGGCGGTCTGCGACGCCCTGCTCGCCCGCGGCGACGAGGTCGTCGGGCTGAGCCGCAACCCGGCCAAGGCGCGCGGGTCGAACCCGACGGTGCGCTGGTTCGGCTGGGAGCCGGCGATGGAACGCCCGCCGGCGGAGTCCTTCGACGAGGTCGAGGGCGTCATCAACCTGGTCGGCGAGCCGATCGACCAGCGCTGGACCGACGACGCCAAGGTCAGGATCATGGAGAGCCGCCGCACCGCGACCCGCAACCTGGTCGCCGCGATAACCGCGCTCGAGCGCAAGCCGCGGGTGATGGTGAGTCAGTCCGCCGTCGGCTTCTACGGCGAGCGCGGCGAGCGCCTCGTCGACGAGTCGACGGGCCAGGGCGAGGACTTCGCCTCGCAGGTGGTCGGCGAGTGGGAGAAGGCGGCCGACGAGATCAGCGGCACGGGCGTCCGCCTCGTCATCACCCGCACCGGCCTCGTGCTCGATCCCTCCGCCGGCCTCGTCAAGCGCCTGCTGACCCCGTTCAAGCTCGGCGTCGGCGGGCCGATCGCCGGCGGCGACCAGTACATGTCGTGGATCCACGTCGACGACGCGGTCGGGGTGCTGCTCTGGGCGCTCGGCAACGACTCGGTGAGCGGCGTCGTCAACGCGACCGCCCCAAACCCGGTCACCAACCGCGAGTTCTCGAAGGCGCTCGGCCGCGCGCTGCGGCCGGCCGGCGGTGATCCCGGTGCCGGGCTTCGCCGTCAGCGCGATCCTCGGCCGCGAGGCCGCCGAGCACACGGCGAAGAGCAGCATCCGGGTCATGCCCCGCCGCACCCTCGACCTCGGCTACGCCTTCGAGCACACCGACCTGGACGAGGCGTTCGCGGACCTGCTGCGCTAGCCGCTCAGCCCTCGGGGACGCGGATCTCGCGCTCGAAGCTGATGCGGCAGTCGCGGATGGCGTCGAGCGCGGTCCGATCGAGGGTCGTGTCTCCGTCCTCGTCGATCGAGTACTCGCCGAGGATCGACTGCCGCTCGCGGGTGGCGAGCACCTCGTCGATGACCGCACTGCGGTCGCTGCCGGCGTCCCCGGCCCGCTCGATCGCGTCGAGCAGCAGCGCCATCGCCTCATAGCCGTAGGCCGCCGCGTTCCCGGCCTGCCCGAACCGCCGCCGGTAGGCGTCGAGGAAGGCCCGCGCGGGCGCCCCGAGCCTGCTCCGCTCGCGGAAGGGCAGAACGACCCGGGTCGCGGCGTCCCCGGCTCCGCAGCCGGCGAGCGCCTCCGCGGGCGTGGCCGCGACCTGCGCGGGGGCGGGCAGGGACGCCGCGGCCCGGCGCAGCCGGACGTCGTTGGGCACGAGGCGCGCGAAGGTCTGGTCGTCGCTGGGCCGGTAGCGCTCCGGGGAGAGCGACTCGCTGACCCGCACGGTCAGGTCGGCGGCGATCGCGCCCGGGGAGATCTGCACGATCTCGGCCTCGTTGGTGATCGGCAGCGAGGTCCGGGTCGCGCCCGAGTCAAGGTCGCCGATGAAGCCGATCGCGGTCGAGTCCTCGGCGGCGCGCCGTGCCGCCGCCGCGGCCGCGACCGGGTCCCAGCGAGGCCCGCCTCCGCTGTCGTCGATGTAGGCCGCCCGCACCCTGAACTCCCCCGCCCTCCCGCCGGCATCCTCGAGCGCCAGGCGGGCGCCATTGGCGATCGCCCGCCCCTCCTCCGCCCGCTCCCCGCCGAGCGGCACCGAGACGTAGACGGTGAGGGTGGCGCCCGCGTTGCCGCCGTCCTCGCCGCAGGCAGAGACCCCGAGCGTGGCAGCGAGCACCGCGGCCGCTGCCGCGGCGGCACGGCGCATCAACCGAAGAAGACCTCCGCGTCGCGGTACAGCTCGGGGGGCACCGTCTTCAGCTCCGCCGTCGCCTCCTCGAGCGGCACCAGCTCGATCTCGGTCGAGCGGAGCGCGGTCATCATCCCCCAGCTGCCGTCGTGTACGGCGTCGACGGCGCGCAGGCCGAAGCGGGTGGCGAGGACGCGGTCGAACGCGGTCGGCGTGCCGCCGCGCTGGACATGGCCGAGCACGGTCGCGCGCGCCTCCTTGCCGGTGCGCCGCTGGATCTCGCCCTCGAGCCAGTGCGCCACGCCGCCCAGCCTGACGTGCCCGAAGGCGTCCTTGGGGGCATCGGCCTCAGGCATGCCGCCGGTCGGGTGGGCGCCCTCGGCGACGACGACGATCGGCGAGTACTGGCTCTGGAAGCGCCGCTCGATGTACTGGCACACCAGGTCGGTGTCGAACGGATGCTCGGGGATCAGGATGACGTTGGCGCCCCCGGCGATCCCCGCGTGGAGCGCGATCCAGCCGGCGTGACGCCCCATCACCTCGATGATCAGGACCCGGTGATGGCTCTCGGCCGTGGTGTGGAGGCGGTCGATCGCCTCCATCGCGATGTTGACGGCGGTGTCGAAGCCGAACGTGTAGTCGGTGGCGCCGAGATCGTTGTCGATCGTCTTTGGAACGCCGACCACCCGGATTCCCTGCTCACCGAGCTTGGTCGCGACCCCGAGCGTGTCCTCCCCTCCGATCACGATCAGGCCCTCGACGCCCGCCTCCTCGAGATTGGCGGCGATTCGCTCCACCCCGCCCTCCTCGCGCAGCGGATTGGTGCGCGAGGAGCCGAGGATGGTGCCGCCACGGGGAAGAATTCCCCGCACCTCGTTGATCCCGAGCGGCCGGGACTCGTTCTCGAGCGGCCCGCGCCAGCCGTCCCGGTAGCCGACGAACTCGTGGTTCTGGACCGATACCCCCTTGCGGACGATCGCGCGGATCACGGCGTTGAGGCCCGGGCAGTCCCCGCCGCCGGTGAGAACCCCTATTCGCATGCCATCACGATAGCTTCGCTCCACAACTCCCGACGAAAGGAATCGCTTGAGCGAGCAGCCCGACTTCCAGGCCGTCACCTCGATTCAGCAGAAAGTGTGGTCGGCGGGCGATTTCGCCAAGGTCGGCACGATCGTCATGCCGGTCTCCGAGAACCTCGCCGAGGCCGTCGACATGGCGCCCACCGATCGCGTCCTCGACGTCGCCTGCGGTAGCGGCAACGCCGCGATCGCCGCCGCCCGCCGCACCTGGGGCGAGGTCACCGGGCTCGACTTCGTTCCCCACCTGCTCGACCATGCCCGCGAGCGGGCCGCCGCCGAGGGCCTGGATATCGAGTTCGTCGAGGGCGACGCGCAGAACCTCCCCTTCGAGGACGGCAGCTTCGACACGGTGCTCTCCGTCTTCGGCGCGATGTTCGCCCCCGACCAGGAGCAGGCCGCCGCCGAGCTGCTCCGGGCGTGCCGCCCCGGGGGCCGGATCGGGATGGCCAACTGGACCCCGGAGGGGTTCGTCGGCGAGATGTTCATGACCACGGCGAAGCACGCCCCGCCCCCACCGGGCCTGACGCCGCCGGTCGCCTGGGGCACCGAGGATCGGTTGCGCGAGCTGTTCGGCGACGGGATCTCGGACCTGCGCTGCGAGCGGCGAATCTTCTACCAGCGCTTCGTCTCGGCCGACCAGTTCATCGCCTTCTTCAAGGAGTGGTTCGGGCCGACCAAGATGGCGTTCGAGCGGGTCGGCGAGGAGGGCGCGGCGGCGCTCGAGGAGGACTACCGCTCGATGATCGCCAGGCACGACACCGGCGGGGACCGGGGGATGATCGCCCCGGCCGAGTACCTCGAGGTTGTCGCGACCCGAGCCTAGGGCTTGAGCTTGTCGATCAGCGGCTGCGCGTAGTGGAGCGCGGCGCCGATGAAGAGCACGGTGAAGAAGACCATGCCGGCGATCGGCCCGCCCTGGCCGGCCGCGTAGGAGATCACCATCGCGGCGAGAGCCAGGAATAGCGCTACGACGAGCTTCATCGGCGAGAAATCTAACCGTTGGCGCCGGCGGCCGCGTTCGCCCGCGGCGCGGCGCCGGCGCTGATCGCCTCGCGCGCCTCGGCGAGGAACGCCCGGACCGCCTCGGCGGCGGCCTCGGCGGAGCCCGCCTCCCCCGCGGCGCGGACCAGGCGGCTGCCGATGATCACCCCGTCCGCCTCGGCCCCGACCGCGGCCGCCTGCTCGGGCGTGCCGATCCCGAAACCGACCGCGACCGGCACGGGCGAATCTGCCCGTACGGCGGCGATCAGCTCCGCCAGCGCCGGCGGCAGCTCGTCGCGCTCGCCGGTCGTGCCGACGTCGGAGACCACGTAGACGAAACCCTGGGCGACCTCGCAGATCTGCGCCCGGCGCGGCGCGGGGGTCGTCGGCGCGACCAGGGGCACGAGCGCAAGACCCGCGTCCGCCACCGTTGCGCGCACGTCCTCGTCCTCGCCCAGCGGCAGGTCGGGGACGATCATGCCGGCGGCGCCGGCCTCGGCCGCGCGGGAGGCGAAGGTTGCCGCTCCTCCCCCGGCCAGGACCATGTTCGCGTAGACCATCAGCACCACCGGGACCCGCTCCGCCGCCTGCCGGCAGATCCCGAGCACGGCGTCGAGGGTGGCCCCGGCCGCAAGCGCCCGGGTCGCCGCATCGTGGATCACGGGACCGTCCGCCAGCGGGTCCGAGAACGGGATCCCCAGCTCGATCAGGTCGGCGCCGCCGTCGGCGTAGGCGGCGGCGATCCGCGGCGCCGACTCGAGGTCGGGGAAGCCGCCCATCATGTAGGGCATCAGCGCGGCACGGCCCTCGCCGCGAGCCGCTTCGAACGCCGACGCGATCCGCGCCGCCCCCCGGCTTCGCTCAGGCACCGGTCCGCTCCAGGACCTCGGCGAGGTCCTTGTCTCCGCGCCCCGACAGGCAGACCACGTCAAAGCCTGCCGCTTCCTCCGCCTCGCGTCCGGGAGCAGCGCTGGCCTCGGAGCCGGCCTCCGCGTCCTCGAGCAGCCAGGCGATCGCGTGGGCGGACTCCAGCGCGGGGATGATCCCCTCGAGGCGGCTGAGCTCACGGAAGGCTTCGAGCGCCTGCTCGTCGGTGACGGCGAGGTAGCGGGCGCGGCCGGTGTCGCGCAGGTGGGCGTGCTCGGGGCCGACGCCGGGGTAGTCGAGACCGGCCGAGACCGAATGGGCCTCCAGGATCTGCCCGCTCTCGTCGGCGATCACGGAGGAGAGCGACCCGTGCAGCACCCCCGTGCGCCCCGCCTGCAGCGAGGCGCCGTGGCGGCCGGTGGCGAGGCCCTCGCCCGCCGCCTCGACGCCGATCAGCTCGACCTCGTCGGCGAGGAAGGGCGTGAAGATGCCGATCGCGTTGGAGCCGCCGCCGACGCAGGCGATCACGCGCGCCGGCAGCGCGCCCTCGGCGGCGAGCGCCTGCTCGCGGGCCTCGTCGCCGATCACCCGCTGGAGGTCGCGGACGAGCGCCGGGAAGGGCGCCGGGCCCACCGCCGAGCCGATCACGTAGTGGGTCGTCCCCACGTTGGCGACCCAGTCCCGGATCGCGGCGCTGACGGCCTCCTTGAGGGTGCGGGCACCGGCCTCGACCGGCACCACCTCGGCCCCGAGCAGGCCCATCCGCTCGACGTTCGGGCGCTGGCGGCGGATGTCCTCGGTGCCCATGTAGACGACGCACTCGAGGCCCAGCAGCGCACACGCCGTCGCCGTCGCCACCCCGTGCTGGCCGGCGCCGGTCTCCGCGATCACGCGGGGCTTCCCCATCCGCTTCGCCAGCAGGGCCTGACCGATCGCGTTGTTGATCTTGTGGGCGCCGGTGTGGGCGAGGTCCTCGCGCTTCAGGTAGACGGTCCGCCCAACCCGCTCGGAGAGCCGCGACGCCAGGTAGAGCGGCGTCGGCCGGCCGATGAAGTCACGGTGCAGCGCGCTCAGCTCGGCCGCGAAGGCGCTGTCCTCGCGCGCCGCGACCCAGGCCTCGCTGAGCTCGTCGAGCGCGACGATCAGGGTCTCGGGGACGAAGCGGCCCCCGTAGGGCCCGAAGCGCTCCTCGACCGCGCTCATGCGGCGCCCGTGCCCGCCGCGCTCGGCAGCGCCGAGCGGACGGCGCCGAAGAAGGCGGCCAGCTTCGCGGGATCCTTGCGCCCTGGCTCGGCCTCGACGCCGCTCGCCACGTCGACCGCGAAGGGGCGCGCCACCGCGACCGCCTCGGCGACGTTCTCGGGGCGCAGCCCTCCGGCGACGATCGGCCGCACCGAGGAGCGCCTTGCGGCGAGCAGGCTCCAGTCGAAGCTCTCGCCGGTGCCCCCGTAGAGGCCGTCCCGCCGGGTGTCGTAGAGGTGAAAGTCGGTGTTGAAGGTCTCGCCTGCGTGGACGTCCGCTGCGCTCGCCACCCGGATCGCCTTGATCACCTTGGCGCCGGTCCGCCTCGCCACCTCCTTGCAGAACGCCGGACCCTCGTCTCCATTGAGCTGGACCAGGCTCAGGCTCGCGTTCTCGACCGCGGCGGCGACCTCGTCCAGGGTCGGGTTGACGAAGACGCCCGCGATCTCGGCGCGGCGGCGGAACTCGGCGCCGATCTCGGCGGCCACGGCCGGCTCGCAGCGGCGCGGGCTCTGCCCGTAGTGGACGAGCCCGATCGCCCAGGCGCCGAGGCCGACGGCCTCGGCGGCGTCCCCGGCGTCGGTGATGCCGCATATCTTGACCCTGGTCACGGGGTCAAGGGTAGAGGGGATGCGGCTCTAGGCCGGGCGGTCGCCGAGCTCGACGGTGACCGTGCGCTCAGCGCCCCTGCGCTCGAGGGTGAGCTCGATGGAGTCGCCGGGGTCGGCGCTGTTGACGGCGCTGACGACCTCGTCCATCGAGGTGACGCGCCGGCCGTCGACCTCGGTGATGATGTCGCCGCCGAGGGCGACGCCGACGCCATTCAGGGTCGCCTCCGTGTCGCCCCCCGGACCCCGGCCTTGTCGGCGGGACTGCCGTCGACGACCTTCTCGACCAGGGCCCCGGACTCGACCGGGAGGTTGAGGGCCTCGGCGATCGAGGAATCTATGGTGGCCCCGCTGATTCCGAGGTAGGCATGGCTGACGCTGCCGCCATCGAGCAGCTGGCCGACGACGTCCCTGGCCGTGTCGATCGGGATCGCGAAGCCGATGCCGACGTTGCCGCTCCCGCCCGCGGATTCGATCTGGGAGTTGACGCCGATCACGGCTCCGGAGGCGTCGATCAGCGGCCCGCCCGAGTTGCCGGGGTTGATCGCGGCGTCGGTCTGGATCACGTCGGAGATCGAGAATCCGTTCGGAGCCTGGATCTGGCGCTGCAGGGCGGAGACGATGCCCGCGGTGACGGTGCGGTCGAGGCCGAACGGGTTGCCGATCGCGATCACGGGATCGCCGACCGCCACGGTGGAGGAACGGCCGAGCGCGAGCGGGTGGACCTGATCGGCCGGCGCGTCCACCCGCAGCAGCGCGAGGTCGGTGGCCGGATCGGAGCCGATCAGCTTCGCGTCGTAGGTGCGGGCGGAGTCACCGAGCTTGACCCGGATCTCGTCCGCGCCCGCGACCACGTGCTGGTTCGTCAGCACATGGCCGACGGCGTCGATGACGAACCCCGATCCGGTCGCGGTGCCGCCCCCCGAGCCGAAGGGGTCGACACCGGAGGCGGCGCGGTCGGCCTCGATGTGGGCGACGCCGCGCTCGGCGCTCGCGTAGATCCGGCCGATCGCGGTCTGAGAGTCGCGGACCGAGGTGGCGCCGGCGGCGTCGCCCGCGGGAAGCGGGGCGGCCGCCGGTGCGGCGGCGGTGCCGCTCGGCGCGGCCTCGATCCACCCGGCGGAGATCGCGAGCCAGGCGAAGGCGGCGACGATCATCCCGCCGAGCAGAGCCGAGGCGAGGGAGGAGGGCGTGAAGGAGAGGCGCCTCATCGGCGCCGATCATGCGGGGCGCTCCTGAGCCCGGCCTAAGCGCCGCCCAAGGGCTTCTTAAAGCCTCGCCAAATCCTCCCTAAAAAGGTCCGCTCAGGGAAGCAGGTGCTCCGAGGTGCCCTCCTCGCGCCCGCTCAGCTCGCGCGCCATCGCCTCCGGGTCGGTGGCCCGCATCAGGGCCTCGCCGATGAGGACCGCGTCGACGCCGATCCGCTCGAGCTCGTCGAGCTGCTCCCTGTTCGAGATGCCGCTCTCGGCGACGACGGTCTTCCCCGCGGGAACGTCCGGCATCAGCTCGTAGGTGGTCCCGATCTCCACCGTGCCCTGGTCGAGGTTGCGGTTGTTGATGCCGATCACCTCGGCGCCGTGCTCGAGGGCACGGGCGAGGTCGGACTCCTCGTGGACCTCGACCAGGCAGTCGAGGTCGAGCGCGCGCGCCTCCCCCTGAAGGAGGCCGAGCTCGGCGTCGTCGAGGGCCCGCACGATCAGCAGGACCGCGTCGGCGCCGCTGACCGCCGCCTCGTAGAGCTGGTAGGGATCGACGACGAAGTCCTTGCGGAGGATGGGGAGGTCGCAGGCGCTGCGCGCCGCGTGCAGGTCCTCGAGCGAGCCGCCGAAGTGGACCTCGTCGGTGAGAATCGAGAGCGCTGCCGCCCCGCCCCGCTCGTAGGCCTGCACTTGGGGGCCGACCTCGGCCGCCGCGATCTCGCCGGCGCTCGGCGAGCGGCGCTTGAACTCCGCGATCAGCGAGAGGCCGGGCCGGACGAGCGCCTCGCTGAACGGCCGGTCCTCGCCACGCGCCCTGAGGCGACCCTCTAGCTCGGCCTGCGGTACCGCCCGCCGGCGGCGCTCCACCCCCTCGCGCGCCGCTGAGATCAGCTGCTCGATCATGGCCACTTGAAGGCAGCCACCCTAGATGATCGACCTGCCGCCCGCCCGCGGAGCGGGTTCGCGGCGCGGGTCATGCGGCGGTGGCGGCGGCGAGCCGGTCGAGGACCTTCGTCGCGGCACCGGAGTCGATCGACGCCTCGGCGGCCTGAACGCCGTCGGCCAGGTCGGTCGCCTCGCCGCCGACGTAGATCGCGGCGGCGGCGTTGAGGATCACAAGGTCGCGCGAGGGGCCTGCCTCGCCCGCGAGCACCCGTCGCGAGACGGCGGCGTTCTCCGCCGGGCTGTGGCCGGCGACCTCGTCCAGTTCCGCCGTCGGGAGGCCGACGTCCTCCGGCGCGACGAACCATTCCTCGGTCCCGCCATCGCGCACCTCCACCACCCGGGTCGGCGAGCCGATCGAGAGCTCGTCGAGGCCGTCATCGGCGTTGACGACGAGGGCGTGCACGGTGCCGAGCCCGACCAGGGCCTCGGCGATCGTCTCCTGGAAGCCGCGGTCCGAGACACCGATCAGCTGACGGGTGGCGCCCGCGGGGTTGGTGAGCGGCCCGAGGAAGTTGAAGATCGTCCGCACCGCAAGCTCCTTACGCACCGGAACGACGTGCTTCATCGCCGCATGGTGCCTGGGGGCGAACATGAACCCGAACCCGACCTCGTCGATGCAGCGGGCGACCTCCTCGGGCCCGAGCTCGATGTTGACCCCGAGCGCCTCGAGCAGGTCGGCCGACCCGCAGCGGCTCGTGTTCGACCGGTTGCCGTGCTTGGCGACCGCGCAGCCCGCCCCGGCGGCGACCAGCGCCGCCGTCGTCGAGACGTTGAAGGTCGAGGGCCCGCCGCCCGTCCCGGCGGTGTCGACGAGCTCGTCGCGGCTCGCGTGGACCTCCGCCGCCAGCGAACGCATCGTCCGCGCCAGGCCGACGAGCTCCGGCACCGTCTCCCCCTTGGCGCGCAGGGCGACGAGGAAGGCCGCGGTCTGGACCTCGCTCGAGCGGCCCTCCATGATCTCCGCGAGCACCGCGGAGGCATGGTCGGCGGTCAGGTCGCTGTCATCGCAGACGGCGTCTATCGCCCTGGTGACGATCTCGTTAGGCATCGGCGAGGAAGTTCCGCAGGAGGTCCTTGCCCATCGGGGTCAGGACGGACTCGGGATGGAACTGGACCCCCTCTGCGGGCAGCTCGCGGTGGCGGACCGCCATCACAACGTCGCCCGAGGTGGCGCTCACCTCGAAGGCGTCGAGCAGATCGGGGTCGGCGACCAGAGAGTGGTAGCGCCCGGCGACCAGCGGGCTCGGCAGGCCGGAGAAGATCGTCCGCCCGTCGTGGGAGACCTCGGCGTCCTTGCCGTGCACCGGCTCGCCCTGGACGACGCGGCCGCCGAAGGCCTCGACCAGGGACTGGTGCCCGAGGCAGACGCCCAGCACCGGGGTGCCGGCCTCGGCGAAGCTGCGCACGGCCTCGGTCGACACCCCGGCCTCGGCCGGAGTGCACGGCCCGGGCGAGACGACGAGGCGATCCGGATCGCGGGCCCGCATCTGCTCGACCGTGGCGCGGTCGTTCCTCACCACCTCGACCTCGGCGCCGAGCTCTCCCAGGTACTGGACAAGGTTGTAGGTGAACGAGTCGTAGTTGTCGATGACGAGGACCTTCATCGGGCGCTCAGGACCACTCCGGCTGCTCGCAGGCCATCTCGACCGCCCGGAAGACGGCCTTGGCCTTGTTGACGGACTCGTTGTACTCGTTGGCCGGGTTGGCGTCGGCGACGGTTCCTCCACCCGCCTGCACGTGGACCTGGCCGTCCTTGCAGACCACGGTGCGGATGTGGATGGCGGTGTCGAGGTCGCCGCCCCAGGAGAGGTAGCCGATCGCCCCGCCGTAGGAGCAGCGCTTCACCTTCTCGAGCTCGTCGATGATCTGCATCGCCCGCACCTTCGGCGCCCCCGAGAGGGTGCCCGCGGGAAGCGCCGAGCGAAGCACGTCCATCGCGGTCACTCCCTCGCGCAGCTCGCCGGAGACCTGGCTGACGATGTGGAGCACGTGCGAGTAGGTCTCGACGACCATCAGCTCGTCGACCGAGACCGTTCCGTACTCGCAGACCCGGCCCAGGTCGTTGCGGCCGAGGTCGACCAGCATCACGTGCTCGGCCCGTTCCTTGGGGTCGTTGACGAGGCGCTCGGCGAGCCGGCGGTCCTCGTCCTCGGAGCGCCCGCGCGGATAGGTGCCCGCGATCGGCCGGGTCTCGACGCGGCGCCCGCTGACCTTGACCAGCGGCTCGGGGGATGCGCCGGCGATCTGGAAGTCCCCGAACTCGAGGAAGTACATGTACGGCGAGGGGTTGACCGCGCGCAGGCCGCGGTAGATCGAGAACGCGTCGACGGCGGCGCGGGCAGAGAACCGTTGCGAGGGGACGACCTGGAAGGCGTCGCCGGCGTAGATGTAGCGGATGATCCGCTCGACAGCGCCCTCGAACTCCTCCCGCTCCATGTTCGACCTGAACTCCGGGGGCTCGCTCACGGCGGGGGTGTCGGGGACCGGGACCGGGCCGCGCAGCCGCCGCCTCACGTCGGCGATCGCCTCGGCGGCGCGCGCATAGGCGGCGTCGATCCCGCCCTCGTCGGATGCGAAGGCGTTGGCGAGGATCGTCAGTTCGTGGCGGAGGTGATCGAAGGCGAGGATCACGTCGGTGACCATCAGCGCCATGTCGGGCAGGCCGAGGGGGTCCGGGTTGGGGTCGCCGAGCGGCTCCACGGTGCGGACGAGGTCGTAGCCGAAGAACCCGACCGCCCCCCCGGCAAAGGGGGGCAGGTCGTCCACCGGCGCCGGCCGCAGCCGCGACAGGTGCTCCGCGACCGCCGCGTACGGGTCGGGGGCCTCGTGGGCGGCGCTCGGGGGCCCACCCATCGCGGCGGCCTCGCCGGACCACTCGGAGAGGACCCCGTCCGCCCAGCGCAGCATCGAACGCGGCCGGAACCCGAGGAACGACCAGCGGCCGACCTGGCCCTGCTCGGCGGACTCGAGCAGGAAGGACGGCCCGCGGCCGCCGCTGTCGGCCGACAGCTTCAGGAACGCCGAGACGGGGGTCTCGCAATCGTCGACGATCCGCATCCGCACCGGCACGACGTTGCCCTCGCGGGCCAGCTCGCGGGCGGTCTCGAGGTCGGGCTCGAGCCGCAGCTCGGCGACGCCCTCAGCGGCGACGTGCATTGAGGACCTCCATCACCCGCGCCTGCCGGACCCGGCGCGATGCGAGCAGGACACCCAGGTGGTAGAGGACATCGGCCGCCTCCTCGGCGACCCGCTCGTCGGATTCCTCACGGCCGGCGCGCACCACCTCCTCCGCCTCCTCGGCGATCTTGCGCCCGATCCTGTCGGGGTCGTCGAGCAGCTCGACGCTGTAGCTGCCCGGGGGTCGCTCGGTCGCGCGGGCGAGCAGGGTCCGCTCGAGCACAGCGAGCGCCTCGTGGGCCGCCGGCTCGGGCTCGCCCGGCGCCGGGGGCGAATCGGGCGCGGTCGCGGCGGAGCCCCCGAGATCGCGGTAGAAGCAGCTCCGCTCACCGGTGTGGCAGGCCGGCCCGGCGGGGTCGACGAGCGCGACGATCGAGTCGCCGTCGCAGTCGAAGCGAAGGCCGCGCAGGCGCAGCACGTTGCCCGAGGTCTCTCCCTTGCGCCAGACCTCGCCGCGGGAGCGGCTGAAGAAGTGGACCTCCCCGGTGTCGACCGTCAGTTGCAGGGATTCCGCGCTCATGTAGGCAAGGGTCAGCACCTCGCCGGAGGCGAAATCCTGAGCCACGCAGGGCACCAGTCCCCGCTCGTCGAAGCGGATACCGTCGAGCATGCGCTGAGTTTAGGGGCGCGAGGCCGTGTCCCTCAGCAACGCCTCGACCTCTTCCGGCGGGGCGGGCCCGCCGAGGTGGTGCCCCTGGGCGGCGTCGCAGCCCAGCTCGCGGAGCGCCTCGACCTGAGCCTCGGTCTCGACCCCTTCGGCGACCGCCGACATGCCCATCGTCCGCGCCATGCCGACGATCACGCCGACGAGGTCGGCCCGGCCCCCGGGGGAGCCCAGCCCCGCGACGAAGAGCGGGTCGATCTTGAGCGAGTCGAGATCGGGCACGCGTCGCAGGAGGCCGATGGTCGAGGTGCCGATGCCGAACTCGTCGACCGAGATCGTCGCGCCCAGGTCCTTGAGGTCCCGCATCGCCTCGAACGCCGACTCGACGTCCTCGGTCACCGCCGACTCGGTCATCTCGATGCAGAGGGCCTCGGCGGGCAGCCCGGTGCGGATCAGCGTCTCGGCGACGGTGCCGGCGAGCTCCGGTCCGCTCAGCTCGCGCGCGGAGACGTTGACCGTGACCGTGAGCTCGGGGGCGAACTGATGACGCCAGCGCAGGGTCTGGACGGCCGCCTGCTCCATGACGAAGGCGCCGAGTGCGACCACCAGGTCGCTCTCCTCCGCCACCGGGATGAACTCGCTCGCGTCGAGCATGCCGCGCTCGGGGTGGTCCCAGCGCGCGAACGCCTCCACCCCGGTGATCCGCCCCGAGGCAAGCTCGAACTGCGGCTGGTAGTGGACCTGCAGGTGGCCCTCTCCGACCGCCTTGCGAAGGTCGGCCTCGAGCTCGAGCCTGCTGGTCGAGCGGGTCCGCATCTCGGTGGCGAAGAACGCATAGCGGGAGCGGCCGCGCATCTTGGCCTCGTACATCGCGGCGTCGGCGTTCGCGAGCAGGGTCCCCGGCGCAACGTCGGGGTCGCGGTTGATCGCGATCCCGATGCTCGACGTGATCACGACCTCCCGCCCCTCAACGGTGAAGGGCACGGCGAGCACCTCTCCGACCCGGGTGGCCAGCGTCGCCGCACCGTCCGGGGTCACGTCCTCGCAGAGGATCGCGAACTCGTCGCCGCCCAGCCGGGCCACCGTGTCGCTGGGCCTGACGACGCTGCGCAGCCGCTCGGAGGCTTCGAGCAGGAGCCTGTCTCCGGCGTCGTGACCGAAGCTGTCGTTGACGAGCTTGAAGCGGTCGAGGTCGCAGAAGAGCACCGCGAGCGGCAACTCGGCGCGGCGAAGCCGGGCGAGCGCGATCTCCATCCGGTCGGCGAGGAGGATCCGGTTCGGCAGCCCGGTGAGGGGATCGTGCGAGGCCTGGAAGGCGAGCCTCTCCTCCGCGCCCTTGCGCTCGCTGACGTCCTGCATCTGGGCGATCAGGTAGGCGAGCTCCCCGTCGTGGCCCCTGACCGCGGTCACGTTCAGGTCGACCCAGACGATGCGCCCGTCGGCGTGCAGGTACCGCGTCTCGGCCCGGTAGCGGCCGCGGCGGCCGGTGATCAGCGCCTCGAGGGCCTCCCGGTCGCGATCGATGTCCTCGGTGTGGGTGACCTCGGCGAGGGTGAGGCGGGTGAGCCGGTCCACCGGATGGCCCGTCATCTCGGCGAGGGCGCGGTTGACGCGCAGGAAGCGGCCGTCCGGAGCGGTCAGGGCCATGCCGATGCCGGCGTCGTCGAATGCCCGCCGGAAGCGTTCCTCGGCCTGCTGCAGGTTGCGCTGGGCGCGGCGGCGGTCGGTGATGTCGTGAAGGAAGGTGGAGAACCGGATGCCGCCGCGGGTCCGGGTGACCGACATCGACATCTCGACCGGGAACTCGCTGCCGTCCCGCCGCAAACCGACGCCCTCGACCCGGCGGCCGAGCAGCTTCCCCTCGCCGGTCTCGAGGTATCGCCTCAGCCCGGTCTCGAGGCGGTCGCGGAAGCGCTCCGGGATCACCGTCTCAGAGGCCTTTCTCCCGACGGCCTCCTCCCTGCTCCAGCCGAAGTCGCGCTCCGCCTGGTGGTTCCACTCGCAGATTCTGCCGTTCTCGTCGACGGAGATGAACGCCTCGTGCGCGGTCTTGAGGATCGCGCTCGTTTCCTCCTCCGCCGCGCGGACGGCCTCGACCAGTCGCTGGACGGCGATGCCGAGGGTGCCGGCGATCAGCGCGGTGACCAATGCCCGCAGGATCTCGCTCGAGGGGTAGTCGGCGCCGCCGATCACGATCGCCGGCAGCGCGATCACGACGGCCACCCCGGCGACGGCCCCGAGCAGCTGCGCGCGCGTCCCGTAGAGGCAGAACCAGATCAGCGGCAGCGCCAGCAGCCCCGTGAACTCCGAGCTCTCGCCGCCGGTGTCGTTTCGCATCAGGGCGACGATCACGAAAACCGCGGCCGGGGGGAGGATCTGGACCCAGGCGGGAAGCCGCGACCAGGGCACGAGGTAGATCGCCGCGATCACGGCGAGGATGAGGACGCCCGCCGCGACCAGGTCCCAGGGCTCGCCACCGACCCGGACGAACGGCGCGGCGAGGTAGGCGAGCACGCCGGCCGCCACGAACGGCGCGATGCGCCTCGTGACGCCAGGGCCCTCGAAGGGCCGGGACGCGGCATGGTTCTGGCGCCTCAACGGGCGCCCTTGCGCTGGGTCTGACGTGCCCAAGTACTGCCTTCCTTGACGACTGCCTGCCCCCGGCAATTGTGCGTCACGGCGTCCTCTTTTCCCACCCCACTATTGGGCAATCCTCCGTCCACGCCCTCGCCCTTGGACCGGGTGCGGCCGGGATTCAGAGTGAGGTGAGGACTACTCAATGCCGAGGCGGTCGAGGAGGGACTCGTCGCGGCGCCAGCGGCGGCGGACGCGCACCTGGAGGTCGAGGTGGACGGGCGCGCCCAGCTCGAGCTCGAGCTGACGGCGGGCGGCGGTCCCGATCTCGCGTACCTTGGCGCCGCCGCGGCCGATCAGGATCCCCTTCTGTGACTCCGACTCGGCCCAGACCTCGGCGCGGATCGTGATCAGGCCGTCGTCGCGAGACTCGATCTCGAGGACGTCGACCTCGACCGAGTGCGGGATCTCCTCGCGGGTGCGGTTGAGCACCTGCTCGCGGATCAGCTCGGCCAGCATGGTCTCGCTGGGCTGATCGGTGCGGTCCTCCGGCGGATAGAGGAAGGGGCCCTCCGGGATGAGCTCGGCGAGTCGTGAGACGAGCGCGTCGACCCCGGTCCCCCTGCGGCCGCTGATCGGGAAGACCTCGTCGACGCCGTCGAGCTCGGCGGCCTCGGTGAGCACAGCGGCGATCCCGGCCCGGCGCAGAGTGTCGATCTTGTTGACCGAGCAGATCACGGGCACTTCCTCGTTGGCGGCCAGCAGGGCGCGCGCGATGAAGCGGTCGCCGGGGCCGACCCCCTCCTGGCCGTTGACGACGAGCAGGGCGACGTCGGAGTCGGCGAGCTCGCGCTCGACGCGCCGCTGCATGCGCTGGGTGAGGACATCGCGGGGCCGCTGCACTCCGGGCAGGTCGACGAGGACGAGCTGTGTGCCTGCGGCTGTGTCGGTGGCGACCCCGCGGATCGCCCTTCGGGTGGTCTGCGGGCGGTCGGAGACGATCGCGACCCGGGCGCCGACGATCGCGTTGACCAGTGTCGACTTGCCGACGTTCGGCCTGCCCGCGAGCCCGACGAAGCCGGAGCGGGTCACCGCACCTCCGCCATCACGCGCTCCTGCAGCTCCAGCATCTCCCCGCCGTCGGTCTCGTGGTCGAAGCCGCAGAGGTGGAGCGTGCCGTGCACGGCCGCCTCGGCGACGTCGGTGCATTGCTCGGGGCAGATGACGACGTCGCCGAGCTCGCGCGGGCCCGCCGCCGGGCCGGCGCCGTCCACCGGGAAGGCGAGCACATCCGTGGGCGTGTCGACCCCGCGATGATCGCGGTTGAGTTCCTGGATCCGCTCGGCGGCGACCAGCTCGAGCGCGAGGTGCCCGTCCGCGACTCCGGCGGCGCGCAGGGCTGCGCCGACGGGCCCGCGCAGGTCTTCAGGCACATCCGTGAGGTCCGGCCCCCTGCTCAAGCCTGGGCGCCGTTGCCGGACTCGGGCGGCCGCTCCTCGCGGGCGGGCCGGACCTCGCGCTCGGCGTGGCGGCCGTACGCGGCGACGATCCGCTGGACGAGCTTGTGGCGGACGACGTCCTCGCCGCCGAAGTTGACGAAGGAGATGTCCTGGACGTCGTCGAGGATGTCGCGAACGACCATCAGGCCCGAGCGCTGGTCGCGGGGCAGGTCGATCTGGGTGATGTCGCCGGTGACGACCATGCGCGAGTTGAAGCCCAGGCGGGTGAGGAACATCTTCATCTGCTCGGGGCTCGTGTTCTGGGCCTCGTCGAGGATCACGAAGGAGTCGTTGAGGGTGCGGCCCCGCATGAAGGCGAGCGGAGCCACCTCGATCACGCCCCGTTCGAAATAGCCGTTGACGCGGTCGGGGTCGAGCATGTCGTAGAGGGCGTCGAAGAGCGGCCGCAGGTAGGGGTCGACCTTGGCCTGGATGTCCCCGGGGAGGAAGCCGAGGCGCTCCCCCGCCTCGACCGCGGGGCGGGTGAGGATGATCCGCTGGACCTCGCGCTCGGCGAGCGCGTGGGCCGCCATGGCGACGGCGAGGAAGGTCTTGCCGGTGCCGGCCGGGCCGATCCCGAAGGTGATCGTGTGGCGGCGGATCGAGTCGACGTAGCGCTTCTGGTTGACCGTCTTCGGCGCGACCTTGGTGTTGCGGTGGCGCCAGACCACGTCCTCGAGGATCTCGGCAGGGCTCTGGTGTGCGTCGAGGGCGCCGGTCACCGCCTCGATCGTGCCGGGGGCGATCTCGTGCCCCTGCTCGATCAGCTCGACCAGCTCGTCGACGACGGTGGCCGCCGTCTGCACGTCGCCGGCGTCTCCGTCGAGGGTGAGCACGTTGCCGCGCAGGTGGAGGTCGCAGCCGAGGTGGCCGCGCAGGGCGCGCAGCACCGAGTCCTCGGAGCCGGAGAGCTCCGCGGCGACGGTGTTCTCGAGCGTGAGCTGGCGGCGCGCCATGGTCTACCCCGCGAGCCGCTCGCGGACCGCCGCGCTGACCCGCTTGCCGTCGGCGCGGCCGCCCACCTGCGGCATCGCGATCGACATCACCTGTCCCATCTGCCGCTGCTCCGTCGCCCCGGCCTCCGCGACCGCCGCGTCGACGATCTCGGCCAGCTCCTCGTCGCTGAGCTGGGCGGGAAGGTAGGCCTCGATCAGCTCGGCCTCGAGCCGCTCGGTGGCCGCCTGCTCGGGCCGGTCGCCGCTGCCGAAGGCCTCCGCCGCCTCGAGCCGCCTCTTGCGCTCGCGCTGGAGCACGGCGACCTCGTCGCCGGCGCCGAGCTTGGCGTCCTGCTGGAGGGCGTCGACGACCATGCGCAGCGCCGCCGCGCGCTCGCGCTCGCCCGCCTTCATCGCGGCGCGGACGTCGGTCTGAACCCGCTCCAGGATCGTCTCTGCCATCGCCTGAACTGTAGCCGCGGGGTCGCTGCCGCCCGCCCGCCCGCTATCCCTCCCCCAACTCGACGTGCTCGACCCTGTGCTCGAGCGGCATCTGCAGGAAGCGGGTGCCCAGCTCGGTGAACGCGGTCACGTCTCCGGTGCAGAGGAAGCGGTAATCGCCCTCGCCCTCGCCGGCGCGGGCGAGGCCGCGGCGCTCGAGCGAGCGCTGCGCGGCGGCGGCGACGGCGTGGCCCGCGGTGACCAGGCGGACGTCGCGTCCGAGGATCCGTTGCAGCATCGGGGCCACCAGCGGGTAATGGGTGCAGCCGAGGATCAGGGTGTCGATGCCGGCGCGGCGCAGCGGCGCGCAGTAGGAGCGAACGGTGCCGACGACCTCGTCGGAGAAGGGAAAGCCGTGCTGGATGATCGGTGCGAGGTCCGGCGCGGCCACCTCGGTCACCTCGAGCGCCCGGCCCTGCCCGGCGAGGGCGCGGTGGTAGGCGCCGCCGTCGACCGTGGCGGGCGTGGCGAGCACCCCGACCCGGCCGGACTCGGTGATCGCCGCGGCGATCTCCGCCTCGGGCTCGATCACGGTGACCACGTCCACCCCGCGTCCCTCGGCCAGCTCGCGAACGGTGTCGGCGGCCGCTGCGGTCGCCGAGTTGCAGGCGACGACGAGCAGCTTCGCGCCGACCCCGAGCAGATGGCCGGCGACCGCCGAGACCCGCTCGCGGAGCTCCTCCGGCGGCTTGATCCCGTAGGGGAATTGGTCGCTGTCGCCGAGGTAGACGAAGTCCTCCGCCGGCAGCGAGACCAGGCACTCATGCAGGACCGTGAGGCCGCCGACGCCTGAGTCGAAGACGGCCACGGGGAGCGTTTCCTCCGCCGTGCTCATGTCCCTCCCGCGAGGCGGAGCGCGGCCCAGTCGCCATCGCGGCGCCGCTCCACCTCGGTCAGGCGGGCGGTGGCGAAGGCGGCGGCGACCTCGTCCTGCTCGACCGGGAGCAGGCCGGAGCAGATCAGCGTTCGCGGCGGACCGGATGCGCCGATCGCCGCGGCGACGGCAAGCAGCAGGGGCGCCGTCAGGTTCGCGGTGACGGTGGCGGCGAGCGGCGGCAGTTGCTGCCTCAGGTTCATCCGGGCAAGGCCGATCTCGACCCCGTTGGCGGCGGCGTTGGCCGCCGCCGCCTCGACCGCCGCCACCTCGTGATCGTAGCCCTCGACCGGCGCCCAGCCGAGCCTGGCGGCGGCGATCGCCAGCACCCCGGAACCCGTTCCGAGATCGGTGAGGGCGCCGACGGCCTCGCCGCGCGCCTCCGCCTCCAGCAGCATCTCCAGGCAGAGCCTCGTCGTCGGGTGGGCGCCGGTGCCGAACGCCTGGCCGGGGTCGACGAGGACGTCGACGGTGCCGGGACGGGGCTCGCGCCACGAGGGCCGCAGCCAGAGCCGGTCGCCGATGAGCAGCGGCTCGTGGAAGTCCTGCCAGCGGTCGGCCCAGTCGTCGGGGATCTCGGTCGAGGCGACCGCGACCAGGGCGTCACCGGCCGCCGCCTCGATCGAGCCGAGGTCGGGAAGCTCCCCCTCGGCGCCGTAGATCGCGTATTCGACGTAACCGGGACCGCGCTCCTCCTCGACGCCGTTGGGCGCAAGGACCGAGAGCTCAGCCAGCACCGGCTCCGCCTGCTCGGGCCGGCAGCGAACGGCGAGGCGGATCAACCGAACGCCCGCCGCACCCGCGAGAAGAAGCCGCCGCCCCTGTCGGTCTTCGAGGTTCTCCTCGGTGAGCGTCGCGTCGAGGTCGCGGGCCTGATCCCGCTGCCCCTCGCTGAGGTTGGTCGGCACGATCACGTTGAAGACGAATCGCTGGTCGCCGCGGTGCCCGCCGCCCAGCCGCGGCAGCCCGAGCCCACGCAGGGAGCTGACCGAGCCCGGCTGGGTGCCCGCCGCCACCTCGACCTCGCGGCGCCCCTCGAGGGTCTCGACGCCGATCGTGGTGCCCGAGCATCGCCGCGGTCGCCGGCAGGTCGACGACCGTGACCAGGTCCTCGCCGTCGCGCTCGAAGCGGTCGTCCGCCGCGACCCGTACCTCGACGTAGAGGTCGCCCGCCGGGCCGCCCGGATCACCGGCGTGGCCGGCGCCCCGAGATCCGCACCCGCTGGCCGTCCTCGATCCCGGCGGGCACGTCGACCTCCGCAGCGCGTTGGCGCCGCCCGCCGCCCGCGCCCGCCGCACTCGCCGCAAGGGGTCTCGGCGATCTTGCCGTCGCCGCCGCAGGCGTCGCAGCCGACCGCCCGCACCATCTGGCCGAACGGCGTCCGGGTCACCTGGCGCAGCTGGCCGGCGCCGCCGCAGCGCTCGCAGGTGCGGATCGGCGTGCCCGGCTCGGCTCCGTTGCCGCGGCAGTGCTCGCAGGCGGCCACGGCGTCGAAGCGAACCTCGCGGGTCGTGCCCGTGAGCACCTCCTCGAGCGAGATCTCGACGGCGGCGCCGACGTCTCCGCCGCCGGCCGGGCCGCGGCGGCCGAAGCCGAACGGGTCGCCGCTGCCGAAGAAGGCGCTGAAGATGTCCTCGATCGAGCCGAACCCGGCGCTGCGCGGCGCCCAGCCGCCCGAGCGCAGGCCCTCGTGGCCGTAGGCGTCGTAGGTCCGACGCTGCTCGGCGTCGGAGAGGACCTCGTAGGCCTCGGCGGCCTCCTTGAACTTCTCCTCGGCCTCGGGATCGTGGCCGTTGACGTCCGGGTGCAGCTCGCGGGCGAGGCGCGCGAAAGGCCTCTCTTGATCTCCTGCTCGGAGGCGCTCGCGCTCGACCCCGAGCACCTCGTAGTAGTCGCGCGGGCATCGGCTAGCTCTCGTAGACGGTCTCGAAGTAGCGCGAGAGCTCGCGGGCGGCCTCGCGCACCGAGGCGATCGCGTTCGCGTAGTCCATCCGCAGCGGGCCGACGACGCCGACCGAGCCGAGGTTGCGATGGCCGAGGCCGTAGTTGGCTCCGACGACGCTCACCGAGCGCAGCTCGGGCTGCGGGTTCTCGGCGCCGATCCAGAGGAAGACCGAGCGCTCGCCGAGCGCCGAGCGCAGCATCCGCAGCACGTTGGCGCGGCCCTCGAGCGCGGTCATCAGCTTGTCGACCTCGGTGCAGGTCGGCGTAGTGCGCCTCGGAGAGCAGGCGCGAGGCGCCCTCGACATAGAGGTCGTCGGCGGAGCTCGCGCTCGAGGTCGGTGAAGGCGCCGGCGCGAGGCTGGCGATGAACGCGCGCCTCGACCGGCCCCAGCTCGGGGTCGGCGAGGCGGCCGGCGATCATCCGGGCGCCGACCCCGATGCCCGCGAGCGACTCGTTGAGGTAGCTGGAGGCCCACTCGACGAGGCCGGGATCGACCGGGCGACTCGAAGGTGAAGACGCGCTTGGTGACCGACCCCGGTCGAGGTGATGACGACGACCATCACCACGTTCGGCTGCAGGCGCAGGGCCTCGACCCGGTGGATCGTCGCCGACTCGAGCGGCGGCGCCGTCACCATCGCCATCAGGTCGGTGACCTGGGCGAGGGCCGAGGTCGTCTCGCGCATCGCCTCGTCGACCTCGCGCTGCAGCTGCGGGAGCTCGAGCTCGACGCCGGTGCCGACCGCGCCGCTTGGGGCCCGCCTCGAGCAGCAGGTCGACGTAGCGGCGGTAGCCGGCGTCGGTGGGCACGCGCCCGGCCGAGGTGTGCGGGTGGGTCAGGAGTCCGGCCTCCTCGAGCGCGGCGAGCTCCGCTCGCACCGTCGAGGGCCCCCACTCGAGCCCCTCGCGGCTCGGCGATCGCCTTCGACCCGACCGGCCTGCCGGTCTCCAGGTAGGCGTCGACG
Source organism: uncultured Actinomycetes bacterium (assembly GCA_963720015.1). GTDB lineage: Bacteria > Actinomycetota > Thermoleophilia > Solirubrobacterales > 70-9 > DATFPK01. The sequence goes on along the minus strand of CAVREA010000002.1, from coordinate 68,045 downwards.
ACCAGCCGCAGAATCAGCTCTTGGCGTTCCGAAAGCACGCTTGGATTCTAGGAAGCGGCAGAAAACGGGCGGCTTCGCCGGTGCTGCGCACGTTCCGTCCCGCATCGGGACGATTCGTGCGCACGGCGCGGATCAGAGCCGCAGCTCGGCCTCCGCGTTGCGGATCACCTGGTTGTCGCCCTGGGCGGCGACCGTGTCGATGACGACGCGGTCGCCCCCGGCTTCCTTGACCGTGCCGGTGACGACGATCTCCGGTCTCGGGGACGCCCATGCCGCGGAACTGGACGGAGAGGCGCTTCAGCGCCTTCGGGTCGCCGCCGGCGACGGCGTTGTTGGCCCGCGCGACGAGGCCCATCATGTAGAGCCCGTGGAGGATGTTGCCGGGGAGGCCAACCGCCCTGGCGAACTCGGGGTCGATGTGGATCGGGTTGAAGTCGCCCGAGGCCCCCGCGTAGCGGTGGGGCAGGTACTTGTCCGGGGTGACGCTGCAGCTCGGGGATCTGGTCGCCGGCCTTCAGGTCGCCCATCTCACACCCCCCTGACGATGTTGGTCCAGACGCCGCGCACGACCTGGTCGCCGTCCTGGTTGACCGATGTCGACTCGAAGACGTAGAAGCCCTTGCCGTCCTTCTCGTAGATCTCCAGGCATCCCGCCGTGGTCGTGATCTCGTCCCCCGAGCAGACCGGCTCGCCCCACTCGAACTCCTGGCTGCCGTGCACCATCGCCGCGAGATTGATCCCGACCTGCGGGTCGAGGATCGCCGGGCCCATCGCCGGGGCGCTGTAGACGACGCAGAACATCGGCGGCGCGACGACGTCGCGGTAGCCGGCTGCGAGGGCCGCCTCGCGGTCGAAGTGGACGGGGTTTTCGGCGCCGATCACGTTCGCGTATTCGCGGATCTTCTCGCGCCCGACCTGGTAGGTCGCGGCCGGCCACTGCTTGCCGACCGCCTCGGTGTTGACGGGACTCATCGGCGCGGCACTCTATCTGCCGCCCGGCGCCGGCGCCAACGCCGTCATCGCGTTCCGCTTCGACACCTCGGAGCTCGGCACGACCTGGACCGAGATCTGCGCCTACGGAACCGCCGTCCGCGTCCGCGGGCTCTAGGGCGCGGCACCCTCGCCGCGGGCCGCCGCGAGCGCCTCTTCGCGGCTGACGTAGAGGCCGATGCGGCTCGCCTTCGCGCCGTCCCACTCGAACATCCAGAAGACATCCATCTCGACCTCGACGCCGCTGGCGGCGCCGGTGCCGCGCTGGTGCGTGTGGGCGATCACGTGGTCGTCGTCGACGGCTTCGAGCGAGAGGATCTCGCTGGTGAACGACCCCCAGGCCTCCTCCCAGCGGCCGACCCAGGTGAGGAAGTCCTCGTGGCTCCTCACGTTCTCGGGATTGGGCATCACCGGAGAGACGCTCACCTCGATGTCCGGCCGGAGCAGGGCGAGGACCGTTTCGATGTCGCCGCGCTCATAGGCCTCGAGGCCCTCGCGCGCCAGCTCCGCCAGGGTGCGGGGCGCCTCACTCATCGAGCTCTAGCACCGCGAGGAAGGCCTCCTGGGGCACCTCGACCGAGCCCACCTGCTTCATCCGCTTCTTGCCCTTCTTCTGCTTCTCGAGGAGCTTCCGCTTGCGGGTCACGTCGCCACCGTAGAGCTTCGCCGTCACGTCCTTGCGCAGCGCCTTGACGGTCTCGCGGGCGAGCACGCGCGAGCCGACCGCCGCCTGCACGGGGATGTCGAAGAGCTGGCGCGGGATCGTCTTCCGCAGCCGCTCGACCAGGGTCTTGCCGGCGTCGTAGGCGAAGTCGCGGTGGACGACCTGGGAGAGCGCGTCGACCTTGTCGCCGGCGAGCAGGACGTCGAGCTTGACCAGGTCCGAGGCGCGGTTGTCGATCGGCTCGTAGTCGAGCGAGGCGTAGCCGCGGGTCGAGGACTTGAGCAGGTCGAAGAAGTCGAGGACGATCTCCGCCAGCGGCAGGTCGTAGCGGATCTGGACCCGCTGGGGGCTCAGGTAGTGCATGTCGACGTGGCTGCCCCCGCCGGCCCTGGCAGAGCTCCATCACGGCGCCGACGTACTCGGACGGGGCGATGATGGTGGCGCGGATGAAGGGCTCCTCGATCTGGACGATCGAAGCCGCGTCCGGCATCTCGGTGGGGCTGTGGACCTCGACGCGCTCGCCGCCGGCCAGGTCGACGAAATAGCGGACGTTCGGGGTGGTCGCCAGCAACTCGAGGCCGTACTCGCGCTCGAGCCGCTCGCGCACGATCTCCATGTGGAGCAGGCCGAGGAAGCCGCAGCGGAAGCCGAAGCCGAGCGCCTCGGAGGTCTCCGGCTCGTAGGAGAGAGCGGCGTCGTTGAGCGCCAGCTTCTCGAGGGCGTCGCGCAGGTCCTCGTAGCGGTCGGTGTCGATCGGGAAGAGGCCGCAGAACACCATCGGCTTGACCTCGCGGTAGCCCTCGAGCGCCTCGCTCGCGGGCCGCTCCTTCGAGGTCAGCGTGTCTCCGACCCGAAGCTTCGCCACGTCCTTGATCCCGGTGATCACGTAGCCCACCTCGCCGGCATCCATGCCGGCCACCGGGGTCATCAGCGGGCGGAAGAAGCCGATGTCGTCGATATCGGCCTCGGTGCCGTTCTGCATCGCGAGGATGCGGTCGCCCTTGCGGAACTGACCCGTCGACCATGCGCACGTAGGCGATCACGCCCCGGTACTGGTCGAACTCCGAGTCGAAGATCAGCGCCCTCGGCGGGGCCTCGGGCTCACCCACCGGGGGCGGGATGCGCGCGACGATCGCCTCGAGCACGTCGATCACCCCCTCCCCGGTCTTCGCCGAGATCCTCATCACGTCGTCGGGGTCGCCGCCGAGCAGGTCCGTGATCTCCCCGGCGACCCGTTCCGGCTCGGCCCCCGGCAGGTCGACCTTGTTGAGGACCGGGATCAGCTCGAGTCCGTTCTCGATCGCCAGGTAGGTGTTCGCGACCGTCTGCGCCTCGACCCCCTGGGCGGCGTCGACGACGAGAAGCGCCCCCTCGCAGGCGGCGAGGCTGCGCGAGACCTCGTAGGAGAAGTCGACGTGCCCGGGCGTGTCGATCAGGTGCAGGTGGTAGGTCCGGCCGTCGGCGGCGCGGTAGTCGACGCGCACGGCCTGGGCCTTGATCGTGATCCCGCGCTCGCGCTCGAGGTCCATCGAGTCGAGCACCTGGGCCCGCATCTTCTTCGGGTCGATGGCCCCGGTGATCTCGAGGATCCGGTCGGCGAGGGTCGACTTGCCGTGGTCGATGTGGGCGATGATCGAGAAGTTGCGGATCAGTTCCATTGGCGCTCGCTGCTCGCGGGGTGCGACCGGCCAGGGTACTCGGGTGAGGCCGGGTCACCGGCCGGCGCAGGCGCCCGCGGCGAGCGGGCCCTCGAGCTCGAAGACGACCGCCGGAGATCTGCGCAGGACCACCTCGGCCGCGGGGTCTCCCTCGACCCAGGCGGCCTCGACGGGAAACTCGCGTCCCGCCTCGGCGCGGTCGAGGGAGGCGACCAGGAAGCGGGGGCGGAGCTCGTTGACGGCGCGGCGGAAGGCTGCGCAGCCCCGCGGCCGGACGAAGCCGCCACTGGGACGCTCGACGCCGACGAAGCGGACCCGGTTGGAGAGGTCCGTGCCCCAGAACGGGTACTGGCGGGTCGTGGTCGTCGCGATCGAGGTGTCGGAGAGGTCGCGCGCCCAGGCGAAGGCGGCATCGAGGCCCGGGGTGGTGAACGAGGGCTCGGCGTAGCGGTCCTCGAGGTAGGAGCGCTGTACCCGGTAGCCGGCGACGACGGCGGCCACGCAGAGGACGGCGACGGCGACCGCCGCGAGCGGCGGCGAGGAGGGTCGCAGGCGGGGCGAGGACAGCACGGCGGCCACCGCCACCGCGGCGAGCCCGGCGAGCACGGCGGCCGCGACGTATCCCGATGACCACGGCTCGCTCGAGGCGTCCGCGAACGGAAGCGCGACGACGTAGGCGCCGAGGACGAGCAGGCGCCCGCGCTCGCTCCGCAGGGCGGGCGCCAGCGGCAGCAGCGCCAGCGCCAGCGCCAGCGCCGGGGCCAGGTAGCGGAGCCCGGAGACGAAGCCCACCGGCGAGCCCTCGGGCCCCTCCGCCGAGGCCGGCGCCACCAGCCAGGCGGCGACCGTCGCCAGGCACGACCACGGCGAGCAGCCGCAGGGCCGGCTCCGCGCGCCGCCCGAGGCAGAGCGCCACCGCGGCCAGACCGGCGACGGCGAGCAGGGGCCAGAGGAGCCCCAGGCCCTCGCGCAGGCCGGGCCCGAACCAGTCGCCCCAGACGCCGAAGTCGAAGAGGTAGTCCGTGATCCCGTGCTCCTCGCGGCCGCCGAGCGGCTGGTCGGGGGCGGGCAGCACGATGCCCTTGAGCCAGGGCAGGGGATTGCCGGTGTGGACGAGGTTCCGCAGGTACCAGTACCCGCCCGCCGCAAGGGCCGCGCCCGCCGCAAGGGCGAAGCTGGCGGCCCTGCGGCCCCGGGGTGCGAGCAGGCCGAGCCCGATCGCGAAGGCTGCGGCGGGCGCCAGGTAGTTGACCTTGGTTCCGGCCGCCAGGCCGGCCGCGATCCCGATCGCGGCCAGCGCGCCCCGGGGCAGCGCCTCGTCCCGGGGCCGGGCGGCCCAGGCGTTGGCCGCGATCGCCGCGGCGGCGAGCAGGAAGAAGATCGCCGGGATGTCGTTGCGGGCCTCGCCCGACTGGTCGGCGAGGGCGCCCGAGCCGAGCACCAGCGCGGCCCCCGCCATCGAGGCAGGCCCGGCGCCCCACGGCCGCCCGATGCACCAGGCGGCGACCAGGCACCCCGCCAGCCAGGCGAGGCTGAACAGCGGCGAGAGGATGTCCCGCCCGAAGGCGAGGATGCCGGCGGCGTGCAGCAGCTCGGAGCTCTGCGGGTAGAACCAGGCGAGATACTGGGGCGCGATCAGCTGCAGGTCGAGGGTCGAGCCGCGCTGTACGAACCCGGCGGCGAACGGCCCGTGGTACCAGGTCGAGTCGAAGCCGGTCATCCCGGCCCCGAGGCTGATTCGGGTGCCGATCGAGAAATGGGCGATGACGACGGCCGCGACGGCGAGCCCGGTGACGAACGCCAGGCTCCCGGGGCGCGGCGCCGGCGGCGCGGGAAGCCGGCGGGCCCTCGGGGGGCCGCAGGGCCAGCTGCAGGCCGGCGCCGGCGGCGACGACGGCGATCAGGTACGGCGTCTCCTCGAAGAGGCCGACCGTGCCGAGGAGCTCGCCCGACCCAGATCAGCACTGCCAGCGCCAGCACGGCGGTGGCGAGCCAGCCCGGGGCGCCGCCGAAGCCGGGCAGCAGGCGACCACGCAGCGCCGCCCCGGCGGCGATCCCCCCGGCGAGGAGGAGGGCGAGCTCGGCCACCCCGGCGAGGTAGGCGCCCGCGCTCAGCATCGGCCGGCCGGCGGCACCGCCGCGCTCAGCCCCGGCGGCGCACCAGCCGCATGATCTGATCGAGCTCCGGGACGCGGAGCATGCGGGCGAGGAAGAGGTAGACGGCGAGGCCGATGGCGAGCGCCGCACCCAGCGAGGCGGCCTGAGCCGCGAGCGAGCGGCCCAGCTCCTCGTCGAGCACTGTCCAGACCGCGAGCGACGCTCCCGCGAGGGCGGCCGAGGCCACTCCTATGCGCAGGGTCGAGAAGAGGAGGCCGCCGAGCTCGAGGCCGCCGAGCTCGCGGCGCAGGATCACGCTCTGGGCGACGACGCTGGCCGCGGTGGCGATCGCCGTCGCCGCGACGATCCCTTCGACCCCGAAGGGCTGGTAGAGCAGCAGGCACGCGACCGCGGTGACCGCCAGGTTGAGGCCGGCGATCAGGGTGGGCGTCCAGGGCTGCTGGAGGCTGAAGAAGGTGCGGCTGAGGAGCAGGAAGAGGCCGTTGGTCGGCAGCGAGAAGGCGAACCAGTAGAGCGCGCTGGCGACCAGCTCGGTCTGCGCCGCGTCGAACTCGCCGCGCTGGTAGACGAGCCGGATCATCGGCTCCGAGAGGACGAGGATCGCGGCCGCCGCCGGCAACAGGACGAAGAGGATCTGGCGCATCCCGTTCGCCATCATGGCGCGCAGGTCGCCGTAGGCGCCGCGGGCGGCGAAGCGCGCGAGTGTCGGGAAGAGCACCGTCGCGATCGCCACCGAGAAGATCCCCTGGGGGAGCTGGTAGATGCGGAACGCCTTGTCGATCGCCGCCGGGGCCTGGTCGGAGACGAGGGTGCCGAAGAGGCTGTTGATGATCAGGTTGAAGTTGATCAGGCCGAGGCTGATCGTCACGGGCAGCATCAGCAGCAGCACCCGGCGCACGTTGGGGTTGCGCCAGAACGCGAACCAGCTGCGGGGGCGGACGGCGTAGAACGGCGTGTTGCGCAGGTCCCAGGCGGGGATCGCGAGCTGAACGACGGTGCCGGCGAGGATGCCGATCGCGTAGGCGTAGATCTGGTCCTGCTCGGAGAACGCCGGGGTCAGCGCGACGAGAACGCCGATGATGGTCAGGTTCCAGAACAGCGGCGAGATCGCGTAGGCGCCGAAGCGGTCGTAGCTATTGAGGACGCCGACGACCACCCCGGTCACCCCGAGCAGGAGGATGATCGGGAAGAGGAGCTGGGAGAGCGAGACCGTGAGGTCCTCGAGCTGGGGCCCGAAGCCCGGCGCGAACAGCGGCATCACCAGCCCGGCGCCGAGCACGAACAGCGCCGTGATCGCCCCGAGGACGAGCGTGACGGCGAACAGCATCGCGCTGGCCAGCCGGAACGCCTCGCGCCGGTTTCCCTTCTCCAGCTGCTCGGTGAAGACCGGCACGAAGGCCGGCTGCAGAGCGGCGTCGGCGAATAGCGCGCGAACCAGGTTGGGCACCTGGAAGGCGATCGTGAACGCCGACATCGGTCCCTTGACGCCGAAGTAGCCGGCGGCGACTATCTCGCGGACCAGCCCCGCGATCCGCGACGCCGCCGTCGCGATCGAGAAGAACGCGGTCGAGCGGGCGATCCGCCCGGGTCTCCGCTCGGTGCCCTCTGGGCCGGCGGGACGCTCCTCAATCGGGTTCTCGGTGGTCTGAGGGCTGTCCAAGCTCGCTATAGTCGGCGGCCGCCCGCGGGCCCGATGGGCCCCACGGCGACCAAGGAAGATGGCGAACATAGCCTCACAGAAGAAGCGGATCGCACGGAGTGCCCGCGAGCACGACGAGAACCGGCGCCTCACCAGCGCCGTCAAGACCCATTTCCGCCGCCTCGAGCAGGTGGCCGCCTCGGGTGACGCGGACGCCCTCCGCAGCGAGCATCGCTCGCTCGTCTCGCGCATCGACAAGGCCGTCCAGCGCGGCGCCCTTCACCCCGGCAACGGCGCCCGCAAGAAGGCACGGGCGGCCAAGATCGCCGGCACGGCTACGTCCAAGTAGCGCTTTGCGCTCAGGCGGCCTCGGCGCCCGCGGCGCTGCGCAGCGCCAGGGTGAGCGCCAGCTCGTCGCCGTAGTCGGCCCCGCCGCGGCACCAGACCTCGAGGTCGGCCAGTGCCTCGATCGCATCGCGAACCTCGTCGAGGGAGGTGTTGCGCAGACGGGAGACGAGTTGCTTTGCGGCGTAGGGGTGCATGCCGAGCCCCGACTCGACCTGCTTCGCGGGCGCCCCCCGCTCGAGCTGCTCCAGCGCCGCGTAGGCCTTGCGCAGGCGCCCGGCCAGCATGTAGACCAGCCCGGTGACGTTCTCGCCCTGGACCAGGAGCCGCTCGGCGATCAGCAGCGCCCGTTCGGGGTCGCGTTCGAGAAGTGCGTCGGAGAGGGCCCAGACGACCGCCTCCGAGGTGTCAGCGATCATCGCCTCGAGGTCGGCGGCGTCCACCGCTCCCCCGTCGCCGGCCCAGAGGGCGAGCCGGTCGAGCTCGTGGCCAAGCCTGGCCGGGTCGGTCCCCATGCGGTCGGCGAGAATGCGCGCGGCGGCGGGCTCGAGCCGGAAGCCGCGCCGCTTCGCCTCGGCGACGAGGAAGCGCGGCATCTCGCGCGGGCGGGGCGCGTCGTAGGAGAGGACCTCGCCGCCGGCCTCCTTGACGGCCGCGGCGAGCTTCGGCGGCGTCTTGCCGCGGGCGATCAGGACGAGCGTGAGGTCGGGAGGCAGCGAGGAGACGGCCGCCGCGACCTGGGCCAGCTGCGGGTCGCGCCAGCGCTCGGCCCCGTCGACCAGCAGGTACCGCCGCGAGATCGACAGCGACATCAGCGGGATCGAGGCGAGCACCGCGTCGGCGTCGGGCGCGCCGCGCCCCTCGTCCGGCTCGATCACCTCGAGCGCGGCCTCGCCGCCCTCGGACTCGGCGCGGGCGCGGAGCCTGGCCCTGGCGGCGTCGATCTTGGCGCCGTCGGTGCCGGTGACCAGGTAGGCGGAGCGCATCTCCTCGGGCACCGGGCCGAGTGTAGTGGCCGGTGCGGCCGCGGTCCCGGCCTCAGCCCCCGGTCCCGGCGGCTCGCATCGCGCCGCCGCCGACCTCGATCACGACGGTCCCGTCGCGGTCGGTGCGCAGCAAGCCCACCCGGGCGCGGCGGAGCGCGGCGAGCGTGGCCGGATGCGGGTGACCGAAGGGATTCCCGTCGCCGACCGAGATCACCGCCAGGCGGGGCCGGGAACGGTGGAGCAGCGAGGGCAGGCCCCCGTCCTCGCTGCCGTGGTGGGAGACCTTGAGCAGGTCGATGGGGCCGGGGTCGAGCGGTACCGCCTCCGCCTCCGCGTCGCCGGTGAGCAGCATCCCGAAACCCCGCCAGCGGGCCAGCAGGACGAGCGAGGCGAGGTTCGGGTCCTCGATCCGCCCGCGGCGGCGGGCAACCTCCGGGGGCGGCCAGAGGACGGCCAGCCGCAGCCCGGCCACCCGGACGACGTCTCCGCGCGCCAGGCGCTGCGAGGCCGCGCCCGCGGCCGTCGCAGCGGCGCGCGCCCGCGCCCCGGCGCGGGAGTAGAGAAAGCGCCCCACCGGAAACCGGTCGGCGATCTCGGCCAGGCCGCCGGCGTGGTCCGACTGGTCGTGCGTGAGGACGACGGCGGCGAGGGAGCGGACGCCGAGGTCCCCGAGGCTGTCGGCGACCCCCGCGCCCGGCGGGCCGGTGTCGACGAGCAGCGGCCGGGCGCCGGGGGGCTGGAGCAGGATCGCGTCCCCCTGCCCGACGTCGAGGACGGCCACGCGGAGGTGGCCGGAGGGCGCCGCGCCGGTGGGTCGGCGCCCGCCGCCTACCGCGGAGGCGACCGCCGCCGCGATCAGGACAGCGGCAAGCAGCGACGCCGCCAATGGTAGCCCCCGCGCGAGAGCTCGCCCCGGGTCCCGCCGCCGGCCCGCCTGCGCCGCGCGGAGCGCGGCGGCGAGCCTGAGGCCGGCGAAGGTGAGGGCCAGCAGCGCCGCGTAGGCCGCGCCGACCGCCAGCGGTGAGCCGAGCCGGACCTCGGCCACGGCCCAGTCGGGCGACGCGAACGTCGCCGCGACCTCCGCGACGTAGGCGAGCAGGCGCTCGTTGAGCCAGTTGAGGGGCGCCAGCGGCGCCCAGGGCAGCTGTCCGAGCGCGGCGACGATCATCCCGAGCCACATCGCCGGGGCGACCGCCGGCAGCGCCGCGAGGTTGGCCGCCAGCGTGGTGACGGGCAGCGCCCCGAAGTGGTGCGCGGTCAGCGGCGCCGTCGCCACGGTGGCGGCGAAGGTGAGGGCGGTCCCCTCGGCGAGCGCGCGGCGGATCGGAGACGAGCCGGGCCGGGTCCCGAGGATGGCGTCGCGGACGGGGGCGGCGAGCAGGAAGATCCCCGCCACCGCCGCGAAGCTGAGCTGCCAGCCCACGTCGCCGCTCGAGCGCGGGTTGAGGCCGAGGGTGACGGCGGCGGCGAGCAGCAGGGCGTAGAGGCGCGACGCGGGACGACCGGCGTAGACGGCGAGCAGTCCTGCGGCTCCCATCACCCCGGCGCGCTGGATCGAGGGGCCGCCCCCGGCGAGCGGCACGTAGACGGCGATCAGGGCGCAGGTCCAGCCGAGACGAGCCCGCAGCGGCAGTCCCAGCGCGGCGAGGAAGGGGGCGGCGAGCAGGACGAGCAGGAGGACGTTCTGCCCGCTGACGGCGAGCAGGTGGGCCAGCCCGGAGCGACGGAAGTCGTCCCGGGTGCCGGCGTCGATCTCGTCGTCCTGGCCGAGGACGAAGCCGCGCGCCAGCGCCGCCTCGCGCTCGCCGACGCCGGCGCCGAGAGCCCGCTCCGCCCGCGCCCGGACCGTGTCGAGGCGGCCCGCCAGCCCGCCCCGCCGCCCCGGGCCCGCACGCACGGCCGTCGTCCGCAGGAGCATCGCGATGCCCCGGCGCTCGAGCGCCGGGGCATACCAGGGGGGCGGCCGGGCGAGCACCCCTGCGGCCTCCAGCTCCGCTCCGACGCCGAGCTCCGGGACGAACCCGGCGGCCTCGGCCAGGAGACGCCCGTCCGGGGTCGCGACCTCGATCCTGGTGACGCCGCCGGAGCGACGAGGGACGGCCGCGACGTAACCGCGGACCTCGACCCTCGCCCCCGGCTCGCCGCGAAGCGCGCCGGCGTCGAGCGCCCGCACCCGGGCGGCTCCGAGCAGGAGCCCGGCAAGCAGCGCGGTCAGGGCGACGAGGGCGATCCACGGCATCGATCCCGGCCGCCGGCCCGGCCGGGTGGCCGCCAGGCAGACGCCCCCGCCCGCGACCGTCGCGAGGGCGGCGGGACCGCCGGCACCGGGGCTGAGCGGGGAGAGCGCCAGCCCCATGGCGAACCCCGCGAGGGCCGCGATCCGCCATTCGCGCCACACGCGGCTGCCCTCAGGGCTGCAGGCCGGCTCGCAGGGCCTTCATCGTCGCCGGGCCGATGCCGCTCACCTCGTCGAGCTGCTCGACCGAGGAGAGGCCCCCGTGGCGGTCGCGGAAGGCGATGATGTCGGCGGCAGTCACCGGGCCGATGCCCTCGATCGTGTCGAGCTGCTCCACGGTCGCGCTCCCCAGGCTGATCGGGCCCTCGCCGGCCGCGGCGGCGGCCGGGCCCGCTCCGCCCCCGCCCGCGGGCACCACGACCTGCTGGCCGTCGGAAAGCCGGGCGGCCAGGTTGATCGCGTCGAGCACCGCCGCTGCGGCCGGGCCGCCGGCGCGCTCGACCGCGTCGGTCACCCGGGCACCGAGCGGGAGCCGGTAGACGCCCGGGCTGCGCACCGCCCCGGCGACGTGGACGACGACGTCCTCTCCCCCGCCGCCACCGCCGGCGAGCGGGATCACGGACGCGTCGCCGGCCTCCCTCCCCTGGGCGGGCTCGCCGTCCGCGGAGCGGATCGCCCGCGACCCGACGAGCAGCAGCGCGATCGCCAGCGCCCCGTAGACGACGACCTGCGAGCGGGAGAGTTCGGCCACCCCCGGAACGGTCGACCACCGGTCCGCGCCGGTGGCGCCCCGAAAGCGAGAAAACCGTGACCGATGGTCAGCGGATCTCGAACCCGCTCAGGCCTTCAGGCTCCTCCTCGGTCACCTCGATGCGGTCGACGTCGGCCCCGCGCGGGCCCTCGGCGGCGAAGCGGATCATCTCCTCGATGCCGTCGCGATCGCCCTCGAAGACCGCCTCGACCGCGCCGTCGGGCCTGTTGGAGACCCACCCCGACACCGCGGCGGCCCGGGCACGGCGACGGGTCGTGTCGCGAAAGAAGACTCCCTGGACGCGGCCCCGGACGACGACTCGGCGGCGGATCACCGGCGCTCGCGCTACGCCCCGGCTAGTACTCGTCCTCGTCGTCGTAGCCGGCTACTTCGGCCATCTGGCGGCCGTAGAGCTCGGAGACGGCGACCGGGGGCGATTGCACCGAGACGAGGGCGAGACCACCGTCGTCGGAGCTGGCGATCGCGTGGTCCGTCGCGGGGGGTATCAGCACGAGGTCGCCCTCGCCGATCTCCTGCCAGTCGCCGGCCACGCACATGCGGCCGGCCCCGCGGACGACCACGTAGACCTGCTCGGCCTCCTCGTGGGAATGAAGAGTCTGCTCGACGTCGGCGGGCACCTCGAGCCACGTGACCGACATGTTTCGCGAGCCCAGCTCTCCCGCGTCCATGAGTATGTGCGATTGGAGGCGGTGCCACTCTTCGACCGCCGCCTCGCTCAGGCGCCTGACAAGCACGGGTGAACATTTAGCAGAGCCGGCGGTGGGTGGTGTGTCCGGCGGGTGTGCGGAGCGGGCCGCCCGCTCAGCGGACGACCAGGTTGACCAGCTTGTCGGGCACGACGATCTCCTTGACGATCTGCTTGCCGTCGACGAAGCGCTGCACCTTCTCGCTGGCGCGGGCGAGGGCGATCAGGTCCTCCTCCGCGGCTCCCGAGGACGCCTCGATCCGGTCGCGGAGCTTGCCGTTGACCTGGACGACGAGGGTCACCGTCCCGGTCGAGAGCATCTGCTCGTCGGCCTCGGGCCAGGGGTCCTCCCATACCCGCCGGCCCGTGAGCCGCTCGTAGACCTCGGCGCCGAGATGGGGCGCGAACGGGAAGATCAGCGAGGCCGCGGTCGCGGTCGCGAAGCGGAGCGCCCGCTCGCCGGGCCCGCCGTCGACCCGGAGCGCGTCCCGCACCCGGTAGGTCTCGTTGACGAGCTCCATCACGGCGGCGATCGCGGTGTTGAACTGGAAGCCGCGCTCGAAGTCGCGAGTGACCTTGTCGATCGACCAATGGGCCTTGCGGACCAGGGTCAGCGCGTCCCCCTCGATGCCGGTGGGCTGGAGGGCGGCGAGGTCCGGCTCGTCGCCGGCGTGGTCCGCTCCGGCCTCGGCGGCGAGCCGCCAGAGCCGCGCCAGGAAACGGTGCACGCCCTCGAGGCCCTCGTCGGTCCAGTCGCCGCCGCGCTCGGGCGGGCCCATGAAGCAGAGGTAGGCGCGGGCGGTGTCCGCCCCGTAGCGCTCGACGTAGTCGGCGGGGCTGATCGTGTTGCCCTTCGACTTCGACATCTTGGCGCCGTCGCGGGTGATCATCCCCTGGGTGAAGAGGTTGATGAACGGCTCCTGCACGTCGAGGTGGCCCATGTCCGCGAGCGCCTTGATCAGGAAGCGCGCGTACATCAGGTGCAGGATCGCGTGCTCGACGCCGCCGATGTACTGGTCGACGGGCATCCAGTAGGCGGCGACCCGGCGGTCCCAGGGGGACTCGGCGTTGGCCGGGTCGAGGTAGCGGAGGAAGTACCAGGACGAGTCGACGAAGGTGTCCATGGTGTCGGTCTCGCGGCGCGCGGGACCGCCGCAGGCCGGGCAGGTCGTCGCCACCCAGTCCTCGGCCGCGGCCAGCGGGCTTCGCCCCTTCGGCGCGTAGTCCTCGACATCGGGGAGCTCGACGGGTAGCTGGTCCTCGGGCACCGGCACGGTGCCGCAGCGATCGCAGTAGACGATCGGGATCGGGGCCCCCCAGTAGCGCTGCCGCGACACGAGCCAGTCGCGGAGGCGGTAGTTGACGGACTGCGTGCCCCTGCCCTCGTCCTCGAGCCAGGCGGTGATCCGGCCGATCGCCTCCGAGGCGGGGGTGCCGTCGAACTCGCCGGAGTTGACGAGGACCTCGTTCTCGCTGTGCTCGACGAAGGCGGCGTCGTCCGGCGCTTCGCCGTCTGCGGGGACGACGACGGGGCGGATCGGCAGGTCGAAGGCCCGGGCGAAGTCGTGGTCGCGCTGGTCGTGGGCGGGCACCGCCATCACGGCGCCCGTGCCGTAGTCCATCAGCACGTAGTCGGAGACGAACATCGGGATCTGCTCGCCGTTGACCGGATTTGTGACGGTGCGGCCGAGCGGAACTCCTGTCTTCGGCCGGTCCTCGGCGCTGCGCTCCTCGGTCGACTCGCGGGCGACCTGGTTGATGTAGTCGCGCACCGGGCCCTCCTGTCCGGTGCCGGCCACGAGCCGCTCGAGCTGGGGATGCTCGGGAGCGAGCACGAAGAACGTCGCGCCGAAGAGCGTGTCGGGACGGGTCGTGAAGACGGGGAAATCGATCCCGAGCTCCTCGCAGCGAAAGCTGACCTCGGCGCCCTCCGAGCGTCCTATCCAGTTGCGCTGCATGGTGACGACGTGCTCGGGCCAGGACTCGAGCAGGTCGAAGTCGGCGAGCAGACGCTCGGCGTAGTCGGTGATGCGGAAGAACCACTGCTCGAGGCGGCGCTGCTCGACGAGCGTGCCGCAGCGCTCGCAGCGCCCGTCGATGACCTGCTCGTGGGCGAGCACGGTGGCGTCCTTGGGGCACCACTGCACCGGGGCCTCCTCGCGGTATGCGAGACCGCGCTCGTATAGCTTCAGGAACAGCCACTGGGTCCAGCGGTAGTAGCCGGGCTGATGGGTGCTCAGCTCGCGGTTCCAGTCGATCGAGATCCCCCACTCCTTGAACTGGCGGCGGAAGGACTCGATCGAGGCCTCTGTGGCGGCGCGGGGATGCTCACCGGTCTTGATCGCGTTGTTCTCGGCCGGCAGGCCGAAGGCGTCGTAGCCCATCGGGTGGATCACGTTCATGCCGTGGCGGCGGCGGAAGTGGGCGATCGCGTCGCCGACCGCGTAGCACTTGAGGTGACCGACATGGGGCTCCCCGGAGGGATAGGGGAGCATCTCGAGGACGTAGGCCTTCGGCCTGGCGTCGTCGAACCCGGGTTGGCCGGGATTGGCCACCTCCCAGGTCCCCTCGGCGGCCCAGACGTCCTGCCAGCGGCGCTCGATCGCGCGCGGCTGGTAGCGGGCGGGTGGGCTCGGCTCGCTCATCGGCGTCCGATATTAGGGAGCGCTCCGGGCCGTGGCTGGCCAGTCGTAAGATGAGGGGGCCAAGGAAGGAGGCTTCGATGTCGCGATTGATCAGGCTCGACCGCAGCGGCCACACGACGCTCGCAGAGTGGAGTCCGGCAGACACCGCCGCCCAGGCGCGGGCCGTGGAGGCGTTCCGGCGCGAGCTCGAGAACGGGATGCTCGCCAGCGCGACCCGCGACGGCGGCGCCGAGGTCGTGCGGGAGCTGCCCCTCGACGCCGAGCTCGTGATCGTGCGGCGCCCGATCGCCGGCGGGTAGCGGCGATCGAGGGCGCGGCACTCACCGGGAGCCCCGGCGCCGGACTCGCCGAGGCGTCCCGCCTCTCCTGGCGCGAGAGGGCCACCGAGGCGACGATCCGCCGAGACGAGCGACGGTGGACGCTGTGGACGGCGAACGTCGTGCTCACGTTCACCCTCCCCAGCCTCCTGCTCGTCTATCTCGAGCCGCTGCTGTTCCCGGTGGCCGCGCTCTGGTCGGCCCATGGATGGGCGGTGTGGCGGATGCAGGCCACCAACGGAGCGCGGGGGGTTGTGCCGATCGGCAGCGCGAAGAGCGCCTCGCGCGCCCGCGGCGCCGACCCCGAGGCGGAGGCGACGGCGCTGGGGCTGCTGGCCGACCTGCTCGGCCACGAGCAGCGCGACCTCGCCGGGCGAACCGGGCTGACCCTGGAGCGAGGTCGCCTCGGCGTCTGGCTTGTCGGCGAGCAGGGGGCGCTCCTGGTGCGGCCCGGCGGGAGGCGGATCGACTCCTTCTGCGTACGGGTCGCCGAGGGCGGCGACCTGCCCGCCGGCGACCGGGTGGCGCACCTGCTGCTCGCCCTGCGCGAGGACGAGGAGGGGTTCGCGACCGTCGCGAACCTCCGCTTCTCGGGTGCGGCGTGGCGCTGCCGGCTCCGGATGCCCGAGCGGGAGCGGCCCGCGCTCGACGCGGCGCGGGCCGCCGCCCGGCGTGGCCGTAGCCGCTAGACGAGCGGCGAGGCGGCGCGCAGAAGGTCGCCCCAGAGGTAGACCTCGATCAGCGAGGCCACGATCAGGACCGGGATCGCGATCGTGACGGTGATGAAGGTCGCGGCCAGGAGCTCCTCCCACTCCCCGCGCCGGCTGGCGATGAGCCAGGCGGCGAGCGGCAGGAAGAGGGCGATCAGCTCGGGGAGGGCGTGGGGAAGGACGGTGAGGATGAGCTGCGCGGGGGTGATCGCGAGCTGCGCGGAGATCGTCGCCCCCTGGAAGCCGAGGATGTAGGCCTGGGTGGTGAGCGAGAACAGGGTCACGGCCGTGACGAAGACGATCGCCAGCTGGCCGGCCTTGATGTGGATCCAGCGGGAGAATCCGCGCCGTTGCGCGGCGGCGACCGGCATCGAGGCGCCGGCGAGGAAGCCGGCGATGCACGCCGTCGCGTGCAGGGCGAGGACGAGCGAGTTGCGGTAGAGGACGCCGGCGACGTTCTCGATACCGACGGGGCCGTCGAGCCCCGGGATCGAGAACGGGGTCGGGTCGGGCGTCATCATCGAGGAGAATGCCCAGACGACGGCGACCAGGCTGACGGCGATCGCGAAGCTGAGGGCCAGCCAGTTGCGAAGAACCGGGCCGGGGGCGTTGTTCCAGCGTTCGAGGGTCGCGCGGGTGGCGCGCATGCCCTGCGCGAATGCGTACTGGTTGGAGCTCACCGCCAACCCATCGGCAGATGCCGCGCGCCGCTTTATCGGGGCACAGGCCCGAGGCGGACGCGGGGCTTGCCGCGCCGCGTAACGACGAACTCCTCGCCGGCGGCGGCCCGCTCCATGTACCAACCGAAGAGGTTTCGGAACTCGTGCGCCCCGACGGTGGCGACATTGCCATCCGGAGCAGTGGAGCTGGGGGGATTCGAACCCCCGACCTTTCGGCTGCCAGCCGAACGCTCTGCCAGCTGAGCTACAGCCCCGGGCAGGTCGTAATCAGCGGCCCAGTGTAACGACGCGCGTTGGCCATTTGCGGGCGGCGCAAGGCGCATCTGGATGGTGTGCTGGCCGAGCACGACGTCGATGGGTACGAGATACGACTTGCCCAGTTCCTCGCAGTAGATGCCAAATGCGTCGACCTCGCCGGGCGCGTAGGTTCCGATCACGTAACCGCGCGGAGTGTGCCTGCTGGTCGAGAGCCGGGCGCACACCAGCCGGTCTCTGAGTGCGCCCCACTTGCACTGCACACGCAGCAGGTCGCCCTCGATGTCGAAGACGAGGTCGTACCGCTCGTGCTCGGTGAGCGGTTGAAGGACCGAGATTCCGAGCCTTGCCGCCTCGGCGGCGATCATCAGCTCGGCGACGTTGCCCTTGCGGTTGGGGTCGTGCTCCACGCGGCATTGTTCCCCCGCGCGGCGTCACGGATCAACGCCGGGGAGTGGAGAGTTCGTCGCGGGGCTAGGCGGCGTGGCGCTTGCCGTCGTCCTCGACGTCGAGGACGATCCGGTCCGCCGCGGTGTGGCGGACCTTGAAGCCGAGCGGCGAGCGCTGCTCGAGCTCGCGCACCAGGTCGACCGGCTCGTCGAGGTTCATCGAGAGCGTCGCGCGCCCCTCGGAGAAGCGCTTCACCGAGATCCCGGAGGCCGCCCCGATCTGGGTGGCGGCGTCCTCGAACCCGACCAGCTGGGCGAAGTCGCCGAGCGGGCCGACCTCGACTTCGACCAGGCCCTCGAAGAACTCGCCGGGATCGCGCCCGGCCATCGCGTCGCCGTTGGCGTTGGCGGCCGCACGGATGCCGAAGGCCGGCTCCTCGCCGACCCCGCCCTCGAGCTCCGCCGGCTCGCCCGACGGCGACCCGGCAGCGCCGTCGCGCTCCTCGCCGAGCCTTCCGTCAAGCTCCCGCGCCCGCCGGCTCACCTCGGCGGCCTCGGCCAGCGCCTTCATCCGGATCCGGGTCGCCTGGCCGCGGGCCTGCTCGTGGAGCTCGTCGACCCGCTCCGCCACCGTCTCGAGCGAGGCGATGCTGCGCTCGTGCCGTTCGTTCGCCAGCCGCAGGTCATCGCGCAGCTCGCGGATGTCGCGCTCGCGCTCGATCACCATCCCCGAGAGCGTCGTCAGCTCGCGGTCCATCTCGGCGACGATCTGCTCGTGCTGCCGGGCGGCCTCCGCGAAACGGGCCTCGCAGTCCTCCTGCGCGTAGGCGAAGCGCGCATCGCGAGCCGCAATCGCCGCGTCTACCTCGGCGCGGCGGTAGCCGAAGAGCGACCTCCGAAAGCTACCCATGGGCGGCAAGCTAGGACCCCCCTCGGACGGCATTTCGTGACACCCGTCGCGAACTCGAACGCCTGTTCGCCATCGGCCTGCCGCGGGCGCCGCCCGCCCGGGCCCCTGCGGTCAGGCGCTCGCAGCGTGCGGCGCCGAGCCGGCGTCGAGGTCGAGCTCGACCCGGGAGCGTCCTGCCACAGCTCCTCGAGCGCATAGCGCTCGCGGGCCTCGCTCGTGAACACGTGCAGAACGGCATCGAGGTAGTCGAGCACCACCCACCCAGCCGGCCCGTCGCCCTCCACCCCGCTCGGCAGGCGGCCGTCCTCATGCTTGATCCGGTGGCGCACCTCGTCGGTGATCGCCCTCGTCTGCCGCTCGTTGCGCGCCGTGCAGATCACCAGGAAGTCCGTGTAGGAGACCAGCCCTCGCATGTCGAGGGCGACGATCTCCTCCGCCTTCTTCGAGTCGGCGAGCTCCGCCAGCCGCCCGGCCAGGGCTTCGGAGGTGATCTCGGCGCTCACCCGTAGATCCCCTTCTCCTCGATGAAGCGCGCCACCGGCTCCGTGACCAGGTAGCGCAGCGGCCGTCGGGCCGCCGCCCGCTCGCGCACCGCCGAGCTCGACACCCCGAACTGGGGCATCTCGAGCACCGCGGACCTGCCCTCGGCGCCGATGCTCCGCAGCACGGCCGCGACCTCCGCGTCGGCGACGCCGGCCCTGCGCGCCACCGCGATCCGGGCCAGCTCCACCACCCGGCGCGGCTCGCGCCAGCTCTCCAGTCCCACGGCGGCGTCCGCCCCCATCACGAAAACCAGCTCGGTGTCTCCCTTCTGCTCGGCAAGCATCTCCAAGGTCTCATACGTGTAGGACGGCCCCTCCCGCTCCACCTCGAGCGTCGAGACCGTGAAACGCGCGTCGTCGGAGGCGGCGAGCCGGGTCATCGCCAGGCGCAGCTCGCGGCCCGGATCGTCGACGATCGTCTTGTGCGGCGCCTGGCCGGTCGGCACCAGCACGACCTCGGACAGCCCCAGCTGCCAGAGAGCCTCCTGGGCGAGGGCGAGGTGCCCCAGGTGGGGCGGGTTGAAGGCCGAGCCGAGCACGCCGATCCCACCCGCCTCCGCGGCGGGCCCGCTGCCGCCGGCGACCTCAGCCACGCACGTGGCCGGCGCCGCGGAGGACGTACTTGCTGGTGGTGAGCTCGCGCAGGCCGATCGGCCCCCGCGCGTGCAGCTTCTGGGTCGAGTTGCCGATCTCGGCGCCCATCCCGAACTCGAAGCCGTCTGTGAAGCGCGTCGAGGCGTTGATGTAGACGGCGGCCGCGTCCACTTCCGCCGCGAACAGGTCGGCCGCCTCCTCCGAGGTGGTGACGATCGCCTCCGAGTGGCCGGTGCCGTGACGGTTGACATGGGCGATCGCGTCCTCGAGCGAGTCAACCACCGCCACGGCCATCTTCATGTCGAGGTACTCGGTGTCCCAGTCGGCCGGACTCGCCTCGCCTACCGCGACGCCGCCGCTGTCGGCGCGCGTGCGCTCGTCGCCGACCAGCTCGACCCCGGCGCCGCTGAGGTCGCCGAGCGCGCCGGGCAGGAACCCGGCCGCGACCTCCGCGTTGACCAGCAGCGTCTCGGCCGAGTTGCAGACGCCGGGGCGCTGGACCTTGGCGTTGTAGGCGATCTGGCGCGCCATCTCGAGATCGGCGTCGGAGTGGACGTAGACGTGGCAGTTGCCCGCGGCCGCGTACATCACCGGGACCGTCGCGACCTCCTTGAGCGCGGCCTTGAGGCCCTCGCCGCCGCGGGGGATCAGCAGGTCCACGACCCCGTCCTGGGTCGCCAGCTCGGCGAGGTCCTCGCGCCCGCCGCCGGAGAGCAGCGTCACGGCGTCCTCGGGCAGGCCGGAGCCGGCGGCGGCCTCGCGCACGACCGACGCCAGGGCGCCGTTGGAGCGCTCGGCGTAGCTCGACCCTCGCAGCACGATCGCGTTGCCGCTCTTGATCGTCAGCGCGGCGCAGTCGACGGTCACGTTCGGCCGCGCCTCGTAGACGACGGCGACGACCCCGAGCGGCACGCGCACCTTGCGCAGGCCGAGGCCGCTGGACAGCGTCCTGCGCTCGAGCTCCTCGCCCACCGGGTCGGGCAGGGCCGCGATCTGCCGCACCCCTGCGGCCATCTCGGCCACCCGCTCGGGCGTCAGCGTGAGCCGGTCCCGGAGCGCGCTCGACAGTCCCTCGGCACGCTCGTCGGCAAGATCGGCCGCGTTCGCCTCGAGGATCGCGTCGACGCGCTCCTCGAGCAGCCCGGCAACCGCCTCGAGGGCCGCGTCGCGGGTCTCGGTCGAGGCTGCCGCGAGCAGATGCGACGCGGCCTTTGCCGCCGCGCAGGTCTGGGCCACGGTTCCAGCCGTCACAGCCATGGGCAAAGGGTAGCCTGGCGCCGATCCACGCTCAGGTCAGCACGAAGTGGTCGCGGTGGATCGCCTCCTCGGCGGCGTGCGGCATCAGCTCGCGGACCTCGGCGCTCTTCATCCCCTTGATCCGGTCCATCTCCGCCGCCGAGTAGCTGGCGACCCCCTTGCCGATCACCTCTCCGTCGCTGGCCACCTCGACCGCGTCGCCGGCGGCAAAAGTCCCCTCGACCTCCGTGATCCCGACCGGCAGCAGGCTCGAGCCCCGCTCCCGCAGCACGTCCGCCGCTCCCGCATCGACGGTCAGCCGCCCGCGCGAGGGCTTCGCGTACTTGAGCCAGAGCTTGAAGCTCGACGCCTTCGCGGGCTGCGGCGCGAAGCGCGTGCCCACCCCCTCACCCGCAGCGGCGGCGCGCAGCGCTCCCAGCGTCGTCCCGTTGCAGATCACCGCCGCGATGCCCGCCTCGCTCGCCATCTCCGCCGCGGCGACCTTGCTGCGCATGCCGCCGAGCCCGAACGGCGAGGTCCGGTCGCCGATGTCGAGGCCCTCCAGCTGGGTGAAGTCGCTGACCTCGCTGACGAGCTCGGCGCCCTCGCTGCGCCGCGGGTCGGCGGTGTGGAGGCCGTCGATGTCGGTGAGCAGGACCAGCAGCCGCGCGTCGAGCAGGATCGCGACCTGGGCGGCGAGGAAGTCGTTGTCGCCGAAGGTGATCTCGTCGGTCGCCGTCGTGTCGTTCTCGTTGACCACCGGGACGACCCCCCACTCGAGCAGCCGCTGCAGGGTCTGGCGGGCATTCAGGTAGTTGGTGCGGGCCGCGATGTCGGCCGCCGTGAGCAGCACCTGCGCCGCGTGCACTCCGTGCGGGGAGAGGCGGCTCTCGTAGGCCCGGAAGAGGTCGCCCTGGCCGACCGCCGAGGCCGCCTGCAGCTCGTCCATCCCCCGCGGTCGGGCGGGCAGGTCCATCAGCCGCATTCCCCTTGCGATCGCGCCCGAGGTCACCATCACCACCCGCTCCCCGGCCTGCTCGAGCTCGCCGACCTGCTCGCAGACGCCGTCGAGGACCGCGCTGCGCAGCTCGCCGCTCTCGGCGGCGACGATCGAGGATCCGAGCTTGACGACCAGGGTCATGGCCGGGCAAGGATAGGAGCCGCCGCGCACACGGGCGGGCGGAGCGGCTCAACCCGGATGGAGCTCGAACTCGTGCCCGCCGATCCGGACCTCGTCCCCAGCCTCGAATCCGGCCGAGCGCAGCGCGGCCACCACGCCCATCTCGTTGAGCCGCTGCTCGAGGTAGGCGAGCGCCTCCTCGTTGGCGAGGTCGTGGCGCTCGAAGAGCATCTCGACACCGCGGCCGCGCACGCGGAAGGCGCCGTCGTCCTCGCGCTCGACCCGGTAGCCGCCCTCGCCCTCGGGCCTGAACATCCGGAAGTCCACCTCGAACTCGGGCTCCCCGGCCGGCTCCGGCCGGGCGGCGGGCGCGGGCTCGGGCAGCGCGTCGAGGACCTCGCGGCGGAGCACGTCGAGGCCCTCGCCGGTCGCCGACGACACCGCGAGCACGCCGCGGCCCGCTCCCGTGAGGCGCCCCTCCCACTCGGCCACCGCCTCCTCCACCTCCTCCGGCGACAGCAGGTCCCGCTTCGAGAGCACGACCAGCTCGGGCAGCTCGCCGAGGCCGGCGCCGTAGGAGCCGAGCTCCGCGCGCACCGCCTTGTAGTTGGCGACCGGGTCCCCCTCGAGCGGCGCCAGCTCGACCAGGTGGATCAGCATCCGGCAGCGCTCGACGTGGGCGAGGAACTCGTGGCCGAGCCCGGCGCCGCCGGCGGCTCCCTCGATCAGCCCGGGGATGTCGGCCAGCACGGCCTGGCGATCGTCGTCCTCGATCGTCCCCAGAACCGGTTCCAGCGTCGTGAACGGGTAGTCGGCGACCTTCGGCGCGGCCCGGGTCAGCCGCGCGAGCAGCGAGGACTTGCCGGCGTTGGGCATTCCGATCAGGCCGGCGTCGGCGTGCAGCTTGAGCCGCAGCTCGACCCACCCCTCCTCCCCCGCCGTCCCCCGCTCGGCGAAGCGCGGAGTCTGCCGGGTCGAGTTGGCGAAGCGCCTGTTGCCGTGGCCTCCGCGCCCGCCGCGGGCGATCACCGCCCGCTGGCCGGGCTCGGTGAGGTCGATGCGGGATGCCGTCGAGCGCGGTCGCCTGCGTCCCCGGCGGCACCAGGATCACCTCGTCGTCGGCCTCGGGCCCCGTGCTTGTTTGCCCCCTGGCCGTGACGGCCGCGGCCGGCCCGGTAGTGCGGGGCGCGGGAGAGCGCGCCGAGATCGCGGCGAGAGGGGTCCGCGAGCAGGACGACGCTGCCGCCGTGACCGCCGTCGCCGCCGTCGGGCCCGCCCTTGGGCACGTGGGCCTCGCGGCGGAAGGACACGCTGCCGTCACCGCCGCGGCCGCCCTCGACGTGGATCTTCGCCCGGTCCTGGAACACGGGGACAAGATAGGCGCAGGCCCGGGACGCGGCCTCCCTATCGTGGAGGTCAGACGACGCGCGAGGAGGAGGAAGAGTTGAAGATCGCAGTGCTGGGAACCGGGACGGTTGGGCAGACGATCGGCACGAGGCTCGTCGGCCTCGGCCACGAGGTGACGATGGGATCGCGCCAGGCGGGGAACGAGAAGGCGGTCGGCTGGGCCGCCGCAACCGGCGACGGCGCCGCCGAGGGCAGCTTCGCCGACGCAGCCGGCGCCGCCGAGCTGGCGTTCAACTGCACCGCCGGCACCGGCTCGCTCAGCGCCCTCGAGGCGGCCGGCGCAGAGCGCCTCGCCGGCAAGGTCCTCGTCGACGTCGCCAACCCGCTCGACTTCTCGAAGGGCATGCCGCCCACCCTCTCGGTCTGCAACGAGGACAGCCTCGGCGAGCAGATCCAGCGCGCCTTCACGGAAGCCCGGGTGGTCAAGGCCCTCAACATGGTCAACGCGTCCGTGATGACGGAACCCGCCGCCCTCTCCGGCGAGCACGACACCTTCGTCGCCGGCAACGACGACGAGGCGAAGGCCCAGGTCCGGGGCCTGCTCGAATCCTTCGGCTGGCGGACGATCCACGACCTCGGCGACATCACCGCGGCCAGGGGGATGGAGATGTACCTGCCGCTATGGCTGCGCCTGATGGGCGCGACCGGCGGCCCGGGGTTCAATATCCGGGTGGTCAACTAAACCAAGATGCTCGGAACCGCCCGCCGGAAGCGGACGCGAACGGAGCATTCCGGCGGAGTTACCTGCGAAGTCGGGCCGTCGTCTAGATCTGCAGGCGAGCGGACGGCCCGATTTCGCTACTGCTCGATGACCGAGATGGTCCGGCCGCGCCGCGCCGGCTTGAACTCGACGATCCCGGCCTTGGTGGCGAAGATCGTGTGGTCGCGTCCGAGGCCGGTGCCCTCGCCGGCCCAGAAGCGGGTACCGCGCTGGCGGACGATGATCTCGCCGCCGGAGACGCGCTGGCCGGCGAAGACCTTGACCCCGAGCATCTTCGGGTTGGAGTCGCGGCCGTTACGGCTCGACCCGAGTCCCTTCTTATGAGCCATCGGAGTCCTCCTTCTTCGCGGCGGGCTTCCTGGCGGCGCCGCCCGCGGGCTTGCGGGACAGCTTCTTGATCTCGGTCACCTCGAGCTTGGTGAGCTCGGAGCGGTGCCCGGCGCGCCGCCGGTAGCCCTTCTTCGGCTTGTACTTGAAGACCTTCAGCTTCGGCCCGCGCAGGTGCTCGGCGACCGTCGCCTCCACCTTCACCTTCTCCAGCTCGCCGGGCGCCGTGACGACGTCGTCGTCGCGGAACATCACGGCGCGCAGCGCGATGACATCGCCCTCCTTCGCGGAGAGGCGGTCGACGAGCAGGGAGGTGCCCTTCTCGACGCGGTACTGCTTGCCACCTGTTTCGACGATTGCGTACATGACTGTCAGCTGCTCAGGCTCGGCGCCGGCGATTCATTCCTCGCCGGACCCGGCGCGCGAACGCCCCCGGCCGCCTCTGCGGCCACGACGACGACGCCGGCGAGCGCCCGCGGATTCTAGCTGGGAGGCATCCTCCCCGTCGCCCTCCGCCTCGCCTCCGCCGCCATCGGCGCCGGCGCCGTTGGAGGACTCGGCCTCGGGCAGCGAAGCGACCGCGGCCGAGCGCTCGACGCGCTCGATCCGGACCAGCTTGCGCTCGCCGACGAAGGGCCCGCCCCCGGTGACGCTCACCATGTAGGAGTCGACCCGGGCCACGGCGTCGTCGGCCTTGTACATGTGGGGCTCCTCGATCGTGACCAGGACCTCCTCGCCGACCCGGAAGGGCAGCGCCCGCTCCTCGATCTTCTCGCGGCTGCCGCTCTCGACCACGTCGAAGGTCTCGATCGGCAGCGCCTCGCCGCCCTCGAAGTGGAACTGCTTCCCGGTCTCCTCCTCGAGCTCGGCGAGCCCGCTCTCGGGGTCGATCAGCTCCGCCGCCGCCTTCGGGTGCACGCGGATCAGGAACGCCTCCGGCTTCGGGTTCTCGGCGGCGATCTCGCGCAGCTTGCGCATGCCCTCGAGCGCAACCGTCTCCCCGGAGAGGATCACGCCCTCGCCGTCGCAGGTCGGGCAGCGCGTCGTCAGGATCTCGCGGACGCCGTCGGTGACGTTCTGGCGGGTCATCTCGACCAGCCCCAGCGGCGAGACCTCGACCACGTAGCTCTTCGACTTGTCGGCGTCGAGCGCCTTGCGAAGCGTGCGCAGCACCTTCTCGCGGCTGCGGCTGCGGGCCATATCGATGAAGTCGATGACGATGATCCCGCCGATGTCGCGCAGGCGCAGCTGGCGGACGCACTCGTCGGCCGCCTCCGTGTTGACGCGGGTGATCGTCTCTTCGAGGCCGCCCTTGCCGCGGCCGGTGAAGCTGCCGCTGTTGACGTCGATCACGGTCAGCGCCTCGGCGTAGTCGATGATCAGGTAGCCGCCCGACGGCAGGTCCACCCGCCGCGAGAGGGTCGACTCGATCTCCTTGTCGATCGACCACTTCTCGAACAGCGGCTGCTTGCCCTTGTAGAGCTCGACCCCGTCGACCAGCTCGGGCGCGGTGCGCTGGAAGAACTTGGTCACCCGGTCGAACTGCTGCTCGGAGTCGATGATCGCCTTCTCGAAGTCGCTGAGGAAGACGTCGCGCAGGACCCTGACCGGGAGGTCCGCCTCCTGGAAGACCAGGTTCGGTGCCTTCGTCTCCTTGGTGCGCCGGTCGAGCACGTCATTGAGCTTGTGCAGGTACTCGATCTCGCGCACGAAGTCGGCCTTCTTGGCGCCGTGGGCAGCGGTGCGGACGATCAGCCCCCCCGGCCCCTTGTAGGTGCGCTCAACCATCTTGCGGAGCCGGTCGCGCTCCTTGTCGGTGAGGCGGCGGCTGACCCCGACGCCGGAGCCCTGCGGCGCGTAGACCAGGTAGCGACCGGCGATCGAGGCGTTCATCGAGAGCCGGGCGCCCTTCGTCTTCAGCGGGTCCTTGACCACCTGGACGACGATCTCCTGCCCCGGCTTGATCATCTCGTCGATGCGGCGGCCCTTGCCGCGCCCGCGCTTGGGCGCCTGCTCACCGCCGGGGAGGACAATCTCGTCGACGTGGAGGAAGCCGTTGCGCTCGAGGCCGATGTCGACGAAGGCGGCCTCCATGCCGGGCAGGACGTTGTCGATCTTGCCCTTGTAGATGTTGCCGACGATCGACCGGCGGCCGCGGCGCTCGATGTAGAGCTCCGCCACTTCGCGCTTCGAGTCCCTTGTCTTGGCCTCGAGCACTGCTACACGTGTCTCGCCGCGATCGGCGGACACCAGAATCGTTTTCTTCATTCAGCTCAACTCAGTTCGGAAGTCAGTACGCCCACCTGCTCTTCTGGCTGAGCCGCGCCTGCATGTGGATGCTTTGCAGAACGCCGATCGCGAGGAACGTGGTGAGCACGGAGGATCCCCCGTAGCTCATCAGCGGCAGGGTGATCCCGGTGATCGGCATGATCCCGAGGTTCATCCCCACGTTGACGAAGACCTGGAACATCAGCATGGCAGTTATTCCGCCCGCGACCAGGGTTCCGTACAAGTTCTTCGAGAGCGTCGTTATCCGCAGCGCCCGCCAGATCAGTAGGGCGTAGAGGGATAGGACGAACGCGGCTCCCATGAATCCGTAGCGCTCCCCGACCACGGCGAAGATGAAGTCCGTGTGTCGTTCGGGCACGAAGTCGAGCCGCGTCTGGGTGGCCTGGTCGCCTCGTCCGGTCTTCTGCCCGGAGCCGATCGCGATCAGTGCCTGTCGTTGCTGGTAGCCCGCATCCTGCGGGTCCGCGCTGGGGTGAAGGAACGACGTCAGCCGTTCCTCCTGGTAGCCCTTGAGTACGGGATTGCCCAGCGCGGGAGCGATCACCAGGACCGCTGCCACCAGGGCCACCAGGCCCGCGCCGATCACCGCGAAGTGCGTCCATCGCACTCCCGCCATGTAGATGATCGCGAGGGTCACGACCGCGAACACCAGGGAGGTGCCGAGGTCGGGTTGCATGAAGACGAGTGCCGCCGGGGCGAGCCCGAGCAGCAGGAGCCGAGCCGTCCGCTGGCCTTCGGAGGCGCGCTTGGCGCCATCGATGACGAAGCCGGCCAGGGCCAGGATCAGCATCAGCTTGCCCAGCTCGGAGGGCTGGAAGGCGAAGAACGGCAGGTCGAAGGCCCGCCGCGAGCCCCGCGCCGCAAAGCCGAACATGTAGACGGCGACGATCAGCGCGAACATCAGCGTGTAGACCCCGACCCGGAGCTCGCGGAAGCGCGAGTAGTCGATCCGGGTCAGCAGGAACATGCCGGCGATGCCGAGCCCGGCGTAGATCGCCTGGCGCTCGACGAAGAAGTAGCGGTCGCCGGGGATGTCCGTGAGGGTCGCCTGCGCGAGGGTGAAGATGCTGAACCCGATCAGGGCGACCGCGGCGATCACGAGCCCGCCGTCCATGTAGGGAAGGCCGAGACGCTCGGCGACGCCGGGCCGGTCGTGGAAGGGTGCGGGGCGTACCCGCGAGCGGGCGGCGGCGGGATACATCACTCGACTATCCCCCCGCCCCCGGACACCGGCTTCGCCTGCTTGTCGAAGTAGGTGGAGAGGATCTGCGCGGCTGCCGGCGCCGCGGTGTCGGCGCCGAAGCCACCCTGCTCGAAGGTGACCGCGACCACGAGCCGGGGATCGGGGTACGGCGCGAGGATCACGTACCAGGACTGGTCCGCGTACGGGGGGCGCTCGGCGGTGCCCGTCTTGCCCGCGACCGGGATCGGGAAGCCCCCGAAGACGTTGTAGGACGTGCCCGACGGCGACTGGGCTGCGTCGTGGAGTCCGTCCAGGATCACCTGGCGGTAGGCCGGATCGAGATCGACCTTGCGCGCCGGCGGCGGAGCGATCTCCTGCACGACCCGGCCCGCGGCGTCCTCGATCTGGTAGCCGATGTGGGGCCGGACCACGGTGCCGCCGTTGCCGATCGTCGAGTAGGCGACCGCCATCTGCAGCGGGCTCGCCTGCAGGTCGCCCTGGCCGACGGCGAGGTTGACGTTGTCCCCCGCCGACCACTTGCGATCGGTGAGGCCCTTGGCGAAGAGCTCGTTGCGCCAGCGCGGCGTCGGCAGCAGGCCCTTCGAGTCGAGGGGCAGGTCGATGCCGGTCTCCTCGCCGATGCCCAGGCGCCGCGCCCAGCGCTGCAGGTCGAGGCCCGGATACATGCGGTCGCCGAGCGTGTAATAGAAGACGTCGGAGGAGACCTGCAGCGCGTACTGCATCGAGATCGTGCCGAAGACGGCGCCGCCGGCGTTCTGGAAGTCGATCCCGCCGAGCGAGAAGACGCCGTCGTCGGTGATCGTCTCGGTCGGCGTGATCGCTCCCTCCTCGAGCGCTGCCACCGAGGTGATCGGCTTGAAGGTCGAGCCGGTCGGATAGCCGCCCGCGATCGCCCGGTTGAAAAGCGGCGCGCCGGTGTCCTCGGAGACGAGGGAGTCGTACTCGGCCTGGGTGAAGGGCTTGGTGAAGAAGGCCGGGTCGAAGGCCGGGCTCGAGCCCATCGCGAGGATCTCGCCATCGTGGACGTCCATGGCGACGAAGGCGCCCGGCAGGCCGGTCGACGACAGGGCCCCCTCCCCCGCCTCCTGCAACTCTGAGTCGAGTGAGAGCCGGAGCGTGTCGCCGGGCACCGGGTCGACGACGCTGAGCTCGCCCTTCGGCCGGCCGAGCGAGTCGACCTGGATCCGGGTGGCGCCGGGCCGGCCGCGCAGGTAGCGGTCGTACTCGTACTCGATCCCGTCCTTGCCGATCACGTCGCCGGCCTGGAGCCCGCGGTAGCGGGTCTGCTTCAGCTCCTCCTCGGAGATCTCGCCGGTGTACCCGAAGAGGTGCGCGGCGAGGGTTCCCTGCGGATAGCGGCGCACGAAGACCTTCGCCACCTCCGCCCCGGGGAACTCGGCCGCGTTCTCCCGCAGGTAGTAGACGAGCTCGTTCGGGACGTCCCGCTTCAGCGTCACCGGGGAGTTGCGGTCGAGGGTCAGCTCGTCCTTCATCGTCTTGCGGACCCGGTCGAGCGTCTGGCCCGAGAGGTCGGCGAGCCGGGCGAGCTCGGCGCGCCGCTCCTTCTCGTCGGCGGGCAGGTCTCCCGGATCGAGCTGGAGCGCGAGGCTGGTCCGGTTGCCGACCAGGACCTTGCCGTCGCGGTCGACGATCTCGCCGCGCGGCGGGCCGACGCGGAGCTCGCGGGTCCGGTTGTCGTTGGCATCGGCCAGGTACTGGTCGCCGGAGAGCACCTGCAGGTACCAGAGCCGGAAGAAGATGACGGCGAAGAGCGCGAGGGCCAGGCCGCCGAGCACTGCCACCCGGAGCGCGAAGCCCGAGTTCATCTGGGGGCGGCGGTCGTCGGAGCGGAGATACATAACCCGGCCCTAGGCTCCCAGCATCCTCGGCCGGATGCGGCGACGCACGGCTCGGTCGTCGATCAGGGCCGGGCGCAGGATGCGGCGGATGGCGACGTAGATCGGGACGCCGAGGAAGAACGCGTAGATGCTGGTCACCGCCATCTCGCGGATCACCATCGGGCTGACGGGAGCGTCCACCCCCAGCATCAGCTGGACCGCGGCGAACGCGGTCTCGGCGAACAGCGTCAGCCCCATGCACATCAGCGGCGGCACCAGCGAGCTGGTGATGTCGAAGCGCTCGCGGTAGATCCCCGCCAGGTAGCCCGTGGTCAGCAGCACGAGGGAGCTGGCGCCCAGCGGCGCCACCAGCAGGCAGTCGAGCAGCAGCCCGATGCCGAAGCCTGACACGGCTCCGGTCATGCTGCCCCCGAGCAGCCCCAGCGAGACGACCACCGCGGGCAGGATGTTGGGGCTGGTGCCGAGCAGGTGGATGCCGGAGAAGAACGAGAGCTGAAGCAGGACGGCGAGCAAGGCGATCGCGACGAGCCGCGCCAGGATCTTCGGGGTGACGATCACCGGCTGCCTCCGGTCAGGACCATGAGGAAGTCGAGCTCGCGCATGTCCGCGAAGGGGCGCATGCGGACCTCCTGGCTCGCCTCCTGGAGCGCGATCGGCGCATCCGTGACCTCGCCGATCGGGATGTTCGGCGGGTAGCGGGAGGAGAAGTCCGTGCTGCGCCAGCCGGCGGTGACGACGTCGTCGCCGCGCCTGATCTGCTTGGCGCTGTCGATGAAGTCGAGCGTGAGCTCGTCGGGATCGCCGACCTCGGCGCTGACCACGCCCTGGGCGCCGCCGGGGACGATCTTCGCCGTCACCGCGTTCTCGGCGGCGGGGTCGGTGATCAGGGTGACCTTCGCGGTGCCGGCCGTGGCCGAGGAGATCGTCCCGACGAGGCCGCCGGCGGGACCGCCGCTGCCGGTCACCGGATCGCCGACCTCTATCCCCTCGCTGGTTCCCTTGTCGATCTGGACCGTGCCGTACCAGACGGTCGGCGAGCGGCCGATGATGCGGGCGACCACGGGCTCGTAGCCGGAGGGGATCGCGCCCGAGCGCTGCAGGCCGAGCGCCTGCCTGAGCTGCTCGGCCTCCTGCAGCGCGGCCTCGGCGCCGATCGCCTGCTCGCGGTATTTCTCGACCTCGGTCTGGAGGCGATCGTTCTCGCCGCGAGCCTGGAAGGTCTCGTCGAACCAGTTGATCAGGTCGCGGGCCGGCTTGAGGGCGCGGTCGGCACCCTCCTGGAGCGGGCCGAGGACCGTGCTGACGCCGTTCTGCAGGCCGCCGGACCGTTCCCCGAAGGTTGCGGTCAGGAGCGCAAACGAGCTCAGTATCAGGAGCGCGAGTACCGCCCTACGGCGGCGTACTTGCTTTCGGTACACGTGAAAGGCCTGTGGTCATGGGCGGGCTGCCTAGAGGAAGCGCCTCGACCCGGAATTCTTGCTGGCGCGGTGGATCGCTTCGAACTCCTCAAGCGATATCCCCGATCCCACCGCGACGCATGTGAGTGGTGACTCTGCCAGCTGGCACGGCATCTGGCACTCGTCGCGCAACCGCTGTTCGAGTCCTTGCAGAAGCGATCCGCCCCCGGCGAGCGTGATGCCGCGGTCCATGATGTCCCCGGCGAGCTCCGGCGGGGTGCGGTCGAGGGTGTCCTTGACCGCCGCGACGATCTGGCTGAGAGGCTCCTCGATGGCGCGGCGCACCTCCTCCGAGGAGAGGGTGATCGTCTTCGGCAGGCCGGAGACGAGGTCGCGTCCGCGGATCTCGGCCCGCACCTCCTCCGGCAGGGCCGACGCCGAGCCGGCCTCGAGCTTGACCTCCTCGGCGGTCTGCATCCCGATCATCAGCTTGTAGGTGTGCTTGCAGTGGTTGATGATCGCGTCATCGAGCTCGTCGCCGCCGATGCGGATCGACTGCGAGACGACGATCCCGCCAAGCGAGATCACCGCGACCTCGCTTGTGCCGCCGCCGATGTCGACGATCATCGAGCCGGTCGGCTCACCGACCGGAAGCCCGGCGCCGATCGCGGCCGCCATCGGCTCCTCGATCAGATATGCCTGCCGGGCCCCCGCCGAAAGGCAGGCCTCCTCGACCGCGCGCTTCTCGACCCCGGTCACCCCGGAGGGCACGCAGACGACCACGCGGGGGTGCGCGAAGCGGTTCTGGTGCACCTTCTTGATGAAGTGCCGGAGCATCTGCTCGGTGATGTCGAAGTCGGCGATCACGCCGTCCTTGAGCGGCCGGATCGCGGTGATCGTCCCCGGCGTGCGGCCGAGCATCCGCTTCGCCTCGACACCGACGGCGTGGACCTGGCCGGTTCGCGAGTCGATCGCCACGACCGACGGCTCCGAGAGGACGATCCCCCGGCCGCGCACGTAGACGAGCGTGTTGGCGGTCCCGAGGTCGACGGCCATATCGCGGCCGCCGAGTCCTGTCAGGTAAGTGAGTACGCCCATGCGTGGGTTCGTTCAACCAATATGGAAGAGGTCGCTACTGCGGGCGGTGATAGGCGGCCGAACCGCCTGGGCCCGCCGGATGCGTTTCGAGTCGAAACGCGGCGCGAAGTCTAGCGAAAGCTCCGAGCGCTCCAATTTGCGGAAATCCGCGTCGCAATACGCACAAAGATCGCCGAGTGATGCGATAGCCGCCGATAGCGCGGATAACTCATCACTCGGCGGTGGGTGGGAGGATTTCGGGGGCGAGGTCGAGGAGGAGCGCGATCGGCAGGCCGATGACGTTGGAGACATCGCCGTCGACGCGTGCGACCAGGGTCGAGCCGAGGCCCTGGAGGGCGTAGCCGCCGGCGCGGTCGCGCCACTCCCCCGAGCGGATGTAGCGGTCCACCTCCGCCGCGGACAGCTCCCGGAAGGCGACCGTGGAGCGGGCCATCCCGGCGCGCACCTGCCCCTCGCCCGGCCCGACCACGCAGAGCCCGCTGATCACCTCGTGCCCGCGCCCGGCCAGCAGGTCCAGGTAGCGGCGCGCCTCGGGCTCGGTGCCCGGCTTCCCCAGCGCCTTCCCGTCGACCACCACCTCGGTGTCGCAGCCCACGACCAGGGCGCCGGCGTGGTCGGGGGCGACCGCGGTCGCCTTGCGGCGCGCGTTCTCGAGGACCTCGGCCTCGGGCTCGCCGCCCTGCAGCTCCTCGGCCCCCGGGTCCTCTACGTCGAAGTCGATCCCGAGGCGCCCGAGCAGGTCTCGCCGCTGCGGCGAGCGCGAGGCGAGGACGACCCTCAGCCGAGCTCCGGGAACCAGATCCCGATCTCGCGCTCGGCGGACTCGTCGGAGTCCGAGCCGTGGACCATGTTGAAGGTCACCTCGAGCCCGAAGTCTCCGCGGATCGAGCCCGGTGCGGCCTCGATCGGGTTGGTCGCGCCGATCAGCTGGCGGGCGGCGGCGACCGCCTCGTGGCCCTCGAGCACGATCGCCACCAGCGGACCGCCGGTGATGAAGGAGACGAGCTCGCCGAAGAAGGGCTTCTCCGCATGCTCGGCGTAATGCTCGTTGGCGATCGACTCGTCGGCCTGCATCGTCTTGAGCGCCTTGATGCGCAGGCCCTTGCGCTCGAAGCGGGCGAGCACCTCGCCGGTGAGGGCGCGCTCGAAGGCATCGGGCTTGACGAGGATCAGGGTTCGCGACATGTCCGGGGACCGGCGGGCGCCAGGGCGTCCGCCGGGCGCGGAAAGCTAGCGGTTAGGACTCGTCCTCGGCGCTGCGGTCGGCGCTGCGGCTGGCGCGGGCGGGCTGCTCGCGCTGTCGCCGCGGCGCCGGGGGAGGCTCCGATGTGCGCCCGGCCTGCTGCTGCGGCGGCCGCGATGGGCGGCCCTCGGCGCGCTCGGCGCGCTCGGCCGCGCCCTCCTCCCCGGATTTCGGCCTCCGTCCGGGGCGCTGTCGCGGCGGCGACGGCTCGTCGGCGCGTGCCGACGGCGCTCTCCGGTCCTGCGCCGCGGGCTGGCGGCGGGCCCTGCCCGGCATCGCGGTCTCGCAGTAGGGGCAGAGCGCCCAGCGGGGATCCACCGGCTTGCCGCAGCTCTGGCACGGGTCCTTGAGGCGGCGCTGGCAGTTCGGGCAGCGCAGGTAGCTCTTCTCGACCGGGAAGTCGCAGTTGGGACAGGAGAGCTCCGCGAGCTGGCGCACGCGCAGCTCGGCCGCCTTCATCTCCAGCTCGCGCTCGCGGGCGTCCTCGAGGTACTCCGGGGGCCGCAGGATCGCGTAGACGGCAGTGCCGATGAAGGGAAAGAGGGAGGCGGCGGTCGCGCAGAGGACCAGGACCGGGTCGTTGATCCGCCGGCGGGCGTCGAAGAACGTGTAGACGATCAGCGCGATCCAGAGGACCACGAGCATCAGCACGAACAGATTCGCGGCCAGATTGAGGCCGTTGTTTTCGATGCCGAAGATCGCGAGTTGCATGGTTGGCCGCCTCCTGGGGGCCGGGCAGTCTACTTCGTCGTGGAAAGCGCCAACCCTGCGGCTGCAGCGTCCTCGCTCAAAGGAACAGTCTCCCGAACAGGTACCCGATCCCGAAGAAGACGAGGATCACGATGGCCACCACGGCGGCGACCAGCCCCATCATCGAAAGCAGCTCCGAGCGAGCCTCGCGGTCCATGGCCAAATCGTCGCACAATCAGCTCCATGCTTCGCGGGCAGCGCTGAGCAGATAGTGGGAGCCGGCCGCGAGCGCCACACCGCCCTCCGCGGCGGCGAGCTCGCGGGCCCGGGAGAGCGCCCGCCGGTGCCCGCTCTCGGCCTCGGCCGGCACCCCCGCGGAGGCGCAGGCGGCGGCGAGGTCGGCGGCGCTGCGGAAACGGGCGCCGGGACGTCCCGAGCCCGCGAGCACGGAGGCGGGGAGCTCGGTGCAGACGAACCGCTCGACGGCGGGCGCGAGGGCGGCGACCATTCCACCGGCGTCCTTGTCGGCGAGCACGGCCAGACAGGCGGTCACGGGCCGCCCCCCGGCCGCCTCCGGCAGGGCCTCGGCGAGCGCGGCAGCCCCGTCTGGGTTGTGGGCCGCGTCGAGCAGGCACGGCGGCTCGCCGCTGATCCGCTCGAGCCGGCCCGGAATCAGCAGCTCCGCCGCGACCGCCGCCGCGCGACCGTGGTCGAGCTCGCCGAGGAAGGCCTCGGCGGCGGCCTCGGCGAGGGCGAAGTTGCGGCGCTGGAACCGGCCCGCCGCCCGCACCCGTATGCCCTCGCCGGGGTCCTCGGCCGCCCGTACCAGCCGGGCGCCGCGCGCGGCCGCGGTCTCCTCGGCCAGCGCGGCCACCGGCTCCGACACCCTGCCGAGGACGAGCACCGTCCCGGCGCGCAGCACGGCCAGCTTCTCGGCCGCGATCTCCGCCTCGGTCTCTCCCAGCCACTCGGTGTGGTCGAGGCCGACGCTGGTGAGCACGGTCACCCGTGAGGGGATCACGTTGGTCGCGTCGAGCCTGCCTCCGAGACCCGCCTCGATCACGCCCGCCTTCACCCGCGCCGCGGCGAGGGCGACGAAGGCGGCCGCCGTCGCCACCTCGAACTGCGTGACCGCCTCCCCCTCGTCGAGCGAGCGGTCGACGACGGCGGCGGCCTCGGCGGTTCGCTCGACCGACGCGGCGAACTCCGCCGGCCCGATCTCGGCGCCGCCGAGCAGGACCCTCTCGGACCAGTGCGCCATGTGCGGCGAGAGGCAGCAGCCGGCGCCGACCCCGTGCGCATCGAGCAGCGCAGCCGTCATCCGCGCCACCGACGACTTGCCGTTGGTGCCGACGACGTGGATCGACGCGAAGCGGTGCTGGGGCATGCCGAGCAGCGTCGTCAGGCGGTGCATCCGCTCGAGCCCGAGCTTCCACCCGATCGGCTCGAGCGAGCCGAGATACGCCTCGGCCTCCTGCGCGGTCCAGCTCAGCGTTCGGCGCTCCAGCTCAGCCGGCCAGCTCGTCCAGCTCGGAGCGGTAGCGGGCGAGCTTCTCGCGCTCCTCCTCGACGACCTCGGCGGGCGCCTTGGCGACGAAGCCCTCGTTCGCCAGCTTGCCCTCGGCGCGCCTGACCTCCGCCTCGAGCTCGGCGCGGCGCCCGTGTATCCGCTCGGCGACGGCCTCGGCGTCGAGCTCCTCGGAGGCGAGCACCTGGACCGCGCCGACCGTCGCCACCGGCGCGGCGCCGTCGTTGCCGTCGGCGTCGAAGCGGAAGCGCGCGAGCCGGCCGACGAACTCGGCCGGATCCCCGCCCTCGATGCGGCCGCCGAGCACGCTCGCCACCGGGACCTGGGCGAGGTCGCGCCAGGCGCGCAGGCGGCGGGTGAGCTCGATCGCGGCGCCGACCTCGGCCTCCGCCTCGGGGTCGATCAGGTCCCGGTCGGCCTCGGGGAAGGCGTGCACGGCGAGGTGACCGGCGCAGGCGGGGTGATGGGACCAGATCTCCTCGGTGACGAAGGGCATTACCGGGTGCATCAGGGCCAGCACCTGCTCGAACAGCCAGAGCAGTGTCGCCGCGGCGTCCTCCTCGCCGTCGTAGAGCCTCGGCTTGACGATCTCGAGGTACCAGTCGCAGAGCTCCGACCAGAAGAACGCGTAGGACCGAAGGGCCGCATGGGCGAAGTCGTAGGCCTCGAGATCGCGGCTGACCGCCTCGATCGTGCGCTGCAGCCGCGAGGCGATCCAGCGGTCCTCCGGCTTCGACAGGCGCGGGCCGGCCTCCACCTCGGCCGCGTTGAGGAGCACCAGCCGCGAAGCGTTCCACATCTTGTTGGCGAGGTCGCGGCCCTGCTGGACCTTGGCGTCCGAGTAGCGCACGTCCTGGGTCGAGGACATCGCCAGCAGGCCGAAGCGCAGCGCGTCGGCGCCGTGGACCTCGATTTCCTCGAGCGGGTCGATGCCGGTGCCGAGGCTCTTCGACATGCGGCGGCCGTCGCGGGCCTGGATCACGGAGTGCACGTATACGTCCCGGAACGGGATGTCGCCGGCGAACTCGAGCCCGGTCATGATCATGCGCGCGACCCAGAGGAAGAGGATCTCGCGGGCCGTCGTCAGGAACGAGGTCGGGTAGAAGGCCCGCATCTCGGGGGTGTCGTCGGGCCAGCCCAGGGTCGCGAACGGCCAGAGCGCGGACGAGAACCAGGTGTCGAGCACGTCCTCGTCCTGCTCCCAGCCCTCGCCCCGCGGCGGCTCCTCGCCGACGTAGGTCTCCTCGCCCCGGTACCAGACCGGAAGCCGGTGCCCCCACCAGAGCTGGCGTGAAATGCACCAGGGGCGGATGTTGTGCATCCAGTCCAGGTAGACGCGCTTCCACTGCGCCGGCGTGATCCTCACCTCGTCGCGCTCGACCACCTCGATCGCGGGAGCGGCCAGCTCGTCCATGCGGCAGAACCACTGCAGCGAGATCAGCGGCTCGATCCGCTCCCCGGAGCGCTCCGAGAAGGGGACGCTGTGGGTGAATGCCTCCTCCTCGCGCACCCTCCCCTCCTCGCGCAGGGCCGCGACGACGGCGTCCCTGGCCTCCGCGACCGAGAGGCCGGAGAAACGCTCCCCCGCGGCCTCGCTCATCAATCCGTCCTCGCCGATCACCGTGATCTCCTCGAGCGAGTGGGCGCGGCCGATCTCGAAGTCGTTGGGGTCGTGCCCGGGAGTGATCTTGAGCGCGCCGGTGCCGAACTCGGGGTCGACGTGCTCGTCGGCGATCACCGGCAGCCGCCGGCCGACCAGCGGCAGCACCGCGTGCCGGCCGACGAGGCGCCCGTAGCGCTCGTCGCCGGGGTTGACCGCCACCGCGGTGTCGGCCAGCATCGTCTCCGGGCGGACGGTGGCGACCGTGATCACCTCGTCGGAGCCCTCGAGCGGGTAGTCGATCGAGTAGAGGGTGTCGGTGATCTCGCGGTTGACGACCTCGAGGTCGGAGATCGCGGAGTGAGAGCCCGGGTCCCAGTTGACGAGGTAGTTGTCGCGGTAGATGTAGCCCTTGTCGTGGAGCTGCTTGAAGACCCGGTAGACGGCACGCACGTATCCCTCGTCGAGGGTGAAGCGCTCGCGCTCGTAGTCGAGCGAGGCGCCGAGCCTCTTGTACTGCTCGACGATCTGGGAGCCGTACTGCTCCTTCCAGCCCCAGACCCGCTCGAGGAAGCGCTCGCGGCCGATCTCGTGCCGGTCGAGTCCCTGGGCGCGAAGCTCCCGCTCGACCACCGCCTGGGTGGCGATCCCCGCGTGGTCGGTGCCGAGGATCCAGAGCGCGTTGCGCCCGCGCATCCGGTTCATCCGGATCAGCGCGTCCTGCATAGTCCCGTTGAGGGCGTGGCCCATGTGCAGCGCCCCGGTGACGTTGGGAGGCGGGATCGCGATCGTGAAGTTCTCGGCCGGCGTTCCCTCGGCGGGCGGGTGGAAGTAGCCGCCCTCCATCCACTCGGAGAAGATGCGCCGCTCGACCTCACCCGGGTCGTAGCGGGTCTTCGCTTCGAGGTCTTGGAGGCGG
Source organism: uncultured Actinomycetes bacterium (assembly GCA_963720015.1). Taxonomy (GTDB): domain Bacteria; phylum Actinomycetota; class Thermoleophilia; order Solirubrobacterales; family 70-9; genus DATFPK01. Next base: position 30,272 of record CAVREA010000002.1, on the reverse strand, counting down.
CCCTCGGACAAGGGCCGCGAGTTTAGGCGGCGGCTGCCCCGAGCAGCCGCCGCGTCAGGCCGATTCCTCGGCCAGCTCGTCCGGCTCGACGTCGTCCCGGGCGGCCTCGGTGACGAGCGTCGGGCGGCGGCCGCCCTCGATCGTCTCCCTGGTCACCACGCACTTGGTCACGTCGCGCCGCGACGGCAGCTCGAACTGGACGTCGAGCAGGGTCTCCTCGAGGATCGAGCGCAGGCCGCGCGCCCCGGTCTCGCGGGCAAGTGCCTTGTCCGCGATCGCGCCGAGCGAGTCCTCGGCGAAGACGAGCTCGATGTCGTCGAACTCGAAGAAGCGCTGGAACTGCTTGGTGAGGGCGTTTCGGGGCTCGGTCAGGATCGTGATCAGGTCGTCGCGGCTGAGCTGGTGGATCGCGGAGACGACCGGCAGGCGGCCGATGAACTCGGGAATCAGCCCGTACTCCATCAGGTCCTCGGGCAGGACCTGCTCGAAGAGCTCGCTGGTGTCCAGCTCCGAGTGCTCGCTGATCGCGGCGCCGAAGCCGACGCCCTTGTGGCCGATGCGCCGGTCGATCACCTTGTCGAGCTCGGCGAACGAGCCGCCGCAGATGAAGAGGATGTTCTTGGTGTCTATCGTCAGGAACTCCTGGTGGGGGTGCTTGCGACCGCCCTGCGGGGGCACCGAGGCGGTGGTGCCCTCGAGGATCTTGAGAAGGGCCTGCTGCACGCCCTCGCCGGAGACGTCGCGCGTGATCGACGGGTTGTCGGCCTTGCGGGCGATCTTGTCGATCTCGTCGATGTAGATGATCCCCGTCTCCGCCTTCTTCACATCGAAGTCAGCGGCCTGGATCAGCTTGAGGAGGATGTTCTCGACGTCCTCGCCCACGTAGCCGGCCTCGGTCAGGGCCGTCGCGTCGGCGATCGCAAACGGCACGTTGAGAATCCGGGCGAGCGTCTGCGCCAGCAGCGTCTTGCCGCAGCCGGTCGGGCCGAGAAGCATGATGTTCGACTTCTCGAGCTCGATCTCGCCTTCCTCGGCCTGGCCCATCTGGACGCGCTTGTAGTGGTTGTAGACCGCGACCGAGAGCGATCGCTTGGCCGTGTCCTGGCCGACCACGTACTCGTTGAGGACCTCGTTGATCTCGCGCGGCTTCGGCAGGTTCTCCAGCTCGAAGACGGGCGGCGCCGTCAGCTCCTCGTCGATGATCTCGTTGCAGAGATCGATGCACTCGTCGCAGATGTAGACGCCGGGACCGGCGATCAGCTTCTTGACCTGGCGCTGCGACTTGCCGCAGAAGCTGCAGAGGAGCTGCTCGTTTGAGTCTGTGGGGCGGGCCAAAGCGGAAATTCCCCTCCTCGGGCGATCGGTATGCCGTCTACCGGTCCGCGCCCCGAAGCTTAGACGCCGGGGCGCGCCGGCCGTGTCGCCTGCCTGTTACTGCGCCTCTGCCGGCGTACCTGCGGGTGGGCGCCGGCTTGCGCGCAGCGGACACCTTCACCGGCGTGGATGCGATTACCTATCTCGATGGGCCCCGTGCTGGTCGAGCCGATCACCGAGGAGCAGTTCGAGCGGCTGCTGCCGATGATCGCCGCCTACCAGCGCTTCTACGAGGTCGAAGACATCGACGAGGAGCGCAACCGGCGGTTCTTCCGCCGCTTCATCGCCCCCAGCGAGGACGGTCTCCTGCTCGGCGCCTGGCGGCAGGGCGAGCTGGTCGGCTACGCGTGCCTCTACTGGTTCTTCTCCTCGACGAGAGCCGCCGAGGCGGTGCTGATGAACGACCTCTTCGTCGATCCGGATCGACGCGGCGCGGGAATCGGCAGGGCGCTGATCGCGGCCGGGCTCGACGTGGTTCGCGAACGGGGCGCTTCGCACCTCGAGTGGGCGACCGCGCCCGACAACTCGACCGCCCAGCGCCTCTATGACGCGACCGGGGCCGAGCGTTCGACCTGGATCACCTACGAGCTCGAGCCCTAGGCCCGCGGCCTAGCTGTAGGCGTCCCAGCGGCCGAGCGCCGGCTCGGGGTCGTGCGGGACGCCGTCGCGCCGGAGCTCGAAGTGCAGGTGGCAGCCGGTCGTTCGCGCGTTGCCGGTCCTCCCCACCGCGCCGATCCTCTGCCCGGTGCGGACGCGCTCGCCGCGCCGCGCCGGCGACGGGGAGCGCAGGTGGGCGTAGAAGTAGTTGCGGCGCTCGGCCCTGCCGCCGACGAGGACGAAGTTGCCGTACAGCTCCGGGTCGTAGCCGGCGCGCAGCACCCGGCCGCCCCGGGCCGCCGCCAGCCGCGACCCGCAGGCCGCGACCACGTCGAAGCCCTCGTGGGTGCGGCCGCCCTCGCGCGGAGCGCCGAACCACCCCAGGGGGCGGGTGCCGTGGGGGGCCCGCACCGGGAAGAGGTGCCCGAGCAGCCGCACGCCTCCGGCGCTCCGGAACGGCCCGCCGGGCGGTCCGATCAGGACCCGGTAGCGCCCGTCCTCCGCGGGCCGCCCCCGCCCCGTGAGGCCGCGCCAGCGCTGCACGTGGGTGCGACCGGGGCGGCGGCGCAGGACGAAGCGGCGGACTACCCTGCCGCTGCGCGCCTTGGCGATCCGGATCGCCACCCGCGGGCGCCGCGCCGAGAACCGGTACCGGATCCGTACCGCGCCGCCGTCGAAGAACGCCTTCCCGGGGGCCACCGAGGCCGCGCGCAGTCGAAAGGGATCTGCCGCGGTGGCCCTCGCCGGGACCAGGAGAAGAAGCCAGGATCCCTGCCACGAGCCAAGCGGCGCCCGGACGCGAGGGCGAGGGCCCGCTCAAGAACCGGACTCTGGGGGCGGGTCCTCGCGGGAGCGGAGGAGGCCGGGCTCGCTCAGTGGTGCTCGATGACGCGGTCGACGATCCTGTACTCCTTCGCCTCCTCCGCGCTCATGAAGTAGTCCCGCTCGGTGTCCCTGGTGACCTTCTCGAACTCCTGGCCGGTGTGCTTGGCGATGATCTCGTCGAGGCGGCGGCGGACGTCGATGATCTCCTTGGCGTGGATCTCGATGTCGGTCGCCTGGCCCTGGAATCCGGCGGAGACCTGGTGGATGAGGATCTTCGAGTTCGGCAGCGCCATCCGCTTGCCGTCGGCGCCGGCGCAGAGCAGCAGCGCGCCCATGCTCATCGCGACCCCGACGCAGATCGTCTGCACGTCGGGCTTGATGAACTGCATCGTGTCGTAGATCGCCAGGCCCGCGTAGACGGAGCCGCCCGGCGAGTTGACGTAGAGGCTGATGTCCTTGTCGGGGTCCTCGGACTCGAGGTGGAGCAGCTGGGCGACGATCAGGTTGGCGATGTCCTCGGTCACCGGGCGTGCCGAGGAAGACGATCCGCTCGTTGAGCAGGCGCGAGTAGATGTCGAAGGCGCGCTCGCCGCGCGAGGTCTGCTCGACCACCATTGGAACCAGGGGGCTCATCGGCGGAGGAGTGTATGGGGCGGCCCGCACGCGTTCCCGGCGGCCGCGAAGTGCCTGCTCGAACGCGGGCTTCATGGTTCGCGAGGGCACTCGGCGGGGACCGGATGGAGATGCAGCCAGAGGAGGGGATGCAGATGCTGGAGAGACGAGCGCGGCCGCGACGGCCGAGGACGGCTCGGAGCGCGCCCGCCACACCGAGGAGCAGTACCGCCGAGCGGCGGCTGCCGCCGACCCGCCACAGCAGGGGCCGAGGTGCGCGAGCGCCAGCGCGAGGAGTTCGGCGGCGTCAACTGGGGCTCCGCCTTCTTCGGATGGCTCGTCGCCATCGGCGTCGCGCGTCATCCTGACCGCCCTGCTCAGCGCCGCCGGCGCGGCGATCGGCCTCACCGAGGTCGAGCGCCGGCGAGGCCCGCTCGAACGCCGAGACGATCGGGATCGCCGGCGGGGCGCTGCTGATCGGCGTCGCCCTGATCGCCTACTTCGCGGGCGGCTACGTCGCCGGCCGCATGTCCCGGTTCGACGGCGCCCGCCAGGGAACCGGCGTCTGGGCATGGAGCCTGATCCTCGCCGTCGTGCTGGCCGTGACCGGCGCTGATCGCGGGCTCCGAGTACAACGTGTTCAGCCAGCCTCGACCTGCCGCGGATCCCGATCGACGAGGGCTCGCTGACCGCCGGCGGCGCGATCGCGCTGGGCGGCGATCCTGGTCGCGCAGCCTGCTGGCCGCGATCGTCGGCGGCAAGGCCGGCGAGGGATATCCACCGCCGCATCGATCGACCGGCGACGAGTTCGCGGCGGACGCCGGCGTTCACGACCGGAGCGAGGAGCTCCCGGCGCGGGAGCGCGAGCGCGAGCGGTGCGATAGCCCAGAACCAGCGACGAGCCGGCGATCGTCCACTCGCCCCGGCTTCGGCCGCCGCGCTTGCGGCCGCGCTGCCCGGCGCGACAAGAATGGCCGGCGTGAGCGGCGAGCCACGACCCGATACGCGACCTGCCCACTCTGCGAGGCGACCTGCGGCCTCGAGCTGACCGTCGAGGGCGACGCGGTGACCGCGGTTCGCGGCGACGCCGCCGACGTCTTCAGCAAGGGCTTCATCTGCCCCAAGGGCGCCAGCATCGCCGCGCTCGACTCCGACCCCGACCGGATCCGCACGCCGCTGATCAAGCGCGACGGCCGCTTCGTGGAGGCGAGCTGGGACGAGGCCTTCGCCGAGATCGACCGCCGCCTGCCGCCGCTGCTCGAGGAGCACGGCCGCGACTCGGTCGGCGTCTACGTCGGCAACCCGGCCGCCCACAACTTCTCCGCCATCCTCTACGGCCGGGTGCTGCTGCAAGGCGCTCGGGACGCAGAACATCTTCACCGCGAGCACCGTCGACCAGATGCCGAAGCAGGTCTCCGGCCGCCCACATGTTCGGCGGCGCCGCTCAGCGTCCCGATCCCCGACGTCGACCGCACCGACCACCTGCTCATCCTCGGCGCCAACCCGCTCGCCTCCAACGGCAGCCTGATGACCGCGCCCGACATGCGCGGCCGGCTGCGCCGGCATCCGCGAGCGCGGCGGCAAGGTCGTCGTCATCGACCCGCGCCGCACCCGCACCGCCGAGGAGGCCGACGAGCACCACTTCATCCGCCCCGGCACCGACGCGCTGCTGCTGTTCGCGATCGCCAACGTGCTCTTCGAGGAGGACCTGGCCGACGCCGGCGGCGCTCGGCCGAGCACCTGAACGGGCTCGAGCAGGTCCGCGCGGCCGTGGCGGAGCCGTTCACCCCGGAGGCCGTCGCCGGGCCGACCGGGATCGCGGCCGGCGGAGATCCGCCGCATGGCGCGCGAGCTGGCGGCGGCGGAACGCGCCGCCGTCTACGGGCGGATCGGCACCTGCACCCAGGAGTTCGGGACCCTCGCCAGCTGGCTCGTCGACGTCCTCAACGTCCTCACCGGCAACCTCGACCGCGAGGGCGGGGCGATGTTCACCCGCGGCCGCCGCCGGCCAGACCAACTCCAGCGGCGAGCCGGGCAGCGGCCGTGGCTTCATGCCCGGGCCGCTGGGCGAGCCGGGTCCGCGGCCTGCCCGAGGCCTTCGGCGAGCTGCCGGTCGCGGCGCTCGCCGAGGAGATCGAGACCCCCGGGCGAGGGCCAGATCCGGGCGATGCTGACGCTCGCCGGCAACCCGGCCGTCTCGACTCCCGACTCGGAGCGCCTCGACCGCGCCCTCGGCTCGCTCGACTTCATGGTCTCCCTCGACGTCTACGTCAACGAGACGACCCGCCACGCCGACGTGATCCTGCCCGGGCACCTCCCCCCTGCGCCGCTCCCACTACGACGTCGCCCTCTACCAGCTCGCGGTCCGCAACGTCGCCAACTACTCGGCGCCGGTGCTCGAGCCCGACCCGGCCGTCCCCGACGAGTGGCGGACGATCCTCCGCCTCACCGGCATCGTCACCGGCCAGGGGCCGAGCGCCGACGTCGACGCGATCGACGACTTCGTCGCCGCCGAGGCGGTCCGGCGCGAGCTCGGCGACGCCGGGCTCCCGGATCGGAGGGGCGCGACGCCGGCCGAGATCGCTCGACGCAGCTCGAGGGCCGCAACGGCCCCGAGCGCCTGCTCGACCTGCTGCTGCGCGCCGGGCCCTACGGCGACCGCTTCGGCGAGGAGCCCGACGGCCTCACCCTGGAGCGGCTCGAGGAAGCGCCCCACGGGATCGACCTCGGCCCGCTCGAGCCCGCGGCTGCCCGGCGCGCTGCGAACCCCGAGCGGCAAGGTCGAGCTGGCGCCGGAGCCGATCGTCGCCGACGTTCCCCGCCTCGCAGGCGGCGCTCGAGCGTTCGCGCGAACGGCGGCATGGTGCTGGTCGGCCGCCGCCAGCTGCGCTCCAACAACTCCTGGATGCACAACGTGCCGCGCCTGGTCAGCGGGCCGCCCCGCTGCACTGCCCACGTCCACCCCGAGGACGCCGAGCGGCTCGGCCTCAGCGACGGCGAGCGCGCGCCCGGGTCAGCTCCGACGCGGGCGTCGATCGAGGTCCCGGTCGAGGTCACCGACGCGCGTGATGCCCGGCGTGGTCAGCATCCCGCACGGCTGGGGCCACGACGTCGAGGGCGTCGAGCTGAGAGTCGCCCGCGAGCACGCCGGCTCGCAACAGCAACGTGCTCGCCCGCGCGGACCTGATCGACCCGCTCTCGGGCAACGCGGTCCTCAACGGCATCCCGGTCGAGCTCAGCCCGTGCGCGCGGCCGAGCCGGCCGTCGCCGGCTAGCGCCTAGCCTCGCCCTCGTAGTAGTCGACGCCGCTCTCGCGGCGGACGAGCAGGCGGTCGCTCCTCGCCGCCGGGATAGACGCCGATCTTGTCGGAGTCCGGGTAGACGGTGACGTCGGGGTCGTTCGTCGTCGAGATCATCAGCACGCGCACCGTCTCATCGGTGTCGTTGCCGAGCTTGTGGGCGCCCTCGGGACCCGGCGGGAAGCAGACGACGTCGCCGGGCTTGAGCGCCGTCTCGCCGCCCGGATGGCGCACGGTCACGGTGCCCGCCAGCGCGATCGCCCACTCCTCGTTGCCGTACTCGTAGTGGTAGGGGCAGACGCTCTGGCCCGGAGGGAGCTCGTAGATCGAGCCGCCCAGCATCGAGGCGCCGATGCCTGGCCCGAAGCGGTTCATCCCGGCGCGATAGCCGGCGGGGTCCGACTCGTCGGGCTCGCAGCCCGCGGAGAAGAGGTTGACGCGGCGCGGTTCAGTCACTGCCGGGCGTCCAGAGCTGGCCGCCGCCACCGCCGCCGGACTCGCCCTCAGGAGTCCAGAGCTTCTCGCGCGCCTCGGCCTGGGCGATCGCGATCGGCTTCGCCGAATCGGCGACCACATCGATCGCCTTGCGGACGCGGATGTCGTCGCGGACGAGGACGTCGCGGCCGTCCTGGCGCAGCCGCTCGAGCAGCTTTTCGGGCGTCATCCGCTCGTGCTCGGCGCTGTGCTCCAGCGCCTCGACCATCTCCTCGTCGGTGACCTCGATCGCCTCGGCCTCGGCGATCGCCGCGAGCACGGCCTCGCGGCGCAGCTCGCGCTCGGCGTCGGGCTTCGACTCCTCGATCACCTCGTCGCGCGACTTGCCCTGCATCTGCAGATAGATGTTGGGGTCCATGCCGCGCCCGGAGAGCTGGCGCTCGACCCGCTCCCAGCGCTCGGCGGCGCGCGCGGAGACGATCTCGTCGGGGAGGTCGACGCGGCGCCTGCTCGACGGCGGCGTCGATCGCGGCGACGCGGAAGTCCTGCTCGATCCGCTGCCCGACCGCCTCGCCGAGCTTCTCGCGGATGTCGGCGCGCAGCTCCTCGAGCGTGTCGAACTCGGAGGCCTCGGAGGCGAAGTCGTCGTCGAGATCGGGCAGGAGCTTCTCGCGGACCTCCTTGACGGTGACGGCGAAGACGGCGTCGCGGCCGGCCAGGTGCTCCGCCCGGTAGTCCTCGGGGAACGTGACCTCGACCTCACGGCTGTCGCCCGCGCTCTGCCCCGGTCAGCTGTTCCTCGAAGCCCTCGATCAATTGGCTCGTCGCCGAGCTCGAGCAAGTAGTCGCTTGCCGCGCCGCCCTCGAACTGCTCGCCGTCGATCGATCCGCTGAAGTCGACGAGCAGCACATCCCCTCGGCGGCCGCCCGCTCGACCGGCTCCAGCCTCGCCATCCCGCCGCGGATGCGCTCGATCTCGCGGTCGATGATGTCGTCGGGAACCTCGGGCTCCGCCTTCCCCACCTCGAGACCCGTGTACTCGCCGAGCTCGGCAGTCGGCCGGACCCCGACCTCGAACTTGAAGCCGAGCGGCTGTCCCTCGTTCTCGGGGGCGACGGTGACCTCGATCGACGGGTCGCCCACCGGGTTCACGCCGGAGTCGAGCAGAGCCCGCTCGTACCACTCGGGAAGCGAATCGCGGAGCGCCTGCTCGAGCACGGCGCCGCGGCCGAGGCGCTGGATCACCAGGCGCCGGCGGCGCCTTGCCCTTGCGGAATCCCGGCATCCGCATCTCGCGGGCCAGGCCTCGCGCGGCGCGGTTGAGGTGGCGGTCGACGTCCTCCGGCGGCACCTCGACGTCGACCCGGGCGCGCGAGTTGGGAAGCTCCGTGACGGTCGTCTTCATCGGCGCCGGAGGCTAGATCATCTGAGCGATCAGTCGAGGCCGACCACGCGCGCCGGGACCGGGACGCAATCGCGGCCCGAGCGCAGGCGGTCCCGCAGTCGTTCCAGCTCCGCGCTCCCGGGCTCCATCCCGAACTCCGCTACGACCGTAGTCCCGCTCTCCAGCCCGGGCGGCCGGATCTCGGCGCACCACTGATTCGGCTCGCCCCGGCCCCCGCCCAGCGGAGCGGCGACCCTGAGCTGGACCGAACCGGGCGCTCTCGCGCAGGGACAGCGGAGCGCCCTGCTCGAGCGCCGAGGGCTCCGCCCCGCCTCCGCACGAGGTCGCGAACAGGGCCGCCACGGCGAAGGAGACCGTCCGGGCGAGTACCGTCACCGCTGGCGCCGGAGGAGGCCGCGCCAGAGGGCGACCATGAAGTCGAGGCCGAAGGCGAGCCCGCGGCCGACCGGGCCGGTGACGACCGATGCGCGCAGGCGGTCGGCCGCCGAAAGCGAGCGGGCGGCGGGGCCGAGCCCGTGGTCTGGGCGGTCAGTTCCCATTGGCGTAGCCGAGCAGGCTGGCGTCGACCAGCCACTCGACCGGGGCGCGATCGTCGGTGTAGACGTCGCCGCCGGGAAGACGGCGCTCGAGCGAGGCCGCGGCGGCGGCCGCCGCCGGCGCCAGGTCCCCTGGGAGCAGGTCGCGCGCCGCGGCCAGCGTCCGCGCCGAGAGCGGCGCCTCGCCGGCGACGAGCAGCGTGTTGGTGTCCTCGATCGGCTCCCGGTACACCGAGGGGAAGGCCTCGGCCATCGTCCGGCCGAGGGTCGTCTCGAGGTCGTCGCTGCCCTCCGGGTGTCCGACGTTGACGATGACGACGCCGCCGGGGGCGAGGCGGTCGCGGGCGAGCTCGAAGAACTCGCGGGTCGCCAGGTAAAAGGGGATGTAGGGCTGGCGATAGGTGTCGACCATGATCGCGTCGTAGCCGCCGGCGGAGCGCTCGAGGAACGGGCGCGCGTCCTCGGCGTACTCCTCCATGCGCGGGTTGTCGAGGTCGAAGTAGCGGCGGCCGACATCGAAGAGGTCGCCGTCGATCTCGACCGCGTCGACCCGTGTCCCGGGGAAGTAGCGCCCGTAGGCCCGCGCCACGGTGCCGGCGGCGCTGCCGAGCATCGCGATGCGGCGCGGCGGATCGGCGCGGCGGGCCGCGTACGGCAGGACCAGGAAGCCGTCCCAGTAGTCGCCGGTCAGGTAGGAGCCGGGCCGATAGAGGGAATGCACGGCCTGGCCCTCGTTGAGCTCGAGGACGCGGTCGCCATCGGGCTCCTCGACGACGCGCACGTACTGCTGCTCGGTCTCCCCCTCGTAGAGGATGCGGCCGGTGTCGGCGGCCTTGATGGTGCCGACGGGGGCCGCGAAGACGCCGAGCAGCACCGCCGGGGCGAGCACGTAGCGCCAGCCGAGCCCGGCGGACGCCGACCAGCGCCAGCGCCAGGGCGAAGGCGAGGAAGGTCCGCTGGGTGCCGAGGAAGGGGATCAGCGCCAGGGCCGAGACCATCGTCCCGAAGAGCGAGCCGGCGGTCGAGACCGCGTAGAGCCGGCCAGCCACCTCGCCGGCGTGCTCGACGTCGGGGACGGCGAGGCGGATCGCCCAGGGCGATGCCGCCCCGAGCAGCATCACCGGGACCGCCACCAACACCAGGACCCCGAAGAGCGAGCCGAGGAAGCCGCCGACCGAGATCTCCTCGAAGGCGTCGACCGAGAAGCTCAGGAAAGGCTTTGCGGCGAACGGGATCAGTGCGACCAGCGCGGATGCCGCCAGCACCAGCAGGCAGAGGGCGCGCAGGCTCGGATTGCGGTCGGCGAAGCGCCCGCCGAGCCAGTAGCCGACCGAGAGGGCGACCAGCACGACCCCGATCGTGTTTGCCCAGACGATCGTCGAGGCGCCGAAGTAGGGGGCCAGCAGGCGTGCGGCCGCGATCTCGGCGCCGAGGCTCGCCGCGCCGACCGCGAAGACGAGCAGGAGCAGGAAGCGGCTACGCCTCCTCGCGCCGATCGCCGCCACCCCCTCCGACGAGGCGCTCCTCGAGCCGCGCCCCGCTACCGGCGGCGACGGCACGGGCGGCGCGCGCCTCGTCGAGGACGACGCCGCGGCTATGCGCGAGGTCTAGGAGTCGCTGGCTCTCCGCGCCCTCGCGCGCGGTGCGGAAGAAGAGGTAGGCGAAGGTGCCCAGGGCGACGAAGGTGCCCTCGACCATCATCATCGCCCCCGCCGTGCTCTGATCGGCCAGCGGCGAGATCCCCCAGTAGCGCTCGCCCTCCGCGTAGATCGGGTAGAAGACCGTCCCCGACCACATCAGGATGTTGCCGAGGACCGCCCCGGTGAAGCGCACCCCGAGCGCGTAGCCGAGCCGCCAGCCGTTGCCGAACCACGCCGGCATCGGCAGCGGGCCGAGCAGCGGGATCCACATCATCACCCCGAAGAAGAGGAACGCGGTGTGCTCGAGCGCGTGGACGGGCGCGGCTCCGTAGGCGTCCTGGTAGAGCGCCGGGATGTGCCAGACGAACAGGTTGACCGCCCACAGCGGGAAGGCGACATAGGGAAGAGCGAGGAAGCGGAGGCGGCCGAGGGCGGGGATCGACAGCACCGGCTGCAGGACGGGCCCGGTCAGGCCCAGGACGAGCAGCAGCGCCGCGACGTCGGCGATCAGCAGGTGCTCGGCCATGTGCGCGATCACGAGCTCCTCGCTGATGTGGCCGATCGGCGAGAAGAGCGCGACCGGGATCACCGCCAGGCCCGCGGCGAAGCATCCCTGGCGCCAGGGCGGCACCGGCCGGCCGCGCCGGGCGAGGGTCATGCAGCGCCGTGCGTAGAGGAGGCCCGCGGCGGCGAGCGGGACCAGCTCGAGCGGCGCGAACGTCGGCGCCGACGTGGGCGCTGGGGAGGGTCACGGGGTCAGCGTAGCGACGGTCGACCGCCGCTCAGCTGCTTAGAGCCAGCGGGCGCGGCGCAGGATGGTGAACAGGAAGGCGACGGTGGCCGCCATCAGCGCCAGGGCGAGGGGGTAGCCCGCGGTCCAGCCGAGCTCGGGCATGTGCTTGAAGTTCATCCCGTAGACGCTGGCGATGAACGTGGGCACGGTGATCAGCGCCGCGTACCCGGAGATCTTCTTGACGACCTCGTTCTGGTTGACGCTGACCAGCGCCAGGTTCGCCTCGAGGATCGAGGTCAGCAGCTCGCGCTGGGAGTTGACGGTGTCGTCGATCCGCTTGGCGTGGTCGGCGACGTCGCGCATGTAGCGGCGCAGCTGCTCGTCGATCCCGGGGAAGGCGCCGCGAGAGGCGGCGTCGAGCGGCGCCAGCAGCGGCCAGACGGCCCGGTGGAAGTCGATCACCTCGCGCTTGAGGAAGTAGATCCGCTCGGTCACGGAACGGACCGGCTGCCGGACCGGAGCCGTCCTCGGCGAGGCCGAAGACCTGCTGCTCGACCTCCTCGATGTCGTCGTCGATCCCCTCGACCACGGGCATGTAGTCGTCGACCACCTGGTCGAGGATCGCCCAGACGACAGCCCCGGGACCCTGCTTGAGCAGCTCGCGGTTCTCCTGGATGCGCTGGCGGGCGCCGCGCAGGCCGCTGCCCTCGCCGTGGCGGACGTGGACGACGTAGTGGGCGCCGATGAAGATGTCGATCTCGCCGAAGTGGACCGTCTCCTCGTCGTCGTAGTAGCGGGCCGTCTTCAGCACCAGGAACCAGGAGTCGCCGTAGTCCTCGATCTTGGGGCGCTGGTGGGCGTGGTGGGCGTCCTCGACGGCCAGCTCGTGAAGGTCGAAGAGCTTCGCCACCTTCTGCATCTCCTCGTCGCTGGGCTCGTGCAGGCCCACCCAGACGAACTCCCCGGGCTCTCCCTCGACGCAGGTCGACGCCTGCTCGAGCGGGAGCGCCTCGCTGTGCTGGCGGACACCTTCCTTGTAGTGGGCGCAGTCGACGATCATCGGCACACTCCGGCCGCTTCTGTTTCCCGCCGGCAGCGGCACCTCCTGCCTGCGGCCGGGTTTCGCCGGGGGCGGCCGTGGGCAATTGGTAGGTTCTGAACGAACGGAGCCGAAGGAGTGAGAATGGCGCAATCGACCGCCGCGGCAGGCATCTACGCAGAGGAGAACAGCGACCAGCGCGACGAGATCGTCGAGCTGCTTGAAGAAGGCCTACTGGATGGAGATCGAGACGGTGATGAGCTACATCGCCAACTCGGTCAACCCCGACGGCGTCCGCGCCCAGGAGATCATCGAGTCGCTCAACGAGGACATCCAGGAGGAGCTCGGGCACGCGCAGCAGTTCGCGAACCGGATCAAGGAGCTCTACGGGACGGTGCCGGGGTCGCTGGAGTTCGAGGCCGAGCAGACCTTCCTGCAGCCGCCGGAGCAGCAGACCGACATCGTCCACGTGATTCGCGGCGTGATCGAGGCCGAGATCGGGCGCGATCGAGCACTACACCCGGGTCATCGAGGTGACCGACGGCGTCGATCCGGTCACCCAGGACATGGTGATCGCGATCCTCCACGACGAGCAGGGCCACCGCCGGCTCTTCGAGGGCTTCCTGCGCGAGTACGAGGCCGAGGGACTGGCCTGAGCGCCGGCCGGCCGTAGGGGGACACGCGCTGGACGGTCCATTTCCGCCGATAGGGAGCTACGGGTTCCTCTCGGACTGCCACACCGGCGCCCTCGTTTCCTACGACGGGTCGGTCGAGTGGCTGTGCGTTCCCCGCTTCGACGCGCCAAGCGTCTTCGGGGCGGCCCTCGACCGTGACGCCGGGACCTTCCGCGTGGCCCCGCCGGGGGCCTTCGTCCCGATCAGCTGCCGCTACGACCCCGGCACGCTGATCCTGGAGACGACCTGGGTCACCGAGACCGGGTGGCTGGTCGTCCACGATGCGCTGACGATCGCCGAGTGGGAGCAGCAGGCGGGGCCGGGCACCCGCCCCGCCACCGAGCACGAGTCCGATCGCTCGCTGCTGCGGATGATCACCTGCATCGACGGGCACGTCGAGGTCGGGATGGAGTGCACTCCGGTGTTCGCCTACGGCGCCGAGCCGGCGACCTGGAGCGGCGGCGAGCTGGGCGAGGCGGCGGCCGTCAGCCCCTCCGGCGGCTCCGGCCCGGAGCTGCGGCTGACGTCCGACATGGACCTCGAGATCGACGGCGGCACCTGCCGAGGCCGGATCAGCCTGCGCGAGGACGAGCACGCCTTCTGCGCTCTCACCTGGCACGACGGGGCGATCGGCGGGCCGCGCTCCGCTCCCGAGGCGCTCGAGCGGCTCGAGTCGACGAGCGAGTTCTGGCGGGAGTGGCTGCGCGACGGGGAGTTCCCCGACCACCCGTGGCGGATCCACCTGCAGCGCTCGGCGCTGGTCCTCAAGGGCCTCACCTACGCTCCGACGGGCGCGATCGTCGCCGCGCCCACCACCTCGCTGCCGGAGTCGCCCGGCGGCGAGCGCAACTGGGACTACCGCTACTGCTGGATCCGCGACGCCACCTTCACCCTCTGGGCCCTGCACACGCTCGGCTTCGACGCCGAGGCCAATGACTTCATGCGCTTCGTCTCCAACATCTGCGTCGAGGACCCCGACATCCAGATCATGTACGGGATCGGCGGCGAGAAGGACCTCACCGAGAGCACTCTTCCCCACCTCACGGGCTATCAGGACGCGCGCCCGGTGCGGATCGGCAACGGCGCCTTCGCCCAGCGCCAGAACGACGTCTGGGGGGCGCTCCTCGACTCGGTCTACCTCCATGCGAAGGCGCTCGGCGAGGCCGGCGTCGGCGACTGGGGAATGGTCGACGCCCAGGTGACCGCCGCTATCCAGGCGTGGCCTCATCCCGACCAGGGGATCTGGGAGGCGCGCGGCGACCCCCGGCACTACGTCTCATCGAAGCTGATGATCTGGGTGGCCGTCGACCGCGGGCGCAGGCTGGCCGAGATGACCGGCAGGACCGAGCGGGCCGACGAGTGGCGGGCGATCGCGAAGACGATGCGCGCCGAGATCCTCAAGCGGGGCGTGCGCGAGGACGGGGCGTTCCGCCAGCACTACGACACCGACGCGCTCGACGCCTCCACCCTGCTCGTGCCGCTGGTCCGCTTCCTGCCCCCGGGCGACGAGCGGGTGCGGGCGACGGTGTCCGCGATCGAGCGCGACCTGACAAAGCACGGCCTCGTCCTCCGTTACCTGGTCGAGGAGACCGACGACGGCCTCCACGGCGAGGAGGGGACCTTCCTGATCTGCTCGTTCTGGATGGTGGCCGCGCTCTCGGAGATCGGCGAGCGGGCACAGGCGCGCGAGCTCTGCGAGCGCCTGCTCGGCGCCGCCGGATCGCTCGACCTGTTCGCGGAGGAGCTCGACCCGGTCAGCGGCCGCCACCTCGGCAACTTCCCGCAGGCGTTCACCCACCTGGCCCTGATCAACGCCGTCTCCCACGTGATTGCCGACGAGCGCCGCGACCGCAAGGACGGCATGACGGCGGTCTTCTCGGAGATGGGCGGCGTGCGCGAGGGCTGAAGCGGCGGCTCCCCTGCGCCGATGACCACCCGGTGAGGGCACGCACCGTCATCCTCGCGCTGGCCGCCGTGGCCGTGACGGCCCTGCTGCTGCCGGCTGCAAGCGCGCTCGGGCCGTACCCCGGACTCGGCGGCTGCCCGATCTTCCCGGACCCTCCCGCCGGGCTCTCGCCGCGGGCCGCGTCGCTCCCCGACCAGCGCGCCTGGAACCAGGACGTCTCGAGGTCGCCGGTGCACCCGCGCTCGCGGCAGATGATCGCCTACATCAACGCCCACGGCGGCAATTTCCTGCACCCGGACTTCGGCTCGCCGCGGGCCTACGGGATTCCCTATGCGGTCGTCGGCCGCCGCCAGCCGGAACTGCCGATCCACTACACGGCCTTCGGCTCCGAGAGCGACCGGGGCCCGTTCCCGATCCCGCGCGACGCCCCAGTCGAGGGCGGGCGGCGATCGGGCGGCGACCGCCACGTCCTCGTCGTCGACAGGTCCCGGTGCATGCTCTTCGAGCTCTACCGGGCCTTCTTCCGGCCCCGGCCCCGCCCCCACTGGGACGCCGACTCGGGGGTGAGCTGGAGCCTGCGCTCGCGGGCGCTGCGCCGTGACGGCTACACCTCCGCCGACGCCGCGGGACTGCCGATCTTCCCCGGCCTGGTCCGCTTCGACGAGGTCCGGCGGGGGCGCGTCGGCCACGCGGTCCGGATCACGTTCGACTCGACCCGCGATGCCTGGATCCACCCCGCCTCCCACTGCGCCGGCGACACCCGGGACCGGGATGCTCCGCCGATGGGCACCCGGCTGCGGCTCCGGCCCGGGTATCGGCTCCGCCGTTTCAGCGGCGCGGCGAAGGTGATCGCGCGGGCGCTGAAGCGCTACGGAGCGATCGTCGCCGACAACGGCTCCAACTGGTACTTCCAGGGAACCAGCGACCGGCGCTGGCCCGACGAGAACCTGAACCGGCTCAAATCGATCCCCGGCGGCGCGTTTCAGGTGGTGAAGAGCGCCGCACGCCCCCATTCGTGCTGAGCACGGGGGCGGCGTAGGCTGGGCCCGTGGAGCAGCAGGGACCGAGCGAGAACTCCTCCCCGCCCGGCGCAGAGCCGATCGCGGCATGGCCCGCGGCGGCGATGGCGGGCTGCGCGGCCCTCAGCATCGTCGCCCTGCTGCTTGCCGCCGCCGCCGGCGGGCCTTATCTGGACCTCTCCTCGCTCAACCCGTGGGTCGCCGTGTTCTCGGTGACGGCCTTCGGCGCACTGTTCGCGGTGCCCTTCGCGGCCAACCGCCTGCTGGTGATGGCGCGCCCGGAGCGGGCGGAGGCATGGGAGGGGGCGATGGTCGCCTGGGGAGCTGTCGCCACCGCGGTGCTCGTCGTCGCCGGCCTGATCGTCTTCAGCGGCGACTTCTCCCCCGGGGCTTCGCTGGCCGACGCTGCCGGTCTCGTCCTTCTGGTCGAGGCCGGGATGGTCGTTGCCGCCCTCGGGGTGTGGCTGCTTTCGGGTTAGGTCCCGGCGCGGCAAACGGAAAGGCGGCCCTGCCTCCGCCCCCGTTTCAGCTATGCCCGGCTAAACCCGTCTGGTTCCACCGCGCAGGCGCGGCAGCAACAGGAGAGCCAGGCCGATCAGGATGAGCACGATGCCAAGCGCGTAGTGCACGAGGATCGCGAGCACGATTCCGATCACAATCAACAGCAGTGATAGTTCCATGCGGCACCTCGTACCCGCCCCCGGGTTCGGCGAAACGGCAGTCGGCGGGGCGAAGGGTCAGCGAGGCCAATAGAGGGCCGCGCCATCGGCGGATCTATCGACTCAGGCGATAGAACCGCTCGTCAAACCTGAGCAGCCTCGAGATCGCGTCCGGGTCCGAGTCCGCAACCTCGACGTCGGTGATCCTCCAGCCGGGGAACGCGGCCTCGACCTCGCTCCGGGTCGCGCCGCGCGGAAGCGGTCCGCGGCGCCCCGGCGCGAACACGTCGAGGATCACCGTCGCGTCGTCCGCGGCGATCGCGTCGATCTCCCGCCCCATCGCCCGGCGCTGATCGTCGCTGAGGGAGTGGAAGGTCCCGGTGTCGAGGACGAGGCGGAAGCCGGAGCCGACATCGGCCGCCCGGAGCGCGGTCACGTCGCCCTCGACGAAACGCAGGTTCACGCCGGCGTCCTCCGCGCGTGAGCGGGCCCGCCCCAGGGCCTTGTCGACGATGTCGACGCCTGTCACCTGCCAGCCCCGCTGGGCGAGCTTGACCCCCCAGACCCCGCTGCCGCATCCGAGATCGAGCGCACGTCCGAAGGGAGGCCTGCGCCCGCTCTCCTCGCGCGCGAAGAGCTCCGAGAGCTTCTCGGCGAAAGGTGGATGGTCCGCGAGGTCCTCCCACGGGTGGAAGCCGATCCGGTAGGCGAAGCTCCAGAACCGGCTCGGGGCGCCGACCGGCTCGGCCGGGCGCGAGCCGCCCTTCCCCACCATCCCCTCGACGGTCCGCGGGTCAATCGATGTGGACGGCTGCGATGCGGTCATCTCGCTCCTCCTTGCTGTTTGCCCCGCTCTCGAGGCGCCCGATCAAGGTACGAGGAGCCGGGCGGCGGCGCATCGCCCAAAATCACCATTCCCGGACCTACCGAACCTGGTGGGTTCTGACCAGCGAACGATCAGATGAGTCCGTGCTGGTGCGCGAACGCCCCGGCCGCCGTTCGCGACGTGACGGCGAGCTTGACGAAGATGTTCTGCACGTGGCGGGCGACCGTGTGCTCGCTGATCACCAGCTCTGCGGCGATCTGCTTGTTGCTGTTCCCGGCCGCGATCAGCCGCAGCACCTCGAGCTCCCGCGGCGTGAGCCCGTGGTGGTCGCCGGCGCCGGCCGGCCGCTGGAGGGAGTCGATCCACTCGACCCCCGGCGCCGCGCCGAGCTGCTCGAACGCGCCCCGCGCAGTCTCCAGTTCGAGGGAGGCGCCCTCCTCGTCGCCCTGCGCCCGGCATGCCAATGCGACGACCGTTCGCGCCCGGGCGGCCTCGTAGGGCGCCCCGAGGTCGAGCCACCCCCGGCACGCCTGCCGGGATGCCTGCAGGGCTGCGCCGGCGTCACCGCGGGCGAGATCGACGGTCCCCCGAGCCGACGCTGACATCGCGGCCAGCATCTCGTTCCCGCCCGCCGCCGCGATATCGCCCAGCTCGCGGCAGGCTGCCTCCGCTTCCTCGACATCCCCGGCGGCCACCATGACCTCGACCTGGGCCGGCAGAAGGCCGGCTCGCCTCACCGGCTCACGCGTCTCTCCGACCAGTCTGCCCATTGTCGCGGCGGCGGCTTCCCGGTCCCCCTGGACCAGGCGCAGCAGGGCAAGGCCGGGTTGCGGCTCCCAGCCGAGGCGGCTCGCCTTTCGGTAGGCCTCCTCGGCCGCCGCCAGGTCGCCGCGCAGGCGATGGATCTCCCCCTCCCGGTAGCGGGCCCCGCCCGCCGCCGGCTCGTCTCCCACCAGCTCAAAGCGCTCCGCGGCCCGACGCGCTTCTTCGATCGCCTCGGGCCAGGCGCCCTGCATCTCCATGACCTCGGCCCGGTGCGAAAGGCACTGGCCGGTGAACGAAACCATCTCGGGCTGTCGCTGCCACCACTCGGTCAGGGCGGCGGTCCATTCCTGGGCCCGGCGCAGCTCGTAGAGCTCCCGGCAGTAACCGATCACGCTGCAGTAGAGAAGGCCCGTGACGATCGGCGACAGCTCTTCCGCGGTGACCGCCACCATCGCCTCGTCGAGGAGCCCGAGTCCCTCCTTGACACGGCCCTGCCTGACGAGGGCATGGCCCTGCTCGTGCAGCGCGAGGTAGAGGAGGTCCTGATCGCCGAACCGCTCGGCGATCTCGGCGGCCTCCGCCGCTGCCGCCGACGCGGATTCCCAGGCGCCCGCCGCCGCGTGGCCCAGCACGGCGGGTAGCGCAAGGTAGCCCCGCTCGACGCAATCGCTGCCGTCCCGCTCGACGAGGCGCTGCGCGCGACCGAACCAGCCGGTCGCCGGGCCGGTCTCCCCCTGGGTCATCAGCTGGAGCCCCTCCCAGAAGGCGCAGCGGGCGGCACGCAGCGGGCGGTCCGCGGCCAGATGGGCGCGGTGGGCCCGCTCGAGGCCGGCCAGGTAATCGCCGTACTCCCCGACCATGTACGCCGACGTCGCCAGCAGCTCCAGGTCCTCCGCCTCCAGCGGCGTCTCTCGATCGGCGGCCGAAAGCCTCTCATGGGCTTCACGCCAGGCCTGCCTCGCGCAGGCCCGGCGCCCCAGCTTGAGCTCGTCGTCGCGGCCCATCTCGCCTGCCACCGTAGCGCCGCTCTGGCGTGCTGGAGCGGTACCCTTGAGCAGGTCCGAAAGGGGCTCGATCACGCGGCACCGACGTCTCAGCTCCTGTTCCGTCGCTCTAGCGGCTTCGCTTGGGATCCTCTTGGGAGCGCCGGCATTCGCCGCAGGGGACACGGTGGCGTGCAGCTACATCCCCGCGGGGCCGCTGCCCCTGCCGCCGATCGTCAACGCCCAGGTCACACCGGGCCCCGGCCCGGCGAACGGCCTTTTCGTCTTCAACAACGAGATCCGGGCCGACACCGGCACGGGGAACACGGACTGCGGCGGCACCGTCTTCAACACCGGTCTAATCACCCTCGGCGACGCCTCCCCCGGAGGATCGGGCAATGTCAAGATCTTTCGCATCCCGGTTGACGCGAACGCGATCCTTGCGCCCGGCACCCCCAACGAGGCGGGAAGCTCGGACGAGATCGAGTTCGGCGTCGCCTTCGGGCCGGGCACCGACGTCCTCGGCCTCAAGGCGCCCTACGTGGGCGGCGGGCCCTCGACGATCCGCCTCGGCACCGACGGCGAGCACGACTACATCAACCTCAACGCCGCCGAGTCCAACGGCGTCGACCAGGACGTCTCGATGGAGGGCGTGGACAAGGTCGTCTTCGAGTCGGGCATCAGCACGATCAACGACGACATCCGCGGCATCGGCGGCAAGGGCACCGGCGAGTTCTCCTTCTCCGTGGCGATGCAGGCGGACCCGGGGAGGGGCGACGACGTCGTCATCGGGGGCCGCGGCCACGACAACTTCGACGGCGGCATCGGCGCCGACACGCTCGGCGGCGGGGGCGGCCCGGACGACCTCTTCGGCGGCTACCAGCCGGACCGGATCCTCGGCGGCAGCGGGCGGGACCTCCTTGTCGGCGACCCCGGCGACGACACCCTCGACGCCGGCGCCGGCGCCGACCAGGCCTACGGCGAGTCGGGCGCCGAGACGATTCGCGGAGGCCGCGGAAACGACCTGCTCAAGGGCGGCGGCAGCGCCGACGTGCTGATCGGCGGGCCCGGATTCGACCGCTGCGTCGGCGGCGCCGGGAACGACACCTTCGTCGGCTGCGAGAAGGTGACGCCCTGAGGGCGAAGCGCGCTACCTGGTCCAGTCGACCAGGTTGCGGAAGAGGATGTAACCCGTGTAGGTGACCGAGTAGGGCTCGAGGCCGAGCGGGTGGTCGTAGCGGTCCGTGGGCTGGGGCAGGAGGGCGCCGACGATCCGGATCTGTCCCTGGCCGAGCGGCAGCTCGCCGACGGTGACCCGGTCGTACACCGCCTCCGCGTCGCGGGCGCCGCTGTTCGCCGAGCCCGCGACCATGCGGCCCCCCGCGGCCTCGAAGGCTTCGCGGCCGACGTCGTACTGGACCGCGTGCGACTCGTCGCCACCGGTCGCGTTCTGGATCGCGAAGCCGAGCGGCGTCGGCTCGTAGGTCTGGCGGCGCATGCCGTCGTTGAAGCGGGCGCCGGGCTGGTCGACGCCGTCCGCCAGCGGGTCGCCGAGCGTGTCGCCCTCGCCCTTGGAGAAGGCGACCTGCCCGACGTAGACCGTCTTCTCCGCCACCGAGCCCCGCGGCATCGAGGTCAGCTCGGGCAGCAGGGTGAGGGCGCGGTCGGTGAGGACGAGGTTGCCGCCGCCGCTGACGAAGTCGCGCAGGGCCGTCGTCCAGGAGGCGGCCTGATCGGCCGTGTAGGCGCCGGTGTCCGCCGAGGGCTCCGGGTAGGCCTCGAAGTCGACCCTGCCCTGCCACTGCGGATCGTCGGAGAGCCAGTTGTCGACGTAGAGCTTGTAGCGGCCGGGCTCGGGGGCGCCGACGACGATGCGCTCGCTCGTCGAGCCGCCCGAGGTCGAGCTGCCGACCAGCGTCTCCTCGCCGCCGGCGACCCGGTAGAGGTAGGTGTCGAAGTCGTTGGCGTCGCTGGGCCAGCTCACCGTCACCGTCATCGAGCGGTTCACGGCCTCGGGCGCGACGTCCCATTCCTTGGTCTCGTAGGTGCCGGGCACCCGCGCCGCCGAGCCGGCGACGTCGTAGTCGGGCTGGCGGGCCCCGGGGATCGTCGCCGTCTGGCTGGCGAAGGTGAAGCTCGGGCTCGGCTCGCCGTCGGGCCTGCCGAAGCCGCCCGTGTAGCCGGGGAGCGGATCATCGGCGAGGACGAGGGTGTCGAGACCGGCGAGCGAGCCCGCGCCCGAGATCACCGAGCGTGGATCGACCGCCTGGAAGCCCTGCCCGGTCGGGGTGAAGCGGTTGAGGTCGCCGAAGAAGTCGGTGTTGGAGACGTCGTAGGCGTCGAGACGGGGCGGTTCGTCGCCGCCGGTGTTGCCGTCGCTGGAGGCGGGTCCGGAGGTGAAGGTGACCTTGGCGGTGGTGGCCGCGTGCTGGCCGCCGATCACGAGCCGCCAGGGACCGGCTGCCCGTCCCCGGTCCTGCCCTGCGGCTGGTTGACGGTGGCGACGAGGCCGGCGCTGAGGTAGAGCTGGCGCTGGTTGAAGTCCTCGGCGACGACGGTCCACTCAGGCTCCTGCGCGTCCTGCGGCCCGTGGTGGTCCTCGCACTGGCACTGGACCTGGAGGGTCACCTGGTTGGCGTTGGGGACGTAGGAGGGCGCGATGCCCTGGACGTTCGCCTCGGTCACCTCCACCCGCATGCCGCCGTTGCCCGGCTTGACGAAGAACCCGTCCGCCACGTCGTAGATCGTCCGCCCGCCCTCCTGCGCCTTGGGGCCCATCTGGATCGGGTCCTGGGGGCGCTTGCCCTTGGCCTTCTGGTTCGTCTCCGCGGCGCGGGTGAGGCGCAGGTTGGGGACGTATCCCTTGCTGCCGGCGGCGACGAACTGGCCCGAGGGCGGGTCGAGGAGCGCGGCGAGGTGGGCGTAGATCAGCGCCTTGTTGCCGTCGACGTGCAGCTGCTCGGTGTGCGGGTCGAAGACGATGTTCTTGTCGAGGTGCGAGAACGACATCTCGTTGTCGATGCCGTCGGCGCCCAGGCCCGATGCGTCGAGTCGAACCAGTCGCCGAGCGTGCCCGTCGTCGTGTAGTTGATCGTGTCGTAGACCGTGCCCCAGGTCTGGCCGTAGATCTGCGCGCAGGTGGCGCCGAGGCGTCTGGCGACACAGGGGAGCCCGCCGCCGCGGGCTCGTCGTTCGGCTGCATCATCGGCGACCACTCGAGCGCCTCCTCGGAGGCGTCGGTGGATCGTGCTTCGCCGTCTCGCGGATGCGGAGGTCCTTGTCGAGTCGTGGCGTCCGTGCGGCAGCAGCGTGTAGGAGAGCGCGTCGGCGAACGGCTGGCCGTGCAGGTCGTCGCCGGCGGCGAACTCGCCTGCCCTTGCGGCGCGACGTCGCCGTAGAAGCCTGAGAAGGCGCGCGTCTCGGGCTCCGAGAAGCCGCTGTAGGGGCGGAAGGAGAAGCCGATGTCGGGCCAGTCGCGGTTGACGTCGACGCCGTTGCCGTTGTAGCGCTGGAAGAAGACGCCGCCCTCGCTGAGCCGAGCCGCGGCGCCAGCCGTCCGGGTTCGGGTAGGTGAAGTAGATGATCGTGTTCTGCGAAGCACGTCGGCGAAGCGTCGGCGCGCCGCCCCTGACGCCGCTCGGCAGGATCCGCTCGCCGTCGCGCCCGCTGGTCGCCGCGGTGACCAGGTCCTCCATCGCGCGGGTGCCGCCCTCGGCGCCGGCGCGCTCGATGCCGTGGATCGAGAGCGACAGCGCGTAGCGCTTCTTGTCGCGGTCGGGGACGCTCTCGTCGGTGACGCGGACGACGATCAGGTCGGAGCGCTGGCGGGCGAGCGTCGACGTCGGCAGGCCGGCCGAGAGGCTCTCGGCGCTCGGCGAGAACTCGAGCCGGCCGAGATTGTTGCCCGGGAACTGGCCGCTGCCGCCGAGCGGCCAGACCTCCATGTACCGCTTCCACTCGGGCCGCTGGTTCATGTACGCCAGCGCGTCGACGAACTCGCCGAACTGGATGAACTGGGTGGCCGGCACGTTGCCCTGCGCGTTCGGCGAGCAGGGCGACGTGCCGATGCGCTGGCAGCCGGCGAGCGGGTCGGGGAACACCCGGCCGAGGGCCTGGTACTCGGCGTCGGTGTTGGCCACAGGCGTCGCCGCCGCGGTGGCAGGCGCGAGCAGCGCGACCAGCGCCGCCGCCGCGATCAACCCGGACCGGACCGCCCCCGATCTGTCCCGCTTACCCCACACGCTGATGCGAGGCTACCCAATTTTGTGGAGGTTGGCGCCGGTTGGCGTAGTCCAGTGAACGCAGCGGTCATCAGAGTGGCCTCCGCGAGATACTGCGCAGGTGCCCGATGCGGGCACCTATCGCGGTGAGGCCGCTCGGACCTGGTTGAACGCCTGGGTGGAGTCCTTTGAATCGCTGACGCTGGAGGCCAGCGATTTCATCGATGCGGGCGACAAGGTGATGGTCGAGTTCCTGCAGCGTGGTATCCCAAGTGGGGGCACCACGCCTGTCGAACTTCGCACCTGGTCGGTGAATACGCACCGAGAGGGCGTCCTCATCCGGATCGAGTTATTCCAAAGCCGGGACGAAGCCCTCGAAGCCGCCGGGCTGTCGGAGTAGACCTCACGCGTCCCGCTCCAATGCAATCGCCGCAGCCACCCGGCCATCACGGGCAAGTGAAGTAAGGATTGACAGAGCCTCCTCGCGGGTCGCCACGTGATCGGCTCGCGGTCGCGGAGAAGGGAGCGCGGGAAGGCGGAGCGGGAGCTGAAAGGGGGGGCCGCAGCGCGTCCAAACGGGCAAGCTCCCTGGGCGGTGAGAGTGACCTTGATCGAGTGCTCGCGGCCCATCGGTAACAGCAAACCACGATCGCGCTCGAGCACCCCACGCCGCACGGTCTCCCAGGCGCCGCCGCCGCTTGCTCGTTCCCCACGCCTTACGCGGGTAGTCCGGGCAGTGCCGTCAGGCGACGGTGTCCCGCAGGTGACATGCGCGGAGGATTGTCATCGTCCACGCGCTCCGGGTGTTGCCGACCCCAGCCATCGACGGTAGGTTGGGGCTTCCGTTCAACCCCAACAGAGGGACGACCCATATGAGCGACACGCCAGCCCCGTACGAGCCACCGACCGTGGAAGAGATCGAAGCCGACGGACCCAATCTCGCAACGTCCCCCGGTGGTGTCGTTACTGGCTAGGTCAGAAGGTTCCCTGGAGGGCCTTGTCGACGACGTCGCCCCGGCGTTTAGAAGCTCCAGGCGCGAACGAGAAAGGCCCATATTGGGCCCACGGATCTCGGTCGAGGAGGACGGCCCGCAGACCAAATCCCCGCCGTAGCGGGGATTCCGTGAGGGGTGAGCGACGGGATTCGAACCCGCGACCGCCTGGACCACAACCAGGAGCTCTACCAGCTGAGCTACGCCCACCGTGCGGCTTCCCAATCTAGCGGGGCCGGTCCGCTCCGGCACATTTCGGCGAGGGCTCGATTTGGGGCGCTATTCGGGCCATTTCGAGCCCTCGGCGGGAAGCGGGTCAGTCGCGGGGCGGGGTGGCCGCCGAGTGGAGGGCGCCGGCGCTGGCGACGACGACCATCGCGATCGCGGTCACCTCGCGGCCCGAGAGGCCCTGGTCGAGGGCGATGAACCCGATCGTCGCGGCGACCGCAGGCTCGAGGCTCATGAGCACGCCGAAGGTGCCGGCGGGTAGGCGGCGCAGCGCCTCCATCTCGAGCGAGTAGGGGATCACCGAGCTGAGCAGCGCCACCGCGAGGCCGGTGGCGAGGAGGGCGGGAACGAACAGCTCCCGGCCGCCGTCCGCCACGCCGAAGGGCACCAGCAGCACGGCGGAGACCGCCATCGCGACCGCCAGCCCGGTGCCGTCGGCGAAGACCCGCCCCACCCGCGCGGCGACGAGGATGTAGGCCGCCCAGAAGGCGCCCGCCGCGAGCGCGAAGGCGGCGCCGACGCCGTCCACGCCCCCCTCCCCCACCCCCCCGGTGAGGAGGACGATGCCGGCGGCGGCGAGGCCGGCGCAGAGCAGGTCGAGCGGCCGCCGCGAGCCGCCGACGGCCACCGCTAGCGGCCCCGCGAACTCGAGCGTGACCGCGATCCCGAGCGGCAGACGGTCGAGGGCGACGTAGAAGCATGCGTTCATCGCGGCGAGGCAGAGACCGAAGAGCGCCGCCTCGCGCAGCTGCCTGCGCGAGAGCGCCGACAGCCGCGGGGGCCAGATCGCCGCCAGCACCAGCGCCGCGAACATCGACCGCAGGAGCACCGCCCCGCCCGGTCCGAGGTCGTCGAAGAGCGTGGTCACCAGCGCCCCGCCCGCCTGGACGGAGACGATCCCCGCGAGAACGAGGCCGGCGGCGCGGGTGGTCGGGTTCACGGCGCCTAGGATGCCCGGCCGCACACCGAAGTAGCGGCAGACGGCCCGGGGGGATCGCGCCCTAGGCCGGGGTCCGCTCGCGGCGCTTGGCCACCTCGTCCCAGAAGCGGCGCTCGAAATCGTCCCAGTCGAACGGGGGCCGCTCGCCGTCGGGGGGCTCGGGTGCGCCGCCGTCGCCATCGGATCCGCCGGGGCCCTCACCGCCGCGGTCCTCCCGCTGGCCGAGCAGCATCGCCAGGTGAGTGGCCGACATGACGAGGCACGCGTAGGCGACGCCCTCGATCAGCAGAGCGTCGGTGAGACGGCTCGCGGCGAGGGCCGCCGCGCAGCCGACCGCGCAGACCACGCCGATGCCCGCGATCAGGCGCCGCTCCTCGGGCCGGCAGCCGCGCAACCTGCCGGCCAGGATGAGGATGATCGGTGCCGCGTAGAGGATCGGCACCGCTCAATCGTACCGCTCTATCCTCGCTTGTCCCGGTTACAGGGGGACCCGCCGACGACGAGACCGATGGACCGCTCTTTCCCACAGCCAGAACGCCTGCGACTGGCCCTCACCGGGGTCTGCGCGCTGCTGCTCGGGAGCCTGCTGATCCTCGCATTCGGCGGCGACGACGGGCCCGCTCGCCCGCGGCCGGTGGCGTCGTTCTCGAGCCCCGCGCTCCAACCCCGGTTCTCCGCCGACCGCCACTACTACGTCGCCCGCTGCGACGGTGGGCGCCTGCGGCTGCGAGTCCACGCGGGCCAGGGGACGAAGGTGCGGGTCGCCTCGGCCGGGCCCCGCTCGGGCACCTTCACGGCGAGGCCGGCGACGGCCCCCGGCAATGACTTCCGGGTCACGGCCGGCCGCCGCGGCCACGAAGAGGCCTGGAAGATCCGCTGCCTGCCGGCGGACTTCCCCGAGCTCGGGTACGAGCGCCTCCGCGAGAGCCCGCCAGGCATGTTCTCGATCGCGCTGCCCCCGGGCCGCAAATCTCCCCGCCCCTGGGTGATCGTGCTCGACAACATGGGCGTACCGCGCTGGTGGTACTCGCCGCAGACGAGAGCGCTGTGGAGCCAGGTGCTCGAGGACGGAACCGTGGCCTGGCCCCGCTCCTTCGGCGACGGCTACGGGGTCAACCCGAACACGGCATTCGAGATCCGCACGCTCTCCGGCGACCTGGTCAGGAACCTGAAGACCCGCGCCACGGTCACCGACGGTCACGAGTTCCTCGAGCTGCCGGGCGGCAACGTCCTCGTCGATTCCTACCGGCCCGGGCCGCACCTCGACCTGAGCAGCCAGGCCGGCCCCGCGGACGCCTGGGCCGTCTTCGGCGAGGTCCAGGAGATCGACCCCAGGGGCCGCGTCGTCTGGCGCTGGAACTCCCGGCACCACGTCACCAGGGAGGAGACGGGTCGCTGGTGGAAGAACGTGCTGTCGAACCCCCACCCCGGTCCCGGCGGAGCCGACACCTACGACGTCTTTCACATCAACTCGATCGAGCCGCGCGGCAAGGACGAGCTGGTCGTCTCCTCCCGCCATACCGACGCCGTCTACGGCATATCCCGCTCGGACGGGGAGGTCCTCTGGAAGCTCGGCGGCGTCCCGACCGAGCGCTCGCTGAGGGTGGTCGGGGACCCGGCCCGGCTCCTCTTCGGGGGCCAACACGACGCCCGCGTCGGCGAGGACGGCATCCTCAGCGTCTACGACAACGCCAAGGACCGCCCCCGCCCGCCCCGGGTCGCCCGCTATCGCCTCGACATCGAGGCGGGGACCGCCACCTTCATCGACCAGCTCACCGATCCCGAGGTCGAGAGCAGCCACTGTTGCGGCTCGGCGCGGGAGCTGCCCGGCGGAGGCTGGCTGGTGAGCTGGGGCGACAACCCGCTGCTCACCCAGTTCGATGCGCGCGGGAGGATCGCCTTCAGGCTGCACATGCCGGCCTCTTCGTTCCGCGCCGTCCCGGTCCCCGCCGGTGCGGTCACCCCGGCCGGCCTCGACCGAGGCCTCGAGCATCAAGAAGCCACACCCTGAGCGCGCGCCCCCCCGAGCAACGCCCCCGGCAGGACTCGAACCTGCGACATCCGGCTTAGAAGGCCGGCGCTCTATCCAGCTGAGCTACGGGGGCGGGTCCTAGCTTTCGGCTCTAGGTAGCCGTTTCCTCGTGCTCGGCCTCGACGATGCGGAACGGCAACGTCGGGCCTGCAACGGCGATTCTGCCTTTTCTGCCCTTTCACAACCGGATTCTGCCGTTTCCGGTGCCCCGTGCTCGGCCCAGCGCAGGGCGGCGTCGTAGGCCTGAAGGTAGCTGCCCGAGACCTGGAGACCGGTTGCGCCACTTGACCGGCCAGGACTAGAGTCGGTGCGACCCCGAGCCGAGGAGATGCCGTGAGCATCCTTGTCCGCTTCACCCCGTCGTCCCTTACCACCGAGCAGTACGACGCGACAATCCGCAAGTTTGAGGAGGCTGGTGACTTCCCCCCGGATG
This sequence comes from uncultured Actinomycetes bacterium, assembly GCA_963720015.1. Lineage (GTDB taxonomy): Bacteria > Actinomycetota > Thermoleophilia > Solirubrobacterales > 70-9 > DATFPK01. The sequence continues at coordinate 2,100 of CAVREA010000002.1, read as the reverse complement.
GAGCGGAGTACCACTGCGCCTACCTTGTCGACGGAAACCTCCGGGTGAGCGAGGTATGGGACTCGCGGGAGCAGTTCGACACATTCGGCGAGCGTCTGATGCCCGTGTTGGCAGAGCAGGGGATCGACCCCGGCGAGCCGGAGATTCTTGAAGTCCACAACACCGTCATGCGGTAGGACAGCGGTCACCGGGAGCGTTCATGGCGGAGGGGAACGTCGATGCCGTCCGGGCCGTCTACGAACGATTCGGCAAGGGCGACTTCAGCGCCAGTCTCGAAATCGTCGACCCTCTGTCCTGTTCGTCCTCCCGCCGGGGTTTCCCGAGTCCGGGACCTATCTGGGACGCGCAGCTACTCGATACACGCGGGAGTTCCTCGAGCCCTGGAGCCGGATAACGATCGCGGCGGAGGAGATCACTGGCGCCGGGGATAGCGTGGTCGCGAGCGTCTGCGAGCGCGGGTCGGGCAGCGAAAGCGGCGCCGTCACGATTCCGCTACTTCCAGGTCTGGACTTTTTCGAGGCGGCAAGGTGATCCGGCTCGAGAAGTTCCGCGAGCGCGCGGAGGCGTTTGCCGCGGCCGGCCTCGACGGCTAGCGCGCCGCTCAGCGCTCCCGCGGAGGCTCCGGGGCGACGGGCAACCTACGGTCAGCCCCTCACCTCGAGGACGCGGCGGACGCTCGCCGCCGTGCTGGGCGCGATCATCAGGCTCGGGCGTCCGCCTCCGCGCGCCGCCAGGCGGCGACGAGGACGGCGACGCCGGTCGAGTCGATGAACTCGAGGCGGCGCATGTCGACGATCATGTTCTTCGCCTCGGTGCGCTCGCTGCGCTGGAGCTCGGCGGTGAAGGTGCGGGCGTGCCCGGTCGAGCTCCCCGGCGAGGGCAAGCCGGTAGGTGCCGCCGTCGAACCAGGCGGCGATCCTCAGGCTTCCCTTGACGATCTGCCAACGCAGCGCGAAGAAGTCCTGCTGGTCGTGTTCGGAGGTACCGTGGATGTCATCGCGCACCCCGACTGGTCGGTTTCCTGAGATGGCGCCAGCCGCAACGCAGGAACGCCGGCTGTGCCCGTTTCGCTGTGATGGCTCCTCCGCGGCCGCCTCCGGACGTCGGCCGGGATCCGGCTCCGACAGTACCACCGGGCCCGGCGCGCGTCCACCCCTCCGGGGCCAGGACGGAGTGGTCTCCCCGAGGTTCGCGCAACCTGTGGGATCAATCCGGCGGGTCACCTGTAGACGTAGTCGGGCGCCGCGTCACGTCCTCCTCGGCGAGTCTCGCGCAGCGCCGGATCGGTCTTGGTCCATGCGCGCAGCGGGTAGCGGTAGTCGCATCGGCAGAGTCCTGCGTGTACTGGCTGATCACGATGTAGTCGTAGTCGCCGCGGTTGATGCGGTTGTGGAGGGGCCGGAGCTCGTCGCGAGCCGGTGCTGCCCGTTCGGGCCTCGATGCCGAGGAAGTCCACCCGGCGTCGAGAGGTCGACCCCGTACATCCGGTACTGGCTGAAGAAGTTATCTCCCGACCCGCGATCCCGATGCGCTTGTCGCGCAGGTCGCGAACCCATTCCAAGGCCTTGACCGGACCGCTTTCTGGAGGAAGACGGTGGCCCGGATGTAGTGGTCGTCCATGTACTGCACCTGCTGCGCGCGCCGAGCACCATCGCAACCAGCAGGACCGCCCCGACCCCCGCCGCGATCCCGGCGCGGCTGACACCGCCCTCCGCGAAGGTAGGCGAGGCCGTCGGCACCCAATCAGCACCGCGACGAAGAAGACCGTGCCGGCGATGAAGCCGGGATACCAGCGGGGAGGTGGACAGCACGGTGATCTCGAAGACGACGGTGAGGAAGATCAGGGTCGCCGAGGCGCGGGCGCTCGGGGGCTCGCAGCGGCCTGGCGATCGGCAGCATCACCAGCCCCAGGACCAGCCCCGGCATCAGGTGCGCGTGTTGGGGAAGAAGCGGCGCGGCCCGCCTCGGGGCCGGCTGCCGTCAGCGGGCGTGAACAGGTAGACGAGCGCCGTCAACAGGCGCCCGCCGCGAGCAAGCGCAGGATCCGGTTGCGTGATCGGACGACGATGTAGACGGTGGCGACGAAGGCGACGACGAGGA
>CAVREA010000001.1:0-887549 GCA_963720015.1 uncultured Actinomycetes bacterium | reverse complement strand
AGTAAAAAATTCTTAAGAATAACTTCCATAATGAACTCGACAAACTCAGTCTTATTTATTTAGAATAAATGGATGGAAATGAAGCCTTACAAGCAAGTTTATCTATGGGAATTCAAGAAATAATCTATTTATTGTGTTTCTCTTTATGGAAATTAAATTTAAAAACTTTTATAGAAATTGCAATTAAATTCACTATTGTCTGACAGTACAAAAAACACTTCCTCTAATTGCAATCAATGCCGTCGCTTCTGATTGTAGATGATGAAAAGGATTTGTTATTTGTATACGAAAAAGCTCTAAAATTGGTAGGAATGGAAATCTCTACGTTTGACAACCCAGACATGGCATTTAAGGAATTTAAAGAGAATCCGGAAATGTATAGATTGTTATTAACAGACATGCGCATGCCGAGCATGAATGGATATGAATTAATAAATAAGGTAAAAGCTATCAGGCCCGAAATAAGGACTATCTTAATATCTGCTTATGATATCACACAAGACGAAATTACACGAAATCTAAACCCTAATATAAGAATAGATGGATTGATTTGCAAGCCCATTGCATTGGAACGTTTAAGAGAAATCATCATTGATGTCTTAAAATGAATATTTGATGAGCCATTATATGTCCTCTAACCGTTAATTTTAAGGCTAGGCATATCAAATCCAACTAACGGATCGGAAAGGAAATTGACCTTGAGAGAAAACAGAAGCAATGGAGATAATTCGTATATTATTTAAAATTTGATGACATACAGATTGAAAAGAAATGTGTAATTAATAAATACAATACAATAAACAAGAAGAAAAAGAAGTTTATCCTTGTGCTAATGCGTTGCTTCCTGTATTTTCTTGACTTTGGACGTTGATGTTGTTACCAGAACCTATTGTATCTGCACCTGATACTACTTGGCTGTTTTGGCTAGAGGATTGAGATTGGCTGATGCTTTGTTCTGCAGAGTTTCCACCCTGTCCACCTTGTGCTAATGCGTTGTTTCCACTGTTCTTTTGGTGTTGGAAACTAAGGTTGTTGCATGAGAGAAAGGTTGTTCCACCCGATACACATCCAGCATTTTGGTTTGATGATTGTGATTGGTCTATGGACTGTTTTGCTTTATTTTTCTTGTTGTGTGTGGCTAAAGCATCATCTACATTGAGCATTGGACTGACAAATAGGGTTAATGCTACCACTATTGCAATTGATGCGACAAAGATTTTGCTGTTTTTGTTTTTGTTTTTGTTTTGGTTGTGAATATTTGTTTTATTCATACCTTTGATACTATAGAAAAAATATATTGGGATTGCTAACTAGGTGCAATACTCTAATATTCTAGCAGTTTTAGAATTAGAAATTGTTTATAAAAATATGAAATTATTCTTCAAAGCAAATTCATTAGAATTGTGAACGCATCGTGTTTAAACTTGAATGAATCTTAAACTAATAAATAGGTTAAAAAACTAAATAAATATTTATTTATGAACAAATTTGGATTTCAAACAGACAAACCGAATATTTCATTTGAAAGTCATTTAGTAAATTTAGGTAAAGATATAGAGATATTATTGGTAAGTCTCAGAGAATTTGTTTTATCTTTAGGAGATAATGTGATTGAAGAAGTTAGACCACATAGGATAGTCTATGCAAAGTCATTGACATTTAGGTATTTCCTAGATATTTATCCTAGGAATAGTGATCTTATAATTGGGATTAGAAAGAACAGAAAAGAACCGACAAAAGAATATGTAGTTAGTAACATCCAAGAAATAGAAAGTATTGAACTAGAAATTAAAGAAGCTTATAAAGCAATATGAAAATCATTTCAGTGTAAAACACTACTACATGTTCCTCAGCCAAATGCATTTGACTCCTTTCCTAGCAGAGAAATCTTGAACAAGATATGATTTATTCATATGCTTTTCTTTTCGAATCAAAATATATAGTTAGTACGATTTTAGATTTGATAGACATAGAGTGCAACCAGAGTGCATAATTGCAGATAAAGTCATCATGACAATATACATAAAGGTGTCAACCAAAAAGATACCCGCTCATTTACGTCATCCTTCAATGTCTACTAAGAGAATAATAAAATACTAGAAAAACATAGCATGAATAATTGGATGCATATTTAGAAGAAGAATTGATTGATTTGTTCACATACTACTTGCAAAACCCAAACGCTTCTGATTTGGAAACAAAGAAGCAACGTGTTATCGAAATTGGAACAGAATTGTTTAATGATGGAGGGACTGATGCAATGGAAAACATGTTCTATTCGGTAGAAATAAGAATAAAGGAGGAAATCGGAAAAGATATAAAAGAAAATAGATCTTGGTGGAATGGAGTTTCAGAAGACTGGAAATACTAAATATAGGTAAATTATCTATGGATCCGATTATGAAACGATATCCGACATTAAATTTAATTTTGTCGAACCAGTTTGTAGTAATATAGAATTGAATTAATCAAACTCGGTATTATTTTTTTAAACACAATAATACACATTCGGACTGCTTCCCCACCTTCCCTCCTTCCTTCCTCCATCCGTTTCAAAGAATCTTATTTCATATGAACAGATTTAGAATCCATTTAATCTTGAAATGGTTTGTGCAAATAGAATTTGGCGAATAAAATATGATGAGAAAAGGGATTTATTATTCAGATATCATCTTTATATCTAATGAAAAAAATTGAATGATGTATTGGCGAATAAATTGCCTGAAGCTTCAGATCAAAAGAGAACTATACTCAACTTATATAATTCAGGAATTGAACCAGAAATAATTTCACTTGAATTAGATATCAATGAAGACATCATAAGAGATATTATTAAAAATGAGAATAAGAGGGAAGGAGGAAATACTAATAATAATTTATCAAATTATCTTTTGAATAAATTTTATCTTGATGCGATTATAGACATCAATTCAGTCGTAAAGGAAGCACAATTCAGGACATGGAATGCACTCAAAGCAAAACCTGAACTAAATATTATAGTAAAAGAAACACAGAATATTTTGGAACAGAACGCCGAATCTAAATTGAGATTAGTAATGCTGCATATTGACCTAGTTGGTTCTACGAAAATGGCCTTAACTTTACCTATCGATTGATTGACCACCATAATCAGATCATTTGCTCAGGAAATGACAAACATAATATCATTGTACGGCGGTTATGTTCTAAAATATATCGGAGATGCAGTCTTGGCTTTTTTCGTTATAGAAGATACTACTGGTGAAGAACAAAACATGAACAAAGCCAATAATTCGGGAGATGAATCAGAAACCAACAATGGTTTCTCCTCCCTCCAATTCAGTAATGGGATTAGTTGTGCTTTGACCATGATTAGAGTTATTAAAGAAGGGATCAACCCAATTTTAAATCAATATGACTATCCCGAGCTGAAAGTAAGGGTAGGAATTGATTTTGGGGAAGTTGCTGTTGTGCAATATGGAATTGATATTTATGAATTTGAAAAAACAATGCTAAAAACTCCTCATTTGGACCTTATAGGATACACCATAAGTGTGGCAGTTAAGATGACTTCTCTTGCGGAAGCTGACCACATTGTAATTGGTCAAAAATTATATGATCAATTAGATATTAAAGATAAAGACTCATTTAGACAATTGAAGACTAATACTGAAATTTGGAATTACGCCAATCATACCGATGGCGAGCTTTATAACATCTTTACCAATAATTAGTTAAATATCTAATTATTTGATTTGGTAATCCCAAGTAAGGTCCAACTTTTTTTAATTATTATTTAATTACACACACGGTCTTTTGTTTTACTTCTACTAGACTAGGTCAATATTTTCTTGAAGATCAGTGGTATTAGATAACCAAAACAAAATCTCTTTAGATTCTAAACAAAATCACGAAATGGTAGGAATATGAGGTATTGTCTGAATAATTGTAAATAATGAATTTTGACTGCCTGTTGTTAAAAAATCTTTATTATCTTTGAAAAATTTGAACAAAGTTAAAGTAATAGTAAAAAAAAGAGGAGGAGGTTTATTGTTGACCTAAGGCGTTATTTCCGCTGTTTACTTGGTTTTGGAAGTTTTCATTGTCGCAAGATACAATAGCATCTTTACCAGACACACATTGTGAGTTTTGGTTAGAGGATTGTGATTGGCCTATACCTTGAGTTAGCAGTGTTACCGCCACTTTGCCACTACCGCCACTTTGGGCTGCTGCATTATTTCCGCTGTTTTGTTGGTTTTGAGTATTTTTGTTGCTACATGAATTGCTTAAGGAGCCGCCTGCTACACATTGTGCGTTTTGGTTAGAGGATTGTGATTGGCCTATACCTTGGTTAGCAGTGTTACCGCCTTTACCACTACCACCTTGTTGTCCTGCTGCATTGCTTCCGCTGTTTGCTTGGTTTTGAGTACGGTGTTATTACATGAATCAGTACGTTTCCGCCACCAACACATTGTGCGTTTTGGTTAGAGGATTGTGATTGGCCTATACCTTGGTTAGCAGTGTTACCGCCGCCACCTTTACCTTTTCCGCTACCCTACCACCTTGTTGAGCTGCTGCATTATTTCCGCTGTTTGCTTGGTTTTGATTGTTTACGTTATTGCATGAATTTGCTGTATTTCCTCCAGATACACATTGTGCGTTTTGGTTAGAGGATTGTGATTGGCCTATACCTTGGTTAGCTGTGTTACCGCCGCCACCTTTACCTTTTCCGCTGCCACTACCACTGCCGCCACTTTGGGCTGCTGCATTATTTCCGGTGTTTTTTTGATTCTGGTCATTTACATTGTTACCTGAACCTGCTGTATTGCCACCAGATACTACACCGCTGTTTTGGTTAGAGGATTGTGCTTGACCGATTGCTTGGTTAGCAGTGTTACCCCGCCTTTACCATGCCCTACCACCTTGTTGAGCTAATGCGTTGTTTCCGCTGTTTGCTTGATTTTGTGCATTCAAATTATTACAAGAAACAAAAGTACCAGTTCCTGAAACGCACAAGGCATTTTGGTTAGAGGATTGTGCTTGACCGATTGCTTGGTTAGCAGTGTTACCGCCTTTACCACTACCACCTTGTTGAGCTAATGCGTTGTTTCCGCTGTTTGCTTGATTTTGTGAATTCAAATTATTACAAGAAATAAGAGTACCAGTTCCCGATACACAAACACCAAGTTGCGTTGAAGTTTGTGATTGACCTATACCTTGATTAGCTGAATTGCCTTGAGCAAATGCATTCATTGACATCGAAGTTGGCCCTATCAAAAGTAATAATGATAGTGCTACTACCGCTGCAAATGACGCTAGGATATTTTTCCCACTGTTCATTTTATATTGAATAATAGATTTATTCACCCCCTTATTAACATAAAATAAGTATATTTGGTTTGCTAACAAGTTGCAATATTCTAATACTCTAGGATTTCTAGAATTTTGAACCCTAGACATGAATTGCTATTGATCAGGTTATGTAGTAGGTTTAGATGGTAATGTACTGAATATGAGTGATATGCAAAATCACAATTCTCAGATTAGATATTCAAACAAAATAGCCAGAGAATATCATGAATCCAAGAGGGATTCAAATCATGAATTAATCAAAAGAATAAGAACATTAATTAACGAAAACCAATCGTTTATTCTATATTTATAATTAAATAATTGGGCAAGTGTCAGATGTATAGTATGAATGAAGAATATTTTCGATATCATGCTATCGTATTTGAATAAATTTAAATAAGATCTTAAGATATTATATATACATGAAGCAAAATAGTCTCAAGCAGGACAAGAATATTAGCAAAAGACCATTGACCAAGACAATAAACAGTGAAGATGTTTACAGTATGCTATTAACCATTCCTAAAGGCAAAGTTTCTACCTATGGAGATCTTGCCAAAGCCCTTGGAAACCCCGCTGCTTCAAGGCATGTTGGAAGAATATTGAGCAAGAATCCAAATCCGATTAAAGTACCTTGCCACCGGGTCGTCATGTCCAATGGCAAAATAGGTGGGTATGCCTTTGGAACCCAGAAAAAGAAAGAATTACTGCAAAATGAAGGAGTCATTTTTTCTGATGAGTATAGAGTAAACGAATTTAGCAAAGTTCGTTATTATCCAAAGAAAGGATAATACAATTAATTAGATGTAAGTTCAGCCAAATATTTACCGAACACAAACTAGTTGATATTTTAAGGTCGTCATAAAATATCGAGTTACTAAAATATGGCAAAATAGCGAAAAATATAGATTAAAAAAATTATGATGCTTCTAACTCGTTGATCCTTTCTGATACTCCTTTGACCTCTTTCTCTAAATCATTTTTGTATTCCTTCAATAAATCTACTTTTTCTTCACGAGTTAGAAAGCTTCTTGATTTCTGTACTCCAACAGCGTTTACACCACTGTAATTACAACCGCAACCCATTATTCCACCTCCTCATCCATATCATCGGACATACGATACATAGCATTCAAGATGTATTTATATATATCGGATACCCAATACCTTTATTATCTATGCGCGGAGAAAGGGTGGACATAGAAAAGAGAGGGAGAGAGGGAGAGAGGGAGAGAGGGAGGAGATTGCTGCGACATGAGAGGAATGTTGGGCTTTCTGATCCTTTTCTTACTTTCGAAAAAACCAATGCATGGTCAAGAACTAGCTGGAGAAATTGCAATTAGAAAAGGTGAGAAAAAACTAAGTCCCGGAACAATATATCCGGCACTAAAAGGTCTGAAAGAATTAGGTTTCATTGTTGAGGAAAGAGATGGAAAAACAATAGTATATAGTTTGACTGATAAAGGCGAGAAGGCTTTGAAATTAGTGAAAAGAAAATTCATAAAGACTTTTTTTGGTATCTTTCCAGAATAATGTCATTCAGATAAAACCTTCATAGAATGTTGAATTCATTGTGAAAAAATAGAGTATTTCAAAAATAAAATTTGTTAAAAATATTGTTAAAATGATCTTGTAACATTGGGTAAATATGATCTTTAATCAATTAGAAGGTATAAACAACTGAACGTTGTTATTAGTAGTATCTGCCACATATACACGTCCATTAGAATCAATGGTTATACTCTCTGGTTTCGAAAATTCCCCAGGACCCTCACCCATTTGACCAAATCCCGTAATATATGTACCGTTTTTCGAAAATATTTGAATTCTTTGGTTGTCTGAGTCTGTCACGTATAGATTTTCGGCATTGTCGAATGCTATTACTGCTGGATGATTAAATTCTCCGGCGCCCTTTCCTTCTGTCCCCCAATCCCTAAGAAATGTACCGTTGTTGGAGAAAACTTGAATTCGATTATTCCCATAATCAGGCACAAAAACATTATTTCCACTATCAACCGCAACATCCCAAGGCATTTCAAACTGACCATTCCCTGTACCTTCGCTACCCCATGAAGCTATGAACGTACCATTTGGAGAGAACTTTTGAATAGTATCAAGATCTCTGTCAGATACAAAGACATTATTCTGGGAATCTACTGCAATGCCATGAGGATGGAGAAAATTCGCACCATTATTTCCATTTTCCCCCCAAGATGTTATGAACGTACCATTTGGAGAGAACTTTACAACTCGTTTATTATTTTGATCTGTAATGTAAATATTCCCTTGCTTATCAATTTCGCTGCTATGAGGATGATTTAGCGGAATTCCATTAGCAGTTTGATTTCCCCATTTTAGTATGAAATTTCCATTAATATCATATTTCTTTATTTCGTTTGATTGAATATCGTTGACGTATAAGTTATCATTACTATCGACTATTATTCCTTCAGGCTGAAAAATTTGAGTAGAATTTGAATTTTCAGTTTGCGAAGACACTCTCTTTTAAATTCAAATTTTGTATCAGGCGATATAGGGTAGCCAAATGAAGAAGACTCATGATTTTGAGCAAATATAATAATTGTCGAACAAAATGACGACATCAAAACAATAGATACAGTACAACAAAGAAATAATTTGTATTTAGTTTGCTTACAGATCCACATACGGATATAATGGTCGATATATAATATTATAACTTGAATCCAAATCCATGCAGAAATACAAAATGAATGAACACGATGGCTCAACTTTGATATCTAACAACCGAATGATTCAACTACATATAGAAAAATCCAATTCGGATTATGATCCGAGCCAAAAAAGGTATACTAGATCTCAAATAATTCAACAAATCAAAACACAGTTTTGTGAGTTTATGCAATATTAGAGAAATAACAATTTATTCATGCCATCTACATAGTTAATATATTATGAAACTTGGCAGATTCAATAATTTAAAGGAATCGATTTCAAAGTTTTTTACAGTAAATAATTCAATCTATACCGCTGCTATTTTCATAGTCATAATCCCGCTTATTTCATTTTTCTACCTACAGCAGGAAACAGAAGACAGTATAAGAAACAGCATATTTGAACAACAAAAACAAGTTCAAATTGATTCGAGTCGTGCGATAGCACATCACTTGCAGTCAGATATGGAATTGATTCTATCAAGGCTGCAAGGATTAGCAATGTCTGGTAATATTCAAGACGGAGATTTTACGTCCAATTTAACCAAAAGCTTACTGGTAGATTATTACAACAAGATAAATTCCACTACCCCTGTGGACAGATTATTCCTCCAAAATAAAAATGGGATCGCTGTTATTGATATGGCCCCAACTGGAAATCCCTCTTTTGCAGGAAAGGACTTTTCTTTTAGGAGCTGGGTTAATCAGACAAAAAACACAATGTCTCCTATAATTTCTGACATGTTTGTTGGAATAGACGGTAAAAATAGAATTGCAATGACTTACCCGATCATCACAACAAATATCAGTGGTTCCTATTATAATGGCTTGGTCGGTGTAGTAATTCCAACAAATGAATTTTTTAACTATTATGGAAATGTCTATGACATACAGTCACAGTATTTGTCAGTTTTAGATAACAGGGATACGCTGTTGGTACATCCTATAGCCTCACTCGTAGGAAAACCTTTTTTTGGAAATTTTACCCAGAATTTTACTGGACACAATGACATGCTAAATAGTTTGATAAAAACAGTCATGTCAGGAGATCCATCTTCTGCGGTATACAAGTTGCTAAACAATGAAAGACTAACTACGGGATACCCGGTTGTCATTGAGGGCTCTCCCAAGTACTCTGTATTTGTGATATCACCAACCTCCTTTATTTATTCAAAAATTAATGAAATAATAGACAAGGAAAGGCTGCAAATGCTGACTTTAATAATAGGTATAATCGCGGTAGTATTGTTATTGATCTTGTTCCTAAGTAAAGTTAACAGTACCTTGGATAAATCAGTTAAAAAAAGGACCAAGGAATTGGAAGATACAAACAGGAAACTCGAAATAGCAAATAGAAATGTCCAGATTCACGATGATATGCAGAAGGAATTTATAAACATAGCTGCTCATGAATTAAGAAATCCGGTACAATCTTTACTGGGTTTCTCAGATATTTTAATGAAATTGATTGGTAACATTGAGTTATATAAACATCCTATGGAAGCAATAAATAGAAATGCAAAACGGCTCAAGAGATTGGTGGATATAGTCTTTGATATATCGCAATTAGATAATGATCTATTGCTACTAAATAAAGGGCCAATCAACCTCAAGAAATTGATAACAGAGATAATGATTAATTACCAAGATCGGAAAAGGGGTGATCGCAAGTATAATATTGTACTTGAAGAGTCATATGCTCCTAATAATAGTCAAATATTAAATGCTGACGAATCTCGATTGACGCAAGTTATTATGAACTTGATAGATAATGCCCTTGAATTTACAAAAGACGAAGATGAAATAAAAATAAATATGAAAAAAATAAACAATGGAAGGGAAATAGAGGTTACTATAAGTGACCCAGGACATGGAATTCATCCAGATGATCTACCCCTGTTATTTACTAGATTTGTAAAAAAATCAAGCAGAGGAACAGGACTTGGTTTGTATGTTTCTAAAAAGATAATCGAAGCCCATGGTGGAAGGATTTGGGCTAAAAACAATCAAGATGGAAAGGGTGTAACCTTTGGATTTATTTTGCCTGTACAAGACAAACTTTCTAATCCAGATAGACAACTTTGATGATCGATAATTAAATATAACTATTGATTTGAAATCAAAAATTATTCAACAAATATTGCTATCAATGAGTTTATATCTTAAAATAAATAGATGGATTAGGTAAAGTATGATACAAAGAAACAAATCAATATAGTCTCATTTGCTAAAAGCATAAAGATTTAATTAATCAGTATCTAACTCTTCCGCAACCGGGCTATTTTTTGACCAAAATAAATTCTCCAGGATTCGGGCAAAAATTCTAATTTTGTTGCTCTTTTCATTTTGGATATATTTTCTCTATCATTACTATCATTTATATATAAACTAACAATATCATTTATAGTAACATTATTTTCATCCCTGTATAACAATTTTATGTCGTCCCCGGCACCTAATTCACCTTCTTCTAATACCCTGTAATATATTCCTGGACGTCGACTATTGACGAACTTCTCTAGGATATCCATGCGACCAAATTTGATCCCTAGCTTGTAACAAGGCATTCGAGGTTGTGTTACAACTAACCGTGATGAACCGATCTGATATTGATCACCTATGTTTACCGCGTCTTCATTTAATCCCTGAGTAGTAAGATTTTCTCCAAACATCCCGAAAGGCATAACAATTGTAGGGTATACTTCTTTCCAATATTTATAATGTTCCTCAGGATATGAATAAACCGCCTTGTCAAATCCACCATGAACCGAGAGGTCTGCTTGTTCATCCCCATCCAAATTAAGTGTGGTTACTTTTACCCTTCCCTCTACAGGTTCTTTGAATATGCTCGTAACAACCTGTCGCTTCCCATATGAAACCTGTCTGGGTAATCCTACGTTAACTGAAATTACTTTCATCATAGGTCTTATTTACCTAACATAGAGGTTATTTTTAACTTTAGTTCTAGACTTGATTTCAACTACCATGTTTTCGATTGTCTAAATTAGTTCCAATCATATTTTGAAATTCTTGTTTTATTATATTTTGAAATTCGCAAGTCTATCTGAATCGTTATTATTCCGATAACGTACAAAAGCATCAATGGTCCTACTACAAACCACATGGTTATTCCACTCCCATCAGGAGTTATGATTGCACCCAGTATGACTAAAAATATAACCACGTATCTCAAATTATCCTTCCAGAAATTTGTATTAACGATTCGTGTTTTGGTAAGAGCCCACATGACCATTGGAAGTTGAAAGGCAAATCCAAATATCAATAACATATTAACGACAAAAAGGATAAAAGGAGTGATTTCAAAAAAAGTTAATACACTTATAGCCTCTCCATATTGGTACAAGAAATCAAGAGTATATGGAATTGCAACATAGTAAGAAAATAGACAACCCATTACAAATAATGATATAATCGGTACAACGATTCTCTTAATGACTCTTTTTTCAGAATAATGGAGTGCAGGACTTAAGAAGGCAAACAGTTCCCCAAGTATGACTGGCAAAGACCCCACAATCCCGATTATTATGGCCACGTATACCTGCGCTGTAAAAACCTGCCCTGGAGTAGTTTGTATCAAGCTAACGTTATTAGGCAATAAGTCGTTCTTCATCTGGGAAATTACTTGAATAGATAAACTGTTAAAAGTATCAGGATAAAGGATAAATAAATCATATCCATCAAATTTGATGACGGTGACACCAAGAGTCATACACACAGAAACCAATACGATCATTACAATACATATTCTGGTTACTCTTACTCTGAGTTCGTATAACAGTTTTACAAATGGTTTATCCTCAGATATCTTTATCACCCTTGTCTAATCCATCCAACCTAATAAACTGTTATAGCAATATTGATTTCTTAAATTTTCGTACTGGTTAGTTAGCGATGTTTCGTACTAAAGGCCTATATACATCAAATGGGTTTTAAGAGATTAGATCACACGGTAGAGGAAATGTAATTGAGTAATAACCTTGCAGATAGTTTTGGAAGAATAGCAAAGAAACTAAGAATTTCAATAACTGATAGATGTAATATGCAATGTGTTTACTGCATGCCCTCAAACAATACCAATTGGTTAGAGCAAAACAACCTTCTGAGTTATGAACAAATAACTCACCTTGCCAAAATATTTGTATCTTTAGGAATTGAAAAGATAAAAATTACAGGAGGAGAACCTACAGTTCGAGGTAACGTAGAGAATCTAATCAAATCTTTGTCCTCTATTAAAGGATTAAGATCGATTAGTATGACTACAAATGGAATACTAGTAAAAGATAAAATAAAGATTCTCAAAGAATCTGGATTAGAAAGTTTAAACATTAGTTTGGATACATTCAAACCTGACAGATTTAAAGCCATGAGTGGAATTGATGGCTTTTATAAAGTAAGGAACGCGATAAATACTGCAATCGACGAAAATTTGCCAGTAAAAATCAATACTGTAATTATTAAGGGATGGAATGACGATGAAATATCACATTTCGTAAGATTTTCAAGAGACACTGGATGTATTGTTAAATTTATTGAATTCATGCCATTAGATGGAACAGGCATTTGGTCTGAAGAATTGGTTGTAAGTAAGAAAAGAATGATAGAGATAATAAACAAGGACTTTGATCAACTATCTCCACTTTATAATGATAAATCTGACCCCGCTAGATTGTATACTTTTGAGGATGGAAAAGGAGTTATAGGATTTATTCCCTCCATCACAGAGCCTTTTTGTCAGAACTGTGATAGAGTTCGGATTACTGCAGATGGTAAGCTTTACAGTTGTTTATTTGACAAGTCAAGCAATGATCTAAGGAGTTTACTTGAAGAGGGAAAATCAGATATAGATATAATTAAATGCATAAACAAGTCAGTGCAGGAAAAACCTGAAGGAATTATCAAAATTATTAATATCACATTCATTAAGGCCAACTTTGAATGTTATGCACACTATTGGTGGATAAACACCTGAATGAAAAACAGATGTGTAGAAAATATATTACAAGATATAAACTTAGATTCTAAATAGGAAGAATTTACCAATTCTTTGATTATAGCGATAAATCGGATCTACTCTATTATGTTTTATTTGATTTGATTTACAGTTTCAAATAAAAAACAAACAATACGGATTATGGACAAAAAACAAAAATGGTCTTGGACATCAAAAATGCAAATTTTATACTGAAATATTTACTTGATTATAGCCTCCAGCACCGCTTGGAAATGGCTCTTCTAATTCAGAAGTCTGGATCTGACCGGTCTTGTCTGTTGCTCTCACGATAATCTTATAATCCCCTTTATCTGCAGCTGTAAATCCACTTGTCCACAAAACCCATGTATATTGTGATAATGGATCTTTGACTATCGCAGTTTTCCACGTAGTTCCCCCATCTACACTTACCTCAACTTTGGATATTCCTCTATCACCTGCAAATGCTATTCCAGCAATTGGAATGTTTTTACCATTCAGGAAGCTGCTATTAGGCACTAAATTCGGGAATCTATCATCTATGGGTTGATTGCCAGGAATAACTACAGATGAATAAATATTTTTGATGCCATTATTTGTCCATCCTTTTCTTTGCCAAAAGCCTTCGTACGTTTTATCTACCAACTCTATTTCTGTAATCCATTTTGGATTCATCATTCCATAGAATCCGGGCACTATTGCTCTAACAGGATATCCATGTTCATTGGTCAAAGGCGAATTGTTCATGTCATACGCTAAAATGGTGCCATCCATCATGCCATTCTCCAATGGAATTCCTACATCATATCCATCTGAACATCTAAACACAATGTATTTAACGCCAGACTGAACCCCAGCTTTAGAAAGGATATCTCTAAGTCTCACTCCCTTCCATAAGGCGGTGCTTACAAGATTTCCACCTATTTTATTGCTAATACATGTCAAGGTTGCAAATTCTTCAACTGAATTCATATCCTTAAATCTGCATAGTTAATTACAACAGGATTGTCCACTAGGCCTTTGATAGTGAGATTCCAGTCATCAGCATTGATAGTTGGTACTACCGTGTTTATATCTATCCTATAAAAAATAAAGGTTGGAGTTACCTCAGCATCTACTAGGGGTGTAAGAACAGGATTTTCAAAACCAGGGGGTTTGGATTTTGATTGCAAAACTTGCTGAATTGACTTGTCAAGGGCTTGGGGTTGTCGTTGCTGTTGTCCCGACCCAGATATTAAACGGTTAAATCCAAAATATACTAATGGAATGGCAATAACTGAAATTATTAAAGCACGGATCATATCTCTCTTGTTATAGTCGATATCGGCAGTTTTGTTACTCTTATTTATAACATCATCACCATCATTAGAACGAATTTCAACCCGATCAATTTTCTTATTCTTATTCTTATTACCAAACAAGAATGCAAAGATCAATCCATAAAGCGGCACTGGGTAACAAAAATATTACAAATGAATTGACAGGGATAGATATGGATTGTCCAGGCGTGGTACTAAGCACCAAAAAAACAATTGTGAGTACAATCAAAATTATATAAGAAATGAACGTAGATAGTACGGATTTAATTGCATAGCGTGGCGATTTCATTTTCATAAACAATTTACCCAAAATGATACCGATTATACCGTAAAGTAGAATATTAGCCACCGTCGCACCTATAAATGTAGAATATTTAGCTAAAGGACCTAGTGTTAGGACTGCTTGCGATTCGATTTCTCCAGATGTAATTGAGATTAATCCCTGGGAAGCAATTTCAGGTATGAATAATCCATTAATAGTTAATTTCAATAGAATTGATAAAGATAAACTCGCAATTCCTGCAGCAAGACCAAAAAGAAAAAATACAACATAATTATTGCCCCTTAGTCTTTAGGACCACTATATAATCAAAAAACATGAGAGATTTAAGGCTTTTTTCCAAATTCAATTATCATTCATTCGTATCATCAGTCTAACATGTAATTTGACTCAAAAAAACAATTACTTCATAAATATAAAGCCTCTACATTTGTGATATTGCGCAATCTTAATCTTATATAGATAATTTATTCTAATTGTAAGTAATGGGTGGTATGATTGATGTCGGTGACAAACCAGAATCCCTTAGAACTGCTGTTGCTCAAGCACTTTTATCATTTGATAACAAAATTATGAGCATTATAAAGGATGGAAACTCCCCAAAGGGGAATATTTTTGAAATAGCAAAAGTGTCAGGTACTCTGGGAGTGAAAAAAACTTCAGATCTTATTCCATACTGTCATCCTATTCCGATAGATGATATAAAGGTGGATGTTACTATCGAACCCAGCGATGTTAGGATTCTTGTCAAGAGTAAAAAGTATTTGGAAAACAGGGGTCGAGATGGAGGCGTTAACTGGAGCAACTATCGCGGCATTATCCGTATATGACATACTAAAGCCTCTGGACATATCTCTATCAATTGATAACATCAAATTATTAGAAAAGCACGGAGGGATTGGAGATTTTAAGGAAAACTATGATAAGAAACTCGAAGCGGTTGTTATTACAATTAGTGATTCTAGAAAGAGAGACCAAGATGAATCAGGTAAATTAATAATTAGTGCCCTTACCGCAAGCGGATTTAATATTGTTGACTACAAGATAATTCCTGATGAAATTAAATTGATAGAGGAAGAATTGATATATTATTCTGACAAACTCAAAGTAAATATTATTATTACTACTGGAGGAACAGGAGTAGGACCCCGGGATGTCACCCCAGAGGCTACAAAAAAAATCTTAGAAAAGGAAGTATCAGGTATATCAGAGAATCTTCGAGACTATGGACAAAGTAGGACTCCCCTATCCATGCTCTCACGTGGGGTTTCAGGAATTAGAGGAAATACATTAATTGTGAACATGCCAGGTAGCACCAATGCAGTTTCTCAATCTATAAATGCGTTATTTCCAGGGGTAATGCACATTTTTAGAATGATTGCAGGGCATGGTCATCACAAATAGCATAGTGAAACATACACATGATGCTTTATCATGTAAACTGGATGTCGTTAACATATGAGTAGCCGGGTAAAATATTTACTTGTACCACGTCTCCCTTGAAAAGATTTGTCACATTCTCAGGAACAGTCACATAACCATTAGTATTGACTATTAATGAAATACTCTGAGTTTCCCCCATTATTGGTTTTGCATAGAACTTGTCTTCTAATTTCATAAGGTGGACGTATACTATTTTTCTAAAATCATGAAATTTCTTACGACAAGTCCAATCTTCAACCATTATGGCAGAAATGGCAAAAACACTTATCGTAGTTTGTCCCGAAAATAGGGATATCAAGGGTCTTGCAAATACAAAAAAGGCATTCAAGCTGCCTTGAATTGGTCCGGGCATAATTATTATTGGTTTTTTATTGACGACGGCAAGACCTGTTACTCTACCTCTGATCTAGTTTTATTTTATGAGCTATAATTCCAGAAGATGTCATCGAATCAATGGTTGATTTCACAATATCCTGCTTACCGGCCGAGGTTCCACCTATCGTTATAATCAAATCAGAAGTTTTGGCAGCATGATTAATTTTTCTTTTGAGGATACCCACGTCATCTGGTGTAACTCCCATATCTACCGATATGCCACCTAATACACTTACTAAGGCAGAAATAATAGGACCATTAGTGTTTATTACTTTATTTTCTTTTCTGTTTTCTTCAACATCGTCTGTAAGTTCGTTACCTGTAGGTATAATAGAGACTAAAGGCTTTCTAAAAACTGAAATTTTATTAATCCTTAGAGAAGCCAAAAGACCCATGTGTTGAACTCGTATCGCCTGTTCTTTACATAACACCTTTTTTCCTTTTTTGATATCCGATCCAGTTGAATACACAAAATTTGCTTTTTCTACGGGTTCATCTATCTCCACTAGACCGTTATTGTTTATTTTTGTGTTTTCTATCGGTATTACTGCATCGGATTTTAAAGGCATATAACCACCAGTTTGAATTCTATATGCTTCTCCTTTTTTTAGAATATGGCGTGGTAAGATCCCTAAGGTCGATTCAGAGCGTGAAATCTTTAAAAGAACTGGATTTTGCTTTGATGCATTAGGCACATCGCTAGACCGGATTGCATATCCATCCATGTGAGAAGAATCATAAGTAGGTATATTTTCTTGCGCAATAACGTCATCCTTTAGGATCCTTCCAAGGGATTCAAAAACAGGAACAAGTTCTATATTCTTAGGAACCGTTATGTTTTCTAAAAGAATTTTGAATGCCTTATCTACGGTAAAATACGGCATTAGAATTTTTTTTCATATACTAATTCATTCATTTAAAATTGAGAGCGATATTAAGTTTGTTTAATATTATGGATGACATATAATTCAAATGTTTACTTCCACAAATTGAACCAAATATTGTATTTGTATTTTTTTTTCTCAATTTGTCTTGATTGATTTCCCATCCACCCATTTTTCATCGCCTTTTGATAGAATTTCTTTTTTCCAAATTGGCACCTCTTGTTTAATCCTTGCAAGAATGTATTTACAGGCCTTAAAGGCATCTTTACTATGAGGAGTTGAAAGTGCTATGATTACACTGTTGTTGCCTAAAGCTAATTCACCTATTCTGTGAACTACTTTAATTTTTTTAATACTATATTTTTCCATAGCCAATTTTTCGATATTTTTTATCTTATTTTCAGCCATTTTTGTATATGATTCATAATACATTCCTTTTACTTTTCCATTCATTCCAAAGTTTCTTACTGAACCTACAAAAATTACAGTTGCCCCAGAATGTCCCTCAATGTCCGCCATCGAATTTATGACATCATTGACATCAATTTCTGATTTGTTATTCTTTGTGATGATGACGATGGCCCGAGTGCGTTGTTGCTTTTCATAGGGTGACGAGAATCATTACTGTAATTAGATTCTGATTTATTGGTCTTTTTTTGCAAATCTCTACTACCCAAAAAAACTATCCTCCAGAAATTGGTGGTAGAAGGGCTACTTCATCATCGTTTTTTAGAATTGAGTTTGAGTTTGAATTGACAATGTGGTAATTGACAGAAATTTTTATGTTTTTTATGTTTTTTATGTTTGGATACCGGGTTAGTATAATTGATACAAGATCCTTTATCGAAGTATTTGTAGACAACTCCATTATTTCCTCTTTTTTTCTAGTTGTTTCATGTATGTAAGCAAAATAAAGGACGGTGACACGAATCTATTGGCATCATCTGGGTTGTCATAGATGTACTCCTACTATATAAAATGATAAGAAACTATATGAATTGTCTGTGATTTGGTCTATGTAGAACTAAACCCCATTTCAAATAGGTCATACCACTAAAACAGTATGCTAACCGGAAACATTATTTTGATTTTCAAAATGCCATTTTTAGTATGTTTTGAATAGCAAATTGTAAAAAATGTAAAAGATAATCCTCTACCCGAGAGATTGATAATAACACCCATTACACTATTTGTAATAGTTAAAAGGTATTGTATGTCACAAAATACATCACGAGTAAAAAATATGAAAATCCAATCAAACTAAAAAGGAGGAGTAATGAAATTCAAATTAAAAGCTTATCAATTTCCTTTTCGATTTCTCTTAAGATAAAATCTAGATCTTTTTTTAGATTATTTAGTTCTTCTATAGAAAGATTATTTAATTCTATATCTTTATAATAAAACCTCTGCGACCCAATCATAGAATGAGATAAATCTATTCTGAAAAGAGGTTTTTTTTCTTTTGTCTCATTGGATAGCTTTTCGTCCTTTTCATTACTTGTCTTTTTCTTATTTTGAGAATCGACTTTAAATTCAGCATTAGGATCATGTGAATGAGAATGAATCTCGATCACCGAAGAATAAATAGAAATTTTGTTAAAATCAATATCAAGGGTTTGTTTTATTTCGTTTAGGATTTTTTGTCTTTGATTATAGTTCTTGTTAATTTTTTTATTTATTCTATTTCGTAAATCTTTCAACTACAAGAAAATGGATATACTATTTTTTTATAAATCTTTAAAGGTTCCCTTGCTTATGAACAAGCTTCACCAAATATCCCAATGGCAAACTGCCAATCATTGGACAATTCTCCAGCGATAGACTCTCCAGATAACAAACCAGATATAACAAATCAGATTTAAGAGAGGAGATGAATGAATATGACCTAAGTGACTCAGTTGACCCCATGGCCTGGGTCAACTAAGGAACATCCTTTATTGTTTAGTTGTTGATTGATGGTGTATCATGACGCAGATATTAAAGTTAAATAACCCAATCTCCTTTTTTGCTTTAATCTGTAGATTTTTAACCTCATTTTGATATGATAGTTTAATTTTCTTGGAATATTCTTCGAGTCATTATTACCTATCGTTAAATAAGTAACTTTAACAACTTCAATTATGAAATCTTATTTCTTTTATCTTCACGCACAATATGAGGAGCAGTAGCCTTGAATATGGCATACACATACTCTCCCTCGACGATCTTTAAATGTTCTTTAGATTCCTGGGTAATCCTCGACACTAAACTGATATTATTAATAACTAAATGAATATTCAGTATGCCTGTTTTGATGTTTGAAGCATAAATGGCGGCTATTTTTGTCTTAATTATGTTTCTTGCGCTGGTGCGGACAAAATCTACAGCCAAGATAATATCTTCAGGTTTTATTAATACTCCTACAGTAGAATCAATTGGATAATCCCCCAGGATTTCAAATTTATGTTCTCCTACTTTGAAAGTAGTAATCCCATTTGTTGAGTCAGTAACACAGCCCTCCAAATAATTATGATCCTTTTGGAAAAACTCTGATATTGATGAGGTTGACATGGGTTGATTATTTGGAAAAGTTAGCATTGTTTTTAGTGTATCAGTCTTTTTGATAATGCCTTTTTCTAATACCGAGACAGAATCAGCAAGTGCATATACGTCATCTTCAAAATGCGTTACATATATTCCCAATACTCCCTCTTCCTTGAGTATTCGTCGAAGATCCTTTCTCAACTGAACTCGAGTTTTAGTATCAAGATGAACAAGGGGTTCATCCATGAGCATTATTTTTGGTTTCGTCACAAGCATTCGCGCTAGGGATATTTTCTGCATCTCCCCACCACTTAACGCATGTATATCTCGGTCAAGAAGATTGGACACTCCAAAGGACTCTACAAGTCTCTTAATTTGTGATTTTTTATTGTCCCTGATAGATTTTCTAATACCAAATACAATATTCTCATAGACATTCAAATGCGGAAAGAGGCTTGGGTTTTGAAAAGAATATCCAATTCTTCTTGATTCAATAGGTGTATTGGTTATATCAACACCATTGATGTAGATAGACCCTTTGTCAGGTTTGGTCAATCCCACTATTAGGTTTAGAAGAGTGGACTTACCACTTCCAGTGGGACCTATTAACACCATTATTGTGTTATCTTGCAATTTCAGATCAATTGGTCCTAATGTAAATCCTGGAAATGACTTGGTTAAATTAATTATTTCGATGGTCAAACTAATCTCTCCCTCATGATCCTTCGAAACTAAAGATTCTATTGTTTTTTCTGGTATCACCATTCGATTTTTTCACAATTATAGAATATACAATTATGAGAACTACTGAAAGTAAAATAGATAGGATTATTCCCGGAATAGCTTGTGATAAACCCCCTACGGCATTATCTTCATATATCTGGATAGAAATGGTATGGGGATTATAGGCTAACATCAAAGTCGCTCCCAATTCTCCAATGGCCCTTATCCATGTCATCATTATTCCAACCAATATCCCTTTTTTTGCAAGTGGGATCGATATTCTTAAGAAAACCTCCAAATTTCTCTTTCCAAGAACCCGTGCAACATTTTCTAATGATTTATCGATTGAATCAAATGCAGCCATGCTTGCAAGGATCATAAATGGAGATGCAACATATGTTTGCGCTATGATAATTCCTATTATTGATTGAGTGAATTCGATATTAGGAAACAGTCTATCTAAAAATGACTGGGGATTAAACACCCCCAAAAGGAGAGCACCACTTGCTAGTGGTGGCAACACTAAAGGAATAACAATGATAATTTGTGCAACAGATCTGCCTGGGAATTTATATCTTGATATACAATATGCCAATGGTATGCCAAATAATGCAATCAACAAAGTGGATACTGAAGCAGTACCTATGCTTAAAACAAAAGCGTCAATGACTCTTGGCCTTATCAGTGATTCTAATAATATGTTAGGTTCAACAAAAATCAAGATACTAAAGAGCGGATAAATAATATATACCAAAGCAATTCCGGATAAAATACATATTACAAGTTTGAAGTTGATCAATCTGGTATTATTCATAGATTTATTCTTTGAAAAAACTAGTTACCCTGATTGCATTTATTACTATCGCATTCTGTAATATTTGTCACAGTCTAGGCCTCCTAGAATATTTCATCGAGATTTAACTTTCAAGGAAACTAATTTGATCGATCTAAAGGTGCGTTTTATGCTTTAAGGATTGATCAATTTTGCAATGAATTGACATCACATTTTAATCAAGATTTAAAATAATATTGGATCCTCTAAATGCCCATAGTCTGGGAACATCATAATATTCAGTTATTAGGATTCTCCTAGTCATAGCATTCATTATTTTTATCTTTCTTTTTTTTAATCAAGTTCACAACAATAGGACAATAGAAAAAGGGAATAACTTGTTTATGTTTATTATTTGTCTGTCTGGCTAATACCAATGCATTATCCACCCTCAAGATACGTATTCGGATTCTAAATCGAGTTTATCCATTTCATCTCTTTTTAGTATTTCGATGATTGATTTCCAAATCTAATTCATTCCTTTGAAAAGTTAGTTTTTCAATTTCTGAATCGATGTTTTGTATGATTTTTAATTTATTGATAAGTAATTTCCAAGTTTCATTTTTGTGAGTTCTTTCGAGTATTATTTTCAATTCCAGTGTTATTGGGCTTATTTCCGCCTTGAGATGATGTATCAGTTAGAAAGTTACTATTTTGAAATGAAACTACGAGTCTGACTCATGTTTATGATATCTTCATTTGTTACACCATTGTTCATAAGATATAACAATAGAGGAGCCACCTGGCTTTGGACTATATGTAAATTTGATTTGTATTGTGGAATTTCATCCTCTAATTTTTCCATTGTTGTCCTCAGTTCTTTTATTTTGGCTTCAAAACCTAGTTTATTGTCATACTGATTCTCAATATCATTTAGAAACTTTGTAACGGCATCCTGTGGCATTATATGTTGGCTATTGCGATTTCAATAATTGTATTATAAAGTTGTTTAAGTCTTTTGAGATTAAAACCCCATGTGCTCGAGTTCCCTGTATATTTTCATAGTTTGTCTTGAGATGTCAAGTTGAGAATTTAGTGACGTCGATCTGTTTGAGCAAGTCCTGATGTAAAGGAGTATTTAGATTTATGTCATTTTGAATACGATCTCTTTCTTTTCTTAATGATTGAATTTGTTTGTATTCTTTCAGTATGTCAAGAATATTGTACTTGTATGTCTTGAAGTCATTAATTATTGATGAAAAAAATATGATCTCTTCATCTAAATTCATGTTGTAATTATCAGACAAATCTTGTTTTAAGAAATCATACCACTGCAAATGAGCTAGAATGTTGTTGTTTTTATCAATTGTTTCTCTAAGATTGTTTTCTAGAGTTGATTTTTTGTTTTCTAAAAAGGATATTTCAATGTTTAGTGATTTCCTAGTACTGTTCAAGTTCTTTGCACTCGAGTTTGATTTGATTGATATTGTAAGAAACTTGCGAAATAAATGGGATTTCGATGGGTAAGTCTGGTTCATTGGTTTGCTTCATTGACGTATCACCTTTTATCTCAAGGTTTTGTAGAATATCATTATCATCTTCCCCATTTGAGGGCCTTCTAAAATAAATTATATTATCAGATTCATTCTCACTATCGGTGGATAAAGAAAGATCAGGGTCTTTGTTAATAACCGAAGGGGATTCACACTCGAGAGAAGAACAAAAATCAAGCAAATCTCTGATAAATCCTATAAAATCGGATGGTTTAATATTATATTTTTTACAGTTATTGTATATATCTTCAATAAAATGGTGAAAATCATTTTTTGTTTTTGTATCTTTGTTTCTTCTCCTTTTCGTTAATCCATGATATGGAGATCTTTGGGGATCGTAATCATTTTTTCCTGCTTCCCAGCCAGTTGTTTCATTTCTGATTGTTTCCAAAAGATCTTGTTCAGGAGCAGAATCATTCCCATCCTCAAATTCATCGTTGATACCCAATTCCTTTAGAATTTGAGCGATTCTAAATCCCTGAGCACATTCTTGAATTGTCATTCCTGATTTGCTTACAATAATTGCAAATTCCCTTATTTCTTCAATTCCAATGCTCCCCAGCTTATCCTTCCAGAGTTTGACCAAATTGTAAACTGTGCCTTTAGATATACCAGTTTCTTTGGCTATTTGATCAAGGGTTTTACCGTTGAGATATCTTTGGATAACAATGTCATTGGTAAAAGATGTAATTCTTGTTTTCATAATAATTATGAGATCCTAGCCTAATAAAGTAGTCATTTTGTTAGTCATTATAGTCAGCATTCTAGTCAATATAGTCATGAAAATAGTCAATTTATTAGTGATAAAAATAGGCTCTAGATAGCATCAAAGATAAAGGCCTTAGTCAAAAATATATTTAAATATTAATTCTAATCACAAATATGGGTCTACATAGCCCATCTAAATCATATGGATCCGAAAATATTGATAAAATAGATTCTGATCACAAGGTTGTGATCTATTGCAAGTAGGGTTTAGCATGTATTTTTTTGCTTAATACAATAGACATGCCTATAGCAGCTATTGAAAACACCAGGGCGCTAAGAAATATTAGGTCAAAAGAGAATGAGGAAGGTAATGATTTAGTTATTCCTTGTATGTTAATTAGTGACTGGTTTGTTTGCATATACATTGCAGCCAAAGCTGGTCCAATTGACGACCCCACAATTCTTAACATTGTACTAATCCCCATCGTTACACCCGTAAATTCTAAAGGTGTAGATAGTATGGTGACGTTTACGGCCCCTACGGAAGCAAGGGAGAGTCCAGCCGATAATATTGCCAAGCCTATAGAGATTGAGATTTCTGTTGAATGAAACAATAACAACATTGAAAACCCGGTCGCTGTAAGAACAGTACCTATAATTATTGGCTTTATCGATCCCAGTTTTGAAATGATAAATCCAGAAGTAGGTCCAAATATTAAAAGGACTATCGCGAAAGGCAATTGGATTTTACCAGTATTGATGGCATTTTCACCAAATCCGATAGGTTCTGGGCTTTGTACCAGTATAGGAATAGTCTGAAAAACCATAAACATCGACAACCCTACTATCATGATGATCATATTTGAAAGCAAGATTGGTGGCCTCAAGAAAATCTTAAAATCAATTAATGGATATTTGATTCGCCTCTCCAAATGAACAAATAAGAATAGAGATGTCGCCCCAATTGCCAAAAATGGCGCACTTTGTTCCAAGGAAGAGTAAGGACTAGTAGTAGCATTACCGGAAAGATTTAACGCATTTTGATCTGGAGATGTTTGCAAGGATGTTAAGGAGAGCAGAAAAGAAACAATAGTAATCGCCAGTAAAATTGATCCCTTAATGTCAATTTGAGAATAAATCATTTGTTTTTTCTTTGGAATTTTGTTCGTAGAATTTTTCAGTAACTTTGTATTTTTATCTTGTTTTTCACCCTTTTCCTCAAGATTGTTAGTATCAGAGACATTAACATATTTTCGTATCATTAGCAGCAATAGGATCGAAATAGGAATTATTGTAAAAAACGTCATCTTCCATCCAAATTCATGAATAATCAAACCCCCTACTGATAATCCAATGACTGAACCTGCAGCAAACATCGAAGTAATGATTCCGGTTGTGATGGAAATTCTTTCCCTTGGAAATTGATCTCGAATAATACTAAATGCTATAGGAAACATTCCTAGGCCAATGCCCTGAATTGTCCTTGCTATTATCATAGTAACAAAATCACTCGCAAATCCTCCTAAAGAAACTCCAACAGTGTATATAGCCATGATAATTAGCAAGACTTTTTTTCTTCCATAGATGTCAGACAGTTTACCTGCTATGGGGGTTATAACTGCCCCGGCTATCAAATAAGATGTTAAAATCCATGATGATAATCCATATGAGACGTCAAAATCATTGATTAGAGTAGGAATGGCAGGTATCAACATTGTTTCTGCATACATAACCATTGTGGCAAGACAACTAAGAATGAATAGTACTTTCCATGGCTGTGATACTGTGAGGAGACTTTTGTAACCAAAAGAAGACCCCCTTATTCTTTTAGATGTCAGTTTCTTTAACCCCCAATTTTTTATTTTCTAACCCTTTTACCAACCTTATAGATTAGTTTTTGTGGATGTATGTCGTTTTTCAATAATAATGTTCGATGTAGGTTGATTGATTAATTCCCGTTTTTGTTTGATTTCTTCTGAGCAATTAAATTGAATTTATCTTGCAAATTAAGCCACATTTGTTCCAAAGTTTTTTTTGTTGTGGAAATATCCTCTTCAGAAATTTGATCGAGACATATTTTTTTTATTTGAGACACACATTCTATAGTATCATCAAGAAATTCGTGTGCCTTTTCGGTCAACAAAATGCGATTAATCCTTCGATCCTCTCGGGTCGATCTTTCTGATTACAAATGCATCCTTTTCTAATTTATCGATTATTGGAATAAGGGTCGGCCCTTCCAAAGCTAATTTATCAGCAATTTCCCTCTGAGTTAATCCAGCAGCATTATTTGCAAGTATTATTAGCACTTTCCATTGTCCAAATGTAATACCAAATTTCTTACGTAATTCTTGGTCTATTACATAAACTAATGATTTACCCATTCTATTGATGATAAAACCAATGCTATTCTGAAAATCATACTTAATCATAATATACACTAATAAGTAGTATACTAATCAATAGTATTTAAATGATTAGTTATAGAAATACAAATTAGTCAAAATAGTTGAACGCATCTCTGCATTTCCTTTCAAAAATAAAATCAACACAAAGATTGTATAATGACACATATTCCGTAATAGATGGTCATCATTGTCATTAAATAATTTGCGATATTGTTTAACTAAAAGTGAGACCAATTACGAAGGAGTAAGTTTTGAGGGTTCATCCTTTAATTTGGCCTTTTTTGAAGCTATCAAATTTCTCAGTTTATGAATCCCATATCCTGTTCTTGATGAAATGGCAATCTTGTCGATTGAATCGTCCATGTATTTCATTATTTCTTGTATTTGTCTGATTTAGTAGTCTCTACTTTGGTTAACACTATGTGTAATTTTGACTTGTCGATTTTGAGTTCTTCGAGAACTTTCCAACAACTAGAATACTTTTTGCCAATATCCTCTAAATTCTCTGAACAATCAATCAATAAGAAAATCAAATCGGCTTCAAGTGATTCTTCTAATGTTGATTTGAAAGCGTCTATCATGTAATGCGGAAGCCTGCTGATAAAACCTACTGTATCCACAACCAAGACATCTACATCACCCTTATTGTCAATATTACCAGAATTGTCAAGTGCTCTTGTGGTTGTTGAAAGTGTTGTGAACAAATTAGCAGAAGTTTCTTTATTTTCCTTAGTAAGTAGATTGAAAAGAGTTGTTTTTCCTGAACTTGTATATCCAACAAGGGAAACGATGAACATTCCTTTTCGTAGCCTTTGCTTGCGATACTCGTGACGCTTGAGATTTGCATCTTTCAATTTTTCTTTCACGAATCCCATCTGTCGTTTTAAGTCACGAAATTGAACATCTACGATGTATTCGCCCATTCCTCCTTTTCCTACCCTCTCATTACTTTTACTCATGAGTTTTGCGTTTTCTCTTACACGAGGCATCTTATATTGAATCTCAGCTAATTGAATTTGCAGTTTGGATTCATTCGTTGTAGCCCGAGAATAGAAAATATCAAGAATTAATCTCTCTCTATCAATTATTGGAATTTCTATGAGTTCTTCTAAATTAAATATCTGTTTTGCACCTAAATGTTCATCAACAAATATTTTTTCTATATTACCTGCTTGTGAAACAAATTGTTTTATCTCTTCAGCTTTGCCAAACCCCATACCATATTTAGCGCGGTTTAAGTACCTTTGAGTAAAAACCCTTACTACTTTATAATCGGGGAGTGATTCAACCAAACTTTTGGCCTCTTCTACTGCAAAATCTTCAGGATAAGTAACTAGTATTATATTGGCTTGATGCAAATTAATGACTTTTCCATATGATTACTTGGTTCATATTTGTTATGCATGTATATTGAATAAATATATTGTGAAAGTCTAGTAGGGTATCTTTTATGTTATAGAGCAAATCAAAACAATATGAGAATTTATTGTTACTTTCTATTGGTCAGCAAGATTCAGGACTGATTATTTCACTTTATCAAGGTTTTATTTATAATTCATTGGAACTCAATTCAAAATAGAAAAGGGTTAGAATCAAGCGGATTATATAAGTAATTAGTTTGAAAATTAATATGATATCTTATTTCTGTATAAAAGACATCAAATTGGTTTACGCATAGATAAAAATATCATACCGTATTTTGATCTTAAATAAAGATAGTATAAGAAATTGAATATCCCATTAGACACCTATTTCTGCCGCTAATTTCAACATCTTCTTACCTTCTTTTGTTAGTTTATTGTAGGTTCTATTCTTAACGATATTTCTTTCTACCAGTCCCCTCTCTGAGGCTTTAAGCAGTAACTTGTGTCCATAGCCGTATGCACCAAGTTTTTTCAACAAGTCTCTAGTAGAATATTCGTTCTCACCTATAGATTTGATCAATTTTACCAAAGCTCGTTCTTCTATCATTATTTTGATTAGGTTTGCATCTCGCATATCAGTAATGACATAGATTGGCTATTTATTAGTTACCTTTTGATGGCAACAAATATCTCATCTGGAGATGATCACAGAACCATTAAAGTCTACTATTCTCAACATAACACACCAATCTCATTGAAAGGATACCCATGAATTTAGATATTTTGTATCATATTTTCAATACATAAAAAGATGGGTAATGATCAGTTTTTGATTACAGGTATATTTTCTTACAGTATGGGAATTCAAATGAACATCAAACTAAAGATTTAACTGGATTAATACAATAATATATATTATTAACTCGGTTAATGAGGTTCCTGTTTTCTAAATCTTTATTCTCTCAGTGATTAAAAAGCCTTTATACCTCATGAAATAAAAGTAAATGGAATGACCTTAAAATTTTTAGAGAAAAATCTATCCATATTCTCTTTTATGGCAATACTAAGTGCATTAATCCTATTACTCTCCAATTCACTGGTTCCCAATCAAACCTCAGCTGTCACACTGGAAGAACAAGAAGGATTTTCAAATTTGGTTCTAGTTTCGACGTCAACCAATAGTCAACAAGACCCAAACAATTCAACTTCCGTTAATGCTACTCAAATACCAGAAAAGGCTAAAGGACCTGCAATACCATCCAAGGGTTACTTAGTCGAGGAAATACGCGACGGTCTTTATTGGGTTACTGATGGAGTTTATAATACCATGTTTCTTGTGAGTGATGATGGCGTAATCGCTGTTGATGCACCACCTTCCCTGGGTGAAAATTATGTCAAGGCAATTAGGGAAGTAACAGACAAGCCGATAAAATATGTGGTTTATAGTCATTCGCATATTGACCATATCGGGGCTGCTGGAAACATATATCCAGACAACGTTACGATTGTAGCTCAAGAAGAAACAGCCAAATTATTAAAAATTGCAAATGATTCAAATCGACCAATCCCTACCGTCACCTTTAAGGACAATTATAACCTGACCCTTGGTAATCAAACTCTAGAACTTGACTATAGGGGTGTTAATCATGAACCTGGTAATATATACATCTATGCTCCAGGCCAAAAGACGTTAATGTTTGTAGATGTTATCTTTCCAGGTTGGGTGCCATTCAAGGATTTGGCTATAACCACGAATGTTTCTGGTTTTGTGCAGGCTCATGACATAGTATCAAGTTACGATTTTGATACGCTTGTTGGTGGTCACCTCACTCGGTTAGGTACTATAGAAGATGTGGATATTCAAAAGGAATTCATCACGGATTTGGTCAATGCTTCAAAGGCAGCAAATAGTAAAATTAACTTTATGGACTATGTCTCAGAATATGGACTCACAAATCCATGGCTTACATTTTCTGAATATGCTGATGCGGTAACTGATGAATGCACTAATACAATGCTAGGAAAATGGAAAGATTGATTAGGAGGAGCAGAGCAATTTACAGAAAGTCATTGTTGGACAATGACTGAAAGTCAGAGAGTCGATTGATTAGGATTATTATTTATATTAATTAATCGATCAATTCTTTTTGGTATTGTAAAACATTCATAAATTTTTTAATAGATATTAAGAAATTGAGAAATATGTAAATTGTAGATTCGGGTTCTTATAGTCCATGAAACCACTTTGAACCATTAGATGGTTTTTGATAGAGTATTTGTATTACTCGAGTAAATACGAAATACGATATACGATATTCGTACCAAATGAAAAATATGCTTTCTAATGATCGATTCTTACCTAATTACCAAACATGATATAAGCAGGGTCTTTGCAATTTAACCATATGAACTCTTTTTCCAAACTAACATTAACGATCTTGATAATGTTATTGATTCTTAATTACACCAAATTCCCAAATTTCGTTTTTTCTCAAAATAATAAAATCGTTAATCCCATTGTTAACGAACCGCGCACCCGCTATCGTTTCGCCCCGGTCGCCCTGGGTACGTCGCCGCGTGCGGGCCTTGCGTGCGGGCCTTGCCAGGCGTGACGCAGCACCGGGCGGCGGGTTGCCGGCATTTAAGTCCGGCCAAGGCCGCTCGCAACACCTTGACAATACCAGAGTACAATACCGGAGCTGACAATACTCGGGACCTTGACAATACGCGGCCCGATCCCCTTCTATCGCGTCACGGTCGGCCGATCCGCGTCTTGCCGATCGCGCGCCGCGCCACGAGTTGCTGTAAAGCGCGAGCGCAGCCGCGGAAAAGGGATTTTCGATGATTTGGAAAAGTGAGGGCGGTGGCCCCTGGGGCGCCGGACCTCGCGGCGGAGGCGGCAGCCCCTGGGGCGGCGGCCGCGGCGGCGGCCCCGGTCCTCGGGCGGCCCGCGCGGCCCGACGCCGCCCAACCTCGAGGAAATTCTGCGGCGCGGCCAGGACCGGTTCCGGCGCGTCCTGCCGGGCGGGTTCGGCAGCGCGGCGCCGGGATCGGGCTCGTCGTTGCCATCGCGATTCTCGTGCTGTGGCTGGCGAGCGGCTTCTACCGGGTTCTGCCCGACGAGTCAGGGCGATCGTGCTGCGCTTCGGCGCATACAACCGCACGACCCAGCCGGGTCTCAACTATCATCTGCCGGCGCCGATCGAAATGCGTGCTGACGCCGAGCGTCACGCACATCAACCGGACTCGAGATCGGCTATCGCACGAGCGAGGGCGCGCGGCGCCGGCGGCCGGCAGGTCGCCGAAGAAGCGCTGATGCTGACCGGCGACGAGAACATCGTCGACATCAACTTCACGGTGTTCTGGCTGATCAAGGACGCGCAGTCGTATCTGTTCAACATCCGCGGCCCCGAGGCGACGGTCAAATCGGCGGCCGAGAGCGCGATGCGCGAGGTGGTCGGCGAGACCCCGATCGCCGCAGGCGCTGGCCGAGGGCCGCGGCAAGATCGAGACCGAGACCCAGGCGCTGCTGCAGCGCATCCTCAACTCCTACGGCGCCGGCATCCAGATCACGCAGGTGCAGATGGCCGAAGGTCGATCCGCCGGCCCCGGTCATCGACGCGTTCCGCGACGTGCAGCGCGCGCTGGCCGACCGCGAGCGGCTGCGCAACGAGGCCGAGGCCTATCGCAACGACATCCTGCCGCGGGCGCGCGGCGACGCGGCTGCGGATCAAGCAGGAGGCCGACGCCTACCGCCAGGAGATTGTCGCCCGCGCGCAGGGCGACGCCGACCGCTTCCTGTCGGTCTACAACGCCTTCAAGCAGTGCCGCAGGACGTCACGCTGCAGCGCCTCTATCTCGAGACGATGGAAGAGATCCTGAAGAACAGCAACAAGATCATCATCGACAAGCCGGCGCAGGGCAGGACCGGCGTGCTGCCGTACCTGCCGCTGCCCGACGCTGCATGCAACCGCGGCGGCCCGCGGCAGGCGCCGCCGGGAGCAGCTCGGCGCCGAGTCGGCCGCCCGGTGCCGGCGCCGCCGATACCGCCGTCTCCGGGTCTGCGTCGAGCGCGGGACGACGGCGATGAACCGCCGATTGCTCGCCATCGTCGGCGTCGTGCTCGTCGTCGGCCGGCATCCTCTTGACCAGCTCGCTTTTTATCGTCGGACCAGACCGAGCAGGCTCTGGTGCTGCAGCTCGGCGAGGTGCGGCGGGTGATCCGCGAGCCCGGGCTGAAGATGAAGCGGCCCGTTCATCGAGAACGTCATCTACTACGACAAGCGGGTGCTCGATTTCGAGCCGCCGCCCGAGGAGGTCATCGTTTCCGATCAGAAGCGGCTGGTCGTCGACACCTATACCCGCTACCGCATCATCGACCCGCTGCTGTTCTACCAGACGGTCGGCACCGAAGCCGGCGTGCGGGCCCGGCTCAACGTCACTGGTCACCGGCAGCCTGCGCCGCGTGCTGGGCAACGTCACGCTGACGACATCCTGTCGCGCCAAGCGCGCCGCGATCATGCGTCAGATCCGCGACGACGTGGGCGCGCAAGGCCAAGGCCGTTCGGCATCGATGTCGTCGATGTCCGGCTCCGCCGCGCCGATCTGCCCGAGGAGAACAGCCAGGCGATCTATGCCCGCATGCAAGTCCGAGCGCGAGCAGCAGGCGCGCGCAATATCGCGGCGAAGGCGCCGAGGCGGCGCAGACCGTGCGCGCCAATGCCGAACGCGAGCGCACCGTCATCCTGGCCGACGCGCAGCGCGAGGCACAGAGGGTGCGCGGCGACGGCGATGCCCAGGCGATCAAGATCTATGGCGACGCCTTCGGGCAGGACAAGGAATTCTTCGCCTTCTATCGCTCGCTGCAGGCCTATCGCGACGCGCTGAACGGCACGGACACCGCGTTCGTGCTGTCGCCCGAGGGGAATTTCTTCCGGTTCTTCGGCGGTGTGTCGGCGGGGACGCGACAGCCGGCGCAACGCGCCGCGCCGCGCACCGCCGCCAGGCGCCGCCCGCCGCGGCCGGGCCGGATCGCAGGGCGCCGCGACCGTCCAGCGCAGCCGTCCGCCGCAGGCGGCAGCGGCTGCCGCCGGCGTGCGGCTCCGCCGAGCGCTACGGGCGATCGCCGGGCGCCATGAGCGGCATCGGCCGTCGGACGGCTGACGCGGTTCGCGCGGCGCTGATGAGGGATCTGTGGACCGGGCTCGCTCTCGTCCTGGTGTCGAGGGCATCCTTTACGCCCTGTTCCCGGAGGCATGAAGCGCGCCGCGGCGCGGGCGATCTCTGGTGCCGCCGCAAACCCTGCGCGCGGCCGGACTGCTGGCGGCCGCGCTCGGCGTCGTGCTCGTCTGGCTGGTGCGGCGCTGAGACTGGCCTTGGCCGCGATAGATCTGGCCTGCGCAAGGCTTCTTTCATAAACTGGGCTGTCCGCGAGGACTTCCCTCGATGATCTGGTCGAAGACGACGCTTCGCCTGCGGTCCGCCGCCCGAGGAGTTGACTGTGCT
Source organism: uncultured Actinomycetes bacterium (assembly GCA_963720015.1). Taxonomy (GTDB): domain Bacteria; phylum Actinomycetota; class Thermoleophilia; order Solirubrobacterales; family 70-9; genus DATFPK01. The sequence goes on along the minus strand of CAVREA010000001.1, from coordinate 854,678 downwards.
GTCGTCCCGTTCCTCGAAGTCGGCCTGCCATGCCTTATGGCAGTTCGGCCGCCATTGCCGCGGTCGCTGCTCGCTTGCTCAGGCGAGCCTCGCGATGTCCCGCCGGCGGCTCGGCCGGCGCCGCGACAGCTTCGCCGATCTCGCCGAGAAGCTGCTGCCCTCGGTGGTCAACATCTCGACCACGCAGACCGTGACCTCGGATCAAGCCGGGCGAGCACGTTCGGCCCCGGGATGCCGCAATTTCCGCCGGGCTCGCCGTTCGAGGAGTTCTTCCAGGATTTCTTCGACCGCAACGGCCAGCGCGGCGAGACGCCGCGGAGACCGCAGCCGCGCAAGGCAACCTCGCTCGGCTCGGGCTTCATCATCGACCCGGCGGGCTACGTCGTCACCAACAACCACGTGATCGCCGACGCCGACGAGATCACCGTCATCCTGCACGACGACACCCACCTGAAGGCCGAAGCTCGTCGGGCCGCGACACCAAGACCGATGTCGCCCTGCTGAAGGTCAAGACCGACAAGAAGCTGGTCCGCCGCCAGCTGGGGCGACAGCGACAAGGCGCGGGTCGGCGACTGGGTGCTGGCGATCGGCAATCCCGTTCGGGCTCGGCGGCAGCGTCACCGCCGGCATCCTCTCGGCGCGGCAGCGCGACATCAACGCCGGCCCCTATGACGACTTCCTGCAGACCGACGCCTCGATCAACCGCGGCAATTCGGGCGGCCCGATGTTCAACATGGAGGGCGAGGTCATCGGCATCAACACCGCGATCTACTCGCCGTCGCGGCGGCTCGATCGGCATCGGCTTCGCGATCCCGTCCAACCTCGCCAAGCGCGGTCGTCGCCGAGCTGATCAGCGAGCCCGACCACGTCGTGCACCGCGGCTGGCTCGGCGTGCGCATCCAGGCGGTGACCGACGAGATCGCCGAGAGCCTGGGGCTCGACAAGCCGCAGCGGCGCGCTGGTCGCCAGCGTCAACGACAACGGCCCGGCGCAGAGCGGCGGCATTCAGGCCGGCGACGTGATCCTCAGCTTCGACGGCAAGCCGGTCAACGACATGCGCCACCTGCCGCGGCTCGTCGCCGAGACACCGGTCGGCAAGACCGTGCCGGTGACGGTCTGGCGCAAGCGGCAAGGAAACGCGTGCAGGTCGAGGTCGGCCGGCTCGACGAAACCGAGCAGGCAGCCGCGCAAGGACGCGCCGAAGAACAAGCCGTCGAAGACGGAAAGCCGCGACCGTGACGACGCTCGGCCTGACCTTGTCGAACATCACCGCGGAGCTGAAGGACAAATTCTCGCTCGAAGGACGACAAGGGCGTCGTCGTCGTCGACGTCGCCAAGGACAGCCCGGCGGCCGAGAAGGGGCTCGACCCGGCGACGTGATCATGGAGGCCGCGCAGGAGGAGATCAAGAACGCGGGCCAGATCGCCGCAAGATCGACGAAGCCAAGAAGGCCGGCCGCAAATCGATCCTGCTGCTGGTCGATCGCCAGGGCGATCTGCGCTTTATCGCGCTGCGCCTCGACCAGGGCTGACCGGGCGAGCGACGGCTGACTCAGCCGGGACGATTTCCGTCTCGCCGGTAGCCCTGGGCGTAGAGCAGCGCCGTCAGATCGGCGTGATCGATGCGCCAGCGCGCCGCGGCGGCGACCGCCGGCTTGGCATGGAACGCGACGCCGAGCCCGGCCGCCAGCAGCATCGGCAGATCGTTGGCGCCGTCGCCGACCGCCAGCGTCGCCGCCAGCGGAACGCCTTCTTCCGCCGCGAGCGCGACGAGCGCGTCGCCGCTTCGCGTCGCCGATCGACGATCGGCGTCCGCACGGTGCCGGCGATCCGGCCGTCGGCGATATCGAGGCGGTTTGCGACGACCCGGTCGAAGCCGAGCGACGCCGCGACCCGCTCGGCGAAGACCGTGAAGCCGCCCGAGACCAGCGCGGTCCTGCACGCCGGCGGCGCGCGATGTCGCGACGCAGCTGCCGCGCGCCCGGCATCAGCCGGATGCGCGCTCGCCGCCTCGTCGAGCACCGATACCGGCAGACCCTGCAGCAGCGCGACCCGTTCGGCGAGCGCGGCGGCGAAATCGAGCTCGCCGTTCATCGCGCGCCGCGTGATCTCGGCGACCTGCGGCGCGCAGGCCGACGAAATCGGCCAGCTCGTCGAGCATCTCGTTCTCGATGATCGTCGATTCGAGATCGGCGACGAGCAGCCGCTTGCGGCGCCCCTCGAGCGGCTGCACGACCACGTCGATCGCGGCGTCGCCGATCGCGTCGCGCGCGGCGCGTTCGGCCGTGGCGGGCGCGATGCCGTCGAGCGGCGAGGTCGCACGCCACTCCCGGCGCGAGCCAATCGGGTTCGCCTGCGATGTCCAGCGCGCGGGCGATCGCGGCGGCGATGTCGGGCAGCATGTCCGCTCGCGCCGGGCCCGCCGATCAGCGTCATGATCCAGGCCACGCATGCCGCGCCTCTTCGGTTGCGTCGCTCTTCACAGAATGAAGCCGGGGCGCGATTAGGTTAGGCGTCCACCCGATTCCTCCACGCCGGATTCCCGACATGAATTTTCTCGCCGACCGTCTCGCTCGCGTAAAGCCCTCGCCGACGATGGCGATCACCGCGCTCGCCACCGAGCTGAAAGCGGCCGGGCGCGACATCATCAGCCTGTCGGTCGGGCGAGCCCGATTTCGATACGCCGCCGAACATCCAGGAGGCCGGCATCGCGGCGATCAGGCGCGGCGAGACGCGCTACACCGTGTTCGACGGCCGCATCGAGCTGAAGCGCGCGATCTGCGCCAAGTTCGAGCGCGAGAACGGGCTTGAATACGACACCTCGCAGATCACGGTCAGCAGCGGCGGCAAGCAGGTGCTGTACAACGCGATGGTCGCGACGCTTGTCGCCCGGCGACGAGGTCGTGATCCCGGCGCCGTACTGGGTGTCGTACCCGGAGATGGTGCTGCTGTGCGACGGCGAGCCGGTGCCGGTCGCCTGCTCGCAGAACAACGGCTTCAAACTGCGCCCCGAGGATCTCGACGCGGCGATCACGCCGCGGACCAAATGGCTGATCCTGAATTCGCCGTCGAACCCGACCGGCGCCGTAGTTCGGGCAGGCCCCCTGGCACTTGGGGCCGTTGATGTCGATCACGGTGTGGCCGAGCTCGGCAGCGCCGCCGTTGGCGCCGCGGTAGATGTCGCCGTCGATAAGGATGCCGCCGCCGATTCCGGTGCCGATGGTCAGCATCAGCGCGTTGCGGGTGCCCCTGGCCGCGCCGTAGAGATGCTCGGCCAGCATTGCCACGTTCGCGTCGTTGTCGAGGTAAACCGGCAGCCCGATGCGCTCGGAGAGGAGGTCGCGGATCGGCACATCCGTGATCGGCAGGTTGACGGCCAGCACCGCCACCCCCCGCTCGCGATCGATCGTGCATGGGATGCCGAGCCCGACGGCGGCCGCATCGGGCCGCGCCTCGAGCGCCTCGCGGATCTCGCGCTCGGCGAGGTCGAGGAGCTGGTCCTCGGTCTGCCCGACGGAGCTCTCGCGGCTCTCGTGCAGGACCTTGCAGTCCTCGTCGACAACCCCGACGAGCATCTTGGTGCCGCCGAGGTCGACCCCGATCGTCTCCACCGGCGTCATCTGCGCCCGCCCTGCCGGCGCCGCGTCTCAGGCACGAAAGCAGGGGGCGGCGGGCAGGAACGCGCGGGCATCGGCACTATTTCTAGCCCTTCGTGGCCGACAACGGCGAACAGCAGCGGTCGGAACAGCCCGACTACAAGGTCTACCGCTCGAAGCGGGGCCTCCTCTCGCGCTTCCGCAGCCCGGACCTCTCGGGCCTGCGCGAGCGGGCGAAGCTCGGCCGCAAGGACGGCGGCAAGGACACGGGCAGGCCCACTCGGAGGCGCGGCGAGCCGGGCGAGGAGCGCAGCCTCGGCAAGCGCATCCTGCGCTGGGTCGGGATCTTCGCGGCAGGCTGGATCCTGCTCAGCTTCCTCGCCTTCGCGGTCTCGGCGCAGCTGCAGACGTTCAAGCTCGACGACGACGCGAAATCCGTGCTCGGCGGCAACCCGTTCCTGCTCGCCAGCCCCCAGACGATCCTCGTTCTCGGCACCGACGCCCGCACCGCCGGACAGCAAGGAGCCCGGCGCCGAGACCCGCCAGAAATGCTTCGACCAGCAGGCGTCGGGCGAGGCGCCCCACGACGGCTGCCGCCGGCGTTCCGCGCCGACACGCTGATGCTGATCCGCGCCGGCGGCGGCAACTTCCGCAAGCTCTCGATCCCCCGCGACTCCTTCGCCGAGATCCCCGGCCAGGGCCCACAGAAGATCAACGCCGCCTACGCCTTCGGCGGCGCCAAGGCGCAGATCGAGGCGGTCGAGGACTTCCTCGGCATCGACATCGACCACGTCGCGATCATCGACTTCACCGGGTTCGAAGACCTGATCGACGCGGTCGGCGGCGTCAAGGTCGACGTCGCCGACAAGCTCTGCGCCGACATCTCCGGCGGCGCCGGCGGCGGCCAGGGCGGCTTCACGCTGCGGCTCGGCAAGGGCGAGCACACGCTCGACGGCGAGGAGGCGCTGACCTACGCGCGGATCCGCAAGCCGAGCGAATGCCCGGGCCCGGGCCAGCGCCTTCACCTCGGCTACAACGACTCGACCGCGAGGGCCCAGCAGGAGGTGATCAACGGGATCAAGGGCCGGCTCACCGACCCGCTGCGCCTGCCCTACAACTTCATCAAGGGCCCGATCATCGGCTGGGACGCGCCGAAGGCGTTCGTCAGCGACATGGGCTTCTTACGATGCCGCAGCTGGTCCTCTCCAGCGGCGATCGGCGGCAGCGGCGACACCGACGTCCTCTGCCAGGGGCAGAACTCGCGGCTGCGGACCCGGGCCGGCGGCAGCATCGAAGTGCCCGAGTCCGAGCGCCGCCGCGCCGTCAAGCAGCCCTCAAGGGCTAGTCGCCGGCGCGGCCATTCGGCCTGCCGCCGACGCCTTCGACTCGGACTCTGCGAGGAGTCCGAGGACGAGCCCGAGTCCTTGCGTCTTCGACTCGGTGCCGGAGCCCTCGGAGCCCGAGGCCGATTCGCCTCGAGCCGGAATCCGCGGCGCCGGCCTTCTTGCCCTTCGCCGTAGTCGGTGTTGTAGAAGCCGGAGCCCTTGAAGTGGACGGCGACCGGGTGGAAGCACCCGCTCGGCCGGGGCGCCGCACTCCTGGCACTCGGTCAGCGGCTCGTCGGTCATCTTCTGGATCACGTCGAAGACGTGGCCGTTCTCGCATTTGTACTCGTAGATCGGCATGGGGCAGCGCGATTATCGCAGTCGCGGTCAGGATTCCCGAGAGCCGCTGCCGAGCCCGGCGCTACCGTTCCGCCATGACGGAGGAGAAGCCGGACACCGCCGTCGAGGTCTCGATGGAGGAGATCGTCGCGCTCTGCAAACGGCGCGGCTTCGTCTTCCCCTCCTCGGAGATCTACGGCGGCCTCGGCTCGACCTACGACTACGGCCACTACGGGGTGCTGCTGAAGAACAACGTCAAGGCCGAGTGGTGGCGGGCGATGCTGCAGGAGCGCGACGACATCGTCGCCCTCGACTCGGCGATCCTCCAGCACCCGCGGGTCTGGGAGGCCTCCGGCCACCTCGGCGGGCTTCACCGACCCGCTGGTCCAGTGCCTCGGCAAGTGCAAGAAGCGCTGGCGCGAGGACCACCTGCGCGAGGCGGTCGAGGCCGAGGGCGGCGACCCCGACGCCGAGCTGCGCTGCCCCGAGTGCGGCGGCGAGCTCTCCGAGCCGCGCCAGTTCAACCTGATGTTCGAGACCCACGTCGGCCCGGTCGCCGGACGAGGGCTCGGCCGTCTACCTGCGCCCGGAGACCGCGCAGGGCATCTTCATCAACTTCAAGAACGTGCTCGGCTTCGCCCGCAAGAAGCCGCCCTTCGGGATCGCCCAGATCGGCAAGTCCTTCCGCAACGAGATCACCCCCGGCAACTTCATCTTCCGCACCCGCGAGTTCGAGCAGATGGAGATGGAGTTCTTCGTGCCGCCCGGCCGAGGCGGAGCGCTGGTACCAGCACTGGATCGACGAGCGCGAGCGCTGGTACACCGAGCTCGGCATCCGCCCCGACTACCTGCGCGTCCGCGCCCACGACGCCGACGAGCTCTCCCACTACTCCTCGGCGACCAGCGACATCGAGTACCTCTTCCCGATCGGCTGGTCGGAGCTGGAGGGGATCGCCAACCGCGGCGACTTCGACCTCACCCAGCACGCCAAGTTCAGCGGCGAGAAGCTCGAGTACTTCGACCAGCAGACCAAAGAGCGCTACGTCCCGCACGTGATCGAGCCCGCCGCCGGCGCCGACCGCGCCGACGCTCGCCTTCCTCGTCGACGCCTACGACGTCGAGGAGGTCGAGGGCCGCCAGCGCACCGTGCTGCGCCTGCACCCGCGCCTGGCCCCGGTCAAGGTCGCCGTCCTGCCCCTCGTCTCCAAGGAGGGCATGCCGGAGAAGGCGCGCGAGGTCTTCGAGGACCTGCGCCGCCGCGTCCCGGCCGAGTTCGACGAGGGCGGCTCGATCGGCAAGCGCTACCGCCGCCAGGACGAGATCGGCACCCCCTGGGGCATCACCGTCGACCGCCAGACGATGGAGGACGACACCGTCACCCTCCGCGACCGCGACTCGCTCGAGCAGACCCGCGTCCCGATCGAGGGCCTCGCCGACGAGCTGGCGACCCGCCTCGACGCAGCCCTGGCGCAGCCCGAAGCTGGGCTGAGAGCGGGCCTGGCCGACCGGATCGAGGAGGTCGCATGAGGATCGAGGACTATGGACTGATCGGCGACCTGCAGACCGCCGCGCTGGTCGGCCGCAACGGCTCGATCGACTGGCTCTGCATGCCTCGCTTCGACTCGGCCTCCTGCTTCTCCGCCCTGCTCGGCGAAGCGGACCACGGGCGCTGGCTCCTGGCGCCGGCGTCCGAGGTGGTATCGGTGAGCAGGCGCTACCGCACCGGCACGCTCGTGCTCGAGACGGACTTCGAGACGGCCGAGGGCACGGCGCGCGTGATCGACTTCATGCCGCGCCGCGGCACCGGGGTGCCGCAGCTGGTGCGCATCGTCGAGGGTCTTCGAGGACGGGTGCCGATGCGAATGGAGCTGTGCCTACGGCCGGATTACGGCACGATCAGGCCGTGGCTCGAACTGGCACCGGGCGGTGCGCTGGCCGCCGCAGGCCCCGACGCATTCCGGCTCAGCACGCCGCTGCCGCTGCGCCTGGAGGAGGGCGTGGTCACGGCGGCCTTCGACGCGATCGAGGGAGCCCGCGAGCGTCTCGTGCTCAACTGGCACCTCTCCTTCGAGCCGGCGCCCGCGGTCGAAGACGCGGACTCGGCGCTCGTCCGCACCGAGGGCGCCTGGCGCGAGTGGTCGGGGCGCTGCACCTACGACGGCGCGTTCCCGGACGAGGTGATGCGCTCGCTGATCACGCTGAAGGCGATGACCCACGAAGAGACGGGCGCGGTGGTGGCGGCGCCGACCACGTCGCTGCCCGAAGACCTCGGCGGCGTCCGCAACTGGGACTACCGCTTCTGCTGGCTGCGCGACTCGGCCCTGACGCTGATCGCGCTGTTCGGCGGCGGCTACACCGAGGAGGCCCGCGCCTACGGCGACTTCTTGATGAGGGTGGGAACCGGGGACCCCTCGAAGGTGCAGATCATGTACGGGGTCGGCGGCGAGCGGCGTCTGACCGAGTTCGAGCTGGACGAGCTCCCCGGATACGAGGGCTCGCGGCCCGTGCGGATCGGCAACGCCGCCTCGGAGCAGTTCCAGCTCGACGTCTACGGCGAGATCACCCTGGCCGCGTACATGGGCGTGGAGATGGGCATGAAGTTCCGCAACTACGACCGCTGGATGGCGATCGTGGGACACGTTGAGACGATCTGGAGGGATCCCGACGACGGCATCTGGGAGGCGCGCGGCCCGCGCCGGCAGTTCGTCGCCTCCAAGGTCGGTGCCTGGGTCGTCTTCGACCGCTCGGTGAAGATGGTCGAGCGTCACGGGGTCGAAGGGCCGGTGGAACGGTGGCGGGAGATCCGCGACGAGATCCACACGGAGGTCTGCGAGCGCGGCTACGACCCGGAGCGCAACACGTTCACGCAGTACTACGGGTCGGCGGAGCTGGATGCCAGCGTCCTCAGCATCCCGTTGGTGGGATTCCTCCCGCCCGAAGACGAGCGGGTCACGGGCACGATCGACGCGATCCAGCGAGACCTCACCCGCGACGGCCTCGTATCGCGCTACTCGACGAGCGAGACCGACGACGGCCTGCCCGGCGGCGAGGGACAGTTCCTCGCCTGCTCCTTCTGGCTCGTCGGGGCGATGGCCCTGGGCGGCCGCGCCGCCGAGGCTCGCGAGCTCTTCGAGCGGCTGCTCGGCCTTCGCAACGACCTCGGCCTGCTGGCCGAGGAGTACGACGTCGATCGGGGGCGCCAGGTCGGCAACTTCCCGCAGGCCTTCAGCCACCTTGCCATGATCAACGCGGCCCGCGCTCTGTCTCTGGTCGAACGCGATCCCGAGCTGGCATCCGCCGCCTTTAGCGGGTCGCGCCTCTGACTCAGCCGTCCCAGCGCTCGCCCTGCTCGACCCCGCGCAGGCCGACCCACATGAAGTCCATGGCGACCTCGAGCACCCGGTCGCGGGGGACGTCGGGGTGCTCCACCCACCAGTTGGCGAGCGACTGGCCCGGCGCCGACGATCTGCTGGGCGACCATCTCCATCGCCTGCTCGCGGGCGAGGCCCTCGACCAGCCTGCCGGGCGGACCCTCCTCCACCATGCGGGCTGTGATCAGCACGGCCACCTCGTGGCGGAGCCGCTCGCATGCGCTCGGCGATCACCGGGTCGGAGACGTTGAGGACGAGCATCCTCCAGGCCCCGCGCCTCTCCTCGACGAAGGCGAAGAAAGCGTCGAGCCCTGCGCGCAGGCGTCCCTCCCCCGGCGCGGCCTCGGCGATCGCGCCGACGACCCGTTCGAGGAGGTCGCCGAAGTAGCTCTCGAGCAGCGCCCTGTGCAGGTCCCGCTTCGAGGGGAAGTGCTCGTAGATCAGCGCCTTCGAGATCCCCGCTCCCTCGGCGACGCGATCGAGCGAGATCTCGTGATAGCTCCCCTCGGCGAATGCATCCCGGGCCGCCGCCAGGATCGCCTCGCGGCGCTCGGGCGCGGCCATCCGCCGCCGCGGCTCGCCGGTCCCGCCTTCTGTGACGGACGTCACACTTGGATCTCCTAACTGACTCATCGGTCAGTTATCTTACGTGGCACCGCCGAGGGAAGCACCGACGAGAGGATCACACCCATGTCCGTAGCCACCCAGCAGAACGCCGCGGCAACCGCCGACATCAGCTACGAGGACCTCTACAACCGCTGGGAGCGCGGCAACTGGAAGGCCCACGAGATCGACTTCTCCGAGGACCGCAAGGGCTGGGAGGCGCTCAACGAGATCCAGACCAAGTCGGCGCTCTGGATCTACTCGATGTTCCTCTTCGGCGAGGACTCCGTCGCCGACAACCTCTCCCCCTACATCGACGCCGCGCCGAAGGAGGAGCAGAAGTACTTCCTCGCCACGCAACAGGTCGACGAGGCCCGCCACGCGGTCTTCTTCCACCGCTTCTTCAAGGAGGTGATCGGCGCCGGCGACTCGATCTCCTCGACGCTCGCCTACACGTTGCCGCAGCTGGGCTGGGGCTACCGCGGTGTCTTCGAGCGCCTCGACCGGATGGCCGAGGAGCTGCGCCGCGACCGCTCGCTGCCCAAGTTCGCGCAGGCGATCGCGCTTTACCACATGGTCGTCGAAGCGACCCTCGCCCAGCCGGGCCAGCATTTCATCGAGGACTTCTTCATCAAGGAGGGGACGATGCCGGGCTTCAGCGCCGGCATGGTCAACGTCTCCCAGGACGAGCAGCGCCACATCGGCTTCGGCGTCAAGGCCCTCTCCGAGATGTTCGCCGAGACCGACGAGTGCAAGGACGCCGTCGTCGAGCTGCTGCTCGAGGTCATGCCCTACTCGCTCGCCGTCTTCATCCCGCCCGGATGGGACGAGCGCTACACGACCGAGTACGGATTCACGCTCGAGCAGATCTACGGCTTCGGCATGCGCTCGATCGAGGCCAAGTGGCGCGCCGCCGGGTACCCGCTCGAAGAGATGCCCCCGCAGGTCTACCCCGTGGACCGCTCCCTCCCCCACGAGGAGCGGGCGAGGAACCAGATCGTCCTGCTGAAGGCGGGGATCCTCGGCGAGCCCAACGGCCGACCCGCCTCCGATCCCGAGGCGATGCGGATCTACTTCGAGACGATGATGCGCTCCTCGGAGCCGGCCGCGATCAACGGGTCCGGCCTCACCGTCCAGTGGCGGTTCTCGGATGCGGACCCCTGGCACCTGGTCGTCGACAACGGCTCCACGCGGGTCGAGCCCGGCGAGGCGCCCGACGCGGACCTCACCTTCGAGACGGACTGGCGTGAGTGGATCGAGATCTCGCTGCGGGGCAAGAACCCTGCCCGCTCCCTGCTCGGCCGCAAGCTGCGCCCGAAAGGCTCGCCGCTGGCCCTACGCCGCTTCCGCAAGGTCTTCGAGCCTCGGCCGGCGAGGGTCGTCTAGCTCGGAATGCCAGTACCCAGCTAGGTCGTCTTCACGACGAGGACAGAGCAGGGGGCCTTGTGGGTGACCGTGTTGGGAACGCTGCCGAGCACCCGTCGCCGCATCCCCTTGTTACCGATCACGAGAAGATCGGCGCCGCATTCGGACGCCAGCTCCACCAGGACGTCGGCGGGGTCACCCTCCTCGACCCGGGTCGTGCAGTCGATGCCCTCGGCGCGCATGTCGGCCTCCGCTCGGCTCAGGATCTCCCGAACGCGCGCCGCGTTGCTGCTGGCCCATTGAAGCTCGACCGAGCCGCTGCCCGATTGGTGGGCCGAGTCCTTGAAGGCGCTGAGAATGACAAGCTTGGCGTCGAATCGCCGCGCAAGGTCGGCCGCCATCCGAATCGCCTCGCTGGCGGTCGCCGAGCCATCCGTCCCGACAGCGATCGTGGAAATCACGGTGCGCCAACCCTATACCGTGCGCGCCATGTCACAGCAGAACGTCTCGTTCGTGCGCCACGTCTACCAGTCGGGGCTGCTCGATCGAGACCCCGAGGAGCTCGTGAGGCTCGCGACTCCCGACATCGAGTATGTCAACCCTCCTTATGCCGTCGAACCGGGTGTGCGTCGCGGGCCCGTCGCCGTCGCGCAGGCCATGCGCCGCTTCGCCGAAGTCTGGGAAGCCTCCCGCCACGAGCTCCGGGAGCTGTACGACTGCGGGGACGTTGTCGTGGCCGCCGTCAGCTGGCACACGCGACCCCGGGGAAGCGAGCGGGAACTCGTCAACGAAGAGGCGCACACCTGGACCCTGCGCGATGGCAGGATCGCTCGTTTCGAGTGGGGGCAGGATCTAGCGAAGGCGCTCCAGGCCGCGGGCGTCCCAGATTAGAAGGGCTCGCCACCGGCGCTAGGCTCGTGCCGGCCCCGAAAAAAAGGAGAAGCCATGCCGGCCAAGGGCATTCACCACGTCGACTTGGCGGTCGGCGACGTCGAGCGGTCGCTGAACTTCTATCTCGCTCTGTTGGGCCCGCTGGGCTGGGTCGAGGAGGTCCGCTACCCCACGTACCGGGGAACGGAAGAGGTCGTCTACCTGGAAGACCCAAGCACGGGCTCGATGCTCGGCCTGCGCCCCGCCGACGGCGGTGCGCATCGCTACTACGACGTCGGGATCGAGCACCTCGCTTTTGAGGTCGAAAGCCGCGATGAGGTGAACGCCGCACACGAGCGCTGTGTTGCCGACGGCGCGCAGATCCATTTTCCGCCCGAGGAGGATCGTGACGTCGACGGCTATTACGCCCTCTTCGTCTTCGATCCCGATGGGATCCGCATCGAGGTCTTCAGCTGGCCGCGGCCAAGCGACACCTAACGACGGGGCGGCGTACCTCATGGAGGATGCCCTAGCGGCCGAACGAACGCTTTCCGCGCGCCGTGCGGACGGAGTCAGGCGAGCGGTGGTCGCGAGCCGGCCCAGGGGCGCTCGGCCTCGAGCTGGGCGGCGAGCGAGAGGATGCGCCCCTCCTCGCCGGGAGGGGCGATCAGCTGGACCGCCAGCGGCATCCCGTCGGCGGCGAAGCCGGCCGGAACCGAGGCGGCGGGGCATCCCAGGTGGTTCCAGGCGGCGGCGAACGGATAGAAGCGGGCCATCCCGTTCAGGGTCCAGAAGGCGCCGCGCCCCTCCCAGCGACGGACGGGGAGCGCGGTCCCGCCCATCACCGGCATCATCAGCACGTCGAAGTCCTCGAACAGGGCCAGCACCCGCTGCCGGTCGGTCGCCTCGGCGCGGCGGGCGGCGCGGAGAACGCCGTCCGGGCAGAGGCCGCCCAGCCTGATGAAGCCGCGGGTGCGGCGCTCGAGGCGCTCCGGGTGGGGGACGGCAACACCCTCGTCGTGGATCCCGCGCAGGTAGCGGACGAAGAACCCCGCCATCACGCCGAAATCGGGATCGCGGGGCTCGCTGCGATGGCCGAGCCCGGCGAGGACCGCGGCGGTCTCGGAAACGGCCCGCTTCACCTCGTCGCGGACGATCGGCGCCACGACGCCGCCGATCGGCTTGGTCGAGTGGGCGATCCGCAGCGTCCCGGGCGGGCTTGTCGCGTATTCGGTGAACGGGCGGTCCGGGACAGGCGGGGCAGAAGGCTCGCGCGAGCCCCCCGAGGTCAGGTCGAGCAGCAGAGCGGTGTCGAGGACCGAGCGGGTCTCGAAGCCGTTGGCGGAAAGCCCGTGCCAATGCTCGTAGTCGGGGTCGAGCGGAATCCGGCCCGGGGTCGGTTTCAGACCGAAGACTCCGCACGACGCGGCCGGGATGCGAATCGACCCTCCGCCGTCAGACGCCGAGGCGGCCGCGACCATCCCGGCGGCCACCGCAGCCGCGCTTCCTCCGCTCGAGCCCCCGGTGCTGCGCAGCGGGTTCCACGGGTTGCGGGAGACGCCCCAGGTCGCTGACTCGGTGAACCCGCAGATCGCCAGCTCCGGCAGGTGGGTCTTGCCGACGACGATCGCGCCGGCGCCGCGCAGCCGGCGGGTCATCTCCGAGTCGGCGGCGGCCGGCTCGTCGAAGGCGTCGGTCCCGTGCATCGTCCTCTCGCCGGCGAGATCGACCGAGTCCTTGAGCGGCGATCGGCACCCCGAGCAGGGGCCGCTCGTCTCCGGCGGCAAGCCTGGCCTCGGCCTGCTTCGCCTCGGCCAGGGCGCGCTCGCCGAGCACCACCCGAAAGGCGTTGAGCTGGGGGTCGAGCCGCTCGATCCGGTCGAGGCAGAGCTCCACCAGGTCGGTCGGCGACACCTCGCCGTCGCGGACCAGCTCGGCCTGGCGGGCTGCGCCGGCGAAGGCGATCTCCTCGCTTTTCACGGGCGCAGCATATTCGCGGTGCACCGCAACCGGTCCCCGCCGCCCGGGTTACGGGACACATGCTTCCCGTCCACAAACGGGGAGAAGGTGGGGCAGAGCGAGGGGGCTCTGCCCCTGCCGTCTTCCGCGGCTCGCCTCATTAAGATGGGCCGCCGGCGCCGGGGGAGCCGTTCCGAAGCGATGAAACGCAAGCTCGTCCTACCGATCCTGACAGCGGCGCTGGCCGCGCTCGCCGCGCTGCCCGCCGCCGTCCCCGGCGAGGACGGCGGGACAGGGCGGGCCGACAACGGCTACGCGCCGGGCGGAGGAGCGGAGACGACCAGGAACAACCCCTGCCTCGACCAGCGCCGCCGCGGTCTGCTCTGCCCCGACCTGCGCATGGCGCGGCCGAGCGAGATGTACGTCGACACCTTCACCCGCCCGGGGCGGGTCCTCCTGCGGGCGACCAACAACATCCGCAGCCGAGGCGCCGGTCCCGCGGAGATCCGCGGGGTGCGGATCACGAGGCGCTCGATGCGCGTCATCCAGCGGATCCACAAGCGCGGCGGGGGCAAGCTCGCGATCCGGACGACCGGCCGGCTCGACTTCTACCCGATCCCCGGCCAGTACCGCTACTGGAAGTACCGCGACGCGGCCAAGTTCGAGCTCTGGACCGTCGGAAGTGAAGGCAAGCCGCTGCGGCGGATCAGGACGGGGCCGAAGCTGCACTACTGCCTGCGCGACCTCGAGCGGACCCAGCCGAGCCCGAAGTCGCCGTCGGGGCGCGTCTACCCCGCCTGCAGCCAGGACCCGGGCCGGCGCTCGGTCGTCCTCGGCACCTCGGTCGGCTGGTCCGACATCTACCCCTCGAGCTACCACCAGAACTGGATCAACATCACCGGCCTTCGCGGCTGCTTCGCGTTCTTCCACGTCGCCGACCCGAAGAACCACATACGCGAGCTCAACGAGGGCAACAACAGCTCCAGGGTCTTCGTCAAGCTGCCCTCCGCGCGGGTCGTCAGGGCGTGCCCGCGCAGCGGCTCTGGCGGGGTCGGCTCCTAGCCCGCGCTTACTCCCCCTCCGCCGCAGGCAGCTCGACCCCGGTCAGGTCCGCGGGGCGCCCCGGCAGGTACATCGCCGAGCCGGTCGCCAGCGCCACCCGCTTCTCGTCCTTGTCGAGCTCGGCGCTCGCCACCGCGATGCTGCGGCCGCGGTGGATGAGCCGGGCCGAGGCGAGCAGGACCCCGTCGTCGGGAAAGACGGGCCGAAGGTAGTTCACCTTCAGGTCGAGGGTCGCGATCGCGGTGCCCGGGGGAGCAGTGGTGAAGATCGCGCCGGTCAGGGCCGCCTCGGCGAGCATGGCCGTGAAGCCGCCCTGGACGCTGCCCGCCGGGCTCGCGAGCCAGCGGCTGCAGGGCAGCTCCCACTCGACCCGGCCCTCCTCGGCGAAGGTCGGCCGCATCCCGGTGAGGTGATGAAGCGGGGGCGCAGGCAGCTCGCCGCCAATGGCCGCGCGCAGGATCTCGAGCCCGCTGCGTTCGGTGAACACCTCCTGCGGCAGCGGCTCACCCCGCACGGGCCGCCGCAGCGGATGGGCCGGGTCGGCGCCGGGCAGCGGCTGGTCCAGCACCGGCAGGCTCTCGGGCGGCTCCGGGCAACGGGTCGACCGGGGGAAAGATCGCTGCAACGGGTCGTCCCGTGGGCGATCAGCTCGCCGGAGGGCTCGCCGATCAGGAAGCACTCGGAGATGCCTACCGAGCGGCCCGTGTGGATCGTCTGGCCGGAGCTTGTGATCCTCGCGCCATCCTCGGGGCGGACCGGGCGCACGAAGCTGAGCGAGAGCTCCGCCGTGGTGAACAGGACCCCCGGCCCGAGCCCGGTCCCGACGCAGGCCCCGAGCGAGGCATCGGCGACAGGGCCCATCGCACCGCCGGGGATGACGCCCGCGGAGTTCGAGAACCACGGCGAGGCGGGCACCGAGAACGTGGCGTGGCCCGCCGAGACCTCGTCGAAGCCCATCTCGATCAGGTAGGTCATCGGCGACACGGGCAGCCGTCCCTGGCGCCCGAGCTGCTGGCGCTCGATCGCCGGCAGGGCGAGCACGGAAGGGTCGGGGAACCCGCCGGGCGCAGGCTCCCGCCAGAGCGGGCGCTCTTCCTCGGACGCCTCTGTCACCTTCAGTCCTGGACGAGCAGGTACCGCGCCGCGGTGGGAGGCGGCGAGCGTGGCGCCGTGGTCGCGCTCCGGATCGGAGAGCGCCTGCAGGGCGAAGCCGTCGGCGACGGCGAAGAGGTAGGAGGCGACCGCCTCGGCGTCGTAGCGGAGGTTGAGCACGCCCTCGCGCTCCTTCGCCTTGAGGATCTCCGCGACGTGGCTCGCGGGTGCGGCCGAAGAGCTGGCCCAGCTCGCGCTGGATGTCGGGGTTGCGGCGGCCGGCGCTGAACAGCTCGAAGAGCAGCAGGAAGAAGCCTCGGCTCGTTCTCGATCAGCGTCCATCGAGGCTGGAGACGAGGACGTCGAGGACGTCGTCGACCGTCTTCGCGTTGGCGAGCGGCTCGTCGAGCCGGTTGACGCGGATCTCGGCGTCCCGTGCGGACGACCTCGACCAGCAGCCGCTCCTTGGTGCCGAAGTAGTAGTGCAGGAGCCCGCGGCTGACTCCGGCCTCGCGCAGCCACCTGCTCGAAGGTCGAGCCGTCGGCGCCGCGCTTGGCGACGCTGTCGCGCATCGCGTCGACGATCCGCTGCGCCTTCTCTCCGCTCAGCTCTCGATCCCGTGGCCGCCGCCTCCATGGCCGCAGTGTAGGGCGGCAGGCGGCTGCCGCGGCGCTCCGGCAGGGGTCAGCCGGCCGGCGCGCCCTCGGAGGCCGCGGCTGTCGCAGCCTCGCGCAAAGCCTCGATCTCGTCCTCGATGAAGCCGCCGAGGGCTCGAGGTCGTGCATCGCGTCGTAGTCGCCCATGAGGCTGATGTGGACGCCGCCGTTGTAGCTGAAGATCGCGATCGCCAGCGCCTTCTCGGGCGCGAGGAAGGGGATCGGGATCATCGTCTCCAGCTCGCGGCCGAGCAGGTAGAGCGGGAACTGCGGCCCCGGCACGTTGGTGACCAGCAGGTTGTAGACCCGCGCTGGAGAAGTTGAGCCGCGAGGCCTGCGCGAAGATCGTCGGCGGCGCGAAGTCCTGGAGCCCGGCGATCACCTCGGCGCCGAGCGCCTGCTTGGACTCCTTCAGCCCCTGCATCGCCTCGCTGACGATGCGGAGCCGGGTCGCGGGGATCGTCGGCGTAGACCGGGAGCGGGCAGGCCATCATCGTGATCCGGTTGCCGAAGTGCGCCGCGCTCGTCCTGCGCCGCGGACGCTAGACCGGCACGCAGCCGCGCAGCTCGACCCCCTCGGTCCGCACGCCGCGGCCGCGCAGCCAGCGCTGCAGCGCTCCGCTGACGACCGCGAGGAAGACGTCGTTGACGGTGCCGCCGAGCCCGTTCTTGATCGCCTTCAGGTCGTCGAGGCTGGTCCGCACCCAGAGAATCCGGCGGTGCGGGCCCGATCGGCGACGTTGAGCGGGGTGCTCGGCGGGCTGTTGATGATGCCCCAGCCGACCTCGGCGACTGCCCTCGGCCGCCTCGCGGGCGACCGCGGCGGTGTGCGCCGGGGCTGCGGATCGCGCCCACGGCGCGCGCGGCCAGCCCGACCGGCGCCCGCGCCAGGTCCCGCACCCCCGCGGCGACCAGGGATGCGGACGAGGGCTCGGGGCTCGGGGCCCACCCGTCCTCCGGACCGGGCGGCGCCGGCCGGCTCGCGTTCGAGGTCGAAGAGGACGCGCCGTGATGTCCACACCCGAAACGCCGTCGACGAGGCAGTGGTGGGTCTTGTTGATGAGCGCGAACCCCCCGCCCTCGAGCCCCTCGACCAGCCACAGCTCCCAGAGCGGCTTGGTGCGGTCGAGCCGCTGCGAGAAGATCCGCGCGGCGAGCCGCCGCAGCTGCTCCTCGCTTCCCGGGGCGGGCAGCGCAGTGTGGCGGACGTGGTAGTCGATGTTGAAGCTCGGATCGTCCACCCACAGCGGCCTCCCCATCTCCAGCCGCGGGAGTCGCCAGCTTCTGCCGGTAGCGCGGCACCAGCGGCAGGCGCGAGGCGATGTGCTCGGTGAACTCCGCCTTCGGCGGAGCCGGGCCCTCGAAGACCATCAGGGCGCCGATGTGCATGTGCGACCCGTCGCGCTCCTGGGCGAGGAAGGACGCGTCGATGCCGCTCAGCCGGTCTAGATGTCCGGTCGCCATGCCCTGACCCTAGCCCCCGGCCGACGCCGCCACAAATCGACAAAGCGAAACGGGAGGGGCACCGGCCCCTCCCGTCCGCAAGGCTCTGTCCGGGCCGGCTAGGAGCCCGAGCCCGAGTTGCCCGATGAGGGGGGTGTCGAGGTGTACTCGAACTCCTCCTCGGCGCCGAAGAGCGCATCCATGACCGTCTTGCGGGCGTTCTCGGAGACCGCGAGCGTCACCCCGCCCGCAACGGCGCCGAGCAGCAGCAGCCGGCCGAGGCGGCTCTTGCGCTTCTTCGGTGCGCGCAGCTGCTCCGAAGCGTCGCGAAGCGCGTCGGCGGCGTTGCGGAGGTCGCGCTGCACCTTCTTATCGCCGGTCACCGCCTTGACCGGGCTCTTGCCGTTGCTGGTCACGCGCCCGTATGCATGCCGCGCCGACTCGTACGCGTCGCGCAGGTTGTTGCGCAGGTCCTCGTCTTCGATCAGGCGCTGCACGTACGGGTTCGCGCGCGCCGAGTGGTAGGCCTCGCTGGCGCGGTCGGCCGCCCAGGTCGTCTTTGTCGTGTTCGCCATTTCCTCGTCAACTCCCTCGCTGGTTCAAGTTGCCTGCTGAGGATATACCCGGCCGGGAAAAGATCCACGCCCGGTGTGCCGCGTGCTACTCGAGCCCGGCTTCGAGCGCCTCGCCGACCTCGTCGACGTAGATGAACTCGAGCTCGGCGCGCTCATGCTCGGGAATCTCCGCGACGTCCCCCTCGTTGCGGCCCGGCACGATCACTTGCTTGATCCCGGCCCGCTGCGCGGCCAGCGACTTCTCCTTGAGCCCGCCGATGGGCAGGACCTGGCCGGTCAGGGTCACCTCTCCGGTCATCGCCGTGTCGTTGCGGACCGGGCGCCCGCTGACCAGCGACGCCAGCGCCATCGTCATCGCGACCCCGGCGGAGGGGCCGTCCTTGGGGACCGCGCCGGCAGGGACGTGGATATGGAGGTCGTTTTTGGCGAACCAGTCCTCGGCAAGTTCCGGGGCGATCTCCCCCTGGTGGCCGCGGACGTAGGAGAGCGCGGCCTGCGCGGACTCCTTCATCACGTCTCCCAGCTGCCCGGTGATGGTGAGGTTCCCGGACCCCTGCATCGCAGTCGCCTCGATGAAGAGAACGTCCCCGCCCGCCGGCGTCCACGCCAGCCCCGTGGCGACCCCGGGGTCCTTGGTACGGCGCCGCTGCTCGGCGAAGACCCGCCGGCGGCCGAGCAGCTCGCGCGCCCGCTTGGCCGAGATCCGGACCTTCTTGTCCACCTTCCCCTCGGCGACCTCGCGGGCGGTCTTGCGGCAGATCGTGCCGACCTGCCGCTCCAGCTCCCGCACGCCGGCCTCCCGGGTGTACTCCTCGATGATCGCCCGCAGCCCCGCGTCGGCGAACTCGATCCGGCTCGGCTTCAGCCCATTCGCGCCGATCTGGCGCGGCACCAGGTAGCGCTTCGCGATGTGAAGCTTCTCGTCGGTCGTGTAGCCGGCGAGCTCGATCACCTCCATCCGGTCACGCAACGGCCCCGGAACCGTGTCGAGGATGTTGGCTGTGGCGATGAAGAGGACGTCGGAGAGGTCGAAGGGCAGGTCGAGGTAGTGGTCGCGGAACTCCTTGTTCTGCGCCGGGTCGAGCACCTCGAGCATCGCGCTGGCGGGGTCGCCGCGGAAGTCGGCGCCCATCTTGTCGATCTCGTCGATCATGAACACGGGGTTTCGGGAGCCCGCGTCGCGCAGGGCGCGGATGATCACGCCCGGCATCGCGCCGATGTAGGTGCGGCGGTGCCCGCGGATCTCGGCCTCGTCGCGGACGCCACCGACGGAGATCCTCTCGAACTCGCGCCCGAGCGCCCGGGCGATCGACTTGCCGAGACTCGTCTTGCCGACCCCTGGCGGGCCGACGAAGCAGAGAATCGGACCCGGCGAGTCCGGGTTGAGCTTGCGGACCGCGAGGTACTCGAGAATCCGGTCCTTGACCTGCTCGAGGTCGTAGTGGTCTTCGTCGAGGACGTCGCGGGCATGGTCGATGTCGAGGTTGTCCTCGGTGCGCTCGTCCCAGGGCAGATCGACCAGCCACTCGAGGTAGCCGCGGATCACGCCGTGCTCGGCCGCAGCCGGTGGCAGCTTCTCGAGCCGGGACAGCTCGCGCTCGGCGGCCTTGGCCGCGTACTCGGGAAGGCCCGCCTCCCCGATCCGCTCGCGCAGCTCGTTGATCTCGGCCTGCTGCTCGTCGCCCTCGCCGAGCTCGTCCTGGATCGCCTTCAGCTGCTGGCGCAGGAAGAACTCGCGCTGGCCCTTGTCGAGCTCCGACTGGACCTGCGACTGGATCTGGGAACCGAGCTGGATCACCTCGAGCTCGCGGGCGAGGATCTGCGAGAGGCGGCGAAGGCGCTTGGCGACGTCGACCTCCTCCAGCAGCTCCTGCTTCTCGTCGATCGCGATCCGCAGGGCGCCGGCGATCAGGTGGGAGAGCGCCGAGGGATCCTCGATGTTGGCGACCGCCATCTGCAGCTCCTCGGGCAGGTACGGGATCTGCTCGATGATCTCGGAGAAGGTGCGCTGGACGTTGCGGGTCAGCGCCTCCAGCTCGGGCGTCTCCTCGACGACGTCGGGGAGCTCGCTCGATGCGGGCGACGAGGTAGGGCTCCTCGGTCGACGTAGGGGCCGAGCCGGACCCGCTGGGTCGCCCTGGACGAGGATCCGGATCGTCCCGTCGGGAACCTTGATCATGCGGGCGACGACGCCGACGACGCCGACGTCGTAGAGCTTCTCCGGCCCGGGCTCCTCGTCCTCGGGGTCGCGGGAGGCGACCATGACCAGCATCCGGTTGGCGCCGAGGACGTCGTCGACGAGCTTGATCGAGCGCTGCTGGCCGACCGCGAGCGGGGTCAGCGTGTCGGGGTAGGTGACCGTCTCGCGCAGCGGCAGCACCGGCAGTGCGTCGGGGAGCGGCTCGCTGGCGCGGATCGCCTCCTCGGCGTCGGCGGACTCGACCACCTCCAGCACCGGAGCGCTCTCGAGCAGCAGCTGCCTCGGACCCGAGGTCGCCGCTGCCGGTCCGCGTCTCGCGCTCGCCATCGCAGTCAACTCCGGTCGATCGGCACGCGGCGCGAGACCTCGGCCTCCTCGCGCAGCGGCAGCTCGATCCGGAGGATGCCGTCCTCGTAGGTCGCCTTGGCGCGCTCGGCGTCGACGTCGACCTGGAGCTCGACGATTCGGCGGAACGGGCCCGGTCGGGATCTCGACCTGCTGGTAGACGCGGCCCTCCGTCTCCTGCACCGGCCGCTCGCCGCTGATCACCAGCTCCCGGCCGCTGACCTCGATGCTGACCGCGCCGAGGTCGACCCCGGCGAGGTCGACCTTGACGATCGCCCGCTGCGGGTCACCGCAGTAGTAGACGTCGACGCTCGGCGAGAAGCCGCCCGGCGCGGCGGCTGGCGTAACCGGCCCGCCCCCAGGCGTCGCCGAGCAGCTGGTCCATCTCCCGCCGCATGCGGGCGAAGTTGGCGAAGAGGTCGCGCTCGCGTCATGGATGCACAAGATTAGCGGCCGCGCTCGCGGTCACACGAGCGCGGGTGATTCAGACCTCGTACGTCGCCCCCTCGCGGGCGACCTCGACCGGAGCCGCCGAACGCCTCCGCTCGCCTGCTCGCGCGCCCAATCGTGGTCGAGCTCGTCGGAGATGTGGGTGATCACCACCCGCTTGGCGCCGGCGCGCCGGGCGTGCTCGCCGGCCTCGGCCGGTGTCAGGTGCCCGCGGATGCCGGTCCGCTCGGGGCGCGGCAGGGTCGCCTCGACGATCAGCAGCTCGGTGTCGCGGGCGATCTCGATCAGCTCCTCGCCGGGCCGGCAATCGGCGCCGTAGGTGAAGCGGCGGCCGCCGTTGGCGGAGACGTCGATCGCGAAGGTCTCGGTGAAGTGCGGGCACCTCGTGGAAGCCGAAGCGGAGCGCGCCCACCTCGACCGTCGGCGCCGGGCTCGTACTCCTCGAGCGCGAATGCCTTCTCGATCAGGTCCTCGTTGCCCCAGGCCCCGACCACGCGGCGGAAGACCTCGGTCGCCCCGCGCGGGGCGATCAGCCGCGGGCGGGCGGGGTTATCGGTGCCGGGGTAGCTGGGCCACCGGCACCGGCTGCTGGCGGGGGGCGTAGGTGAGGGCGTAGCTGTAGGGAACGAGGTCGAGGAAGTGATCGGCGTGCAGGTGGGAGATCGACGACGGCGGCGACGTCCACGTAGTCGCGTGCTGGCGCAGCTTCGCGAACACGCCGTTGCCGCAGTCGAGCAGGACGAACCGGCCTCCGTCCTCGACCAGGTAGCCGCTGCACGCACCGCCGGCGTCCTGCCAGGACGGTGACTTTCCCAAGAACTGTGATCCTCAACTGCCCTCTCCGAGTCCTCTCTGCCCGTTGCGCAACGCGCGGGGGCCGCAACCTTAGCCTCGCCCGGGCGCCCGTGGGCCGATCGGCGGCGGCGGGGAAGGCCCGCCCATCAAGCGATCGTCAGAGGCGGACGCTCGCCGGCTCGCGGCTGAACGCGATCGGCGTCTGCGGCTCGGCCGCCCAGCGCGGAGCCCGCATCAGGAGCACCGGCTGACGCGGAGGGACGAGCCCCTCGGGACGGTCGGGGCGGAAGGTGGCGCAGGGCTCTTCGACCTCGAGCGCGCAGAGCATGTTGCGGCGGAAGTAGCAGTCCTCGCAGGACGGCTTCCTGTCCTTCCTCGACCTGCCCGTGCGCTGTGCCAAGACTCGCTCCTCTCCACTGCTCGCTGGGACCGGAGGTGATCATGCCACCGCCTCGGCAGCCGCGGAGGGGGCGTTTCCGCAAACCGCAGAATTATTCGTTCACAACCCGGTAACGGAATTGCCGTGCTTGCGGGAACGCCTCCGGCGGGAAGCGCGGCGCTACCATTTGCGCGGATGGAGGCACACGAGAGAACACGCCAACTGGCCGCCTCGCCGCAGCTGTTCGAGAGCGAATTCCTCAACTACTTCTCGCGAGTCCACCCGGCCGTGCCGGCGGTGATCTTCGGCCCGGTGATCGCGGTCGATGTTCTGGCTCGGGGCGGACCGCGGCCTCGCGGCATGGGAGTTGCCGATGCTCGCCCTCGGCGGCCTCGCGATCTGGACGCTGACGGAGTACTGGCTGCACCGCCTCCTCTTCCACTGGCAGCCGAAGTTCCGTGGCGGCGACAAGCTCCACTTCATCATCCACGGGGTCCACCACGACCACCCCAACGACCGCTCCGCCTGGTCATGCCGCCCGCCGTCAGCATCCCGCTCGCGGCCCTCTTCTTCTGGGCGTTCACGATGATCTTCGGCACGCCGGCCGCCTACCCCCTCTTCGCCGGCTTCATCGGCGGCTACCTCTTCTACGACTACACGCACTACTACGTGCATCACTTCGTGCCGAAGTCCGAGCTCGGCAAACGGCTGCGCGAGCAGCACATGCGCCACCACTTCCAGGATCACCGCTACGGGTTCGGCGTCTCCTCCCCGATCTGGGACGTCGTCTTCCGGACGCTGCCGCGCAAGCGCCGGGCGTAGCGCGGACATCAGACGACCCGGTTCGGCGGCTCGGCCCCGCCGAGCACGGCGATCACGTTCTCGGCGACCGTCCTCGCCATCCCGTCCCGCGCCCGCACGGTCGCCGAGCCGACGTGCGGGGTGAGGACGGTGCGCGGCGCCCCCAGGATCGACGGCGGCAGCACCGGCTCGCCCTCGTAGACGTCGAGTCCGGCGGCCCCGAGCCGGCCTTCGGCCAGCGCCGCGGCGAGCGCATCGAGATCGACGAGCGGGCCCCGCGAGGTGTTGACGAGCACCGCGTCGGGCTTGACGAGGGCGAGCGCCTCCGCTCCGATCAGGTGGCGCGTCTCCGCGGTGGCGGGCGCGTGCAGGCTGATCACGTCCGCGGAGCGGAGCAGCTCGCCGAGGCCGGCCCGCCGCGCGCCCAGCTCCGCCTCCGCCTCCGGCTTGGCGGAGCGAGCGGTGTAGAGCAGGTCGACGCCGAACCCGCGCAGCAGCTCGGCGTAGCGCCTGCCGATCCGCCCGAGGCCGACGACGCCGACGGTGGCGCCGCTGAGCTCGAGCCCGCGGTACGCGGACGGATCCCAGCCCGTCCAGCGGCCTCCGCGCAGGTCCCGCTCGGCCTCGCTGAGGAGGCGGCCCGCAGCCAGCGTCAGCGCCAGGGCCAGCTCGGCGGTGGCGTTGGTGAGGACGTCGGGCGTGTTCGTGACCGTCACCCGGCGGTCGCGGCACGCCGCCAGGTCGACGTTGTCGTACCCGACCGCGAAGTTGGCGACGACCCGCAGGGTCGGCCCGGTCGCATCGAGCAGGGAGCCATCGACGGGCACCGTTGGGTCGGCGACTATCGCAGCCGCTCCTGGCACCAGCTCCAGGATCGCCTCAGGGGTCGCGTCGAGCCCACCGGAGACCACCTCGAAGCGCTCCCGCAGCGGTTCGAGCCCCGCCGGGAGGAGCATCCGCGCGACGGCGACGCGTGGCCGGCTATCCACGCGAACGGCCCCCTTCTTTCACCGTTACGCACACAGTCATTGGTCGCTCACCTGTTTGTGACACACTCACTGTCACACACACCGTTCATGCGGCAGGGCAATTCAACGGAAGGATCCTTGATGGCAGACAACAGCAACGTACTCGACGAGGCCAGGTCGCTGGTCGAGCGCCGCCTCGCGGAGCTCAACGAGGAGCGCAAGCGCCTCGAGCGGGCGCTCGCCGATCTGACCGGCGGCAGGACCGGACGCCGCCGCCCGGGACGGCCGCGCAGCTCCGGACCCTCAACCGGCACCCGCCGGCGCCGGCGCCGCGGCGGCACCCGCGCCGACCAGGCCGTGAAGCTGGTCAAGGAGAATCCCGGCATCTCCGCCTCGGAGATCGCCCGGCAGATGAAGATCAAGCCGAACTACCTGTACCGCGTGCTCGGCGACCTCCAGAAGGAGGGCAAGGTGACCAAGCGCGGGCGCGAGTACCACCCGGTCGGCTGAGCCGCTAGACCAGCCCGAGCTTCTGGACCGCGTCGCGCTCGTCCTGGAGCTCCATCACGCTCGCGTCGATGCGCTGCCGCGAGAAATCCGGCACCTCGAGGCCCTGGACGATCGTCCACTCGCCGCCGCTGCAGGCGCAGGGGAAGCTGGAGATGATGCCCTCGCCGACGCCGTAGGAGCCGTCGGCGGGCACCGACATCGAGACCCAGTCCTCCTCGGGTGTCCCCTGGACCCAGTCATGGACGTGGTCGATGGCCGCGTTCGCCGCGGAGGCGGCGCTCGAGGCGCCGCGCGCGTCGATGATCGCCGCGCCGCGCTTGGCGACCGTTGGTATGAACTCGTCCGCGATCCAGGACTCGTCGCCGACCGCGTCCCAGGCGCTGGATCCGTCCACCTTCGCGTTGACGAGGTCGGGGTACTGCGTGGTCGAGTGGTTGCCCCAGACGGTCATGTTGGTAATCGACGCCACCGGAGTCGCCGAGCTTCTTCGCCAGCTGGGCGATCGCCCGGTTGTGGTCGAGCCGGGTCATGGCCGTGAAGCGCTCGCGCGGCACGTCGGGGGCGTTGGCCATCGCGATCAGGGCGTTGGTGTTCGCCGGGTTGCCGACGACGAGGACCTTGATGTCGTCCGCGGCGCCGGCGTTGATCGCCTCGCCCTGCGGCTTGAAGATCGCGCCGTTGGCCTCGAGCAGGTCGGCCCGTTCCATGCCCGGCCCCCGCGGCCGTGCTCCCACCAGCAGGGCGACGTTGGCGCCGTCGAAGGCATCGCCGGGGCTGTCGAAGATGTCGATCCCGGCGAGCAGCGGGAAGGCGCAGTCGTCGAGCTCCATCGCGGTTCCCTCGGCGGCCTTGACCGCATCCGGGATCTCGAGCAGATTGAGATGCACCGGCGTTTCCTGGCCGAGCATCTGGCCGCTGGCGATGCGAAAGAGCAGCGCGTAGCCGATCTGTCCGGCGGCGCCTGTGACGGTGACCTTGACTGGAGTGCTCACGGGTTGGTTCTCCTGATCGGTTGTTCGAGTGGAGGCGAGGCCACTAGGCCATCGCCCGCTGCAGGTTCTCGTCGATCGAGGCGAGGAACTCCTGCGTGGTCTGAAACTCCTGGCCTTCGCCGACCAGGAGAGCCAGGTCCTTGGTCATCTTCCCGCTCTCGACGGTTTCTACGCAGACCCGCTCCAGGGTTTGGGCGAACTCGGAGACGGCGGGCGTCTCGTCCATCCGCCCGCGAGCGGCCAGGGCCCTCGTCCAGGCGAAGATCGAGGCGATCGGGTTGGTCGAGGTCGGCTTGCCCTCCTGGTGCTGGCGGAAGTGGCGGGTGACGGTGCCGTGCGCTGCCTCGGCCTCGACGGTGCGGCCGTCGGGGGTCATCAGCACGCTGGTCATCAGCCCGAGGGAGCCGAAGCCCTGGGCGACCGTGTCCGACTGCACGTCCCCGTCGTAGTTCTTGCAGGCCCAGACGTAGCCCCCCTCCCACTTCAGCGCCGCGGCGACCATGTCGTCGATCAGCCGGTGCTCGTAGGTGAGGCCGGCCGCCTCGAAGTCGTCTGAGAACTCGTTCTCGTAGACCTCGGCGAAGAGGTCCTTGAAGCGGCCGTCGTAGCGCTTCAGGATCGTGTTCTTGGTCGAGAGGTAGACCGGGAAGCCGCGATCGAGGCCGTAGCGCATCGAGGCGCGGGCGAAGTCCCGGATCGAGTCGTCGACGTTGTACATCGCCATCGCGACGCCCCCGCCCTCGAACTCGTAGACGTTGACCTCGATCGGCTCCGAGCCGTCCTTCGGCGTGTAGGTGAGGGTCAGCGTGCCCTCGCCGGGAACGACGATGTCCTCGGCCCGGTACTGGTCGCCGAAGGCGTGGCGGCCGATCACGATCGGCTTGGTCCAGCCCGGGACGAGCCGGGGGATGTTCGAGATCACGATCGGCTCACGGAAGATGACGCCGCCGAGGATGTTGCGGATCGTCCCGTTCGGGGAGCGGTACATCTCCTTCAGCCCGAACTCCTCGACCCTCGCCTCGTCGGGGGTGATGGTCGCGCACTTGACGCCGACCCCGTGCTCCTTGATCGCGTTCGCTGCGTCGACCGTGATCTGGTCCGAGGTCGCGTCCCGGCTCTCGATCCCGAGGTCGAAGTAGATGAGCTCGACGTCGAGGTAGGGCAGGATCAGCTGCTCCTTGATGAAGTCCCAGATGATTCGGGTCATCTCGTCGCCGTCGAGCTCGACGATCGGGTTCTTCACTTCGATCTTGGCCACGCGGCCGCACCCTACAATCACCCCGATGGCGACCGTCGAGCGCCCGGCAGAGGGCGCAACCCACGAGGTCTTCAACCAGGCGAGCCCGCTCGAGGACTACAACGTCTTCGAGGCCGACACCGTGCTGGCGGAGGCGGTGCGGCGCGAGGGCGCCGGCTGGGCCGAGGACCGCTGCCGCGAGCTGGGCGCGCTTGCCGGCTCCGCGCAGGTGATCCGCTGGGGCTTCGAGGCCAACGAGAAGACCCCCAAGCTCCGCACCCACGACCGCTTCGGCAACCGGGTGGACGAGGTCGATTTCGACTCCTCATGGCACGAGCTGATGCGGATCGGCGTCGGCCACGGCCTGCATGCGCTGCCCTGGCGCGAGCCGGGGCCGGGGGCGCACGTCGCCCGCGCGGCGATGTTCATCTGCCTTTCCCAGGCCGAGGCCGGCGTCGGCTGCCCGATCTCGATGACCTACTCCGCGATCCCCGCGCTTCGTGCCCAGCCCGAGGTTGCCGAGGAGTGGGAGCCCCGCTTCCTCTCGCTCGACTACGAAGGGCGGTCCGCCCCCGCCGCCGAGAAGCGCGGCGCCCTCTGCGGGATGGCGATGACGGAGAAGCAGGGCGGCTCCGACGTGCGCGCCAACACGACCCGGGCGGAACCGTTGAACGGCGGCGGCCCGGGGGCCGAGTACGAGATCACGGGCCACAAGTGGTTCTGC
The DNA here is from genome assembly GCA_963720015.1 of uncultured Actinomycetes bacterium. Lineage (GTDB taxonomy): Bacteria > Actinomycetota > Thermoleophilia > Solirubrobacterales > 70-9 > DATFPK01. Next base: position 827,021 of record CAVREA010000001.1, on the reverse strand, counting down.
TCGGCGCCGATGTGCGACGCCTTCCTCGTCCTCGCCCAGACCGACGCAGGCATCTCCTGCTTCCTGATGCCGCGCTGGACCCCGGACGGCGAGCGCAACCGCTTCCACATCCAGCGCCTCAAGGACAAGCTCGGCAACCGCTCCAACGCCTCCAGCGAGGTCGAGTTCCGGGGCGCGTGGTCGCGGATGATCGGCGAGGAGGGCCGCGGCGTCCCGACCATCATCGAGATGGTCAACCACACCCGGCTCGACTGCACGATCGGATCGGCGGCTGGGATGCGCGCCGGGGTCGCCCACGCGATCAACCACACAGCAGGCCGATCCGCGTTCGGCAAGCTCCTGGTCGAGCAGCCGCTGATGCGGAACGTGCTCGCCGACCTCGCGGTCGAGTCGGAGGCGGCGACTGTCTCGGCGCTCTGGCTGGCCCGTGCCTACGACGAGGTTGCCGCCGGTTCCGAGGAGGCCGCCGACCGGCGGCGGATCGCCAACGCCGTCCTCAAGTACTGGACATGCAAGCGAGCGCCCTGGCATGCGGTCGAGGCGCTCGAGTGCTTCGGCGGCAACGGCTACGTCGAGGAGTCGGGGATGCCCCGGCTTTTCCGCGAAAGCCCGCTCTCCTCGATCTGGGAGGGGTCCGGCAACGTCCAGTGCCTCGATGTCCTGCGCGCGGCGATCAAGAGCCCGGCCTCGGTCGAGGCGTTCTTCGCCGAGGTCGCCGAGGGAGCCGGCGGCGAGCCTCGGCTCGCCGCCTTCGCGACGCGCCTGCGCGACGAGCTCGGCTCGGATGCGTCAACCCTCGAGTCCCGCGCCCGCCGCCTGGTCGAGGGGATGGCGCTGGCGCTACAGGGCTCGCTGCTGGTCCGCTACGGGGATCCGGCCACCGCGGACGCCTTCTGCGCCTCGCGCCTCGACGGCGACTGGGGGCAGGCCTTCGGCACGCTGCCCGCCGGCACAGACTTCAACCGCATCATCGAACGTCACTCGCCGCTGCCGGCGGCCTGAGCGCCCGGCCCGAAGACGGCGCTGGCGTCCTCGCCGAGCCGGCGCACCGCCGCCTCGCTGAGGCGCGCCGCATCGGCGACGGTGCCGAAATCGACGTTCTCGGCGGTGTCGTTCGGCCAGTGGTAGTTGGCGGGCTGCTTGAGATCGGTGCAGCCGCCGAGCACCGCCCCCTCGTACCCGGCCGCCAGTGCCTCGAGCCCGTCGGTGCCGTTGTGGAGACGGAGGTCCGGGAAGAGCCAGATGCCCAGCTCCCGCGCGAGCCCGTCCATGAAGTCCAGCGAGCGGGACGGGTACTCCCACATCCTCAGGAAGCCCTCGCCGCGGAGGACCAGCAGATGGGGCGACCCGACCGCCTCCAGGGTGAGGAAGAAGGTGCTCTCCTTCGGCAGGCTCGGGAAGTGGCGCTCCCCGAACGCCTTCATCCCTTCGCTGAAGGACTCCTCGGAGCCGGTCGAGAGCAGGACCACGCGGATCCCCTCGGGGGGCTCCGCGGCAAACCTGCGCGCCAGCGCGAGCAGGACGACCACGGCGGCGCCGTTGTCGTTGGCTCCGGGCACCGCCTTGCGGCTGCCGACCTCCGCCATCGCAGCCGCGGAGCCGGCGCCGAGGAGGAGGGCGATCCGGCTGAGGAGGCGGCTTCCGCTCAGCGCCCCGGCGGCGGCCAGCAGCGGTCCGCCGATCACGGGCGCCATCAGCATCGGGCTGGTGTTGGTGCGCTCGAGCAGCCCGAGGCGGTCCGCGAACAGGGGTAGCGCCGGGTGGAAGACGAGCCCAGAGTGGGCGGAGTCGTGGTGGGCGACGAGCACGATCGTGCGCTCCGCATCCGCGGGACCGATCTCGCAGACCACGTTGTGCGTGCTGCGGCGCGGCAGCAGCCTGCGCAGGCGCCGCCGGTTGGGCGGGAAGTCGTCGGCGATCGCGGCCGCCCCCGCCGCGCCCAGCAGCGCACCGGCGAAGCGCCGCCCGCGCAGCGCCGCGGCCGCGCCGAGTGCTCCCGTCGCCGCGCCGATCCCCAGCGGCCACCAGTAGGTCCCGTGCGCGGACTCGGTCTCGATCCGCGCCTCGTGCCCCAGCTCGGCGAGGCGCTCCACGACCCATTCCGCGGCCTCGCGCTCCCCCGCGGAGGCGGAGGGGCGATCGATCCGCTCGAGCTCCTCAAGCAGCTGCCGCATCCAGGTCTGCTCAGACGTCTGGGGCGCCGTCGCCTCGGTCATCGGATCCGGCACCGTACCGCCCGAAGGCGGTCGGCCCGCCACCTGCGGCGGCTTCGCCGCCTGACCTGCTGGTGCCGGAGCTAAAGCTCCGAGCCCTAACATCAGTCACATGCTCGGTGGCGGCTCGATAACGCTCTTCCACGTCCGCGGGATCCGGATCTCGGTCGACTGGTCGTGGTTCATCATCCTTTTCCTAGTCATCGTCTGGCTCTCCGGCTTCTACGGGGACGTGCTCGGGGATCCCCAGGGCTCCTTCGGGCCGTACGCGCTGGCGGTCGCCAGCGCAATCGGCTTCTTCGGCTCGATTCTCCTTCACGAGCTCGGGCACGCGCTGGTCGCGATCCGCAACGGAATCGGCATCTCGAGCATCCAGCTCTGGATCTTCGGCGGCGTGGCCCGGCTCGAGCGGGACTCCGACACCGCAAGGACCGAGTTCAAGATCGCGGTCGGCGGGCCGCTGGTCACCCTCGCGATCGTGGTCGTCCTCACCGCGATCGGGCTCGCGGCCGCGGGCCCGGCGGACTTCAAGGACGCGATGCTGGTCGACAGCAACACCGACACCTCGGGCGTGCTGGCGATGATCGCCTGGCTGGCCTCGATCAACTTCCTGGTCCTGGTCTTCAACCTCCTGCCCGCCTTCCCGATGGACGGAGGGCGGATCGTCCGCGCGATCGCCTGGTGGCGGACCGGCAACCGCACCTCGGCGACCCGCTTCGCGGCCGCCCTGGGCCGCGGGTTCGGCTATCTGTTCATCGGGCTGGGCCTGTTCCTGATCGTCTCCGGCTACGTCTTCAGCGGCCTCTGGATGGCGCTGATCGGGATGATCATCAACGGCTCGGCCCGCGCCGCCACCGCCCAGACGTCGATCTCGCAGCGGATCGAGGGGGTGCGCGTCGCCGACGTCATGGACCGCGAGCCGGTCGCAATCCCCGAGGAGATCAGCGTCGAGCAGGCGCTCGACGAGTACTTCCTGCGCTACCGCTGGCCCTGGTTCCCCGTCGTCGACGCCGCCGAGCGCTTCCGCGGTCTGCTCGAGCGCGACCGCGCCGACGGGGTCCCCGAGCCGAGCCGCTCGACCGCCCGGGTGGGGGAGCTGATCGACGCCGACGGGGGAAGCCTTCACGTCTCCGAGGACGCGACCCTCGACAGCCTCCTCGGCAACCAGAACCTGCGCCGCTTCGGGGCGCTGATGGCGGTCGACGCCGAGGGGCGCCTGAGCGGGGTGATCACGGCCGAGCAGGTCGGCCGCGCCCTGCGCGACGCGACCGCCGAGGGCGGCGCCTGAACGGCGCCGAAATCCGAGTCCCGGCTCGGATTTTCGGCCTCCTGACCGGCAATTCCGTCCGTATAGGATGGCGACGGATGCGCCTCCGGTCCCCACTCGCACGTCACCTTGCCTGAGCACGACGTCCTCGTGATCGGCGCCGGCCTGGCCGGCCAGCGGGCCGCGCTGGCCGCAGCCGAGCAGGGCGTCTCGGTCGGGATCATCAGCAAGGTCCACCCGGTCCGCTCCCACTCGAACGCGGCGCAGGGCGGGATCAACGCCGCCCTCAACCCCGACGACTCCTGGGAATCGCACGCCTTCGACACGGTCAAGGGCTCCGACTACCTCGGCGACCAGGACGCGATCGAGGTGATGTGCCGGGAGGCCCCTGACGAGATCCTCCACCTCGAGCACCTCGGCGTGCCGTTCCACCGCAACGAGGAGGGCAGGCTCGGCACCCGCGCCTTCGGCGGGGCCTCCGCCGCGCGCACGTACTACGTCGCCGACATCACCGGCCAGGCGATCATGCACGTCCTCTACGAGCAGCTGATGAAGCACTCCGAGGACGTCGCCCGCTACGAGGAGTGGTTCACCACCGCGCTGGCGATCGACGACCAGGGGGAATGCTGCGGCGCCATCACCCGCAACATCGCCGACGGGTCAATGGAGTTCTTCGCGGCCAAGGCCGTGATCCTCGCGACCGGCGGCAACGGCCAGGTCTGGAAGCCGACCACGAACGCCCTGATCTGCACCGGCGACGGGATCGCGATGGCCTACCGCGTCGGCGCCAGGCTGATGGACATGGAGATGATCCAGTACCACCCGACGACGCTGGCCGGCAAGGGCTTCCTGATCACGGAGGGCGCCCGCGGCGAGGGCGCCCACCTGCTCAACGCGAAGGGCGAGAGGTTCATGGAGCGCTACGCGCCGAACAAGATGGAGCTGGCCTCGCGCGACGTCGTCTCGCGCGCCGAGCAGACCGAGATCAACGAGGGCAGGGGCTTCCCGGACGGGACCGTCGCCCTCGACATCACGGTCGTGCCCCGCAAGCGGATCCACGAGGCGCTGCGCGAGATCGTCCTCGTCGGGCGTGACTTCGCCGGCGTCGACATCACCCGCGAGCCGATCCATATCAAGCCGGGCAACCACTACACGATGGGCGGCGTGAAGACGGACGTCGAGGGCCGGACCACTGTGCCGGGGCTCTACGCGGCCGGTGAGGTCGCCTGCGTCTCGGTCCACGGCGGCAACCGCCTCGGCGCCAACTCGCTCCTCGACACGCTGATCTTCGGCAAGCACTCCGGCGTCGACGCGGCCACGCGCGCCAAGGGGATGGGCCTGCGCCGGCCCGCGACCTCCGTCCTCGAGGACGAGCAGAGCCAGATCGATGAGGTGATCGGCCGCGAGAAGGGCTCGGGGCGGCGCGTCTCGGAGATCAAGCTCGACCTTGGGACGACGATGGACAAGCACGTGGCCGTCTTCCGCGACGAGGAGGGCATCAAGATCGCGCTCGAGACCGTCAGGCGGCTCAAGGAGGAGGCGAGGACCGCCTACATCGACGATCGGGGCTCGATCTTCAACCAGGACGTGCTCGGCGCGATCGAGCTGGGCTACATGCTCGACAACGCCGAGTGCACCTGCCTCGGCGCGCTCGAGCGCAAGGAGAGCCGCGGCGCCCAGTACCGCACCGACTTCCCGGAGCGAAACGACGAGGAGTGGCTCAAGCACATCGATCTCTCCCTCGACGGGGACGGCCCCGAGATCAGCTACTCGGAAGTCACGATGACCCAGTGGGAGCCGCAGGAGAGGACCTACTAAGCCATGGAGGCGAACGGCTGATGCCCGAATACACGCTCAAGGTCCGCCGCTACCAGCCGGAGTCCGGGCAGGGGCCCTTCTGGGACGAGTTCAAGGTCGACCTCGAGGAGTCGCTCTCGGTCCTCGACGGGATCCTCCAGGCCCGCGACCGCGAGGACGGCACGCTCGCCGTGCGCTGCTCGTGCCGGGCGGCGATCTGCGGCTCCTGCGGGATGAAGATCAACGGCCAGTCCGGGCTCGCCTGCAAGACCCAGATCGGCGAGGCCCACGAGGCCGCCAACCGGCGTCCCAACGGCGGGCCCGAGAACCCGATCGTCGTCGAGCCGATGGGGAACATGCCAGTGATCAAGGACCTGGTCACCGACATGGAGTCGACCCACTGGGAGAAGATCCGCCGGGTCACCCCCTGGCTGCTGCCGGCGGGCGAGGCGCCCGAGCGCGAGTACGTCGTCGACCCCGAGTCGATGGTCGACGTCACCCAGGAAATCGCCTGCATCCAGTGCGGCGCCTGCGTCTCCTCCTGCCTCTCGATGGAGGCCGATCCGGACTTCATCGGCCCGGCAGCGCTGGCCAAGGCCTACCGCTTCGTCGGCGACCCCCGCGACGCCCAGTCCGAGGAGCGTCTCCACGACCTCGCCCAGGACCCGCACGGGATCTACGACTGCACCCACTGCTTCAGCTGCATCGACGCCTGCCCGAAGGGGGTGGCGCCGATGGACCAGATCATGCGGCTGCGGCGGCGCGCCGGCGAGGCCGGGATCGTCGATCAGAACAACGGCCACAACCACGAGGCCGCCTTCGTCAAGATCATCGAGAAGAAGGGCACGCTCGACGAGTCGCTGCTGCTGCAGGAGTCCTATGCGCCCGGCGTCAAGGGGAAGCTGATGCCGAAGGGGGCGGCGATCAAGGGCCTGCTCGGCTCCATCCCGACCGCGGTCCGCGGGCTGAAGACGGGCAAGATGCGCTCGCTGCCGAAGCTGATCCCGGGCGTCCATCCGAAGCTGCCCGACGGCGCCCAGGACGAGGTCGAGGCGATCTACGAGCACGCCGAGGAGCACCGGACCGAGCTCAACCTCTACATCAAGGGCGAGGAGGGCGACGAGGATGCGGCGGTCGCCGAGGGGCTCGAGCCGCCGCCGAAGGGCGAGGAGCACACCGAGGCCGGCGCCGCGGGCGCGAGCCCGGCGACCGCCGGCGAGGACACCGGGGCCGCGCAGACCGGCCAGGGAACAACCGACGAGGAGGCCGGCCAGTGAGCGACACGATCAAGGTGGCCTACTGGCCGGGCTGCGTCTCCCGCGGCTTCACGACCGAGCTGCACGGCTCGATGGCGCTGGTCGCCGACCGGCTGGGGATCGAGCTGGTCACGCTCGACCGCGCCAACTGCTGTGGCGCCGGCGTGATCGCCGAGCACAACCAGGAGCTCGCCGACTCGCTCAACGCCCGCACCTTCGCCCTCGCCCAGCAGACCGGGCTCTCGATGATGAACATCTGCTCGACCTGCCAGGGCGCCCAGTCCGAGTGCCAGCAGCGTCTCGACGCCGACTCCGCCTACCGCGCCCACGTCAACGAGGTGCTGTCCGGCCAGGGGCTCGAGTACGTCAAGGACAAGGACGGCTTCACCAACAAGAACTTCCTCTGGCTGCTGGTCGAGGACTACGGCATCGAGCGGCTCAAGGAGAAGGTCGTGCGGCCGCTCTCCGGCCTGCGGGTGGGCCCGTTCTACGGCTGCTACATCGTCCGGCCCAAGCACCGGCTCGGCTACGACGAGCATCCCGATCGCGACCTCTACCTGGAGCAGGTGATCGAGGCCCTCGGCGGCGAGGTCGTGGACTACGACGGCGCCCGCAAGTGCTGCGGCTTCCCGGTGATCACGATGGCGCGCGAGACCTCGCTGCGCCAGGCTGGCACCCACCTCGGCGACGCGCTCGACGCCGGCGCCGACTGCCTGGTCACGCCCTGCCCCCTCTGCCACCTCAACCTCGACATGCAGCAGCCCGAGGCGGCCAAGGTCGTCAACCGAGACCTCGGCCTTGCGGTCCTGCATCTGCCCCAGCTCGTCGGCCTCGCGCTCGGCGCCTCGCCGAAGGAGCTCGGCATGCCCCGCCACATCGCTCCGACCGGCTGGGTCGAGGAGCGGCTGGCAGGGGTAACCGCCGCCGGCTGAGCCCTCGGTGCCCGGCGATCTCCCGGTAGCTGCGGCCACCGGAGTCGATCAGATCCTCACCGACCTCTTCGTCGTCCTGCTGGCGGCGAAGCTGGGCGACGAGCTCTTCAAGCGTCTCGGGCAGCCGGCGCTGATCGGCGAGATCCTCGCCGGCGTGGCAATCGGCCCCTCGGTCCTCGGCATCGTCGACCCGGGCGAGGTGCTCGAGGTCTTCGCCGAGCTCGGCGTCGTCTTCCTGCTCTTCTGGGTCGGTCTGGAGACCCGGATCTCGGAGATGCGCGAGGTCGGCGCCGACGCCCTCGCCGTCGGCATCGCCGGCGTGGTCCTCCCCTTCGCCGGGGGAGTCGGGCTCGGGTTCGCGATCGGCGAGTCGACGGCAACCAGCGTCTTCCTCGGGGCGGCGCTCGCCGCCACCAGCGTCGGGATCACCAGCGCCGTCCTGATCGAGCTCGGACTCATCCGCAGCGCGGCGGCGCGGACCGTGCTCGGGGCTGCGATCGTCGACGACATCCTCGCGCTGATCCTGGTCGCGGTCGCCACCGGCATCGCCGCAGAGGGGGGCATCGACCCGACCGAGCTGCTCGTCGTCTGCGGCCTCGCCGTCGCCTTCGTGGGGTTCTTCGCGCTCGGCGGCACCGCCCTGGTCGCCCGGCGACCCCAGATACTCCACGAGCCGCGGTTCTCGGACTCGCCCCTGCTGCCGGCGGTGATCCTCTGTCTCGGGCTGGCCGCGTTCGCAGCCCAGATCGGGCTGGCGGCGATCATCGGCGCGTTCCTGGCGGGCCTGATGGTGGCGGAGACGAAGGAGCAGCATCCGATCGAGGACGAGATCGCGCCCCTGTACGCCTTCTTCCCCCCTTCTTCTTCGCCTTCATCGGGATCGAGCTCGATCTGGACGCGCTCGCGGACGCCGGCGCCCTGGCCCTGCTGGCCGCGGTTACCGTGGTCGCGGTCCTCACCAAGCTCGCCGGAGCGGCGGTCGGCGCCCGCGGCATGCAGCCCCGCGACCGCGGCATCGTCGCGGTCGGGATGGTCCCCCGTGGGGAGGTCGGGATCATCGTCGCCAGCATCGGCACCGCCGCCGGAGTCGTCGACGCCGAGCTCTTCGCCGTTGTTGTCGGCATGTCGATCCTGACCACGCTGCTGGCGCCGGCGGCGTTGCGACGCGTCAGCGCCCGCGATCCCTAGCATCGCCGGGATGGCGATCGCCGTCGCAACCTTCGTGATCGCGCTCGGGCTGATCGCGACCGAGCGCCTCCACCGGACCAAGGTGGCGCTGCTTGGTGCCGCGATCGTCGTCCTCTTCGTCGGCGAGTTCTCGCAGGAGAAGGCGATCGAGGCGGTCGACTTCAACACGATCGGCCTGCTCGCCGGGATGATGATCCTCGTCTACCTGACCCAGCAGACCGGCGTCTACGACTTCATCGCGATCCGCGCCGGGCAGCTCTCCAGGGGCCGCCCCGTCGCCGTGGTCATGAGCCTGGCGGGAACGACGGCGCTGCTCTCGGCCTTCCTCGACAACCTGACGACGATGCTGCTCGTCATCCCGATCACCTTCCTCCTCGCGGACGCCCTCGACATCGATCCGATCCCGCTGCTGATCGTGATCGAGGTGATCGCCTCCAACATCGGCGGCACGGCCACCCTGATCGGCGACCCCCCGAACATCATCATCGCCGGGCGCACCGGCCTCAGCTTCAACGACTTCATCTTCAACCTTGCGCCGATCGTCTTCGCCGTGTTCATCGTCGTCATCCCGCTGCTCTACCTCTGGTACAGGCCCCAGCTCCAGATCGAGGAGCGCAACCGCCATTCGTCATGGATCTCGACGCGGCGGCCTCGATCCGCGACCCTGCCGAGCTTCGCCGAACCGGGCCCGTGCTGGTCGCTGACCATCCTCGCCTTCTTCACCCACCAGGCGCTTCACATCGAGCCGGCGACGGTCGCGCTGACCGGGGCCGCCGTCGGCCTGCTGGTGACGAGGTTCGACCTGAGAGGCGCTCGCCGAGATCGAGTGGCCGACCCTCTTCTTCTTCGTCGCGCTCTTCGTCATGGTCGGCGCGCTCGAGGAGACCGGCGCGATCGACGAGGTGGCCGACGCGCGTCAAGGACGTGACCGGCGGCGACCGCACCGCCGAGCTGTTCGGGATCGCCTGGATCGCCGCCGCTCGGCTCCGCCTTCGTCGACAACATCCCCTTCACCACCGCGATGCTCCCGGTCGTCGAGCAGCTGCAGGGCGCCGGAGTCACCGGCGACGACGCCTACTGGTGGGCGCTCTCGCTCGGCGCCTGCTTCGGCGGCAACGCGACGATCATCGCCGCCGCCGCCAACGTCGCCGCGGCCGGCCTCACCGAGCGCGCCGGGCGGCCGATCGGCTTCATCGCGTTCCTCCAGGTCGGCGTGCCGGTCGACGCTCGTCTCGCTCGCTGATGGCCAGCGCCTACATCGGCGTACGCTACGTGGCGCTGCACTGAGGAGGACAATGCCCGACTCGATCGTCAAGGAAGCTCTCGCGAGGTTCAGCCGCTCGACGCCGACGACCTGATCGGCACCGCCGCCCGGAGGGTCGTCGAGACGGGGCTCCCCGCCCTGCCCGCAGTCGAGAAGGACGGCAGCTTCGCCGGCATCTTCGGCGAGCGCGAGTTCATGGCGGCTCTCTTCCCGGGCTACGTCGGCGAGCTGGCCTCGGCGGCGATGGTCTCGCGCTCGATCGACGAGACGATCGAGCGGCGCCTCAGTGCGCCGAGGAGCCGATCCGCGACTACCTGACAACCGACCCGTCCTCGTCGAGGACGAGTACTCCGACACCCAGCTCGCCGAGCTCTTCCTGCACCACCGCGTGCTGATCATCCCGATCGCGACCGAGGGCCGTGTCCACGCCGTCGTCACCCGGCAGCGATTTCTTCCACGCGCTCGTGCGCCGCTTCGCCGACCCTGGTCGAGGACTACGGCGACTGAGCGGGCCGGCGACTGGCGGGCGCCGAGCAGGTCGCGCTCGACCAGCAGCTCCGCGACCTGGACCGCGTTGGTGGCGGCGCCCTTGCGCAGGTTGTCGCCGACGATCCAGAGGTTGAGGGAGCGCTCGTCGCTCGGGTCGCGGCGGATGCGGCCGACCAGGACCTCGTCGCGGCCGGCGGCGTCGGTCGCCATCGGGTAGCGGCCGCGCGCCGGGTCGTCGACGACCACGACTCCCGGCGCGGCGGCGAGCAGCTCGCGGCACTCCTCGGGCGAGAGCTCCTCGCGGGTCTGGACGTTGACCGACTCCGAGTGGCCGGTGACGACCGGCACGCGGACGCAGGTGGCGGAGATGCCGACCTCGTCGCCGACGCCGAGGATCTTGCGCGTCTCCGCCATCACCTTGCGCTCCTCGGTCGTGTAGTCGTCGCCGTCCTTGAAGGTCTCGACCTGGGGCAGGACGTTGAAGGCGATCTGGTGGGGGTAGACCACGGCGTCGGCGGCCGCGCGGCCGTCGAGCACCGCACGGGACTGGGTGCGCAGCTCGTCGATCGCCTTCTGCCCGGTGCCGGAGACCGACTGGTAGGTGGAGATGACCAGCCGCTCGATGCCGGCCTCGTCGATGGATCGGCGCCAGCGCCACGACCATCTGCATCGTCGTGCAGTTCGGGTTGGCGACGATCCCGTCGTGGCCCTCGACCGCGTCGGGGTTGACCTCGGCGACGACCAGGGGCACGTCCTCGTGCATGCGCCAGTAGCTGGTGTTGTCGACGACGACCGCGCCGGCGTCGACCAGCTTCGGCGCCCACTCGGCGCTGACCGCGCCGCCCGCCGAGGAGAGGACGACGTCGAGGCCCTGGATCGTGCTCCTCGTTCAGCGGCCGGCACTCGAGCATGCGAGCCGTCCCACTCGATCTTGCTTGCCCGGCCGAGCGCTCGGAGGCGAACGGCACCACCTCGGCCGCCGGGAAGCCGCGCTCGGCGAGCACGCTGCAGGATCGTCGAGCCGACCAGCGCCGGTCGCGCCCAGCACCCCGACTCTGTAGCCGTTCGCAGCTCATCGCGTCAGTATGACCGGTGCCTCAGGACGCGACGCGCGGCCGGTGCTCGGTGCCCGTCGGGTCCTCCTGCGGACCGCGTCGGCGCCGAGCTCGAAGGCCTCGTGCAGCGCCTTGACCGCGTCGGGACCTCGTCGGCGGAGATCACGCAGGAGATCTTGATCGGCGAGGTGGAGATCATCTCGATGTTGATCCTGTGCTCGCCGAGCGTCTCGAACACCTTGGCGGCGACGCCCGGGTGGCTGCGCATGCCGGCGCCGACGATCGAGACCTTGCCGATCCGCTCGTCCTTGAGGATCCCGGCGGAGACATCGCCGAGCGCCGCGATCGTCTGCTCGGCGCGTCGAGGTCGCCGCGCTCGACGGTGAAGGAGAGGTCGGCGAGCGCGTCGTCGCCGATCGGCTCGTTCTGGATGATCATGTCGACGTTGACGTTGGCGGCCGCGAGCGCGCCGAAGATCCGGCCGGCGACGCCGGGCCCGTCGGCGACGCCGGTCAGGGTCACGCGGGCCTCGCCGTCTGAGTGGGTCACTGCGGTTACGAGCGGTCGTTCCATGGTCTCGTCCTCGGCAAGGACGAGGGTACCGGGCACCTCCTCGAAGGAGCTGCGGCAGTGGATGCGGACGCCGTGGTTGCGGGCGTACTCGACCGAGCGCAGCTGCAGGACCTTGGCGCCGGAGGCCGACATCTCGAGCATCTCCTCGTAGGAGACCATCGGCAGCTTGCGGGCGTTCGGGACCATGCGCGGGTCGGCGCAGTAGACGCCGCGCACGTCGGTGTAGATCTCGCAGACGGAGGCGCCGAGCGCCGCCGCAAGGGCGACCGCGGTGGTGTCCGAGCCGCCGCGGCCGAGGGTGGTGACGTCGCGGCTGTCGGTCGAGACGCCCTGGAAGCCGGCGACGAGGACGATCCGGTCCTGCTCGAGGGCCTCGCGGATGCGGTCGGCGCGGACGTCGATGATGCGCGCCTTGGTGTGGGAGGAGTCGGTGACGATGCCCGCCTGGGACCCCGTCAGCGAGATCGCCTCGTGGCCGAGATCGTGGATCGCCATCGCGCAGAGGGCGCAGGAGATCCGCTCTCCGGTCGAGAGCAGCATGTCCATCTCGCGGGCGACCGGCTTGGCCGAGATCTCGTAGGCGGCCTCGACCAGCTCGTCGGTGGTCTTGCCGCGCGCCGAGAGCACCGCCACCACACGGCTGCCGGTCTCGCGCGCGGCGACGATCCGCCGCGCGGCGCGCTTGATCTCCTCCGGCCCGGCGACCGAGGTGCCGCCGAACTTCATCACGACTATGTCGGGGCTCGCGGCCATGGCCGCTGAGGATACGTGGGCGGGGGCGTAATTTCGGCGGCGGCCTCCCGGCGCCAAGTGCGCACGGGAGCTTCACAATGCGCGCGATGGGGGTCGGGCGCGCGCGGATATGGATGCGAAGGGCGGTTGCGATCGCCGTTGTGGTCGCGGCTACGGCCCTGATCGCCCTTGCCTTCACCGGCGAGGAGGACTCGCGGCGAGCGCCGACGGCGGCGGCCGCGGCCGAGCTGCCCGCCGAGCTGCGTGGCCTGGTCGCCGGCCTCGACACCGAGGAGAAGGTCGACCAGGTGCTCGCGCTCGGTTTCGACGGGACGCAGGCGGGAGGACCGTTCACCGCGGAGCTCGAACGGCGACAGCTCGGCGCGATCTTCGTCTCCGGCGAGAACTGGCTCGACGCCGGCCAGGCGGCGGCGATGATCGCCGGCCTGCGGGCGGCCGGAACCGCCGCAGGGCGCGTGCCGCCGTTGATCGTCGCCGCGCAGGAAGGGGGGCCGGAGCGGGCCTTCGGCGACCTGCCTCCGCAGCAGCGCCAGGTGGCGATCGGCGACTTCGACGACTCCGAGCGCGCCCTCCGCTGGTCGCGTGAAGCGGGGGAGGCGCTGGTGCAGGCCGGGGTGGATCTCAACCTGTTCCCGGTCGCGGACGTGGCGCCCCTCTCGAGCCCGCTCGGCGAGCGCGCCTTCAGCGAGGACCCGGGGGTCGCCGCGCGGATGACCCTCGCCGCGATGGCCGGCTGCAGCGAGGCCGGGATCGCGTGCGCGCCGCGGCACTTCCCCGGCCTCGGCGCCGTCTCCGCGGACACCGACGTGGGCCCTGCCACGGTCGGGCTGGACCGCGGAACGCTCCTGACTCGCGACCTCGTGCCCTTCAAGGTGGCCTTCCAGGCCGGGGCGCCTGCGGTGGTCCTCTCGCATTCCTTCTACGCCGCCTTCGATCCGGTCACTCCGGCGTCGCAGACCCCGGCGATCGCCGCCGGCCTGCTGCGCGCCCGCCTCGGCTTCCGCGGGGTGGCGATCACAGACGACCTCGCGGCGGGCGCCGTCCGCTCGATCTCCACCGTGCGCGAGGCTGCGATCGCCTCGCTCAACGCCGGCGCCGATCTGCTGCTGATCGAGCGTCCGGGCCGGATCCAGGAAGTCACCCGGGAAGCGCTCCTGGCGGCCGTCCTCGACGGCACGATCCCGCCCCAGCGCCTCGACGAAGCCGCCGCCCGCGTCCTCGCCCTGAAGCGCGACCTCGGCCTGATCCCCTAGCCGCCGCCGCGCCGCCGCCCGCCGAGTGTGCGCTTGCGGTTGCCAGGGCGACGCGAAGTGCACAGTCGGCGGTGTGTGACGCAGATCACCCTCACTGATATATCTGCTTGATATACCCACTAATGCGATGGAGCTCTCCCCAACCGCCAAGGCGATTCTCGGAACCCTCTCCCTCGGCCCCAAGTCCGGCTACGAGATCAAAGCGATGGTCGACCGCTCGACCCGCTTCTTCTGGGCCGCGAGCTACGGGCAGATCTACCCCGAGCTGAAGCGCCTCGCCGAGGCCGGCCTGGTCGACGGGATCGACGCCCCGTCGGGCGGCCGGGCGCGCACGGTCTGGAGCCTCACCGACGCCGGCCGCGAGGCCCTGCACGCCTGGCTCGTCGAGCCGCCCACCGTCTTCGAGATGCGCCACGAGGGAATGCTCAAGGTCTTCTTCGCCGATTCCCTCCCCCCGACCGAGCAGATCCAGCGCATCCGTGACATGGGGGATGTCCACCGCCGCAAGGCCGAGACGCTGCGCGAGATCGAGGCCGAGGTCGGCCACGGGGCCTCGACCGCGGTCGAGGCGGTGGAGGCCACCGGCAGCCACACCTTCCTGATCCTCCGTTTCGGGATCGAGTTCAACGAGTGGGCGGCCGCCTGGTGCGAGCGCACCGCCGCCGACCTCGAAGCGCGCCGCCCTGCGGCGGAAGGGAGCCGCTGATGTTCGACGCCCTCGCCCGCCTCGCCGACGGCCACGCCCGCCGCGTCGGCCTGATCGCGGTCATCTTCTTCCTCGCCGCCGGCGCCGTCGGCGGCGGCGTTGCCGACAAGCTCGACCCCTACGGGGCCGACGACCCGGACACGGAGACCGTCCAGGCCGAGGAGCTGCTCAAGCAGTCCGGCTATCGAGACACCGCCGTGATCGTCCTCTTCAACGACGCCCCGGTCGGCTCCGCGGCCACCCGCGCCAGGGTCGAGAAGGTGTCTCGCGACCTGCGGGAGCGCCACGACGTCGCTTCCGTCACCGGCTACTACGAGACCCGCTCCCGCGATTTCGTCTCCAGCGAACGGCGACTCGACCTATCTCGCCGTCGCGCTCTCGCCGACCGAGGACAGGCAGTGGCAGGACGCGGCAAACGAGATCGCAGGAGCAGCTCGCGGGGCGCCCGGGAATCGAGATCGGCGGGCCGGCGCTCGCCCAGGAGCAGGTGAACAAGCAGGTCGAGTCGGACCTGCAGCGGGCGGAGATGCTCGCCTTCCCGCTGCTCTTCCTGCTCTCGCTCCTCTTCTTCCGCAGCCTGGTCGCCGCCCTGCTGCCGCTGATGATCGGCGCCCTCGCGATCGTCGGCACCTTCCTCATCCTCAGCATCGCAAGCGAGTTCGGCTCGATCTCGATCTTCGCCCTCAACCTGACCACCGGCCTCGGCCTCGGCCTGGCGATCGACTACAGCCTCTTCATCGTCTCCCGCTACCGCGAGGAGATCGCCAAGGACGGCCCAGGGCTGCCGGCGATGCGCCGGACGATGGCGACCGCCGGCGGACGGTCCTCTTCTCCTCGCTCACCGTCGCCGCCGCGCTCGCTTCAGCCTGCTCGTCTTCCCGCAGCGCTTCCTCTACTCGATGGGGCTCGGCGGCGCGCTGGTCGCGCTGCTCGCCGCGACCGTCTCGCTCACCGTGCTGCCCGCGGTGCTGACGCTGCTCGGCGCCCGCGTCAACTCGCTGTCGCCCGGCTTCCTCCAGCGCCGGGCCGCCGCCGACGCCCGGCCCGACCGCGGCAGGCTTCTGGTACCGGCTCTCGCGCTTCGTCATGCGCAGGCCGGGCCGGGTGGCCGACGCTCAGCGCCGCCTTCCTGATCGCCCTCGGGCTCCCCTTCCTCTCGATCAAGTTCAACACCGTCGACCCCGAGGTGCTCCCCGATGACGCCTCGGCGCAGGCAGGTCTTCGAGACGATCAGCGGACGGAGTTCCCGCCCTACCGCGAGACGCCGATCCGGGTCGTGCTCGAGGGCGCCGATCAGCGTGACGCGCCGGCAGGTTCGCGCCGAGCTGTCGGGCACGGACGGGATCGCCGCCGTGGCCCCGCCGCGCCGGCTCGAGGGGAGAATCACCGTGATCGCAGGCCGTCTCCGCAGACCCGCTTCATCTCCGAGGCGAGCCAGTCGACGGTGGAGAACGATCCGCGCCATCGACGCCCCCGCCGGCACGGCGGTCCTCGTCACGCGGCGCCACCGCCGACTTCCTCGACTTCCAGGACAGCCTCGCCGAGCACCTGCCGATCGCCTTCGCGATCATCGTCGTCTCAACCCTGCTGATCCTCTTCCTGATGACCGGGTCGGTGATCCTGCCGATCAAGTCGCTGGTGATGAACGTGCTCAACCTGAGCGCGGTCTTCGGCCTGCTCGTGCTGATCTTCCAGGACGGCCGTCTCGAGGGGTTGCTCGGCTACTCGAGCCAGGGTGCGATCGAGCAGACGATGCCGATCCTGCTCTTCGCGGTCGCCTTCGGGCTCTCCACCGACTACGCGGTATTCCTGCTCTCGCGGATCAAGGAGGCGCGCGACTCCGGCGCCTCGGACTCGGAGGCGGTCGCGATCGGGCTCGAGCGCACCGGCCGCATCGTCACCGCCGCGGCGCTCCTGTTCGCGGTCGCGATCGGCGCCTTCGCCACCTCGGAGATCATCTTCATCAAGCAGAACGGCGTCGGCACCGCGCTCGCCGTCCTGATCGACGCCACCATCATCCGGGCGCTGCTCGTGCCCTCGCTGATGGAGCTGCTCGGCAAGTGGAACTGGTGGGCGCCGAGGCCGCTGCGCCGCCTGCACCGGCGGATCGGCATCAGCGAGGCCGAGGCAGCGCCCGAGGGCGCCCGCTAGGCGAAGGCCGCGGCCGCGCGCCGGCGCAGGTCCGCGTTGAGGAGGGCGGTGACGTCGCTGGGGACGTTGCCGGCGGACGGGATCGCCGCGGCGCTCTCGGCGAGGGCGGCGGCGCGGAAGTTGAAGAGCGGGACGTCGACGCCCAGCGCCCGCACCTTGGTCAGCAGGCGGGCGGCGTCGGAGGCGTGCGCCTCGGGGCCGCAGACGAGGATCGCTGTGGGCTCGAGCGCCCGCAGGGCGCTCTCAAGGCGATCCTCGCCGAGCTCGGTCGAGAGCATGAGGACGCGGAAGCCCGCCCGTCGCAGCGCCAGGTCGAGGGCATTTGCCTGGACGGACTCGAGGTCCTGTCCGTTGCCCGAGTCGAGCAGCAGGATTCCCGCCGGGCGGGACGCCACCGAGGTGAGGCGACGAGCGCCGTGGAGCCATCCCATCGCCCACCTGCAGGCGAACTCCAGCTCGGCCTCGCGCCCGTCGGCAACGGCGAGCTCGTCGAGAGTGGGCAGGAGCAGCTCCTCGATCGTGCGCTCGAGCGGCCGCAGGGCCAGGCTCTGCTCCATCGCCCGGTCGGCAGCCGGCTCGTCGAAGCTCTCGAGGGCAGCCCGCAGGCTGGTCAGCGAGGCCGGCGCCGCCTGGCGCTGGCGGGCCAGTTCGACCGCGGAGGCGATGTTGCCCGTCTCGGCGAGGGCGTCGCGCAGGGTCTGAAGCTCGAGTAGCTGGTACTGGCGGTGATTGCCGGGGGTGCGCTCGGGCTGCGGGTAGCCGAAGCGGCGCTCCCAGCTGCGCAAGGTGTTGGGGTTGACGCCGAGGATCTCGGCGGCGGCGTTTGTGCGAATTCCGGTCATTAGGCTGCGCCCCGCGCTTCTGGGGCGCTCCCCCTATTCGATGGCAAGGTCGATGATCCCACCCCGAATCAAGAATTACCTGGAATATCGACAGGTTTTGGCGAATCTGTTAGTGATCTTGCAGCCTTGCCGCCCGCTCCGGCGTGAATCAGGCCTCCTGCACGCCGCCGACGCTGACCGAAAGCCCGGTCGCGCGCGCCCGCCACATCGCGGTGTCGGCGCGGCGCAGCAGTTGCTCGGGCTCGTCGCCGTGCTCCGGACAGGCGACCACGCCCGCCGAGATGGTGATCCGCAGATCCTCGCTCGTGTCAAGCCCGGCGAGCATCGCGGAAAGGCGGTGCGCCATCATCGTGCCGTCCGCTGAGCTCAGATTGGGGGCCAGGACGCCGATTTCGCCGTTGTCCAGCCGGAACGCCTCGTCGGAGATGCGGATACTCTCGCGCAGCATCGCCGAGACGGTCGCGATCGTCGCCTCCGGCCCCTGAGCCTCCTCGGACTCCCGGACACCGGGCCCGTCGACGTCGATCAGGATCAGGGCGAAGCTCTGCTGGTAGCGGCCCGAGAGCGCGATCAGCTGATCGAGCCGGCGCCTCATCTGGTTCGCCCGCGAGAGACCGGTGATCGGATCGCGGCCCCCCTCGGTGAGGTTGAAGAGCGCCTCGACCGCGATGCCCGTGACCAGCCCGAAGATCGCCGCCAGCCGGCCCGACGCCTGGCCGATCAGGTCCGGCTCCGAGGGTGGCAGGTGCTGCTGAACGACCGAGAGCAGCGTTTGGTGAAGCGAGGAGACCTCGCGCGTCAGCTGCGCCGGCGGCGACTCCCTGCGCAGCTCCGCGAGACGGGCGGCCCGGGCGCGAGCCTCGGGGGGCAGGGAGGGCTCGGCGTCCGCCTCGGCCGTCGCGGCCAGGATGTCCGAGATCAACTCCGGCAGCTCGCCCGTCGCCCACCCCATCGGCATCCGCTCGACCTCGGCGAGCGGAGAATCGAGGATGACGTCGGCGAGCCAGGCCTTGGCGATCTGGTCGCGCATCCTCTCGACCCGCTGCAGGTGACCACGCAGCGCGGCGCCTTGCCGGTGGCCGTTGTCGCCCATTCGCCAGAAGATGGCGGAGTCCCCGGACGGCGCCGCGCCGGTCAGGCCACCGAGCGCCGACCGGCGAGCGCCTTGCCGAGGGTGACCTCGTCGGCATGCTCCAGGTCGGCGCCCACCGGCAGGCCGCTCGCCAGCCGCGTGACGATTACGTTGCCCCCTCCGATTCGCTCCGCGATGTGAAGCGCCGTCGCCTCGCCGGTCGTCGTCGGGTTGGTGGCGAGAACGACCTCGCGCACCTCGCCCTCCTCGGCGCGGCGCAGGAGCTCGGCGATCCGGAGGTCCTCCGGATCGACGCCATCGATCGGCGAGAGCGCGCCGCCGAGCACGTGGTAGAGCCCGCGGTACTCGTGGGTGCGCTCGATCGGGATCACGTCGCCGGGCTCCTCGACCACGCAGATCGTCCCGGGGTCGCGCGATGCGTCTTCACAGATGCGGCAGCGCGGGCCCTCGGCGAGATTGAAGCAGACCTCGCAGAGGCCGACCTTCTCCTTGACCTCGGTGATCGCGGCCGCGAGCGCCGCGGCGTAACCATCCTCGGAGCGGAGGATGTGAAAGGCGAGCCGCTGCGCGGACCGCTGCCCGATCCCGGGCAGGCGCGCCAGCTCCGCGACGAGCCGGCTCAGGGGAGCCGGGCCCTCGCTCATCTACATCCCCGGCAGGCCGCCGAGGCCGCCAGGGCCTCCGCCGGCGCCACCGGTGATCCCGCCCATCTTCGAAGCCGCCAGCTCCTGCGCCGCGCGGATCCCCTCGTTGACGGCCGCCTGGACCATGTCGGCGAGCATCTCGGCATCGTCGGGATCGATCGCCTCGGGGTCGATCGAGATCTGCTTCAGCTGTAGATCGCCGCTCATCGTCACCTTGACCATTCCCCCGCCCGCGCTTGCTTCGACCGTCTCATCGGCAAGCGCCTCCTGCGCCTTGACCATCTCGGTCTGCATCTGCTGCGCCTGCTTGAGCAGGGCGTTCACATCGAAGCCACCGGGTCCGCCGCCTCTGGCCATCGGTCAGGACACCTCCTCCGCGTTGAATTCGCTCTTCAGCCGCTCCAGCAGCGCATCCTCGTCCATCCCGTCGCCGGGCGCGGCCGCCGGACTCGCCGTCCGCCTCGCCGTCGAGAAGGACGTAGACCGGCCGCAGACGCCGGCCGGCGATCGCCTCGACGGCGTCGGCGAAGCGCTCGCGCTGCTCGGCCGCCTCCGCCTTGCGCTTGTTGAAGGTCGCGCTCGCCGGGAAGCCGATCCTGAGCGCCGATTCCTCGCCGTCGACGCCGACGGGGCGCGCGCCCTCGAAGAGCGCGGCCAGCATCGCCGATCCTGACTGGCGCATCTGGTCGAGGATCGCCGGCCAGAGCCGGGTCGCCTTCTCGAGGTCGATCGGGTCGGCGCGCTCCTCCCCGGCCTCGGCCTCGGCGGGTTCGGCTTCCGGGGCGGGTTCGGCCCCTTGCTCGGGAACGGGGGCGGTGTCGGCCGCCGCAGGCGGAGCTCGGCTCGGCGGGCTTGGCCGGAGGGGTTGCGCGCGGCGAGCCATCACGGCGCTCGAGCCGCTCGATCCGGCGCAGCAGGCCCTCCGTCCCCGGGTCGAGGTCGGGACGAGCCGACTTCAGCAGCGCGATCTCGACCGCGAGGCGGGCGTCGTCGCCCTCGCGGACCGCGGTCAGCGCGGCGGCGAGCTCGTCGATGGCGCGGACCAGGGTCGCCGCCCCGACCGCGCCGGCCTGCGACCGGACCCGCTCGGAGTCCGTCGCCGTGACCACGAAGGAGTCGGGGACCTCGCCGGTCGTCTGCGTGATCAGCAGGTGGCGGAGGTGGGCGAGCAGGTCACGGGCGAACTGGCTCGGGTCGCGGCCCGAGCGGGCCATGCCCTCGACCGCGGCGAGCACCCCCGCCGGGTCCTCGGCGGCGACCGCGTCGACGGCGCGGAAGAGCTGGTCCGCGTCGGCGGCGCCGAGCAGCTCGAGGACGCTGTCGAGCTCGACGGCGTCGCCGCCGAAGGAGACGAGCTGGTCGAGGGTGCCGAGCGCGTCGCGGAAGCTGCCGGTGGCGGCGCGGGCGATCATCGCGACGGCGCCGTCCTCGATCTCGATCCCCTCGGCGGCGGCCACCCGCCTGAGCACCTCGGCGATCTGCTCGAGCGAGGGGCGCTGGAAGTCGAAGCGCTGGCAGCGGTCGGCGATCGTCGCCATCACCTTGTGGGACTCGGTGGTCGCCAGCACGAAGACCGTGTTGGGCGGGGGCTCCTCGAGGGTCTTGAGGAAGGCGTTCCACGCCTCCTTGGTCAGCATGTGGGCCTCGTCGAGGATGTAGACCTTCCAGCGACCGCCGGCCGGCGCGTAGGCGACGCGGTCGCGGAGGTCGCGGACGTCGTCGACGGAGCGGTTCGAGGCGGCGTCCATCTCGATCACGTCCATCGAGTTCCCGGCCGCGATCGCCACGCAGGTCTCGCACTCCCCGCAGGGCGTCACCGTCGGGCCGCCGCGCTCGCAGTTGAGCGAGCGGGCCAGGATCTTCGCCATCGAGGTCTTGCCGGTCCCGCGCGAGCCGACGAAGAGGTAGGCGTGGTGGACCTTGTCGCGCTCGACCGCGTTGCGGAGCGTTCGGACCACGTGCTCCTGGCCGACCACCTCGTCAAAGGAGCCCGGGCGGTGGCGGCGGTAGAGGGAGGTCGAATCGGTCATCACGGAGATCGCTGGCCAGTCTAGCCCCGGCGTGCGCCGGAGCCGGAGACCAAGACCCGCACCGAGCGGAAGTATCACCTGCGGCGGCTTTGCCGCCTGACCGGCCGGTGGAGCCGGCCGGTGAGCCGGGGCGGTCGCAGTTGTTCCCGCCCAGCGGGAAGAAGTGCGACCGATGCCGCTGGGCCACACCTGCTGCTGCCGGAGCTAAAGCTCCGAGCAGAAGTACATTGCTCCGATGCCCGCGCGCCTCCGACGCCTCGCCGTGCCGGCCGCGTGGACCGCGGCCCTCGCCGCGGCGCTCTGGGCGATCTTCCCCTTCGGCTTCCCCAACTACGACACCGTCTACCTGCTCGTCTGGGGCTCGGAGCTGGCCGACGGGCTCAGCCCCGACGCCGGCGCGCCGCTGGCCCCCACCCCCCATCCCCTCGGCGAGCTGTGGGGGATCGCCGTCTCGCCTCTCGGCGACGGCTCCGCCGACGCGACGATGGTGGTCGCCTACCTCGCCCTGGGCGCGATCGGGTACCTCGTCTACCGGCTCGGAGCGCTCTGGTTCGACCGCTGGATCGGCGTCGCCGCCGCCGCGATCGTGCTCACCCGGGCGCCTTTCCTCTCCAACGGCCTGCGCGCCTACGTCGACCTCCCCTACATCGCCCTCTGCCTCGCCGCGCTCACCCTCGAGACCCGCCGCCCCCGCGCCGGCTGGCCCGTCCTCGCCCTGCTCGCCCTCGCCGGCCTCCTCCGCCCCGAAGCATGGCTCTTCTCGATCGCCTACCTCATCTACCTCCTGCTCCCTGAAATTGCCGATGCTGAGAGCGATTCGAAGTGGAGAAGGTGGGTGGCGCCGTCTCAACGGAAGACTGTGCTTTCGGGGAGACGGCGCCACCCACCCCCCCGCTCCGAGCTGATCGCATTGGGGGCCTTGGCTCTCGCCGCGCCCATCCTCTGGGCCCTCTTCGACCTGATCACGGCCAGCGACCCCCTCTACTCGTTCACCGGCACCCGCGACACGGTCGAGACGCTCGAGCGCCAGACCGGGCCGGTGGACCTCGTCCTCTACGGCCCGCGCCGTCTCGGCGAGGTGCTGCAGTGGCCGGGGATGGTGGGGGCGGCCGGCGGGCTGGCGCTCTGCCTCGCCTTCATGCGCCGGCGGGCGATGCTCGGCGCCGGGGCGGCCGTGCTCGCGCTGCTCGCCTTCGCCCTGCTCGGCTCCGCCGGGCTGGCGATCATCCCCCGGTACACGATGCTGGCCGCCGCGATTCTCGCGGTCTTCTGCGCCGCGGCGCTGCTCGGCTGGCGCCTTCTCGATCGCGGCCATCCCTGGCGCCGGCGCTGGCAGGTCTTCGCAGCGGTGCTCGCCGCGATGTTCGTGGTCTGGCTCCCCAACCAGTACGACCTGCTCGACAGCGTCTACGTGGACCTCGACAACCAGGCCGCCGTCGAGGACGACCTCCACGACCTCGCCGAGTCGGGTGCCTTCACCCACGGCTGCCTGCCGATCTCGGTCCCCAACCATCGCGCTGTCCCGCGCCTGGCGATGTGGCTCGACCTGAGGCCGTCGCAGATCGTCAGCTCCTCCGAGCAGAGCCAGCCCAGCCGCGGCCTCTTCCTCGACCCAGCCTCGGAGTTCGCGATCCGCAACTTCGTCCTCGACCCGCGCGACCCGGCGCGCCTCGAGACCGAGGTGCCGCCGGGATTCGAGGAGACCGCGCGCAACCAGTCCTGGGTGCTCTACGCCCGTTGCGCCGGCCCATAGGGATCACTTGCGGCGGCTTCGCCGCCTGACCTGCCGGTGCCGGAGCTTAAAGCTCCGAGCCCGAACGAAAAATGGACCGTGCACCCGTCCTCGAAACGAGGTCTCCGGGCGTGCCCGCCGGGTTTGGCTCGGGCCAGGCTTGCCTGCGGCACCCGCGGCATCCGCTTAAGGCTGCTTCCTTCCGGACCTGACCTGGTTCGCGTGCCCACGTCGCGCAGGACCTGGCCGTCAACGCCGCTCCCCGCGTACTGACCCCGAAGGCCAGTCCCTCGGAACGGAATTCGGCCTCGCTAGAGCGGATTGCGAGTGACAGGGCACCGCTAATTCCCCGCCTAGCACGGTCCGCTGCCCATCCTAGCGGTCAAACGAGAACGGACCGCCTGATGGCGGCCCGGTTCCCGTTCATCGGTGCCCGTTCGGCTCAGCAGACGGCCGCCCTGCGACAGCTGACCACGCGGAGCTGCTTGAACACGGTGGTCCTGATGGTTCCGACCCTGACCCGGTAGCGGACCAGGATCTGCTCGCGCTTGGTGATCTCCCCGTGGAACGGCCGGCGCAGCGGCAGCCGGACCAGACGCCGTCCCTTGGGCGGGATCCTCACGGTCCGGGCCTTGCTGGCGGCAGGCCCGCGGCGCCGCGCCAGCGCCGTCAGGCCGAAGCTGCAGAACCTTCCCTTCTGGCGAGCGCGCCCCGGGCAGCGGACCAGGACCAGCATCTCCCTGCGGCGAACGCCGGTCCAGTTGCGCATGTTGTTCTTGACGAACGAGTTGAGGAAGGCGACGTCGAACTTGCCGTCGTCTCCGTCGCTGCCGTTGCTGCCCGACGGTCCGCGCGGGCCGCGCGGCCCGGATGGCCCCTGCGGGCCGGTGGGACCCTGGACCTCGGGCTCGTCGATTGCGGCCAGCGCGACCGAGTCGTAGTCCACGGTCGTGGTCGGGATCGCCTGCGGCCCGAACTCGAACCTCGTCGTGATCCGGAAGCGATAGCTCTCGCCGACGGCCAGCGACTGCGGCGATATCTCCCGCAGCCCGGGGGTCTCCCATTCGGGCGAATCGGTCAGCAGTGTGTTGTCGGTGAGCACGACCTGTGGAGCGCCGCTGCCGGCGTCGACGATCTCGATCCGGTAGACGGCGCGGCCTCCCGCGTTGATCAGATCGGCGACGGCCGCCCGGCGGTAGTGGCCGAACTGCAGCGAGTCGGGCACCGACCCGGCCGCACCGCCGTAGATGAAGTCCGGGCTCTCCCAGACCCCGAGCACGGCGCCGCTGACGCCGGCGACACCGCCGGTTGCGGTCCGGACGTGCCCGTCGGTGGCGCCGCCGATCCCGCCGGACGCCTCGAACGTGTTGGTCACCGACGGACAGAGCAGGGGCTGCGCGATGCAGAGCCCGCCAGTGCCGGTCGAGCTCGTCCAGCCGCCGACGCTCCCGGCGAACTCGCGCGAATCGGTGTCGGGGTGATAGACGGTGACGCTCTGAGCGCTCACCGGCGCGGCTACGACGAGCGACGCCAGCGCCGCTGCCGCGAACAAGGCAATTTGCCTTCTCGATCGATTCATCGGTACGTGACTCCTTTCCCGCCAAGAAGTGCGGATCAGCGGCATGACCCCTGCCGGGGAGCCCCCCTGGGCACCTGCCGCGTACCAAAAACTACTTAGTGGTCAAGCACCGGCCGGCGGTTGTCTGGACGAAAGACCGAGCCCAGGCACCGGCCGCGGGCAGACCCCTCGAGCCGGGCGCGGGGCGCGGCGCTCCTTATGATCCGGTGCCCGAATTGCTCGGGCGCGTAGCTCAGTGGGAGAGCGCTCGCTTCACACGCGAGAGGTCGCTGGTTCGAAACCAGCCGCGCCCATTCTTAGCCAGGCGGGATCAGACGGGCTCGGAGGCGGTTGACTCCGCTACGGAGATCGCCGCTGCAATGTCCGGAAGGAGCTGAGCGCGGGTGACCTTACCGTCTTCAGGGGCAAAGGCGTAGAGCATGGCGAAGCGCTGATCCACCTCGGCACCGCTTTGCCTGCCCTTCCCCCACAGTCGCAGATCGGCGACGTAGCACCCGTCGCCGAGATCGAGCAGCTCGATTGGGTCCAGACGAAGCCCGTCCCAGGTTTCCCGCAACTCCTTCCAACAGCGATACATGTTCTCGTGGCCTCGCACGGGCGCGACATCGGTGAAGACGGCAGAGACGTCGAACACTGCGTCCTCCGCATATGGCTCCAGCATGAGTTCGAACTCTCCTCGGTTCCAGCACTCGAAGCGCTCTTCGAGCCGCATCCGATCCACTACTTCAGGGGGAACGCGCTGGGGGATGACGTCAGCCTATCTCGGTTGACCGGGTCCGATCCGTGGAAACGGTTTGGAAACAACAGGCCGAAGCAGAGCGCAGCAGGTCGCAGCCCTTCGGGCCCGAATCGCGCTTCCCTGGGGGAGATCGCGGCACCTGGCCGCAGACGACAGCAGCCTGGGGAGATTCCACACGCGAGAGGTCGCTGGTTCGAAACCAGCCGCGCCCATGGTCCATGACGGGGGCCGGGGCTACTCGGCGATCGTCTCTCCCGAGCCACCCAACTCTTCGGGGAAGTCCTTGAGCTTCGGGAGGCCGTCTTTCAGGGGCAGCACGGTCGACTCGTAGTTGACGTGCACCCCGGGTTCAAACGGAAATGAGGGGATCGTCGCCGCGTAGACGTCGACCAAACCCCACTGCGGGTGCCGTGCTAGCAGATGGCCGCCGCAGACCTTGCACCACTGCCGATAGGTCCGGTCGTTCGCGTTGTACTCGCCGATCTGGTCTTCTCCCTGGGTGACCTCAACCGCCTCGCGCTTCCAGAGCGTGAATGCGTTGACCGGGCCGGCGGACCAGCTCCTACAGGCTTTGCAGTGGCAGTAGCCGGCGCCCTCCGGATCGCCGGTGACGACAACCTTCACAGCGCCGCAATAGCACTGGCCTTCGTAGGTCTTCTCATCCGGGCTCATGCGTTCTCCTTCGCTCAAGTGCAAGGCGCACCGCGATCAAGAGGCTACAGCGATCAATCGCTAAGTCCGGCGCGAGATACTGCGTGGAAATGTCGGAGGGGAACATTGAAACCGTGCGGCGCCATAACGAAGCCTGGAACCGGCGTGACCTGACCGCGTGGTTGGACTCGTATCGCTCCGATGCGGCAATTGACTGGTCGCGTTCCCGAGGGCCGCTAAAGGGTGTCTATCGCGGTCGCAGCGAGCTCGAGACCTTCTGGGACGCGTTCTGGTCGATCTTTGAGGACGTCCAAGTTCAGCATCACGGCTTCACGGAGGTTGGCTCCGAAGTCGTGATCCCGAA
This sequence comes from uncultured Actinomycetes bacterium, assembly GCA_963720015.1. Classification (GTDB taxonomy): domain Bacteria; phylum Actinomycetota; class Thermoleophilia; order Solirubrobacterales; family 70-9; genus DATFPK01. The sequence continues at coordinate 800,450 of CAVREA010000001.1, read as the reverse complement.
CACCGCCCACATCCGGGGGCGCCAGGGGATCGAGGTGGTCGCGAGAAGCACGTTTGTGTTCACGGTCGAGAACGGGCAGACCACTCGCCAGCGGTTGTTCCAGGAGCGAGCCGAAGCCCTCGAAGCCGCCCGGGCTGTCGGAATAGCCTTCCGCCTCCCACTCAGTGGGCACCAGCCCCGTTCGGGTGCCCATATCCGCGGACATCCCCCACCAATCCGCAGGCATCGGACGACTCCGATCGACACCCATCCGTGCCTGAGGTGCCATCGCTTCACACGCGAGAGGTCGCTGGTTCGAAACCAGCCGCGCCCATCCTGACTTGCAGGCTCGTACCTATCCGCGTTCCCTGCGGTGCAGTACCTCGTAGATCTCGACGTTCGAACGGCGCTGGCCAGCATCGACCGCGGGGGACATCGCATTGAGCGCCTCATCACCACGGCGCAGGTCCTCCTCGTTCTCGAAGAGGGTGACGCCCAGCCCTCTGGCGTTCTCGCGGTCGACGAGCATCCAAATGGCCTTCACGCCCTCCAAGCCCTCAGGCGGCGAGTCGAACGTCGAATCGATCGTCTGGCGCGCACCGTCTATCACCGCCTCAATCTGCGATGTGTCCCCACCCTCGAACCGCGCGATCCTCGCAAACATCAACGCCACCTCCTTGTATTGAACACCGTCCGAATCTATCCCGTCGGAATCAATTCGTCCAGCGTGGCGGCGCCTGTGGAAATCGACCCGAACAAGACCGGCGGGCGACGGCGCTTCACACGCGAGAGGTCGCTGGTTCGAAACCAGCCGCGCCCATCACGAAGAGCAGATAGCCGCTTCTCGTCCTAAGCGACTTTCGGAGACTTACCGCTGGCGACCCGCCCGAGTAGCCTCAGCAGCCGTAGGTAGCCGCTAGACCAAGGTGAGTGTCCGGCGCGCTTCCCTAGAGAGCCGCCCCCGAATTGGATCGGCGCTCGCCGGGTAACCTGGCCCCGATGGCCGAGAAGCCGACGTTGTACGTCTGTCACGGAGACGACGGGGGCCCGCGGGTGCATCCGTGCCGGCGGGTACAGGAGGCCCTGCGCGCCAAGGGGATCGAGTACGAGAAGGTGATCGCGGCTCACGGCAGCCCGATCCCGTTCCTGCGCAAGGGCTCACGCGAGGAGCTGCGCGCAGCGACCGGGGACACGAAGCTCCCGGCGCTGAAGCTCGCTGACGGGACGGTGATCGCCCACTCGAAGGGGATCCTGTCCTGGGTCACCGACCAGCCCTAAGCGCTGCCCTTCTCCGGTCACGTGGACCGGCAATCGACCTCGACCCAGAGCCCCACGAGACAAGCCGGACCACGGCGGAGAGAACACATGTTGCGTGACATGGCAGTCGCGCATAGGCTCACGAGACCGTAAGCAACGGGGGAGGTTCAGGGCAATGATCGGAGGACGTCGAGGACGGGTTGCGCTCTTGGTGCTTGCCGCGACCGGGCTGATCGCCGCTGGCTGCGGCGGAGACGACGAAGGTGACGATTCCGGGGCGGACACCACGACCGCGCTCGAGGTTTCGGGCGGAGAGGAAGCCGCCGCACTTTACGAGGAGATTGCCGACCTGAGCGACGAAGCGCAGATCGAGCGCGTGGGAGAAGCGTGGGCGGAGCCGTTCGCGGAGGGGGACGAGGCGATGTGTGCTTACCTCCACCCAGACCTCGCACCGGAGGCCTGCAAGGAGGCCGGTTATCTCGACGGCTCCTTGACGAATGGCAGCGAGCTTCAGGAGTCCTTTGCCGGAACCACGGTGGAGAAGGTCGACGTCCGGGGCGACACGGCAATCGCCGAGTTCAGTAACGGCGATCAGGTCAAGCTGATGACGGATCCGGATGGTGCCTGGAAGGTCGTCGAGACGGCTCGGGCGGCATCTTCAGGCTCCGATCAAATAGTTCAGCCGGAGTTCTGATTCCGAAGAGCCCAGACCGGGCAAGCTGATTTCATTGGGCTGAAAGCCGGTGGCAACGGACATCTCCCAAGAGCGCAAGGGGGTGGCGTTTCGTGCGCTCCACGAGGGACCCCCGTTCGTCATCCCGAACCCGTGGGACGCCGGCTCGGCGAAGGTCTTTGCGGCGCTCGGCTTCGAGGCACTGGCAACGACCAGCGCCGGCTTCGCCTTCACGCTGGGACGACTCGACGGCGACGTCAACCTCGACGAGGTCGTCGAGCACGTCCGCGCGCTCGACGCGGCAACGAGCCTTCCCCTATCGGTCGACCTGGAGAACGGCTACGGCCCCGATCCCGCCGACGCCGCGCGGGCGATCTCCCAGGCAGCGGAGGCGGGGGCTGTGGGTGGATCGATCGAGGACTACGACCCCGATGGCGGCATCTATGGGATCGAGCACGCGACGGAACGGATCGTCGCGGCCGTCGAGGCGGCCCGCCGCCTCGACTTTCCGTTCACCTTGACGGCCCGGGCCGAGAACTACGTCCGCGGCAATCCCGACCTCGACGACACGATCGCTCGCCTCCAGGCCTTCGAGCGGGCCGGCGCGGACGTGCTCTACGCGCCGAGGATTCCCGGTGCCGACGAGATTCGGGCGCTGCGCGAGGCGACCTCGAAGCCGCTCAACGTCCTCGCCGGGCCGGGCCTCTCGGTCGCCGAGATCGTCGAGGCGGGCGGCCAGCGCGTCAGCGTCGGCGGGCGCCTCGCCTGGGTCGCGATCAACGCGATGGCGGCCGCCGCCGAGGAGCTGCGCGAGGGGGGCGACCTCTCCTCGCTCGCCGACCCGGCTCAGATCATCGAGTGGCTCTCGGCCTGAGCCCATAGGCCGCGAGAGGTCGCTGGTTCGAGACCAGCCGGGCCCATCGGATGTCAGCGGTAGCCGGTCGGGTCCGCCGGGAGCCCGGCGTCCTGGACCTCGACGAGGTAGCGCCAGCAGTCGGGCCGGGAGCCGTCGACGTCGGTGAAGCCGTACTCGCGCGCGAGGCCGCCGGAGGAGAACGAGCCGCCGTTGCGGCGGCCGAGATCCGGGTCGGCGGCGAGCGCGGCGACGGCGCGGCCCACGAACCGGGGGCTCTCGGAGATCGCGGCGAAGTGCGGATTCACGGCCGCTCCGTCGCGCCAGTTCTCTTCGGTGACCCCGTAGTTGTCAAGCATCATCTCCGAGCGCATCCAGCCGGGCGTCAGTGCCACCGCGGTGCACCCGTGCGGCTCGAGCTCCTTGCCCTGCGCAAAGGCGAGCCGGAGGACGGCGGACTTGGCCAGGTCGTAGAACGCCGACACCCGGTAGCGCTCGGCGTTGTACTCGCGGGTGCCGTCGGTCATCTCGACGACCAGCCCGCCGGGCTCGCGGATCAGCAGCGGCAGCGCGAAGTGGCTCGTGATCAGGTGCGTGTCGATCGCCAGGCGCAGCATCCGCAGACCCTTTTCGAGATCGTGCTCCCACACCGGCGTGTCCCACTCGAACAGCAGCTCGCCGCCCCAGATGTCGTTGACCAGCACATCCAGGCGGCCCCGTTCGGCGTCGATGCGCTCGACCAGCGCCTCGACCTGGGCCGGCTGCAGGTGGTCTACCTCGGCGGCAATCCCCTCGCCTCCCGCAGCGTCGACCAGCTCGGCGGTCTCCTCGATCGTCTCCGGCCTTCCGTACTCCGAAGGCCGCCGGCGGGTGCTGCGGCCGGTGCAATACACCACCGCCCCCGCCTCCCCGAGCGCGATCGCCGTGCCGCGCCCGGCGCCGCGCGTCGCACCAGCCACCAGCGCAACCTTGCCGTCGAGGGATCTGGTCATGTCCAAGACCCTACGGAGCCGTGAGAAAATGGCATGACCAGCCGGTACCTCGGGCGAAAGCGAGGGTGGGATGTCCAGGCAGCAGCTCATATACGTGGACACCTCGGACGTGCACGACGGAGCACACGACGAGCTGAGGAGAGCGATCACGGAATTGGTCGGATTCGTCGAATCGAACGAGCCGAAGCTGATCGCGTACAACGTCTACCTCAGCGGCGACGGCGGCCAGATGACCGTCCTGCACGTGCACACAGACTCCGCCTCGCTCGAGTACCACATGGAGGTTGCTGGACCGATTTTCAGGAAGTTGGTGGATCTCGTCACCGTGTCATCCATCCGTGTCTACGGCGAACCGAGCGAGAAGGCCCTGAGACAGTTGAATGACAAGGCGCGGCTGTTCGGATGCCCGAACGTGATCGTCCACCGCCTGCATGCCGGATTCACCCGCTTCGCTCGCTGAGCCTGCCTATGCTTGCGGCCTTGGACGAGGTCATCCCCGGCATCCTGCATTGGGAGGCGCGTCACCCGAGCATCGGGATCGACGTGAGCTCGTACCTGCTCACCGGCAGCGGCACTGCGCTCGATCCGGTCCTTCCCGAGGGGGAGGGGTCCGAATGGCTCGGGCAGGAAGTAGAGCGGGTCGTGCTCACCGTTCGCCACCACCTGCGCAGCGCGCCCGATTTCGGTGTGCCGATCCTCGCGCACCGCTCCGGCCTGCACGAGTTCGAAGGCAAGGGTGTCGCCGTGGAACCGTATGACGCCGGCGACGAGGTCGCGCCCGGGGTGCGCGTCCTGCCCTTCGGCCGGATCTGCCCCGACGACACCGCGCTCCACATCGCCCTCGGCCCCGGCGTGCTGGCGTTCGGCGACGGGATCATCAACTACGGCGGGATCGGCCACCCCCCGGATCAGTACCTGGGCGACGACCCCGAGGCGGTCAAGGCCGACATCGTCGAGGGCCTCGTGCCGCTGCTCGACGAAGACTTCGACGTCCTCCTCTTCGCCCACGGCGCGCCGGTGGCGAGCGGCGGCGAGGCGATGCTGCGCGCGTTCGTCGGCTCGCGGCGCTAGGCCCTCCCCGCCGCGGCATCCGTGATCACTCGAGGTCCCAGCCGAAGTAGACCTCGGCCCTGCGGATCCTGTCCCCTTCGAAGGTGAGGACCTCGGTGTTGCGGAAGCGGCGCCCGTCGGTCTTCGTGCTCTCGTAGGTGACGAGGACCTCGTCGCCGATCTCGACCAGACGCTTGAACTCGAAGCTCTCGATCAGCTCCGAGTTCGGCCAGCAGCGCTCGAAGTAGGTGGCGCGGTCGATACCGACGTCGGCCGGGCTGTAGAAGACGAAGTCGGGGGTGAGGCATTCCTCCACCACGCGGCGATCCCCGGACTCGTAGGCGCGGTAGGTGTCGCGGGCGACCTCGAGGCGGTCACGGGAGGGCATTGGTCTCCTTGGTCTGGTCGGGTTCGAACGCTCGACCGCGACCCGGAGGAGCTACTGCACGAACTCCGCGAGCTGTTCGAGGCCGGCGATAACGTCTTCGTCGCCGTCGGATGCCACGCTCGCGGCGGCGGCAGCGCGATCGGCTAGACCCCGGCGGCAGCCCTTCTGAAGCCCATAACGAGCCTTCTTGACGCCAGGGGCTCCTCGGTCTTCACCTCGCGCACCACCCCTCCGCGCGAGGCAACCCGAGGGTACGCAGTTTCTGGGCGTTCCACTACCTCAATAGTGGGTAAATGGTTGCTAAGGCCACCGCCTGGGCGGTTCGATCGCAGCCGCGGCTCAATCGGGGGCCCGATCTGCCGATAACTGGGCGGATGAGTGTTGCGCGCGCGAGCCTTCCCCCCATCGATGCCCGCCCGGGTATCACGACGCCGAGCTCGTCCGCCGTCCAGCGACGGCTCGGCGACGTGATCGTGGAGCTCGGCTTCGCCTCCCGGGACCAGGTCGAGGCGGCCGCGGAGCTCGCCAGGGATCACGGGCGCCCCACCGGAGAGGTCCTGATCGACAGCGGCACCGTCGACTCGGCCCAGCTGGCGCAGGCGCTGGCGGTGCGCAACGGCCTGCCCTACGTCGACCTGAACGTCTTCGAGGCCGACATGGGCGCGGCGAACCTCATCTCCGCCAAGGAGGCGCAGCGGTGCCGGGCGATCCCGGTCGCCTTCGTCGACGAAAGCACCGTCCTCGTTGCGACGCCCAACCCGGCCAACGTCGTCGGGTTCGACGACATCTCGATGCTCACCGGTTATCAGCTGAGGATCGCGGTGACCGCGGCCGAGCAATTCCAAGGGCTGATCTCTCAGCTCGCCGGCCTCTCCGAGTCCGTCGCGGAGATCGCGGCCGACGAGCCGGCGGCGGACGAGGGCGAGGTCGTCGAGCTGGAGCATTCGGCAGACGACGCGCCGGTGATCAAGCTTGTTCACACCATCATCGCCGACGCCGTCGAGCGCGGCGCCTCGGACATTCACTTCGACCCCAAGACGGGCGACATGCTGGTCCGCTTCCGAGTTGACGGCGTCGTCTATGACTCGACGACGGTCCCGAGGCGACTGATGGCAGGAGTCGTGTCGCGGGTCAAGATCATGGCGGAGCTCGACATCTCAGAACGCCGGGTACCGCAGGACGGCCGCATGAACCTCACGGTCGGCGGCCGCCCGATCGACATCCGGGTGGCGACCCTGCCCGTGATGCGCGGCGAGTCGCTGGTCCTGCGGATCCTCGACAAGGGCCACCTGGTCCTCGAGCTGGACGGGCTCGGAATGGATCCCGGCGACCGGAAGCTGCTCGCGAACGCCGTCTCCCGCGTTCACGGCGCGGCGCTGGTCTGCGGGCCCACCGGCGCCGGCAAGACGACCACCCTCTACGCCGCCCTCAACGAGATCAACTCCCCCGACCGCACCCTGATCGCGATCGAGGACCCGGTCGAGTACGAGCTCGAGGGCGTCAAACAGGTGCAGGTGAACACCAAGGCGGGGCTCACCTTTGCCGCCGGCCTGCGCTCGATGATCCGCTCCGATCCCGACGTGCTCATGGTCGGCGAGATCCGCGACCCCGAGACGGCGCAGATCGCGATCGAGTCGGCTCTCACCGGCCACCTCGTGCTCTCGACCCTGCACACGAACGACGCGCCGATGGCCCCGGCGAGGTTGATCGACATGGGGATCGAGCCTTTCCTGGTCGCCTCCGGGATCGAGTGCGTGATCGCGCAGCGGCTCACCCGCCGGCTCTGCCCCGAGTGCAAACAGCCGGTCACGTTCAGCGCCGCCGAGCTCCGGGAAAGCGGCGTCGACCCTTCGGCGGAGGAGGACATCGAGGCCTTCGAGCCGGGCGGATGCCTCAATTGCAAGGGCACCGGCTATTCCGGCCGCATCGGCATCTACGAGGTGATGGTGATGTCGCGGGAGATCCGGGCCCTGATCCTGCGCCGCGCGTCGGGCGCCGAGATCGCCGCGGCGGCGGTGGCGGGCGGCATGCGCCGGCTCCGTCAGGACGGGATCGAGAAGGTTCGCGCCGGGATCACGTCGGTTCCCGAGCTGCTGCGCGTGCTCGGCACCTGAGCCGGAGAGCGCCATCCCCTAGGGTCGGGCCCATGAAGGCACCGACAGCAGGAGGGACGATGGCCACGGAGAGCAGCGCGACCACTGACGGCGTCGAGGGCAGGCTCGAGGAGTAGCCGCAGAGGTGAGCGCGACCGTTCCCGGCCGCGCGCCCCGCGTCACTCCCGTACTGCGCGAGGAGTTGGACGGGGAGGCGCGGGTCAAGCCGCTGGAGTTGTTCTTCGACCTCGTCTTCGTGCTTGCGCTGACGCAGTGCACGGCGCTGATGGCGGAACACCCGACCTGGCAGGGCCTCGGCCAGGGCGTCCTCATCCTCGGGATCATGTGGTGGTCCTGGGTCGGGTACGCGTGGCTGACGAGCGTGGTCGACCCCGAGGAGGGGGCGGTCCGGTTCGTCATCTTCGCCGCGATGGCCGCCTTCCTCGTCGCCGCGCTCTGCGTCCCGGAGGCGTTCGGCGACCGGGCGCTGCTCTTCGCCTTCGCCTACGGGGTCGTGCGGGCATCCCAGATCGGCCTCTTCCTCCTGGCCAGCCGCGGCGACGCGGCGCTGCGCCGCTCCGTGGTCGGCCTCGCGGGCGGAACCGCGGTGGGCGTGGGGCTGCTGATCGCGGGCGCGATCGCCGGCGGCGACGCTCAGACGTACCTCTGGGTGGTCGCCATCCTCCTCGACATCGCGGAGCCCTACTTCTTCGGCGCCGAGGGCTGGAAGCTCCAGACCGGCCACTTCGCGGAGCGGCACGGCCTGATCGTGATCATCGCGCTCGGCGAGTCGATCGTCGCGATCGGCGTCGGATCGGAGGCCGGCGTGGATGCGGGAGTGGTGGTCGCGGCGGTCCTCGGGATCGTCATCGCGGCGGCGATCTGGTGGCTGTACTTCGACGTCGTCGCCCTGGTCGCGGAGCGCCGCCTCTCGAACGCCGCCGTCGGGCGCGAGCAGAACGAGATCGCCCGGGACTCCTACTCCTTCCTCCATTTCCCGATGGTCGCCGGCATCGTCCTCGTCGCGCTCGGGATGAAGAAGACGATCGGCCACACGGACAAGGCGCTCGAGACCGAGACGGCCGCCGCGCTACTCGGGGGGACGGCGCTCTACCTGCTCGCCCACGTCGCCTTCCGCTGGCGCAACATCCACACCCTGAACAGGCAGCGCCTTGTCTGCGCCCTGCTGCTGGCGGCGGTGCTGCCGCTGGCGACCGAGGTGGACTCCCTGGTGCTGGTCGCGATCCTCGCGGCGATCCTGGTCGCCCTGATCACCTACGAGGCGATCCGGTTTGCCGAGGCCCGCGACCGCCTCCGGCATCAGGTCGCCGCCGAGATGCGCGCCGGTTAGGAATGATGCCGGGCTAGATGCCATCGGTCCCGCGGCTCCCGATCGTCCCCGACCCGCTGCGGCGGATCGAGGTCCCGCGCGGGCTGGCCTCGGTGACGACGATCGGCGAGGAGGACGCCGGCGCGGGCGACCTCGGCCGCGGGCAGGCGGAGCGGATCTGGAAATCGGCGGTCGACCTCTACCGGGCCGGGGTCCACCCCGCGCTGCAGCTCTGTGTCCGCCGCCACGGCGCCGTCGTCCTCAACCGGGCGATCGGGCACGCGCACGGCAACGGCCCGGGGGACCCCAGGGAAGGCCCGAAGGAGCTTGTCGGCCTCGACACGCCGTTCTGCGTCTTCTCGAGCTCGAAGGCGGTGACCGCCTTCCTCATCCACATGCTCGACGAGCGGGGCGTGCTCAGCATCGAGGACCGCGTCGCCGACCACATCCCCGAGTTCGCCCGCCACGGCAAGGGCGACATCACGATCGGCCAGGTCCTCTCCCACCGGGCGGGGGTCGCGCGGATATCGGCCGAAGCGCTCGACCTCGACGCGCTCGACGACCGCGGCACGCTGGTCGAGCTGCTGTCCGACGTGAAGCCGGCCTCCGAGCCCGGGCGGCTGCTCGCCTACCACGCGGTCTCCGGCGGTTTCATCCTCGGCGAGATCGTCCACCGTGCCACCGGCCGGTCGATCCGCGAGGTGCTCGCGGAGGAGATCCTCGACCCGCTCGGCTTTCGCTGGATGAACTACGGCGTCGCCCCCGAGGATCTCGGCCGGGTGGGCACCAGCTACGTAACCGGCCCGCCGCTGCTCCCCCCGCTCTCCAACCTGCTGACCCGCGCCCTCGGCGCGCCCCTCGACGAGGTCGTCGAGGTCGGCAACGATCCGCGGTTCCTGACCGCCGTCGTGCCGGCGGCGAACACCGTCACCAGCGCCGATGAGCTGTCGCGGTTCTTCGAGATCTTCCGCCGCGGCGGGGAGCTGTCGGGGCACCGGGTGATGTCGCCGGAGACGCTGCGCCGAACCCTCGCCGAGCAGTCCCGCCTCGAGATCGACTTCTCGCTCGGCTTCCCGACGCGCTTCAGCTACGGCCTCATGCTCGGCGCCAAGGTGCTCAGCCTCTACGGCCGCGACACCGACCTCGCCTTCGGGCACCTCGGGCTCTCGAACATCATGGGATGGGCAGATCCCGAGCGCGGCGTCTCGGTGGGCCTGATCACGAGTGGAAAGCCGACCGTCTATCCGGAGATCCACCGCTTCTACGGAGTCATGCAGAGGATCGCGTCGGAGGTGCCGAAGGTGCCCCCGGGCGACCGACCGTTCTGAGAGAAAGGACCATCGAGCCAGTGACCACCTACGCCAGCCCCGATCCCGACGTCGCGGTCCCCCGCACCGACGTCACCGCCTTCGTCCTCGCCCACGCCGCCGAGCGCGGCGACAAGCCGGCGCTGATCGACGGGCCGAGCGGCCGGGTGCTGACCTACGCGGGGCTCGCCGAGGCGGTCGCGGCGCTGGCCTCGGGCCTCGCGTCACGGGGCTTCGGCAAGGGCGACGTGCTCGCGGTCTACATGCCCAACCTGCCCGAGTACGCGGTCGCCTTTCACGGCGCCGCCGCCGCGGGAGGCATGTGCACGACCGTCAACCCGCTCTACACGGCGAACGAGCTCACCCACCAGCTCGAGGACTCGGGAGCGAAGCTGCTCCTCACGGTGCCGCCCTTCCTCGAGGCCGCGCGCGAGGCGGCGGACCGAGCCGGGCTGGACGAGGTGTTCGTGGTCGGGGAGGGCGATGGCGCCACCCCCTTCGCCGAGCTGCTCGGCGACCCGGCGCGACGCGCCCGAGGTCGACATCGATCCGGATGCCGACATCGCGGTCCTGCCCTACTCGAGCGGCACTACCGGGCTGCCCAAGGGCGTGATGCTGACCCACCGCAACCTCGTCGCCAACCTCTGCCAGCTGCAGGAGTGCTTTCCGATCGAGCCCGACGACACGCTGATCGGCGTCCTCCCGTTCTTCCACATCTACGGGATGACGGTGATCATGAACCAGGGCCTGCGCGCCGGGGCGACGATCGTGACGATGCCCCGCTTCGACCTCGAGCAGTTCCTCGACCTGCTGGAGGAGCATGCGGTGACGCGAAGCTATGTCGTGCCTCCGATCGCCCTGGCGCTGGGCAAGCACCCGGCGGTCGAGGGACGAGACCTCTCCGCGATGCGGACGATCATGTCCGGGGCGGCCCCGCTCGGCGCGGAGCTGTCCGAGGCTGTTGCCGAGCGCATCGGCTGCAGCGTGATCCAGGGCTACGGCCTCACCGAGACCAGTCCGGTGACCCACGTGATCAGGCAGAGCGGCGAGAACCGGCCCGGCTCGATCGGACAGCCGCTGCCGGCCACCGAATGCCGGCTCGTCGACCCGGAGTCCGGCGAGGACGTGCCCGCCGGCGAGCGCGGCGAGCTCTGGATTCGCGGACCGCAGGTGATGGCCGGCTACCTCAACAACGAGGAGGCGACCGCGGCAACGGTCGACGGCGAGGGCTGGCTTCACACCGGCGACGTCGCCGTAGTCGACGGCGACGGCTACTTCACGATCGTCGACCGGCTCAAGGAGCTGATCAAGTACAAGGGCTACCAGGTGGCGCCGGCCGAGCTCGAGGCGCTGATCATCAACCACCCCGAGGTCGCGGACGTCGCCGTGATCGGGGTCGCCGACGAGGAGGCGGGCGAGCTCCCGAAGGCGTTCGTCGTGCCCGCCGCCGACGACCTCGACAGCGAGGAGCTGATGAGCTGGGTGGGCGAGCAGGTCGCGCCGCAGAAGCGGGTGCGGCTGGTCGAGGTGACCGAGGAGATCCCGAAGTCCCCGTCCGGCAAGATCCTGCGCCGGGTCCTGGTCGAGCGCGAGCGGGCGGCCTCCTAGGCGGCGCCGGAGAGGTAGCCGCGGGCGCGGCCGAGCGGCGCGAGCGCGGTCAGCGCGATGCGAAGCGGAGCCTCGGGACCGACCGCGATGCGGATGACGTCGTCGTACTCGGTGAGCAGGGCGGCGAAAGCGAGCGGCCCCGGCATCCCGTTGCGGCCGACCCTGCCCTCGGCGTGGAGGGCGCCGAGAGCTCGGAACCATTGCTCGGTGCGGCCGGCGGGCGACGTCCTCCAGAGGACGTGGGCAGGCTCGTCGTGGGGGTTCCACATCTGGTGAACGGCACGCCGCGGGATCTCGATCCTCGCTCCGGCGTCGAGACCCCGCTCCTCGCCGTCGACGCGGACCCGGAGCGAGCCCTCGAGCACCTCGAAATGCTCGTCCTGCCCGGGGTGGTAGTGCTTCGGCGGCGGCGAGCCGTGTGGCGAGTAGAGCGCCTCGACCTCGAGCGCCTCGGGGGTGGAGCTGCGGATCGTCACGGATTCGCCGGGGGTGAGCTTGAGCGTGTCGGCCATGAGGTCGCTGACCCTTTCAGAATCGTTCAGTATCGGCGCCCGATGCCAGCCTATTGCCAGCCGGTCAGCGGCGAAACCTCGCCCTGCTGATGGGATTCGACGCCGACACGGCGCTGCGCGCGACCGGGGACGGATCGTGGGAAGGCCGCCTGGCCGAGGGCTGGGAGACGCCTCGCGGGCCCCTCGGCGGCTACGTGATGGCGATCATGATGCGGGGCCTAGAGGCAGCGGTCGCCGACCCCGGACGGCAGGCGCGCGCGCTGACGGTCCACTTCCTGCGCCCACCCCACCCCGGCCCGGTCACCGTTCGCGCCCAGGTCGAGAGGGCGGGGCGGACCCTGACCTCGGTCACGGGGCGCCTCGAGCAGGACGGAAAGCTGATCGGCCTTGCGATCGCCGCCTACTCGGGCCCATGGGACAGCCCGGCCCTCGACGATTCCCGGATGCCGCACGTGGGCCCGGCGCCGTCGCGCGACTCGCCCGACGAGGGCTTTCCGCGCGAATCCGCGCCCCCGTTCGCGGGCAAGCTCAGCATGCACCACCGCTTCGGGGACCCGCCGTTCAGCGGCTCCGAGCGGGGTGAGGTCGGCGGCTGGCTCGGCCTGCGCGAGGAGAGACCGATCGACGCGCTCGCCATCGCCGTGCTCGCCGATGCCTGGTTCCCGGCCCCGTGGCCGCGGCTGAAGGCGCTCGCCCCGGCGCCGACGATCGACCTCACCGTCCATTTCCGGGCCTCGCTTCCGCTCGCGGACGGGCTCCTTCTCGGCCGCTTCACCAACCGGCTGGTCCGCGACGGCTTCTTCGAGGAGGACGGCGAGCTCTGGGCGCCCGACGGCACCCTGGTCGCGCAGTCGCGCCAGCTCGGCCTCCTGCTCGGCGCCGAGGCCTGATCCGCCCCGGTCTAGGCGGCCGGGATGTCGTGGTTGCCGCGGAAGAGGCCGTCGGGGTCGTAGGCCGCCTTCACCTCGCCGAGCCGCCGGCGGGCGTCGGCGCTGTACAGCTTCCCGACGTCGACCGTGCGCTCGGTGAAACCGCCGTAGAGGTTGCCGGCATCCCAGGGCGACATCGCGTCGATGACCACCGGCAGGTGTCCCTCGGTTGCGGCGGCGAGCTGGGGATCGGCCGCGATTCCGACGGCGAACATCGCGAATTCGCCGGGAAGCGAGTCGAGGGCCCCGCCATCTGGGTCGGGCCGCCCGAGCGCGCCGCCGAGCTGTCGCAGCTCGACCGAGAGCAGGGGCGAGCCGGACTCTGAGCCGGCGGCCGCGACCAGCGACTCGATCGCCTCGGCGGGGAGCTCCCCCAGCATGAGGTGATCGCCGCGTCCGGGGACCGGCTGCTCGGGGTCCATGTGAAGGCGCGAGAGCGCCACCGGCGGCACGGCGGCGAGCGTGTCGAGCTCCGGGCCCAGCGCACGCAGCGGGGCCAGCAGCTCCGCGCCGGCAGCCTCGCCGCCCAGGAATACGGCCTGGACGAGCGCGAACTGGCGTCCGCGGACCATCTCGGGGACCTCGGGGAACGGGGGGAACTGCATGATCCGCCCGACCGAGGTCAGCTCCTCCGGAGTCGAGGGCAGCCAGCCACGCCATGCCTCGAGCACCTCGCCCGCCCGCTCCCAGGGAAAGGCGAGCATTCCCGCATAGATCTCCGGCACCTCGAGCAGCCCGAACTCGATCGCGGTGACCGCGCCGAAGCTGCCGCCCCCGCCGCGAAGGGCCCAGAACAGATCGGGCTCGTTGGCGGCGTCGGCGCGGACCTGCTCGCCGTTCGCGGTCACCAGCTCCACCGCCGTCACCCGGCTCGAAGCGAGCCCGTGCTTGCGGCCGAGCCAGGAAATCCCGCCGCCGAGCGTGTAGCCGACCACGCCGACGTCGATCGAGGAGCCCGCCATCGGAACGAGGCCGAGATCGGAGGTGAGCGGCGTGACCTCGCCCCAGAGGGTGGCGGCACCGGCGCGCACGGCCCGCGCGGAGCCGTCGACATCGAGGCCCGAGAGCTGGATCGTCCGTACGAGGATCGCCCCCGCGAGCGACCCGTATGCGCCGGCGTTGTGGCCGGTCCCCTGCATGGCGATTCGCAGACCGGTCTCACGCGCGAAGCGGACGATCTCCTGCATGTCGGCCACGTCGGCCGGGATCGCCACCGCCTCGGGGCGCTGGTCGACAGCGAGGTTCCAGGCGTGGCGGGCGGCGTCGAAACCCTCGTCGGCAGGGGTCACGTACTCGCCGGTCAGGTTCGGGCGCTGGGCTTCCTTCCGGGACTCGGGCATCTTCAGTTCTCCTCGTCGAGATTTGCCGGCGTCAAACCTACGCGATGGGGGAACGGGAAGGGACGCGGGGATAGACTCGCCCGGTGGACAGCATCCCGCCGGAGTACGCGCGCCGGATCGCCGCGCTCGAGCGCAAGGTCGGCGACATCTACCAGGCCCTCGGACGCGACGAACCGACCTTCGAGGGGGACGAGCTGTCGCCCGAGGCGCAGCTGCTCTTCCAGCAGGGCAGGAAGATCGAGGCGATCAAGCTCCACCGCGAGCAGACCGGACTCGGGCTGGCCGAGGCGAAGGCCGCCGTCGAGCGCTACGAGGCGATCGGGCCGGCCTAGGGCCCGAGCCGGTCGATGCGCCAGCCGCGCTCGTCGCGGGCGTAAAGGAAGCGGTCGTGGAGCCGTGCCTGCTGCCCCTGCCAGAACTCGACCTCGCTCGTGGCGCAGCAGGTAGCCGCCCCAATGCGGCGGGCGGGGCATGTCCTCGGTCTCCGCGAACCGCCCTCGGCCTCGGCTCAGACGGCGCTCGAGCTCCCCGCGCCCCGGCAGCGGGCGGCTCTGCGGCGAGGCCCAGGCGCCGAGCCGGCTCTCGCGCCCGCGCGTCGCGAAGTACGCATCGGAGTCCTCGGCGCTGAGCCGCTCCGACCGCGCCGCGCACGCGGACCTGGCGATCGAGCTCGCGCCAGTAGATGACGAGCGCGGCCCTCGGATCGGATCGAGCTGGGCCCCCTTGGCGCTCTCCAAGTTGGTGAAGAAGCGGAAGCCCGTCGGGCCCGTAGCCCTTGAGCAGGACCATGCGCGCGTCGGGGGCGCCGTCGGCGCCCGACCGTCGCGAGCGTCATCGCGTCGGCCAGTGGCACCTCGCGCTCGGCCGCGCTCGCACCAGTCCGCGAACTGGTCGATCGGGTCGGCGGCGAGGTCGGCCCGGCGCAGGAGCGGATGGTCGTGGCGGTTCCCCATGGACGCTCACACTATGCGCCACGCCGGGGCTGTGGATCCGCCGTAGCTTGCGGTCGGTGGACGCCACCCTCTACTCGATGCCGTCTCCCATCCCTGCCGGGCGCCGCGGCCTGATGCTCCGCCACAAGGGCATCGAGCACGCGCATCGTCAACCTCCCCCCGGCTCGCAGCCGGTCGCGCTGCGGGCGCTCGGCTTCCGTCACGGCACTGTCCCGGCTCTGAAGATCGACGGGCGCCGGGTCCAGGGGTCGCTGCAGATCTCACGCGGCCTCGACGAGCCGTCCCGGAGCCGCCCCTCTTCCCCGCCGACCCGCAGGCGCGCCTCGCCGTCGAGGAAGCCGAGCGCTGGGGCGACACCGTCTACCAGCCCGTGCCCGCGCCGGATCTTCCGCTGGGCCGCTCGACCGCGACGGCGGACCTGCGCGGGATTTCGCCGAGCAGACGCAGCATGCCCGCCCCGGGCGTGACCGCTACGCTCTCATGCGCCCGTGCCGCCGTCTTCGTGCGCTTCGAAGGCGGCGACGAGGCGGCGGTCCGCGCCGATGCTGGCCGCGCTGCCCGGCAGCTGGACCACGTCGACGCCCTGATCGAGGACGGCACGATCGGCGGCGCCGAGCTCAACGCGGCGGACTTCCAGATCGGCGACCACGACGCGCGTCATGCTCAACTTCGCGCAGCTCCGCCCGCTGATCGAGGGCCGTCCGGCGGGCGAGCACGCGATGCGGATCAGCCCCAGCTTCGGCGTCGAGTCCCCGGTCCGCCTGCCGCCGAGTGGATCCCGGCCGACCGCACCAGCCGCCTAGTTGAGCTCGAGGGTCCTCGGGCATCGTGGCGAGCAGCGCGTACTCGCCGCCGCGGCGCTGCAGCGCGACGCCCAGAGGTCCTCGTCGCGGAACGGATCCCCGGCACGCGCGGCCTCGACCAGCCAGGCCTCGCGCTCGAGCTCGGACTCGAGCTGCCCGGGGCCCCAGCCGGCGTGCCCCGCATAGACCCGCGCCCGGCGCAGCTCGGCCCCTTCTCCCGGGTCGACGACGCCGAGTTTCCGACGACGATCTTCGGCGATGCGCCCGGGTCCTCGAACTCGCCCAGGACGACCACCGACTCCGCCCCGACCGGCCCGCCGATGCGCACCATGCTCCGCGGGATCCGCAACCTCCGCCAGCGTCGGCACCGCCTCGCCGACCGTGGTCTCGGAGGGGCGGTTGAGGACGACGCCGAAGGCCCCCTCCTCCGTGTGCTCGACCATCAGGATCACCGCGCGCCGGAAGAAGTCGAAGAGGCTCGGGGCCGCGATCAGGAGCCCCTTTCCGCGAACCAGTCCATGGCGTCGATTCTGGCGGCGCCGGCCCGGCCTATGGCCGGAGGACGATCTTCAGCGCCTCATGCCGGTCATAGATCTCGTAGGCCTCGGCGGCGTCGTCGAGCGCCATGTGGTGGGTGACCAGCGGCGCCGGGTCGAGCGCTCCCGATGCGAGCCGCTCGAGCACCGGGTCGAGGTGGGCGATCACGTTGGCCTGGCCGCTGCGCAGGGTCAGCGACTTGATCCAGACGATGCCCATGTGAAGCTCGATCGGGGTCGAGTAGACGCCGGTCGCTGAGACCGTCCCGGCCTTGCGCGTCAGCCGGCACGCCATGTCGAGCGCCTCGGGATGGCCGACCGCGTCGACGCAGCCGTCGACGCCGCGGCCCTCGGTCGCCGCCTTGACCTCGCCCCTGACGTCGCCCTCGGTCAGGTGGACCGGCGGTCGCGCCGAAGGACTCCGCCATGCGCAGCCGCTCCTCGACCGAGTCCACCGCGATCACCTCTCCGGCGCCGGCTGCCTTGGCGACCTGGACGGCGCAGAGGCCGACCGGCCCGAGGCCGAGCACGGCGACCGCGTCCCCGGGCTCAGTCCCGAGCGCGTCGATGGCGTGGTACCCGGTGCCCATCACGTCGCCGGCGAAGAGCGCGACCTCGTCGCTGAGGCCATCGGGCACCCGGCGCAGGGTCAGGTCGGCGCGGGGGACGAGCAGCTTCTCCGCCTGCGCCCCCTGCAGCGAGCCGAGCGTGGAGCCGTGGCCGAAGACCCGCCCGCTGTCGCACTTGTGAACTCGCCCCGGCGGCAGAAGAAGCACTCCCCGCAGGCGGTGACAAAGGTTCCGAGGACGCGATCTCCGACGGTCACGCCGCTGACCCCCTCGCCCACCTCCAGCACCGTGCCGACGTACTCATGGCCGAGGGTGAAACCCGGCTCGATCTGGATCGTGCCGTGGTAGAGGTGGAGGTCGGAGCCGCAGACGCCGGTCGCCTCCACGCGGATCACGGCCTCGTCGGGGGAGGTGATCTCCGGGTCGGGACGCTCCTCCACCCTGACCTCTCCGGGAGCCTGGAAGGTGACTGCTCGCATCGGCGTCACCCTACCCATGCGGGAGACGAGGCCGACGTGCGAGAGTTGCCCAAACCGAGAGGAGGAGCGAGATGGCTGACTCAACCGGGGCGGTGCTGATCACGGGATGCTCGTCGGGGATCGGCCACGAGACCGCCAGGCATCTGGCCGCAGGGGGCCACCGGGTCTTCGCCAGCGCGCGCCGCCCGGAGGCGATCGAGGACCTTCGCGAGGCCGGCTGCGAGACGCTCGCCTGCGATGTCACCGACGAGGCCTCGATGCAGGCCTGCGTGGCCGCGGTCGAGGCGGCCGCGGGCGCGGTGGGCGCCCTCGTCAACAACGCCGGCTACAGCCAGTCCGGCGCGGTCGAGACCGTGCCGCCGGAGAGCGTCCGCCGCCAGTTCGAGACCAACGTCTTCGGCCTGATCAGGATGTGCCAGCTCGTCCTGCCGGGGATGCGCCGCGAGGGCGCCGGGCGGATCGTCAACATCAGCTCGATCGGCGGCAAGCTGACCTTCCCCGGGGGCGGCATCTACCACGCCACCAAGCACGCCGTCGAGGCGCTCTCGGACGCGCTCCGTTTCGAGGTCGCCGGCTTCGGCATCGAGGTGGTGGTGATCGAGCCTGGATTGATCAGGACGTCCTTTGCCGAAGCGGCGGTCGGCTCGATGGCGGACAACGAGTCCGGCGGTCCCTACGCCGAGTTCAACCGGCAGATCGCCGCGGCGACGGCGGGCGCCTACGAGGGCGGCCTGGCCCGGCTCGGAGGCGGTCCCGAGACCGTCGCCCGCAAGATCGAGAAGGCGATCACCGCCCGCCGGCCGCGGACCCGCTACGGAGTCACCCCCTCAGCCGGGATATCGATGGGGAGCCGGCGGTTGATGACCGACCGCATGTGGGACCGGCTCATGCGCTCGCAGATGCCCCAGCCCGGCTGACCCGGCGTACCATCTGGAGACCGTGGCCTCCGTCCCTCAGCTCGACCCTGGAGAGGTCGCAGAGCTGGGCGCTGCCCTGCGCGAGAACATCCGCCGTGCGGTCAAGGTCTCCGACGAGGTCCTCCGCAACGTCCTCGTCGCCGCGATGGCGGAGGGACACGTGCTGATCGAGGACTATCCCGGGGTCGGGAAGACGGCGCTGGCGCGCGCCCTCTCCCGCTCGCTCGGCGCCGAGTACGCGCGCGTGCAATGCACGGCGGACCTGCTGCCTGCGGACGTGATCGGCACCAACGTCTACGACCAGTCCGAGGCGCGCTTCTTCTTTCATCCAGGCCCCGTATTCGCCAACGTGGTCCTCGTCGACGAGATCAACCGCACCTCGCCGAAGACCCAGTCCGGCCTGCTCGAGTGCATGCAGGAGCGGCATGTCACCATCGACGGCCACCGCCACGAGCTGGCGCGCCCGTTCATCGTCCTCGCGACCCAGAACCCGGTCGAGTACGAGGGGACCTATCCGCTTCCCGAGGCGCAGCTCGACCGCTTCATGGTCCGGCTGTCGCTCGGCTACCCGGGCCGGGAGGACGAGGCCGACATGCTCGCCGAGCACGCCGAGCGCGACCGCGTCCTCGACCTCGGGCCGGTGACCGAGACCGCGATGGTGCAGGCAGCCCAAGCCGCGACCGCCGCCCTCCACGGCTCCGACGCCCTGCGCCGCTACATCGTCGCCATCTGCGAGGCAACTCGCTCCGACGAGCGGGTCGAGCTCGGCGCCAGCCCGCGGGCCGGGCTGATGCTGTTCCGCGCCGCGAAGGCGCTGGCCGCGCTCGAAGGCCGCGACCATGTCCTCCCTGACGACGTCCAGGCGCTCGCCACCGCCGTGCTCTCCCACCGCATGCTGCTCGCCCCCGGCGTCTCCCTCGGCGAACGCGAGGACGTCGTCGCCACGGCGCTGGAGCGGGTCCCGGCGCTCTGAGGCGCTAGCCGTGGCCGGCCCCCTGACGATCCTGGCGCTCGGCGTGGCGCTGATCGTCACCGCCGGCGGATTCGACTCGCCCTCGCTGCTCGTCCCCGGGATCGCGCTGAGCGCACTCGGCCTGCTGTTGCCCGCGTGGGTGGAGGCGGTCCGGCGGGCGGCCCGGATCGAGGTCGATCCAGGCCCGGGGCAACTGGTCGAGGGTGAGTCCTACCCCCTCCGGGTCCGGATTCGCACCGGCCCGCTCCCGGTGCCCGGCGGCGAGCTGCGCAGCCCCCTGTTCGGGGCCTCGCTGCCGCTCGCCTTCGGACGGCGCACGGTCGCCGCCGAGGTTCCGGTCGAGACCAGGGGGCGACGTCCGGTCGGGCCGGTCACCGTCGCCTTCCGCGACCCCCTCTCCCTGCGGGTCGCGACTTCCGCCGGCGCGCCCGCCGGCGACGTCCTCGTCCTGCCACGAGTCGAGCCGGTGGTGGCGAGCCGGGCCCGCGGCGGGGGTGGCGGCGTCACGCTGGCGGGCTACGACCCGGCCGGCGCCGGCTCTCTGCTCGACGCCGCGGCGGTCGATTTCGAGATCGACGGACTGCGTCCCTACCGCGAGGGCAGCCCGGCGTCCCGGATCCACTGGCCCGCCGTGGCGCGGACCGGGGAGATGGTCGAGCGGCGGCTGGTCGCGGGGGCGATTTCGATGCCCCTCGTCATCCTCGACGCCGCCCGGCCGACCGGCTCGGAGGACCTCGATGCCGCGGTACGCGCCGCCGCCTCGCTCTGCGTCCACCTTGCCAGGGCGGGTGGCTGCGCGCTGCTGGTGCCCGGCAGCGGGCGCCCGGTCGAAGTCGACCAGTCGCTGTCCGCATGGCCTCACCTGCATGCCCGGCTGGCACTCGTCGAGGCCGGCGAGAGCGCCCTTGCGGCGACCCGGGTCGCCCGCAGCGGCGCCGTCTTCTGGGTCAGCGCCAACGCCGCCGCGGATGCTGCGCGCGACCTCGGCCGGGTCGCGTCCCGCGAGCGCTGGCTCGTCTCCCCCGGCCCGCTTCATGGCGTCGAGGTCTCCTTCACCGTGGCCGGCTGCTACGGCCAGCGCCTCGACCCGGGCCGGGCGAAGCGGCTGCGAGATGCGACCGCGACGGCCGGGGACCGGCGATGAGACCCGTCCTGATCCGCCTCGGCGTCTTCGCCCTGCTCGCCGGATTCGCCAACCTGCTCTGGTTCACCCTGCTCGCAGAGCCGCCGCTCGGCCGTGCCGCGGCCGTCACGGCGATCGCGGTGACGCTGGCGGCGCTCCTGGTCGCGATCGGCCGCATCGGCCTGACCCCCGCGCGGGCGACCTCGGGCCGGGCCGCGTGCTGGGCGCTGGCGGCGGCCGGCGCCGTCCTCGCGCTTGCCGCCGGCCTGGCTGCGGCAGGACTGCCCCTTCGATACCTCCCCCCCGCCCAATGGGACGAGCTCGGCGCGAAGCTCGACCCGGCGCTCGCCCGGATCAACGAAATCGAGCTCCCGTACGCCGGAGGCGCCGAGTGGGTGGAGCTCGCGATCCTGCTGCTGGCCCCCCTCCTCACCTGGCTTGCCGCGGTACTCGCCTTCTGGCCGGCGCGCCGAGGTGAGAATCGCCGGCAGCTCCTCGCCCTGATCTCCCTCGTTCTCCTCTACGGGATCGCGGTGGGCTGGGACAGCCGCCCGGGAGAGCTCGGCCTCGGCCTCGGCCTGTTCGCCCTGACGGCCGCCTGGCTGTGGGGCTCGCGGCTTCGCACCCTCCGGGGCGCAGCCGGCGCCCTCGCCGTGGTCGGCCTGGCCGCGGTCCTCGCGGTCCCGGCCGCAGCCCGTCTCGATCCCGGCAGGCCCTGGTGGGATTACCGCGACTGGGACCTGTTTGGGAGCGGCCATGCCGTCAGCTTCGATTGGACGCACTCCTACGGGCCGATCGACTGGCCCCGCGAGGGCACCGTGCTGATGGAGGTCGAGAGCGAAAATCCGCGCTACTGGAAGACCGAGGTGCTCGACACCTTCGACGGTCGTCGCTGGATGCGAGGGGCTCCCGGAACCTCCGCCGGCGGCACGGCGCCCTGGGAGTCCGCCTTTTCCAGGCAGGGGAACGGGGACGCCGAGGGCAACCGGCAGTGGTTCGAGAAGGCGACGATCACGATTCGCTCGCTGCGGACCGTCTTCGTCCCGGCGCCGGGGACGCTGATTGCGACGACCGGGGTCGCGGTGGGAATTCCGGGGCCAGACGGTTCCGTCGGGCCCCTTCCCGGGGCCGACGGGACCACGGCTGCCGGCGGGCCGCCGCTGCCCGGCGGCTGGAGCTACTCCGTCCTCTCCTACGTGCCGGACCCAAGCCCCGCGCGGATGCGCGCGGCGCCCGCCGCCTATGGCCCCGAGGTCCAGCCCTACACCCAGCTGGGAATGCCGCTCCCCGGAGCCGGAACCCTGGGGACGGACGAAGGTTCGGGCGGCTCGCCGATCGCCATCCTCTCGATCCCGCCCTGGGGGTCCGGCGAGAGGCCCGGACCGCTCACTCGTCGGGTGATCTCCGGCGGGCCCTACCGCGCCGTCTACGCCCTCGCGGAGCGGCTCACCGCCGGCGCCGCAACCCCCTACGACGCCGTCCGCGCGATCGGCGCCTACCTTCAGCGGGGCTTCCGCTACGACGAGCGGCCCGGGGTCCACCGATATCCACTCGCCGCCTTCCTCGCAACGGATCGCAGCGGCTATTGCCAGCATTTTTCTGGAGCGATGACGCTGCTGCTGCGGATGGTCGGGATCCCCTCGCGGGTCGTTTCCGGATTCGCGCCGGGGTCGCCGAGTGACGACGGCACCTCGTTCCGGGTCACGGATTTCGACGCCCACTCCTGGGTCGAGGTCTACTTCGACGGGATCGGCTGGGTCGTGTTCGACCCGACTCCCGGGTCGGCTCCCCCGCCCACCCAGCCGGCGGGCACCGAGGCAGCCGGCCGCGGCGCGCCGAACGAGGGCGGGAAGGGGTCGCCGTCAAAGAAGGGCGCGCTCCCGCCGGCCGCCGGGACGGGCCCGGAGAGCGGCGGGGCGAGCCCCGTCGGAGCCATCGCCCTGGGCCTGGGGGTGGCGCTGATCGCGGCCGGCGGCTGTTACGGCGCCCTCGTCTTCCGGCGGCGGCGCCGGCTCGCGGCCGGCGTCAGCGCCGAGGCCCAGCTCGCCGAGGTCGCGTCGGCACTCCCCCGGCTCGGGATCCGGCCGGCTCCGGGAAGCACGTTGCTGGCGCTCGAGCGCCGGCTCGCGAGGACCACCGGCCGCGAGGCGGGCCCCTACCTGGCGGGGCTCCGCGAGCACCGCTTCGGCGCGGCCGCCGGGCCGCCGGGCCCTACCGCCAGGCGCGCGTTCCGGCGGGCGCTCGCCTCCTCGCGCGGCTGGGGCGCGCGACTCATGGGCTACCGCGTGATCCCGCCGGGCGGACCGGTCAGCGGGCCGAACCGCCGGCGAGGTGATGGTCGCGGGCGGCGCCGTTGGGCATCGCGGCCACCTCGATCCTCGACTCGAGCTTGAGCTCGAGCTCGAAGTCGGCGTCCTCGCCGTGGCGGAAGGTGAGGTCCTTGCCCTCGAGCAGCTCGATGAACATCGCCACGAAGCGGGGGTCGAGCTGCGTGCCGGCGACCCGGCGCAGCTCCTGGATCGCCTCGAAGGACGAGACCGGCGTCCGGTAGGAATCTCGCGCCGTCATCACGTCGTAGGTGTCGGCGACGGCGATCATGCGGGCGATCTCCGGGATGTCGTCCCCCGTCAGCCCGCGCGGATAGCCCTTGCCGTCGATGCGCTCGTGATGGGCGAGGATGATCTCGGCCACCGGGCCGTAGCCGTCGACCGAGCCGACCACCTTCGCCCCCTGGTGGGGGTGGCGGCGGATCAGCATCCAGTCCTCCTCGGTGAGCGGCTCGTTGGCCTTGAGGATGCGGTCCGGGAGGATGAACTTGCCGATGTCGTGAAGGAGCGCGGAGATGTGGACGAGCTCCTCGTCGCGGCGTGAATACCCCGCCCGCTGTGCGATCGCGCGGGTGTAGCGCGCAACTGCGGCGCTGTGGCGGGCCGTCATCTCGTCCCGCAGGTCCAGGGTCCGGAGGAGCGCGCTCAGCATGCCCACCTGGAAGCTGGCGAGCTGGGTGGTGCGCTGCTCGAGCTCCTCGGCTCGCTGCTGGGACAGCACGAGGGCCCCGAGCAGGTACTGGAAGGTGATCAGGACGACGCCGAAGAGAACGACCGCCGCCAGGCCGATCTCGTGGTAGATGAAGGCGACGCCGACGGCCATCAGGGCGGCGGCCAGCTCCGAGGGGAGAAGAGGCACGAGTGCGGTGCGGACCTTCGAGCTGAAGCTGCTGCCCTCGAGGTAGCAGGTGTAGGCGCCGATCACCGAGAAGTTGATCGCGAGGGCGAGCAGGAAGACGCCGAAGACGAGCGCGTAGAAGACCGGGTCGTCCGCGGTGATGGCGGCTCCGGTGACGACGGCGTCGAAGGCGATGCCGGTCGCCAGTGGGAAGGCCGCGTATGTGAGCAGGTTGTTGAGTAGGTCGTGAGGCTCGTCCCGCCAGCGCAGCCAGCCGGCGAGTATCGTCAGCACCCCGATCAGCGCCGCCGGCGTGCCGCCGAGGAAGACCATGGCGAGGACGAGCGCCAGGAAGCTGCCCGAGATCTTCACGTGCGACGAGGTGGGGATCGCCGTCAGGTCGCTGAAGATCGAGAAGCCCAGCAGGATCGCGAACAGGCCCAGATCCCAATCGGCTTCCGGAGCGAGCCAGACGGCGACGGCGGCCACGATCAGCAGGCACGCCAGCTCCAGCGCGATGATCCGCGCCGCGGGACGCCTCTGGGGGGTTATCGGACCCTGGTCAGCCATGCCTGCTCGCCTGTCGACCGCATGACGGCCCATTGGCGGTGCTAAGGGAATTCCGCTCCCGGCGGCCGTTCCCTTCGCCCTGGCCCGTTCCGTTCGATGCGAACGCTACTTGGCTTATCGGAAGCTACCCGCGGACCTGCAACCGCGCAATCATGAATGCGGCCTTGCGGACGCTTGTCCTAGTGCGCTGCCCGGCCGGAGACCGGCCCGCCAGGCGTCGCAAACGGCTCGAAAACCACAAGAGGCGTCCCACGTGGGACGCCTCTCGTTTCGGATCGAACGTTGCAAGTAGCGTTCGCCCGGAAAGTCTTTCGTCTAAGTCTTAGCGGCGGTAGCCCATGGCGGTCGTTGCCTTTCTCATTCCCCTATTGCGTGCTCAAACTCGAACTGGTGAACAGCTGCACAGGATTTGTACCAGATCCTGCGGGGAACTTGTGCATATGCAGGAAAAGTTGTGCAGCAGGGTATGAGGGCCAGGCACGAAAAGGCGGTAAACCCGAGCGGGAACCTATGAAGATGCTTCCCCACCGTCGCGCAAAGGACCCCATGCATGGCTGAGCCGGGCCTCCGCGCCCCGCTGCGCCGGCACGGCTTCCGCCGCCTCGCGCTCAGCTACGCGGTCAACGAGCTCGGCGACTGGCTGGGGATCGTCGCCCTCTCGGTGCTCGTCTTCGACCAGACGGGAAGCGCCCTCGCCAGCGCGGCGCTGTTCCTCGGCACCGGCTTCCTGCCGGCGATGCTGACTCCGCTGCTGGTCGTGCGGGCCGAGCGCGGCGCCGCCCGGCTGACGCTGCCGATCATCTACTGCGGCGAGACCGCCGTGTTCGGCGCGCTGGCGGTCTCGGCGGCGCACTTCTCATTGCCGGTGGTCGTCATGCTCGCCGCCCTCGACGGCGTGCTCGCGCTCACGGCCCGCTCGCTGACCCGCGCGGTCGCGGCATCGATGCTGGAGCCCTCGGGGGAGCTTCGCGCCGGAAACGCGATCCTCAACGTCGCCTTCACCGGGGGGGCCGCCGTCGGGCCGGCGATCGGCGGCCTCCTGGTCGCGGGGTTCGGAGTGCAGACGGCGCTCCTGCTCGACGCGGCCTCCTTCTACCTGGTCGCCCTGATCCTGCTCACCGCCGGCCCGCTGCCGAAGGCCGAGCCGGAGCCCGGGCGCTTTCGCGACAGGCTCGCCGCGGGGATCTCCTACATCTCGGACCGTCCCCTGCTGCGCCGGCTGATCCTGGCGCAGTCGGCAGCGTTCCTCTTCTTCGCCGCGGTCATACCGGTCGAGGTGATCTACGCGAAGGAGACCCTCGATGCCGGAGACTCCGGCTACGGCGCACTGCTGGCGAGCTGGGGCGCCGGAATGGTGATCGGCGGCATCGCCTTCGCCGTGCTGCGGAGGGCGCCGCTCGGGTACCTGCTCCTCGTCAGCACCGTCACGATCGGTGCCGCGTATGTCGGCATGGCGGCGGCGCCGACCCTGCTCCTCGCCTGCGCCGCCGCCGCGGCGGGCGGGGCGGGCAACGGGGTGCAGTGGGTGGCCCTGATCAGCGCCGTCCAGGAGCTCACACGTGAACGCATGCAGGCTCGGGTGATCAGCGTGGTCGAGTCGGCCGGGGCGGCGATGCCGGGAATCGGCTACCTCGTCGGGGGTGTGGTCGCCGCCGCCTACGACCCGCGCGCGGCGTTCGCCGTCGCCGGCGCCGGGGTGCTTGCGGTCGTGGCCGTCTCGGTGCCCCTCGTCGGGCGCCAGTGGGCGAGGAGACCCGACACGATTCGTTTAGCAATGCTTGACTCCGGCAATGAGGGATTAGTGGAGCTACGCCCCCGGGGATTTGCCCATCCAGGGACGGATGGACGGTCCCGTCGGCAGGAAAGAGACAGAGAGAGGACGCTTTGAGGATGCACACGGCGTCTCGCCCGGAACCAGGGAATGACCGAGGCGACTGAGGCTGCAACGCCGTACGGCGGCTCGCTGGCAGTGGGAAGCGAAATCGAGGCGCGAACGCCGTCGGAGCTCTTCTGGCGGCGCCTCCGCGGCGACCGGCTGGCGATGGGGGCGGTCGCCTTCCTGATCGGGCTGATCCTGATGGCGATCTTCGCCCCGCTCGTCGTCGACGCCCTCGGGCTCCCGGACCCGAACACGCGCGACCCCAGCGCCCGCGATGTGTTCGGCACAGCCACGGGACCGAGCCCCGGCCATCCCTTAGGCGTCGACGACGCCGGCCGCGACGTCGCCAGCCGCGTCATCTACGGGGCCCGCATCTCCCTGATCGTCGCCTTCCTCGCCACCGGCCTGGCCACCCTGCTCGGCGTCGTCAGCGGCGTCCTGGCCGGGTTCCGCGGCGGCTGGGTGGACACCCTCGTCTCGCGCAGCGTCGACGTGCTGCTGGCGATGCCCTACCTGCTGCTGGCAACGGGCATCGCCGCCTCCTGCTCGGTCGGTGACGGCTGCCTCGGTGGCCTGCTGAAGCCGGGGCTCGGCGTCGTCATCTTCGTAATCGCCTTCACCAGCTGGACCTACATCGCCCGCATCGTCCGCGGCGAGACCCTCTCGCTCCGCGAGCGCGAGTTCGTCGAGGCGGCCCGCGCGGCGGGCGCCTCGGACAGCGTGATCCTCTTCCGCGAGATCCTCCCTAACCTGGTCGCCCCGATCATCGTCTACGCCTCCGTCCTGATCCCGCAGGTGATCCTCTACGAGGCGGCGCTCTCCTTCCTCGGCGTCGGAATCTCGGACCCGACCGCGAGCTGGGGACAGATGATCTCCGACGCGACCTAGATCTTCCACGACGCCTGGTGGTACATGCTCTTCCCCGGCGTGGCGCTCGTGCTCACCGTGATCGCCTTCAACATAGTCGGCGACGCGCTACAGGACGCCCTCAACCCGAAGGCGAGCCGCAACCAGTGAGAGCGCGCCGCCAGATGCTTCCCGCTGTGCACCTGTCAATAACCAGAAAGGACCAATCATGCGCAAGACGCTGAATTGGGTCCTGCTCCCGGCAATCCTTTTCGTCTTCGCCCTCGGCCTCGCGGCCTGCGGCGACGACGACGAGGGACGGCGGCGGGGGCGGGACCTCGGGCAAGGACTTCGCGGCCGAGACCGCGCCGCCGGACGACGCCAAGAAGGGCGGCACCCTCGAGGTGGTCGGCCTCGGGCGACGTCGATTACATCGACCCGGGCGCCGGCCTACTACCAGTTCACCTACATGCTCGACTTCGCGACGCAGCGGACGCTGGTCGGCTGGCCGCCGGATGCGACCAAGGACCCGCAGCCGGACCTGGCCGAGGGCCACGGTCTCAGAGGACGGCAAGTCGCTCACCTTCAAGATCAAGCCGGGCATCAAGTTCAGCCCGCCGGTCGACCGCGAGATCAAGGCGGCCGACTTCAAGTACGCGATCGAGCGTGGCCTGCTGCCGGGCGTAGCCACGGGTTATCTGGAGCCCTACTTCGGCGCCCTCGACGGCTATGCGGCGGCGCAGAAGGCGGTCGAGAAGGACCCGACCACGGCGCCCGACATCAGCGGCATCACGACCCCCGACGACCAGACGCTGGTGCTCAATTTCACGAAGACAACCGCCGGCGCCGCTTTCCAGGCGCTTTCGCTGCCGATCGGCGCCCCGGTGCCGGAGGAGTACGCGAAGGAGTTCGACGCCGAGAGCCCCTCCACCTACAGCGAGCACCTGGTCGGCACCGGCCCGTACATGATCGAGAACGACGATCGAGGGCAACGTCACCGGCTACAGCCCCGGCAAGGAGATCATCCTTGTCCGCAACCCGAACTGGGACGCCGACGACCGACTACCGGCCGGCGTATCTCGACCGGATCGAGTTCAAGGAGGGCTTCACCGACGTCAACTCCGCCACGCGGCGGATCCTGACCGGCGACTCTCAGGTCAACGGCGACATCCTGCCCGAGCCCGAGGGGCTGAAGCTGGCCGCCACGCAGTATCCGGACCAGCTGTCGATCACGCCCAGCGGCGGCAATCGCTACGTGGCGCTGAACACGACGCTCCCGCCGTTCGACGACGTCAACGTACGCAAGGCCGTGCTGGCGGCCGCCGACCGGACGCCAGATGCGCCTCGACGCGCGGCGGCGAGCTGGTCGGTCCGATCGCCAACCACTTCATCCCGCCGCTGATCCCCGGCTTCGAGGAGGCTGGCGGCCTGGAGGGCCCAGGGTTCGACTTCCTCGCGAACCCGAACGGCGACATGCAGCTCGCCGCCGAGTACATGAAGAAGGCCGGCTATGCGAGCGGCAAGTACGAGGGCGACGAGGAGATCCTGATGGTCGCCGAGAACGCCGGCGTCGACAAGCGGGTCGGCGAGTACGTCCGCGACCTGTTCGACTCGCTCGGGTTCAACGTGAATTTCCGCCAGGTGTCCTCGGACACGATGTACATGAAGTTCTGCAACGTCCCCAAGGCAGAGGTAGCGGTCTGCCCGAACGTGGGATGGATCAAGGACTTCAACGACGGACAGTCCATCCTCGACGTACCGTTCAACGGGTCGAGCATCGTCCCGGTGAACAACTCCAACTGGCCCCAGCTCGACGATCCGAAGATCAACAAGGCCATAGACGCGGCCCGGCTGGTCACGGATCCGGAGGAGCGGGCCCAGGCCTGGGGCGACGTCGACAAGATGATCACGAGTGTGGCGCCGGCCATCCCCTACATCTGGGATGACCAGCCCAACGTTCGCTCGGCGAACGTCAACGGCGTGATGAACCTGTTCAACGGGACGTGGGACCTCTCGTTCACCTCGCTGAAGAACCCGTAACGCTGAACGGCTGACCGGAGCAAGGCCCCGCCGCCCTCGAAAGGGCGGCGGGGCCGCCCTCCACCCGACGTGACCGACCATCCCCCACCCCCGCTCCTTCAGGCATGCGCCGCTACGTAGTCCGCCGAATCCTCTGGAGCGTCGCGCTGCTGTTCATCGTCAGCGCGGTCATCTTCATCATCTTCTACGTCTTCCCCTCCGGCGACCCGGCCGTGGCCCGCGCCGGGCGCCTCGCCGACGAGCGCCAGATCGCGCTCATCCGCGAGACCCTCGGCCTCGACGAGCCGATCTACACCCAGTACTGGCTCTACGTCAAGGACCTTGTCCTCCACTTCGACTTCGGCTTCAGCTACCAGAGCAACACCGACGTCCGCGAGCTGATCTTCGACCGTCTCCCCGCGACCTTCTCGCTCGTCATCGGCGCAACCATCCTCTGGCTGCTGATGGGGATCCCGACCGGGATCGTCTCCGCCGTGCGCAAGGGCTCTTTCCTCGACCGGGTGATGATGATCACCTCGCTGGTGCTGATCTCGGCGCCGGTCTTCTGGCTCGGCCTCGTCGTCCTCTACCTCTTCGCAGACGACATCGGAACATTCATCCCCTTCCTCCCCGGGCAGGGGTCCTACGTCCCGTTCTCGGAGAACCCGGCGGAGTGGGCGAAGTCGCTGATCATGCCCTGGTTTGTGCTCGCCGCGGCGACAGCGGCGATCTACGCCCGCTACGTGCGTTCCAGCCTGATCGACTCGATGTCGGAGGACTACATCCGGACGGCGCGGGCGAAGGGTCTGCACGAGCGCCGGGTGGTGATGCACCACGGGATGCGCAGCGCGATCACGCCTGTCGTCACCCTGCTGGCCCTCGACATCGGCACCCTGCTCGCCGGCAACGCGATCCTCACGGAGACCGTGTTCAACATCCCCGGCGTCGGGAAGCTCCTCTTCACCGCGATCGACCGCGACGACCTGCCCGTGATCCAGGGCGTCGTCCTCTTCGGAGCGTTCTTCATCGTCACCCTCAACCTGCTCGTGGACATCCTCTATGCCTACCTCGACCCGAGGGTCCGCTACTGATGGCTCACCTGCTCGACGTCTCTGACCTGCGGGTCGGCTTCCACGAGCGAGGACGGCGTCGTCCAGGCCGTCGACGGCGTCTCGTTCTCGATCGAGCCCGGGGAGACGCTCGGCATCGTCGGCGAATCGGGCTGCGGCAAGAGCGTCACCGCGCTGACCATCCTCGGCCTCACCCAGGCCGAGAACACAGAGATCTCGGGCACTGCGAGCTTCGAGGGGATCGACCTGCTCTCGGTCAGCGACGAGGAGATGCGGCGGGTGCGCGGCGACGACATCGCGATGATCTTCCAGGACCCGCTCTCGTCGCTCCATCCCTTCCACCGGATCGGGGACCAGATCGTCGAGGCGATCCAGGCGCACGGAGACGCCCCTTCGCGCGAGGCGCAGGAGCGGGCCGATCGAGCTGCTGGCGATGGTCGGGAGTGCCCGAGCCGGCCGCGCCGTGTGCGACGACTACCCGCACGAGTTCTCCGGCGGGATGCGGCAGCGGGCGATGATCGCGATGGCGCTGGCAAACGAGCCGAAGCTGCTGATCGCCGACGAGCCGACCACCGCTCTCGACGTCACCACCCAGGCGCAGATCCTCCGTCTGCTCGAGCAGCTGCAGGCTCAGCTCGGGATGGCGGTGATCATCATCACCCACGACCTCGGCGTCGTCGCCGAGATCGCCGACCGCGTCAGCGTGATGTATGCGGGCAGGATCGTCGAGCAGGGCTCGCTCGACGACATCTTCTACGACCCCCAGCACCCCTACACGTGGGGCCTGCTCGGCTCCCTCGCCAGGCTCGACCGCCCACGGCCCGAGCGGCTGTCGCAGATCGCCGGGGTTCCTCCGTCGCTGCTCAAGCCCCCGCAGGGGTGCCACTTCCGTCCCCGCTGCCCCCACGCCTTCGAGAAGTGCGCGGAGGTGCCCCCTCTCGACGAGCGGGCCGGCGTGCGCCGGCCATCTCGACCGCTGCTGGCTCGACGGGGACCGCAAGCGCGAGATGCGGATGATCGATGGACGCATCGCGCTGCGCGACCAGGTCGGCTCCGAGCCGGCCCCGGCCGTCACCGAGACTGGAGGACAGGACAGATGAGCCCGCTGCTCGAGGTCCGCAACGTCGTCAAGCACTTCCCGATCAAGGCGGGCGTCCTCTTCGACCGTGAGGTTGCCCGGGTGCGGGCCGTCGACGACGTCAGCCTCACCGTCGAGCCGGGCGAGACCCTCGGCCTCGTCGGCGAGTCCGGATGTGGCAAGTCGACGCTCTGCCGGACGATCATGCGCCTGCTGGAGCCGACGTCGGGGTCGATCAGGTTCGAGGGCAGGGAGATCGCCGGGTTGTCCCCCAGGGAGATGCGCCCCCTTCGCCGCGAGATGCAGATGATCTTCCAGGACCCCTACGCCTCGCTCAACCCGCGGCGCCGGGTCGGTCAGATCGTTGGCGACCCGATGCGCCTGCACGGCTTCGCCGAGGGCAGCGGACCTGCGCAAGCAGCGTCGACGAGCTGCTCGAGCGCGTCGGCCTCTCGACCGAGCACTAGCAACCGCTTCCCGCACGAGTTCTCCGGCGGCCAGCGCCAGCGGATCGGAATCGCGCGAGCGATCGGCCTCAAGCCGAAGCTGATCGTCGCCGACGAGCCGGTCTCCGCGCTCGACGTCTCGATCCAGGCCCAGATCATCAACCTGCTCGAGGACCTGCAGGAGGAGTTCGGGCCTCACCTACATCTTCGTCGCCCACGACCTCGGCGTCGTCCGCCACGTCTCCGACCGGATCGCCGTCATGTACCTGGGCAAGATCGTCGAGTCGGCGCCCGCCGAGCAGCTCTACACGGCGCCGGTCCACCCCTACACCGTGGCCCTGCTCTCGGCGGTGCCGATCCCCGATCCGAAGGAGAACGCCGCCCGCGAGCCGCTCGTCCTCGAGGGGGACGTCCCCAGCCCGATCGACCCGCCGCCCGCCTGCCGCTTCCACACCCGCTGCCCCTGGGCAACCGACATCTGCGCCTCCGTCGAGCCCCCGCTCGCCGACTACGGCGACGGGCGCAGCGCCGCCTGCCACCACCCGCAAAACGTCACCGCAGAGCAGCTCGAGGCCGCCCGAGATCGTCCCGGAGAGCCCGGTCAGCGCCGGCGACACGCTCCCGGACCGCGCCGAAGCACCGGCCTGAGCGGGCCGGTCCGCGTCGCGATCGTCGCCGACACCCACCTCAGCGGTGAGAGGGCACTGCCCGCCCGCTGCGCCGAGATCGCCTCCGGGTGCGACGCCGTCATTCACGCGGGCGACTTCTCCGACGGGTCGGCGCTCGAGTCCGTGCGGGGGCTGGGTCCGCCGCTGCACGCCGTCCACGGCAACGTCGACTCGGCCGCGGTCCGCACGGCACTTCCGGAGAGGGCCGAGGTGACCATCGCCGGGGTCCGCTTCGCGATCGTCCACGACGCCGGCGCCGCCCAGGGTCGGCTCGAGCGGCTGCGCCGGGAGTTCCCCGAGGCCGACGTCGTCGTCTTCGGCCACTCGCACATGCCGCTGCACGAGCAGGACTCCGCTGCGGGCGGCGCTTTCCAGATCTTCAACCCGGGCTCGCCCACCCAACGGCGGCGGGCTCCCGGTCACACGATCGGCGTCGCCGTGGTCGAGAATGGCACGGTTCGTTTGCGGCACGTGGACCTCGACTAGCCTGGGGGCCGATGGCCCGCAAGAGCTCGGAGAAGCTACGCGAGTACCGCGGAAAGCGCTCCTTTGAGCGTACGCCGGAGCCCAGCGGCGGCGAGGGCGGTGACGCGGCCGCGGGCGAGGGCCGCTTCGTTGTCCAGCAGCACGACGCCACCAACCTCCACTGGGACCTGCGCCTCGAGCACGAGGGGGTTGCGATCTCGTGGGCCCTGCCCCGCGGCGTGCCCCAGCTCCCCGACCGCAGCGCCAACCGGCTCGCGGTCCGGACCGAGGACCACCCCCTCGAGTACCTCGAGTTCGAGGGGGAGATCCCGGCCGGCGAGTACGGGGGCGGGCAGATGTCGATCTGGGACCGCGGCGTCTACAGGGCCGAGAAGCTCCGCGACGACGAGGTGATCGCCAACTTCGACGGAACGCGCATGCGCGGCCGCTACGTGCTCTTCAGGACCGGCGGCAAGAACTGGATGATCCACCGCATGGACCCGCCGCTCGACCCTGATCGCGAGCCGCTCCCGCCCGAGCTCAAGCCGATGCTCCCGGTTCGGGGCGAGCTGCCGTCCGCCGCGGACTGGGGACTCGAGATCGCCTGGGGTGGGCTGCGGACGCTGCTCTGGTGCGAGCCGGGCCACATCCTCCGCTCTCGCAGCCGCGGACTCGACCCCGAGACGGTCGCGCTGTTTCCCGAGATCCGCCGGATCGCGCGTCAGCTCGGCTCGACCGAGGCGGTGCTCGACGGCGAGGTCGTCGTCCTCGGGGACGACGGCGCCCCCGATGCCGAAGGGACTGCGCGATCGCAAGCGGGCGACCTCGGATTCCGTCGCCCGCAGGCTGGCGCGGGACCGGCCCGCCACCCTGATGCTCTTCGATGTCCTCTTCTGCGACGGGCGACCGACCCTCGGCCTCCCCTACGAGGAGCGTCGCGGGCGGCTCGATGACCTCGGGCTCGAGGGCCCCGCTTGGCAGACGCCCTCATGGCACCGGGGCGAGGGCGAGCCGCTGCTCGCCGCCGCCGCGGAGCGCGGCCTGCCGGGGCTGGTTGCGAAGCGGCTTGGCAGCCCCTACCGCCCCGGCAGGCGATCCTCCGATTGGGTCAAGGTGGAGGCGTGAGCCTGCCGCTGAAACCGCCGATCAAGCCCCAGCTCGCCCTCACGCGCAAGGTCCTCCCGGAGGGCGACGAGTGGGCGTACGACCCGAAGCTCGACGGGTTCCGGGCGATCATCTATGTCGACGGGAGCGACTCCTACATCCAGTCGCGGGCGGGGAAGCCGCTCTCCCGTTATTTCCCCGAGCTCACCCTGCCCGCCGGCCGCTACGTCCTCGACGGCGAGCTCGTGATCCGGACGCCGAGGGGGAGCCGGTCTTCGACGCGCTCCAGCAGCGGATCCACCCCGCCGAGAGCCGCATCAACCTGCTCGCCGAGGAGACCCCG
Source organism: uncultured Actinomycetes bacterium (assembly GCA_963720015.1). Lineage (GTDB taxonomy): Bacteria > Actinomycetota > Thermoleophilia > Solirubrobacterales > 70-9 > DATFPK01. The sequence goes on along the minus strand of CAVREA010000001.1, from coordinate 766,133 downwards.
GTCTCCTTCGTCACCTTCGACCTGCTCGCGGAGGAGGACGAAGAGCTTCTGGACGTCCCGTTCGGGACCCGCCGCGAGCGGCTCGCGGCACTCGCCGGGCGGGCGGGCGGCCTCGAGCTCACCCCCCTCACCGCCGACGCCGAACAGGCGAAGCTGTGGCTGCGCACGATCGAGGGGGTGATCGCAAAGCAGCTCGACGCCCCCTACTGCCCGGGCCAGCGCAAGGGCATGGCCAAGGTGAAGCGGGAACGGACGATCGACTGCGTGGTGATGGGCCTCCGGCCGGGCAAGGACGAGGGCACCGTCGGCTCCCTGATCCTCGGCCTCTACGACGGCGGCGAGCTCCGCCCGGTCGGCCACATCTCGGGCTTCTCGGCGCAGGCGAAGCGGGACCTGCGGAAGATGCTGCGGCCGCTCGAGACGGGCGCATTCGGCTCCGGGGAGGCGAGTCGCTGGACCGCGGGGCGCGAGCTCGAATGGGTCGAGCTGCGGCCGGAGCTGGTGATCGAGGTCGGCTACGACCACGCCAGTGCCGGGCGGATCCGCCACGGCACCCGCTTTCTCCGCTTCCGCGACGACAAGTCGCCCCGCGAGTGCCTGTTCACGGACCTCGACGAGGGAGGCTAGGCCGAGGGCTGCTCGGCCATGTAATCGTCGAGCTGCGCTCGCGCCTTCTTGCGCGCCTGCGAGCGCAGCGGCGGCAGGTGGGCGACGAGGATGCCCATCGGCCCGAGCGCCTGCCTGGCCCATCTGCCGAAGTCGAACGCGTCGTCGTGCTCGGCGATCAGCCCGTCCTCGAACCTGAAGGTCGCGTTGATGTCGTTGACGACGTGCCGCCCGGTCGAGAACGTGTAGGTGGCCACCCAGTTCGCTCTGCCCGTGGTCTCGTCGGCATCGTGGCTGCGAAGCTCGACGGAGAGGTCGGAGGCGCGGCCCGTGAGCATCTTCCACATGCTGCCGATCTCCTCGCCGCGGAGCTCGCCGAAGGCCGGGTCCGAGAACCGCGCGGCGGCGGTGTACGCGGCTGCCATCGTCTCACCGTCACAGCGATCGAAGGCCTCGTAGAAGCCCGCGATCAGCTCGCGATTCGCCTCTGCGCTCATTGCATGACCCTAACCGCTCAGAAGAGGCTGCGCTGCTCCTTTGCCGGACCCGCTCCGTCTGACGCCCGCGGGCCGGCGGGACGCCGGGGGGAGGCGCCGTCGCGGCGTGCCCGCCTGGCGCGACCCCGGCCCCAGCCGCGCACCGCCCGGGTCGCCTCGCTGCGGTCGGCGGTGGTCATGTAGGCGCGACCGCCGGCATAGAGGCGCTCGTACTCGGGCAGAAGATCCGGCCGCTTCGCGGCGAGCCAGCCGAAGAACACGTCCCGGACCTCGTCGCGGAGGTGGAGCGCGACCCCGCCCAGGAAGTCGGCGCCTGCCTCGCGCGCCATCCGCACCAGAGGCTCCACCTGCTCGGGGGAGTCGTTGATGCCCGGCATCAGGGGCGCGATCAGCACCCCCGAGCCGATCCCGCGCTCTTTCAGCCTGGCGACCGCCTCGAGCCGGGCGCGGGGGCTCGGGGTGTGGGGCTCGGTCGCACGCCATGCCCTCTCGTCGAGCGTGGGAATGGAGAGGTTCACGCTGACGTCGAGCCGCTTCGCCATCTCCGCGTAGAGGTCGATGTCCCGGAGCACGAGCGGCGACTTGGTCAGCACCGAGACCGGGGTCCTCGCGGCCTCGAGCGCAGCGATGATCTCGGGCATGAACCGGTAGCGGCTCTCCGCCCACTGGTAGGGGTCGGTGTTCGTCCCGAGCGCGACCAGCTCCCGCTTCCACGACGGCCGCGCCAGCTGCGCCCGCAGCACCTCCGGCGTGTTGACCTTGACGACGATCTCCCGCTCGAAGTCGCGGCCGGCGTCGAAGTCCAGATAGGTGTGCGTCCGGCGGGCAAAACAGAAAACACAGGCATGGGTGCATCCTCTGAAGGGATTGATGCTCCAGCTGAAGCCGATAGCGCCCTCCGGGCACGTGGTTGAGGACGGACTTGGCGCGCACCTCGTGGAAGTTGATGCCCATCGCCTCGGGCGCGTCGAAGGTGCGGACCACGGTGCCGGGCCCGACGCCGGGCAGCCTCCCTTCCTCGTTCTCGACCCTCTGCTCGTCCCAGCGCATACGAACAGATGTTCGCACACGCCGGAGGACGGGCCGGTCAGCCGGGGAGCCTGCCCTCGATCACGTAGCGGAGGACGTCGACGACCTGGCCGGCGTCGCGGGCAGTGGCGAGGGCGGCGCGGTCGACCTCCTTGAGGGCGTGGTCGAACTCGGTGTCGTGGAGGGTCACCAGGGGCTTGCCGAGGGCCGCCGCGTAGCCGGCGTCGAAGGCCGCGTTCCACTGCCGGTACTTGTCGCCGAAGCGGACGACGACGACGTCGGCGGCGCGGATCAGGGTCTGGGTGCGGATCGCGTTGACGCCCGCGCCCATGTGGTCGCGCCAGAACGGCTCGCCCTCCTCCCCGAGCGTTCCGGTGCCGGCGTCGTCGGATGCGCCGTGGTCGGTGACCGGGGCGCTGAGCCTCACCGGAAGCCCGGCGGCCTCGATCCCCGCGGCGATCTGCTCGCGCCAGTCGGAGTGGATCTCGCCGGAGAGGTAGACGTCCCAGGTCCGCTCGCCCATCGCCCGGATCCTAGCCCCCGGTAGCGTGCCCGTCGTGGACCAGCCGCTCGTGCACCGAGAACGCCCCGCCGACGGCGACCCCGAGGGCCTCTTGGTCCTGCACCACGGGCGCGGCACCGACGAGGCGGACCTGCTCGGGCTCGCCGACGCGCTCGATCCCGAGCGGCGGCTTCACGTGGCCTCGCCGCGCGGTCCGCTCACCCTCCCCGGCTGGCCCGGCTACCACTGGTACGTGGTCCCGCGGGTCGGCTATCCGGACCCGGAGACCTTCCACGCCAGCTTCGGCGCCCTGGGGGACTTCCACGACGGGCTCTGGGAGAGGACGGGGATCGGCCCCGAGCGGACGGTCCTCGGGGGGTTCTCGATGGGCTCGGTGATGAGCTACGCGCTCGGGCTTTCCGGACAGCGATCCCGGCCCGCGGGGATCCTGGCCTTCTCGGGTTTCATACCCGTGGTCGAGGGATGGGAGCCCGAGCTCGCCTCGCGGGCGGGGCTTCCGGTCTTCATCGCCCACGGGCGCAACGACCCGATCATGGACGTGGAGTTCGCGCGGCGGGCGCGAGAGCTGCTCGAATCCGGGGGCCTCGAGGTCTCCTACCACGAGTCCGACGGCGCCCACCAGATCGATCCGGCCCACCTGCCGGCGGCCAGGGAGCTGCTTTCGGCGGCGTTCGCTCCGGCCGGCGCCTAGTCCTTCAGCCGCAGCGGTAGCGGCCATGCGCCCGCGATTCCCCTTCGTCTGCCGGCCCTCATCGCTGGTCACGAGCCGAGGCAGAGTCTATGCCGCCGCCGAGCAGCCGCGCCGGGTCGCCGAGCGCCAGGCAAGCCTGAGCGGGGTTGCTCAGCCCCCCATGTGGAGCATCGGGTGGTCGAGGCCGTGCTCGGCGCAGAGCCGCGGCACGCTCTCCGGATCGAACTCGAGGCCGTAGCGGCCGCCGATCTCGCCGAGCTGCGCTGGGTCGAAATCCGCCCCGCGCTCTCCATCAGCGTCCCGAACTCGTCGAAGAATCCCTCGAACCCGCCCGGAGAGATGATCTCGAGGATCCGGCAGGGCTTCTCCTCGGGGTTCCAGAAGGTGTGCCACTGGTCGCGGGGCTTGAACACGAGATCCCCCTCCTCGGCGTAGACGACGTCGTCGCCGAGCAGGGCGCCCATGCGCCCCTCGAGGACGAAGCTGTACTCGTCCTCCCTCGAGTGGCGGTGAACGGGCGCGACGAGCATGCGGGGCGGGATCGGGTGCTCGACGAGCGAAAAGCCGCCGCCGGTCTCTGCGGTCCAGACCATGAAGCGGACCCCGACCGATCCCAGGTCAACCGACTTGCCGTCGTCGGGTCCGATCAACCGCGGCCCGCCGCTGCCGTCGAACCTCGTCCCGTCGGTTGCCGATGCTGCGTCCATCTCGCTCCTCCTATTTAATTGAACACCAATGTGCGACGAACCTAGCATATGTCCGCTCGATCTGTCAATATTCATTGCACAGGTATGTCTAGCGAAACGTCAACAGCCGGCTCCCGCGCCTACCGCAAGCGCCGCCGCGCCGAGCTCGAGCAGCGCACCCGCGAGCGGATCACCGAGGCCGCGGTCCGGCTTCACGGCACGGTGGGGCCGGCGCGAACGACGGTGAGCGGGATCGCCGCCGAGGCCGGGGTGCAGCGGGCCACGGTCTACCGGCACTTCCCCGACGAGGCGTCGCTGTTCAAGGCCTGCAGCGCGCACTACTGGGCCAGCCATCCGCCGCCCGACCCGGGGCAGTGGGTAGCGATGACGGACCCGGCGGCGCGGCTGCGACGCGCACTCACTGATCTGTACGCCTTGTACGCCGACACCGAGCAGATGCTCGAGCGGACCGGCCGCGACGCTCCGCTGGTCGATGCGATGGCCGAGCCGGTCGCAGCGTTCCTGGGATACCTGAATGCGGTCTCCGAGATCCTCCTCCGCGGCCGCCGCGAGCGGGGCGCCGCGCGCCGGCGTGTGCGGGCCGCGCTCGGGCACGTGCTCGTCTTCCCGACCTGGCAGTCGCTCACCCGCAACCAGGGCCTCACCAATGACGAGGCGGTCGCGGTGATGGCGGCGATGGTCGAGGCCGCGGGGCAGGCCAGGCCGCGCCGTTAGCCGAGGTCGCCCCAACACCCCACTGGCTAGCCTCGTAGAGGGGACCGATGAGTTTCGCTCCCCTCCCGGGTCTTAGCTTCGAGTGCACAGCGCAGACCGGACCATCACCAGGAACGAGGAGCCCCCGTTGAGCCCACACTCCACGCTTGCCATCGAGGCCTCCGGCCTCGTCAAGTCGTTCGGCGGGACACGCGCCGTCGACGGGGTGGATCTTGCGGTGCGCCGCGGTTCGGTTTACGGAGTGCTCGGCCCCAACGGCGCCGGCAAGACGACGACCATCCGCATGCTCGCCACCCTCCTCCGCCCCGACTCCGGCTCGGCCCGCGTGCTCGGGCACGACATCGTCGCCGAGGCCGACGCGGTCCGCGGCCTGGTGAGCCTCACCGGCCAGCTCGCCTCGGTCGACGAGGACCTGACGGGCCGCGAGAACCTGATCCTGATCGCCCGGCTGATGGGCCTGAAGCCGGCGAACGCCAAGCGCCGCGCGGACGAGCTGCTCGAGGGCTTCGGCATCGCCGAGGCGGCCGGGCGGCTGGTCAAGAACTACTCCGGGGGGATGCGGCGCAGGCTCGACATCGCCGCCAGCATCGTCGTCACGCCGGAGCTGATGTTCCTCGACGAGCCCACGACCGGGCTCGACCCGCGCTCGCGCAACCAGGTCTGGGACATCATCAGGGCGCTGGTCGGCGGGGGCACAACGATCCTGCTGTGCACGCAGTACCTCGACGAGGCGGACCAGCTCGCCGACGGGATCGCCGTCATCGACCACGGCAGGGTGATCGCCGAAGGGACGCCGGGGCAGCTGAAGGCGTCGGTCGGCTCCGGCTCGCTCCATGTGCGGCTGCTCGATCCCGAGCAGCGCCCGGAGGCGGAGCGGGTCCTCTCCCGCGAGCTCGACACCGTTCACCTCGAGCCCGATCCCGCGGCCCTCTCCGTCTCCTGCGCCGACGCCGACCGCGCCGCCCAGGCCGTCGCCCAGCTCTCCCGCTCGGGAGTCAGCGTCGCCGACTTCTCGCTCGGCCAGCCGAGCCTCGACGAGGTGTTCCTGGCGCTGACCGGCCACCCCGCCGAGGAGGAAACCATCGAGGAGGAGCGAGCGGCATGAGCGCCAACCCGACCGTCGGCTCAGGGCGCGAGCCCGCCCAGGAAGAGATGCTCCGCCGAGCCCTCTCCTCGACCCCCCGGCCGCCTCGTCCGAGCGCGTTTTCCGCTGCGCTCGCCTTCGGCTGGCGAGGCATGCTCAAGGTCAAGCACGTCCCCGAACAGCTCCTCGACGTGACGATCACGCCGGTGATGTTCCTGCTGATGTTCACCTATCTCTTCGGCGGGGCGATCGAGGGGTCCACCGACGACTACCTCCAGTTCATCCTCCCCGGCGTCCTCGTGATGTCGGTGCTCTTCACCACCGTCTACTCCGGGATCGCGCTCAACACAGACCTGACCAAGGGCGTGGTGGACCGCTTCCGCTCGCTGCCGATCTGGTCCCCGGCTCCGCTCGTCGGCGCCGTCCTCGGGGACAGCGTGCGCTACCTGGTCGCCGGCACCGTGATCATCGTTCTCGGCGTGGCGCTCGGCTTCCGGCCGGGCGCGGGAGTGGGCGGCGTGCTCGCAGCGCTGGCGCTGGTCGTCGTCTTCGCGTTCGCTCTCTCCTGGGCGTTCACGACGCTCGGCCTGCTGCTGCGCTCTCCCCAGGCGGTGATGAACGCCGGTTTCATGGGCATCTTCCCGCTGACCTTCCTCAGCAATGTCTTCGTCGACCCGGAAACGCTGCCGGGCTGGCTCGAGGCCTTCGTCGACATCAATCCGATCTCCCACCTGGTGACTGCCTCGCGCGGGCTGATGGAGGGGACGGCCTCGGCCGGGGACATCGGCGTCGTACTCGCCACGGCCGCGGTGCTGACCGCCGTCTTCGCGCCGCTCACCGTGCACCTGTACCGCAGGGGCTGATCCGTGCCGACGACCGGTCACGGGCTGCCCGGCACCCGCGATAATCGGTGACGTAGATGGACCTCGCCGACCAGGAGCTGCTCGAGGCCGCCCGCGGGGGCGGCGAGGATGCGTTCGGGCGGCTGGTGGAACCCCACCGCGCCGAGCTCCACGCGCACTGCTACCGGATGCTCGGCTCGGTTCACGATGCCGAGGACGCCTACCAGGAGGCGATGCTGCGCGCCTGGCGCGGACTGGCCGGGTTCGAAGGCCGAAGCTCCGTGCGCTCGTGGCTTTACAGGATCGCGACCAACACCTGCCTCGATGCGATCGGCCGCAGGCCGAAGCGGGTGCTTCCGGTCGACTACGGACCGCCGGCCGACCCTCAGGACGGCCCACCGGGCGAACCGGCGGTGGATTCGGTCTGGATCGAGCCCTACCCGGACGAGCGACTGGGCCTCGAGGATGGGTTTGCCGCCCCCGAGGCGCGTTACGAGCAGCGCGAGAGCGTCGAGCTCGCCTTCATCGTCGCCCTCCAGCACCTGCCCGCGACGCAGCGCGCCGTGCTGATCCTGCGCGAGGTGCTCGGGTTCTCGGCAACGGAGGTCGCAGAGACGCTGGAGGCTTCGGTCCCGTCGGTGAACAGCGCGCTGCAGCGCGCCAGGAAGGCGGTCGACGAGCGCATCCCCGAGCAGAGCCAGCAGGCCACCCTGCGCTCGCTCGGCGACGAACGCGTGCGCGAGATCGTCGACGGCTACGTCGACGCCTGGCAGCGGGGCGACGTCGATGCCGTGGTCGGCATGCTGACGGAGGACGCTGCGTTCGCGATGCCTCCGCTGAAGAGCTGGTTCCGCGGCACCGATGCGATCAGGACCTTCCTCGCCGGCTCGCCCCTCTCCGGCCAGTGGGACTGGCGTCCCCTCCGCGCCCATGCGAACGGGCAGGAGGCGCTCGCCTTCTACAGCTGGGACGCCGAAGAGGAGGCCTACCTCCCGTTCGCGCTCAACGTGCTGACCCTGCGCGGTGACCGGATCAGCGAGGTCACGGCGTTCATCACCCGGTCTACCGAGGACCCCGATCCCGAGGTCATGGCCCGGATGCCCGAGGTGCCCTTCGACTCCGCCCGGCTCGCCGCCGCATTCGAGAACCTGGGCCTGCCGCGGTCCGTGCCGCGCTAGGCGCGCATCCTCCTCAGCGCCTCCGCCGCCGAGCCGAGCACGAACGCGACGCCGAGCCCGATCAGCAGCGGCTGCCAGAGCGAGTCGCGGAACTGGCTGCCGCCGGCGAAGCCGAGCAGCGCCGTGTAGGCGGCCCACGCGAATGCCGCGACCGAGTCCGCCAGCAGGAATCGGCGGTAGGCGAACTCCGTCGTCCCGCAGGCGAAGGTCGTCACGGCGCGTCCGCCAGGGATGAAACGGCCGACGACGATGATCGTCGGCCCCCGCATCGAGATCTGGCGCTCCGCCCACTGGTAGCGCTCACGGCCGCGGGGGGCTGCGAGGAAGCGGCCGGCGAGGCGGGGGCCGAACCTGCGCCCGAGGAAGTAGACGAGGTTGTCCCCGAGCATGCCCCCGATCGTCCCGGCCAGGATGACGAGGTAGAGGACCAGCCCGCCGTTGGCGGCGATGATGCCCGCAGTGATCATCGCCGTGTCCCCCGGGGCGAAGGGGACGAAGTCGTCGATCAGGATGATCGCGCTGAGGAGGAGGTAGGTGCTGGGGTCGTCGGTGACGTTGTCGAGCAGGAAGTCGAGCACGGCGGCAGCTTCGCAGCCGCCACGGCGATCGACGCCGGGTCCCGGCCTCCCGGGCGGGTCACTCCGGCAGTGCGGCGGGCAGTCCGAGGTAGGGAAAGACCGACGGGTCCACGAACCCGTGGATCTCCTCGATCCCCGCGGCGCCGAGGGTGAGCACCTGCAGCGCGTACGGCGAGTAGGCGCACCGCTCCTCGTCCCAGTTGTAGGCGGCGAGCGCCAGCTGGCCGCTGGCCCGCAGGGGCACGAGGCGCACCCGCCGCTCGCCGGCCTCGAAGCGCCCGCTGTCCGACGCCCAGCGGCGGGCGAAAGCCCAGTCGGCGAGGAAGACCCTGATCGCCTCCTTGCCGCGGTACCAGGTGGGCATCGGCGGCATCGTGATCGTCGCGTCCTCGGCCAGCATCGCGACCACCGCGTCGACGTCGCCGCGCTCCCATGCGTCGACGTACCCGGCGACGATCTCGGCGAGCCGGGCGTCGCCGAGAGTGCGGAGCGTCGCCTGCTGGCTCTGCGCGGGCAGGCGCTCGTCGGCCGCCGCGCGGGCGCGCTGGAGGGCGCTGTTCACCGACGCGACGGTGGTGTCGAGCGACTCCGCCACCTCCTTGGCCGAGAACCCGAGCACCTCGCGCATGATCAGCACGGCCCGCTGGCGGGCGGGCAGGTGCTGGAGGGCGGCGATGAACCCCAGCTCGACGGCCTCCCGCTGCTCGTAGCGGGCCTCCGGGCCGGCGGGCCCCTCCTGCAATCCCAGCTCCTCGTCCGGATACGGCTCCACCCACACCGACTCGACGATGGGCCTCCCGGGCCCGTCGTGCGGATCGCCCTCCGGGCCGTAGTCGACCGGCAGCACCCGCTTCGGCCGGCGCGCGATCTGATCGAGGCAGGTGTTGGTCGCGATCGTGTAGAGCCATGAGCGGAACGAGCTGCGGCCCTCGAACCGCGGCAGTCCGCGCCAGGCGCGAAGCAGGGCATCCTGAAGCGCGTCCTCGGCGTCGTGGACCGAGCCCAGCATCCGGTAGCAATGGGCGTGGAGCTCGGGCCGGCGGGGCTCGACCATCTCGGCGAAGGCGCCCTCGTCGCCGTCACGAGCCGCCGCGAGCAGGTCGCGCTCCCGCGTCGTCAGGGTTTCCGCCGCTGCGCTCATCGGCCTCACGAGATTAGACGGCACCGGCCGCCGGGAATCATCGGCGCGTGTTGCGACCCCTTGACTATTGACAGTCGATCGCAATAAGGTCCGCGGCGGTGACAGTCGCACACGCCGCCGCTCCCGTCCACGCACCGGACCTCGGTGCGGCCGTCGAGGCGGTTCGCGCTGCCGGCCTGCGGGTGACCACCCCCCGCAGGCAGCTGCTCGAAGCGCTCTGGGAGGCTTCCGAGCCGCTTTCCGCCGAGCGGCTCAGCGAGCTGGCAGGGGCGCCGGCCGACCCGGCTTCCGTCTATCGCAACCTCGAGGCCTTCGAGCGGATCGGGCTGATCCGCCACTCCCACGTCGGCCACGGCGCCGGCCTCTACGCGCGCGCCTCGCTGGGGGCCCGCGAATACCTCGTCTGCGATTCCTGCGGCAGATACCAGACCGTGGATCCTGCCCGCCTCGATCGCGTCCGCGAGCTGATCCGCAGCGACTTCGGCCACCAGGCAAGCTTCACCCACTTCCCGATCGCGGGGCTCTGCGGCGACTGTGCACAGAAGGCGGGCAGGTGAGCTTCGACCTCCTCTTCGGGCCGGCCGAAGAGCTCGACGCCTGGCTCGAGGGCCTGTTCACCGGCGCCCCCCTTGCCGTCGCGCTCGGGATCGCCTTCCTGCTGGGTCTGCGGCACGCGTCCGACCCCGACCATCTCGTCGCCGTCACCTCTCTCGTCGCCTCCGAGCAGGGGGACGCACGGGCGGCGGCGCGCCTGGGAGCGTGGTGGGGGTTCGGGCACGCCGTCGCGCTCCTCCTCATCGGCCTGCCCCTGATCCTCTTCAAGTCGCGGCTGCCGGCCTGGTTGGAGTCGGGCGCCGAGAAGGCGGTCGGGGTGGTGATCCTGATCCTGGCCGCACGCGTGCTCTTCAGATGGGTGCGCGGCGACTACCGGGCGTCGCGGCACGAGCATCGCGAGATCCCCCGCGGGCACCGGCACCTCCATCGCGAGGAGGCGGCGCATCACCACGGCAGCGTCCGCACGCCGCGCCAGGCGTTCGCGATCGGGGTGCTCCATGGCCTTGCCGGCACCGGAGCGGTGGTGCTCCTGCTGATCGCGGCCCTTCCGAGCCAGCTCGAGGCCGCCGCGGCGCTGGCGGTCTTCGCACCGATGTCGGTGCTCTCGATGGCGGCCTTCACGACCGCCTTCGCCTGGCTCCTGACGAGGCGGCCGATCGAGCCGTTCTACCGGGCCGTCCTGATCCCGGTGCTCGGGCTGTTCGGCCTCAGCTTCGGCCTCTGGTACACGGGAATCAGCTGACGATGCCGGTCAAGGTCCTCTTCCGCTGCGAGTTCTGCGCCGCCGAGCCGGACCCGCCGACGCGGCGCGCGCTCGAGGCGCAGCTGCAGGAGCTCCTCTTCGGCACCTATCTCGACGCCGATCCGGGCCACTGGCTCGTCTGGCACGGAGGCGGCCTCTATGGGCGCACGCGCTACGCCTGCGGCGACCATCGCGGCGAGCTCAAGGCCCGCATCCGCGAGCACTACGGCTGCATCGGGCCCCATCCGTGGGCGATGGGGCCCGCACAACGTCGAGGTGCTGCGACGCGGGCGGATCACGGCGCGCAAGCGGGTCGGCCCGGGCTGGTCCTCACGGCCCCGCTGGGGCCCCACGGTCTGAGGCGCCGAGCGGACCGTTGTCCCTGACTCAGCCGAGGAAAACCCGCACTTCGGCGTTTCCCCAGCGTCGCCGCCGCGACCGCCGCCTGGCCGTAGGAGATGCCGCCGTCGTTCGGCGGCAGCAGCCGGGGGACGAGGACGCGCAGGCCGCTTCCGCCGAGCCGCTCGCGGGTCCGCTCGAGCAGCAGCCGGTTCTGGAAGACGCCGCCGGAGAGGACGACGACGCCGATCCCGCGGCGCTCCGCCTCGACGGCGAGCGCCTTCGCAGTCGCCGCGGCGATCGAGTTGTGGAAGCGGCGCCGAGAGCTCGGGCAGCGGCGCTCCCGACGCGGCGCCCTCGCTCAGCGCCAGCACCAGCTCGCGGGCGTCGAGCAGCAGCGCGCCGCCGTGCTCGGGCGCCGCCTCGACCAGCGGCAGCGGGTAGGCACGGCGCTCGGCGAGGTCGGCCGACGGCCTCGAGCTCCGCCGCCGCCTGGCCCTCGTAGTTGACGGCGGCGCGCACCCCGCAGATCGCGGCCGACCGCGTCGAAGAGGCGGCCCATGCTCGTGGTCGGAGGCGAGGCGACGCCGGAGCGCAGCAGCTCGCAGACCTCGTCCCAGCGCGCCGGGTCCACCTCCCCCGCGAGCGCCGGCGGGATCGCGGGCCGCTCCTCGCCCGCCGCCTGCGCGAGCCATGCGCAGGCCATCCGCCACGGCTGCCTGATCGCCGCCGCTCCCCCGGGCAGGCGCACCGGCCACAGCAACCCCGCCCGCTGGTAGCCGCCGAGCCCGCCGGCGAGCAGCTCGCCGCCCCAGATCGTCCCGTCGGGCCCGTAGCCCGGTGCCGTCGTAGATCGCGCCCAGCGCGGGGCCGGACTCGCCGTGCTCGGCGAGGCAGGCGGCGAGGTGCGCGTGATGGTGCTGGACCGCCGAGGTGCTCGACCCCCTCGCGCTCGAGCGCGTACTTGGTCGAGAGGTACTCGGGGTGGAGGTCGTGGGCGACGGCGGCCGGGTCGACCGCGAAGAGGCGCTCGAAGTGCTCGATCGCCGTCGCGGAACGAGGTCGAGCGTCTCGAAGTTCTCGAGGTCGCCGATGTGGTGGCCGACCCAGGCCCGCGACGCCCTTGGCGAGGCAGAAGGTGTTCTTCAGCTCGGCCCCGCAGGCGAGCAGCGGCGGCGCCCGACGCCGGCAGCGGCGAGGCTGGCGGGGACGAAGCCGCGCGAGCGCCGCAGCATCAGCGGGCCGGCGCGGGGCCGCCGACCGCGCGCACGACCGAGTCGTCGGTCCGGGTCTCGATCGGGCGGTCGTGGAGGAGGAAGAGGTCGGCGATCCCGCCGAGCCGCTCGAGCGCGTCGGCGTCGCGGTAGGCGATCGGCTCGTCGGAGACGTTGCCGCTCGTCATCACCAGCGGCACGCCGGCGTCGGCGAGCAGCAGGTGTGCAGCGGCGAGTAGGGGAGCATCACCCCGAGGTCGGGCGAGAGCGGGGCCACCGAGGGGGCGACGGGCGCGCCGGCGCGAGCCGCCGCGCGATCGACGATCGGCCGCTCGCGGCCCTCGAGCAGGCCTGCCTCTCGGTCGTCGAGGCCGACCAGCTCGCGCGGCGGCGGCGAGGTCGGCGCCATCAGCGCGAACGGCTTGTCCTCGCGGTGCTTTCGCGAGCGCAGCGCGGCAACCGCGGCTTCGTCGTCGGCGCGGCAGGCGAGGTGGAAGCCGCCGATGCCCTTGATCGCGAGGATTCGGCCCGCGACGCAGCTCGCGCGGCCGGCCAGCGGCGATCGCGTCCTCCGCCGCGACTGCTCGGCGCCGCCGCGCGTCCGCGAGCCAGGCGCGCGGCCCGCACTCGGGGCAGGCGTTCGGCTCGGCGTGGAAGCGGCGGTCGCGCGGGGTCCTCGTACTCGGCCCGGCAGCGGTCGCACATCTCGAACCCCGCCATCGTCGTCAGCGCGCGGTCGTAGGGGACGCCCCGGACGATCGTGAACCGCGGGCCCGCAGTTGGTGCAGTTGATGAACGGGTAGCGGTGGCGGCGGTCGCCGGGGTCGAACAGCTCGGCCAGGCACTCGCGCGCAGGTCGCGGTGTCGGGCGAGACCAGGGCCTCGGGCTCGCCGCGCGCTGGCGCTGGCGCCGATCTCGAAGCCGCGCTCGCCCCGTCGGCTCCTGCCTCCTCGGTCGCGACCCGCTCGACCGCGGCCAGCGGCGGCGCCTCGGCCGGGCAGGCGCTCGAGGAAGCGCTCGACCGCCTCGGCCGGGCCCTCGACCTCGAGCAGCGACGCCGCGCTCGTCGTTGAGGATGCAGCCGCCGAGGCCCAGCTCGGCGGCGAGGCGGTAGACGTAGGGCCGGAAGCCGACCCCCTGCACGGTGCCCTCGACGCGGGCCCGGACCCGGCGGCGGCCGCGCGGCCGGCGCCGTGCTCAACCGGCCTCCGCCGTCGCCGGCCCGACCAGCTCGACCAGCTCGCGCAGCGCGTGGTAGGCGCTCGCCTGCGCCTCCTGGATGCGGGGGATGTGCTGGGAGCGGGTGACGACGCACGTGGTCGGCGAGGCCCTCGGCGGCGACCCGGCCGCCGTCGTAGCCGACCATCGCGACCGTCGCCATCCCGCGCCGGCGCGCCTCCTGCGAGCGCCAGGATCATGTTCGCCGAGTTGCCGCTGGTCGAGAGCGCGAGCAGCGTGTCGCCCGGGCGCCCGTAGGCGATCACCTGGCGCTGGAAGATCTCCTCGATGCCGACGTCGTTGCCGACCGCGGTGAGGATCGCGGAGTCCTCGGTCAGGTCGATCGCCCGCCGCGGCCGCCAGCCGCTGCCCGGCAGGCGGGTAGCGGAAGTCGGCGACGGCGTCCATCGCGTCGGTCGCCGAGCCGCCGTTGCCGAGCGCGAGCAGCTTGCCGCCCGCCTCGAAGCAGCGCCGCAGCGCCGCGGCCGCCTCCGACCAGCGCCTCGGCTCCCTCGCCGAGCGTCTGCTCGCGCAGCTCGCCGACCTCCGCCGCCTTCAGCATCGCGCTCGCGCGCACGTCCGCGACGACGGCCTCGAGGTCGGTCTCCGACTCCGAGAGGAACGGATAGAGGAAGCTCGAGTGGCCGGTGTCGTGGACGGGCCGCGCCTCGCGCCCGGAGAGCAGGCCGCGGTGGTCGAAGAAGACGTGGACCAGCTCCCAGAGCACGTGGTAGGCGGTCTCGGCGAGCTCCTGGCGCACGTAGGGGTCCTCGGCCGGGACCTCGAGCTCCCACTCGGCGCCGCTGGGCGCGAAGGCCACCGTCAGGCAGCCCCTGCTCGCGGGCCGCCGCGACCGCGCCGCGGCGACCTCCTCGCCGCCGGGCTCGTCGGCGCCGAAGGCGATCGCGATGTCGTCGGGCTCGGCGATCAGGTCCACCTGCGCGGCGAGCGGCCCGCCCTCGCGCGGAGAGCCCGATCGCCGGCAGCGCCCGCTTGCCGACGATCACCGGGTGGACGAACTCGACGGTGACGTGGCGGACGTCGGAGCGCGCCGCGGGCGAGACGCCCAGCGCGACCAGCCGCCCGCCGCGCGCGAAGCGCTCGGCCATCAGGTGGCAGAGCCGCGCGAGGCGCTCGGCCTCGGCGTCGAAGAAGCGGCGGTTCGCCTCGAGGCGGAGCTCGAGCAGGGCGGCGACCCGGTCTCGCAGAGCCGGAGCTGCCGCGCTCTGCGCCATGCTCAGGCTCCGGCTGCGGCGCGCGGCGCGGACCCTCGCCGCTCGGCGACCGCCGGCGAGCCACGAGCGGAACGCCTCGACACCCTCGCCGGTCTTGGCGCTGAGCAGCATCGTCTCGACGTCCGGGTTGACCGCGTCGACGTTGTAGAGGAACTTGTCGAGGTCGAAGTCGAGGTGCTCGAGCAGGTCGACCTTGTTGACCACGACCAGCTCGCAGGTGCGGAACATCAGCGGGTACTTGAGCGGCTTGTCCTCGCCCTCGGTGACCGAGCAGACCATCGCCTTCGCGTCCTCGCCGATCCGGAACTCGGCCGGGCAGACGAGGTTGCCGACGTTCTCCACCACCAGCAGGTCGATCTCGCCGAGCGGCAGGTCGGGCAGCGCGGTGCGGACCATGTTCGCGTCGAGGTGGCAGTCGCCGCCGAAGCCGTTGTCGGTGTTGAGCTGGGTCACCGGGATGTGCAGCGCGGCCAGCCGGTCCGCGTCGATGCTGCCCTGCACGTCGCCCTCGAGCACCCCGACCCTGGGCCCGAGGCCCGGGCAGCGCCGCCTCGAGCAGCGTGGTCTTGCCCGCGCCCGGCGCGCTCATCAGGTTGACGACGCGCGACGCCGTCGCGGTCGAAGTCGGCGCGGTTGGCCTCGC
The DNA here is from genome assembly GCA_963720015.1 of uncultured Actinomycetes bacterium. Lineage (GTDB taxonomy): Bacteria > Actinomycetota > Thermoleophilia > Solirubrobacterales > 70-9 > DATFPK01. The sequence continues at coordinate 750,596 of CAVREA010000001.1, read as the reverse complement.
GCGATCGTCGTGTTGGCGTCGAGCGCGTCCTCCGTGACCTTGACCTTGGTGCGATGCATCCCGCCTCCTCTGGGCTCTGCGCGTGCGACTCGGGGTGGCGCGGCGGGTCCGTCCTCCTCGACCACGATCGACTCGACCTCGAACTCCTCGCCGCGGATCACCTCGGCGCCGCCGGCCTCGCACCCCGGGCAGCGGAACATCGGCGGCAGCAGCAGGTCGCGCTCTTCCTCGGCGGGCGCCGGCGCCGGGTCCCACTCGCGGTCGCAGGCCGCCGCAGCGCAGCAGCGCGTCGACCAGCTCCAGCTCCAGGGCGGCTCCCTCGCTGAGCGTGTCGCTCGGAGACGATCGCCGAAGTAGAAGCGCAGCGAGTCCGGGCACGACCTGGCGCAGGCGCCCGATCCGCATCTGCACCGAGCGCACCGGCCGGCCCTCGGCGTGGCGAACCGCGGTCTCCTGGATCGCGCCGGCCAGCGAGAGCTCGTGCATCAGCCCGCCGGCCTCCCGCCTGCTCCGGCGTGCTCGGCGACCGCTCGCGGCGCATCACCTCGATCTGCTCGAGGACGACCTCGATCGCGCGCTCGACCGACGCCTGCACCGGCGGCGGAGAGCTCGATCCCCATCTCCTCGACCTCCTCCGGCTCGCAGGCGACGACCACGACCTTGCCCGGCCAGCCGTGGACCGCCTTGACGAAGCGCAGCACCGTCTGCGGGTCCATGCCGTGCGGGCTGATCACCTCGCCGTCCTCGATCCCGGCGTCGATCTCGTCGGGGTCGGGCTCGAGCACGTAGAGCGTGCCCGGCTCGCCGCCCTGCTGGCTCGCGTCGATCAGGATCAGCCCGTGGTAGCCGCGCATCACCTCGTAGGCGAGGTCGAGCCCGCCGGTGCCGAAGTCCATCACCTGCACGCCGCCGGGCAGCTCGCGCTCCTCGAGCCCGCGAACGACGTGGCCGCCGAAGCCGTCGTCGGTGAGCCACGAGTTGCCCGACGCCGGCGACCAGGATCTGCGCCTCCATCTCCTTCAAGCCGTCGTCACCTCCACCTCGTCGCCGAAGAAGAACAGGTAGCGACCGGTCTCGCGCAGCAGGTCCTGGCCGGGTCGTCGTCGACCGTCACCCCGAGGTAGACCCGGTCGTCGTAGCCCCGGTAGATGCGCTCGATCGTGGCCGTGCGGCCGTCGAGGATCTTGTCGAAGACGTCGCCCTCGGTGCCCGGGCGCAGCACGACCTTGTCGCCGCGGCGCACCGGATGCGCCCGAGACCTCGGCCTCGCTCCTCGCCCTGGATCTCGTCGATGCCGGGCGGCGGCTGGCGGTGCGGCGTTGGCGCCGTCTCCTCGATCGCTCCTCGGGCTCGGTGTAGGTGAGGCGGCCGTGCAGGTCGCAGCATCTCCTCGCTGGTGACGGCGTCGGCGCGCTCGATCATCTCGCGGACCGCGGGGTCCTGGTCGCCGATCGCCTCGCGCTCCCGTCGGAGAGCGCCTGCACGTGCAGCAGCAGCGCCTCCTCGATCTCGGTGTTGTCGAAGAGGTTGCCGAGGCTCTCGGGGGCCAGCTCCGGGTGCTCGGGGAGGACGATCGCCGCGCCGAGCACCGCGCGATCGCCGTCCTCGACAAGCACCGGGAAGGTGTTGACGCGGCTCGCAGCCCGACACCGCCTCGCCCAGCTCGCCGTCGCGCTCGAGCGGCGAGACGAACCGCCCGCCCTCGACCTCGAGCAGCGGGTGGACGGAGAGCAGGCTGTGGCGCAGCGCCTCGGCCCGCGAGGCGCTCCCGGGGTCGGTCGATCGCGGTCGAGTTGTGCACGCAGAGCTTGACCCGCGCCAGCTCCGGGCCGAGCAGCTCGGCGCGCATCCGAACCCGCCCGACGAGCGGCCGTGTCCCTCGCCGTCCTCGGGCTCGAAGCGTGAACTCCTGCGCCGAGCCCGCGTCCGCGCGGGCGAGCTCCGCCAGCGTCACCGGGCCCAGCTCGAGCCGCCGCTCGACCCCTCGGTGGCGCTCGCCCGCGGCCTGCAGGAAGCGCACCGTGCCGCTCAGCTTCGCGCCTCGGGCCCGCCTCGAGCACGCACTCGAGCCGCGCGCATCGCGAAGGCGGCCGGCTGGATCTCGGCGTAGGCGGGCGGGTAGACGATCCCGAACGGCGTCGGGGTGGCGTTCTTGGTCGACGCCCGGCGTGTACGGGATAGAGCGCGTAGCCCTCGTAGAGGAGCGAGCCGACCAGCTCCTCGACGCCCTGGCGCGCTCATCCGGTTCCTCCCGGCTCGGACCGGCCTCGAGCAGCTCGCAGCACCGCCTGGTCGTAGGTGGGCAGCCCGCGCTCGACCTTGCGCCGGCGCAGCGCCTCGAGCGTCTCGCGCTGCAGCGGCAGCCAGCCGCGGTAGGGGTAGTAGGCGTCGATCATCTGACTTCCAGACGCTCGAGCGGCATCCTGAAGTCGGCGACCGTGTCCCAGGGGATCTGGATGATCTGCAGCCCGCCGTCCTCGCCCGGGTAGTAGACGCTGCCGTTGAAGTGGAAGGCGAGCGGGACCTCGCCGTCGTCGACCGCGTGGAAGTAGCGGGTCGCGGCGAGCTCGAGGTCGTAGTTGCAGAGGACCGGCATCTCGACCGTGGTGCGGCCCTTGAAGGCCTGCACGAGCACCGACTCGGTCGACCACATCATCCGCTGCGCCGAGGTCGCCCAGCGGTGCGGCTCGCCGAACAGCTCGGCGAGCCGCTCCCGCTCCTCCGGCTCGTAGCTGCGCTTGATCGGCTCGATCTGGATCATCACCGTGAGCGCCGCCATGAACACCTCGCGCCCGGAGCGGTCCTCGACGTCGAGGCGTGAACGAGAGGGTCGGCGCGGCGGCGTGGAGCACGGGGACGACGTCGGCGACCTCGAACTCGAGCCAGGGCTGGCCGCGCCGAGCGGCGCCGTCTCGGCCGGTCCCTTGCCGCCGACGTCGGCCTCGACGCGGCCGGGCGCCGGGCGCGCCGGCCGATCCCCGCCGGGTCATCTCGGGACTCAGCTCACCACGGCGCGCTCGCGGATCCCCTCGAAGAACCCCGGCACCTCGCGCTCGATCGCGGCGCCCCCCGAGATCCCCTCCCAGTTCGCCTTGATCGCCCCGACCAGCGCGTAGCACTCGTCGATCGGGACGATCGCGAACTGCGGCGGCTCGGAGATGCGGTTGACGACCAGCGCCTCGGCGTCGGGCTCGAGCGAGTCGAGCACCGGGTTGGCCTGCTTCAGGTCCTCCCAGGCGGTCAGCTCCAGCTCGGACTCGGTCGCGCCGGCCGGGCTCGGGTACATGCGCGACCATCGAGCCGGTGCCGCTGCTCCACATGAAGAAGGCGAGCCCGATCGGGATCTGCAGCCGCCCCCAGACCTCGTCCGGCGAGCTCGAAGCCCTCGAGCCAGAGCACGCCTGCTGCCGGTCGGCCGGTACTCGGGATCGGCCGAGCGCTGCGCCCAGCAGCTCGTGCAGACGCAGAGGATCCGGCGTTCCGTCCAGCTGCAGCAGGTGGTTGTGCTTCTCCTGGATGCCGACGCCGCAGAGGTCGCAGGCCTCCTCGAGCGTGCCGGCTCCGGCGGCCGGCGGCGCCGGGCGCCCCGCTGGCGAGCCGGCGCAGGTTGGCGACCATCGTCGAGCGCCGCCGCGCGGCGACCTTGTCCTCGATCGGCCGGCCCTGGCCGTTCGAGGCCCGCTCATCGCGCGCAGCGCCACCCGGATCCGACCCTCCGGTGGCGAGCAGCGGGACCGGGCCGAGATGAAGCCGTTCGTCGTCGAGCGAGCGGCCGGCCCGCGGCAGGAAGTAGCGGCGCTCGCATCCGGGGCAGGCGAGCACGCCGTCGCTGAGCTCGCCGCCGGCGAGCGCGGAATCGCAGGACGGGCAGCGGTCGAGGTAGGCGAGCATCGAGCCGTCGACCATGGCCACGATCAGCTGCGTGCCCTCGACCTCGACGGCTGACGATCTCGCCCTCGCCGAGGCCGTCGAGCTCGCCGTCCAGCTCGTGCCAGGCCGGGCCCTGCGGCGGCGCCGCCGCCGTTCGGCCGCGCCCGCCTGGATCACCGGCAGCTCGGTGCCGGAGATCTCCGAGCGCCGCCCGCTGATGGGGATCCTCGAGCGCCCTCGACCTCGATGCCCTGGAGGTCGGGCGCCGCCTCCTCGAGCGCCGACTTGATCGCCAGCTCGAGGGTCGCCGAGGATGCCGGGCAGCCGTCGCAGCTGCCCTGCAGCCGCAGCCGGGCGACGTCGCCCTCGAGGCCGAGCAGCTCGACGTTGCCGCCGTGGGACTCCATGTAGGGCCGCACCGACTCGAGCGCCTCCTCGACCCGCTGCGCGAGCGGCACCGGATAGAGGTCGTGGATCAGCAGCAGGCTGGCCACCGCGCCGTCCTCGGCGAGCCGCTCGCGGATCGCCGCGCCGGCCTCGCCGGCCTCGTCGATCGCTGCGACGATCCGCTCCAGGCCGTCGCCGTAGAGCTCGAGCACCGCGCCGAGCAGCTCCTGGGCGAGAGCCCGCGAGCGCGGGTCCTGGAGCCGCTCGACCTCCTCGCTCAGCTCCTGGACCCGCTCGATCAGCTCCTCGGGATCGGCGGGGCCGCCCGGCCCGGCTGCGGCGGGCGGCCCTTTGATCGCCTCGGTCGGCACTCCCTCCTGCCTCCTCAGCTCATCCCGGTCGGGCGTGTGCATCACCTTGCGCACCCGGCCCCTGCCCGTGTACATGTGCACCCCGCAGGGCAGGCACGGGTCGAAGCTCCGCACCGCCCGCATGATGTCGACGCCCTTGAAGTTCTCCGGGCCCGTTCTCCTCGAAGATCGGCGTGTTCTGCACCGCATCCTCGTAGGGGCCCGGAGTTCCGTAGGTGTCGCGCGGGTTGCTGTTCCACGGCGTCGGCGGGTAGGGCTGGTAGTTGGCCACCTTGCCGTCCCTGATCACCATGTGGTGGGAGAGCACGCCGCGGGCGGCCTCGCAGAAGCCGACCGAGACCGCGTCCTGGGGGACCTTGAAGTCGTTCCACGACTTCGTCCGGCCCTCGCGGACCTCCTTCAGCGCCCGCTCCAGGCAGTGCAGCCCGATCAGCGCCGAGTAGGCCTGGTGATAGGTGCGGGCGCGGTCGCGCTCGATCGCGTTCGACTTCTCCGGGATCTTCCACTCCAGCTCCATCTCGGGCTGGCTCGCCGTCCGCGGCAGCACCATCTGCAGGCTGTGCCCGGTCGCCTTCGCGTAGCCGAAGTCGACCAGGCCGGCCTTCGCCGTCACCCACTGGCGGGCGAACGGCCCGCCGCCGGTGTCGCTGGCGACGTAGGTGTCGTTGCGCGCGTCGTACATCCGCGGCGACGCGACCCAGCTGTACTTGTCGGCGAAGTCGCGCTTCTGCGGCTTCGGCAGGGTCACCTTGTTCCACGGGTGGCGCTTGTCGACCGGGTTGCCGAGCGGGTCCTCGGTGACGAACGTCTCCTCGTCGGTCCAGTCGTCGAAGTACGAGCTGCCGAGCAGGATCCGCATCATCCCGTTGATCTCGACCAGGTCGGTCGAGACCAGCTCGCCCTTGAAGACGACGCCGGGGGTGATGTAGCGCTTGCGCCCCCAGTCGGTCATCGTCTTGTAGTCGTAGTCGACGTAGTCGGGGTCGTCGAAGTAGCCCCAGCAGATCAGGTCGGTGTCGCGGTAGCCGACCATGTCGTACCCCGGCAACTCCTGCAGGAAGAAGTCGTAGAGGTCGTCGTGCATCGGCACCGAGCGCTTGACGTAGTCGATGTAGCGCATCAGCCGCACGTAGTAGTCCGTGCAGGTCTGGTGCGTGATGTCGACCGTGACCCCGCCCGGCATGATCGTCGAGGGGTGCGTGTGGCGGCCCCCGAACAGGCAGTACATCTCGCGCGTGTAGCGCGCCACCTGGAGCGTCTCCAGGTAGAAGTCGCCGGTGAACGGGTTCAGCGACCGCATGATGTCGGCGATCGTCTTGTAGCCGTGGATGTCCGAATGCGGCGCCGGCGTCGACTCGGCCTTCTGCAGCAGCGACGGGTTCGTCTCCTTCACCATCTGCTCGCAGAAGTCCACGTTCGCCATGCAGTCGTTGAAGATCGCGTGGTCGAACATGTAGTCCGCGGTCTCGGCGAGGTTGTAGCCGAGGTCACCCAGGGCCGGCGGCTTGACGCCGTAGGCCATGTTCTGGTTCATGCACGAGGTGGTGCAGTGGTTGTCCCCGCAGATGCCGCAGATGCGGCTGGTGATGAAGTGCGAGTCGCGGGGATCGATCCCCTTCATGAAGATGTCGAAGCCGCGGAAGATCATCGAAGTCGAGTAGCACTTCTCGACCTTCTGGGCGTCGAAGTCGATCTCGGTGTGGATCCCGAGGCTGCCGACGATGCGGGTGATCGGGTCCCACGACATCTCCTTGACGGCGACCTTCCTCTCGGTCGGCGTCTGTGCGGTTGCCATCTTCAGTCTCTCCTCTCGCTAGCCGCTGGCCGATGTCGTCAGGAACCGGGCGGCGCGTAGCCGGCGGATCGCGACTTGTAGCCCGTCGTCAGCGAGTTGCCGCGACTGCCGCCACTCGGGCTCGCGGTCGTACTTGTTGCGGATGTTGCGCCGGCGCATGTAGCGCACGATCGGCCCGTAGGTGAACTTGCATGATCGTCGCCGAGGCCTGCCGTAGCGCGTCCTCGTCCATGAACGGCATGTACTTGTCGGGGAAGCCGGGCATCGTGCAGGCCATGCAGATGCCGCCCACGTTGGGGCAGCCGCCGACGCCGCTCTGCCAGCCGCGGACCGGGACGTTGCACTTGACCACCGGGCCCTTGCAGCCGAGCTTGACCAGGCAGCGGTGGTCGGAGCCGTACTCGGTCGCGAACTCGCCCTGCTCGGAGAAGCCGGCGCGGTTGCAGCCCTCGCGGACGGTGCGCCCGAACAGCCAGGTCGGCCGGTGCGCCTCGTCGAGGTCCGGCACCGGGGCGCGGCCGGCGAGGTGGAGCGCCAGGTAGAGCAGCGCCTCGGTCGTGTTGTCGGGCTGCGCCGGGCAGCCGGGGATGCAGACGACCGGCAGGCCGGCGCTCGACTTCCAGTCCCAGCCGAGGTAGTCGGGCAGCCCCATCGCTCCGGTCGGGTTGTTCTTCATCGCCGGGATCCCGCCGTAGGTCGCGCAGGTCCCGAGCGCGACCACCGCCGCGGCCTTGGGCGCGAGCCGGTCCACCCACTCGTTGGTCGTGATCGGCTGGCCGGTGTCGCGGTGGTTGCCCATCGCGGCCCAGTAGCCCTCGCCGCTCAGCTCCTCGTTCGGGATCGAGCCCTCGACGACGAGCACGAACGGGTCGAGCCTGCCCTCCTCGGCGTCGTACCAGGCCTGCATGAACTCCTCGCCGACCTCGTACGCCAGCACCGGGTTGTGGACGATCACCTTCGGCATCCCGGGGATCGCCTGGGTGACGATGTCCTCGAGGCTCGGGTCGACGGCGGAGGTCATCGCGACCGAGTCGCCGTCGCAGCTCAACCCCGTCGTCATCCAGATCACGTGGGCCTCGACCGCCTCGGTCTTGGCCTGATCGGGTACGAACTCGGTTGCTGGCATCTGCTGCTCCTCTCCTACTGCTCGTTCGCTACGCGTTTCTCCAAAGTCCTGCCTCATCAGCAGATCCTCGGCAGGGGGTCGCCCGCGAGCATGTCCATCACCCGCTTGCCGCCGAAGGCCGTCTCCACCAGCACCATCCCCGGCGGCTCCGCCCTGACCTCGCCGATCTCGGCGGCGTCCTCGCAGCCCTCCACCCCCCGCAGCGCCTCGAGGGCCGCCTCGGCGCGCTCGGGGGCGACGAAGGCGACGAACTTGCCCTCGTTGGCGATGTACATCGGGTCGATCCCGAGCATCTCGGCGGCGCCCGCCACCGCCGGCTGCACGGGCACGTCGGCCTCCCTGACGACCATCGCCACTCCCGACGCGCGCGCCAGCTCGTTCAGCGCCGAGGCGACCCCGCCGCGGGTCGCGTCGCGCATGCAGCGCAAGCCCGTCCCCGGCGGCCTCGAGCAGCGCGTCGACGGCGGGCCAGAGCGAGCGGGTGTCGGAGGCGACCTCCGACTCGAGCTCGAACTCGCCGCGGGCGAGCATGATCGCCGTGCCGTGCTCGCCGATCGAGCCGGAGACGATGATCCTGTCCCCGGGCTGCAGCGAGCGCGGTCGAGAGGCCGGCGCGCTCGTCGAGCTTGCCGACCCCCGCCGTGCAGATGTACATCTCGTCGGCGTGGCCGCGCTCGACGACCTTGGTGTCGCCGGTGATCGACCTCGACGCCCGGCGGTCTCGGCCGCGGCGGCGATCGCCTCGACCTCGGCTCGCAGCTCCTCGGCGGGCAGGCCCTCCTCGAGGATCAGCGAGAGGCTGAGCGCCGCCGGCCGCGCGCCCGCCATCGCCAGGTCGTTGACGGTGCCGTTGACCGCGAGCTCGCCGATCGAGCCGCCGGGGAAGCGCATCGGCCGCACGACGAAGCTGTCGGTGCTCATCGCCAGGCCGAGGCCGTCGATGCGGACGACCCCGGAGTCGCCCAGCTCCTCGCAGGGCCTCGGAGCCGAGCGCCGGCACCAGCAGCCCCTCGATCAGGGTCTGCGTCGCCTTGCCGCCGGCGCCGTGGGCCATCGTCACGGTCTCGTCCTTGAACCGCGGGCGCTTTGCCCGCGCGGTCTCGATGATCCCGAGGATCCTCTCCTCGCGGGCGCTGACCGCCTGCGCCATCAGACCACCTCCCTCTCGCGCGCGAAGCGGCCGTAGTTGTAGTAGGCGGCGCAGGCCCCCTCCGGCGAGACCATGCAGGTGCCGATCGCGTGCTCGGGCGTGCAGGCGGTGCCGAAGACCTTGCACTCCCAGGGCTTGATCACGCCCTTCAGCACCTCGCCGCACTGGCAGGCCTTCGGGTCGGCGACCCGCACGCCCGGGCACCTCGTAGCGGCGCTCGGCGTCGAGGTCGGCGTAGGCCTCGCGTCAGCTTCAGCGCGCTCTGCGAGATGAAGCCGAGCCCCCGCCACTCGAAGTGGGGGCGCAGCTCGAAGACCTCCGCCATCACCTTCAGCGCCGCCACGTTGCCCTCGTAGGGGACGACCCGCTGGTACTGGTTCTCGACCTCGCAGCGCCCTTCGGCGATCTGGGCCAGGATCATCTGGATCGAGGCGAGGATGTCGAGCGGCTCGAAGCCGGCGACGACGATCGGCTTGCCGTAGTCGGCGGGGATGAACTCGAAGGGCCGGGCGCCGACGACGGTCGAGACGTGGCCCGGGCCCGATGAAGCCGTCGAGGCGCAGGTCGGGCGAGTCGAGCAGCGCCCGCAGCGGCGGCACGATCGTGACGTGGTTGCACATGCAGAAGAAGTTGGGGACGCCCTCGGCCTTGGCGCGCTTCAGGGTCAGCGCCGTCGAGGGGGCGGTCGTCTCGAAGCCGATCGCGAAGAAGACGACGTCGCGGTCGGGGTTCTGCTTGGCGATCCGCAGCGCGTCGAGCGGCGAGTAGACCATGCGGATGTCGGCGCCCTCGGCCTTGGCGTCGGTGAAGGTCTGCTCGGAGCCGGGCACCCGCATCATGTCGCCGAAGCAGGTGAAGATCACGTCCTCCTCCCGGGCCATCGCGATGCCGTCGTCGATGCGCCCCATCGGCATCACGCAGACCGGGCAGCCCGGGCCGTGGACCAGCTCGACGTTCTCGGGCAGCAGGTCGTCGATCCCGTACTTGTAGATCGAGTGGGTGTGCCCGCCGCAGACCTCCATCACCTTGTAGTGGCGGCCGGGCTCGATCGAGGAGAGGATCTTCGCCCGCCAGCGCCCGGCCGAGCTCGGCGTCGCGGTACTCGTCGACGTACTTCATCGTCATCGGCGCGGCCTCCGCGGCATGGGCGATCGCGGTGCCGGCGTGGACCAGCAGGCGGTCGCCCTCGGCGACGGGCTGGACCAGCGCGATCTCGACGCTCGCGCGGGAGCCGTCCTCGGCGCTGCAGAGCGCCAGCTCGCGCTCGCGGTCGATGCGCAGGACGCGCATCTCGACGGCCTCGTCCCCACAGGTGATGCACCCCGTCGCGGTGATCACAGCTGGGAACGGGCCGCGCGCTCACTCGCGCTGTCCCCTCGCGGAGGCCTCATTCGATCACGCTCGCCTTCAGCTCCTCGAGCTCGGCCTCGTAGTCGGCGCCCATGCCCTCGAGCATCTTGCGGGTGGCGATCGCCTCCTCCTCGTCGACCTTGGAGATCGCGAAGCCGACGTGGATCAGCACCCAGTCGCCCGACCCCGACACCGCCGTTCTCGTCGAGGAGCCCGATGTTGACGTTGCGCTGGACGCCGGCCACGTCCACCTTGGCGAGGCGGTTGGCCTCGTCCACCACCTCAATCACTTGGCCTGGAATCGCCAGGCACATCGACCTCTCCTCAATTCCGTCCAGCGATTGCCTCCCCGTCATGAGGCGACAGCGCCGTCTGGGGCGCGACGCTACTCCGGCCCTTTGCGGATGTCAAGCGCCAATCCCGATGGCCGGAGTCAGGCGGTCGCCGATGCGACAGAATCAGCCGCCGATGGCCACCGGCTCGACGACCCGCTCGCAGCGCCAGGTCTACGTACGGCGAGGCCTACAAGCCGTTCGGCGAGCTCACGGCCGCGGACGCGCGGACCCTCGCCGCCGGCGCTGCGCGGGATCTCGGGCGGCGGGCTCGACGCCAAGGTGGCGCCGGTGAAGGCCGGCTGGCTGGAGCTGGCCGAGCTGCTCGACTCCGAGGGAGCGACGGTCTCGGACCTCGATCCCGAGACCGTCGCCAGGTTCGCGGAGCGGGTCTGGGTCACGCCTCCCGGCGGGACCTTGCTGCCCTGACCCGTGGAGATCCTTCTCGCGATCCCCTTCGGCTTCGCGATCGGGGCCGTGGTCGGTGCGGTGGGCGGCGGCGGCGCGATTCTCGCGTTGCCGGTCCTGGTCTACGTTCTCGACCAGGGTGTGAGCCCTGCCTCGACCGCCTCCCTGATCGTCGTCGCCCTCGGAGCATCGGTCGGCGCGGGAGCACAGGCCAGGCACGGGCAGCTCTGCTGGCGCGTGGCGCTTACCTTCTCCGGGCCGGCGGCGGTGGGGGCCTACCTCGGCACCCTTGCCAACGGCTCGGTCAGCGCCCGCACCCTGGTGCTCGCCTTCGTTCCGGTGATGCTCGCGGCGGCGGCTCTCACCATTCGCCGCGGCGCCGTCGAGCTCGAGGAGACGGGCTCTTCCGAGTGCCCCGAGCCGGGCCTCGTCCGCGCCGGCGGAGCCGGTCTCGTGGTCGGCGCGATGACCGGGTTCTTCGGCGTCGGGGGCGGGTTCCTGATCGTCCCCGCGCTGACGACGCTGCTCGGGCTCGGAATGCGGCGGGCAATAGCGACGTCGCTGGCGATCATCACGCTCACCGGCATCGCCGCTCTCGCCAGCCACCTGATCGAGGGCTCCTCGCCCGACTGGCCGCTGACGCTCGTCCTGTGCGCGGCGGCAGCTGCCGGCGCCCTGGCCGGCACCTCGCTCGGACGCCGCCTGCCGCCCCGGTCCCTCGCCTACTCGTTCGGCGCCCTCGTCACCGTCCTCGCCCTCCTCCTGCTGGTCGACGTCCTCGCCTTCGAGGGGCCGCCGGTGGGCTGACTGCGGATACCATCGGTGCTGCCGTGGAAGCGGGAGCGACACCCCCGAACGACCTTCGAGAGCAGGCGCTCACGCGCCTCGCGAAGAAGCGCGAGGCCGAGCGCCTCGGCCGCTGAGCGCAGCCGGATGGAATCGGCAGGCAAAGGCCGCGCCGCCGACGAGCCGAGCGGCGAACCGATCACTGTGGTGCTTGCCGACGACCACGAGATCGTCCGCGACGGGATCCGCATGGTGCTCGAGGCGGAGCGGGACATCGAGGTCGTCGCCGAGGCCGGCGACGCCGAGACGGCGGCCCGCTACGCGCTCGGTCACAAGCCGTCGGTGCTGGTGCTCGATCTCAACATGCCGGGCAAGCCGAGCGTCGAGATGATCCCGAAGATCAGCGAGGCGTCGCCGGGGACCCGGGTGGTGGTGCTGACGATGCAGGACGAGCCGGCGTTCGCCCGCCAGGCGCTGCGGGCCGGCGCCAGCGGCTACGTCATCAAGCACTCCGCCGCCGGAGAGCTGGTCGAGGCGATCCGTACGGCGGTCGCCGGCGAGACGTACATCAACCCTCGTCTCGGCGCCCGCCTTGCGGCCGAGCCCGCGGCCGCCGAAGGCCCCCCGGACGAGCTCACCCCGCGCGAGGTGGAGGTGCTGGGGCTGCTGGCGCTCGGCTACACGAACCCAGAGATAGCCGAGCAGCTGGTCCTCAGCGTGCGCACGGTGGAGACCCACCGCGCCAACATCCAGCGCAAGACAGACCTCTCCACCCGAGCCGAGCTGATCGCGTACGCGATCGAGCACGGCCTCGTCAAGCGCTGACCGCGGTCGCCGGGTTCAGTCGGCCGGGGGCCCGGCGTAGACCGCCGGGAGGCTGGCGGAGACGCGGGTCCCTCCGGTCGGCCCGGGGCCGATGCTGAGCTCGCCGCCCGCCAGGGTCACACGCTCCCGCATCCCGAGCAGGCCGAACCCTCCCGACTCCTCCCGCATCTTGCCCGGGTCGATGCCCTGGCCGTCGTCCTCGACCCTGACCGTGATCAGGCCGTCGCGCTCCTCGACCGCGATCCGGGCGCTCGAGGCCTGGGCGTGCTTGGCGACGTTGTTGAGCGCCTCCTGGACGACGCGGTAGATCGTCGCCTCGAGGTCCGGTGCGAGGCGCTTCGGGTGGGGGTTGCGGCTGGAGCCGAGGTCGACGTCCATCTCGATCTCGAGCCCCTCCCGCGCGTGGACCCGCTCGGCGAGGGTCTCGAGCGCCGGCCCCACCCCGAGCTGGTCCAGCGCCGCCGGCCGCAGCTCGGTGATCAACCCGCTGAGTCCGGCGATCACCCGCTGCACCTGCTCCGTCGCCCGCTCCACGCCGCGCCGCATCTCGTCGATCCGCTCGAGGCGCACGGCGCTCTCCTGCATCAATCGCAGCGCTCCCAGCTCCTGCAGCGTCTCGTCGTGCAGCTCGCGCGCCCAACGCTGGCGTTCGCGCTCCGAGGCGGCCACCGAGCGTCGCCTCAGCTCCTCCTGCATCGCCTCGGTCGCCGCGATCGCCCCGGCGGCCGAGGCCGAGAACGAGGTCAGGAGGAGCTCCTCGTCGGCGGAAAAACTGCCGTCGCCCGCGCGCCGGTCGAGGGCGACCAGCACGCCGAGCGTGCGGCCCCGCGAGCGCAGCGGCACCAGCAACCCGGCCGCGGCCTCGACACCGAGAGTGCTCAGCCGCGATCCCGCCGGCGGATCGACGCGCTGGTTGACACCGGAGCGGAGGACGTCATCCGCGGGCGACCCGTCGGCCGGCAGCCGGTGGCCGCGGATCCCGGGGTCCACCTCGCCCGCGGCGTCGCAGACCACCAGCTCCTCGCCCTCGAGCAGGAGCACGAGGCAGGAGCGGGCATCGACGAGGGCCCGCGCCCGCTTCACGATCAGCTCGAGGACCCGGCCGCGGTCTGCCTCGCCGCCGAGCTCGCGATCGAGCGTGACCGTGGCCTGCAGGCCCTCCACGACCCGCTCCAGCTCGCGGCGGCGGCGCTCTCCGACCTCGTGCGAGCGGGCGTTGTCGATCGCGATCGCTGCCCATTGGGCAAGCACGACGAGCAGGTGCTCATCGCGCTCGTCGAACGCGAGCCGATCGCGCTTCTCGGCCAGGTAGAGGTTGCCGAAGACCTCGTCGCGGACCTTGATCGGCACGCCGAGGAAGGTCTCCATCGGCGGGTGCTCGGCCGGAAAGCCGTAGGAGCGGGGGTGATCGCTGATCCGGGCGAGCCGCAGCGGCTCCGGGTTGCGGATCAGCTCGCCGAGGATGCCGTGCCCGCGGGGCAGGGGGCCGATCCGCCTCCGGGCCTGCTCGTCGATGCCGACGAAGACGAAGCGCTCCAGCTCCCTCTTCTCCTCGTCGAGGACCCCGAGCGCGGCATAGCGCGCGCCGGTGAGCTCGCGCGCGGCATCGAGGACCCGGCGCAGCAACGACTCGAGGTCGAGCTCGGCCACCAGCCCGCGGCCGACCTCGAGCAGACGTTCGAGTTGCTGCGAGTCGAGGCTTCCAGCGCTCATCTCGTGAGGGCCCGGGACCGGATCATCGGCCCTATATTGACGCCGAACCGCTCCGGAGAGACTACGCACCGAGATCCCGCGCGACTCCGGAGGTCGGGGGGTGGCGCCACGCCTAGCCTGGGCACAGAGCAGTCGCCAGAGACCGGAGGTGCAGTGTCGGGCAAGATCATCATCGGCTACGAGCCCACTCCACAGGGAGAGGACGCGCTCGCCCTCGGGCGCCTCTTCGCCGAGATCCTGGCCGCCACTCCGATCGTCGCCACGGCCTTGCCGTGGCGTCAATCCATGGTTGGCTCAGCGGACCTCGAGCGCGCGCTCGAGGCCGACACCACCGAGATCTTCGCCGTCGCCCGCGAGCGGCTCCGCCCGCTCGAAGCGGAGACGAGGGCGATCGCCGATCCATCGCCGGCCTCCGCCCTCTTCGACCTCGCCGAGTCCGAGCAGGCCTCGCTGGTCGTGGTCGGGTCCACTCACCGTGGTCGGGCGGGCCGGGTGCTGCCCGGCAACGTGGGCGAATCGCTACTCCACGGCGCCCCCTGCGCGGTGGGGGTCGCACCGATGGGCTTCGCCGGCGAGGAGGACCGGCGGGCGCTGCGAATCGCCGTCGCCTTCGACGGCTCCGCGGAGGCGTGGGCAGCGCTGGAGACCGGGATCGGCCTGGCCGAGCGCACGCACGGCTCGCTTGGCCTGCTGACCGTGATCGAGCCGCCGCGCTACGGCACGGTGACCTCGATGGCGATCCTCAGCGTCGCCGAGTTCCACGATCTCGAGCGCCGCGAGAAGGAGAGGGTCCAGCAACTCGGGCTTCATCGGGTTCCGCGCGGCCTCGAGGTCGAGAGTCGCCTGCTCAGCGGTGACGCCGGAGTGGTGCTGGCGGAGGCGTCCGCCGAATTCGACCTCCTGGTGGCGGGGTCCCGTGGCTACGGACCGCTGCGCCGGACGATCCTCGGCAGCGCTTCGACGAAGCTGGTTCGCACCGCTCCCTGTCCCGTCCTGGTCCTGCCCCGCGGCGCCGGCGTCGACCCGCTCGGCATCGGCTCGGGCTCTTCCCTCGCCGCCGTCTCATGACGAAGCCCCGCGTCGTCATCGCCGGTGGCGGCATCGCTGGGCTGGAGGCGCTGCTGGCGCTTCACGACCTCGCCGGCGACCGCGTCGAGCTGACCCTGGCGGCGCCCGAGCCGGACTTCACCTACAAGCCCCTCACGGTCGAGGAGCCGTTCACGATGCAGCCCGCCGAGCACCGCGAGCTGCGCCCGGTCGCAGAGGAGATGGGTGCCGGGTTCGTACAGGCTGCCGTGACTGCGGTCGACCCCGACGCTCATCGGCTCGAGCTCGCCGGGGGCGGGGCGATCGGCTACGACCTGGCCCTGCTCTGCGTGGGCGCCCGCAGCCTGCCCGCCTTCTCGGCCGCGATCACCTTTCGCGCATCCGGCGAGACGCTCGAGCTCGGCCGGATCCTGATCGAGGAACCGGGAGCGGGGCGGCTCGCCTTCGTCGTCCCCCCCGGCAATACCTGGCCGTTGCCGCTCTACGAGCTTGCGCTGATGACCCAGCGGCGCGCCCATTACCTCGGACTGCGCGACCTCGAGTTGGTGATCGTGACCCCGGAGGAGGCGCCGCTGCTCGTCTTCGGCACCGCTCCCAGCGCGGCCGTCTCGGAGGTTCTGAGGGCCAGGGGGATCGAGGTGCGCTGCGGAACACGCGTCCGCGAGGAGGAGAGCGGCGCCCTCACGCTGCACCCCGGCGGGGAGCTTCTCGAGGCCTCCCACGTCGTCTCCCTTCCCCTGCTCGAGGGCCCGGCGATCCCGGGCGCGCCCGCCGACGAGGGGGGTTTCGTGCCCATCGACGAGCACGCCAGGGTGCCGGGAGCCGACGATCTGTACGCCGCGGGCGACTGCACCAACTTCCCGGTCAAGCAGGGTGGGCTCGGCACCCAGCAGGCCGACGCCGCCGCCGAGCACATCGCCGCCCGCGTCGGCGCCGACCTCGATCCCGAGCCGTTCAAGCCCGTGCTGCGCGGAATGCTGATCGTCGGAGCGGAGTCGATGAGCATGGAGCACTCGCTGCGCGGAGGGGCGGGCGAGGGCGAGACCTCGAGCGACTATCTCTGGTGGCCGCCGCACAAGGTCAGCGGTCGCTATCTCGCCGCCTGGCTGGCGGACGAGACGGTGCACACCGATCCCGAGCCGCCGTCGCGGCCGCTGGAGGTCGAGGTGGCGCTCCCGCACGAGTGGCACCGCGAGCCGATGGCGCTCGATCCACTCGGTCCCCTACCGGGTTGAGCTGAGGAGCGCGCATCCCCGCCGAAGGCACATTCAGGGTCCTGATCGCCGGCGGCGGCGTTGCCGGGGTCGAGGGCATGCTGGCGCTCCGGCACATGCTGGGCGCGCGGGTCGATATCGAGATGCTCGCCCCCGAGCCGGACTTCGTCTATCGCCCGCTGGCCGTCGCCGAGCCGTTCGGGCTGGGCACGGCGCACCGGCTGCGGCTCGAGGAGATCGCCGCGGATCGGCGCGCGCATTTCCGCCTCGACGGCCTCGAATCGGTCAACCCAGAGGCCCGGGTGGCATCCACGACGGAGGGCGAGGAGATCGAATACGACGCCCTCCTGATCGCCCTCGGCGTGAGGCGGGTCGCGGAGATGCCGGGCGCCCTCGCCTACGGCGGTCCGGAGGCCAACGACGAGTATCGCGCGCTGCTCGCCGGCGTCGAGGAGGGGGAGGTCGGCAGCGTCGCCTTCGCCGTGCCGCCGCGGGTGCGCTGGGCGCTGCCGCTCTACGAGCTCGCCCTCCTCACCGCCCGGCATGCGGTGGCCCACGGCGCCTCGCCCCTGAAGCTGACGATCGTCACCCCGGAGGCCCGCCCGCTCGAGATGTTCGGCCCCAGCGCCGGCGCCACGGTCGAGCGCCTGCTCGCGGAGGCCGGAATCGAGCTGCGCACTTCGACCGCGCCGAGCGCGGTCGAACACGGGGGGCTCGTGGTCGCAAGCGGCGACCTTGTGGCGGCGGACCGCGTCGTCACCCTGCCGCGCCTCGAGGTGCCCCCGCTGCAGGGAGTCCCGCAGGGACCGGACGGCTTCATCGCCACCGACCTGCAGATGCGGGTCGAGGGCCTCGACCGCGTCCACGCGGCCGGAGACGCGACCTGGTTCCCGGTCAAGCAGGGGGGCATCGCGGCCCAGCAGGCCGACGTCGCCGCCACGGCGATCGCCTTCCTCGTCGATCCCGATCGCCGCCCGGCGACCTTCAGGCCCGTGCTTCGTGGCGCGCTCATAACCGGATCCAACCCGCGCTACCTTCGCGCCGAGATCGGCGATCGCGCCGAGCGCTCCGCCTCTGAGGCGGAGCCACTGTGGTGGCCGCCGAGCAAGATCGCCGCTCGTTATCTCTCTCCGTATCTGGCCCACCGCGGCGAGATCGACGAGCCGCCGCCGCTCGAGGACGTGCCGCCGCTGCACCGCGTCGGCGGCGGCGACAGCGCCGACGAGCACGAGGAGGTGCTCGAGCTGGCGCTGGCGATGGCGGAGGCGGACGCCCGCGGGCAGGACTACGAGGGCTCGCTGCGCTGGCTCGGCGTCGCCGAGCAGCTCAACCTCACGCTGCCCGCGACCCATACCGCCCTGCGCGAGCGCTGCGAGCGGGAGCTGCGCCTTCAGCGGAGCTGATCGCCCTTGATCGTGGCGCCGCTGATGCTCGCCGACGAGCGGTCGGTGGGCCGGCTCGCGGCCGAGCTGGTCGCGAACCGTCTGCGGGCCTTCCCGGGCCTGCGCATGCTCCTCCCCACCGGGCACACCCCCCACCCGATGTACGAGCGCCTGCGCACCCTGGCGGAGGAGGATCGCCTGCCGAGCGCCGGGGCGACGCTTCTCCAGCTCGACGAGCTCCGGGGAATCGGGCCGAGCGACCCGCGGAGCTATTGCGCCTACCTGCGCCGTGAGCTGCGCGGCGTCGCGCTCGGCGGGTGGCAAACGCTCGACGGCAGCGCGGACCCCGGCGAGGAGTGCGCCCGCCACCGGCGCGCCCTCGATGCCGGCCCCCTGGGCCTGGCGGTGCTCGGCCTGGGACGGGACGGACACGTCGCCTTCAACGAGCCGGGCTCCGGGCCCGCTTCGCGGATGCGCCAGGTGGCGCTCCGGCCCTCGACGATGGATGCGCTTGAGGGCTTCTCGGCCGATGATGCTCCCGCGGAGGCCCTCACGGTCGGCATCGCGGAGCTCAACCGCTGCCGCGAGCTCGTCCTGCTCGTCACCGGCGAGGCGAAGGCCGAGCCCCTGCGGCGCCTGCTCGAGCGTCCGCCAGGCGAGGACAGGCCGGCCTCCTTCCTGCTCGGCCACCCGCGGCTGACGCTGATCTGCGACCGCGCCTCCGCCGCGGCGCTGAGCGCCGTCCCCGCCACCGGGGAGCGCGCGCTGATCGTCCTCGGGCATCATCGCCAGGGCACGGACCGGGGCCTCTCGACCGAGGGATCGGCTCGGCTGCGCCGGGCCGAGGAGGAGGCCTGGCGGCAGGCGCCGCACCTGGTGATGACGAGCGGCTACACCTCCGACGGGCGCTGCTCGGAGGCGGAGTACCTGGCGCGTGCCTGGCGCGGGCCCGAGGTCCCGCTGCTGCTCGAGGAGGCGGCGACCACGACGAGCGATAATGCCGCCTTCTCGCTGCCGCTGCTGCTCGCGACCGGGGAGATCCGCGCGGTCACCGTCGTCACCTCCCGCTCGCACCTGCGCGCCCGCTACTTCTTCGCCCCCTACCGGGGCTATGGACTGCGCCTGGAGTTCGCCGGCGCCGATTACCCGCTCCTGCCTGGACTGCTCAACGAGCTCCGCTGGACGGCGACGATGCGGAGCCGGCGCCGCAGGGAGCTGGCGGTGCTCCCCCCTCGACCCTGAAAGAAGCGGCCGGATCACCCCTTGCCGCCGCGCCGCAGCCGGCGGCGCCGCAGCTCGTCGGAGGCCCAGACCAGGAACGGGAACGTCGCCAGGATGGCCAGCTCGGCCGGTCCGAGACCCGCGGTCGCGAAGACGTCCTGGAGGGGCGGCAGGTAGACGACGGCGGCGGCGAAGACCAGCTCGAACAGGACTCCCCAGAGCAGGAGCGGGTTGGAGAGGAACCCGATCTCCCGCAGCGAGGCCCTCGAGGTGCGAGCCGCGAAGGCGGTTCCCACCTGGCAGGCGGTGATCCCGGCGAAGGTCATCGTCGTCGCCATCAGGTAGTCGTCATGGAGGAGGGAGCCCTCGCCGGTCGGGTCGCCGGGAGACCATCCCGCAGCCAGCAGGACGTAGAGGAAGCCGCCCGTGACCAGCAGCGCCTCGAGCAGGCCCAACCAGAGCCACGCCCGGGTGAGCATCTCCCGATTGATGATCCCCTCCGCGCGTGGGCGTGGGGGCCGCCGCATGATGCCCGGCTCTGCGGGCTCACGACCGAGGGCAAGGGCCGGGAGCGTCTCCGTGCCGAGGTCGATCGCGAGGATCTGCAGCGCCGTCAGCGGCAGCGGCACCGCTCCCCCGGAGAGGGCGAAGACCAGGAAGGGGACGACCTCGGGTGTCGTGTGGGCGAAGATGTATGTGACGAACTTGCGGATGTTCTCGTAGACCACCCGGCCCTCCTCGATCGCGGAGACGATCGAGGCGAAGTTGTCGTCGGTGAGCACCATCGTCGACGCCTCGCGGGCGACCTCGGTCCCGGTTGCGCCCATAGCCACGCCGATGTCGGCCCTCCTCAGTGCCGGCGCGTCGTTGACTCCGTCGCCCGTCATCGCAACCGTGTGTCCCTTGGCCCGCAGGGCGTCGACGAGGTGGAGCTTGGTCTCCGGATTGCTGCGAGCGACGATCAGCTCGGCCTCCTCGCCCAGCAGCGCATCGAACTCGGACTCCGTCATCGCGTCGACCTCGGCGCCGGTGACGATCCGGGGCGCGCCGGCCACGATTCCGACCTCGCGCGCGATCGCCTCGGCGGTGAGGCCGTGATCGCCGGTCACGACGATGATCCTCAACCCCGCGGCGCGGCAACGAGCGACCGCGGGAGCAACCTCGGGCCGCGGCGGGTCCTCGAGGGCGACCAGGCCGACGAAGGTGAGCTCCGACTCCGCGGCGCCGCGCTCCTCGGCGGGGGGCAGGCTGTCGATCGGGCGCTCGGCGAAGCCGAGCACCCGCAGGCCGCGACCCGCGTAGGCCTCGAAGGCGGCACGGACCCTCTCCCTGGCGCGTTCGTCGAGGGGCCGGTCGCCGTCGCGGGTGCGAATCATGCGGCAGCGCTCGAGGAGCTCCAGCGGGGCGCCCTTGGCGTGGCACCACAGCCGCCCGTCCGGCTCGGAGTCGACCGTCGTCATCCGCTTCAGGCGGGGGTCGAAATGGAACGCGCGCCGGCGACGCGTATCGCGCTCGGCCTGGGCCGCGCCGACGTCCTCGCCGAGCTCGTCGGCGGCGAGCAGGAGCGCGCTCTCGCTCGGGTCGCCCGCCCGCTCCCAGCCCCCGCCCTCGCGGCTCACCCTCGCGTTGTTGCAGCGGACCGCGGTCCGCAGCACCGCCGAGAACGGTTCGACGCCGGTCAGAGGGTCTGCGGAGCCACCGACCTCGACCTCCTCACCGTCCGCCCAGACGAACTGCGCCTTCATCGTGCCTTCGGTGAGGGTGCCCGTCTTGTCGGTGCAGATCACGTCGGTGGAGCCCAGCGTCTCGACCGCCGTGAGGCGCTTGACGAGGGCGCGTCGGCGCGCCATCCGGCGCACACCCACGGCGAGAGCCAGCGTGATCGTCGGCAGCAGGCCTTCGGGGACGTTTGCGACGAGGAGCCCGATCGCAAACGTGACCGAGTCGTCAAGCGGCAGGCCCGCGACCCCGATGCCGAGGAGCAGGAAGACGACCCCGGCGGCGACGGCGATGCCCGCGATCAGCTTCGCCACCTCGTTGACCTGGACCTGGAGCGGGCTGAGCTCGGTCTGCACCCGCTGCGTGAGGGCGGCGATCCGGCCGAGCTGTGTGTGCATGCCGGTGGCGAAGACCACCGCCTCGGCCTCCCCTCCCGTGCACAGGGTCCCCGAGAAGACGAGGTCGTCTGACTCCAGCGGAGGGGCAGCCGGCCCTGAGTGGAGCGCGCTTCTCAGGACCGGCTGCGACTCACCGGTGAGCGGGGAGGCGTCGATCTCGACAGTGCCCGAGACGAGGCGGGCGTCGGCCGAGAGGCGGTCCCCCTCCTCGAGCAGCAGCACGTCCCCCGGGACCAGCTCGGCGGCGGCGATCTCCTCGACCGCGCCGTCGCGGCGCACCCGCGCCTGCGGCGGGAGGTACCGGCTCAGCGCCTCGGTCGCCCGCTCCGCCTGCAGCTCCTGGACGAAGGCGAACGCCGCGTTGAGCACGATCACGACCACGATCGCGATTGCGAGCGCCACGATCCCCCCGACTACGGCGAGCGCCGCCGCGCCCCAGAGCAGCAGCGCCAGCGGATGGGTGAACTGGCGGGCGAGGTCGCGGACGTGGCTGACCCGCTCCCGGCGGCGGATCTCGTTGGCTCCGTACTGCTGCAGCCTCCGGCCAGCCTCGCGCGAGCGGAGCCCGCTCGGTCTCGTGCCCAGATGCCTGAGCAGGAGGTCGAGCCGCTCCTCCGGGTCGATCAGCCCACCCTTGGACGGGACATCCGAGGGCATCACGTCACGGGACAGGCCGGTCGCGGACGGCCGGCCTCGCTGTGTATGGCTCGCCCGCCTGGTCGAGCAGAAAGGTCACCTTGAGGTCGGCCCGACAACATCAGGGTTTGACCCGGAAACACCTCCGGAGAAGTACGCACCAGGCCTCGACGCCGCGCACTAGGCGCCCGCGATCCGCCGCAGCCGAACGTGAGCGTTCCAGACGCCGTCGCGGTCGCAGATCAGCTCCGCGGCGCTGACGCTCTCGATCAGGCTGCGGTGCTCGAGACGCTGGCCGCCCACCGTTGCCTTCAGGTTCGAGTCGGCGAGTTGCAGCTTCACCACCCTCTCGGGGATGAATCCGTCGCTCTCGTCGAGCCTCGTCAGCTCCTCGAGCCATGCGCGCAGCAGCGCCGAGAGGCTGTCGGCGCTGAGCTTGACCTGATGGGTCATGGACTCGCCGCCGCGCTCCTCGGTGATCAGGTCTCCGAGAGCCACCACCGCCTCGCGGAAGACCGCCGGCGGGCTCTCGTCCTCGATCTCGAGCTCGATGTCGGAACCCCGCTCAATCCACTGGTACATGCCGCGGCCCTCCAGTCGAGTTGCCCAGGCCCTGGCCTGACCTGAGGTCGAGCGCTCTCAGCGCCCGCTGGACATCGGTGATCGAGAGGATGCCGACTTCCGCTCCCGGGGTGCGGACGATTGCCCGGCCGACGCGCTGGAAGGCGGGGCGCTCGAGCAGCTCGGCCACGTCCTGGTGCTCGTCGACGAAGAGCTCGGGTTCGTGGGTCGCGATCTCGCCGACGGTGGCGCTCGCCCGCCGCTCGCCGGGTACCCGCGTGACCGCTTCCCATGTCGACCAGTCCGACGGTTCTCCCTCCTTCGGTGACCGGGAAGGCCGAATACCGATACTGAACGAAGTATCGCTCGACCGCATCCTCGACGCTGGCCTCGGCCGGGACCGTGACCGCCGGGTAGGACATGAACCGCCCCGCCTCCCGCCCGGCGAAGGCGCTGCGGATCTTCACCCCGGCCTCCTCTCGCCTTCGCGGCGAGGACCACGAAAAGGCCGATCGATCGCAAGCCAGAGGCCGCCGATGGCGCCGGCGCGTTGCTCCGAGCACGCCGAGCGCGATCATCGCGTAGCCGAAGCCGCGGCCGATCGCGGCGGCGAGTCGACGTCGCGCGGGCCAGGTCGCGCGTGCGCCCCCAGATCATCGCCCTGGCAACGCGGCCGCCGTCGAGGGGGAAGGCCGGGAGCATGTTGAAGACGAGGATCGCCGTGTTGATGATCGCCTGGTATGCGATCACCGCCTCGATCGACGCCGGCGTCGACGACGGCAGCGCCAGCCGCGATCGACCCCGAAGGCCGCCGCGATCGCGAGGGTCACCGCCGGCCCGGCCAGGGCGAAGCGAAGCTCGTCCCGCGCTGTCGTTCGGGTATCCCTTCATCCGCGCGACCCCGCCCAGCAGCCAGAGGTCGATCTCCTCGATCTCGACCCCGTGGCGGCGCGCGACCACGGCGTGCCCGAGCTCGTGCAGGAGGATGCTGGCGAACAGGAGCAGGGCGCTCAGCAGCCCCAGCGAGTAGGCGGCGGCGGGCGAGATCCCGGGAGCCTGGTCCGGGTAGTAGACGGCACCCAGCGACCAGGTGATCAGCGCGACGATCAGCAGCCAGAGCGGCTGGACGCCGATCGGGATCCCGGCGAGCCGGCCGATGCGGATGCTGCGCAGGTTCACCGTGGCCCGCTCGAGGCATGTGGGGGATTGTCCGGTTGTGACCGGCCGAGCAGCGCCAGCACCTCCTCGTCGGAGACCTGCGAGAAGTCGTGGTACCAGTGGCCGACGCCGTAGAACAGCTCGGGCTGCTGCAGGCAGATCATCTGATCCGCGTCGCGGGCCAGGCGGGCGGCGGACTCGGGGGCGCAGACCGGAACCGCGAGGACGAGCTTGCGCGGCTCCATGCTCCGCAACGCGCGCAGGGCCGCTGCGTCGGTGACGCCTGTGGCGATCCCGTCGTCGACGACGATCACGGTGCGGTCCTCGAGGTCGAGACGGGGCCGGCCCCGGCGGTAGAGCTCGACCCGGCGCCGCAGCTCAGCGGCCTCGCGCTCGAGGATCGCCTCGAGCTGGTCCTCGCCCACGCCGAGCGCCGCGATCGCATCCCGGTCGAGAACCCCGGTCCCGTCCTCGGCCACCGCTCCGATCCCGAACTCGGGGTTGTGCGGCGCGCCGAGCTTGCGCACCGCAAGCACCTCCAGCGGCGCCTCCAGCGCCGCGGAGATCTCATACGCGACCGGAACCCCGCCGCGGGGCAGAGCGACCACCACCGGCCGCTCGGCCCGCAGCGGCATCAGCTGCTGCGCGAGGCGTCGGCCGGCATCGCTGCGGTCGGCAAAGCGGACAGGCGTGATCGGTGACCTCGAGCCCACAACGCCCACGTCTGCTCCTTTCGTCGTTCCGGTGCGCGCAGGGAACGTCACCATCCCACCTCAGATCCGCCCTCCCGTCATCGGGGTTCGCCCGCAGATCGCAGGTGGGGAAATACGGATGACGCCGCCGCATCTCTCGCCTAGCGTCCCTGGTATCGCAGGACCGCAGATACAGGAGGAACCGATGCCGGCCCACGAGGACCGCCCGGATGCCTGAGCTCGAGGTGATCAACCGCAGTGTCGAGAAGGCGCACATCTGGCTCGGTCAGCTGGCGGACGAGCTCGGAACCGAGGACCGGCGGACGGCATACCGCGTCCTGCGGGCCTTCCTGCACGCGATTCGCGATCGCCTCCCGGTCGAGGAGGCGGCGCAACTCGCCGCGCAGATGCCGCTGCTGATCCGCGGCATCTACTACGAGGGCTGGCGGCCCGCAGCGACCCCGGTCCAGTACCGGGACCTCGACTCGTTCCTTCGCAGGGTGGCCGAGGAGGCTTCGCTGGCGGGCGAGACCGAGGCCTCGTTCGCGGCCGCCGCGGCGGCGAGGGTCCTGCGCCGCCACATCTCCGAGGGCGAGCTCGCCGATGTCTCGGCGGTATTCCCGGAAGGGCTGAAGGGTGTCGTGGCAGGCTAGGCCGCCGCGCACATCCGATCCCCATGTACCGCAGGATCCTCGTCGCCTTCGACGACTCCGACCACTCCCGCGCCGCCCTTCGGGAGGCGGCCGAGCTGGCCCACGCGGGAAACGGGAGGCTGACGATCCTCAACGTCAGCCCTCATCCCGTGGCATGGTCGATGGGCGGCGCCGCGGTCTTCACGTTCAACCTCGATCAGCTGATCGAGGACATCGAGACGTCGGCGATGGAGCGCCTCGACGAGGTCGCCCGCGAGATTCCCGACGATGTCGAGGTGACCAAGATCGCTCGCATCGGTTCGCCGGCGCAGCTCATCCTTGACGAGCTCCGCTCCGGCGGACACGACCTCGCCGTCGTCGGGGCGCGGGGCCGCGGCGAGATCTCATCGCTCGTCCTCGGCAGCGTCAGCCAACATGTACTGCACCAGAGCCCGGTTCCCGTGCTTGTGGTTCACGCCGACGGCGAGCACGGCCCGGCCAAGGAAGCGCCCGAATGAAAGGAGCACGATGAGCTCGACGAGCAAGTCCCCGCTGCGCGCGAGTCCAGGCGACCGCCTCGTGGTCAGGGGGCACCGGCAGGGTGAGCCCGAACGCGACGGCGAGATCCTCAAGGTTCTCGGCGAAAACGGATCACCGCCGTTCCTGGTGCGCTGGGACGACGCCCACGAATCCGAGGTCTTCCCGGGGTCGGACATGTACGTCCAGCACTTCGAGCATCCCGCCGGCGCCTGACCTTGGGCCCGACATCCCCGCCGGAGGGGGGGACCGGCGAGGCCGCAGCAGGCACTCATCTTGCGACCCCCAGGTCGGGACTCCCGCGATCGTCCTCGAGGGGCTCACCAAGACCTACGGCGAGGGAGAGCTCGCCGTGCACGCGCTGCGCGGGGTCGACCTGCAGATCTGGCCGGAGGAGTTCGTCGTCCTGCTCGGACCGAGCGGCTCCGGCAAGACCACCCTTCTCAACCTGATCGGCGGGATCGAGGCCGCCGACCGCGGGCCGCGTGCTGGTCGCGGGCAGGGACGTCTCCGAGCTCGACGAGGAGGGCCGCACCGCCTTCCGGCGCGAGACCGTGGGCTTCATCTTCCAGTTCTTCAACCTGATCCCGACCCTGACCGCGCTCGAGAACGTCCAGCTGATCGCCGAGCTCGGCCGCGGCGACGACCGCTCCGTGGAGATGCTCCAACGCGTCGGCCTCGGAGACCGGCTCGACCACTTTCCCGCCCAGCTCTCGGGTGGGGAGCAGCAGCGGGTGGCCGTCGCGCGGGCGCTCGCCGGCGGTCCGCGAGTGCTGCTCGGTGACGAGCCCACCGGGGCACTGGACCTGGAGACGGGTCGGACGGTCCTCGGGCTCCTCCACGAGATCAGCCACGAGCTAAGTCAGACCCTCCTCCTCGTCACCCACAACGCCGCGATCGGCCAGATGGCGGACCGCGTCCTGCGAATGCGCGACGGCACGATCGTCGGCGACGACCGCAATCCGTCGCCGGCCGGCGCCGAGGAGCTGGAGTGGTGAAGACGCTACGGACCAAGCTGCGCCGCGACATCCGGCGCCAGCGTGGCGCCTTCATCGCGATCACGGTGACGATCTTCCTCGGCGTCACCCTCTTCGCGGCCACATACGACGCCTTCCGCAACCTCGACAGCTCCTACAACAAGGCCTTCGGCGAGTACCGCTTCGCCAACCTCACGGTCACCGGCGGGCAGGTCGACCGCTTTGCCGCACAGGCCCGGAGGACCCCCGGCGTCGGGGCTGTGGAGGAGCGGATCCAGTCGGACCTGCCGTTCGCGGTCGGCTCCGACAAGCTCCTCGGCCGGGTCGTCAGCCTGCCGGCGGATCGGCAGCCGGCGGTCAACAGGGTCGAGGTCGAGCAGGGCTCCTACCTCGATCCGCGCAGGCCGAACGGCGTGCTGCTCGAGACCCACATGGCCGAGACGTTCGAGCTCGCTCCCGGCGACGGGATGAACATCGTCGGCACATCCGGCCCGCGGCGTGTCACGGTGCTCGGAGTGGTCGCCTCACCGGAGTACTTCTGGCCGGCCCGCAACCGCCAGGAGGTCTTCTCCGCGCCGGAGGACTTCGGCGTCGTCTTCGCCCCTGAGCCGCTGGCCGACTCCCTCACGGGCCGCAATCGCCCGAACCAGGCCGTCCTGTACTTCGCCGGCGGCGATCCGAACCAGGCCCTGAGCGATCGGCTCGGCGCAACCGCGGAACGGCTCGGCGCCGCCGACGTCCTGACCCGTGAGCAGCAGCCTTCGAACACCGCCCTCCAGCAGGACCTGACCAGCTTCGAGCAGATGGCCATCCTGTTCCCGCTGCTCTTCCTGACCGCCGCCGCGCTGGCGACCGGGATCCTGATGCGAAGGTTGGTCACCGCCCAGCGGCCGATCATCGGAATGCTCCGCGCCTGCGGCTACGAGCGGCGCCAGCTCGTTCTCCACTACCTGGAGTTCGGGGTTGTCGCCGGCCTGATCGGAGCCGTGCTCGGGGTCGCGGCCGGCATCGCCCTGGGAAGCCTCTGGACCGGCCTATATACCGAGCAGCTGTCGATCCCCCTGACCGTGATCGAGCTGCGGCCCCTTACCTTCGTGGTCGGGCTCGGGTTCGGGCTCGCCACCGGCGCCCTGGCGGCAGCCGCCCCGGCCACGCTCGCGGCCAGCGTCCCGCCCGCGGAGGCGATGCGCCGATTCGCGCCCGCGGGACGGGGACGGATCAGTCTCGTGGAACGCCTGGCCCCGCCACTGGGCCGGCTTCCGGTCCGCTGGCGCATGTCCATCCGCGCGATCGGGCGCAACCCGCGCCGGGCCGCCTCGACCGGGATCGGGGTGGTGCTGGCGCTGGTCCTGATCCTCTCGTTCTGGGTGATGATCGACAGCGCCCAGCTTCTGATCGCGCGCCAATACGACGAGGTCGAGCGACAGGACGCACAGCTCGTCTTCCGCGAGCCGCTCAATCAGCGTCAGATAGACCGGGTGGAGCGGGTGCCCGGGGTGCGCCGGGTCGAGCCGGCGGCCGAGTTCCCCGTCTCCCTGCGCGCCAACGGCCTCCGCTACCAGACCGCTCTGATCGGGCTCGCCCCCGACACCCGCATGCACGGCTTCTACCTCGAGGACGGGGAGCAGACCACCCTCCCCTCGTCCGGCCTGCTGGCGGGCCAATTCGTGCGCAAGAGGCTTGACCTGGAGGCCGGGCAGGCCGTCGGCATCAGCATTCCCGGGACGAACCTGAGGCTCAAGGCCCCTGTACGGGACATCGTCGACGAGCCGCTCGGGGCCTTCGTCTACGCCTCGCTCGACAGCGTCCGGGCGATCGGCGGCACCCGCGTCGGCCTCGGCAACACGGCCTTCGTCTCCTACCGCGATGGCGTCGACCGCGAGCGCATGCGCGAGCTGCTGAGCTCGGTTGCCGGGGTCACCGCTTTCGCCGACTCGGCGGCGCTGCTCGACTACATGAACCAGTACCTCGGCCTCTACTACCTGGTGCTCGGGCTGATGGTGCTGTTCGGTGGAGCGATGGCATTCGCGCTCCTCTACAACGTGATCCAGTCGAACCTGGCCGAGCGGGCGGTCGAGGTCGCCACCCTGCGCGCCGCGGGAACGCCCTTCGCCAGCCTGGCGCGGATGATCACGGTCGAGAACGTGCTCATGGCCGCGGCGGGGATCGTGCCCGGCCTGCTGATCGGCTACGAGCTGGCGCGGATCTTCATGGAGCAGTTCTCCTACGACTGGTTCACGTTCGAGGTCCAGGCGCGGCCCTCGACCTTCGTCTTCTCGGCGCTGGCGATTCTCGTCGTCGCACTGCTCTCGGAGCTCCCGGGGCTGCGAGCCGTGAAGCGGCTCGACGTCGCGAGCGTGGTTCGCGAGCGCTCTGCCTGAGCGTTGCCCGCGGAGCGAATCGGGAGCGAGCCCGGAGCCGGCTCGGTGGCGGGCACGGATGGCGGCGCCGAGCGCCGCCCATAGCCTGTTCCCATGTCCCTCTTCACGGTGTGCCTGGTGATCGTCGCCCTCCTCGTCCTGATACCGATCGTCTACTGGATCCTCCAAGGCCTGTTCCGCGGCATTCAGCGTGCGGGAGGGTCCGGGCGGCGCCGGGGCCCCTGAGACGCGGCCTCCAGCTCAGCGAGTGAGATGCCCGCCGAGACACCCGCCCCCAACCTCGACCGCCTCAGGGACCAGCGAATGGTCCGCATCCTCGGCGACGTCCGCCTCAGGCTAAGCCGCCTCCGCCAGTTCGCGGGGAGCCCCCGGGCCGAAGGCCCGCGCCAAGGCCCGCGAACCGTGAAGCTGCTCGTCGGCTACGAGGAGACCGCCCAGGGACACGACGCCCTCGCCCTCGGGGCCGTCCTCGGTCAGACGATCGGCGCGACCGTGCTGGTGGCGAACGTCGTTCCCCCCGGCGCCGGGTTTGCAGGCGCCAGGGATCACCGGCGAGAGGTCGAGGAGGCCGGACGGCGCCTGCTCGCGAGCCTCCCGCCGCTCCCGCAGAGCCTCGATGTCGCCGTCGAGGCGCGCTGCCTCGAGGGCGGGTCGCCCGTCAGCGGGCTCCGGCGTCTTGCAGCCGAGGAGGGGGCCGACGTGATCGTGCTCGGATCGACCCATCGCGGCCCCGTGGGCCGGGTCCTGCCCGGCAGCGTCGGCGGGCGCCTGCTCGGCAGGTCGCCCTGCCCGGTCGCGGTCGCGCCGCGCGGCTACGCAACCGCGGACGCCCTTTCCTGCGAGGACTCCCGGCCCCGGGTCATCGGGGTCGGCTACGACGGCTCCCCGGAAGCCGAGGAGGCGCTGCGGGTTGCCGCCGGCCTGGCCGGGGAGGCGGCGGCGGCGCTGCGGGTGGTCGCGGTGGGCGAGCCCTTTGCGCGCGGCCCCGCCGCCGCCACCGCGGAGACTCAGGCGTGGTCTATCCAGGCCTCATACCGGCTCCAGGACCGCTTGCAGGAGGTGGTCGCGGGTCTGCCGGGCAACCTGCGGCCACAGCCGATCTACCTTCGCGGCGACCCCGCCGCCCTGCTTGTCGAGACGGCCGAGAAGGGCATCGACCTCCTTGTCATCGGCGCCCGCAGCCGCGGACCCCTGCGCTCGCTTACCGGCAGCGTCTGCAACCGCGTGATGCGCGAGGCCCCCTGCCCGGTGGTCGTGGTCCCCGGGGCCCCCTCCGTCGCCCACGATGCTTCCCCGGAGGCAATGGCGGTGCCGCCGCGCCGGGACTAGCCCCGCAGCGCCGTGCCCAGCTGCTCGAGCTGAGTCTCGATGCCGGCGCAGACGCGCTCGCAGAGGTCCAGCACCCCGGGATCGGCGATCCGGTAGAGCGCGCTGGTGCCCTGCTTGCGACGCGCGACGAATCCCTCCAGGTGGAGCGCCGCGAGGTGCTTGGAGACGTTCTGCTGAGAGGCCCCGAGTGCCCGCGTCAACTCGCCGACCGAGGCTTCCCCGCGCTCGCGGAGGAGATCGACGATGCGCAGACGGGTCGGGTCGGACAGCGCCCGGAAGCGGCGGGCGATCAGCTCGGCGGCGTCCTGGCTCATCGGGGAGATCATGGCTTTGCTATTCTACCACTATGTAGTTGTAAAGCAGTTAAGTGGTAACAAGCAATGGAGACGATAGCAATGGAATCCGCCACCACCGCCCCCTCCCAAACTGAACGCGCCCGCTCCACCAGGACCTCCCGGAGGGCCTGGCCGCTGGAGCGGGTGCTCTTCCTGATGGCCGGCACGATGACCGGCATCAGCGCCCTTCTGAGCGCCCTCGTCAGCCCCTGGTTCCTGCTCCTGACTGCGTTCGTCGCCGTCAACCAGCTGGCTTTCGTCGCCTTCGGCAACTGTCCCAGCTCCTGGGTCCTGCGCCGCTATCTCGGCTTCAGGGGCGCCGGCGAGCGATGAGCGACCTCGGGCCGATCGGCCGGCTCGGCCGTTCCGCGGCCTTGAACCGGCGCCGGGTCTTCATCGCCTGGGGCATCCTCGCCGTCGTGCTCGGGGCGCTCGCGCCCCGGGTCGAGCATGCGCTCTCGGGCGCCGGCTGGCAGGCGAACGGGTCCGAGTCCGTGCGGGCGCGCGAGGCGATCGACCGGAACTTCGGGGGGGTGGGTGGATACGCGCTCCAGGTGGCGGTCCACTCGCCGCGGTTCACGGTCGAGGACCCGCCGTTCGCCGCATCGCTGCGCCGCGCCGGGGCGATGCTCGCCGCCGACCCCGCCGTGACGAACGTGGTCCAGCCTCGGCAGGGCGTCTCGATCTCGAGCGACGGCCACACCGCCCTGATCGAGGCGGGCGCCGCCGAGGACCCGAACGGGATGGTGCGGGCGGCCGATGACCTCAAGGGGCCCCTGGCCGCCGCAGCCGCCGGGGGAGTCGCCGTCAACCTGACCGGCGCCCCCGGGATGTGGTCCGACTTCAACGAGGCCAACAAGGAGGCGATGCTCAAGTCCGAGTTGATCTCCTGGCCGGTGACCCTGGCGATCCTCGTTCTCGCCTTCGGTTCGCTGGTCGCGGCGGGCCTGCCGCTGATGCTCACCATCCTCGGCCTGGTCTCCTCGGCGGGGGTGCTCTACCTCGGCACCGAGATCGCTCCGATCTCGATCTGGGCCCTCAACTTCGCGCTGATGTTCGCGCTGGCGCTGGGAATCGACTACGCGCTCTTCATCGTCATGCGCTTCAGGGCCGCATTCTTCGGGCAGCGCCGCGACGCAGTCGACGCGGTTGCGGCGACGATGGACACCGCCGGCAAGGCGGTGCTCTTCTCGGGGCTGACGGTGCTGATCTCGCTCTCGGCGGTGATGCTGGTCCCGAGCCCGGCATTCCGCTCGATGTCACTCGGAATCATGATCTCGGTCCTGTTCGTCCTGGCGGCGACGCTGACCCTGCTCCCCGCGGTGCTGGCCAAGCTCGGCCCCAGGGTCGACCGGGTCGGGTTGCCCTGGGTGCACTCCGGCGAGCACCGTTCGGCGCGCTTCGCCCGCTGGGGCGACCTGCTCTGGCGGCGTCCGCTGATCTTCGGCGGAATCGCGCTGGTCGCCCTTGTCGGCCTGGCGCTGCCGGTACTCAACCTCGACACCGGGATGCCCTCGATCAAGGTCGTGCCCCCGGGCGACGGCTCGCGGCAGGGCTATGACCAGGTCCAGCGGGCCTTCGGCCCGGGCGCGCCCGGCACCCTGCAGATCGTCGCGCCCCGAGCCGAGGCGGAAGCCGCCGCGGCGACGCTGCGCGCCGATGCCGGGGTCGCGGTCGCGAGCCCGGCCCAGATCGGCTCCGGCGACCTTGCGCTGGTGCGGGCGATCCCCGCCACCGGCCCGTCGACCCCCGCGCTCGGAAGCACGGTCGAGCGCCTTCGCGCCGACCTGCCCCCGGGGACGCTGGTGGGCGGCGCGGCGGCCGAGAACTTCGACCTCGAGCAGGCGCTCGCGGCGAAGACGCCGCTCGTCATCGGTGTCGTCCTCGCGCTCGGCTTCCTCCTGCTGCTGGTCGCGTTCCAGGCTCCCCTGATCGCGGCGATCGGGGTCGCCACCAATCTGCTCGCCACCGGGGCTGCATTCGGCGTCGCCAAGCTGATCTTCCAGGATGGGAACCTGTCCGGCCTGCTCGGCTTCGAGCCGCAGGGCTTCCTCGACGCCTGGGGCCCGGTCTTCTTCTTCGCGATGATCTTCGCGATCGCGATGGACTACACGGTGTTCCTGCTCTCCTCCGCTCGCGAGCACTGGGAGCGGTCCGGGGACGCGAGGGAGGCCATGATCGGCGGCCTCGCGCACTCTGGGCGCGTCATACTCGCCGCCGGTGCAGTGATGGTCGCCGTCTTCTTCACCTTCGCGCTCTCAGGCCCGCTGCCGCCCAAGGAGATGGGTGTGATCCTCGGGATCGCCGTTCTCCTGGACACGTTCCTCGTCCGCCTCCTGCTGGTCCCCGTCTTCCTGCGCCTGGCGGGGCCCGCCGCCTGGTACCTGCCGCGATGGCTGGACAGGTTGATGCCCGATGTCCACTTCGGCCACGGCGACGACGGCCATGACGCGGCCGTCGTCGAAGGCCAGGAGATCGCAATCGGCACCCGGCTCCGATGACCGCCTCGGAGACGAAGCTGCGCGCGGCCTCCGCGGCGCTCGCCCTCGCGGGTGTCGCGGTCGCGACCTACATCGCGATCGCGGAGGCGGGCGGCAACGCTCCCGCCTGCCTCGCCGGAAGCAGCGGCTGCGCGACGGTCACGGGCAGCTCCTATTCGGAGCTGGCCGGGATCGGCGTCGCAGCGATCGGCGTCGCCGGATACGCGATGCTGTTCGGGGCCGCGGCGGTGAGCGGCGACGGCGCCCGCTTCGCCGGCCTCCTGCTCGCCCTGGTCGGATTCGGTTTCAGCGCCTATCTCACCTACCTCGAGCTGTTCGAGATCGACGCGATCTGCCAGTGGTGCATCGCCAGCGCGGTGCTGATGACCGCGCTCCTCGTCGTCAACGGGATCAGGGCCTTCCGCTTCGCCGGAGCGGAGTTCTCGGCCGCACCGCGGAGCAGCTAGCCGTGGCGGACGCCCGCGAACGTGAGCGCAGACGCGAGGCCCGCCTCGCGTCCGAGGCGGAGGAGGCTCGCAGGGCTCGCCGCCGTCGGCTGACCCAGCTGGGCTCGATCACCGGCCTGCTTGCGGTGATCCTGGTCGCCGCCCTGATCGCGCTCAGCCAGGGTGGCGACGGCGGCGGCGGGGACGGCTCGAGCATCGAAGGCGCGGCCGCGGTGAACCGCGAGCTGGCGGGCATCCCCCAGCAGGGACCCGTCCTCGGCGACCGCGGCTCCGCTGTCGTCGTGAGCGAGTTCGGCGACCTCCAGTGCCCGGTCTGCAAGCAGTTCTCCGAGGAGGTGATCCCGGCGCTGATCGCCGGCCCCGTCCGGGCCGGGGACGCCAGGCTGGACTTCCGCAACTGGGTGATATTGACGCCGCTCGACGGAGATTCCGGGGTGGCGGCGAGGGCGGCGCTGGCTGCCGGCGAGCAGGACCGGCTCTGGCATTTCGTCGAGATCTTCTACCGCAACCAGGGCTTCGAGAACTCGGGCTACGTCGACGATGACTTCCTGCGCGCGGTTGCCGAGGCAGCAGGGGTGAGCGACCTGGCCCGGTGGGAGGAGGACCGGACCGACCCGCGCTGGGACGCGGTGCTCGAAGGTGTCGACCGGACCGCGCAGGGGCTCGGGTTCTCCGGCACCCCGTCGTTCTCGGTCGAGGGCCCAGCGGGCCTCGAGCCGCTGGGAACGCCCGGCTCGGCGGGGGAGATCGAGGCGGCGATCCGCCGCGCCCAGGGCTAGGCTCGCCGCGCCGCCTCCAGCAGCAGCCTCTGCTCGGCGGCTGCGATCAGGCTGCGGGCGCGGTCGACCGCGTCGATGTTGACCGAGATCGCGTCGATGCCGGCGCGGACGAGGAGCTCCGCGTACTCGGGGTGGACGGATGGGGCCTGGCCGCAGATCGAGGTCTGCAGGCCCAGCTCGCGGGCCAGCGGGATCAGCCGCGCGAGATACTCCGTGACCGCGCTGTCGCGCTCGTCGAAGACCTCGGCCACCAGCTCCGAGTCGCGGTCGGCGCCGAGCAGGAGCTGGGTCAGGTCGTTGGAGCCGATCGAGATCCCGGCGATGCCGAGCTCGGCGTAGCGGGGCAGGTGGAAGAGCACCGACGGAACCTCCGCCATCACCCAGAGCTCGAAGCCGGGCCTGGACAGCAGCCCCGCCGCGCTCGAACGCGGCGCGGCAGGCGACGACCTCGCGCGGCGTGCGCACGAACGGCAGCATCACGTGGAAGTTGGTGTGGCCCGCGTCCCAGACCTGGCGGATCGCCTCCAGCTCGAGCTCGAGCAGGTCCGGCTCGCGCATGTAGCGCAGGGCCCCGCGGTAGCCGATCATCGGGTTCGCCTCCTCGGGCTCGAAGCGCTCGCCGCCCTCGAGGCCGCGGAACTCGTTGCTGCGGAAGTCGATCGTCCGGTAGGTGATCGGCCGCGGCGAGAAGGCGGCGGCGAACGCGGTCAGCGACTCGGCCATCCTCTCGACGAAGCTCGTCGCTGCCGCCGCGCTCCAGCAGCAGCGCGCGGATGGACCCCGTCGAGCGCCTCGACCACCATCAGCTCGGCGCGCAGCAGACCGACGCCGTCGACGTCCAGGTTCGCGACGCGCTCGAGCTGGGAGGGCTCGGAGAGGTTGACGCAGCAGCTTGGTGCCGATCGGCCGCCGGTGCCGCAGCCCGTCCCTCAGCCGGACCGGCCGCCGGCGGGAGCAAACTCGCGGGCTCCCTCCGTCACCGCCCCCTTGGCCGGCATCGACGGTGACGACCTCGCCGTCGCGCAGGACCTTGGTCGCATCGGCGGTGCCGACCACGCAGGGGATGCCGAGCTCGCGGGAGACGATCGCGGCGTGGCAGGTCATCCCTCCGGAGTCGGTGACGATCGCCGCCGCCCTGCGCATCAGCGGCACCCAGTCGGGGGCGGTCATGTGGGTGACGAGAATCTCGCCCTCCTGCAGCTTCGTCGCCGTCGGCGATCTCCGACGACGCGGCGCACCGTCCCGCACGCGGCGCCCGGGGCGGCGCCGAGGCCGCGGACCAGGATCGCCCCCTCCGCCGCTTTCTCCGCGTCGTGACTTCGGGCGCCGGGCCGCCGACCGCCGTCACCGGCCGCGACTGCAGCATCCAGATCTTGCCGTCGGCGTCGAACGCCCACTCGGTGTCCTGCGGGGCGCCGTAGTGGGCCTCGATCCGGCGGCCCGAGCTCGGCGACCTGCTGTGCCTCCTCGTCGCTGAGCACGGGCCGCTCGCGCTCCTCGCCGTGGAGCTCGCGGGTCGACGGTGCCGCCGCCGGGCTCGGACTCGATCGCCAGCTCCTTGCGGCGGACTTCGCGGCGGCTTCGCATCGCCAGGCTCTCCTTCCCGACGACGTAGCGGTCCGGAGAGACCGACCCGGAGACGACCGACTCGCCGAGGCCGAAGGCGCCCTCGATCACCAGGCAGTCCCGATCGCCGGTGGCCGGATCGATCGTGAACATCACGCCGGCCCGGGTGGACTGGATCTGGCGCTGGACGACGACGGCGATGTCCATGTCCGCCTGGCCGAAGCCGCGCTTGGCCCGGTAGTAGATCGTGCGAGCGCCGAAGAGCGAAGACCAGCAGCGACCGACCGCGTCCAGCAGCGCCTCGGCGCCCTGGACGTTGAGAAGGGTCTCGTTCATGCCGGCGAAGGAGGCAGCCTCGGTGTCCTCGGCCGTCGCCGAAGAGCGCACCGCGACCGACACGTCGCCGCCGTCGAGCTCGCGGTATGCGGCGACGATCGCCTCGGTGAGCCAGGCCGGCATCGCCTCCGCCTCGAACATCGACCTGATCTCCGCCGCGGCGCGCTCCAGCGCCCCGGTGTCTTCGATGTCGAGATCCGCCATGCGGGCGCCGATCCGCTCCCGCAGCCCGGTCTCGTCGACAGAAGGCGGCGTAGGCGGGCGCGCCGATGACGAAACCCGGGGGAACCGGCAGGCCGGCGCGGGTGAGCTCGCCGAGGTTCGCCCCCTTGCCGCCGGCGTAGTCCGTGTCGCCGCGGGCGAGCTCTGAGAACGGCTTCACGGGCGTGATGGCGCGGTTGCCGTCGGGGGTCAGGGCCTGGGGCACAGCTCCGGTTGTCTCCATGCCCCGCACGCTATGCGAGGGGATGCGGCCGCGCATCCGTGCTTTCCCACGATTCGCCGGTCGGTACTCAGCCCGGCGGCTCAGTCGGGCCGCTAGGACACGGCTTCCCGCTCACTCAGGACCGCGTCGACGGCCGCGTCGACGGCCGCGGCCACCGCCGGCGAGAGGCCGGCGCCCGGCTCGAAGCGGGCGCCCTCGATCCCGTAGACCACCAGGCGCGCCGGGAGCCGACCCAGCGCCCGGGCGATCTCGACCGCGTCACCGAGGCCGAGGGCGTGGGTCGAGGAGGCCCCGACGGCAGCGGGCAGGGGCCCGGCCGTCGCGTCGAACCGCACCACCGAGCCCTCCTCGCCGCCGGACCTGACCGCATCCACGACGACGACGAGCGCAGCCTCCTCCCAGGCGTCGATCAGACGCCCCGGCTCGCCCTCCAGCTCCACCACCTCGACCCCGGGCGCGGCCAGGTCCCGCACCCTCCGCGCCACCAGCAGCCCGGCCGCGTCGTCGCCGCGGAGCGGGTTGCCGATCCCGATCACCCTCAACGGCGATCCACCTCGAGGCGCAGGAAGTGGGTCGCGCAGGAGATGCAGGGGTCGTAGTTGCGGATCGCCTGCTCGCAGCGCAGGGTGAGCTGCTCGTCGTCGAGGGCGAGGTTGCGCTGGACGAAGCCGTGCAGGTCCTCCTCGATCGCGCGCTGGTTCTGCGAGGTCGGCGGCACGATCCTCGCGGCCTTGATCTCGCCGCCCGCGCCGATCTCGTAGCGGTGATACAGCAGCCCTCGCGGCGCCTCGGTGACCCCATGGCCGACCGCGTCCCGTGGCTGCGGCACCCGCGCCGGGGGGTCGGGAGGCTCGTAGGAGTCGATCAGGCGCAGCGCCTCGTCGAAGGCGTAGAGGATCTCCACCGCGCGCACGCTGATGCTCTGGAAGGGGTTGCGGCAACCGGAGCCGATGCCCGCCTCGTCGGCGGCTCCGCGGGCGAGCGGCGAGAGCCGGTCGAGGTTGAGGTTGAAGCGCGCCATCGGCCCGGCCAGGTAGGAGCCCCGCCCCCGGACCCGGCAGTGGAGGGCATTCGAGTGCGCCACCTGCTCCTCCTCGAAGGTGTCGTCGAAGCCGCTCGCCTCGATGTCGATGCCGCGCGAGGACACGATCCGGCCGCGGTCGATCGGATACTCCTCGGCGGGCGAGCGCAGCGCCACGAACTCGTACTCGGGCTCGAGCTCGGGAAACGGCAGCGTCGCGGTCCAGCGCACCGTCTCGACGGCCGCCTCCCGCGCCCACTCGAGCTGGTCGCGTAGCTTCCGCAGCTCGCTGCGATCCGGCGCCCGGTAGAAGCCCCCCACGCGGACGTTGATCGGGTGGACCTCGCGCCCGCCGACGGTCGCGATCAGAAGGTTGCCGATCTTCTTCGTCCGCAGGCCGCGCTCGACGAGCTCGGCGTGCTCGCCGGCCATCGTGAAGGCGCTCTCATAGCCGAGAAAATCCGGCGCGTGGAGCATGTACACGTGCAGCGCGTGGCTCTCGATCCACTCGCCGCAGTAGATCAGCCGCCGCAGCGCGCGGATCCCGGCGGGCACCGAGACGCCGAGCGCGTCCTCGATCGCCTCGCAGGCGCTCATCTGGTAGGCCACCGGGCAGATTCCGCAGATGCGGGCGGTGATGTCCGGCGCCTCGGCGAAGGAGCGCTCCCGCAGCAGGCTCTCGAAGAGCCGCGGGGGCTCGTAGATGCGCAGTTGGACGTCGAGTACCTCCTCCCCGCGCGTGCGGACGTACATCGCCCCCTCGCCCTCGACCCGAGCCAGGGCATCGGTGCGGATCGTCCGCGTTCGCACTTCGCCGTTACCCGCCAGCGCCCTCTCCCTCGTCCTCGTCCCGGGCCCGGCTCTCCGCTTCGAAGGCCGGGCTGGCCGCGTAGAAGGTGCGGAAGCTGCGCAGAAGGTCCGGCTCTCCCGAGCCCAGCGGGTCCCGCATCCAGCCGGCGAGCGAGGCCGTGTTCGGAGTCTCCATCGGCCCGTAGCAGCCGTAGCAGCCGCGGTTGTATGACGGGCAGAGCGCCCCGCAGCCGGCATGCGTCACGGGCCCGAGGCAGGGGGTGCCGTGGGCGACCATCACGCATACGTTGCCGCGGCGCTTGCACTCCATGCAGACGCTGTAGGAGGGCAGGTTCGGTTGCCGCTCGCCGAGATAGGCGCCGATCACCTCGAGCAGCTGCCGCTTGTTGATCGGGCACCCCTGCAGCTCGAAGTCGACGGCCACATGGGCGCTGATCGGAGTCGAGGTCTCGAGCGTCGAGATGTACTCGGGCGTCGCGTAGACGGCGGCGACGAATTCTTCGGTGTCGGCGAAGTTGCGCAGCGCCTGGATGCCTCCCGCAGTGGCGCAGGCGCCGATCGTCACCAGCCGTCGCGAGGCTCGGCGAACCTCCCGGATCCGCTCCGCGTCGTGGGCGGTGGTGATCGATCCCTCCACCAGCGAGAGGTCGTAGGGGCCCTCGACCGTGGACCGCCGGGCCTCGAGGAAGTAGGCCACATCGACCTCGTCGGCCAGGCCCAGAAGCTCGTCCTCGCAGCCGAGCAGGCTGAGCTGGCAGCCGTCGCAGGAGGCGAACTTCCAGACGGCGAGGCTGGGTCGCGGCGAGTCGCCCATCAGACCTCCCGCACCGCGAAGAAGGGCTCGATGTCGGAGAGGCGCATGACCGGGCCCTCCCTGCAGGCGAACGTGGGCCCGAACTGGCAGCGCCCGCAATGTGTGATCGCGCACTTCATGTTGCGCTCGAGCGAGAGGTGGATGCGATCCGGCGCAACCCCGCGGCCGCGCAGAGCCCGGATCGCGAAGCGCATCATCGCCTCCGGCCCGCAGAGCAGGCCGGTCACCCTCTCCGGGTCGAACGCGGCCCGCTCGATCAGCTTCGTCACGACTCCCACGTCACCACTCCAGCCGGGGGCCGCGGAGTCCACCGTCAGCCCGAAGCGCAGATCCGGATCGGACGCCCAGGACGGGAGCTCCTCCTGGTAGAGCAGCTGCTCGGGCTGGCGGCCGCCGTAGAGGAGCGACACCGATTCGAAGCGGTCCTTCGCTCCCAGCGCGGCCGTCAGCGCCGGCCGCAGCGGCGCGAGGCCGAGGCCGCCGGCGACGATCAGCAGGTCGCCGCCCTCACCCTCGGCGACCGGCCAGGAGCTGCCGTACGGTCCGCGAACGCCGAGTTGCTCGCCCGTCCGCAGCGCGCAGAGGGCCTCGGTCACCGGGCCGACGGCGCGGATCGTGTGCACGAGCGCGTCCGGATGGGCTGGATCCCCGCAGATCGAGATCGGCACCTCGCCGACGCCGAAGGCGTAGAGCATGTTGAACTGGCCCGGCTCGAAGGGCGCGGTCTGGCTTCCCGGGGGCGGCTCGAGCTCGAGCGTCCAGGTGTCCTCGGTCTCCCGCATGCTTCGGCGCACCCGAAACGCCTCGGGCACCATCGGTCCGGGGCCGCGGCGATCAAGTCGTTGCGGCGCTGCCATAGAGGTCGAGGATCTGGATCCGTGTTTCCTGGAGGCGCTCGACCATCTGCCCTGCGAAACGCTTCATCAGCTCATAGCCGAGGTCGTGGTTGGACTCGGCCTTCTCCCGCAGGCAGCGGCCGTCGATGACGAGCGCCGAGCAACGTTCGACGACCCGGGCGTCCATGTGCCAGCGGTAGGGAGGGAAGAGCCAGGACCAGCCGACGACCTCCCCGGGACCGAGGGTGGCGATGGTCATCGCGCTGCCCTGGGGCATGAACAGCTCCAGGGCGACCCGGCCGTGCCGGAGAACGTAGAAGTCGTTCGCCTCGTCTCCCTCGCGAAAGAGAGGGGCACCCGCCTCGAAGGCGGCGATCTGCCCGCAGCCGGCCATCAGCTCGAGATGCTCACCGGCGAGACCCTCGAAGATCCCGACCTCGCCCAGCACCTCCTCGATCCCCCGCTGGCTCATCCTGTGCCCCCCGCTTCGTCTGCCGGTTCGCCGCCGAGGACGTCCGTCGCCCTGATCGCGGCGGCCTCCTCGGTGATGTCGATGGCGACCGGGCACCAGGTGATGCAGCGCCCGCAGCCGACGCAGCCCGAGGTGCCGAACTGGTCGATCCAGGTGGCGAGCTTGTGGGTCATCCACTGCCGGTAGCGCGAGCGCGACGACGAACGGACGCTGCCGCCGTGGACGTAGGAGAAGTCCATCGTGAAGCACGAGTCCCAGCTCCTGACGCGCTCGCTCTCGGTGCCGCTAGGTCGGTGACGTCCTCGACCGTGGTGCAGAAGCAGGTCGGGCAGACCATGGTGCAGTTGCCGCAGGTCAGGCACCGCTCGGAGACCTCGTCCCAGCGCGGGTTCTCGTAGTTGCGGTAGAGCAGCTCCTTGATCCCCTCTGTCTCCATCTGGCGGCCCATCTGCCCGGCCGCCCGCTCGACCGCCGCCTCGGCGGCACCCCGATCCGCCTCCTCGGCGGGGGCGCTCGCGACCTCGGCGAGCACCTCCTCCCCGCGCTCGCTGCCGACCTCGACGGTGAAGCGATGCTGCCCTCCGTCGAGGATCTCGGTGAGGGCGAGGTCGTACCCGGACTCGGCCCGCGGCCCGGTCTGCATCGAGACGCAGAAGCAGGTCCCGCCCGCCTCGCCGCAGTTGATCGCGACGATGAACGCGCCCTCGCGGCGGGCGGAGTAATGGGGATCGGGGTGCTCGCCTTCCATCAGCACCCGGTCCTGGGTCGCGATCGCGTGCAGGTCGCATGAGCGCACTCCGAGGAAGGCGTAGGCGGGCGGCTCGTCGCTCTCCTCGGTGATCTCGAGCTCGCCGTCGGCGCGGCGGGCCCGGAGGAGCGTCAGCCGAGGTGGGTGAAGAAAGTGCTTCCAGGAGCGGGGACCGACCACGTAGCCGAAGAGCGCCTCGTCGTCGCGCCGCACGAGCCGGTACGTGCCGCCATCCTGGACGTCGGTCCAGCCCGCCGGCAGGTCGTCCACCGAGGAGACCTCGTCGTAGATGATCGCCCGATCGCGCACCGTCGGGCCGATCACGGTGAAGCCCCTGCGCCGCAGGGCCTGCAGCAGGTCATCCAGGGACGTGCGGTCGATGACCTCCATTTGCGCCGGGCGCCCGGTCCCGCTAGCCCCCTTCGGCGGATTGGTAGACGTCGACGAAGCGGAGGTAGTTGTCCGCGACCTTGGCGGCGGCGTCCTCGCGGGACAGGCTGCCATCGATGAATCCCTGAAGCGGGTCTCCCCAGATCGAGCGCCCGATCGCGAAGCCGACATAGCCCTCGACCGGGGCCCCCTGGCGCAGCCAGTGATCGACCTTCGCGTCGTCGGCTCCGCGGCCGAGGACCACGCAGACCACCCCGGCGCGATCACCCGCGCGGCACTGGGCCGCGATCCGCTCGCAGTCGGCGCGCTCGTCGACGCCCTCGATCTTCCAGATGTCCGCCTCCACCCCGGCCTCCTGCAGCTCCGCGATCGCGCCCAGCATCAGCTCGGGGCGTAGCTCGGCGTCGAAGCGGTCGGAGTCGCCGTCCACGGAGGCGAGCTGCGCCTCCTCCGCGGGGACCAGCAGCTCGAAGAGGAACTTGCGATCGTGCTCGTGCAGCCAGTCCGACAGGCGGCGCAGCCGCTCGGCCTGGCGCCGGTTCATCTCGGCGTCCCCGTCGGGGTTGTAGCGGACGAGCACCTTCGAGAAGTCGGGGTCGTAGCGCTCGATGTGGGCGCCGAAGTCGTCGCCGTACTCGAAGTCGAACTCCTTCTGGCCGCTCTTCTCGACCGGCATCGCGAGCCTGATCCCCCTCGCCTTCGCCTCCTCGGGCACCTGCTTCGGCCCACCGTACTGCTCGTCGACGAGCGCGCCGGTGACGGCGGCCTCGGTGCCACGCTCGAGCGCCGCCTCCACCCCCTCGAAGATCAGGTGCTTGCCGTCGGCGATCCGCTCGAGGTCCTCGGGGCCCGGATCGCCCTCGATCCCGAAACGCTTGGTGAAGGACCCGCGGTGGTCGAAGGCGAGAATGAACAGCTTTCCGTCATATCCCAGTGTCATCGATGCTCCATGTTTGTCGTCGGCTGCCCGAGTCTATTGGCAGCGGGAGCACCTCGCTCAGGCACGGCCCCAGGCGATCACTCCGGCGACGTCGAGCGTCGAGAGAACGCCCGCGGGTCGTCCGGAAGCCTCGTCGCGGACGACGACGTGCGTGACTTCGTGGCCCGTCATCAGCTGCACGGCGCGCGTCAGCGGCTCCTCGGGATCGACGTTCAGGAACTCGGTGGCCGCGATGCTGCCTGCGGTCTCCTCCATCGCACCCGCATCCGCGGCTCGCAGCAGGTCGACGTCGGAGACGATTCCCCAGGCGTTGTCGCCGTCGGCGATGTCGGTGACCACGACCGAGTGGATGTGGTGCTGAGCCATCATCTGCGCCACGGTGCGCAGCGGGGTGTCGGCGGTGCAGCTGAAGACGCCGGGGCGCATCACGTCCGCGACCACCGCCTCCTCCAGGGAGGGGGAGGGGTCGCGCGGGATGCTGGAGCGAGGCATGTTGTCGTCGTTCATGGCCCCCCAAGCTAGGCGCCGTCCCCGGCTCACGCATCCGCAGGGACTTCGGAGCTTGACGGGTAGTTCCCCGACCAGGGTTCGGCACTCGTCCCTGCTGGCGGTGGCCCCCGCGCCGCATATGGTGGACGCGACCGATCGTGGAGAGCAGGAGCGTTCAGACCGAGAGCACCGCGGCGGGCGGCCCGGCGTCGCGGCGGCCGCGAATCTCGGTGTTCGCGCCGAATCCGTTGCTGAGCGTGACGATCGAGGCGCGCGGCGCCGCCGGCGACGACGTCCACATGCACGCCGCCGGCCAGGGGGTGTGGCTGAGCCGGATGGCCCTCGAGCTGGGGGCCGAGCCGGTTCTCTGCGCCCTGATCGGCGGCGAGACCGGCGTTCCTCTGCGGACCCTGCTCGGCGAGCTCGGCTGCGAGCTGCGGCTGGTGGAGACGGCGGGCGCCAG
The DNA here is from genome assembly GCA_963720015.1 of uncultured Actinomycetes bacterium. Classification (GTDB taxonomy): domain Bacteria; phylum Actinomycetota; class Thermoleophilia; order Solirubrobacterales; family 70-9; genus DATFPK01. The sequence continues at coordinate 707,208 of CAVREA010000001.1, read as the reverse complement.
CGGCTGCTACGTGACCGACCGCCGCAGCGGCGAGCGTGAGCTGATCTCGCAGGCCCTCAGCCCCGCCGCATCCCGGCATGAGGCGGACGACCTGCTCGCCGCCGCCTGCGCCGCCGCCCTGACGAGCAAGCTGGTCGTGGTATGCAATCCGTATCCCGCCGACACCCTGCCGCTCGACTCCTACGGGCGCCTGGTCGCCGACGCCCGCGCCAACGGCGTCCCCGCCCTCGTCGACCTCTCGACGCCTAGGCTCGACAGCGCCCTCGAGGGAGAGCCGGAGCTGGTCAAGCTCAACGACTGGGAGCTGGCGGAGTTCGTCAGCGGACCGGTCTCGACAATGGATGAGATCGCGGCGGCGGCGGGGGAGCTGCGCCGACGGGGAGCCGGCTCGGTGCTCGTCACCAGGGCCGAGCGCCCGGCCTATGTCTTCCGCGAGGAAGAGGTCTGGGAGCTGGTCCCGCCCCGGTTCACCCAGGGTTCGCGCGAGGGCTGCGGCGACACGATGATGGGCGGGATCGCGGCCGCCTGGGCCCGCGGCCTCGACTGGAAGCGGGCCCTGGTGATCGGAGCCGCGGCCGGCGCGACCAACTTCCTCCGCCACGGGCTCGGCACCGGCTCCCGGGAGACCGTCGAGGAGCTCGCCGGGCAGGTCTCGCTGCGCCGGCTCAGTCCTGCGGAGACGGCCTGAACGGCGGCGCGATCTCCACTCCCCCGAGGATCATCCGCGGGGCCTCTTCGGCGATCCAGCGCAGGTGAGGTTCAAGGGGGTCCACCCCCCGCAGACCTTCGAGCCCGGCTGAGAGCCGGACCGGGCGTCCGAAGCGGGCCGAGTGGGAGTCGCTGCCGAGCACGTGGACCAGGCCTCGGCGAGCCAGCGCGGCCATCCCGGCCGCCGTCTCCGGCGCTGCGAGATGGTCCGCCGTGGCCTGCACAAGCGCGCCGTCGGCGATCAGAGCCGCGAGCCTGTCCTCGAGATCGTGGCCGATGTGGCGCTCCGGGTGGGCGATGAGGGCGTCGAATCCGTGGCGATGAAGGTCCTCAACCGCCGCCTCGAGCGAGTCCGAGAGCGGACCCGGCGCCGGCTCGAGCAGTATCCAGCGGCCGCCCTCGCCCAGGGTGACCCTTTCCAGCTCGGCACGGTCGAGGTGCTCGAGGATCGTCTCCGCGACCTCCCCTCCGCCGGCGACCGTGACCGGTATCCCGCGGCGCCGGAGCTCCCGGTTGAGCTCGCCGACACGGGCCTCGAGCTCCTCGATGATGACGTCGTGGTCATGGCGGATGTGGGGAGTGGCGCAGATCACGCGGATCCCGTCCTCGGCGGCCTGCGCGGCCATCTCGACGCTGTCCCCGAGGTCCACCGCCCCGTCGTCGATGCCGGGGAGGATGTGGCAATGAAGGTCGACCCGGGCGCGGGCGGCCTCGGCCGTCATCGGCCCGCGACCATCGCCATCCGCCCGTCGACGGGCTCCGGCCCCATCCGGGTCAGCGCTTGCTCGTGCAGGCGGAGTGACCGACGGTGGTCACGGCAGGATTCTCCACCTGAAGATCGCCGGCGTCGCGTCGCGGTTGCCCGCCCGGTCGATGAAGCGGACCCGGAACACGTGACGGCCCACGGCGAGACTCGCGTACGCCTTCGGGGAGGCGCAGCGCCTGAACTTGCCGCGGTCGAGCCGGCACTCGAACTTCGATCCCGACCCGTTGCCGCTGAAGGTGAATCTGGCGGTGCGGCGATGCGTCTTGCCCTTGGGGTGGGAGCCGATCCGGGTCTCGGGCAGGGTCACCGTGGTAACCACGCGGCCGCCCCAGGACCCGAGCTGTCCCACGTTGCAGCCCCCGGTCCTGCCCTCGGCCCTATAGCCGAGGACCGCACGGCCCTTGCGTATCGGATCGCTTAACAGCGCCAGCTCCGACGTCTCGCTGGGTTCGACGAAGCCGGTGATTCCGATCTGGGTCCCGTTGAGGAGAACGTGGATCCTGATCGGTGAGCAGTGCCCCTGGGAGGGCGTGTACCTGACCGCGGTGACCCGGCCGCCGCTGGGCACTTTGACCGTCTGCCTGAACGGCGGGTCGCAGAGCTGACCCGAGCCCGTGCAGTTGACGACGAATTCGCCGGTCGAATATCTGAGGGTCGCCGGAGCGCCGGAGGAAAGGGCCGGGGCGAGGGCCACCAGGGCAAACAGCGACACGACGGCAACCTGAACCGTCCGGCGCCGATGTCGTCCGGCACTCATCGAGGTGAGCCTAGACCCTGGAGCGCTGCCCGCAAAGCGGCAGGCCTGGGGATGATCGCCCCCGGGCATCCAGGGCGCCGTTTGGGCGTCGGCAGATCCGGGTAGGCCCCTGACGGCGCGTTCCGCGCCGAGCGTAGTCGTAGTCAAGAAGGGGGTACACACTCGATGGCCCTGAACGCGTGTGAGCATTGCGGGCTGGTGAGTCAGGACCTGGCCGGGAGCAGGATGGGACACTGCCCCAACTGCAACGTCGCCATGGTCCCGGTGACCCTGCCGGTCGCCGGGGACCTCCTCCGCCGCCGCCTCAGGGCACAACGGCATGCCGCGGAGCGGCTTCAGCGCCTCCCCGACATGACCTTGCGCCGGTCCTAGCCCCGAAGCGTCGCGGTGGCGATGCAGGTGATCCCGCGCGGGCCCAGCGCCCTGGCCGTGACCTGATCCGCTCCGCGCAGGTTCCTGACGCTACGCCGCACCGTGAACGAGCCGCCGCCGTCGGCGCGCACCCGGTCGCGCCAGACGACGCGGCCCTCACGCACCAGCACGACATGCCAGCGGGAATGTCCCCTGCGGGAGTCGACCCTGAACCTGATCCGGATGCGACCGTCCTCGGGCTCGAGTCTCAGCCTCGAGGTCGCGCCGCTGCCGCACGTGCCCGAGACCCGGACCTCCCCCGAGCCACGAGCCGCGAGCGCGGAGCCCGGGAAGAGGAGAATCGCTGTGAGGATCGCGACGAGGCCGGCGCCGCGAGCGGTGACGAGGGGTGCGGGGGACCGAGCGGACATCACAGGTGAGGACTCTGGGACAAGGCCGGTCCCGATGGCAATGCGACTTTGGTCGGATCAGCGCTGCCCGGCCTCGCCGAGCCCGTGTCGCTCGGCCCAGAGCGCCGCCTGTGTCCGGTCGGTCACCCCCAGTTCGCGGAAGATCCGGGTCAGGTGGGACTTGACGGTCTTGTCGCTGATCTCGAGGCGGCGGGCGATCAGCTTGTTGGGAAGACCCTCGACCAGCAGCGCCAGGACCTCCCGCTCGCGCTCGGAGAACCCCTCCAGCGGATCGGGCTCCGAGCGCGCGTCGAGCACGGTGCGCGCGGCGCGGGGATCCAGCGGCGACTCACCCCGGGCCGCCGCCCGGATGCCGTCGGCGACCTCATCCGATGAGGCGTCCTTGAGCAGGTAGCCGCAGGCGCCGGCCTCGAGCGCCCCCAGGATCCGGGGCCGATCGGAGAACGACGTGAGGACCAGGACGGCTGTCCCCGGCCGTTCCGACGTGATCCGGCGCGTCGCCTCGATCCCGTCGACGCGCGGCATGTCCAGGTCCATGAGGACGACGTCGGGTGATGGTCTCGCGGGCGAGCTCGACGGCCTCCTCGCCGTCGACCGCCGCGCCGGCCAGCTCGATGTCGGCGAGCCCTTCGATCATCCGGCAGAGACCGTCGCGAATGACGCCGTGGTCGTCGGCGATCAGCACCCTGATCATGCCGCGGGCACCTCCAGCTCGACCCTGGTCCCGCGGCCGGTCGCCGACTCGACCACGAGCGTGCCGTTCGCCTGGCGCACGAGTCCCTCGAGCAGCGACAGGCCGACGTGTCCCCCCGCGGCACGGGCCGCGCGGGTGCTCTCGGGGAAGCCGCGGCCGTCGTCCTCGACGACCAGCCGGACCGTCGCGGGCCCCGGCCGTGTGACCGAGACCCGCACCGAGCTCGCGTCGGCGTGCGCCCGGACGTTGCGGATCGCCTCGTTGGCGACCCTGTAGAGGAGCGGGTCGAGATCGGGTCGGGAGGCATCGGCATCGACGTGGAGCTGGGTGGCGACGTCTTCGGCATCGAGCGGGCTGAGCAGATCGGCCAGCGCCGCCTCGAGCCCTGCCGTCTCCAGGTTGGGTGGATGGATCTCCACGAGCAGGGTCCTCAGTCCGCGGATCCCCTGGCGCAGGCGGGCGATCGCCCTGCGCAGCGCCGAGGCCTCCTCGCCGGCGCCGCGCCGCTCGGCCTCTTCGGCGAGCGGCGCGAGGCCGAACGCGACGCCGGCGAGGTCCTGGACGACGCCGTCGTGGAGGTCGGCGGCGATCCGCTGTCGCTCCCGGGAGGATGCCTCGACCGCGTCCGCCAGCAGCCCCTCCCGCTCGCGGTGTCCCCGCTGCAGGCGCCCGGCCATCGACCAGGCCAACGGCACCTGGAAGAGCAGCAGGACGAGTAGGCCCCCGAGCAGCGGCGGGGCCAGCGCGCGCAGCAGGCGCTCGCCGCTGGCGCTGACGGAGCCGAAGCGCTGGTAGATCTCGAAGAGGACCTGGGTGCCGTTCGGGGTGCGGATCGGCGTGTGGGCTTCGAGCAGCTTCCCCTCCTGGCGCTCGAAGCGGTTCTCCGGCTTGGACAGCTCGCTGAGCTCGGCGTCCGCTCCGCCCTCGCGGAACAGGCGCCGCTCGTCGGCGCCGAGCCCGTACCTCTTTCCGATCAGCGCCGGCTCGTCCGAGTAGAGGATCCGTCCGTCCTCCGACCAGATCTTCACCCTCATCACGGACTCGCTCAGGATCTGGCCGAGCACCAGTGCGTCGAGACGGTTGAGCGCCGCGGGCTCCCCGCGGAGCACACCGTCGCTGAGCCCGGCCGCCTCGACCAGGCGGCCCTGGATCTGAACCTGTTCGCGGGTGTCGTCCTCGGCGTCGTCGATCGCGATCGAGCGCAGGGCGAAGAACCCGCCGACCACGACGACGGCGATCGCGGCCAGGCTGCCCAGCATGAACCGCGCCACCGCCGTGCCCGTCTTCGGGGGAGGCGGGGGCGCGAGGCGTTCTGGGGCGCCGCTGTCACGCCTGCGAAACATGGGTGAATCATGCCTATGCCCGGGGGGCGGTGGGGGCGGCGCTCCGACCTAAGTCCCATTGAATCCCGGACCCGGCGTTCCCCACACTGCGAGCAGCACACCCCCGACAAGGAGGCACCATGTTCGTCCGCCGCATCATTCTCGTCGCCCTCGCCGCCGCTGCCGCCGCCATTCCGGCCGCCGCGATGGCCAACGACGCAGACGTCAAGCGCAATGGAACCTGCACCAGGAACTCCTCCGCGAAGATCAAGCTCAGCCCGGAGAACGGTCGCATCGAGACCGAGTTCGAGGTCGACCAGAACCGCAACGGCGTGACCTGGAGGGTGACCCTGCGCCGCAACGGCAACGTCGCCGCCAGGACCCGCGCCACGACCCATGCGCCGAGCGGCTCCTTCACGGTCCGGCGAGTGCTCGGTAACCGCACCGGTCCCGACACGGTCTTCGCCAGGGCGAAGAGCCCGTCCGGCGAGGTCTGCACCGCCCGCGCGACGATCTGAGCGCCGCAGTAAAGCAGCGCTCCCAGGCGCGCCAGCGTGCGAGGGGCCCCGGGCGACCGGGGCCCTTTGCATGTCGTGGCCCGGGCTACGCGCCGGCCTGGTGCCTGAGCTTCTCCGCCTCGTCGAGGTCGCGCGCCAGCAGGCTGAGCTCGGCTTCCGGCAACGCTGCCTCGATCAGCGGGAAGAGCTCTCGCTCCTCGAGGCGGACGTGCGCCTCCAGCCGCTCGCCGAGCTCGTGCAAACGCCGGGAAGCAACGGGACCCGTTTCGAGCTCCACGGCTCCGAGCCGGATCTCCGCATGGTCTCGCAGCACCCGTCCGACCAGGTCCGTGTCGAAGCCTCCGGCCCCGGCCAGCCGTGGGAGCAGGACGTCTTCCTCGACGCTGAAATGAACCGCCCCCTGCTCGCGCCAGAATGCGGCGAACTCGTCGCCGGCATCGGTCGCCTCCGTGTCACTCGCCCGGCGCAGGCGCTGGGCGACGACAAGCGCCCGGTGGTGGTCGCGGGAGAGCTGTTGTAGAGCAGGGTGTCGCTTCACGCTCGAGGAGCCCCAAGGGCTCGACCCTACTTGGTACTGGCCCGCGCCTCGCGCTGCAGCTTCCTGATCTCCCTGCGGCACTGACGCCAGAGCCGAGCCTGCTTGCGGCCCGCCTTTGCTGACCGGGTTGAAGCTCGTGTCCGTGTAGGGCTCGTTGAGGAAGTTGATAACCGCGTCGTCCCAGCGGTACTGCGCATTGAGGGTGTCGCTCCAGCGGCGACAGAGCTTGTAGATGCGCTCGCTCGGGCATTCCCGCTTGCCGGCGACGCGGATCAGTCCGCGCCGAGCATTGAGCACGCCCTGCGTCGCATCCATCAGCTCGGTCGGGAGGCCACCCTGCGGATACCGCTGCTTACTCACCAGCAGGCCCGTCGTCAGCTCGACGTCACGCTTCCTGATCGTCTTCTGATGCTCCTTCATCATCTGGATGTACTGCTTCTCCGCCCGGGTCAGCGGACCGCCCTCGTCGTCGTCGGAACCGCATCCGGCGAAGGCGAGCAGCGCCAGCGCTCCCAGCAGCGCCAGGATCAGCATCCCCACCGTGCGCCTGACCCCCGTCGGCCTGCCGGCGACCGGAACTGGCGTGTGGGCCGTGTTGATGTCCGTGCCTGAATTCATGCCCTGGCGAAAGCCTCCATCGTCCGGCCGCCGATCAAATCGCCCCTTACTACGGGTTCTGTTCCGTAGTGCCCACAACCGAAGCTCGGTCGAATACGGATGCGCACGCACGAACCGCTCTGGGAAACCCCAGGCGGCCACCGGAATAGACTGCCGAAGCGAATGGACCTCAGGCTCGAGCTGATCCCCGTTCCGGTCTCCGACGTCGACCGGGCGAAGGAGTTCTATACGGAGCGGGCGGGCTTCAGCGCGGACAACGACGTCACGGTCCGGGAAGGCCTGCGCTTCGTCCAGCTGACACCGCCGGGGTCGGGCTGCTCGATCTCGATCGGAGAGGGCATCACCGAGATGGAGCCCGGCTCGCTGGAGGGGCTCCAGCTCGTGGTGGACGATGTCGAGGCGGCCCGGGAGGACCTTTCCGGGCGCGGGGTCGAGGTGTCTCAGGTTCAGGACTTCCCCTGGGGCCGATTCGTGTTCTTCAGCGATCCCGACGGCAACGGGTGGGCCGTCCAGCAGATCCCCGACTACGGCGAGGGGCGCACCCAGCCTTCAGACCACTAGCGGTACGGCATGGCGGGCGGTGGCGATCGAGGGGTCACGCTCAGCGCCCCGGCCGGCGTGCCCGGCGGCGGACGGCGTGCCGGACTCACCTCGCACTCGTTCCGGCCCCGGATGATCGGCCAGGAGCAGAGGATCCACACGGGCTGGCTCTCGGTCGACGAGAGCGGGATCGTCTACGCGCCCCACACCCGCGCCGGCTACCGGCTGCCGCCGTCGAAGGCGCTTTACACGATCGCCTGCGCGGCGCTGGCCACACGAGTGCGAGGGGCGCGCAAGGCCGGGCTCGTCGGCTGACCGACGAGGCTCAGCGCGCGGCCAGGGTGATCAACGTGGTGCCGCCCACGAGCGCGCCGTCGCCGTCGCGCTCGCCGATGTCGACCACGCGCACCGTGCCCGGGGGATCCGCCTCGGCTGCGCGGAGATCGACCACGACTCGTTCCGGGCCCTCCTTGGCGGCCAGGACCTTGATTACGTCTCCCCTGTCGCCCGACGGCCCCTCGATCGCGATCCCCTCGAGCGGACGTCGCGCGACCTGAAGGCGGATGTCCTTGTCGCCGGCGAGCACCAGGTCTCCGCCCCCTGCCAGCCGTGCGCGCTCCCGTGGCTCGAGCGGGAGCGGGCCGGCCGCAAGGAGCTCCTCGCCGAACTCGGGCACGAGGAGCTCGGCCAGTTCCGGCGTGAGCTTGCGGGTGCGCTGGCGGCGCTCACGCCCGCCGAGCAGATCGACGAGGGGATGCGCAAGGAGATGCTCGCGAAGCACGGCGGTGAGCGCCCGCGGTCCCGTCCGCTCGGTCACCGTGAGGACCCGGAGCTGCTCGCCGTCACCCCCGCCCCACACCTGGATCTCGGCGACCAGGTTCGCATCCGCGGCCGTGTTCCGCACCTGGATGTTCCGCTGGCCCTGGAAGTGGCCGATCGGCACGTTGCTGCGCGGGTCGACGGGGCCGTCGCCGCAGGGGAAGACCGTCCGCACCGGCTGGCCCCCGGACATGAACTGGGGGAGGCTCTGGCCCTGGCCGCGCGGGGTCGCGGTCGAGGATGCCGGATAGACCAGGTTCGCCGCGAGGCAGACGTGGGCGACGCCGTCCGCGTCGAACGTCAGCCCGTCCGCGAGCGTGGGGGTCCATAGCGCGCTGGCGACGCCGGCGATGTCGGGCAGGTCGATGTCGCCGAGAACGAGACCGTCGAGCCCCACCGCGCCGTTCGAGGAGGCGAGAGAGCTCACGGGACCGACGCCGTTGGCCCCGCTGCAGGCCCACATCTGACAGCGCACCGGGACCTGGTCGGGAGGGAAGGGGAAGCTCTCGTCGCGGGTGTAGGCCTCGACGTTGATGAACACTTCCTCGTCGAGCTGCGCCGCGTATGCCGTCATGCCGCGCTTCGCCGGATCCGGATGAGAAGGCGGGTAGCTCATCCAGATCGAGGCGTTCGTCCAGACCGCGTTCGGTGGCCAGCAGGGCGTGATCGGCCGGTCACCGACATCCTTCGGATTCGCCCGACTCCAGCGGATGTAGAGGTCAGCCATGCCGAGACCCTGTCGGCGAGGCTGATTCCCTAGGCGCCGTCCAGCGATACCCGGCTCGGCTCAGCTGGTGGGGACGGCGTTCGGCGTCTGCCAGGCGGAGCAGGCAGACGGCGACACCGGAATAGCCCACCATGTAGTCCGGCGCGAGGACTTCGGCGCGATCCGAGGACCACATCAGGTGTCCGTCGCGCTCGACGCGGAAGCCCTCCAACAACCGCCCGAGCGAGTGCGCTTCGCGCAGGTGGGCGGGGTCTCCGGTGAACTGGTACATGTCGAGCAGGAACTCGATGCTGCCCGCGAGGCCGTGGCACTGAACCGGCCCCAGCGAGCGCCCCGGGCAACCGATGCGGCCGCGCGCTGCGCCACATCGAGCGCCTGTGGGACGGCATCAATGCGACCCGCGTGGAGGAAGAAGCGGCCGATGCCGGTGGAGCCGTGACACCACATCGGGCCGATCGGCCACCCGCCCTCGAGCTGGGGCCATTCCAGGCCGGACTCGTCGTCGAGTGCCGGCACCCCCAGCCGGACCAGCCTGCGCGCCGCCCCCTGCGCCGCCCCCAGCAACCGGTCCTCTCCGGTGACCTCGAGCAGGTCGAGGAGCGCGTCGGCGATGCCGGCGACGCCATGCGCGTAGCCGAGCGGTGCCTTGCCGCTCATCTCCCCGTGCCCGCTCGGGATGGCCCACTGCAGCTCGCCTCGGCCGGCCGCCTCGGCCGACCGCAGCAGGGCATCCCCGGCGGCCCGCGCCGCCTCCAGTTGGTCCGGCTCGCCGGTCTCGTCCCAGAGCAGGAGGTGGGTGCGCAGCCGGCCCGCCGTGCCGTTGAAGAGGTCCGGCGAGCGATGCTCGGCCCGCGCGGCATCCCGGGCGCGTTCAAGCGCGGCCGAGACGAGGGCGGGGTCCTCCAGCACCTGTCCGGCCCGCAGCAGCGCGGCAGCGATCCCGCACTCGCCGACGTAGAGGCCGGCGGGTGGTTGACCAGGCGGCGCCGGGGCGACGGTCAACCAGCGTGCGGCCTGCTCGAGCGTCTCGCGCTTGGCCGGATCACGGCTCTCTGCGACCAGCTCGCAGAGTGCCAGCACGATCCCGGCCGTGCCCGCGTTCAGGTCCCGGGAGCGACCGCGCATCGCCGCGAAGTGTTCGCTGGTCCAGGCCTTGCCCTTTCCCTCCGGCGCCGGGCGGGCGAGCGCCACCAGGGTGTCGCCGAGGCGCTGAGCCTGCTCCCGGAAGGATCCCCCCTGTGAGCTCTCCGGGTTGGCCGTGACCGCCCGGTCCGCCGCCGCTGAACCGGCCGCGGAACCTCCTCCCCTCGCGAGGGCCGCCTCCAGCTCGGCCATCGATTGAAAGCGGGCCTCGGGGCGAGGGTCCAGGCAATTCTCGAGCACCGCGATGACGCCGCCGCCGAGCGCGGGATTGACCAGCCCGGGAGGCCGCTCGAGCAAGGGGCGCGAAGCCGGGGTCTGCGAGGGCTCGGCCCCGGTGGCGGCGAAGTAGAGCAGCGCGCCCAGGCCGTAGACGTCGTCCGCGATCGTGGGTCGGCGGCCGGCCGCCTGCTGTGGAGACATGTACCCGCGGGTGCCGAGGCTGAGGGGGGGCCGCGTCGAGGAAGGGTCGTGAGCGAGCTCCAGATCCACGATCCGCAATGAGCCGGACGGCTCGACGATCACGTTGGTCGGCTTGACGTCGCGGTAGACGAAGCCGTGGTCGTGCACGACCCCCATCGCCCGGGCAAGCTGGATTCCCCATTCGGTGACCGTCTCCGTGCGCGGCAGACGGCCCACCGCACGACCCTTGGCGACATACGCGGCGAGCGTCGGCCCCTCGACGTCCTCCATCACGAGCAGGATCTCGCCGTCGCTTTCGATCAGCTCGTACGGGGCGGGGAAGCAGCGGCTCTCCTGCAGCAGTGAGAGAACCTCGAACTCGTGCCGGAGGCGGTCGCGGGCGTCGCGGCCGTCGGCAGCGACCGCCTCGCCCGTTCGTCCTCGTTTGACGATGCAGCGGCGACCGTGCTCGAGGTCGAGAGAGAGGTGGACCGTGCCCCGTGGCGACGTGTGGAGCAGCGAGGCGAGCAGCAGGCGGCCGTCGATCAGCAGCTCGGGAGGCTCCAGGCTCTCCGCGACGCCCGCCGCCAGGAAAGGGTCCTCGACCCATTCCGGCGCCTCATAGGCCACCGAGCGGCGGTCCGGAATCAGCTCCCCGTCGGGCCTGACGATCGCCGGCGCGATCTCGCCGTAGGGAAGCTGGACGATCCGCTCGTCGAACCCGCCGTACCGGTAATGGACGGCGCTGCCTCGCCTCAGCGGGCGGTCCGAGGGAACTTCCGGGCCCGCCAGGCCGCGTGTCGCCTCATCCAGCCGGGCTGTCAGCCGAACCGCCTGCTCGTCGTCTTCGGGATAGACGGTGATGAACTTGCCGATCTGGCTGACCCCGCCCTCCCCGTCGTTGAGCTCGGCCAGGTGCTGGACCGAGGCGGCGACCTTGAAGCTCGCCCGCTCGCCGACCAGCAGCGGGAGCACCCGCCCCAGCGTTTGCTCGCAGGAGACCACGGTCGCGGACACGTGAAGCTTCCAGCCCTGGTCCGGCATCCGGTTGCTCGGCGGCGAGACGGTCAGCCAGCAGCCATCGGAGTCGAGGGCGATGCTCCAAGCATCGCCCTCGCCGTCGAGCGCCCCCTCTACGAGGCCGCGGAACCCTGCGCGCAGCTGTTCGTTGTCTTGCCGCAAACGGTCCAGCCGCAGGGGTCGGTCAGCCTGCAGGTGTCGTGGCCGCAGTCGCCGACGGGCCCGATGCCCCAGTGATCGGCGACGTAGCGGGTGACATCCGGGTCGAAGCCGATCTTGTCGAGGGTTCCCTGCGGATCTTCGAGCAGGCGCGTCCGCAGGCCGTCATCCCCCTTCACCTGGTCGAGGACCATGTCCATGCGGTCGCGCAGGTCGACCTCGAAATCGGCGCAGCTGTTCGTCGTCTTGCCGCAAACGGTCCAGCCGCAGGGGTCGGTCAGCCTGCAGGTGTCGTGGCCGCAGTCGCCGACGGGGCCGATGCCCCAGTGATCGGCGACGTAGCGCGCGGTGGCCGGCTCGAAGTCGAGCGAACCGAGGGTCTCGATCGGATCGGTGACCAGCTTCTGCCGGAAGCCGGGGTCGCTGCGGACCTGGTCGAGCACCTGGTCCATGCGAATCCGCAGCTCGTCCTCGAACTCGGCGCAACTGTTGGTCGTCTTGCCGCAAACCGTCCAGCCGCAGGGGTCGGTCAGCCGGCAGGTGTCGTGGCCGCAGTCGCCGACGGGCCCGATGCCCCAGTGATCGGCGACGTAGCGCGCGGTGGCCGGCTCGAAGTCGAGCGAACCGAGGGTCTCGATCGGATCGGTGACCAGCTTCTGCCGGAAGCCGGGGTCGCTGCGGACCTGGTCGAGCACCTGGTCCATGCGAATCCGCAGCTCGTCCTCGAAGTCGGCGCAGCTGTTGGTCGTCTTGCCGCAAACCGTCCAGCCGCAGGGGTCGGTGAGCCGGCAGGTGTCGTGGCCGCAGTCGCCGACGGGCCCGATGCCCCACTCCCCGGCGAGGGCGTCGAGCGATGTCGGGTGGTCGAAGCCGAGCGACTCCAGGGTCGCGCGCGGATCCTCGACCAAGCGCTTGAGCAGCTCGCGGTCCTTCTCCACCTGCCTGAGGATCTCGTCGAGCCATTCCCGATTGGTCTTCACGGGCGGCGGTGCCGAGGTGGGCTCCTCGCTGGGCTGCTGCGCGGACATCTTGTCCTCCGATCCGACCGTCCGGCCTCCGGTCGGACGTCCCGTCGCTGGGTCTCATTGCATGCCCAAGAGCGGGCATGTCCCCCTCGAGCGATAGGACTATCAGCAGCCAACCGGGAAAGTCAACCGCGGCGAAATTCGCGCTGGAGACGAGCCCGGACGCCTCGGCCATCCGTCCAGCCACGAGCGCTCGAGTCTCCCGCGGCGACGTGCGCGGCTTCATGAGAAGCTCCTGACGACGGTGGCTGACCCGAGGGCACTGGCACCCCTGCTTCATGACGCGGTGCGAACCGGGACCTTCGATGCGCTCGGGGAGCTGCTCTCCGACGAGGCCGTCCTCGACACGAGCAGCGAGCGAGGGCGGCGGCGCGTGCGCGGGCGCGACGCGATCATCGCCCATCTCTCGGCGCCCGGTCCGGGGGAGGTGCTGGATTGGCAAGCCGGCGAGTGGGACCCGGGGGTCGCGATCACGTTCGAATGGCGCGGGGCCGAGGGGGCCAATCGGCGACGCTGGTACGCGCGCCGCGACGGCAACGAGGTGTTCGCGCTCTGGAGCTACGCGGCGCGCCCCCGGTTCGAACCGACTGCTGGCGACCGGCTACCCGAGGCGCTCCTGCAGCAGCTCGGACGCAACGCCACCAGCGCCCCGCTCGCCCACGGCGGCAACTCCGGCGCGGCGCTCGAGCGCGTGACCCTGGCCGACGGCACCCGGCTCGTCGCCAAGCGGGTCGGCCCTGAAGGGGACTGGCTCGGGCGGGTCACGCGCGATCGCGGACGCACCGCGCTGCTGTGGCAGGCGGATGCGTTCGCCCGCATGCCCAGCCAGCTCGATCACGGCATCGAGACCGTGCTCGCAGACGGGGATCGGTGGTGGGTCGTGATGCGCGATCTCTCGGCGACGTTCCTTGGCGACGAGCGGCGGCTGACGCGCGCCGAGAGCCGGCAGATCCTCGGCGCCGCGGCTCGCCTGCACGCGACGTTCGCCGGCGGCGCCCCGGGCGGAGCTGCGACGCTGAGCGATCGTCTCGGGATGACGTCTCCGCGTGTCGCGGAAGCCGAGCGGGCCGGCTCGGACCTGTTGCCGAAGCAGCTCGAGGTGGCATGGGAGGCATTCGCTGACGCCGTCCCAGAGGAGATCGCCACCGAGGTGCTGACGGCGGCGCTCGATCCCGCGCCGCTCGCGGAAGCGCTCGAGGCCGCCGGGCCGATGACCCTCCTGCACGGCGACCTGCGCGACGACAACCTTGGCCTCACCGACGATCGGATCGTCCTGCTCGATTGGGACCTGGCGACCGCGGGCACACCGACCGTCGAGTTCGCCTGGTACCTCTGCCACGACGCCTGGCGGATCGAGGCCACCCACGACGAGCTCGAGGCCGACTTCCGCGCCGCCGAGGGCGAGCGCCTGGACCCCCGCGAGGCCGAGCTCGGCCTCGCCAGCGGTCTGGTGCAGTACGGCTGGATCCTCGGCCACTCGATGCGCATCCACCCCGACCCCGCGGAGGCGGCCTGGGCCAGGGCCGAGCTCGAATGGTGGGTGCCGCGCACCCGGCGCGCGCTCGATCGGACCGGTGGAATGCCGCGATGACCGGAGGCTTCTCCAGCCCTCTCAGCCGAGCAGCTTTGCCTTCTGGGCGGCGAACTCCTCTTCGGTGAGTATGCCCTTGTCGCGAAGCTCCCCCAGCTCCTTCAGCTGCTGAATCGGATCTGCGGCAGGCGCGGCAGGCGCGGCGGGTGCCTGCGCCGGCGGGGCCTGCGCAGGCGGCGCTTCCTGTGCGGCCCAGCGGTCCGCCTGACGACGGGACACGCGGTTGCTGACGCTGGTGGCAGTTCCGGCTATGACCGCAGTCCGTGCGACACCTCGAAGCAATCCGGGCATGAGCTGCTCCTTCCTGGGTTCATGATGTGGTCTTCGCGGCTTCGGCTTCCTCGACCGCGTCAAGCGCGGCGAGCAGGGCCTGGACCGGGATTCGATGGAAGGCGACGAGCTGGCCGCCCGAGCGGCGGACAGCGGACGCGAACGGAGCGGCCCACCGGTTCTCATACACGAGCAGTGCCGCCGAGGTGCCGGGCTCGAGCGCCTTCGCCGCTTCGGCCGTGTCCTCATCGGAGAGAAGGCCCGAGGATGCTCCCTCGAACATCTTGAGCTGCTGGTCCTCCTCGCCGAAATCGGAGATCTCCAGTGCGGTGACCGAACCGTCTTCGGCCTTGGTGACAAACGCCAGATCGAGGACGCGGATGATTCCGCGCTCCACCAGGTCCACCACGATTGGCGCCGCTTCGCCATTCGGCTGGCGACCGGGCCACTCGATCACCACGAGGTCGACCGGACCCATCTCTTCAAGCTCATCGGTGCTCACGGGCACTCCTTTCCCGAAGATTTCGTGCCGAGGGCCAGCCTATCGTGTCGGCCTAGCCCTCCCTCCTCGGGATTCGACCCACGAGCTGCCTTACGAGACTCGACGGTTGCGCCGAGGCGAGAGGGCAAGGGGTTGAGCCGTCGAAGATCAAGTGATGGCGAGGGATACCCATTCGCATTGGGCCGCCCGATGGCTGGAGAGCCGTATCGACCGCAAGGGCCTACGCCCCCGCTACGCGGCCTATTTGGTCGTCGCCGTCTGGACCTTCGCAATCGTGGTCTTCGGTGTGGCAGAGCACCTGATCGACCCTGAGACCTTCGGCTCGGTCTGGCTGGCGATGTGGTGGGCGACGCAAACGGTCACCACCGTGGGCTACGGCGATGTGGTTCCGCAGCAGGCTGCCGGGCAGGTCATCGCCACCTTCCTGATGTTGGGAGGCCTGTCGATAATCGCCGTGGTGACGGCGGTAATCACAAGCGCCTTTGTGACGCGTGCGCAGGCCGAGCGCCGCGAGGCGGGCGATGATCCGGTCATGCAGAAGCTTGAGGCGATCCAATCGGACCTCGCCCGCCTCCGCGAGCGGGATGATGCGCGGGGCTGACTCTCGCTCGGCCAGAGCGAGATACTGCCCGGGCGATACGTATTAGCGGAGGGGGTGGGATTCGAACCCACGAAGGACCCAAAGGCCCTTAACGGTTTTCGAGACCGCCCCGGTATCAGCCGTTCTCCCTGCAAATCAATGGTTTCGGATTTCTCTTGCGCCTCGATTTGCGCCAGTTTTCCGGCAACTCGCCCATCGATGGCCGACATATCGGCAAGTTAGGCAGCATGGTGGCGTCGCGCGAGCTGACCCCGCTCCTTTTCACGCAAGGCAGGAGCGCGCTCAGGTCGCCGGCATCAGGCCGAGCTGGCCGAGCAGCTCGGCCTGATCGAAGTACAGATGTTCTGAGGCCAGTTCGTCGCCGCGAACCTGGTAACTCGACATCCAGCGGAGGTCGACCTGCCGTCCCGTGGCCGCGACGTCCCCTGCCGGCGTGCGCATGACACCGGTGTGCGTGCCGATGAACCGGCCCTCGGCGGCGACGACGGATCCTTCGGCGAGAAGGCCCGACGTCTCAAGACGCCCGTCCGGAAACGCGTCCCAGAACACACCGAGGAAGCCCAGAACCTCCTCGCGGCCGTGCACCGACGCGTTCGGCGCGACGAGGTCGGCGTCGTCGCTCCACGGACTGGCGTCCGCCTCCCGTGCGTTGAACGCCTCGACATGCCGTTCGACGACGCGCTTGGGATCAGCCATCAGGCCATACCTCCTATCGGTTGCCGTGCGCGGATACTCGCACTCTGCGACGGTCTTCTGACAATCGGGTAGCGAGCGCCGCCCGGGCTTGTCGCTTTCGCGTGATAGCGACAGCGTCCCCGGTCACGCGGCAAGACGATGTCGTTCGACGATCCGCGGGTAGCTCCGAGGGACATATCGGGCCCGGGATCCGACCGCTTGATTTGCAGGGATTCTTCGACCTACTCCCGCGGCCCGGCGGCTGCGGTCCAAGCCGGATTAGGCCGTGATCAGTTACAAACGATGTGCGTGCACTGGCGCGGGTCGCCGTTATGGCGGGCGATATTTCCGCCCCCGTCGATGACCCGGCGCACCGCCTCGATCCCGAGATCGTGGCTGCGTAGAGCCCGGTTGCTCCTGAGCTTCGTTGAGCGGCTCCTGACATCGAAGCCGTCATCTTCCGCCCCCTTGGCGATGTTGCGCATCAGGAGGCTTCCGTGGTCTTCCTTCCTGACCAGGAACCCATCGCCCCCGCTTCGTTTGACCAGATTGTCGCGGACGACGTTGTTGGTGCCGCCGATCGGGGGGTCATCGAGCGCGAGGTATATGCCCGTTAGGCGAGGGCGAATGAGCACGTTGCGAGCTACAAGGTTGCCTCGCCCCTCCTCGATCGCAATGCCGCTCTCGCCTCGGAAGACGCGGTTTCGGGCGATCACGTTTCCACTACCGGGGGCAACGACGACGGAGGCGCCACTTCGAACGAAGCGGTTCCCGGTCACCCGATTGCGGTCGGCCTCTTCCAAGAGGACTGCGATACCGCGGTTGCGCGAAAACAGGTTCCCCTTGAGCACGTTGCCGGTGGAATCGGCAATGTGGATGTCGGGCCCGGGGTTGTGCCGGAACGAGCTGTGGAGGATCCGGACTTGATGCGAGGCGAACAAGCCCATCCCATCGCCTTCGGGGGCGATGTTGAAGCTCCCCGAGCTGTTGCGGACCAGGCTTCGGGCGGAGCGGATGACCACGATTCCGAAGAAGGTGTTCTTTGACGAGGAAATGCCCAGCAGACGGGCGCGACGTGCCCTCCCCACGGCCACGCCGTCCGCGAACCCCCGGACATGCCCATGCTTCAAGGTGACCCCGTCGTGACCCAGAGCGACCAGCCCCTCGTCGCAGAACTCGGTGGCGGGATCACACCCGGCAGTAGGGGCCCCGTCTCCGTCGACCAGGTGGCCGTTCAGATCGAGGGTTACGTTGTCGGCGTCAATGATGATCCCGTTGTTGGGGCAGTTGAGGAGGTCCTTATGGAGGGTCGTGTCGGTGGTGATCGTGTCGCCGCACTTCGGGTGCCCGAGTTGCGAGCCTGTTGCCGTGGCATTGGCGCTAGGAACCCTGCCCCGGTCCGTGTTCGCCAAGCTGGCGGCCGCGAAGAGAGCTGCCCCTCCGAGCACGGCGAGGACGATGATTTTCCGCACCTCGTACTTCCCCTTTGACTAGCTGAGGGCGAACGCTGACCCTACTTCTCCGGCGTCCCTGGAGTCAACTGGCGCGCGATGCGACCGCCGGCTCCGAGCAGCCCGGCGGCTTCGCGGGAAGGTGCTCGAGGCTCTCGACGTTCTCGAGTACGTCCCACAGTCATCCCTAGGGGAGGATGGGCCTGTGGTGCAGCCCGCGCTTGATGTCGAGACTGACGCCTGAGCAGGACAGGGCTCGGCGACGGTTCGGAGGCCCGTAGCGCCACCTGCGCGATCGCCGCCCGATCGTCATCTCCCGTGTCAAGCGGCATTGAGCGGTCCCGAGCATGGCCAAACGAAGCGCGGGTCGGGGGGTCTGCGCCGCTGGATCTCGGCCTGCCCCGGCAGAAACCGCGTAAACAAGCGGAGGGGGTGGGATTCGAACCCACGAAGGACCCAAAGGCCCTTAACGGTTTTCGAGACCGCCCCGTTCAACCACTCCGGCACCCCTCCGGGAAGGCCGGCATGAGGCTAGAGGATCGGGCAAGTGAAAAGATCGATCCGTGAGCACCGAGGGATCGAGCGTCAGGGTCATCTCGCTGCTCGACGAGGATCTCGTCGAGTTCGGGGCCGAGCCCATTCGGTGGCTGCCCGTCCGGCGTGCGCTCGGGATCGGCGCCTTCGGCGTCAACGCCTACCGGGCCGGCTCGGGCGAGGCCGTCATCGAGGACCACATCGAGTCGCCCGGCCAGGAAGAGCTCTACGTCGTGCTCAGCGGCCGCATCGACTTCACCGCCGGGGATCGGCGGTTCGAGCTTGCTGCGGGTCAAGCGGTGTTCGTCGCCGACCCCGGCCTGCGGCGAGGCGCCACGGCCCTCGCCGCCGACACTGCGGTGCTGGCGATCGGCGGCTGGCGCGATCGGCCCTACCACCCTCTGCCCTGGGAGCCGATCTACCTGTCCGACGAACCTTTCCGAAATGGATCATGGGCCGAGACGGTGGCGACCCTCGAGCGCGAGGCCGGCGAGTACCGCGGGCATCCTTACGTCCGCTACCGGGTCGCCTGTTGCCTTGCCCAGCTCGGCGATAACGAGGGCGCGCTGGCCGAGCTCGGCGCCGCCGTCGAGGCACGGCCGGAGCTGCTGCAGCGCGCCGACGCCGATCCGCTGATGGATCCTGTTCGCGAGCTCGACGGCTGGCCCGCCGCCGGCTAGGCGGCCAACAAGCGGAGAGGGTGGGATTCGAACCCACGAGGCAGGTTAACCCCGCCCACGCGATTTCCAATCGCGCTCCTTAAGCCACTCGGACACCTCTCCGGGGTGCGGAAAGGGTACCCGGCGGCGAGTCAGCGCCGCGCTGCGAAGAAGCCCTCGAGCAGGGCCGCGCACTCGGCTCCGAGGACGCCGGCGATGACCTCGGGGCGGTGATTGAGAGCGGGCTCGTCGAGGATGTCGAGGACGCTGCCGGCGGCGCCGGCCTTCGGGTCCGGCGCGCCGTAGACGACGGTGGGCACCCGGGCGAGCACGATCGCCCCCGCGCACATCGCGCAGGGCTCGAGGGTGACCGCGAGCGTGGTCCCGGGAAGCCGCCAGCCGCCGAGCTCCTCGGCGGCGGCCCGCAGCGCCAGCACCTCGGCGTGCGCCGTCGGGTCGCGGCGGTGCTCGCGCTCGTTGCCGGCCGCGGCGATCACCTCTCCGCCCCGCGCCACCACGGCGCCGATCGGCACGTCGCCCCGACCCTCGGCGAGGCGGGCCTGCTCGATCGCGACTCGCATCAGGTCCTCGTTGGACATCGCCCTGAGGGTACGGCCCAGGGGCGGAAGGCGCAGGCGCAGGCGACGGGCAACTTCCGCCGTGCCGGCGTGTTCACAATGGTGTTGCCGCCTCGTCCCCGCGGGGACCCCACGACGATGACCCGACGAGCTCTGACACTCGCCGCTGCGGGCCTGCTCGCAGCCCTGGCGCCGGCCTGGCCCGGAGCCGGCGGCGCCCCGGCCGCCGACGCCGCCGGCAAACCTCCGGCCGCGGCGGCCGCGCCGTTCGTCCCGGGAGAGGTGCTGGTCAAGCTCGAGGGGGAGCCGGTGGAGGCCATCGAGCTGCCCGCGGAGGTGACGGTGCGCCGCGCCGTCGGCGTGCTCAACGCCGACCCCGACGTCGCCTACGCCGTTCCCAACTACATAGCCACGGCCTCCTGGATCCCGAACGACCCCGGCACACCGCCCGGGCGGAGGGGGACGAAGCGCGGCTGGCTGGCGCGGCAGTGGAACTTCCTGCCCTGCGGCGCCTTCTGCGGCGCCCCGGCTGAGCCCTTCCAGTCGGAGGGGGGCATCGACGCCCTCGGCGCCTGGGCCAACCTGGCCCGGGCCGGCCACGGCGGGGCCGCCGGGGTCAGGGTCGCCGTCCTCGACACCGGCATCGCCTACCGATCGCAGCGCCCCAGGTTCAGGCGAAGCCCGGACTTCGCCGCCACCCAGTTCGTCCGCGGACGGGACTTCGTCAAGGAGGATCGCGTTCCCCTCGACGAGAACGGCCACGGCACCCATGTCGCCGGGACGATCGCCGAGCAAACCAACAACGGGATCGGGGTCACGGGCCTCGCCTACCGGGCGAAGCTGATGCCGGTCCGGGTCCTCAACCGACTCGGCAACGGGCAGGCCGACGACATCTCCCGCGGCATCCGTTACGCCGCCCGCAATGGCGCCGACGTGATCAACATGAGCTTCAACTTCGGCTGCGGCGCCAGGGTGCCGACGGTCTTCGACGCGATCCGCTTCGCCCATCACAAAGGGGTGGTGGTGGTCGCCTCGGTCGGCAACTGGGACGGGTTCGGAGTCGACGGCGACCGCCGCGACTGCATCGAGCCGCCGGCCACCGCCCCCTCGGTGATCGGCGTCGGCGGGACGACGGAGGGCGCCTGCCTCGGCGACTACTCGAGGATCGGCGCCGACGTCGACCTGGTCGCACCGGGCGGCGGCTTTGCCTCCGACTGCACCTCGAAGCCTTCGCGAGCCGTGCTCCAGGTCACCTTCCGCGGCGGCACGTTCAGGCGCTTCGGCCTGCCCCGCAGCTACGTCGGCACCTCGATGTCCGCCGCGCACGTCTCCGGTGTTGCCGCGATGGTGCTCGCAAGCCGTGTCCTCGGCCCGAATCCCCCGCCGGCGCAGGTGGCCTGGCACCTCAAGGACACGGCCCGCGACCTCGGCGCCGCCGGCATGGACCCGTCCTATGGCCGCGGGCTTATCGACGCCGCCGCGGCAACCGCGCCCTAGCCCAGCACCCGGCTACCGCTAGACGGTGCGGATGATGATCACGCTGCAGGGAGCGTGATGGGACACCTTGTTGGGAACGCTGCCGAGGAGGAAGCGGCGCGCACCGGTCATCCCCTTGTTGCCGACCACGATCAGGTCCGCCTTGACCTCCTCGGCGACGTCGAGGATCGCATCCGCGGGATCGCCCTCGCGGGCATGGGTCTGAACCTCCTCGACCCCCTCGTGCTTGGCGCGTCCGGCGGCGTTCTCGAGGGTCAGGTTGACGTCCTCGCGCGGGCCGATCTCGTACTGGACGTCGCCGGGGGCCGACCGCTCCTCCTCCTGGATGCGCTGGCGCGGGACGGGCTCGAAGGCGCTGACGATGTCGAGGCGGGCGCCCGCGAGCTTCGCGATCTCCGCGGCGTTGCGCACTGCCTCCGATGCGGTGTCCGAGCCGTCGGTGCCAACCACGATCTTCGTGAACAAGGTCCCGCGCCTCCTAAGCGTTGGTGACTGGACGGCCGAACACTCGGCCGGGGCCATACTAACGCGGGAATTCGAGTCCGCGCCACCCCTGCTCGGCCGGGCGGAAGACGTAGTCGGGTGTCGTCGCCAGCTTCACCGTGCCGATCACCATCGAGGCGATCAGGCAGGCGACGAGCACGGCCAGCGACGCCTTCCAGATCCAGGGCACCGCCATAGACTAGGCGCGGCCGGCCGCGTTGCCGCTTCGCGGCCTGCCTCAACCGAGGAGAGGAGCAGGATGGCAGAGGAGAAGGTGTTCCCCGGGCGCCCGTTCAGCCCGGTATTCGGCGAGGTCGCCGACGGTGTCTGGCTGCTGCGCGGCGACATCAAGAAGGGGATGAACATCTACTTCCTGCGGGACGGCGACGGCGTCGTCCAGTTCGACGCGGGGACCAAGGGCATGGTCAAGGCAGCGAAGGAGGTGGGCGGGCGGCTCGGGGGGATCAAGCGGGTGGTGCTGGGCCACGCGCACGCCGACCATCGCGGCACCGCCCCTTCGATGGGGGTGCCGGTGCACTGCCACCCGATGGCGGTGGACGAGGCCGAGTCGGACGAGGCGATCGCCCCCTACTTCGACCTCTCCCAGCTCAGCGTCGCCTGGGTCCGCTGGATCTACCCGACGCTGCTGCGGCGCTGGGACGGCGGCGCGGTCAAGATCGCGGACACCGTCAGCGAGGGAGACGAGGTCGCCGGCTTCAGGGTTGTCGACTTCTCCGGTCACGCTCCCGGGCTGATCGGCCTCTGGCGGGAGTCCGACCGCGTCGCCCTGGTCAGCGACACGGTCTACCTGGCGGACTCGGAGCGCCTCAAGCCCCTGCCCGAGGGCGAGGCGAGCGTCCCCCACCCGGCCTGGGCCTGGGACCACGGCCGCTCCAAGGAGTCCGTGCGCAAGCTCGCTGCGCTCGAGCCGAAGGTGGTCGGCGCCGGGCATGACGAGCCCCTGCGAGGCGACAACCTCCGCGTCACCCTGGAACGGGCGGCCGAGAAGTTCTAGGGCCGGGTGCTCAGGCCGCCGCGGTCTCGGACTCCCACTCGGCGCGGAAGACCGTGTGGGTTCCCGCCATTCCCTTCAGCTCGAGCTCGCGGCCGCCGTCGAAGCGGAGACCGTCGGCGCCGCTCTCGGCCTGGTCGCGGAGCGCCTCCGAGACCAGGATCTCGCCGCCGGCGGCCTTCGCCGCGATCCTCGCCGCGAGGATCACGTTGCGGCCGAAGAAGTCTCCCTCCTCGGCGATCGCCTCACCGGTGTGCAGCCCCATGCGCACCCGCACCCGCTCCTCGGGCCGCTCGCCCGCCTCCGCCTCGAAGGCGCGCTGGACCGCGATCGCGCATTGCACCGCCCCCACCGGGCTCGGGAAGACGAGCATGAAGCCGTCGCCCTGGTTCTTGACCTCGATAGCCGTCGTAGGCGCGCAGGCAGTTGCGGAAGATCGCGTTGTGGGAGCGCAGGACCTCGAGCCAGCGCTCGTCGCCGAGCCGCTCCGTCATCACGGTCGAGTCCTCGATGTCGCTGAAGAGGATCGTCACCGTGCCGTCGGGAGCCGCGTGGGCGCGGATGTCGGGCCGCTCCGACTCGACCGCCGAGATCACCTCGTCGATCGAGGTCGTGACGTCCACCCCGGCCAGTCCCTGCGCCTCGAGCTTGGTCGCCAGCGCCCGCTCGGTCAGGTCCCGCATCCCCATCGCCTGCGAGCCGTCGAGGGACTCGTCCACGAGCCGCAGCGCCCGGCGGCGGTCGTCTCCGGCATCGCGCCGCAGCAGCGCCTCGGCGAGGTTGAGGCGGGTGATCGCGCCGAAGGGCCGGTCCCCCGTCCGCTGGGTGATCTCGAGCGCCGACTCGAGCTCGCCGACCGCCGCCCCAACGCGCCCCGCCGCCATCGAGGCGAGCCCGAGATAGCGGTCCACAGGGCCCCAGGAGGCAGCCGCGCGCCCGGCGACGACGACCTCGCCGGCGTAGGGGGCGAGGCGCTCGTGCAGGAGATCGGCCCGCTCGCCGTCCTCGAGGAAGAAGGCGACCTCGCAGAGCAGCGCGTGGGCGACCGACCACTGGGCGTCGAGGGCGATCGACTGGAAGTCGTCGCGGGCGAGGCGTTCGAACTCGGTGCGGGCGATGTCCATGCGACCCATCTGACCGTAGATCGCGGCCCGGGCGACCCGCCAGGCCGTGATCGCCGGGTAGCGGTCGGCGAGGCGGTCGACCGCGGCGGCGATCTCCTCCAGCCGACCCTGGGCCCGGTAGATCACGGAAGCCTGGATGGCGAAGAACTGCTGGCTCAGGGGCTCGCCGGCGCGGTCTCCCCCGGCGGCGGCCTCGGACGCCAGCCGCTCGGCCTCCTCGAAGCGCCCGTCGACAATCGCCCGCATCCCCCGCAACAGCGGCACGTGCCAGAGGTGCTGGGGCTGGCGCAGCTCCTCGGCGAGGGCGGCGTAGGCCTCGAGGTCGCGGTCGACCGCCGGGATGTCTCCGAGCGCGAGATGGTCCCGGAGCCGCAGCGCGTAGGAGCGCAGTTCCAGCTCTCGGTCCCCGGCCCGCCGCGCCAGCTCCATCGCCTCGGTGTTCGACTCGACCCCGGCGGCGGCCGCGCCGGGGCCGATGTCGATGAAATTCGCCCGGCTGATCACGTGGGCGAGGGTCGCCTCGTCGCCGAGCCTGCGCGCCATCGCGATCGCCTCCCCGTGCAGTTCGCGCGAGCGGCCCTGCGGATCGCGCCAGTAATGCTCCTGCCCGAGCCACGACGTGAGCCGGGCGCGGAGCGGGCTGTCGCCGGGCTCGATCGCCGCCAGCGCGGCCTCGAGCAGCCCGGCCACGCTCTCGTCGAAGTTGCCGACCTCGGTCGTGTACGCGACCCCGAGCGCCGCCCGGGCGAGCAGGCCGGCCGCCTCGGTCCGCCCGCCGGCGAGCAGGCCCTGCGCCTCCGCCGCCGCCCGCTCCAGGGTCGCCCGCCCCTCGGGAAAGTGCCCGCCCCTGACCTGGGCCTCACCGAGGCGGACCAGCAGGTCGCAGTGGCGCCAGGCGTCCTCGCTGCACAGCTCGAGCGCCTCGAGGGCGCGCTCGAAGAGCTCACACGCCTCCTCGTATCCGAGCTGGGCGATCGCGCGGTCGCCGGCCCGGCTCGCGTATTCGACCGCCTTGTCGAGGTCGCCCGCCTGGCCCGCTTCGTTGAAGTGATGCGCCAGCTCGGCGAGGCGGCGCTCGAGCCGCTCGGGATCGGCGCTGTATGCCTGCTCGAGCGCGGTCGCGATGCGGCTGTGCAGGGCGGGCCGCTGAGCCGCGCCGAGCTCCTCGTAGAGGGTCTCGCGGACCAGCGCGTGGGAGAAGCGGTAGCGGCCGCTGCCGCGTTCGCCGACGAGCTGGGCGGCGACCGCTTCGGACAGCACGGCCTCGACCTCGGCGCGCTCGGCTCCGTCGACCGCGGCGAGGATCTCGGCGTCGAAGTCGCGGCCGATCGCCGCCCCCGTGCCGAGCGCCGCGTTCGCCTCTTCGGAGAGCTGGTCGAGGCGCCGGCCGACGACGTCCCGCACGCCCTGCGGAATCGCGGGCCGGACCGCGCCGCCGCCCTCGAGGCCGCCCTCGGAGGCGAGCAGCCGAACCACCTCGCCGAGGAAGAACGGGTTCCCCTCGGTCTGCTCGTGGACTGTCTCGACCAGCCCGGGAGGGGGTTCCGTGCCCGCCGTGATCTCGACGTAGCGGGCCACGTCCGCGGCGTCGAGGCCGTGCAGCACGACCCTGCTGACGCTGTCGGCCCCGGCCAGCTCGCCGAGCACGCGGGAGAGCGGGTGGTGGCGGCCCAGCTCGACGTCGCGGTAGGTGCCGATCACGAGCAGCGAGCTGTCTCCCAGCTGCCGGGCGAGGAACTGGAGCAGCAGGAGCGAGGGCTCGTCGGCCCAGTGCAGGTCGTCGAGGACGAGCACGATCGGCCGCGATGAGGCTGCGTTGCGGAGGAAGGTGGATATCGAGTCGAACAGCCTGAAGCGGGCCTGCTCGTCGTCGCCGGCCTCGGCGGCACCGCCAACCCTCTCCGCCAGCTCGGGTACGACCCGCGCGATCTCGGCGCCGCCGGCTCCCATCTCCCAGGCCAGTGCAACCGGATCGGCCTCGCGCACGTAGGACCGGATCACCTGCACCCAGGGCCAGTACGAGGGCGCTCCCTCTCCCTCGTGGCAGCGGCCCCAGTGGGCCTTGGCGCCGCGCAGCCGGGCGTAGGTGGCCACCTCCTCCGAGGTCCGGGTCTTGCCGATCCCCGGCTCGCCGGAGAGCAGGACCAGGCGCCCGCGGCCGCCGAGCACCTCTTCGGCCGCCCCGCGCAGCTCCTCCAGCTCGTCGTCCCGCCCGACGAAGACGCCGCCGGCGAGCGCCTCGAGCGGGTTCTCGTCCGGCTCGGCGGCCGCCTCCTCGGGCGGGGCGTCGCGGATCTGCTCGAGGCGCTCGCGGACCGCGGCCGCCGATTCGGGGCGGTCCTCGGCCCGCTTCGCGAGCAGGTCCTCGAGCAGGTGGTCGAGCGCCGCCGGCACCCCGGCGTTGTGATGGGACGCGGCGACCGGATCGGCGTTCAGGTGCTGGCCGATGATCGACACGGCGTCGTCGCCGACGAAGGGAGGCCGCCCGGCGACCATCTGGTAGAGCAGGGCCCCGAGCGAGTAGAGGTCCGACCGGGGGCCGGCGGGCCGGCCCAGCGCCTGCTCGGGCGGGAGATAGGCGACCGTCCCGACGAGTACGCCGCCACCGCGGGCAGCGCCCGTGGTGGCGAGCCCGAAGTCGCCGAGGCGGGCGGCGCCGTCGTCGCCGAGCCAGACGTTGGCCGGCTTCAGGTCGCGGTGGACGATGCCGCAGCCGTGGGCGTGCTCGAGGGCGCGGCAGATGTCGATCGAGATCGCGATCGCCTGCTCGACCGGCAGCCGGCCACCTTCGGCGGCAGCGAGCAGCCGCTGGACGTCGCCGCCCGCCATGTAGGGGCTGACGATGAACGGCCTCCCGTCCGCCTCCCCCGTGTCCCAGACCGGGACCACGTGCGGGTGCTCGCCTAGCCGCTCCATCGCCTGCATCTCGCGCCGGGCCCGCGCCAATGCGGCCTCGGCGACTCCCTCCGTGTCGAAGAGTGCCACCGCGACCCGGCGCCCCTCGCGCTCGTCGGTCGCCAGGAACACCTCCTTGCGGCCGCCGCGGCCGAGATAGTCCCCGAGCGCGTAGCGGCCGGCGAGAAGGGCGGCGGCGGTCTGTTCGGGGCGGTCCTCGGCGCCGGATGCCGGCTGGGGGTCGGGGGCGGCCGTCTCGAGGCTCGATCCGCAGGAGTCGCAGAACCTGGCGCCGGGGCGGTTCTCGTTGCCACAGGTGGGACAGATCATGGCTTCCGGCATAGTTTGGCGGCCCTATGGTCGGGACGTACATCTCGGCAGCGCTTGTCTGCGCTGCATCGGTCCTCGTCGGCCGCGCGGTCTTCGCCGCCGCGGGACGGGCTGCCTGGACGTGGCTCGAGCCCGCGGTCGGGTTCGCGGCGCTGGTCGGCGTAGGCGGTCTGCTCGCCCGCCTTCCCGGGGCGGGGACCACGGCGGCGGTCGGCCTGCTGGCGCTGCTGGCATGGGCGGCCCTCAGCCTGATGCGGCGGGACGGGCTGGCCGGCGCGTTTGCTCCGCTGCGCGGCCAGCTCGGCGCCGGCGTCGCCGTCGGCCTGATCCTCGCCGCGGTGCTCTCGATCCCCTACGCGGTCAGCGGCCACTGGGGGCTGATCGGCGTCGGCTTCAACAACGACCTTGGCCTGCACCTTGCCTGGGCGGAGTGGCTGCGCAGCGGCTTCGGGCCCGAGCCGGAGCCCGGCTACCCGCTTGGCCCGCACGCGGTCGCCGTCGCCCTTGCCGCGATCCCGCGCACCGGCCTCGGCGAAGCCTTCATGGGCGAGCTGATGGCGATCGGAGTGCTGTCCGGGCTGACCGCGCTCGCCGCCCTGCGCGGGCTCGGGCCGGGACGCCGCACCTTCGCCGCCGTCCTCGTCGCGATCACCTACCTCGGTGTCTCCTACTACGCGCAGGGCGCCTTCAAGGAGACGGCCCAGGCGCTCTTCGTCCTCGCCTTCGCGATCGGCCTTCCCGAGGCGTGGCCGCTGCCGGCGGGCCGGCGCGAGCAGCTGCGGGCGCTGGCGCCGCTCGCGGTGCTGATGGCGGGCATCCTCTTCTCCTACAGCTTCGCCGGCCTCGCGTGGCCACTGGCGATAGCGGTCCTCTGGGGCCTGACCAAGCCGGAGGTGCGCCGCGCCCTCGCGCCCGGCAACGTCTGGCGCACGTTGAGGGGAAGCCGCGTCCTCGCCGCGCTCCTGGCGCTCGGCGTCCTCGTCGCCTTCCTCGGCTTCGTCGGCCCGTTCGGGTTCGCGAGCGCCTTCGGCAAGGTGGCCGCCGCCAACACCTACGGCCCGGTCTCGCCGCTCGAGGCGCTCGGAGTGTGGCCGGCCGCCAACTACCGGCTCGACGCCGCCGGCGGAGCGTCGCTGCCCGTCCTCGCTGGCGGGATCGCGATCCTCGCCCTCGCGGCGGGGCTCGTCTGGTGGGTGCGGCGGCGCGAGCTGTCGGTGCCGGTCGCGCTCGCCGCCTCCGCCCTGCTCTACCTCGCCTCGATCCCGTTCAGCGGCGACTACTCGCTCGCCAAGGCGCTCACGATCGGCGCCCCGCTCGCGATGCTGGTCGCGGCCCGGGGGCTGCTCTCAGGGCCCGACAGCGAGCGATCCGGGGTCCGGGCTGCGTCGGCGGTGCTCGCCGTGGCCTTCTTCGCCGGCGCGATCTACTCGAGCTTCCTGGCGCTGCGCGACGCCCCGGTCGGGCCTCCCGGCCACAACGCCGAGCTCGCCGGCCTGCGCGCCGAGACCCAGGGCCAAAAGGTCCTCTATGCCGGCCAGGACCGCTTCGCCGCCTACGGCCTGCTCGGCGCCGATACGAGCGTGCCGGTGGTCGAGTTCCCGGACGAGGACGTCATCGAAAGCCCGACCAAGCCGTTCGACACCGGCATCGCCTACAGCCCGATCGACTTCGACTCGTTCCAGTACTACACGCTCAACAGGTTCCGCTACGTGGTGACGACCTCGGCCGGCTGGGCGAGTGACGCGCCGCCGAACTTCCGCGAGGTGACCCGCACGCCGTCGTTCATCCTCTGGGAGCGGACCCGGCCCACCTCCTCCGGGCGCCGGACGCTGCCCGAGGGAACCGAGGCCGCCCAGCTGGTCGACTGCGCCGAGCCGGAGACACGGATCCTCTTCGACAGCCCCGGCAGGGCCACGGTCTTCGCCGACGCCGTGCTCGGCCCCAAGGACGGCTGGGACAACGACACGATCCTCGCGCCCGGCGATGAGACGAGCCAGACGCTCGACCTGCCGGCGGGACGGTGGCGCCTCTCGCTCCAGTACTTCAGCCCGGTTGACATGGAGCTGACCGCTCCCGGCTTCAGCGAGCCGCTGAAGGCCGCCCTCGACGGGCAACGACCGAACACGATCACGCTCGGCAACGACGGTCAGTATTGGCCGGCGGGCGAGATCGATTCCCCCGGCGGCCCGATCGAGTTCACGATCTCGACCGCGGAGCCGACGACGCTCCAGGATCTGACCGGCTGGGACGGGAAGTCCTACATCGGCAAGATCGTCGCGGTTCCGGACGAGCCCCGCGAGCAGGTCGCGATGGGCGACGCCTGCGGGCGCTGGGTCGACTGGTTCCGCTCCCCCCGCCAGGCCGCGATCGCCCTGGCGCCCTGAGCAGACCCACACCCACACCCGCCGGGTAACACCCACCGGGGGATTCGCCTGGGGCTCAGACCGGGAAGCCGGCGGCGACCGTCTCCAGCGCCCAGTCGGCGCCGGCGCCTCGCAGCTCGGCGACCGACTGGCGGCCGGTGGCGACGCCGACGATACGAATCCCCGCGGCTTCGGCGGCGGCGACGTCCCGGGGCGAGTCGCCGACGGCGACGCACTCCCCCGGCTCGAGGCTGCCGGCGCTGATCCTGACCGCGCGCTCGACCGCGCACCGGGTCAGCTCGGCGCGGTCGGCGGCGTCGGAGCCGTAGCCGCCGCAGGAGAAGAAGCGGTTGAGGCCGGCGCGGGCGAGCTTGATGTGGGCGGCGGCCTCGACGTTTCCCGTCGTCAGGCCGAGCAGGATGCCCTCGGCCGCGAGGCGCTCGAGCAGATCCTCGATCCCCGGCATCACCGCATAGCCCTCGGAGGCGGCGACGGCCCGCTCGAGGTGGGCCAGATAGCGGCTCATCGCCGCGGCGATCTCGCGCCTCTCCGGCTCGCGGCCGAGCAGCGCCCGCAGCGCGACCCGGGCGACTTCGGGGTCGGTCATCCCCGGCTCGGTGACCTCGTGCGTGTCCACCGATCGCCCGTGCAGCTCCTCGAACGCCCGCGCCCAGGCGACCGCGCCGGCGCCGCCGCTGGTCAGCAGGGTCAGGTCGATGTCGAAGAGGACCGCCTCGATCCCGTCCCCGCGGCCGTCAGGCATCGCGGCCCGGGCGCGCCGCCCGGTAGAGCCCGATCAGCGCGTTCGTGGAGCTGTCATGGACCGGCTCCGCCGGCGCGCCCGCCCCGAGCTCGGGAACGATCCGCTGCGCCAGGGCCTTGCCCAGCTCGACTCCCCACTGGTCGAACGAGTTGATGTCCCAGATCGTCCCCTGGGTGAAGACGCTGTGCTCGTAGAGCGCCACCAGGGCGCCCAGCGACTCCGGCGTGAGCCGCTCGGCGAGGATCGTGTTGGTCGGGCGGTTGCCCGGGAACGTCCGGTGCGGGACGAGATCCTCGCCGATGCCCTCCGCCCGGACCTCCTCCGCGGTCTTGCCGAAGGCGAGCGCCTCGGTCTGGGCGAGCAGGTTCGCGAACAGCAGGTCGTGGTGGTCGCCAAGCGGGTTGAGCGTGTGCAGGAAGCCGATGAAGTCGCAGGGGAAGGGCTCGGTCCCCTGGTGGAGCAGCTGGTAGAAGGAGTGCTGGCCGTTGGTCCCCGGCTCGCCCCAGTGGATCGCGCCCGTCTGGTAGTCGACCTCGCGCCCGGCGAGCGTGACCCTCTTCCCGTTCGACTCCATCGTCAGCTGCTGGAGGTAGGCCGGGAAGCGGTGCAGGTACTGGTCGTAGGGCAGGACCGCCACCGACTGGGCGCCGAAGAATCCGCCGTACCAGACCGAGAGCAGGCCGAGCAGGACCGGCAGGTTCGACTCCAGCGGGGCCTCGCGGAAGTGCTCGTCCATGGCGTGGAAGCCGGCCAGCATCTCGCCGAACCGCTCGCGCCCGATCGCGATCATCGTCGAGAGGCCGATCGCCGAGTCCATCGAGTAGCGGCCCCCGACCCACTCCCAGAACCCGAACATGTTGTCGGTGTCGATGCCGAACTCGGCGACCCCCTCGGCGTTGGTCGAGACCGCCGCGAAGTGTCTGGCGATAGCCGCCTCGTCGCCGTCGAGGCCGGCGAGGGTCCACTCGCGCGCGGTTCGCGCGTTGGTCATCGTCTCGAGCGTGGTGAACGTCTTCGAGGAGACGAGGAAGAGCGTCTCCTCGGGATCGAGGCCGCGGGTCGCCTCGGCGAAGTCGGTGCCGTCGACGTTGGAGACGAAGCGGAAGGTGATGCCCCGCTCGCTGTAGTGGCGGAGCGCCTCGAAGGCCATCACCGGGCCCAGGTCGGAGCCGCCGATGCCGATGTTGACGACGGCCCGGATCGGGCGCCCCGTGAGGCCGGTCCACTCGCCGACGCGGACCCGTTCGGCAAAGGACCCCATCCGGTCGAGGACCTCGTGGACCTGCTCGACCACGTCGACACCGTCGACGACCAGCGAGCGACCGCGCGGCATCCGCAGGGCTACGTGCAGCACCGGCCGGTCCTCGGTGACGTTGATCCGCTCGCCCGCGAACATCGCCTCGCGGCGCTCCGCCAGGCGCCGCTCCTCGGCGAGCGCGACGAGCAGCGCCAGGGTTTCGCCCGTGATCCGGTTCTTGGAATAGTCGAGCCGCAGGCCGGCGCCCTCGGCGACCATCCGCTCGCCGCGCCCCGGGTCGTCCGCGAACAGCTCGCGCAGGGTCGCGCCGCCGATCTCGCCGGCGTGATGGGCCTCGAGCGCCTTCCAGGCGGAGCTCTCGCGCAGCGACCCCTGCCCGGAGATGCTCAAGCGAGCAGCCCCCGGGCCACCTCGACCACCTTCTCCGGGGTGAAGCCGAACTTGTGCTGGACCTCCTTCAGCGGAGCGGAGGAGCCGAACGTGTGCATGCCGATGATCCGCCCGGCGGGCCCGACGTAGCGGTCCCAGCCCAGCGTCGAGCCCTGCTCAATGGCCACCCTGGCGCTGACCGAACCGGGTAGCACGCTCTCCCGGTAGGCCTCGTCCTGGTTGTCGAACAGGTACCAGGAGGGCAGGCTGACGACGCGCGCCCGGACGCCGTCGGCGCTGAGCTCCTCGAAGGCGGAGACGGCGAGGGCGACCTCGCTGCCGGTCGCGATCAGGATCACGTCCGGCTCCCCATCCCCCTCGGCGTCGGCCAGGACGTAGCCGCCGCGCCGGAGCCCGTCGGCGCCGGCGTAGCGCGTCCGGTCGAGGACCGGCACGTCCTGGCGGGTGAGCACGAGCGCGGTGGGCTCGTGGCGCTGCTCCATCATCACCCGCCAGGCCTCGGCGACCTCGTTGCCGTCGCAGGGCCTGATCACGTTGAGGCCGGGGATCGCCCGCAGCGAGGCGAGATGCTCGACCGGCTGATGGGTGGGGCCGTCCTCGCCGAGGCCGATCGAGTCGTGGCTGAACCAGTGGATCACGGGCAGCTCCATCAGCGCCGAGAGCCGGATCGCCGGCCTGGCGTAGTCCGAGAAGACCAGGTAGGTGGACCAGACCGGCCGCAGCTTGCTCAGCGAGAGGCCGTTGGAGATCGCGGCGGACTCGTGCTCGCGGATCCCGTAGTGGAGGGTCCGCCCGGCGCGGTCCTCCGGGCTGAAGGTGCCGGCGCCGTCGAAGTCGAGACCGCTGGAGGCGGAGCCGGTCAGGTCCGCGGAGCCGCTCACCAGCCAAGGCACCCTCGGCGCGATCGCGTTGAGGACCTTCTGCGCCGCCTTGCGAGTCGCGATCCCCTTCTCGTCGGGGTCGAAGCTGGGGACGTCGGCGTCCCAGCCGTCGGGCAGCTCACGCCGCTGCATCTGCTCGATCTGCGCCCCCACCCCGGCGTCCCCGGAGGCGACCCGCTCCTCCCACTCGCGGCGCAACCGGGCCCCGCGCTCGCCGATCCCGGCGGCGAAGTGCTCGTAGACGCCGTCGGGCACCAGGAACTGCGCGTCCTCGGGCCAGCCGTAGGTGCGTTTGGTCTCCCGGACCACGTCCTCGCCGAGGGGCTCGCCGTGGGCGGCCGCGGTGTCCTGCTTCGACGACCCCCAGCCGATGTGGCTGTCGACGATGACCAGCGTCGGGCGGTGCGGCTCGTCGCGGAAGCTCTGCAGGGCGCGGGTGATCAGGCCCAGGTCGTTGGCGTCGCCGACCCGGGTGACGTGCCAGCCGTACCCCATGAAGCGGGCGGCGACGTCGTCGGTGTAGGTGATCTCGGTGCGGCCGTCGATCGAGATGTGGTTGTTGTCGTAGATCCAGCAGAGGTTGGAGAGCCGCTGGTTGCCGGCGATCGAGGCCGCCTCGTGCGAGACGCCCTCCATCAGGTCTCCGTCGCCGCAGATCGCGTAGACATCGAAGTCGAAGAGGTCCTCGCCGAAGTGCCCCCGCTCCCACTGCCCCGCGATCGCCATCCCGACGCTCGTGGCCACGCCCTGCCCGAGCGGGCCTGTGGTCGTCTCGACGCCCGAGGTCAGGTGGTACTCGGGGTGCCCCGCCGCCTTCGAGTCGAGCTGGCGGAAGGACTTGATGTCGTCGAGGGAGACCGACGGGTCGCCGAGGATCTCGTAGTCGGGGTCCACCGCCCTCACCTGCGTCAGGTGCAGGAGCGCATACAGCAGCATCGAGGCGTGCCCGGCGGAGAGCACGAAGCGGTCGCGATTGGGCCAGATCGGCTCGGCGGGATCGAAGCGCAGGAAGCGCTGCCAGAGTACGTAGGCGACGGGCGCCAGCGCCATCGGCGTCCCGGGGTGGCCCGAGTTGGCCTTCTCGATCGCGTCGATGGCCAGCGTCCGGATCGTGTTGATCGCGAGCTGATCGATCTCCTGCGCCTGGGGCTTTGCCGCGGCTTCCATCCTCGGGCTCCGATCCTAGACGCCTAGAGTCCCGTGGCAGTGAGCGACGAGGACCGACTCGACGCGGAGAAGCGGGCGGCGGCCGAGGCGGCGGCGGGCCTGGTCGAGGACGGGATGAGCGTCGGCCTCGGCACCGGTTCGACCGTCGCCCACCTGCTGCCGGCGCTGGCGGCGCGCCGGCTCGCGATCCGCTGCGTCGCGACCTCCCCCGCGACCGAGGCCCGGGCGCGCGAGCTCGGCCTCGCGGTCGAGGAGTTCGACACGCTCGAGCGGCTCGACGTCGCGATCGACGGCGCCGACCAGGTGACCCCGGACCGCTGGCTCGTCAAGGGCGGCGGCGGGGCGCTCCTGCGCGAGAAGGTCGTTGCCGCCGCGGCCCGGCGCTTCGCCGTGATCGTCGATTCGAGCAAGCCCGTGGACGAATTGCATCCTCCCCTCCCCCTCGAGCTGTTCGCATTCGGCGCGCCCGCCACGGCGGTGCGGTTGAGCCACCTCGGGGAGGTGAGCATGCGCGGCGCGGCGCCGAGCCCCGACGGCGGCCTGATCGCCGACCTCGCCTGCGACATTTCCGACCCGGAGCGGCTCGCCGCCCGGCTCGACGCCGAGCCCGGCGTTGCCGGGCACGGCCTGTTCGCTCCGCGGCTCGTCAGCGACGTCCTGGTCGCCGGCCGCTAGAGCGAGCCGGCCGCGTCGCGGTCGGCGATCACGATCATCTCCGGGGCCGCCACCCGTGCCGCCGGGATCGTCTCGTCGCCGTCCAGCAACCGTCGTAGCGCGTCCTGCTTGTCGGCGCCGTTGACCAGCCACACCACGTGGCGGGCGGCGTCGAGCGCCGGATAGGTGAGGGTCATGCGACGGTGCCCCTGGTATTCGGTGCCCGTGATCGCGACGCGGCGGTCGCGGACCTCCAGCACCGGGTCGCCGGGAACGAGCGACGCCGTATGGCCGTCGGGCCCGATGCCGAGGTGGACCCAGTCGAGGCGATCGGGCAGCGCCGCCTCGTATTCGCGGGCGGCGCCCTCGAGGTCCCCGGCGCCGACGGGCATGGGCCGCAGCGCGGCCTGGCGCTCGATCGGCAGGGCCAGGACGGCGTGGGTCAGGTTGCGCGCGGGGTCGCCGGCCGGGGCGATGCGCTCGTCGACCTGGAAGAGCGCGGTGTGGTCCCAGTCGCCGACTCCTTCGGCGAGATGCCCGAGCATGCGCCATGGCGTGCGGCCGCCGCTGAACGCGGCATTGAACTCGCCGCGTCCGGCGATCGCCTCCGCGGCAGCCTCGATCCCCAGCCTGGCCACCCGCTGCGCCGCCTCGTCGGCGCTCTCGACGACCTCGAGCCGGGGAGGGGTCAGTCCCTCTTCTCCTGGTGCCCGCCGAACTGGTTGCGCATCGCCGAGAGCACCCGGTTGGCGAAATCGTCGAGGTCGCGGGAGGCGAAGCGCGAGTAGAGCGCCGAGGTCAGCACCGGCGCCGGCACGCCCTCCTCGATCGCCGCGACCGAGGTCCAGCGGCCCTCGCCGGAGTCGGAGACCCGTCCCTGGTACTCCTCGAGGCCGGGGGACTCGGCGAGGGCGGCCGCGGTCAGGTCGAGGAGCCAGGATCCGACGACGCTCCCGCGGCGCCAGACCTCGGCCACCTCGGTGGTGTCGATCTCGTAGCGGTAGAACTCCGGGTGGGCGAGGGGCGCGGTCTCGGCGTCGGCGGACGCCTCGCGCTCGCCGGCATCGGCGTTGTGGAGGATGTTCAGCCCCTCGGCGTAGGCGGCCATCACCCCGTACTCGATGCCGTTGTGGACCATCTTCACGAAGTGGCCGGCGCCGGCCGGACCGCAGTGGAGGTAGCCCTGCTCGGCCGGCGAGGGCTCGCCCTCGCGCCCCGGGGTCCGCTCCGCCGCGTCGACTCCCGGCGCCAGGCTGGCGAAGATCGGCTCGAGGCGCCCGAAGGCGCCGTCGGGTCCGCCGATCATCAGGCAGAAGCCGCGCTCGAGCCCGAAGACCCCGCCGCTGGTGCCGCAGTCGACGTAGTCGATACCGCGCCTCGCCGAGCTCCGCGGCGCGGCGGATGTCGTCCCGGTAGTAGGTGTTGCCGCCGTCGATGACCGCGTCGCCGGACTCGAGCTCGGCGGCGACCGCGGTCACCGTCTGCTCGGTGATCTCCCCCGCGGGAACCATCACCCAGACCGCCCGCGGTGGGCTCAGCTTCTGCGCCAGCTCGGCGAGCGAGGCGGCGCCCTCGGCGCCCTCATCCGCCAGCGCCGCGGTCGCCTCGGCGTTGACGTCGTAGGCCACGACCCTGTGCCCATCTCGCATCAGGCGGCGGGCGATGTTCGCCCCCATCCGTCCCAGTCCCACGATTCCCAGCTCCACGGCGCTGATCCTATGGGTTCGCCGACTCGCCGACGGGCCGCGCAGGCGCGCCGTCTAGAGTTGCGCCCGATGACCGGCCCCGCCCGTGTGTCCCGCCTCGGAGTCGTCAACTCCTACCTCGTCCGCGAGGACGACGGGCTCACCGTGATCGACACGATGATCTGGCGCTCGGCGCCCACGATCCTCGACGCCGCCCGGGGCATGGGCGCCCCGGTGACGCGCATCGTCCTCACCCACGCCCACAGCGACCACATCGGCTCGCTCGACGCGCTCGCGGCGGAGCTGCCCGACGCCGAGGTGATCATCTCGCGCCGCGACGAGCGCCTGCTGCGAAAGGACAAGTCCCTCGACCCGGCGGAGCCTCAGACCAAGGTCCGGGGCGGGTTCCCGGGCGCGCGGACGAAGCCGACCCGCACGGTCGAGGACGGCCAGCGGATCGGCTCGCTCGAGGTCGTCTCCACACCCGGGCACACCCCCGGTCACGTGGCCCTCCTCGACACCCGCGACCGCACGCTCTTCTGCGGCGACGTCTTCTCCTCGCTCGGCGGCGTCGAGACCGCCTCGAGGCTGAATCCGCGCTTCCCGCTGCCCTACCTGGCGACATGGCATCCCCCGACGAACCTGGAGAGCGCCCGCAGGCTGCTCGGGCTCAACCCCGCGCGACTCGCGCCCGGCCACGGCAAGGTGGTCGAGGACCCGGGCGTGGCAATGGACGCGGCGATCGCGCGGGCCGCCTAGCGGCATGGCGGACGTCCTCGTCATCTTCGGCATCACCGGCGACCTGGCCCGCAAGATGACCTTCGGCGCGCTCTACCGGCTCGAGCGCAAGGGCCTTCTCGACTGCCCGATCATCGGCGTCGCGCGACGCAGCGACTGGCATCACGACACGCTTCGCTCGCGGGCGCGGGAGTCGGTCGAGGAGACCGTGGCCGACTTCGACGAGGAGGTCTTCAAGCGGCTGGCGAAGCGCATGCGGCTGGTCTCGGGTGACTACACCGACGCGGCCACCTACAAGCGCCTCGGCGAGGAGATCGGCGAGGCCAGGGAGCGGCTGTTCTACCTCGAGGTCCCTCCCTCGCTGTTCGAAACCGTGGTGCGCGGTCTCAGCGAGGCCGGCCTCACCGAGGGAAGCCGGGTGATCGTCGAGAAGCCATTCGGCCACGACCTCGAATCCTCCCGCCAGCTTCAGCAGGAGCTGCGCCGGCATCTCGAGGAGGAGCAGATCCTTCGCATCGACCACTTCCTCGGCAAGGAGCCGGTCCTCGACATCACCTACCTCCGCTTCGCCAACTCCATGCTCGAGCCGATCTGGAACCGCTACCACGTCTCCCACGTGCAGATCTCGATGGCCGAGCACTTCGGGGTCGAGGACCGGGGCAGCTTCTACGACCCGGTGGGCGCCGTCCGCGACGTCGTCCAGAACCACCTGCTCCAGGTGCTGGCGCTGATCGCGATGGAGCCGCCCTCCGGCAACCATCCGGACTCGATCCGCGACCAGAAGCTGGAGCTGTTCCGGGCGATGCCCGCGGCCGACCCGCGGCGCTACGTCCGCGGTCAGTACCGCGGCTACCGCGAGACCGAGGGGGTCGCCCCGGACTCGGAGACCGAGACCTTCGTCGCGCTCGAGGTGGAGATCCAGAACTGGCGCTGGAGCGGGGTCCCGTTCTTCATCCGCGCGGGCAAGAAGCTGCCGGTGAAGGAGACGGAGGTCAACGTGGTCTTCAAGCAGCCGCCGCCGCTCGGGGTCGGTCCGGGTGCGCTGGCGGATGCGAACCTGATGACGATCCGAATCGACCCGGCGCCGGGGGCCCGGCTCCGCTTCTTCACCAAGAAGGCGGGCGAGGAGGATTTCGACCCCGCCGACTTCGAGGTCCTCTTCGACCACGGCGTCTCCGACGTGCCCGGCCCCTACGAGCGCCTCCTCCACGACGCCCTCCGCGGGCGCACCGAGCTGTTCGTACGCGAGGTCGGGATCGAGGAGGAGTGGAGGATCATCGACCCGCTGATCCACGACCCGCCCCCGGTCGAGCCCTACGAACCGGGGACATGGGGCCCCGCGGGCGCCGGCAAGCTGACCCGCGGGCTCTGCGAGTGGGTCGACCCCTGGCTGCCGGAGTCAGCCGGCGACGGGCCGGGCTGAGCCCTCGCGGCCGGCCGCGAGCTGGCCGCAGGCGGCGGCGATGTCCCGCCCTCGCGTGAGTCGCACCGTCGCCGGTATCCCGTTCGCGACCAGGGTGTCGCGAAACGCGGCGATCGCTTCGCGGCTCGATCCGGCGAAGCCCGAGCCGCTCGGGTTGTACGGGATCAGGTTGACCTTGAACGCTCCCCGCGGCTGCAGGATCCCGGCGAGCGCGACCGCCTGCTCGTGGCGGTCGTTGACGCCGCCGAGCATCAGGTACTCGATGAACACCTTGCGCCTTCGGGCAGCCCGCCAGGCGCGGCAGGCATCGAGCACGTCGGCGAGCGGGTAGCGCTCGTTGACGGGCATCAGCTCCGAGCGGAGCGCGTCGTCGGCGGCATGCAGGGAGAGCGCCAGCCGCACCGTGGGCCCTTCAGCGGCGAGCCGCTCGATTCCGGGAATCCAGCCGACCGTCGAGATCGTCGTGTGGGAGCTGGCGACGCCGATGTCGGGAAGTCGCTCGCAGGCGGCGATCACGGCGTCGAGGTTCATCAACGGCTCTCCCATCCCCATGAAAACGGCGTGGTCGACGGGTTCGGCGCGGCGGAAATGAAGCGCCTGGTCGAGGATCTCCGACTCCGTCAGGTTGCGGCCGAAGGCCATCGTCCCGGTCGCGCAGAACGTGCAGGTGAGGGGGCACCCGGACTGGCTCGAGAGGCAGAGCGAGCGGCGGCCGTCGCGGTAGCGCATCAGCACCGTCTCCAGCGGCCGCCCGTCGCCCGTGCGGAAGAGCGCCTTCTCGGTCCCGTCGCGCGAGCGTGCGGTGTGCTCGAGCTCGAGCGATGAGAACGGCACGGCGCGGGTCAGCTCCTCGCGCAGGGGCGCAGGGAGGTTGGTCATCTCGGCGTAGGAGGCGGCTCCGCGCGCCGCCCATCCCCAGACCTGCTCGGCGCGGTAGGCGGGTTCGCCGCGCTCGGCCAGCTCTCGCTCCAGTCCTCTCAGGTCCACCCCGGGATTCTGGCAGCGCCGCTTCGGGATGGAGGGTCCGGCGCGGGCGCCGTGCCCGCATCAGCCGCCCTCTTCGAGCACCCCGAGCAGCTCCCCGACCCGGCAGACGAGCAGACGCTCCTCGTCCACCTCGACCCAGGAGCCGGCCGAAGCCGGGAAGACGATCCGATCGCCGGGCTGGACGGGCATCGAGATCCCCGCTGCCTCCCACCAGTCGAGGCCGGGGCCGACCGCGAGCACGATCCCGTGCTGGGGCGGCGGCTCGTGGCTCCCCGGCGGCACCACCAGGCCGGACATCCGCATCCTGTCCTGGTCCAGCTCCTTGATCACGACCCGGTCGAAGATCGGGCGCAGCTGGTGGCGGACCGAGCCCTCGAGGGCGCGTTCGTGGCTGCTCATGCCCCGGAGTCTAGGTTCAGCGCGCCGCGGTCAGCCGCCAGCGACGGGGATCCCCCTCGTCCGCCGCCTCGACCTCCCCGCGAGCGACGAGGTGGTCGATGTAAGCGAGTGTGATCTGCAGGGCCCAGGAGGCCGTGGCCGGATTCAGGTTCTCCGGGCCGATCATCTCGGCGGCCACCTCGAAGGCGGTCCGGGGTTCCGCCCCGAGCGCGTCCCGAACGCTGTCCAGGTGCTCGCCCACCAGCGCCCGGTTGCCGGCGATCTTGGCGCCGACGTCCCGGAACGGGCGCCCGTGCCCGGAGAGGCCCAGGCCGACGTCGAGCGCCTCGACCCTGTCCAGGGAGCCCAGGAACTCGTCGACCGGATCGGGCGTGTGCCCGTAGTCGAAGAACAGCGAGACGCGGCCGAGGACGTGGTCGCCGGAGAGCAGCAGCGCCCGCTCGGGCTGATGGAGGACGACATGCGACGGTGCGTGGCCCGGAGTCTCGTGCACCTGCCAGGTGCCGACGTCGGTCTCGACCTCGACTCCCGGCAGCAGCCCCCGGTCCGGAGGGACGGCCCGGTCGATGCCGCTGCCCTCGCCGCGGCGGCGGCGCTGGTAGCTCTCCAGCGCGGCGGCGGGGACGCCGCTCTGGCGCGCCACCTCGATCCGCCGCTCGAGCGCCGCCTCGGGATCCTCCGCCATCGGCCGCACGTGCTCCCAGGCGGGGTGCATCCAGAGCTCGCAGCCGGCCGCGTCGACGATCGGGCCGGCGAGCCCGTAGTGGTCGGTGTGTGCGTGCGTACAGACGAGCAGCCGCACGTCGGCGAGGCCGAACCCGGCGCCGGCGAGCGCGGCCTGCAGCCGCTCGATCCCGCCCTCGCCGCCGATCCCGGTGTCGACGAGCACGATCCCCTCGCCGGCCGTCAGCGCATATGCGTTGCAGTGGGGCACGCCGGGCCAGGGCAGCGCCATCCGCAGCCGCCAGACCCCCGGCAGCACGCGGTCGGCGCGCGGTTCGTCGCGTCGCTTGCCCATGGCCGGATGCTCGCAGGTGCCATTCGGCAAGGCCCGCCGGCCCAACCGGCGCCCCGCGCGCCCCGCGACCGCATAATCGGCGGCGATGCGCCTCCCTGCCTGTCTCGTCGCAGCCCTCTCGGTGCTCCTCCTGGGCGCGCCGCCCGCGACCGCCGCCGCCCCTCTGGGGCTGACCGACTGCGCGCCCGCGCAGGGCGTCCACCAGTGCTCGGGCCTGGTCGCGACCTGGGACGGGGTGCCGCTCGACACGACGGTGACGCTGCCGCGCGCCGGCGCCCGCGGTCTGCCCCTGATCGTCCTCATCCACGGCTTCGGCAACAGCAAGTACGAGTACCTGAACCCGGCCGAGACCGCCTACACCGGGAACGCGTACGCCTGGGCCAGGGCGGGCTACGCGGTCCTCACCTACACCGCGCGCGGCTTCTGGGGGTCCTGCGGGACGCCGGAGGCGCGGCTCGCCGGGGGCTCCGCCTGCGCCGCCGGCTACATCCACCTCGCAGACCATCGCTACGAGGTGCGGGACACGCAGGAGCTGATCGGCCGGCTCGTGGACGAGGGCGTTGCCGACCGGCGCAGGCTCGCTGTCAGCGGCGACTCCTACGGCGGTGGGCAGTCGCTGGCGCTGGCGGCGCTCTCCGACCGGACCATGCTTCCGGGCGGCCGGCTCGTGCCCTGGCGCTCCCCGCGGGGAAAGCGACTGCGGCTGGCCGCGGCCGCTCCGGTGATCCCCTGGAGCGACCTGATCCACGCGATCGCCCCCAACGGCCGCACCCTCACCTATGCGATCGGCGCCCGCGTGATCGGCTCGAGCCCGGTCGGCGTGCAGAAGGCGTCGGTGTCGAATGCGATCTTCGCGGCCGCGCAGTTCGCC
This sequence comes from uncultured Actinomycetes bacterium, assembly GCA_963720015.1. Classification (GTDB taxonomy): domain Bacteria; phylum Actinomycetota; class Thermoleophilia; order Solirubrobacterales; family 70-9; genus DATFPK01. The sequence continues at coordinate 665,874 of CAVREA010000001.1, read as the reverse complement.
ACCGGTCCCGGGCAGCCGCTCGGCGAGCCATTCGTCCCCGGGCGGCCGATGGGATTCCTCGCCCCGCCGGGAGTTGACCCCGACGCCGACGTGACCTCCTGGATCGGCCGCGCCGGCGCCGGCGAGCCCTACGACGACGCGCTGGCCGCCGAGACGGTGCGCCAGCTGCGTCGCTTCCATTCGGCCCTCTTCATCGACCCGTCCCACCGGCCCCCGCCGCTGTTCCTGGCCAGCGGGTTCACCGACGACCTCTTCCCCGTCGACGAGACGCTGCGCTTCGCCAACCACTCCCTCGACCGTTACCCGCGGCTGCCGCTGTCGCTCTTCCTCGGCGACTTCGGCCACCAGCGCTCCGCCAACAAGCCCCGCCAGCGCCTCCACCTTCTGCGCGCGATCCGGCGCTGGCTCGACCACTACGTCCGCGGTAGGGGCCGGGCGCCGCGGTCGGGCGTAACCGCCTATGCCGCCACCTGTCCCCGCCCGGCGCCCTCGCGCAGGCCGGTGCGCGCGCGCTCGTTCTGGGGACTCGCGCGCGGGGAGATGCGGGCCCGCTTCCGCGCTCCCCAGACGATCGCCTCGACCGGCGGCGACCCGTCGGTGGCGGCGGCGATCGACCCGGTCGCCGGCGGCGGAGACGGCTGCGTCACCACGCCGTCGGCGGCGGCGCCCGGGACCGCCGTCTACAAGCTGAGGCCGGCCGCCCGCGCTCAGACCCTGCTGGGCGCGCCGACCCTGATCGCCGGGCTGCGGGTGAGCGGCGAGGACTCCGAGGACGCCCAGGTCGCGGCCCGGCTCTGGGACGTGGCCCCCGGCGGCCGGCAGACCCTCGTCGCCCGCTCCTTCTACCGGCCGCGGCAGGGTCGCAACGTCTGGCAGCTCCATCCCGCCGCGTGGACCTTCGCCCGCGGGCACGTCGCCAGGCTCGAGCTGCTCGGCAACGACTCGCCCTTCGGCCGGCCCTCGAACGGCGACTTCGAGATCGAGGTGGGGCGCCTGCAGCTGCGCCTGCCCGTGCGCCGTCGGCCGGACTGCCGGAGGGTGCTCCGGATCGCCGCTCCCCTGATCCCGGCAGGCGGGCGTCCCGCGCCGGGGGTCCGCGTCCCCGCTAGAGGCCGGATAGCTCGGGAATGTGCCGCTCGACGTGGGCTGCGATCGTCTCGCGCACCCAGCGCTGGGTATCCGGATCGGCCATCCGGTAGCGGCCGAGGAGCATCTTCTGGTCCGTGAGGGGCAGGCCCGCGATCTCCCAGCTCACCGCCAGCCGCTCGAAGAGCATCTCCGTGCGACGACGCCAGACGTCGTCGACCGAGGAGGCGGCGCGGCCGCTCTGCGAACGGATCTTCCTGATCGAGCCCGCGCTCAGCGACTCGCGCAGGGCGAGGACGTTGCCGTCGGCATCCTTGTAGTCCACCGTCGCGGCGGGCTGCCGTTCGCGCCGCTTCGGCCTTCGCTTCGCCACGCCCCCGATTCTGGCAAGCGGGGATACGGGTGGCTCAGCCCGCGTTCGCCCCACTCGACGGCGTGGCCTCCGCGGCCGACTCCCCGCGAGAGCCGAAGGCCTCCTCGGCGGCGGCCCGCCGGAACTCGTCGAACGAGTGGCGTTGGCGCTCGGCGCGCTCGGCAAGCGCCTTGAAGTCGAAGCCGGGAACGCTCGCGCCGAGACTGCGGTCGAGGTTGAGCCAGAGCTCCTGCTTTCCCCTGATGCCGAGGAACATCGACTCGAGCTCGACCAGCCGGCTCAGCGGTGAGTAGCCGAACAGCCTGTTGTTGAGCTTGAGCCGGGCGACCAGCTCCCCGATGCGGCCGCCGGCGACCTTGATCGGATCCCGTCCGATCTCGAGCCGCGACATCAGCCGCAGGAGCGTCTCCCGGTCCTCGGCGATCTCCCCGCTGAGCTCTACGAACAGGTCCCCGAGCGGGGTGCCCTCGTTGTTGTCGCGGATGCGCTCGGCGAGGTTCGTCCCCAGGGTCGCGCCGCCGAGATGGTCGTTGAGATAGGTGGAGAGGTGCTTTGTGTCCATCGCTCGGGGGTACCCGGATCGGCCGCCCCCCAACCCGTCAGTCGACCAGGCGCCGGGTCATCCGGGCCACGGCGATCCGCCACATCGCAAACGCAAACCCGATCAGGAAGGCGAACCGGAGCAGATCCGTGGCCTCGAAGCCGAAGCACGCGTGGCGGACCAGTTCCACCAGCTGGTGGAGCGGGTTGACCTGAGCAACCACCTGGAAGCCTTCTGGCAGCCCGTCGATCGGGAAGAAGGTGCCGGCAACCAGGAACAGAGGGGTGATCACCAGCGTCGTCACGTAGTTGAACTGGTCGATCTTCTGCACGCTGGCCGCGACGGCGATCCCGAAGGCGGCAAAGCCGAGCGCGGTGAAGAAGCAGAAGATCGGCACGAGCAGCATCCCGGGCGCCGGGTCGAGTCCGAACAGCATCGTGACGAGCAGCGGGAAGCACCCGTAGAAGCCGGCGCGGATCCCGATCCAGAGCATCTCGGCGGTGACCAGCTCCTCGACGTCGACCGGCGCCGCCAGGATCGCGTCGTAAGTGCGCTGGAAGCGTTCCTTGACGAAGGTGCCAAACATCGCCGGCAGCGCGCTGGAGAAGATCACCGCTGTCGCCACCATCCCCGTGCCGACGAACTCGACGTAGTCGAGGCCGTCGACCTGCTCGACAACCGTCGCCCCGAGTCCGAGGCCGAAGGCGAGCAGGTAGACGATCGGCTCGAGCACGCTCGAGAAGGTCGTCGCCTTCCAGAAGGTGCGGAAGTTCGCGACCTCGCGGCTCATGATTCCCGTGATCGCCGCCGGCTCCAGCCGGCGCACCCCGACTCCGCTCACTCCGCCTCCTCCCCGGTGAGGATCACGAAGACGTCCTCGAGCGAGGCGGCGCGGCGGATCGCGCCTTCCGGGACGGCGCCGTCCTCGGCGTTCTCGGAACCGACGATCGCGATCGCGGGTCCGGCCGGGCGGACCCGCAGGCCCTGGCTCTCCGCCCTCGCCCTCACCTCGGCGAGCCGGTCCGGAGCCGCGTAGACCTCGGCTGTCTCGCGGCCGGCGTGCTCGGCGATCAGATCGGAGGGCTTGCCGCGGGCGATGATCCTTCCCGCGTACATCACCGCCACCTCGTCGGCGAGCCGCTCCGCCTCCTCGATGTAGTGGGTCGACATCAGGATCGTCACGCCCTCGGCTCGAAGCCCGTCGATCAGCGACCAGAGCTGGGTGCGGATCTGCGGATCGAGCCCGACCGTGGGCTCGTCGAGGAGCGCCAGGCGGGGACGATGGACGAGGCCGCGGGCGAGGAGGAGGCGGCGGCGCATGCCGCCTGAAAGCTTGTCCACTGCATCCTTGCGCCGATCGGTCAGACGGGCGAGCTCGAGCCCGCGGTCCACCGCCTCGCGCACGTCGGCGACGCGGTAGAGGCGGGCGAAGACCGCGAGGTTGTCCTCGACGGTGACGTCGACGTCGAGGTTGTCGAGCTGGGGCGTGACGCCCATCTCGGCGCGAGCCGCCTTCGCCTCCGCGGGCAGGTCGTGCCCGAGGACGCGGATCTCGCCGCTGTCGGCGATCGCCTGCCCTGTGAGCAGCCGCATCGTCGTCGACTTGCCGGCGCCGTTGGGCCCGAGCAGGCCGAGGCAGATGCCGGCGGGCACCTCCAGGTCGAGCCCGTCCACCGCCCTGATCGGGCCGAAGGACTTGTGGACGTCGCGCAGTTCGATCGCAGCCATCGTTCCCCAGGGTGCCAGAGTCGCCTCGCGGCTAGTCTCCGCGCCCGATGGCCGCCGGGCGAAAGAAGGGTCGCGGGAAGGCCTCGACGAGCGCGCCCCTGCTCGCCGTCGACACCCCGTCGATGCTCTTCCGCGCCTTCTACGCGCTACCGAAGACGATCAAGGGCGCCGACGGCCGGCCGGTCAACGCCCTCCTCGGCGCAGCCAACCTGATCCTGCGCGAGATCGCCGCCCACCGGCCGCGCGCCGTCGTCCTCTGCTTCGGCCCCGACGCCGCCACCTACCGGACGGAGCTGTTCCCGGCCTACCACCGCGACCGCGACGAGATGCCGGACGAGCTGGGCCCCCAGTGGGAGGACGCAACCGGCTTCTTCGAAGCCTTCGGCTGGACAGTCGCCGGCCACGACTCGCTCGAAGCCGACGACCTGCTCGGCTCCTACGCCGCCCTGGAGGCCGAGGCGGGCGGGCGGGCGCTGCTGCTCACCGGCGACCGCGACATGTACCAGTGCGCCGGCGACCGGATCTCGGTCCTCTATGTCCGCACCGGCAAGCAGGGTGCCGAGGAGGTCGGCCCGGCCGAGGTGCGCGAGCGTTACGGGATACCGCCGGAGCTGGTCCCCGATTTCATCGCTCTCCGCGGCGACCCCTCCGATGGAATTCCAGGAGCGAAAGGGGTCGGCGAGAAGACCGCGGCGGAGCTGCTCCGCAGGCACGGATCGCTCGAGGGGGTGCTGGAGGCCGCGATCGCCGAGACCCGGCCGAAGCTGCGCTCCGCCCTGCTCGAGGGCCGCGAGGAGCTGCTCGCCTTCAAGAACATCGCGACCCTCCGCGACGCGGGCGTCGAGCGCCCCGCCGACCGCGAGACCGACTGGGAGGGCGCAGCGGCGGCCGCGCGCGAGCGCGGCATGAACAGGCTGGCCGAGCGGCTCGAGCAGCGCCTGTCCGGCGCGTGACGGCGCCGCGGCCGGCGAGTGCCCAGCCGCCAGCCGAGTGTGCATTTGACGTCGCTGGAGCAACCACAGGTGCACGCTCGGCGGGGGAGGACGGTGACTGGAGCTAGGCGGCCGCGCGCCAGGCGGCGAGCGAGTCGTTGTCGGCGAGGCGCTTCAGCGCCTCGTCCTCCAGCCGCTTGGCGTCCTTCTGGGTCACGCCCAGCTGCCGGGCCGCGTCGCGGAGCGACGATGCCGGCCGGCCGCCGGTGCCGAACCGGAGCTGGATGATCTTGCGCTCGTCCTCGGAGAGCGCGGCGAGGGCGGTCTCGACCGCCTCCTCCTGATGCCGCTCGGCGACCTCGTCGTCGACCCGGTCACCGGTCTCGGCATGCAGCTCGCCGAGGCTGGTGTCGCCGTCGCCGACCGGCGCGTCGAGGCTGGCGGTCACCCGCGTCATGTCGCGCAGGGCCTTGACCTCGTCGAGGGGTACCTCGCTGCGCGCGGCCACCTCCTCGTCGGTCGGCTCCCGGTCGAGCTCGGTCGTCAGGGCGGCAGTGGCCCGGTTCACGGTGCGCTCGCGCTGGGCGACGTGCGCGGGGATGCGCACGGGGCGCCCGGAGTTGTCGAGGCCGCGCTGCACGGCCTGCTTGATCCAGAGCACCGCATAGGTGGAGAACTTGTAGCCGCGCCGCCAATCGAACTTCTCGGCGGCTCGGATCAGCCCCAGCATCGCCTCCTGGACGAGGTCCTGGAGGGAGAGGCCGTGGCCCTGGTAGCGGCTGGCGAACTTGACCACGAGCCGCAGATTGGAGTTGATCAGCTTCTCCTTGGCCTCGAGGTCGCCGCGCTCGATCCGCTTGGCGAGCTCAAGCTCCTCCGCGCCCGTGAGCAGCGGGTAGCGGTCGGCCTGGTTGAGGAACAGCTGAAAGTTGTCTGTGGTGAACTCGGCGGGGGCGTGCGCGGACATGCGGCGGCTGGCCCGGCGGGCTGCCTGGCGGTCCTGTGCGTGCTCTCCACGCCGTCGGTTGTCGGTGCGCTGACTTGCAGCGCCTCTTGCTCGAGGCATCCTGCTCCCTTCGGTGAGGCTCCCCTTACTTCAGAAAGTATAGCAATGGTTTTCGGGGGCCGCAAGCGGGGCTTCTCGCGTGGGCGAATGCCCCTATTTAGGCCGCAGAACCAGGTGAGATACTCCCCCGGTGACGCTCGGCGGCGACACCAGGGCGGTGCTTCTGGCCTGCGGCCTGATCTTTCTCTGGGCGCTTCTCCTGGGCGTCGTCAAGTACCGGCAGATCGCAACCAGCGACTCCGCCCAGGCGCACCCTTACATAGACACCGCACACCGCGCTGCGTTGCTCTACTCGTTTGCGAGCCTGCTGCTCGCGGCCTTCGTCGAGCTCAGCGGATGGTCGGAGGGAGTGGACGCCGCGGCCGCGTTCCTGGTGATCGCCTTCTTCTGCGCCGCGATCGCCGGCTACCAGTGGCACGGCCTGCGCCGGGACACCGACAACCAGTTCAGGGATCCCGTTGCGGGCACCCATGCGTTCATGTGGGCGCTGATCGTCGCCGAGATCGGCGGCTTCGGCGTCCTCCTGGCGGGCTTCGTCGAGGCCCAGATCCTCTGAGTCGGCTACTCGGCGACCCGCAGGTGCGCCTGCCAGCCGGGGTCGAGCGCGGAGAGCTCCTTCGCCACCTCGGCCTCGAGCGCCTCCTCGTCGAGCCCGTCGGCGTCGAAGGTCGCGCACTCGAACTCGGGGTCGAAGCCCACCGGGATGCCCAGGTGCTCGCCTGCCTTGAGCGCCAGCTTCTCGCCGTCCGGGCCGATCGCCTCCAGGGTGAGGAGCGCCATCGGGACAGCCTATCCGCAGTGCTCGGCGCGGTCGAGGTCGTCCCGGCTCTGTCCGGACAGGTGGGCGGCTGATAGGTCAACGCCCACGGGCAGCTCGACGTGTCAGCTCGGCGGAGACATCGAGCTGCACCCGGCCCGACAGGGCGCCAGGCCGGATCGGGCTTCGACTAAACTCGCCCGCTGTCGTGCCATCGGGGACCCGCTTCCAGATCAATGCGCCCGAGGTCGTCGCGGAGACGATCGAGGACGAGGTGATCGTCATTCACCTGAAGACGGGCACCTATTACAGCCTCGTCAAGGCCGGAGCCGCGGTCTGGCAGCTGCTCGAGGCGGGGGCTTCCCCCGAGGAGGCGGCAACCGCCCTTCAGTCCCGCTACGAGGGAGATCGGGAGCTGATCTCGCGCTCGGTGACCGAGCTGGTCGAGGCGCTGGTCGCCGAGGAGCTTGTCGTCGAGTCCGTGCCGGACGGTTCACCCGAATACACGGTTGCCGATGCGGGGACGGACGCCCGCCCCCGCGAGCCCTTCGAGGCCCCGCGCCTGGAGCCCTACATCGACATGCAGGCCCTGATCCAGCTGGACCCGGTCCACGAGACCGACGACCGCGGCTGGCCCAGCGCGGCCAAGCAGTGACCCGGGCCCCCGCGGAGGAGGCGCCACGCTTCTTCGACGCGCTGCACCGCGCCTACGCGAGCGCCGCCGACGCTGCGGGCCAGGTGCTGGAGCGGCACTTCCGGATCGCCGGCCGCGCGGTCGCCCTCCACCTCGCCGGCCGGGCGCCCGAGGATCCGTTCACAGCGGCCCTTTCCCACCTCGCCTGCGAGCCCGCGCCCGACCCCGACCTGACGATCCTTGTCTTCGACAGCGCCTCGACCGCAACGCCGCCGCCCCCGGCTCCCTGGCGCCCCGACCAGGTGCGCGAGGCCGGCGTCGTCGAAGAGTTCTCGGGCCCGCGCTTTCGCACGGTGCTGCAGGTGCCCGTCGAGATGGCGACGATGCTCGATCGCGAGCAGCGTCTCGCGGTGTGCTGGGTCCGCGACGCAGCGGCGCTGCCGATGCCCGAGCGGGCAGCCCCGCTGCGCCGGCTCCTGCAGGGGTGGTTGGCCGACCGCGGCCAGGTTCTCGTGCACGCCGGTGCGGTGGGCACGGAGGACGGAGGTGTGCTCCTCGCCGGCTGGGAGGGATCCGGGAAATCGAGTTCCGCGCTCGCCTGCCTCGATTCGACGCTCGCCTACGCGTCAGACGACTACTGCGCCGTTGACCCTGGCCCGCATCCCCGGGTCCACAGCCTCTACAGCACCGGCAAGACCGCCGTGGCCGATATAGCTCACCTTCCCCTGGAAGAGACGATGATCGGCAACCCGCAGGAGGCGCCGCCCGAGAAGGCGCTCTATTACCTGCACCGGCACGTTCCCGACCGGCTTACGGCCGGCTTCGCTCTCCGCGCCATCCTCCTGCCGCGGCCGGGCGGCTCGACGGGCCCCACGACGGTCGAGCCCGTGTCTGCGGGGACCGCCCTGAAGGCCCTGGCGCCCACCAGCGTGCTGCTCTCGCCCCAGGCCGGCGCCTCAACCCTCACCGCGCTCAGCCGAGTCGCGGCCCGGCTGCCCGCCTACCGCCTGCAGCTCGGCCCCGATCGACGTCAGGTCCCGGCGGTGATTGAAGCGCTGCTGGCGAGCCACCCCGGGATGGCGGCCCGGGCCGGCCGGCTGGAGCAGCCCGCATGACGGTCAGCGTCGTCATCCCGGTCCACAACGGTGAGCGCTACCTGGGCGAGGCGGTTGAGAGCGTCCTCGGCCAGACCCACGGGCCGCTCGAGATCGTCGTCGTCGACGACGGCTCCACCGACGGGACCGCCGGGGTCGCGGCCGGATACGGCGATTCCGTCCGCTACGTGTCCCAGCCCAACGGGGGGCCGGCCTCGGCGATGAACCGGGGCGCGGCGGTGGCCGCGGGGGAGCACCTGGGCTTCCTCAGCGCCGACGACGTCTGGGTCCCGGAGAAGCTCTCCTGGCAGCTGGCCGCGATGCGCGAGCACGGCGTGGAGATGGTCTTCGGCCATGTCCAGCATTTCCTCAGCCCCGAGCTCGAGCCAGACCGGGCGGCCGCACTCAACTGCCCGGCGGACCCGATGCCGGCGACCTCGGCGGGGACGATGCTGATCCGGCTGGAGAGGTTCAGGGCCGTCGGGCCGTTCGACGAGCGCTGGCGCGTCGGCGAGTTCATGGACTGGTACGCACGGGCGACGGAATCCGGCCTCCGCACCAAGGTCCTCCCGCAGGTCGTCTCGCGGCGACGTGTCCACGGCGGCAACCACAGCCTGCGCGAGCGCGCTCCGCAGAGCTACGCCGCGGTGCTCAAGGCAAACCTCGACCGCCGCCGCCGCGCCGCCGCGGAGGACGCCGCGCCATGAGCATGATCGCGCTGCTTCAGTTTCGCGACGAGGAGCGGTTCCTCCCGGGGTGGCTGGCCAACGTCGAAGCCTGCGTGGACGGCATCGTCGCCCTCGACGACGGCTCCACCGACCGCAGCGCCGAGATCGTCGCCGCCCATCCGAAGGTGATCGAGCTGCGGCGGAGGCCGGCGGGGCAGGCGTGGGACGAGCGGGCGAACCAGGTCGAGCTGGTCGGCGCGGGCCGCGAGCTGGGGGCCGAATGGCTGCTCTGCCTCGACGCCGACGAGCGCCTCGAGACCCGCTTCGTCGAGTCGGCGCGCGAGCTGCTCGCCGAGGCCGACCGGGACGGGATCGACGTCTTCCGCTTCAACCTGCGCGAGCTCTGGGACGACCCCCACCACTACCGCTGCGACGGGATCTGGGGCAAGAAGATGCTCTGCCGGCTCTTCCGAAACCGGCCCGAGGACCGCCGCTTCGACCCCCGCAAGCTGCACCGCTTCTGGATGCCGCTCGAGCTGGTCGCCGACCTCGAGGCGGTGAGCAGGCACACCGAGCTCAACATCTACCACCTGCGGATGATCCGGCCCGAGGATCGCGCCCGCCGCGCCGCCCGCTACCAGGAGCTCGACCCGGGCGCCCTCTACCAACCGCAGGGCTACAGCTATCTGGTCGACGAGAGCGGCCTCGCCCGCGTGCGGATTCCTCCCGAGCGCGGCTACTTCCCGGTCGAGCCGGTCGCCGAGGACACCCCGGTGTCCGAGCTCAGCCGATGACAGGCCCTACGGAGCTGCGGAGATCGCTTCGACCAGGTCGCCGACCTGCTTTTCGTCGACCTGGGTCGCGAGGTCCCCTTGGCTGACGATCCCGACCAGGTCGTGGCCGTCGATCACCGGCAGCCTGCGGACCTTGTGCTCCGCCATTGTCTTCAGCGCGTCATCGACGGAGTCGTCGGCGCCTATCGTGACCGGCTTGCCTTCCGCCAGTTCGCCGGCGGTGGTTGAGCCGGGGTCCATGTCCTTGGCCAGGACCTTGACTGCGATGTCGCGGTCGGTGAGCATGCCCTTCAGGCGCTCGTCCTCGCCGCAGATCGGCAGCGCGCCGACCCCAAGGTCGGCCATCTTCTTGGCGGCCTCGACGACGGTTTCGTTCTCACCGACGCACTCGGCGCCGCTGGTCATCACATCGCGTGCGGTCTTTGCCATCTGTCCTCCTCGGTTGTGTAGGTCTCTCTCCCGCTACCCATCCCGCAACGGGGTCAATCGCGGTCTGTCCGAGCTCAGCCGATGATGCGGAAGCGCGCCCGCCTGATCGCGCTGCGGTTGCCCGCCGCATCGGTGGACCTGGCCAGCAGGCGGTAGCGCCTCGGGCGCAAGGCGCGCCCCGCAAGCCTTCCCCGGAAGCGGAAGGAGTTGCCGCCGGCATGGCCGGCGCGCCTGAACCTTCCCCGCATGAGGACGTAGCGGGTGCATCGGCGCCGATCCCCGTTGAAGGGGGTGGCCTTCACGCAACGGCCGCCGACCATCCTGCCGGCGACCGCCCGCTGGATGCGGAAGACGGTCGTCGCCCGTTCGGAGAGCGAATACGCCACACGCGTGCCGGCGATCGCCGCGGGTGTCGCGCTGGGGCCGGTCCGCGCCGCCCGGAACCGGCGCGGGGACAGCCGCAGCCTTCCCTGGGCCGGGGCGTTGTCGTCAACGCCGGGTGGCGGTCGGGTGGGAGGGGCGGATGCCATCGTGCTCACCCTGTAGGACCGTTCGCTCGAGCTCGTCGGATTCGCGGCCGTCTGCGCCTGGTTGGTGACGACAAGGACGGGAGCGCTGGAGCAGGCCGCGGCATCGAACCTCGAGAGGACGGCCGAGGCCTCCGAGGAGACCGTTGCCGGCAGCGGCGAGAGTAGGAGGGCCGAGCCCGTATCGCAGGCGACGGTCCCCCGGAGCTGCCCGCCTGAAGAGGTGTTCTCGAGCTGCACGGCGTAGTGGCCGGCGGCCGGCAGCCGGACCCAGTTGAGAGCGTAGTTGTCCTCGACCTGGGTGCTCGCGGTGTCGCCGACATTGGCGATCGTCTTGTGGGTCAGGGTGTCGCCGGCCTCGGCGAGGTAGGCGGGGCCCTCCTCGAAGCAGTACGGATACACGTATCCGCCGCCGCAGGCCCGGTTGAACTTGACGGCGATCGCGTAGGCGTGGAAGGCCGCCGCGAGCGTGGTTCCCCGGTTGGCCAGCGCCGTCTGCAGCGCGGTGAGGTTGTTGCCCGTGCCCCTGCTGGTCTCCTCCCAGAAGTCCTCCATCACCTGCTCGCCGCCCCCGGCCACCCCGGTCCCGTAGCGCTCGGTCAGCCCGCGGAAGGTGATCCAGTAGGGGTAGGGCGAGCCGTCGTAGTCGCCGAGGCTCTGGTGGAAGGCGGGCCAGAGGTAGTTGTGGTTGTCGTCGGCGCTGTCGTAGACCTCGTCCTCCATCCAGGTGGCGCCCCCCTCGGTGAGGACCTCGTTCGCGGCGTTCCCGCCGGTCAGGGCTCCGTAGCCGAACTGGAGCGAGTGGTTGAACTCGTGCGCGGTGGTCGAGTCCAGCGATGCCTGCGGCGCCGAGGGGAATCCGGTGTAGTCGTCGTTGAGCACCATGCAGGAGGCGTAGGCGTCCGAGTCGTTCCAGGGGGTGCTGGGGTTGTCGCCGACGGCGCCGGCATACGTGCCTGACGACGAGACGTAGCCGTAGAGCCCGCCGCTCAGGTTGTCGATGCGGACGTGGTACTTGCCGCCCGGCGCGGGATTGGAGTCCACCGGCGGGGCCGCCCAGCCGAACGCGTCGACCTCCTTGACCCAGCTTCCCTCGAGCGAGTCGAGGTAGCCGCCGATGGAGAGGCCCGCGCCGATCGACCCGTACTGGACATAGAAGTGGGGCGTCTGCGTCTCGCTGGCGAGGTTGCCGTTCGAGGAGCCGCAGCTGCCGGCGCTCTGCGCCGCCAGCACCCCCTCCACCTCCTTTCGCCGTGGCCCCGGATTCATCCGTTTCACCGCCGCGCGAAGATCGAGCAGCGGCAGCGTCCCGTCCCAGGGTGTGCTGCTGCGGTATGCGGCGGGCAACTTGGCGGGACGGCCCAGCGCGTAGGCCGTGTAGAGGGCCGCCGCATCGCGACCGATTGCGCCGGAGTCGAGACCCTGCTCGATCAGCTGGGGGGTCGGAGGGCGGCCCGGAGCCGCCGGCGCGGCGGCGGGCATTGCGAGGACAAGCCCCCAGATCAGCAGCGCCCACAGAGCAGGGGCACGGATCGAAACAGCCGCACGTCTGGAAGGGGTCAAGCGCTTTTCACTATGGCACGGGTGTTGCGTCCCGGTCGGGGACGATGGTGCCTTAACCCGGTCTCTACAGGATGGTTGCGGACCGCACGGGGGCCCGCCCGGTCTCAGCGACCGGGCGGGCTACCGCCGGCACGGATGCGGCTCAGATCGACGAGTCCTGCTGGAACCAGACGAACTGCTTCTGGATCGTCCGCTTCTTCGTCAGCCGCTTCTTGTACGCCCGCGCGCAATCCCTCGGTGTGCCGGGGATGGCGAACGTGACGCGGAACAGCTTGACCTGGTTGCGGAGCTTGCCGATGTCCTTCGGCGTCCGCTTCGCCAGGCGGAAGATGCCCTGTCGCTTGAAGCGGTGCTCGACCTTGCCGAGATTGATCGACTTGCCGTTCTTCAGCTTCGCCTTGTAGGTGACGGTGACATCTGCCGGTCGCCGCGTCTTGTACCTGACCACGAGCCGCGCGATCGGCTTCGAGCGGAAGACGAATACGCGCGCCCGGGCGACGCGGATCCGGCAGTTGTTCGGGGTCGTGTCGTCCTCGTCGCAGGCCGAGCCGATCCCGTCGTTGTCGCTGTCCGTCTGCTCGGGGTTGGCGATCGTTGGGCAGTTGTCCTCAGCATCCGGGACGCCATCCAGGTCCTGGTCGGGATCCGGGTCGGGGATGTTGCCCGTCGGCGAGAACGTGGTGATCAGCGAGCGGGTTGCCACCGCTCCGGCGCCGAGGCTGATGCTCCAGCTCAGCCCGGCCCCGTTGTCCTGCTCGTCTGCGCACTCGCAGAAGTCGCCGAAGTTGAGGCCTGCCGAGATGTCGTCCCAGACCTCGCTGTAGTTGCGCTCCACCCAGTGGCTGTCGGGGCTCTGCGGCACGAAGCCGAGGATCCGCCCGGCCGGCACGTTGTTCGCGTTTGCCGAGCAGTAGGTCCCGCCGCCGGTGGCGTCGTGGAAGCCGAAGCCGCTGTCGGATTCCTGCAGGTAGCAGTCGCCCGCGTGATAGAGGACGCCGCTGCGGTTCCCGTTCGAGCTGTTCAGGATCGTGATCCGGGTGCGGTAGAACTGCTTGCCCGTCACGTAGGTGTCGGTCTGGGTGATGCGGAGGCCGGTGGTGCCGACCTTGACGACCGTCACGACCCGGAACGGGTTGGCCTCCGAGCCGTTTCCGGTGACCCCCGTCTGGCTCACCTGCACGTAGCCGCCAGGGCTGTTGCCGGCCGGAACGCTGTCCGGGCCGAACTCGTTGAACCCGCCGCTGCCGTTGGGCATCGTGAAGAACGTCCCGCAGGCCCCTGGGTCGGAGCTGCTCGAGGGGTAGAACGAGAAGACCGAGTCGCCCTGGTACTTGACCTGGCAGGCCAGATCGCTGTTGAGGAAGACCTTCTCGATCGGCCCCGAAGAGCTGATGATCTTCTGCGCCGCTCCTGCGTTCGCCGGCGCCATCGTCAGCACCAGCAGGCAGAAGGAGGCGAAAGCGATCAGCCCCGCCCGGAGATGGCGAGGACGGCCGAAACGAGACGCTGGGTTCATGTCCACTCCCTGTTGGGTTGCCCTATCGGAACCCTGCCGCAGGCGAACCTACCGCGCCCGAAGGCACCGCGCAAGAGGCGGATTCAATTTTCTTTCTCCGCGGCCCAGGCGGAGTAACCTGCTGTCAAGGGGGTCGTCCGGATCGTCGCTCGGGAGGAGAGACATGGCACTTGAGGGAACGAGATTCGGCCGCGCCGCCGCCATTGGTCTTGCCTGCGCGGCAACGGCGCTGCTGCTGCCGGCTGTCGCCCAGGCCCAGCCCTCGGACGTCTACGGGTACGGCGCCGACGAGCTTCAGATCGGGCCGCCCAGCTTCGGCGACCAGCAGAACCACGACGTGAAGGTCGTCCACGCGAGCGGCGCCTACCGCGTCACGGACAGCGCCGGCGTCGTCGCCGGGGGCGGCTGCACCCAGATCGATGCGGACACCGCCTCCTGCGCCGACAGCGGCATCAGCGTGGTCGTGGTCTCGGGCGCCGCCGGCAACGACACGATCGAGCTCGTATCGCTCGGCCCCGGCGACGAGAGCGGCGTTCACGGCTTTCGCGGCAACGACCGCCTGATCGGATCGGCGGAGGAGGACTGGCTGGTCGGCTACGCCGGCAACGACGTCCTCTTCGGCAACGGCGGCGCCGACAGGATTCTCGGTGGCCCCTCGCAGGTGACCCCGGACGACGACTGGATCGATGGAGGCCCCGGCCCCGACTACATCTCCGGCGACTCCTCCTCCGGCGGCAACAGCCTCGACACCGTCAGCTATTCGAACCGGCCGGCCGGCGAGCCCGTCCGCGTCACCCTGGGCAAGGGATTCGAGGACGACGGGGGAACCTCCGACGGGGCCGGCGACACCGTCGAGTACATAGAGAACGTGCTCGGGGGCGCCGGTAACGACTTCATCCAGGGCTACGGCACGTTCGAGGGCAACAACGACAACAAGGCCAACGTCTTCCGCGGGGGCGGCGGGGCCGACACGCTGATCAGCGACGAGGGCCCGGACCGCCTCTTCGGCGATTCGGGCGCCGACCGCCTGTTCGCAGGCGACCAGCAGGATTTGCTGACCGGCGGCCCAGGGGCCGACTTCATGAAGGGGCAGGGCCAGAAGGACCACCTCTTCGCCCGCGACGGCAAACGCGACAAGCGGCTCGACTGCGGACCCGGAGGCAGGAAGGAGAGCGCCCAGCGGGATCGCATCGACCCGGCGCCGATCAGCTGCTGAGCGCCGGGCCGGCCGGTCAGCCGCTCAGCCGGGCGGTGGGATCGGGCTGGCCGTGATCTTGGAGTAGGAGTTGGCGGCGTAGGCGCGGTCGCGCACGCCCTTCGAGAAGGCCTTCGTCGCCGTCACGGAAGTCTCGATCGGCCAGTCCATGCCGTCGGCGAACGTCTCGAAGTAGAGAAGGCCGCGAATCTTCGCGTAGTTAGTCGGCAGCCAGGAGAACATGTTGGTGATCCAGCCGGCCTTGTTGCCGCCGTATTCGGAGGAGGCGACCTCTCCGATCACCATCGGCTTCGAGGGAGCGATCGTGTCCGTGATCTGGTGGTAGGTGGAGCCGAAGAGGCGGTCGAAGCTCCTCCAGGCCGGAGTCGGCGCATTCGGGTTGGTGCCCCAGTTGTAGCCGTCGAGGCAGGTCCAGTCGACGTAGGCGTCGCCCGGATACTGCGTATCCAGGCTCGTCAGCCGGTTGTTCGGGTCGATGAACGGGCACCAGACCCAGGTCGCGTTGGTGGCGCCGACCGAGGTGAAGATGTCGTGCACGTGACGCCAGGCGGCGACGGACTCGCCGGGCTGGTTGCCGTTGACGCCCTCCGACCAGGCGAACCAGTTTCCGTTCATCTCGAAGTTGAAGCGGAGGAAGAACGGCTTGCCCCAGGCCTTGGCCGCGGTGGCCCAGCTGCGGATGTGGGCGTCGTGGGCACCGGCGATCACGTCGGCGAGCTGGAAGTCGGGCTGCACCCGCGGGTCGCCGCCCTGGCCGATCGACTGCGAGGCCCAGGAGAAGAACGGGATCGCGCCGTACTGACGGATGGTGTTCATCTCGCCGGCCGGGAAGCCGTAGTAGGTGCAGGGCGAGGCCGCGCAGTTGGCGAACGGCGCCGCGAAGTGGATCATCGAGAGCTTCTTCTGGGTCATGCCCTCGAAGGCCGAGACCGCACCCATGTCCCAGGGCGCCTGGGTGCCCGTGAGCTGGCTGCCGATCTGGGCGCCCCAGTATGTCCGCGCCGGCCCGGCGAGGCTCCCGGCCGGCACGGCAAGGACGCAGAGGGCTGCCAGGCAGGCTGCGAGTGCGGCGGTTCTGAGTCTTCGAGGGACCAAGTCCCTCCTCACCTTCGGGAAGGGGGATCCGGAGTCCGGATCCCGCGCTGTAACACCGAATCTATGCCCTGCCCGCCCCGTGTCAAGCGCCGTACTTGAACTTGACCCGCTGGCGGACGCCGTTGCGGGTGCGGCCGCAGCGCACCGCCCAGACCTCGTCCCCCACCTGCCGCTCGCCGCACCTGAAGCCGAACGGTGTCCTGTCGCGGCCGAACGTGTAGCGGTTGGCGACCCGCCGGGCCTTGCGGCAGCCGATGTTGTCGGCGCGTACGTGAAACCACATGAAGCCCGACTTGTGCTGGCTTCCGCACCTGCGATCGAAGGCCGCCGAGGCGCCGGGCGGGCTGCCGGCGGCGAAGACCGCAACTGCCAGGAGTGCCACGGCTGCCACCGCTCCGGCGCGCTTCATCAGGCTAGGCCTTCGAGGGCGCCGGCTCGAGCCGCACGAGCGTCTCGTCGTCGCAGCTCGCGAAGAAGGACCCGACGGACTCGACCAGATGGCCCATCGATTCGGCCGCGAAGAGGACCGGCTGGTACTTGGTGATGTCGTACTCGATCGTCGCCATCGCATGGAAGTCGAGCGGGCGGACCTCCATCCCGCGGAACTCCTCGATCTCCCCGTAGGAGGAGAGGATGCCGGCGCCGTAGGCGCGCAGCTCGTCGTCCTCGTGGAGGACGCCGAACTCGATCGTGAACCAGAAGACGTCGGCGACCATCTGCAGGCCCTCGGGCGTCTCGACGCGGCGCGCGGCCTCGCCCGCCAGCCGGTTGAGCTCGGCGAACTGCGGGTCGGCGAGCAGGTGGCCGTGGCCGATCACCTCGTGGATCAGGTCGGGCTCCGGCGTGTAGAGGGGGGCGTCGTGATGGCGGACGTACTGGGTCGAGTGGAAGCGGTGGTCGGCGAGCGAGCCGTAGAACTCGTCGAGCGGGACTATCCCCGCCGCGGGCACGTACTCGAAGCCGGTCAGCGGCCGCAGGCCGGCGGTGACCTCGTCGAGCTGCGGGATCCGGTCGCGGGGGAGGGCGAGTGCGGCGACCGCATCGCGGAACGCACGGCACGCGTAGCGCTCGTACTTCGGGGCGAGCTCGCGGCAGACCGTTCGCCAGACCTCCTGCTCGTCCTCGGTGTAGTCGATCCGCGGCAGCGGCCGGCCGGGCTCCCAGGCGAGCGCCGCGGCGGCGATCTGGTTGCGGCGTTCGCGGTAGACGGGGTCGTTGACGCCGGGGTGGTCGTCGCCGAGATGGACCGTGACCTCGCCCTCGTCGCTGCGGGTGACCGGGGAGTAGAGCTGTGCCTCCTCGAACATCGCTCAGCCGGTGGTCGTGGTCGAGAGCTCGCGCTCGGGCTCGTACCAGGAGAGCGCGTAATCGGGCCTGTCCGTCTCGCGCGCCAGCGCGGTCAGCTTCAGCGGCTGGAACGTGTCCCACATCACCGCCAGCTCCTCGGTCCGGCGCGCCCCCAGCGAGGCCTCGACCAGACCGGGCTGCGGCCCGTGGGGCAGCCCGCTCGGGTGCAGGGTGATCATCCCGACGTCGACCCCCTTGCGCGACCCGAACTGCCCGTCGACGTAGTAGATCGCCTCCTCCGACTGCACGTTGGAGTGGTGATAGGGGAGGGCGATCGCCTGCGGGTCGTAGTCGAGCTCCCGCGGGCAGAACGAGCAGATCACGAACCGCTGGCCCTGGAAGGTCTGGTGCACGGGGGGCGGCATGTGGATGCGCCCGGTCACCGGCTCGAAGTCGTCGGTGTTGAAGGTGTACGGGTAGACGTAGCCGTCCCAGCCGACCACGTCGAACGGGTGGTAGTCGAGCAGGTAGGACTGGTAGCCGTCGCGGACGCGCACGGTGAGCTCGAACTCGCCGCGCTCGCGGTGGGTGCGAAGCTCCCGCGGGGGATGGAAGTCGCGCTGCGAGTAGGGAGCGTGCTCGAGCAGCTGCCCGTAGCGGTTGCGGTAGCGGTTCGGCGTTTCGATCTCGCCGGGGGTGAAGAAGCACAGCCACACCTGCTCGCCGTCGTCCATCCGCACCCGGTAGGTGGTGCCGCGGGGGATTACGACGTAGTCGTGGGGCCGGTAGGGCACGTCGCCGAAGATCGTCTCGACGGTGCCGCTGCCGTGGTGGATGAAGAGCACCTCGTCGCCCTCGCCGCTGCGGTAGAAGCCCTCGCGCCCGGAGGTCGGCTTGCAGACGGCGACCTCGATGTCGGCGTTGAACTGCAGCAGCCGCCGTCCTGTGAGCCAGTCGCCGCCCGGCTCGATCCCGTTCGTGTCGGTGAGCCGGTGGACGTGCGTATCCGGAACCCACTCGTCGCGCGTGATCGGCTCGAAGCCGCCCACCTCCATCACCCGGCAGGGAGAGTGGAGGTGGTAGAGGATCGACTCGTTGCCGCTGAAGCCCTCGAAGCCGAGGACCTCCTCGGTCAGCAGGGTCCCGTTCTCGCGGAACTGGACGTGGCGTTTGGCGGGCAGCCTGCCCAGGCTCGCGTAGCGCATCAGAGGTTCCCCCTGCGCTCCTGCTCGCGCTCGATCGCCTCGAACAGGGCCTTGAAGTTTCCCGCCCCGAAGCCGGTCGCCCCGTGGCGCTCGATGATCTCGAAGAAGACGGTGGGCCGGTCGCCGATCGGCTTGGTGAAGATCTGCAGCAGGTAACCCTCGTCGTCGTGGTCGACGAGGATGCCCTGGCGCCGCAGGTCGGCGAGCCGGCCGGCCACCTCCGGAACCCGCTCGGGCACCTCGTCGTAGTAGGTGTCGGGGATCTCGAGGAAGCCGACGCCACGGCGGCGAAGCTCGGCCACGGTGCCGACGATGTCGCGGGTGGCGAGGGCGATGTGCTGGGCGCCGGCGCCCTCGTAGAACTCCAGGTACTCGTCGATCTGCGACCGGCGCCGGCCTTCCGCCGGCTCGTTGATCGGGAACTTGATGCGACCGTTGCCGCTGGCGACGACCTTCGACATCAGGGCCGAGTACTCGGTCGAGATCGCCTCGTCGGAGAAGTGGACCATCTCGACCATCCCGAAGACGTCCTCGTAGAACCGCACCCACTCGTCCATGTGGCCGAGCTCGACGTTGCCGACGATGTGGTCGATCGCGAGCAGGTGCTCCTCGCGGGGCTCCCCCCCACCGTCACGCGCCTCGAAGCCCGGCAGGAACGGCCCCTCGTACCCGGTGCGATCGACGAAGGTGTGGAGGGTGTCGCCGTAGGCGGCGATCGTGGCGCTGCGGACGCGCCCGTGGCCGTCGGCCGCGTCTTCGGGCTCGGCGATGCTGCGGGCGCCGCGGGCGACGGCCTCGCGGTGGGCGTGGTCGACGTCGGGCACGGAGAGCGCGATGGTCTTGATCCCGTCGCCGTGGCGCGCGTGGTGGCGGGCGACGTCGGTGCCGGAGCGCAGGGCGCCGGTGAGGACAAGGCGCACCCGCCCCTGCTCGAGCACGTGCGAGACCCGGTCGCGCCGACCCGTTTCCAGCCCGGCGTAGGCGACCGGCCGGAAGCCGAAGGCCCACTGGTAGAAGTGGGCCGCCTGGGCGGCGTTGCCGACGTACATCTCGACGTGGTCGACGCCGTTGAGCGGCATGAAGTCCCCGCCCTGCTGCGCTGCCCCCGCGGACCTGGTTGCGGTTGCCAACTCTCTCCTCCTCGGTTGCTCCCTAGGGGTTAATGATTCTCTATCGGAGGCCCGATTTCAAGCGCAGAACGTTGCGCGTTGAGGGTTATTCGCGGTGGATCGGGACGATGATGACCAACAGATCGTTGCGTCGCTGCGCGAGGCCCCGACCCGCGGGCAAGTCCCGACTAATCGGTATGGCGTCCCGGATCCCGGCGGACTAGGTTCTTCAAGACAACCCTGGCCGCCCGCGATGGGGGGTGAGCGGGCACCGCAAGGAGAGCAGCATGAGGCGTCGTCGCTTTCTTCCCTTGGCCCTGATCGTCCTCGGCACCCTCGCGTTCCCGGCTGCCGGCGCGAAGGCGGCACCGATGTACTGGGGGGCGACCATCGACGGCGACGTCTACGGCCAGCCTTCCGATCCGCCCTGGAACCAGAGCGTCTGGAACACGTTCGAGCAACACGCCGGGAAGAAGATCGCGATCCTGAACATGGGACAGGCGTGGGGGCAATTCGACACGCCCGCCTTCCAGGCGGTCCGCAACCGCGGTGCTCTGCCGCTGGTGACCACGTGGCTCGACGGGACGAGCCTCGCCGACATCGTCGCCGGAGACCAGGATGCGGTGATCAGGGCCTGGGCCCAGAAGGCGAAGGCGTGGGGCCTTCCGTTCCTCTTCCGTCCCTGGTGGGAGATGAACGGCGACTGGTATCCCTGGGGCCGCAGCCCTGACTACGTCGCCGCCTGGCGGCGCTTCCATGACATCGTCGTCGCCGAGGGAGCGACCAACGTGACCTGGGCGTGGGTCACGAACAGCATCTGGTACGACCCCGCCTCCGACCCCGCCCCCTACTACCCCGGCGACGCCTATGTCGACTGGGTCGGGATGGACTCATACAACTGGGGCCGCAATCCGCTCCAACCGGACCGCTGGATCACACCCGACGAGGTCATCACTCCCACCCTGAATCGCCTCAAGCAGATCGCGCCCGGCAAGCCGATTTGCATCTGCGAGACCGCCTCGACGGAGATCGGCGGCAACAAGTCCCAGTGGATCAGGGACATGCTCTCGAACTACCTTCCGAGCCACCCCGAGATCAAGGCCTTCCTCTGGTTCAACTGGAATGTCGAGCAGAACGGCGGTCGCTGGGATTGGCCGATCGAATCGTCTCCGAAGGCCCAGCAGGCGTTCCGAAAGGGAATCGCGAGCAACACCTACCGGTCAACGCTGCCGGCGCTCACGCCCCTGTCGAAGGTGCCGGTGCCGTAACGGCCGCGGCTCGGCGCCGGGGCAGGCTCAGGGGAGCGGCACCTTCTCGAGCGGCGTCTGGGGCGGCAGGGCCGAGAGGTAGTTGGAGGTTCCGATGTTGACCCGGAACGCCTGCTGGGCGCTCGGCGAGGACTCGATCGGCCAGTCCCAGTAGCCACCGTTCTGCTCGTATCCCCAGTTGAACCAGAGGAAGGCCTTGATCTCGGGATGCTGAGGCAGATACCCCGTCAGCAGCTCCTCGGTCCAGGCGGCCTTGTCGCCGCCGATCTCCGTCGAGGCGATCTCGCAGATGCAAATCGGCTTGCCGGGCGCGATCTGGCGAAGGCGGTCGAGCGTCGGGCCCACCGTCTCCTCCGGCGTGGTCCAGCGGTCGGGCTGCAGGGGGTTCAGCCCCCAGTTGTAGGCATCCATCCCGACCCAGTCGACGTAGGCGTCGCCGGGGTAGTAGGGCCCCGGCTCGGAAAGGGGATCCGACCAGATCGTGTTGACGATCCAGGCCCAGGTCACGTTCGTCGCCCCCTCGGCGACGACCACGTCGTGGAAACGCCGCCAGGCCGCGATGTAGTCCGGATCCCGCCCCCACGGGTACCAATCGCCGTTCACCTCCCACCACGGTCGGAAGAGGAACGGATAGCCCCACGCCTTTGCCTTTCGCGCCCAGGCCCTGATCGCCGCGTCCTCGCGCCCCGCGGCGACCTCGGCGAGCGTGGTGCCCCCGGACAGCCACATCGTCAGGAGCGGCACCGCTCCCCGCACCCGCGCCGCCTCAAGCGCCGCGGTTGGGAGCGTGGCCCAGGGCACCCCGGTGTTCACGAACGTGGCCTCCTTCCCGGCGTGCTCCTCGAAGGTGTCCCACGTCGTCTGGTCGAGGGGCGCGTCGGCGTCGGGGCGGCCGTAGACCTCCCCGTCGATAGTCGCCCCCCAGTACATCCTCGGCGGCGGCGGGGGAGGCGGTGGTGCGGGAGCGGGTGGTTCCGCTGCCGGCGCCGGCGGCGGCAGCGGCGCCGGCTCGGCCGGCACGGGAGCACCCGGGAAGGCCCGGTAGACGACCGCGACCCTGGTCCCCGCCCTCCCCCGGTGCACGATCCGCAGCGGCGCATGGTCGCCGCAGTAGCGGAGGCGGGCGCGCACGTGCGCGCCCGCGTAGCGCGTGCCGCAACCGTCCTCCATCGATTGTGCCCGCAGGCGCCGGCCGGCGACGTACAGCCGCACGCGGCCGTGGAAGCGGTCGAAGACCTGCGATGACCTCCATGTAGAGCGATGCTCCCTGACGACGAAGCGAGAGTGGCAGGCGCGGCTCTCACACGGGGATGCAGCGGCCGCGGCGGTCAGGGCCGACAAGGCCACCAGCGTCACGACGATTGCCCCTCTTGCCTTCACCGTTCTCCTGTGGAGATGCCCAGAATCGCCCGAGCCTGCCGGCGGGTCGAGCCTAACGCCTTGCGAAGCCGTCCCATGCCGTGAGAGTATTTGCAATTCCCTGGCAAATGCAGGACTACAGGACCGGATCGTTGCGCACTCGAGGCTATTCGCGGTGAAACTGGACGAAGTCGACCAGCAGATCGTTGCGTTGCTGCGCGAGAACGCCCGGCGCTCGTTCCAGGACATCGGCTCGCGGGTCTCGCTCAGCGCGCCCGCGGTCAAGCGCCGGGTGGACCGCCTCGAGCAGGCCGGGGTGATCCGCGGTTACTCGGCGGTCCTCGACCACGTCGCATTGGGCTGGACCACCCACGCCGTCGTCTCGCTCTTCTGCGAGGGCCACATGACCGCCGACGAGATCCTCGCCGCCGCCGGCCGCCACCCCGAGGTCGCGGCCGCGCACACGGTGGCGGGGGAGTCGAGCGCGATCCTCCACCTCTTCGCCAGGGACACCGGGCACCTCGAGCAGGCCCTGCAGCGGATCCGCGACGCGCCCGGGATCACCCGTACGCAGACGCAGGTGGTGCTCTCGACCCTGTTCGAGCGGCCGGTGGAGTGAGCGGCCCGCTCAGGCGATCGGCGTTTCGAGGACGCCGAGGCCGTCGGCGCCGAGTGCGACCACGTCGCCTGGCTCGAGCCAGCGGTCCCCCTCGAGCGGCCCCAGCTCGAGCAGGCAGCCGCGGTTGAGGGTTCCCGACCCGAGCACGTCGCCGGGCCGCAGGCGGGTTCCGCGAGCCGCGTGGGCGACGAGGTCCGGCCAGGAGAAGTGCTGCTCGGCGGCGTCCGTGCGGGTCAGCTCGCGGCCGTTTACCGAGGCGGTGGCCTCGACCCGCAGGCGGCCGTCCTCGTAGGGGAGCTCGTCGGGAGTGACGAGCCAGGGACCGAGCGAGATCGCGAAGTCCTTGCCCTTCGCCGGCCCGAGCCCCACGGTCATCTCCTCGCGCTGGATGTCGCGGGCGCTCCAGTCGTTGAGCAGCGTGAAGCCCGCGATCCCGCCGCCGGCGCCGATCACCGCCGCGATCTCGAGCTCGAAGTCGAGCATCCTCGTCGCCTCCGGCCGGTGCACCGGCTCCCCGGGTCCGTGGATCGAGGCCGGATTGGAGAAGTAGAAGGTGGGGGCCGCGTACCAGGCGGACGGGATCTCGGCGCCGCGCAGGCGCCAGCCGGTCGCCACGTGGCCCTCGAAGGCGAAGAAGTCCCTGACGCTGGGCGGGTCGGGAACGGGCGCGAGCAGCTCGACCTCCCCTAGGTCGTGGCGAGGGCCGGCGGCCTCGTGCCCGTCGCCCCGCAGCCAGCCGAGCATGGTCGGAGCGCGGAGCACTTCGACCCCGGTCCCCGTCAGGCGCCCCACGCGCTCCTGGCCGGAGGGATCTCGAAAGCTGACCAATCGCATCGTCGCCATGCTCGCAGCCTCGACGGAGCGGGGAAGCGATACGTTGCATACGGACCCAGGAGGTGGGAATGACAGCTTCGAGCCAGGCCGCGACCGGCGCCGCCGCCCAGCCCTACGAGAGCCGCAAGCGCACCGCCGAGGCCTTCGCCTCGCACGTCAACCGGGGAAAGGCCCGAGCGCTCGAGGCGATCGGCGTCGAGATCGTGGTCGGAGAGCGCGAGGGATGCCGCTTTCGCGACGCGTTCAGCGGCCGCTGGTACTGGAACTGCCACTGCAACGGCGGGGTCTTCAACCTCGGCCACCGCCACCCGCGGATCGTCGCCGCGGTCCGCGAGGGGCTCGACCACGTCGACGTCGGCAACCATCACCTCGTCAGCGGCTGGCGCGCACGGCTGGCCGAGAAGCTGGCAGCCAGCACCGGTGACCGCCTCCCCTACGCGGTCTTCGCGCCCTCGGGCACCGAGTCCGTGGACCTGGCGCTGAGGCTGGCCCGAGCCGTGACCGATCGCCCCGGGGTGGTCGCCGCCCGGGGCGCCTATCACGGCCTCAGCGGCTTCGCGCTGGCGGCGAGCGATCCGCGCTGGTTCGAGCCCTTCGGCTTCGGCCCGGAGGGCTTCGTCCACGTCCCCTTCAACGACGCCGAGGCGCTGCTCGGGAAGATCGGGCCCGAGACCGCGGCCGTGATCCTCGAGGCGATACCGGCGACCCTGGGCTTCCCGCCTCCCGCGCCCGGATACCTGCGGGCGGTCGCGGAGGCGGCGCGGTCGGCCGGCGCGCTGCTGATCCTCGACGAGGTGCAGACCGGGCTCGGCCGCACCGGCACCAATTGGTACTTCGAGCAGGAGGACGTCGAGCCGGACATGCTGATCACCGGGAAGGGACTCGGGGGCGGCATCTACCCGGTCAGCGCCCTGCTGCTCCGCGCCGAGCTGGAGGCATTCTTCGACGAAAACCCGTTCGCCTACGTCTCCACCTTCGGCGGGGCCGAGATCGGCTGCGTCGCCGCGAGCGCGGTGATGGACGAGATCTCCCGGCCGGGCTTCCTGCATGGGGTGGAGATGCTGGGCCGGCGCTTCGAGGACGGCCTATCGGGCCTGCCCTTCGAGCTGCGCCGCTTCGGTCTGACGATGGGCCTCAAGTTCGAGCACGAGCAGGGAGGCCTGCTCGCCGCGAAGCAGCTGATCGAGGCGGGCGTCTTCGCGGTCTACGCCGAGCACGACCACTCCGTCACCCAGTTCAAGCCGCCGCTGGTGATCAGCGAGCCCGAGGTCGACGAGATCGTCTCGCTGGTCCGCGGCGCTCTCTCGTGAGCCGCGGCGCGGCGACCCTCCCAGACAGCGACCTGCGCCATCTCGACGACCTCGTCGAACGGGCCTTGGCCTCCGGGGACGAAAGCGATCTCCCGGTGCTCGGCTACGGGGAGATCTCGCTGGTCCTCTGCTTGCCCGCCGAGAACCCGGACTTCGCCTGCAAGCGGCTGCCGGTCTTCTCCTCGCGCCGGCGCTTCGATGCCTACCGCGAGACCCTCGAGGACTACCTGGCGGCGCTCGAGGCGGCGGGGGTCCGGGTGGTGGACACCGAGATGCGCGCGGTCGAGCGCGCCGACGGCACGGTCGCCGGCTACGTCGTCCAGTCGATTCTGCCCAGCGGGGGCCTGGCGCCCGGCATCCTGCGTTCCACCGAACCGGCGGCAGGGCATCCCCTGGTGGAGGCGGTGGTGGCGACAGCCGCCGGCACGGTCGGCCCGCGGCTGGGGCTCGACGCGCAGCTGGCCAACTGGACCTGGAGCGAAGAGGGGCTGACCTACCTCGACGTTTCCACGCCGCTGATCTGGTCCGCGGACGGCCGCCCGCGGCTGGACATGGACCTGATCGCGCAGGCGTTTCCCGCGGTCCTGCGCTGGCCGCTCCGCCGCTTCGTCGCACCCGGCATCGTCGAGACCTACCGGGACCTGCGAAAGGTCTACCTCGACGTCACCGGCAACCTGCTGAAGGAGCGCCTCGACCCCTGGCTGCCGGCGTTCCTCGACCGGCTCAACCGGCGGATCGAGAAGCCGCTGACCGAGACCGAGGTCCGCTCCTACTACCGCTCCGACGCCCGCCTCTGGTCGGCCCTGCTCCGGGTCCGGAAGCTCGACCGAGCCTGGCGGCGCCGGGTCCGGCGCCGCCCCTATCCGTTCCTTCTGCCCGGTGAGATCGAGCGCTGAGCCGCCGGCCTACTTCACGATCTCGTAGCCGAAGTCATACTCCGTTCCCTTGTCGTTGCGGGCGTGCAGCGTCATCTCGCCGCCGGCCTCCTTGTAGTCGCCGGTGCCGCCGGTGATCGCGAGGACCGAGTCCTTGGCGTCGTAGAAGGGCCCCTCGACCGTGAGCTGGCCCTCGTCGAGGGTGACGGTCCAGACGCACTCGAAGGCCTTGCCGGGGGCGGTGCGCATGCACATCCCGTTGTCGGTCCCGACCTTCTCCTTGTTGTTCTCGTCGTAGACGTCGTTGGCGAAGGCGAGGACGTCGCCGGCCGAGTCGTCCTCCTTCGCCGGACCCACATGCTGGAGCGTGTCGGTCGTTGCGCGCTCGACGAGGTTGAGCGTGGTGGTCGAGTCGTCGTCGTCTCCACCGCAGCCGAACAGGGCGACCGCGGATGCGAGGACGATCAGTGCCGGGACGAGGAAACGGAGCTTCATCCTTCCTCCTTTGCAGCTGTTGCCGGCGCCGCTGCGCCGGCCTGGCCGCGCCTCCTGCCTCACCACCCTCTCACATGCGGCGCCCCGCAGGCGATCGAGTCGTCCGCCGATATCTTCCCGGCGAACCATGGACGCGGTCACGATCCCGGCCCGCTTCAACGGGCCGCCGGAGAGCTCCAACGGCGGCTACGCCTGCGGCGTCTGCGCCGCTCTGCTCGGAACGGCCGTCGCCGAGGTCAGCCTTCGCCAGCCGCCGCCGCTGGAGAGGCCCCTTCGGGTCGAGGCGGGCTCGGGTGAGGTCGAGCTCTGCGAGGCGAACCGGGTGGTCGTCGAGGCCCGTGGGCTCGACGAGTTGGATCTCGAGGTTCCCGAGCCCTTGTCCGTAGCGGCGGCCGAGCAGGCGAGCCGCGCCTACCCGTGGTACGACGGGCACCCGTTTCCGACCTGCTTCGTCTGCGGCCCGCAGCGCCCGGCGGGCGACGGGCTGCGCATCTTCGCCGGCGCCGTCGAGGGTCGCGACGAGCTCTTCGCCTGCGCGTGGACCCCGGCGCCCGATCTCGCCGGCCAAGGCGGGCAGACGCGGCCGGAGATCGTCTGGGCGGCGCTCGACTGCCCGTCGGCCGTCGCCGCGGCCCCGCCCGCCGCCGAGTCGGCGGGGCCCGCCGTGCTCGCCCGGCTCACCGCCTCGCTGGAGGTGCCGGTCCGGGCCGACGAGCCCCACGTGGTGCTCTCCTGGCCGCTGCGCCGCAACGGGCGCAAGCGGGAAGCGGGCTCGGCGATCCTCGGCCTCGACGGGGGCGTCCGGGCCCGCGCCCGGGCCCTTTGGATCGAGCTCCGGGGTCAGTAGCTCACTGGCGCTCGACGTCCCGCCCGGGGCCGCCGAACAAGCGGTCCCGGCCCTTCCCGCCGAGCAGGGTGTCCCGTGCCGGCCCGCCCTTCAGCGTGTCGCCGCCGGCGCCGCCGAGCAGACGGTCTCGGCCGTCGCCTCCGGCCACCGTGTCGCTGCCCGCGCCCCCGCAGATCAGGTCGTTGCCGCCAAGCCCCCGGACGAGGTCGTTTCCTCCGAAGGAGACGATCACGTCACGTCTCGGTGATCCGTTGATCACGTCGCGCCCGGCGCTGCCTTGGCGGTTCGCGGTGACGCCGTCGCACTTGCGTGCGGGGGGCTCGGGCGCGCAGGTCACGGTGACCGCGACCGTCGCAGTCGAACCGCCGTTGAGCGTGTAGGTGAAGCTTGTCTGCCCGCACCATCCCGGCGGCGGCTGGTAGGTGAGGCCGGAACCGCCGCCGGTGATCGCGACTGCGCCATAACCCGGCTGTCCGGCCGCGACGATCGTCTTTTCGCCACCGTCGGGGTCGGGGTCGTTGGCGAGCACGTCGATCGGCGTCGGCCCGGAGTCCTCGGCGACGGTCGCGCTGTCGTCCACCGCCGTCGGGTCCACCGGCGGGCTCGACTCCGTGTAGGTGATCGAGCCGGCCGAACATTCGGACCCGCTGTTCGCGCTTCTCGCGGTCGCGTAGAAGGTGGTGGTCGAGTTGCCGGGAACCGAGACGGTGATCCCGGGCGAGGCGAACTGGGCGGCGGGGCCGGTGGCGACGAAGCTCGCCTCCGCGCAGTCGGGGGTCGTGTACAGCCTGATCGTGGACCCGGCCGGCCCGGTGCCGAGGATCTCGGGTGAGTTGTCGTCCGCGGGCGAGGCGGGATCGGTGCCGCTGAAGGTCGGCTGCGCAAGCGGCTCGATCGTGAAGGCGAAGGTGCCGGGGTTCGCCTCTTCGACGATCTCGCAGCTGTCGTCGACGCTGTCGCCATACGTCGGGCTCTTGTCGAGCATCGCCCTGTCGAGGCCGTCGCCGCACTCGATGGGGGGTCGGTGTCGGCGGCGTTGGCGAAGACCCTGTCGTCTCCCGCCCGAGGGCGGAACAGGTCCGCTCCACCCCAGCCCAGCAGGTTGTTCGGGCCTGGCCCGCCGTAGAGGAAGTCGGCCTGGCCGCTCCCCTCCAGGTCCTCGATCGCCGTGAGTGAGTCGAGTTGCCCGGCGCCGCAGACGGGGCCGCTACCGGCGCCGGGCATCCCCGCGACCCCCTCGCCGATGCGTGCCTCGACCGGATCGTCGAACCGGGCCCAGGAGGAGTTGTCGGTGTCCGCCCCGCCGTTGATCGTGTCGCCGTCACAGACCGAGGTCGAGAGGAACAGATCGTTGCCGTCGCCGCCCTCCAGCTGGTCGAGCCCCTCGTTGTTGAGCACGGCGTCGTCGCCTCCGAGCGCGCTCAAATCGTCGGCGCCGGCCGCCGCCACACTCGGGTCGTCGACCAGCACGTCCTCGCTCAGCGGGCCCCCGGTGAGCCCGTCACCGCCGGTGCCGCCGGCGAGGACCACCGAGGTCGAGGACGGGAACGAGCTCGCCCCGATGTCGTCACCGTTCGAGGCGCCGTAGAGGACGACCGAATCGAGCGGCTTAGCGAGGGTGCAGACCGCCTGGGTCGCCGTCGGGATCGAGCAGCCGCCCGCGGCCGGGGCGCCCTGGTCGAAGACGGCAGAGCCGGAGACGACGGTGAATGTCACGGTCTCCGGCGGCCCCCCAGCGTAGGTGGCCGTGAGGTTGTCGGCGAGGCTGCTCCCGGAGAGGTAGACCTGGCTGTGGTCGGTGTCCTCGGGCGCCAGCAGACCGACCGAGATCTTCGCCGGGTCGCGGAGGACGACGCCCCCCGTGTTCGTGGCCGACTCGCAGGCGGTCCCGGCCGCCGGGTTGGCGCAGTGGTCGGACCCGGCGCCGCCGTCGAGCGCATTCGTTCCCGTTCCGCCGTCGAGGTCGTCGCCGTCGGCGCCGCCGTAGACGGTGTCGTTGCCGCCGCCGGCGAGGATGACGTCTCCGCCGCCTCCCCCGTGGATCGTGTTGGCGCCCGAGGAGCCGACGATGTAGTCGGAGAACGGGGTGCCGATCACGTTCTCGAAGCCGGCGCCGGCGAGCCCGGTGTCGAGGCCGCCGCCGAAGCGGGCGAGGCCGTTGTCGCCGATGCTCTGGCCGAGGTCGACGTAGACGCCCCGCTCTCCGCCCGCGCCGGGGAAGCTGGGGTAGCTCGTCGAGAAGTCCGGGTAGCCCGACCGCTGGGGGAAGCCGGGCGCGACCCCGGTCGCGTAGCTGAGCGTGTCGGTACCGCCGCCGCTGTCCTCGATCTCGTCGGCGGAGCCGTCGCCGCGGACGTAGTCGTTCCCCGCCTCCCCGTCGACGGAGTCCCCTCCCCAGCCGCCGGAGAGCAGGTCGCCGTCGTCGCCGCCGTTGACGGTGTCGTCGCCGATGCCGCCGTAGAGCCGGTCCTGGCCCTCGTTTCCGTTGAGCACGTCATTGCCGCGCTCTCCATAGACGACGTCGTCGCCGGGGCCGCCGTCGAAAGTCTGGCTGCCGAGCCCGAGATGACAGCCGGCGGTGCAGTCGGTGAGCGCCGCCGACACGTGGCCCACGAGGACGTCGTCGCCCGTGCCCCCGGCCACGGTCGTCCCGGCCGCGTAGGAGGACGAGTAGATCCTGTC
Source organism: uncultured Actinomycetes bacterium (assembly GCA_963720015.1). Taxonomy (GTDB): domain Bacteria; phylum Actinomycetota; class Thermoleophilia; order Solirubrobacterales; family 70-9; genus DATFPK01. Next base: position 635,965 of record CAVREA010000001.1, on the reverse strand, counting down.
GTCTCCCCCACCCCCGAAGACGGCGTCGACGCCGGCCGGAACGTAGATCGTGTCGTCCCCCCCGCCACCGTAGACCTCGTCCGCGCCGGGTTCGGCGACGAGGACGTCGGCGCAGGGGGTGCCCTGCGCGCCGCGAATCGTCTGCCCGTCTGCACAGTCCGGCGGACCGGCCTGTGCCCTGGCGACCAGTACGCCCGCCACGCAGCCGATCAGCGCAGCCACGAGAAGCGGCCGAGCCCGGCCTATGGAGGTACTGAGAATGGAGATCGGAGTCCCTTCGAAGTCACCGCCGCAGCGGCTTCATGCCCCCGCATCCAGGGTAACCGCGTGCGGGTCTCGGTGATGCGGTTCGAGGGGCCTGGCGCGAGCGGCTAGCCCGCGGTCAGCTCGGCTTGCAGTAGGCGTAGACCGTGAGCCTGGCGCCCGGCAGGGAGCCAACGCTGTTGTGGATGGTCGCCGTCCACCCGGTCTTGTGCAGAAGCGGCCGGTTGACGCTGATCCAGGGGAAGAGCCCGGTGCTCATCGCGCTTCCCGGCGTCCCCAGGGGCCGCGCCTTGAAGCCTCCGGAGACGACCTTGGTGCCCTCCGGGCAATCGGCGGTGGCGGTGTAGCTCCCGACGTCCTCGGCCGGCACCGACCCTCTCGCGGAGCGGACGTTGGTCGCCCAGTCCCGCTCGCAGAAGACGTGGGCGACGACGTCGGCCTCCTCGCCGAAGTCACGGGTGGCGCCGACCAGCCAGACCTGCTCGGTGAGCCGCCTGCTGGTGTGGATCGAGACGTTGGCTCCGGTGGCGGTGGCCGGGTCATACGGCGAGACGACCCGGTAGCCACCGCCGATCACGTGCCTGTTCGTCGGGCACTTGACTCGAACGGGGAGGTGTGTCGCAGCCGCGATCGGGGCGGCGAGCGACCGGCGGGTGATCGAGCCCTCGCGGCAGAGGCCGATCGAGTAGAGAGTCGACTCGGTCCCGCCGGCGAGGGCAAAGGAGCGGACCTTCCATGCGCGGCGGTCGCCGGGAAAGGCCTGCTGCACAAGCGATTGTGCGCCCGTGTCGGAGACCGGGTCGTAGGCGGGGTTGAGCCCGAACCCGCCTCCGACCAGGCGCTTGCCGGCCGGGCAGACGGCGGTGGCGGTGGCGACCGCGTCCGGCGACGCGGGACCCGAGCCGGTGACCCTGGTCGTTCTCGCCGCGAGGGCGAACGCCGCGAGGAGCGCCACGAGGAGGAGCGCGATCACCACGGCTGCCGTCGCCTTCAGTCTGAGCCCGACCACTGACTTGCCTTCCCTCCGCCGGCTGGCAGCCGGTCGTGCCGACCCTATCGCACGCCTGTCCGGCCCCTTCCGCTGATGTGCCCGTTGGACTAGGGCTCGAGCTTGACCGGCACCTCGACCTTGAACTGCTGCCGCTGGCTGCCCTCTCCGGGCGAGGCGGCGTTCTGCTCGAAGGCCTCGACCACGCCGTCCTGCGCCTCGCCGACGGTGAACTCGACCTCCTTGGAGAAGTCGCCGCGCTCGGGCGCGCCGGCGGTCGCGGTGGCGAAGGCTCGCGCGATCACCTCGCCCTCCGCGTCGAGGACCCGGAGCTGGACGGTGCCCTCGAAGACGCTCGCCGTTCCCGAGATCGTGATCGGGCTCGACACGCTCGCGCCGTGCTCGGGGCTGGTGACGACGATCCGGGCTTCGCCGCCGCCCGTGCCGCCGGTGTCACCGTCCCCGTAGCCATCGTCTCCGCAACCGCCGAAGGCGAGGAAAAGCAGCGCCGCGAGCAGGACGGAGGGCTTGACCATGACCTCCGCAGGCTAGTCCCTCAGGCGGCGTCCGACGGCGGGATGTTCTGGTTCAGGCGGAACAGGTTGGTCGGGTCATAGCGGTCCTTGAGCGCGCGCAGGCGAGCGAACTTCTCGGCCCCGTAGGCCGCCTGCACCCGCTCCCTGCCCTCGGCGGAGAGGAAGTTGATGTAGGCGCCGCCGGTCAGCGACGGCTCGATCTCGCCGTAGAGCCGCTGCGCCCATTCGACGTGGGAGTCGAGCCCCTCGGGCTCGTGCGTCAAGGCGACGATGTTGAACACGAAGGGCGCCAGGCGATCGCCGTAGGCGGTCTCGTCCTCGTCAACGCGGGCCACGGCGCCGCCGAAGTGCTGGATGTGGATCTCCGAAGCCGGAGAGGTCGCGTTCTGGTGATAGCGGACCACGGTCTCGACCGCATGGTCGTCGAGCTCCCGCAGGTAGCCCGCCTTCATGTAGGCCTGGGTCCCGTGCGGGTAGAGCGCGTCGATCAGGCCCTGCATCTGCACGTAGGGCATCGGGCCGACCAGATCGGCGACGGGATCGCCGAGCTCCCGGAGCGGCCGCATCGCCTTCTCCCCCTCCTCGGGGTCGCCGGAGTAGCAGCCGATCAGGGCGACCAGCTTCTTGCCGTGCCACTCCTCCGGCAGGAAGGGGGCCGGCGGCGCCGTCAACAGGTTGGCCAGCGTCGTCAGCTCGTCGGGAGCTGTCTGCACGAAGTCGCGGTAGAACCGCAGGATCTCCTCCGCGCGCTCGCCGGGATAGAAGACCGGGCCGGCGGTGACGGTCGGGCCGACCGGGTGCAGGTAGAACTCGAAGGCGGTGACGATGCCGAAGTTGCCGCCTCCCCCGCGCAGGCCCCAGAAGAGGTCCGGGTTCTCCGTCGCGCTGACGGTCAGGAACTGGCCGTCGGCGGTGACGATCTCGGCCGAGCGGAGGTTGTCGCAGGCGAGGCCGTGCTTTCGCATCAGCCAGCCGATGCCGCCGCCCAGCGTGAAGCCGGCGATGCCGGTGGTCGAGACCAGGCCGCCGGTGACGGCGAGGCCGTACTCCTGGGTGGCCGCGTCGAGCTCGCCCCAGGTGAGCCCGCCTTCGGCGATCACGGTGCGACCGCGCTCGTCGACCTTGATGCCCTTCATCGGCGAGAGGTCGATGACGATGCCGCCGTCGACGGTCGAGAAGCCGGGGATGCTGTGCCCGCCGCCGCGCACGGCGACGTCGAGCCCCTCGCTGCGGGCGAAGCCGATCGCGTGACGCACGTCGGATGCGTCCGCGCAGCGGGCGATCAGCGCCGGGCGGCCGTCGTGGGCGCCGTTCCAGATCGCGCGGGCCTCGTCGTAGGCGGCGTCCTCGGGCCGGATCAGCTCGCCATGCAGCCCGTCCTCGAACTCCTTCAGCGTCGCCGCTCCCAGCACTCCCTGCGTTGCCGTGGTCGTCATGCCGTGCTCCTTCTCGGTTGATGAGTGGACGTCTCGATCACGCGGAGCGAGGCTAGGGTGGCCCTCTTTGCGGCGGCTTTGCGGCGGCTTAAGCCGGGCTAATCGGCGATCGCGCCTGCAGCCGCGATCCCGGGCCCCCGCTCCAGCTCCCGGCAGTAGGCGATCCCGGCGTCGCTACCGAGCAGCTCGAAATGCCGGCTCGCCTGGTCGAGCCACCTGCGCGCCGTCTCAGGTTCGTCGTCCTCGGCGGTGATCGCGGCGAGCACGGCCAGCGCCCAGCCCTCCTGATGGGTCGTCTCCAGGCCCCCGAGTATCGAGGCCACGGACTCGAGGTGCGCGCGGCTGCTCGCTCGGTCGCCGGCGCAGAGCGCAACGCTCGCGAGGCTGAGCTCGGCCGCGCTGAGCCCGATCAGGTCGTCGTTCTCGGCAAACCAGACGCGGGCCCGCTCGGCCGAGGCCCGGCCGCTCTCCGCGTCGCCGGAGCGGGCGAGAAGCATCCCCAGACACCCGAGCGCGATCCCCGTGCCGCGGCGGTCGCCGACCTCCTGCCGCAAGGCGAGACTGCGGTCGAGGGCCGCCCTGCCGCGCTCGAAGTCGCCGCTGGAGCGCGCCAGGTTGCCCAGCGCGTTGAGCGCATATGCCTCTCCCTGCGCGTCACCGAGGCGGCGGAACCGTGCGAGGCTCTCTCCGATCAGCTCCTCCGCCCGCGGGAGGTCGCCCTCGGCCCGGTCCACAGCGGCCAGGTTGACGAGGATGTAGGCCGCGGCCGCCTCACCGCCCACCCGGCGGGCGACGATCACCGTGTCCTCCTGCAGGAAGAGCGGGTAACCGGCCTCGCGCTCGACCGAGAACATCCCGTAGCTCAGCGGCCAGAGCGCCGGTCGAGGCTCGGCGATCAACTCTCCGGCCCGCTCCAGGGCGGCACCGAACTGATGCCTGGCCCGGGGGTAGTCACGCTGGAACCAGGCCGCCACCCCGCGGGTGTGCGCGGCCCACATCGGCGGCCGGGCGAGGGGGAGGTCGGCCGCGACCAGGGCCTCGTGCTCTCCGACGAGCGCCTCGATCTCGCCGGCGCCGCTGACGATCGTGCGATAGGCGGCCGCAACCTCGACCGCGTCGAACATCTCGGCGTGATCGCCGAGCTCGCGAAAGATCGCCACGCTCTCCGCGCCGAACTCGTGGATCCGCTCGTGCACCCCGCGGCGCAGGCCGACGAGGCAGGCGGCGAGCAGCACGCGCGCCCGATCGGGGGTGCGCTCCGGCGCCGCCGCCAGCAGCGCGGCGAGCCAGCGGTACCCCTCCGCCAGATACCCCCGCATCAGCCAGAACCGCCAGAGAGCGGCCGCGAGACGGAGGCCGATGCGGGGGTCCTCCGCAAGGGCCGAGCCGAGGGCGGCGCGAAGGTTGTCGCGCTCGAGGTCGAGGAGGCGAAGCCGGTCCCTCGCCGGGAGGTCGCCGGCCGGCGTCGGATCGCTCTCGGCCAGCTCGAGGTACCAGTCGCGATGGCGGCGCTCGAAGGCGTCCCGCTCGCCCGCCTCCGCGAGGCGCTCCGCCGCGTACTGCCGCACGGTCTCGAGCAGCCGGTAGCGGTGATCGCCGTGCCCCTCCTCGACCTGCACGAGCGACTTGTCGATCAGGCGCGCCGAGGAGGGCGACTGCCTCGCTGCGCTCGAGCGGATCCTCGGCGCAGATGTCCTCCGCCGCCTCCAGCCCGAAGCTTCCGGCGAACACCGACAGGCGCCGCAGGAGCGCCTGCTCGCCCTCGTCGAGCAGGTCGTAGCTCCAGGCCAGCGTCGCCCGCAGCGTCTGCTGGCGGGTCATGGCCGTGCGGCTCCCCGACGAGAGCAGGTCGAGCGAGTCGTCGAGGCGCTCGACGATCTGCTCGGCGGTGAGGGCGCCCACCCGCGCCGCCGCCAGCTCGATCGCCAGCGGCATCCCGTCGAGCCGGTGGCAGAGTGCCGCGACCGCCGGCGCGTTGTCGTCGTCAAGCTCGAAGCCGGGGGCGGCCTGGGACGCCCGCGTGGCGAAGAGCCGCACCGACTCCGCCTGCAGCGACTCTTCCGAGAGCGCGCCGTCGGCAAGCACCGGCAGGGAGAGCGAGGGAACCCGCCAGGTCACCTCGCCGGGAACGCGGAGGGGCTCGCGGCTGGTCGCCAGCACCGTGAGGCGGGGGCAGCCGCGGAGCAGCGCCTCGACGAGGTGCGCGACGGGATCCACCAGGTGCTCGCAGTTGTCGAGCAGGAGCAGCTGCTCGCGATCGCCGATGTGCCCTGCGAGGGCGATCTCGGGGGCGCGGTCGGAGGCGAGCCTCGTGTCCAGGGCCTGGGCGACCGCCGGTCCGATCAGCCCGGGCTCGCCGAGTGCGGCCAGCTCCACCGGCCAGACACCGTCGGGGAAGTCCTCCCGGCGTTGACCTGCGAGCTCCAGCGCGAGCCTGGTCTTGCCGCAGCCGCCGGTCCCGGTCAGGGTGAGGAGCCGCGAGTTGCCCAGCAGGGCGGCGAGCTCGGCCAGCTCGCGCTCGCGGCCGATGAAGCTCGTCAGCTGGGGCGGGAGGTTGCCGGAGCGCCCGCGGGGCGATGGCGCCTCACCCTGGGCGGGCTCGATCTCCGGCTCCGCCTCGAGGCTCCGCGTGAGTATCCCCTGGTAGAGGCGGCGCGTCTCGTCGTCGGGCTCGTCCTCGAACTCGCGGCGCAGGCCCCGCTTCAGCTGCTGAAACTGGGCCAGCGCCTCCTGCCGCCGCCCCCCGCCCGCGTAGAGGCGCATCAACGCCCGGTTGGCGGGCTCGTGAAGGGGCTCGTCGACCAGGAGGTCGCGCAGGCGTGCGATCGCCGCCGCCCGATCGGCCGGCGCCTCGAGCTCGGCCAGCTCGACTCCGAGCGCGAGCCGAAGCTCGCGCAGGGAGGCGCGTCGCGATGCGGTCCACTCCTCGTAGCGGTCCTCGGGCAGCAGCTCGCCTTCGTAGGAGTCGAGCGCCGTTCTGTAGGCGTCGGGGTCGCGTCCCTCCCGGGCGCTCGCCGCGGCCTCCTCGAAGGCGAGGACGTCGATCCGCACCGGATCGCGGGGGCAGAGAGCGATCACGTCGTCGTTCAGCTCCAGACGGCGCCGGCCCTCGAGCCCGGCCGAGTCGAGCGCCCGCCGAGCCGCATAGATCGCCTGATGCAGGTTGTTGCGGGCGGAGGCCGGGTCGCGGCCCGGCCACAGGACCTCGGCGGCCTGGTCAGCGTGCAGCCGCCGCTCAGGCGCGAGGGCGAGGAGCTTGATCAGGGACTTCGCCTTGCGCAGCCGCCAGGCGTCGTCGGGGATGACATCGCCGTTCCGGCTGACCGAGAACGCCCCGAGGAGGCTGATGCCCAACGTCTCCTCGCCCATCCATGTGCCTTTCTTCCTGGGACCTGCGCAGGCTCAAAATACCCTGCCAACGTCGACCCTCCCGCTCTTGGTCCACCCGCTGGTGCGCGTCTTCACAGCTCCTGCGGACAGCATGGGACCGGCAAGCGCCTGCGCGATGATGGGTGAACGTGTCTCTGGCCCAGATCACGATCGAGGTCTCCGGCGGCGGCACCGTCGGAGGCGATGCCGGTCGCCGCGCCGGGCTCGTGCTGCTCCTCGGCTTCCTGCTGTCCTTCGCCTTCATCCGCATGAGCACCCGGCTGATGCGAAGCCCGAAGGTGCCGTGGTGGCCCGGCAGCATCGAGACCGAGGGCGGCCTGCACGTCCACCACCTCGTCTTCGGGATCGTGCTCCTGATCCTGACCGGATTCTTTGCCTTCGCGATCCAGCCCGACAGCCCCTGGATCGAGATCCTCGCCGCCGGATTCGGGATCGGCTGCGGCCTGACCCTCGATGAGTACGCGCTGATCCTGCATCTCGAGGACGTCTACTGGGCCGAGGCGGGACGGAGCTCGATCGACGCCGTGATCATGGCGACCCTGATTGGGGCGGCGGTCGTCGTCGGCCTGATGCCCTGGCAGAGCGACAGCCAGGAGTCGGCGGCGGGCTTCATCGTCGCCGAGGTCGTCAACCTCGGCCTCTGCCTGATCGCCGTCTTCAAGGGCAAGCCGTGGACCGGCGTGTTCGGGATGTTCGTGCCCCCAGTCGGCTGGGTCGGCGCGATCAGGCTGGCCAAGCCGGGCTCGCCGTGGGCGAAGCGCCGCTATCCGCCTGGGAGCAGGAAGCTCGAGCGGGCGACGGCCCGCGACGCGAAGCGGGGCGATCGTTACCAGCGCTGGCAGGACCGGATCGGCGGAGCCCCCGACCCGACCGATGCCCCAGCCGAAGAGGACCGCTGACGTGGGTTGGGCCGGCGCCGCGCCGAAACCGGGACTTAGCTGCGTTCAGCCCCGCCGAGCGGCGGCCACGAGGCCCGGCCGGGGGAGGATGACGCCGCTCGGCTCGAACGCGTCCCTGGCGACGGAGACGGTGATCGGGCCGAGGCTCGGGTCCCCGCTCGGCAGGATGCGGAAGCTGCCCGTGATGCCGTCCGACACCTGGGTCGAGAAGAGCGCCATGATCACCTTGCCGCGCGCGGTGCCGCCCTTGGCGACGGAGTCGAGCATCACCTCCGCCGCCTGCCCCGCGTAGGGGGCGAACAGCTCCACCGGCTCACCGCCGGCCTGCTCGGTGAGCTGGTCCACCAGGGTCTTGCCCGGGCCGGTGAGGCTGTCGGGAACCCGTCCCGGCACGCTCGCGTACATCCCCGCCGCGGCCGGCCCGGTGTCGTCGATCGTCGCCTGCTGCGCGAACCCGTCCGGAGCGAGCAGCTTGACCCGCCCGTCGTTCGGCCCGAGCACGGAGACCTTGTCCTTGATCAGCTCGGCGCCGTTCTGCTCGATCAGGCCCGCGAGGAGCACGGCGTCAGGGTTGCGCCTTCTCGGCCGTCTGCATCAGGTCGCGATAGCCCTTCGCCTCCGTGTCCCAAGGCTTGAAGCCGGCGATCTCGATGCCCAGCGGCCCCGCCGCGCCCCTGAAGGTCCGCGCCTGCCCGACGCTGGTGGGGTCGCCCCCGGCGTAGAGGACGTAGACCTTCCTGATGCCGCGGTTCTTGGCGAAGGTGGCGAGCCCGGCGCCCTGGTAGGCGTCGCTGGGGATGACGCGGGCGTAGTTGCGGCTGCCGGAGGGGTAGAGGCTGTCCGGCTCGCCGTTCAGGCACCCGGACGCCGTCTGGGTGAGGCAGATCAGCGTGTTGCCGGGGGAGACCATCGCCAGGCCGCCGCCGGGCGCGCGGTTGAGGATCGGGATCTCGATCTCGGCGCAGCCGGAGTTGTAGGTCCCGATCACGCCGACCACGTCCTCGTCGGCGGCATAGGCCTCGGCGTTCTGCTCGCAACGCGCCTCGTCCCAGAGGCCGGTCTCGGCGATCGAGTCGTCGCACACCTGGAAGGCGACCCGGGTGTCCCCGGCCTTCCAGCCCTCCTGCGTCCAGGACGTCGCGGATCGCGTCGTTCATCTGCGCCGAGCGCTCCTCGGAATCTCCCTGCAGCGGCAGGTCGGAGACGATCAGCGCGTCGGCCTTGCCGTCACCGCCGTATTCGACCGAGCCGCAGCCCGGCGCGGAGACCGCCTGCACACCGACGTCCCCGTTGCTCGAGTCATCGTCGCCGCCGCCGCATGCGGAAAGCGCCAGCGCCAAAGCTGCCGTACACGCGAGAGTCAGTGCCCGGAGTCTCCTCACCCGCGGCGAGCCTATACGCAATCCCGCTCGTGCACCACGCGCGGGCCTTCGCAGTCGAGCGCGAACACCACCACGTCGTCCGGCTCGGAGGAGTGGCCCACCGCGGCGCAACCGGGCGCGACGGCGATCGCCGTCCCCGCAGGCATGGGGTCGCGCAGGATCTCAGCGATCACCAGGCTGTTGGCCACCACGACGCTCGAGCCGATGGCGTCGCTGTAGACCTCGGCCCGGGCGCGCTCCCAGCGTCGGTCCTTGGTCGGTCGAGCGAACACCGGCACCAGGAGCAGCGACACGCCGTGAGCGTGAAGGGCCGCAGCAAACGCATGTAACCGAGCGAGGTCCTCGCACACCAGGATCGCCAGCCGGGCGCCGCCCGTTTCCACCACGCACACTCGCCGTCCACGGCTCAGGTCCTCGTCAATCGGAGCGGTCAGGCGATCGGCCAACCCCCACAGCTCCAGGTCCTGCTCCGAGAAGTTGAATGGGTGGACCTTGCGCTGACGGACCAGCACCTCGCCCGTGAGCGCGTCGAGCATCACCGCCTCGTTTGCCGGCGGTGAGGAGCCGTCCACGTTGCCGCTGCCCGCCACGACCAGGCGCAGCCGGCTGGCCCCCGCGCCCTCGCGCTCGCTGAGCGCGACCTGCCAGCGCTCGAGCAGCGCGCGGGAAAGGCAGAGCTCGGGTGCGATTCCGATCGCGACGTCCTGCTCATCCCACGCCGAGATCACCTTCTCCACCCGCGCACGCGTGGGCTCGCGATCGGCGGGATGGATCCGGTAGAAGCGCATTCCGGAGCGCTCCTCCACCTTCCATTCGAGCTCGTCGGGCTTGCGGATCATCGGGGCCGTGGCTACGCGGAGGCCGGCTTCGCGCTCCGCCCGGGTCAGGCGGGAACGGGCCGGCAGGGCGGCGTGGTCGGAGGCGTCCCAGTCGGCAGAGTTGACGCGGACCACCGAACCGAAGGCGTCGGCGAGGTCGTCGGGCAGTTGGCCGCGGCGGCCTGGGCGGGCGAAGCGGGGGAGCAGAGCGCCGGGAAGGGCACCGGAGTCGAGGCGGCCCGACTCCGCGTAGCGGAGCGCGAACTCGGTGAGGGCGGGCGGGGCGGCCACGCCGAACAGCGGATTGGCGTGGGCGAGGGCGGCGTCGAGGCCTAGCAAGACGGCGAAGGTCTGACGCCCGCCCTGGGGCGCGCGAACGGGCCCGCCTTCGAGAGCTGTCTGCTCGACCCCGGTCGCGGTGGCCGCGACCTTCGCATCTCCCATCCAGGCCTCGCCCTCGGCGTGGAACTCGGCGGGATCGAGCCGATCGAACAGCTCGCAGAAGTGGTCGGCGTAATCCTCGCTCACACTTGACAGATAGTTGACAACCAGGTGCTAAGATACGGGCATGGTCGCGCCCACCGTAAACCACTCTCGGATGCACGCCCTGGTGCCGCGGATCGCGAAGCTCGGCGCGGAGCCGGCCCGGGATGCGGTGGCACTCGGCTTGGTCGACGCGCTGCTCGAGTGCGACGACGAGACCCTTGCTGCCGCCCTTCAGGCGCTCCGCGCCGCTCGCGCGAAGGCGGGTGGCGATCAGGAGCTGGTCGGGTGGCTGGACGCGGCGATCGCCTTCGCGCACTGGGGGCTCGAGCGTGTGCCATCGCGGGCCGCCATCGCCCAGGGAACGCAGGCCCATGACTTCCTGTCGGTGCTCGACGGCACGCCTCAGCTGGGAAGCGCAGAGCTGCGCCGGCTCCTCGAGACCGACGAGACCCAGGTGAGCCGTACCGGCCGTCGGCTGCTGGAGAGCGGTCTCGTTGCCCGCCGCAAGGTCGGCCGCCAGGTGTTCTGGCAGCTGACCCCGCGCGGGCAGCGTGCGCTCGAGGAGGCGCCCGCTCTGCAGCGATCAACCGACTCGGAGTTCTGGCGGGAGGCCCTTCGACGCGGCTTCGAGGCAGCGTACGGCGACGAGCCCGGCGAGCCCCGCGAGGTCGATCCCACCCGCGAGCGAATCGTCGAGTGCGCGCTCGAACTGCACAGCAGCCGAGGCATCCAGGCGACCACGTGGCCGGAGATCGCCGAGATGGCGGGTGTGCCGGTGGAGACCCTGGACGCGCTGTTCCCCACTGAAGACGACCTGGTCAGAAGCTGCGGCCAGCACTTGATGGAGAGCCTGCAGATTCCGCCGGCCGACCGAGCGCCCGAAGTCTTCGCCGGCGCCTCGTCGGAGACCGACCGGATCAGCCGCCTGGTCGAGACGTTCTTCGGCGCCTACGAGCGGGGAGCGGACGGCATCACCGCCGGGCGCCGAGAGCGCGAGGCTATGCGGGTGGTGGATGAGTCGATGGAAGCGCTCGACAACTCGTTCGACGCCCTTGTCCTCGAAGCACTACGCCCGCAACGCCCGGACAGCTCCTCGGTCGCGGCCCTGAGAGCACTGACCGACCTCGAGGTGTGGCGAACCCTGCGTGATCAGGGGGCCACGCCCGAGGCAGCGGTCGAGCAGGGGAGCGCGGCGGTCGAGCGCTGGCTCGAAGCACGACCGGCGGGCTGACTCCGTTGTGTCACCGCAGGCGATAGCTGGGGCCCCTCGGGTTATTTCGCCGGACGGTCGGGAACAGAAAGAAAACTCTTTTCGACCACCACGAAAGTGCGGAGGGGCACAAGATGGCGGCAATAACGCGGGTTGGGGTTCGGGCGCCGGTCGGGGTCGGGTTGGCAACGGCAACGATGATCCTCGTCCAGTGCCTGATGGCGTTGATCGGACCCGGGACCGCTCAGGCGGCCTTTCCGGGGGACAACGGCAAGATCGTCTTCAACAGCAACCGGGACGTGGCTGCCGGTGAGATCTACTCGATAGCGCCCGGGGCCGCGGCCGCCAGGCTCACGACCTCGACCACCAGCTCGGATCCGGCCTACTCGCCGGACGGCAACAGAATCGCCTACGTATCAGCCAACCCCGGCGGCGGCTACCAGATCTTCGTCATGAACGCCGACGGCAGCGGTCGCACCCCGGTCACCAACAGCTCGCCTGCGAAGCAGCAGCCGGCTTGGTCGGCCGACGGCACCCAGATCGCCTACGTCGGCAACAGCTTCCACGTGGACGGGCAGACCGACCTCGAGATCTGGGTGGTCAACGCCAACGGCACGCAGCCCAGGCAACTCACGCACAACTCCGTCGCGGACACCTATCCAGCCTGGTCCCCGACGGGAGGCAAGATCGCCTTCGTCAGCACCGGAGACGTCTACGTGATGAACACCGACGGCACGGGCCGCACGAATCTCACGCCGAACTCGCCAACAGGCTGCTCGCCGAACTGCTACCAGGGCGGCGATGAAGATCCCGCCTGGTCGCCCGACGGCAGCAAGATCGCCTACGTCCACGGGCACGGCATCAGCGGCGGTGGCCTCCCGGATATCTGGACGATGGCGCCCAACGGTGCCGGCAAGACCAACGTCTCCAATAACGATTCGGTCTCGTTCACCAGACCCGCCTGGTCTCCGAGTGGAGACAGGTTCGCGATGGTCGGGGTCGAGGCCGCGGAGACCAACCGCGACATCTGGGTGATGAACGCCAACGGCAGCGGCCAGACGCCCATTGACACTGATCCGGCGCACGACACGAATCCGGACTGGGGCCCCCAACCGAGACCCCGACCGCTCTGCGCAGGCAGGAGAGCCACCGTCGTCTCACCCGGGGGTGGAGGGGTGACCCTCGGCACCGCGGGCCCCGACGTCATCGTCGGGACCGCGAGCGTCGACACGATCCGCTCTCGTGGCGGCAATGACCTGATCTGCACCGGTGGAGGAGGGGATCTCGTGCAGTCCGGTGGCGGCGCGGATCGGGTCCTGGGCGCGGCCGGCAACGACCGCATCTTCGGGCAAAGCGGGAACGACCGCCTGATCGGCGGCAAGGGCGCCGATCAGTTGGCTGGCTCAGCCGGTCGCGACAGGCTCTTCGGCGGCGTCGGCAAGGACAGGCTGGCCGGCGCGGTCGGCAACGACCTCCTCGACGGAGGAGCCCGTCCGGACGTCCTGATCGGCGGCAAGGGGAAGGACGTGCTCAGGGGCGGCAGCGGCTCCGACCGTCTCATCGGTGGTGCGGGCAGGGATAGCCTGCGCGGCGGTCCCGGGGCCGACAAGGAAGACCAGTAGCAGCGGGTTGCGCCGCCGAAGCGAAGCGCGTCCGACAGGGTTCGAACCTGTGACCTTCGGTTCGTAGACCGCACTGTCTAGTCGAAGTGCCCTGGTAGCGGTCAGGCACTGCATACCAAGTACTTTGGAAAGGCGGACCCGTGTTCTGCCGATGACACGGCTCTCCTTCGCGAAGATACTGGGACGTCTTGGCGTTCGCTGGGCGATCCCATAAGGGCGTTCTCCTGCTATCGGCAGTTGCGATCGCAGGCCTCTCGCTGTGGCTCGAATTCGCGCGGGCAGACCAGGCGGGGTGCGACCTCGGCACCTACAACGTGTCCGCCGACGAGTGCCAGATAACCGGCGCTGTCACCACAACGGGCACCAAGAACTTCCACCACTCCGTGCGGATGATGGCTGGGTCGAGCATCAACGCGAGTGGCGGCGGCATCACACTCAACGTCACCGGCGCCACCGACCTCAACTTCACGATGGAGGCCGGTGCGACCGTGCTCGAGGCCAACGACGACGTTGCGACCGCCGGAGCGAGCGCCAGCGCGATCGCCATCAACACCAGCGGCGACATGACGATGAACGCGGGCTCCAAGATCCTCGCCGAGAACAACACCAACGGCGGCAGCGGCAACACCATCACGATCGACGTCGGCGGGGACATGACCATGGCCGGGGCATCGGGCGCCCTCAACGGCGCCGTTATCTCCACCCGCAAGACCGCCGGCGCCGGCGACACGGGCGTTGGAGGCAACATCGCGATCACCGTCGGCGACGATGCGACTGCCACCGGAACGTTCTTCATGGGCGGCGGCTCGACGACTTACGGCGCAGAGACCGGAGCGAAACTGCTGGCCACGGGGACCGGGCCGGCCGGCGACATCTCCGTCCGGGCAGGTCACACCTTCAGCACCGAGCCCGGCTCGGTGATCGAGGCCGGCGACGGCAACGGGACCGCGATCCAGCAGGGCGGCAAGATCGACCTCGTCTCCCAGTGCGGACTGACCAGCAAGGGACGGGTGACCAGCAAGGGCACCGACCCCGGCGGCGACCTGGTGCACATCGAGGCCTGCGACGCGCTGATCGCGGGGCTCGTCGAGTCCACCGGCAAGGCCCACTCGACCGGTATCAAGAACAGTTGCGATGAGGTGAACGACAGCCTGACCGGCGAGGTGATCAGGAGCGGCAAGCCGGCCAACTCGACCGGCTGCATCGAGGTCTGGGCAAACAACATCACCGTTGACTCGAGCGGCACCAATGCCGGTGAGCTCAACGCCGACACAGGCTCCTCGCCCGGCGGGGTGGGCGGAACGTCCTGGATCGACCTGTTCGCGTTCACCGATATCACGATCGTCGACGGAACGGGCAACAACCACACGATCAGCAACGGCGTCAACTCATATCTCTCGACCTTTGCCGTGCACGCCAACAGCCCAGGCGGAAGCGACATGACCCCGTCCACGGTGACCGCGAAGGCGAAAACCGGCTCCGTGACGGGCAGCGGCGACACGCTCGCCGCGATGACGACGGCGAACGGAAGCGACGGCGGTTTCATCTTCGCCGAGGCCGCCGAAGTCGTGACCCTTGATGGGGCCAAGCTGAGTGCGGCGGGCGACTTCGTCGCCGGCGGGGCGATCGGCAACGGCGGCCAGATCAACGTGCGGTCCTACAGCGGCGATGTGAGCTGGAAGAACGGAGAGGGCGACGTGCGGCCACCCGACGGCAGCATCTTCCTCACCGCCTGCGGAACCATCGACACCACGGGCACCAACTTCAACGGGGAGGTCCCGGTGCCAGCCGCCAATTGCTCCCCGGCCCAGCCAAGCCTGCCCACCTACGTAGGAACGTTCTTCGACAGCGCCTCCCGCTGGGACATCTGCAACCCGGCCGGCAAGATCCAGCTCTTCAAGAAGCTCGACCCCAACACCGACCCGGGGCGCTTCAACCTCTTCATCAAGCAGGGCGCGACGGTGATCGACTCCGAGGCCAATGCCGGCGACGGCGGCAGCACCGACGAGAAAACGGTCCCGACCGGCCTCTATGACGTCTCCGAGACGGGCGGCACCGTCCCGGTGACCTCGCTCGCCGACTACCAGAAGTCGATCAAGTGCATCGACACCGCCAATGGCGACGAGGTCGTGCTCGACCAGGCCGCCGACGACGCCGACGCCTCGGTCCAGGTCGACGCCGGCGACGACATCGTCTGCACGATCACGAACACGCGGGAGACCGGCAAGCTCCAGCTCTTCAAGAAGCTCGACCCCAACACCGACCCGGGGCGCTTCAACCTCCTCATCAAGCAGGGCGCGACGGTGATCGACTCCGAGGCCAATGCCGGCGACGGCGGCAGCACCGACGAGAAGACGGTCCCGACCGGCCTCCATGACGTCGCCGAGACGGGCGGCACCGTCCCGGTGACCTCGCTCGCCGACTACCAGAAGTCGATCAAGTGCATCGACACCGCCAATGGCGACGAGGTCGTGCTCGACCAGGCCGCCGACGACGCCGACGCGCTGACGGTCCAGGTCGACGCCGGCGACGACATCGTCTGCACGATCACGAACACGCGGGAGACCGGCAAGCTCGAGGTCTTCAAGAAGCTCGACCCCAACACCGACCCGGGGCGCTTCAACCTCCTCATCAAGCAGGGCGCGACGGTGATCGACCCGAGGCCAATGCCGGCGACGGCGGCACGACCGACGAGAAGACGGTCCACGACCGGCCTCTATGACGTCGCCGAGACGGGGGCACCGTCCCGGTGACCTCGCTCGCCGACTACCAGAAGTCGATCAAGTGCATGCGACACCGCCAATGGCGACGAGGTCGTGCTCGACCAGGCCGCCGACGACGCCGACGCCTCGGTCCAGGTCGACGCCGGCGACGACATCGTCTGCACGATCACGAACACGCGGGAGACCGGCAAGCTCGAGGTCTTCAAGAACTCGACCCCAACACCGACCCGGGGCGCTTCAACCTCCAGATCGAGCAGGGCACGACGGGATCGACTCCGAGGCCAATGCGGCGACGGCGGCAGCACCGACGAGAAGACGGTCAACACCGGCCTCATGACGTCGGCGAGACGGCCGGCACCGTCCCGGTGACCTCGCTCGCCGACTACCAGAAGTCGATCAAGTGCATCGACACCGCCAACGGCGACGAGGTCGTGCTCGACCAGGCCGCCGACGACGCCGACGCCTCGGTCCAGGTCGACGCCGGCGACGACATCGTCTGCACGATCACGAACACGCGGGAGACCGGCAAGCTCGAGGTCTTCAAGAAGCTCGACCCCAACACCGACCCGGGCGCGCTTCAACCTCCTCATCAAGCAGGGCGCGACGGTGATCGACCCCGAGGCCAATGCCGGCGACGGCGGCTCCACCGACGAGAAGACGGTCAACACCGGCCTCACGACGTCGGCGAGACGGGCGGCACCGTCCCGGTGACCTCGCTCGCCGACTACCAGAAGTCGATCAAGTGCATCGACACCGCCAATGGCGACGAGGTCGTGCTCGACCAGGCCGCCGACGACGCCGGACGCGCTCGGTCCAGGTCGACGCCGGCGACGACATCGTCTGCACGATCACGAACACGCGGGAGGGCGAGACGATCGTCTATAAGAAGACCAACGGGGTGATTGACCCGACAACGAATTGGACCTTCACCCTCAAGGGCACCGGAGTCAACGAAACCGACTCGACCGCGGCCGACGGCACGGTCGATTTCAACGGCGCGAACCTGCTTCCCGGCGCGACCTACACGATCTGCGAATACGGCATGCCGGCGGGGTGGAGCAGCACATGGCTGCTCGATGGCAACCCCGTCGTGCCCTTCAATCCTGACGCCCCCCTCGAGAATCTCGGGACGCTGTGTTACGCCTTCACCGCCACCGCAGGGCACATCTCGACGTTCCGGATCGACAACCGCGAGCCCGGTGGCGGCACGCGAACGATCGGCTACTGGAAGAACTGGAACCGCTGCACCGGCGGCAACCAGGCGCAGACCGCCGCCAAGAACGGCGGCGGCGGCGCGGGCTTCTACCTGGTCGAGGACCTGCTGCCGAAGCTGATCGGCGACTACAACGTCAACACCTGCCAGAAGGCCGTAAATCTTCTTGGCAAGCGGGACGCCGAGCGGCAAGAACAAGGCTTCGGACGCCGCCTACAGCCTCGCCGCTCAGCTCCTGGCCGCGAAGCTCAACGTGGCCGCCGGCGCGAGCGCCTGCATAAACGCGATCGACGCGATCAACAAGGCGCAGACCCTGCTCGACTACATCAACTTCACCGGCTCGGGTAACTACCTGCCAAAGCCGAGCGCGAACCAGGCCAAGGCTCTGGCCCTGGCATCAGCGCTCGACAAGTACAACAACGGCACCTGTCCACCGCCGGTTCCCTGAGTTGGCCGCGCCATCATTCGGGCGCCGTGCCTCCCCCGCCCAATGTGGACCGCCGCCTCCGCTATTTGACCACGCGGATCAGCTTCTTGTTGACGAACTCCTCGATGCCGTACCGGCCGAGCTCGCGGCCGAAGCCCGAGCGCTTGACGCCGCCGAACGGCAGCTCGGCCCCGTCGAGCCCGACGCCGTTGACGTAGACCATCCCCGTGTCGAGGGCGTCCGCGACTCGCTGCGCCTGCTCCGGATTGTTGGAGAAGACGTATGAGCCGAGCCCGAACGGTGTCGCGTTCGCGACCTCGATCGCCTCCTCCTCGGTGCCGACCCGGTAGACGCTCGCGACCGGCCCGAAGAACTCCTCGTGGTAGGCGTCGTTCTCCGGGCTCACTCCCACCAGCACTGTGCTCGAGAAGTAGTTGTCCTTGCGATCGCCGCCGGCGACGATCTCCGCGCCCTGGGCGACGGCCCTGTCGAGCTGGTCCTGCAGCGTCTCCGCGGCGGAGGCCGACGAAAGCGGTCCCATCGCGGCCTCGTCGGACATCGGATCAGCGGGCTCGGCGGCCGTCATCGCGGCCGTGAACTTCTCGATGAAGTCGTCGTAGAGCTCGTCGGTGACGATGAACCGCTTCGCAGCGTTGCAGGATTGGCCGGTGTTGTCGAGGCGGCCGGCGACCGCGGCCTCGACCGCTTCGTCCATGTCGTCGGCCCCCAGGAGGATGAACGGGTCGGACCCTCCGAGCTCGAGCACGACCTTCTTCAGGTGGCGCCCGGCGATCTCGGCGACCGCGGCCCCCGCCCGCTCGGAGCCAGTCAGCGAGACGCCCTGGATCCGCGGGTCGGCGATCACGTCTTCGATCTGGTCGTTGTTGGCCAGGATCGTCCGGTAGGCGCCCGCGGGGAAACCGGCGTCGTCGATCATCTGCTCGATCGCCTCCGCCGACTCCGGGCACTGGTGGGCCGGCTTCAGCAGAACCGTGTTACCCGTGACCAGGTTCGGAGCCGCGAAGCGGGCCACCTGGTAGTAGGGGAAGTTCCAGGGCATGATCCCCAGGAGCGCCCCAACCGACGCCCGCCGGATCACCGCTGTGCCCTCGCCCGCGAGCAGCTTGATCGGCTCGTCCTTGAGGAAGTCCTCCGCGTTGTCGGCGTAGTAGCCCCAGATGTCCACGCAGAAGTCGACCTCGCCGAGCGCCTGCTCCATCGGCTTGCCCATCTCCCGCACGATGATCTCCGCCAGCGTCTCGCGCCGCTCGGAGTGAAGCTCGGCCACCCTCTTGACGAGTGCCGCACGCTCGGGCACCGAGGTTTTCATGCCCCAGTTCCGGTGGGCGTCCGTCGCCGCCGCGATCGCCCCAGAGAGCTCCTCGTCGCTGATCTCCGGGTACTCCTTGACCGTCTCTCCGGTAGCCGGATTGATTACTGCGTACTTGCCCATCTTGCTCCACTCCTCATACCGTCGCGTGGGGTCTTACACGGATCTTCCATGATCCTCGACCCCAGGCTACCTCCTGCAAGCGCCGGTCAGCCGACGAAGGACGCGGAGCGCCCCACGCCCAGGATGGTCTATGCCCGCCCGACCGCCAGCAGCACCAGGTTCGAGAACGTGACCGTTCCGTCGTCCGAGGCCCTCTCCTTGACCGCCCCGAGGATCGCGTCCCAGGCCCTGTCCGGGTTATCCGGCGCGTTCTTCTCGATCATGGCGACGAGGGGCGGGACCGTGTCCTTGACCATGGCCACGAACTCGTCGGCGGACTCCCACTCGAAGCTGACCTCCGTCTCCTCGACCTCGACGTCGGAGAACCCACCGCCGTCGAGCAGCCCGCCAAGCGCCTCGGCTGTCGGGCGCGAGAGCGGGCCGGGCGTCCCGGGCGGGGGCGGATCGACGCCGAGCGTGCGCATCGCCGTCCCCATCGGTACCCCGATGAACGGCACCCGCTCCGGCGGTCCCCACGAGCTGATCACCATGCTCGACCCCGGCACCAGGAAGCCCCGCACCCGGGCTGCCGCAGCTTCCGCCTCGGGCTCGAAAATGATCCCGAAGCGCGATAGCGCCGCATCGAAGCTCTCGGGCGGGAAGTCCAGGCTGGCCGCCTCGGACTCGACGAAATCGAGGTTCTCGAGGCCGGCAGCCGCCGCTCGCTCGCGGCCATAGCCCAGCATCTCGGAGGAGATGTCGGTGGCCACGACCTTGCCTTCAGCTCCGGCCACAGCCGCCGCCGTTAGCGATGGCTCGCCGTAGCCAGCGGCCACGTCGAGCACCCGGCTCCCCGGCTCGACGCCCGCCAGCTCCACCATGCGTTCGCTGACGTGAGCGGTTGCCCCATCGATGAACTCCGACCGCTTGCGCCAGCCCTCGGCGCCCTTCTTCCACTGCTGGCGTTGCCCGTCGCGGAATTCAACGGCGTCTACTGCCTGCGGCTCCACAACTCACCTCCAGTTGGACCAGCGTCAACCATAGAGACGACTCCTTTTCGCCCTCGCGAGAGCGCAGGGTACCTCGGGTCGACCCCTCGCTCCAAACGAGGCAAGCGAGCACGGGGCGGAACGGGCTGCGCGCGACCACCGGCCACGCTTCCTGGCCGGAGCAAGCGAGCCTACGCCGAGACGGTCTGGCGGTCGTTCTTGACCAGCCCTTCGAGTTCGGCCACGGCCTCGTCGCCCTGCGCCTCGGCCCGCAATCGTGCGCCCAGCCCCGCGGCCGCCTCGCGGAAGCCCGGCTCCTCGAGCAGCCGGCGCACCGCCGCGGCGATCGCGTCGGCTCCGGCGTCCGGTTCCAGCCGTAGCCCGGCGCCGCGCTCGGTGACGCGGGTGGCGTTGTCGAGCTGGTCGCGACCCATCGGCAGGACGAGCAGAGGCACATCCCCGCCCAGGGCCTTGATCACCGTGCCGTGGCCGCCGTGCGTGACGACCACCGACGCATGCTCGAGCACGGCTCGGTGCGGCGCCGAACGCAGCACCTGCACCTGTGGATGTGACGGCAGCTCGTTCGGGTCGATCGCGTGGCCCGTAGTGACTACGCCGCGGACTGGGAGCGCTCCGAGAGCGTCGACGATGCGGCGCAGGAGCGCCAACTGGTCCATGTTTGCTGTGCTCAGGGAGGCGAGGACCACCGGCTCATTGCCGGCCGGCGGCTGCCAGTCCTCCGCCCACGCCGGGTCGTCGAACCGCGGGCCGACGTAGCGGACGTTGTCCGGCAGCTGCGCCGGGAAGTCGAACGCCGGCGAGCTCAGGACAAGCACCCGCTCCGCGTGATCGAGCTGCTCCCACACGCCGGAGAGCGGCGCGAGACCCAGCTCGGCGCGGGCCGCGTTCAGCGGCGCCAGATGCGCATTCCACATCGCCCCGGCCTCCTGCCCGATCGCGGCATGCATCTGGCGCTCCTCCTCGTCGCGGGCGGGGGCGAGCCCTGCCCCGAAGGGCGGCAGGCCCGGGGCGGGCAGCGGATAGATGTTGGAGAACAGGGCGGCCACCGGCAACCTCGCGGCCTCGGCGGCGATCTGAGGGCCGGGAAGGAACGCGCTCGACACAACGGCGTCGGGACGCACGTCGCGGATCGCGCTCGTGGTCTCTGCCGCATAGGCGGAGGCGGGCCCGCAGATCAGCCGCTCGCACAGCCTCGCGATCAGCTCCGGGGGGTTGTCGACCTCGAAGTCGCGCAGGTAGTCGTCGTCCGGGCGACGCGAGCGCAGATGCGGCGCTTCCCGCCACGACCGAAAGTCAGCGCGGGCGGCGATTGCCTCCGGCTCGATCGTCGGATCGGCGAGGACCGTGACGCGGTGACCGCGCTCGATCAGTGCACGCGCGAGGGACAGCTCTGGCGGGACCGTCCCGGACCCGTCCCAAAGGGTGAAGAGATAGTGGCGGCTCATGGTTCCTTCCTTGTCGTGCAGAGAATCGCGCGGACCATGTCGGTCATGATCCGCTGGGTGGCGCGCCGGCCGTGGCCGAGGTCGCGCCGCAGCAGCTTCCAGGTGTAGACGTCGGTGGCGGCGTGCAGCGCGGCAAGAGTGCGGCGGCGCTCCGCGGGATCGGACGGCAGTCGGTCTTCGAAGACCTCGGCCAGCCAGCCCTGGTGGTTGGCGCGCCCCTGCTCCAGCCCGACCCGGACGGCCTCGATCCGCTCATGGAGCAAGGCCAGTCGGACGTTGCCGTCGCCGCTGCGCTCGAACTGGTCCATCAGGTAGAGCGATGACCGATTCGGGGTCGGATGTCGCGCGGCCCTCCCGCGAATCCGCCAGATCGGCGGAGAAGCGCTCGGCGGCAGCCGCGAACAGACCTTCCTTGGACTCGAAGTGGTTGAGCAGCGTCTGGTGGGAGACGCCGGCGTTGCGAGCGACGGAGGCGATCGTGACTTCGTCGTAGGGCTCGGCCAGGAAGCGCTGCATCGCCGCTCGAGCGATGCGCTCCCGGGTGGCCTCGACGGCCTCGGCCCGGGCCCGCATCGTGTATGTCCGTGGCGGAGATTTCATTGGAGTAGCAAACAACCTAACATTGAGTGCCACTCAAGTCAAATCCGATGCCAGCCTTGGCGCATAGCCCGACCCCGCGCGGCGAGGGGTGCCGTATGCGTTCAGGCGCTCGGCGATGGCGGCGGGCGACGCCCCAGGGGCCCTGGAGGTCGCGCAGGCCTCCAGCACCCCGGGCGCCACCGGCGCCGGCCCGCGAGCCGCGGCCCCACCGACGGCAGGCCGGGCCTTCGTCCGAGCCGCTTCTTGACTGAGCGAGGCCGTCGCAATCAGCCCCGAAGCAGTCCACCGCATCGAACGGCCCCGGCGCCAGTTCGCTCCTGCGTCCCTGCTGTAGTGTGGCGGCGGTTCCCCAAAACCCGAAAGCGAGCGTCATGCGCCCAGAGTCCCGGTCCTCCGCCTCCTCCTCCCGTCGCCGCTCCCGCACCTTTCTCTGGGCGGCCACCGCGCTGCTCGCGCTGCTAGCTCTCCCCTCCCTTGCGGCCGCTCACCTCGAGCGGCCTTCTTACTGGCCCGACCCGCGGCCAGACAGGTCGATCAGCCCACCAGCCGGCGGCAAGGTGCCGAAGGCTCGCTCGCTGCACTCCGCGATGACCGGCGAAGGGCCGGGCGAGGTGCGCGTCGTCTGCCTTGGCAAGAAGGGCGCGAAGTCGCTCGACAAGGCGCTCGGCTCGATCAAGAACGCCGAGACGAAGGGCTTCCGGCTGCGCCCGAGCCAGCCGAGCAAGAAGATCAGCGCCAAGCAGGCGAACAAGCTGCGCAACATCAACCGCGCCCTGGCCGAGCGGTGCCGCTATCACTCGGTGCAGAAGGCGATAAACGACTCGGGGAACAACGACCGCGTCGTGATCATGCCGGGCCGCTACGTGGAGAAGGCCTCCCGCAAGTCCCCGGTCAACGACCCGCGCTGCAACCCCAGCATGCTGCAGGGCAACCAGAGCGGGACCCCGACCCCGAGCTACCGCTACCAGGTCAAGTGCCCGAACGACCAGAACCTGATCCACGTCGCGGGGCGGGCGGTGAAGGGCTCGCCGGTGGTGCCGCCGCGCGCGGACAGGCACGGCATCCCGGGCCAGGAGCTGGGCCGGTGCATCCGCTGCAACCTCCAGATCGAGGGGTCCGGCGCCAAGCCTGAGGACGTGATCCTCGACGCGGGGATCGGCTACAAGAAGCCGCTCAATCCCGAGGGCAGGCCGGGCGGCGACACGCCCGCCTCCCAGTGCCTGACCGCAGAGGACGGGAGGAACCCGTGCTTCGCCAAGCACGTCGTCCTGCGCGCTGACCGCGCCGACGGCTTCGTGGGCCGCAACTTCCTGTTGCGCGGCGCCCGCGAGCACGGCTTCTACACCGAGGAGACCGACGGCATTCTGCTCGCCAAGGTCAAGTTCTTCTGGAACGCCGACTACGGCCACCTCAGCTTCACCACGGACCACGAACTGGTCCAGTTCTGCGAAGGCTTCGGGTCCGGTGACGCCGTTGTCTATCCCGGGGCCTCCCCGCAGACCGGCCAGTACCGCAAGGAGAGCTTCTACCCGGAGCGTCGTTACAACACGGTGATCAAGAAGTGCGACCTTCACGGTTCGACGATGGGCTACTCAGGCTCGATGGGGAACTCCGTCCGCGTCACCGAGAACCGCTTCTACGGCAACGCAAACGGACTCACCACGGACACCCTTTCCGCTGGTGGCCACCCGGGCTTCCCCGCGGACGGGATGCGGATCGACCACAACTGGTTCTACGCCAACAACCTCGACGTCTACCGCCCGAACAACCCGTTCGAGGCGCTGGTCATGCAGCCGGTCGGCACCGGGTTCTTCTGGCCCGGCAACAACGACGGTGACTTCCTCGACAACTGGGTCTTCGACAACTGGCGCCAGGGAGCGATGCTGATCTCGATCCCTGACGCACTGGCCGGAGAGGCCGAGGGCGCGGTGGACGACCCGATCCACTGCCTGCCGGACGGCGGCTCGACCTCCTGTTACAACATCTACAGGGGCAACAACATGGGTCAGGTGCCGCCGAAGTTCAAGCCGCACCCCGACCTGACCAGGTTCGGCAACAAGACGACGCTGACGGGCGACACCCCGAACCGGGCGCCCAACGGTATCGACTTCTGGTGGGACCAGGAGCCGTCCAGCATCGGCAACTGCTGGCCGGGAAACACCGGGCCCGACGGCACCAGGGCGAGCCTCAACTCCGACCCCGCTCATCCCCCGAGCGCCGACCAGAACCTGCCGACGTTCCTGCCCGAGCTCTGCACGAAGCCGCCGGCCGACCCGAGCTCACCCGGCAATCACGACCCGGCGACGAGCACGGGCGACCCGGGCGGCTACGGCGCCAAGGTCCCGATCCTATTGGCCTGCTTCGCGCAGTACGAGAGCGGGAACCTCGACGCCCCGGGCTGCAGCTGGTTCAACACCCCGCCGAAGCCGGGCACGGCCAGGTCGCTGGCCCAGCAGCGTCAGCAGCGGTCCGCCGGCGAGCGCTGGAGCGAGTCCCAGGACGGCCAGCAGCTGCGAGAGTGGCTGCGGACCTTCTCCTCGGGCACGATCTCCCTTGGGCCCTCGCACTAGGTGCCTTCGTACCGCCCTCTCCGCCGCAGCATGCGTCGCGGCCGTCCTCGCCGCCGGCTGCGGTGACGACGGCGACGCGGAGCGCGAGCCGAGCCGCGTGATCGACATCTCGGGGACCGAGGCGGTCGGGGAGAACCTGGCCGGCTCGGTCGCCTCTCTTGTCGAGTGCCGCGACTGGAACGGGGCGAACGCCGCTCAGCGGCTGGCGACGATCCGCGACGTCCGCAGCCAGGTCAGCCGCCAGGACGCCGGCATATCGGTGCCCTCCCTCACCGACCAGGAGGCGGCGGCAATCTTCGACAAGGCCTGCGCGCCCGCCTGGGCGCAGGGCCTGCGCCTCTACAAGGTGTATGCCAGCGCGGCGGGGTTCGTCCCGCTGGCCCGGGCGATCGAGCGCAAGTAGCGCCGGCGCTCGCCGACCCGGCGGCGGGTCCACCCACCCGCCGCCGAAACCCCGCACCAACGCATACGATCCCCCATGCGGGAAGCTGTGAGGCGTCGCGGGCGGGGGGCACCGGCTCAGGGAATGCAGGATCTTCCAGCGCGCCCGACAGGATTCGAACCTGTGACCTTCGGTTTCGTAGACCGACGCTCTATCCAACTGAGCTACGGGCGCGGGGGAGGCGGTGCCTCGGTCGGCGATTGTAGGGGCTGGGCGAAGGGCTGCGTCAGCGGCGGGGGCGCGGTTGGACCCGCGTGGTCAGCCCGAGGATGCGGAAGCGGGCGCGACGGGTGCCGCTGCGGTTGCCCGCCAGGTCGGTTGACCGGGCAAGGAGGCGATAGCGCCCCGGCGGGAGCGTCCGTCCACCGAGGCGGCCCATGAAGCGGAACGAGTTCTGGCCGGCCTGTCCCGCGCGGGTGAAGCGGCCGCGCATCAGAACCCAGCGCGTGCAGTGGCGCCGGTCGGCGTTGGCGCGCGTGGTGCGCACGCAGCGGCCGCCGACAAGCCTGCCCACCGTCGCCCGCTCGACCTTGAACAGCGTCGTCGCGGCTTCGGAGAGCGTGTAGCCGACCTTGGTTCCAGCGAGAGCCGCGCTGGTCGCGCTCGGCCCGCTGCGGGCGGCGCGGAAAGACGGTGATGACAGGACCAGCTTCCCCTGGACCGGAGCGGTGACGTCCGGGGGCGGTGGCGGTGGCGGGTTCTGGGTGAAGGTCGCGGTCACCGACTTGTCGGCGTTCATGGTCAGGCTGCAGCTCTGCCCCGAGCAGTCGCCGCTCCAGCCGCTGAAGCTCCAGCCGGCGGCGGCTTGGGCGCTGAGGGTGACCGGGGTGCCCTCGTCGTAGGACTGCGAGCAGTCGGCGCCGCAGTTGATCCCCGCGGGGCTGGAGGTGACCGTGCCGCTGCCGGACTTGGCGACGGTGAGCTGGTGGGTGGGCGGTGGCGGGTTCTGGGTGAAGGTCGCGGTCACCGACTTGTCGGCGTTCATGGTCAGGCTGCAGCTCTGCCCCGAGCAGTCGCCGCTCCAGCCGCTGAAGCTCCAGCCGGCGGCCGCTTGGGCGCTGAGGGTGACCGGGGTGCCCTCGTCGTAGGACTGCGAGCAGTCGGCGCCGCAGTTGATCCCCGCGGGGCTGGAGGTGACCGTGCCGCTGCCGGACTTGGCGACGGTGAGCTGGTGGGTGGGCGGTGGCGGGTTCTGGGTGAAGGTCGCGGTCACCGACTTGTCGGCGTTCATGGTCAGGCTGCAGCTCTGCCCCGAGCAGTCGCCGCTCCAGCCGCTGAAGCTCCAGCCGGCGGCCGCTTGGGCGCTGAGGGTGACCGGGGTGCCCTCGTCGTAGGACTGCGAGCAGTCGGCGCCGCAGTTGATCCCCGCGGGGCTGGAGGTGACCGTGCCGCTGCCGGACTTGGCGACGGTGAGCTGGTGGGTGGGCGGTGGCGGCGGGCCGGAGCCAGTGGTGGTCACCTTGTAGGTGCGGCTGCTCGAGGTGGTCGGGTTGGCCGCCGTCTGCGCCTGGTTCGTGACCACCAGGATCGGGACACCGGCGCATGCCGAGGGACTGAAACCCGCGAGAGTCGTGCCGACTCCCGCGCCGACGATCGCCGGCAGCGGTGAGAGCGAGATCGCCGATCCTGTGTCACAGGCGACGGTGCCCCGCAGCTGGCCGCCGGAGGAGGTGTTGTCGAGGGTGACGTCGTAGGGGCCGCCCGTTGAGGGCAAAGAGACCCAGTTGAGCGCATAGTTGTCCTCGACCCTGGCGTTTGTCGTGCTGCCGCCGACCGCGGAGATCGACTTGTGCACCGCGGTGGCACCGGCCTCGGTCAGGTAGCCGGCACCCTCCTCGAAGCAATAGGGATAGACGTAGCCACCGCCGCAGGTCCTGTTGAACTTGACCGCGATCGCGTAGGCATGGAATGCGGCGGCGAGCGTGGTCCCGCGGTTGGCGAGCGCGGTCTGCATCGCGGTCAGGTTGTTGCCGGTGTTCTTGCTGGTCTCCTCCCAGAAGTCCTGCATCACCTGCTCGCCTCCACCCGCGGCCCCGGTCCCATAGCGTTCCGTCAGTCCGCGGAAGGTGATCCAGTAGGGATAGGGAGAGGCGTCGTAATCCCCCATGCCGTCGGCGAAGACCGGCCAAAGGTAGTTGTAGTTGTCGTTGGCCGAGTCGTAGACCTCGTCCTCCATCCAGGTGGCGCCGCCCTCGACGAAGTCGTTGTCGGGCACATTGCTCCCGTTGAGCGCCCCGTAGCCGAACTGGAGCGAGTGGTTGAACTCGTGCGCGGTGGTCGAGTCGAGCGAGGCCTGCGGAGGAGAGGGAAAGCCGGAGTAGTCCTCGTTGAGGACCATGCAGGAGGCATAGGCGTCACCGTCGCTCCACGAGGTGTTGGGGTTGTTGCCGACGAGCCCGGCGTGGGTGCCGGAGGGCGAGACGTAGCCATAGAGGCCGCTGGAGAGGTTGTCGATGCGGACGTGGTACTTGCTGCCGGGCGCAGGGGTGGTCGCCACCGGGGGCGCGGCCCAGCCGAAGCTCGTCACCTCCTTCGTCCAGCTGCCCTCGAGCGAGGCGACGTAGGCGTTGATGTCGAGGCCGGCGCCGATCGTCCCGTACTGGACGTAGAAGTGAGCGCTCTGAGTGTCGTTGGCGAGGGTGCCGGTCGAGGAGCTGCAGGTGCCGGTGCTCTGCAGGGCGGCCGGCTCGATTATCGCCTCGACCGCGTCCCGCCGTGGGCCCGGGTTCATCTCCTTCACCGTCTCGAGCAGGTGGCGCAAGGGCAGCGTGCCGTCCCAGGGCGTGTCGCTGCGGTAGGCGGCCGGCAGCTCGCCCGGGCGGCCGAGCGCGTAAGCGAGGTAGAGGTTCGCCGTATCGCGGGCGATCGCACCCGCGCGGGCATCGCGCTCGATCAGGGCGGGAGTCGCCGGGCGGCCCGGCGCCGCAGCCGC
Organism: uncultured Actinomycetes bacterium; assembly: GCA_963720015.1. Lineage (GTDB taxonomy): Bacteria > Actinomycetota > Thermoleophilia > Solirubrobacterales > 70-9 > DATFPK01. Next base: position 608,140 of record CAVREA010000001.1, on the reverse strand, counting down.
CGCCGGCCCGGCGGCGCCGGCGAGTGCCGACGCGAGCAACCCCGCGATGGCGAGCGGGCGGGCGCAGGCTGCCGCCCAGCGGCGGGTCCTCAATTGTCGGCACCGTTCGCAAACACGAGCACGCCACAGGTTGGCAATTCCGGCCGTGACGTCAAGTGCGGGGAAGGAGATGCCGCTCCAGGGCCGCGCCGGCGGCGACCCAGGCGCCGCCGGGATCGGATGCCGCGCGACGCGGCAAGGACGGCGTCGGCTTGCGCGTCAAGCAGGTCTGAGACCAGGTTCGCGGCAGAGCGTGAAGTAGTGGTCGAGCGGACGCTCGCCCTTGTGGGCGGCCCCGATCGACACGTCGGCGGACACGCGGCGGAGGAAGTCGCGGGTGCCGTTGAAGACGAAGCGCTGCAACCCGCGGCTGTTCGGCACCACGCGGGGCCAGCCCTCGGGGACCGACCCGTCCGGAACCTGGAAGTAGTCAACCACGATGCCCCCGCGCTCTCGCCAGTCGGCGTTGTCCGCGGTGCCCGAAGCGACGAAATAGCCGGGGCCGAGGAGGCGGCGGAGGAGCCATTCGTTGTAGCCGAAGAGGCGATCGCCGTCATCCGGCCGCGAGAAGCGCTTCTCGAACTGCCGCAGGAATCGCGGCAGCGGCAGCGTGTTGGTACCGGCGTGGTCAACAGCGGTGACCGGGGGACGGTCAGCCGGGCAGAGGAACGCCAGGTCGAGCGGCTCGTTCTCGCCGGCGCGCTCGTAGAGCTTCCGCTGCTCGTCACGGCCCAGCCTCGAAAGCGCATCCACCCGCTCGCCGTGATCGAGGGCGTCGAGAGTCGCCGCGATCTGCGCCGCCGACGCGTCGCCGCGGAGTAGCTCCGCCAGTGTGGGTTTCGCCGCCATGCGTGCCTAGGGGACCCTATGGACCTCGAACATGTTGGTGCCGAGCTCCTGGTCGGGGGCGCCGGCGACGATCGCGATCAGGTCGCCCCGGTGGGCGACGCCGTATCGGGCCGCCATCGAGGCGCAGTCGTGGAGCAGGTCGCGCATCTCGGTCGTGTGGTCGGCGAGGATCGCGCGCGACCCCGAACAGCAGGTTCATACGCCGCACCGTCTCGATCCGGGGCGACACCGCCAGCACCGGCACCTTGGGGCGGTGCGCCGAGACCAGCCGCGCGGTGCGGCCGCTGTTCGTCGGCACCACCAGCGCCGCGAGGCCGAGGCGGTAGACCGAGGCGACGGCGCTCTGGGCGACCGAGTCGGCGACGTCCTGGACCGCCTGCTCGGTGCGGCGTGAAGAGCCAGCTGCCGTAGGGAAGGTCAGGTCTCGGTGGCGCGGGCGATCCGGTCCATCACCCGCACCGACTCGATCGGGTGCTGGCCGACGGCCGTCTCCTCGGAGAGCATCACCGCGTCGGTGCCGTCGTAGATCGCGTTGGCGACGTCGGCGACCTCCGCCCGGGTCGGCCGCGGCGAGGTCACCATCGAGGCGAGCATCTGGGTGGCGGTGATCGCCGGCTTCGAGCGCTTGCCCGCCACCCGGATCAACCGCTTCTGCAGGACCGGCACCTGCGAGAGGGGGAGCTCGATGCCGAGGTCGCCGCGGGCGACCATGATCCCGCTGGCCGCGGCCTCGGCGATCTCCTCGACGTTGTCGGCGGCCTGCGGCTTCTCGATCTTGGCGATCAGGGGAATGTCGGATCGCAGCGAGCCGAGCCTCGCGTGGACGGGGTCGAGGTCGGCGGCGCGGCGCAGGAAGGAGACCGCCAGCAGGTCGAGCCGTTCGCTGACCGCGAAGTCGACCCAGTCGAGATCGCTCTCTGAGACCGCCGGCAGGCCGGCGTCCGACCCCGGCAGGTTCATGCCCTTGTGGGAGGAGAGCGACCCGCCGACCTCGACCTCGCACTCGACCTCCCCGTCTTCGCTCTCGAGGACCCGGAGCTGGATCGAGCCGTCGGCCAGGAACACCTGCTCCTGCGGGCGCAGGGCCGAGGTCAGCTCGGGCCAGGACACCGGGATCGTCTGCTCGTCTCCCTCGACCGGGTCGGTGGTGAGCCGCACGCGGTCGCCGGCATGCAGCTCGACCAGGTCGTGACGCATCTCCCCCACCCGCAGCTTCGGCCCCGGCAGGTCGCCGAGGATTGCCACCTCGCGGCCGGCGTGCTCGGCAGCCTCGCGGATCGCGTCGACGGTGCGCGCGTGGCGATCACGATCGGCATGGGAGAAGTTGAGGCGGAGGACGTCGGCGCCGGCCTCGATCAGCTTCTCGAGGACCGTGACATCCCAGCTGGCGGGGCCGACGGTCGCGATGATCTTGGTGCGGCGCTCGAAGGTGTCGCCGGTGGGTCGGTCGGCGGGATTGACGACGTGGTCGATCGGGATCTCGGGCGGGCCGGCCATCGCTCGAATCTAGGCGACCGGGACCGCGCCCGGGCCGGGCACGGCCCCGCGGCGGTCCAATACGCTCACACGATGGCGGAGCGGCTCTCGGCGTCTGACATGTCGTCGCTGCTTGCCGAGCGCGGGCCGATTCACGTCCACGTCGGCGGAACCATGGTGATCCACGGCAAGCCGCCGCCCTTTTACGAGCTGCTCGAGCACGTCGAGGCCCGCCTCAACCTGATCCCCCGCTTCCGCCAGCGGATCACCGAGAGCCCGATTGCGGGTCTCGAACCCGACGTGGGAGGACGACCACCGCTTCGACATCGGCCGGCACGTGCGCCGCTCGGCGCTGCCCTCTCCGGGCGGGCGGGCCGAGCTGCGCGAGCTGGTCGGGCGGATCATGTCGGAGCCGCTCGACCTGACGAAACCGCTCTGGCAGCTCTACCTGATCGAGGGCCTCGAGCGGAAGCGCTTCGCCGTCGTCGCCAAGACCCACCACGCGCTCGTCGACGGCGTCTCCGCGATTGACGTCGGCACACTCGTTCTCGACCCGAACCCCGACGGCACCGAGATGGAGGCCCCGGAGCAGCCCTGGGAGCCGGATGCCCCGAGCTCGGAAATGCTCTTCGTGCGGGCGGCGGGCGATCGGGTGCGCGCGCCGCTGCGCGCCGCGCGCAAGGCGGCGCGCGGAGCGCTGACGATGCCGCGCGGGACCGCCACCCAGGTGATGAGGACCGCCGAGGGCTTCGCCGGCCTCGCCGCCGGTGGGCCGGGCGCCCCGCGGTCGCCGATCAACGTCGAGATCGGGCGCGACCGGCGGGTGGCGTGGGTGGATGCAGAGCTCGAGACGCTGAAAAGCGCCCGCCGCGGCGAGGCGACCTTCAACGACGTGATTCTCTCGGTCGCGGCCGGGGCGCTGGCCCGCTTCCTCGAGCGACGCGGAGATCGTGTGCCGGAGACGCTGGTCGCCCTGGTCCCGGTCAGCATCAGGCGGCCCGACGAGAAGGGAGACCTCGGCAACCGGATCACGACCTTGTTTGTGCCGCTTCCTCTCGGGCTCGCAGACCCGGGGGAGCGGCTCGCCCAGATCAGCCGTGACACCGCCCGGCTGAAGCGGTCCGAGTCTGCGCGCGCCGCCTCGCTGATCGTCGAGGCGACGGGCTGGGCGCCGCCGACCATCAACCGCGTCCTCGCCGACGTGATGGCCCGCCCGCTGACCTGGAACCTCGTCGTGTCGAACGTCCCGGGGCCGCCGGTGCCGCTCTACCTCCTCGGCCGCGAGGTGCTCGAGCTCTATCCCTTCGTGCCGCTCTCCCCTCAGAACCATGCCGTCTCAATCGGGCTGCTCAGCTACAACGGCCGGGTGTTCTTCGGGCTCGCCGGGGACCGCGACGCGATCAGCGACATCGACGACCTCTCCGCCGCGGTGGAGGCATCGCTGGCCGAGCAGTTCGCGGCCCCCTGAACGAAAAAGTCCCGCCGGACGGCGGGACCTTCTCGTTCGGGATCCTTCCCTGACTACGTGTTGTTGGCCTCGCGCTGCGCGCGGGCGGCCGCGATCACGCAGGCGGTGAAGTCGCTGCGGACCTCGTTGCCCTGCGGCTTGCGGCTGAGCCCGACGTCGCCACAGGCCTCACGGGGCGTGACGGCGGTACGGACGACCCGGGCACCTGCGGAGATGCACTTGCCGAACTGCTGCTTGTTGTCGGCGAAGTTCCGCTTCCACTCCTGGCACTCCTTGCGGCCGAGCGCACGGGCTTCCTCGTTGGTCGGGACGTTCGCGGAACCCGGGTTGTTGGTGGCGTCGTAGCCCGGCGGGGTATCCGCGGGCGGCCCCTCGGCGGCGAACGCCGGCGACACGCTCAGCGCGAGCGCCCCGGTCAGAATCGCGAGCTTGCTCTGGAATCTCATCGGTTTCGTGCCTCCTTGGGCAACTGGGCTGCCTTCCGAGAAGGCCCCTGGTTTTGCGCCCCCGCTTCGCAGCGGGTTCGCCTTTTTCGCTTACTGGAATTGAAACGAAGCAGCGGCCGAGTTGTCAGGCCCTACCCTGCGGGCGATCGCTCCGGCGGCTGAACCCGGGGTTCAGCCGCCACTGGAACGGGGAGCGTGGCCGGCTGCAAAGAGGTCGGCGCGGGCGCCGGCCGTGTGGGCGCCGATGGCTCCACGGGGGCTGCGTTCGTCTGCGGTGCCCTGGAGGGGGCCTCGGGCCGGCCCGCCGCCGGTGCCGGTGGCGCAGCCGAGCTCGGGTGTGAGGCCGCGCCCTGACCTTGGGCCGACGACGGGAGAGTGCCCTGCCCCGGCGCCGAATCCGGCCTCCCCGGCTGGTACGCCCGGCCGGGGTGCTCGGACGTTGCCTGGCCGGCCGCCTGGTCGGACTTGCGGACGCCCCCGTTCTCCCGGCCGGAATCGCCGGGCGAGGCTCCATGGCCATTGCCTACCCCGGTTGAGAAGCGACTATGGAGAATGGTCCTCGGGGCTCCCGCCCCTCCGGATTCGCCCGGGGTTGCCCTGGAGGGGGCCTGCCCAGCCGAGGAGCCCGGCAACCCGACGTCGATCACGCCGGCATCGTTGGCGGCGACCCCGGCGCCGGTGACGGCGACCACAGCCACCGCAGATTTGAGTGCCGTCGAGGCGGCGGCAGTCTGGCCCCCTCCGCCGAGAATTGCGGCCAGCAATCCGCCGGTCGAGCCACCCTGGGAGCCGCCCAGGACGGAGTGAAGGACGCCAACCGACGCCGCCGCCGAAAGCGGGCAGAGCGCGCCGAACGCGTCGTGGCGCTGCCGGATGCCGTCCCTGAAGTCCGAGCAGGAGTCGCAGGCACGCAGATGGGCTCGAAGGTCGCGGCGGCGAAGGGTCCTGCCGTCGCCGTCAGAGATCGCGCGCTTGACGAGATCGCAGCTCATGTCCCGCCCCTCAGCCATCTGCTGCAGCGCGGTTCGCGCTTCGTAGGTCGTCTGACGGGCGACCCCGGGGCTCGTGTCCAGCGCAGCGGCGATCTCGTCGCAGCTCAGTCCGGAGAGCTCCTTCATCAGCAACGCTGCGCGCTGGCGGTCCGGCAGCTGGGCCAGGTCGGCGGTGAGCTGGCGCAATGCGAGCCGCGTCTCGAGCTGGTCCGAGGGATCGGCGCCTCCAACGGATGCCTCCGGGTCGATCTCGACCGTCGGACGGCGGTGCCGGAGCAGGGTGATCGACTCGTTGTGAGCGATCCGGTACAGCCATGGCTTCAGTGCGATGTCGCGGCGCTCGCCGGGAAGCGACGAGAGGACGCGAACCATCGTGTTCTGCAAGGCGTCGTGGGCATCCGGCGAATCGCCGAGGATCGCTTGGCAGTAGCGGTAGAGGCCCTGGTGATAGCGGCGATAGATCGTCGCGAAGGCCCGCTCGTCTCCGTCGGCGGCACGAGCCGCCAGGCGCTCGTCCTTCGAGGAGCTCTTCAGTGCCCCCGTGAACGACCCGGGAACCGTGGTCGCATCGGTCATCGCATGGAAGCATCGGCCAGCGGGCCCAAGAAATCAAATCGCCTCGGGGAGCGGAGCGTCTCACTCTGCAGAAACGAACCTGACGGCCGTTCGTCAGGGCCGATCTCCGGCCGGACCGCGGAGCGGAGAGGGAGGGATTCGAACCCTCGAGAGAGCTTGCGCCCCCTACTCGCTTAGCAGGCGAGTGCCTTCAGCCACTCGGCCACCTCTCCGGGGAGTTGTCGCACGCCCGGCAGCAGCCGGACGGCCCCGATTGTAGGCGCAGGGGCAAGGCTGGCGCCGTCCCCGGCTATAGGCTCGGCGGGTGGCCGTCCCGGCACCCTCCCACGCCCGCTACGAGGCGATCTTCGCCGAGGTCGAGGCCCCGTTCGCGTTCGTCGACCTCGACGCGATGTGGGCGAATGCCGCCGACATGCTGCGCCGTGCCCAGGGCAAGCCGATCAGGCTCGCGTCGAAGTCGCTGCGCTGCCGGCCCCTGCTCGAGCTGATCCTCGACCGCGATCCCGGCTTCCACGGCATCCTCAGCTTCACCCTGCCCGAGATGCTCTGGCTCGCCGAGCAGGGGTTCGAGGACCTCCTGCTCGCCTACCCGACCGTTGACACCGGGGCGCTCGCCGAGCTGGCGATGCGGAGCGCGGCGAGCCCGCAGGCGGCCCCGATCGTGATGGTGGACTCGGTCGAGCACCTCGACCTGATCGGGTCGGTGCTCGGCTCCGGCGCCGCACCGGTGCGGCTCTGCATCGACATAGATGCCGGCTGGTGGGCGCTCGGCGGCCGGGTCAAGGTGGGACCGAAGCGGTCCCCGGTGCACACGGCGGAGCAGGCCGTCGCGCCTGGCCAGGGAGATCGAGCGCCGCCCGCAGATGGAGCTGGTCGCGCTGATGGCCTACGAGGGCCAGATCGCCGGGGTCGGCAACCGCCCTCCCGGGCGGCGGGCCCGGGGCGCCACGATCCGCTTCATGCAGAGGCGTTCCGGCGCCGAGCTGCGAAAGCGGCGGGCCGAGATCGTCGCCGCTGTGCGCGAGGTCGCCGAGCTCGAGCTGGTCAACGGCGGCGGCACCGGCAGCCTCGAGACCACCGCGGCCGAGGAGGCGATCACCGAGGTCGCCGCGGGCTCCGGCTTCTACGCGCCCGTCCTCTTCGACCACTACGACAACTTCACGCTCTCCCCCGCCGCGGGTTTCGCGCTGCCGGTCGTGCGCAAGCCGGGTCCGGGGGTGGCGACGGCACTCGGCGGCGGATACCTGGCCTCGGGGGCCGGGGACGCCGTGCGCCTTCCCACCCCCTGGCTCCCCGAGGGGCTGAGCCTCGACCCCGAGGAGGGGGCCGGCGAGGTGCAGACACCGCTTCTCGGCGCGGCCGCCGACGCGCTCGCGCTCGGGGACCGCGTCTATCTCCGCCACACCAAGGCCGGCGAGCTCTGCGAGCGCTTCGCCACGCTCCTGCTGGTCGAGGGCGGCGAGATCGTCGACGAGGTGCCGACCTACCGCGGCGAGGGCAAGGCTTTCTTGTGATCGCGGCCGCGCGGGCTTAGGCTGGCCGGGATGGCAGCACGCCCCGAGCAGCAGGCGGACCAGGTCCCGCTGGACGAGATCGCGGTCTCCGCCCACAGCAACTGGGTCGACGGGCCCCCGCATGAGATCTTCAAGCGGCTCCGGCATGAGTGCCCGGTGCACTGGAGCGAGATCGTCGACTACGACAACGAGGAGGGGCTCTGGTCGCTGACCCGGGCCGACGACGTGCGCGCTGTCAGCCTCGACTGGCGCACGTACTCCTCCGAGCGGGGCGGGGTCACCGGCCTCACCCACCAGATCCCGCTCGAGCTGGTGCAGGCGATGTTCATCGGCATGGACCCGCCCAAGCACGACCGGATCAAGATGCTCTTCCAGCGCGGCTTCACGCCGAAGCGGATCGCCGAGCACGAGGACGAGATCCGCGAGATCGCCGTGCGCGTGCTCGACGGGGTCGCCGGTCAGGGGAGCTGCGATCTGGTCGACGGACGTCGCGCAGCCGGTGGTCTCCCGGGTGATCGGCAGCTTCATGGGAATCCCCGAGGACGACGACGAGGCCTGGGCGACGCTGATGAACACGACCCTGGGCCTCGGCGACCCCGACCTCAACCCGGAGGGCGTCGAGGGCATCCTCGAGAAGGACATCCCGGAGATCTTCGAGCGCTGCCGGGCGATGATCGCCGAGCGCCGCGAGAACCCGACCGACGACCTGACCAGCGTCCTCGTCCACGCCGAGATCGACGGCCAGCGGCTCGAGGAGCACGAGATCGTGATGGGGTTCTTCCTGCTCGTCGCCGCCGGCAACGACAGCGACCAAGGCCACCTACACGAGCGGCATGCGAGCGCTGATGGAGCACCCCGAGCAGATGCAGATGCTGGCCGACGACCCGTCGCTGATCCCGGGAGCGGTCGAGGAGTGCCTGCGGATGTTCCCCGCCTTCGCCCACTTCCGGCGCACCGCCACCGAGGACACCGAGATCGCCGGGCAGCCGGTCACGGAGGGCGACAAGGTGGTCATGTGGTACGTCTCGAGCAACCGCGACGAGGACTGCTACGAGGACCCCGACCGCTTCGACGTCCTCCGCAACCCCGAGCACCAGGCGTTCGGCGCCGGCGGCCGCCACTTCTGCCTCGGCGCGGCGCTGGCGCGGCTCGAGCTGAAGATCCTCTTCGAGGAGACGCTGAAGCGGTTCCCCGGCATGGAGATCGCCGGCAAGCCGGAGCCGGCCCTCTCGCCCTTCCTCAACCAGCTCAAGACGCTGCCGGTGCGCTGGTAGCCGGGCTGCCCGCGGCTAGGGGCCGAGGACGCGGCTTGCGTACTCGTTGCTGAAGGCGCGGCCCGGATCGAGCTCGTCGCGTGCGGCCTGGAAGGCGTCCCAGCGGGGGTAGCGCTCGGCGAGGGAGGCGGCGGTCTGGAAGTGGCGCTTGCCCCAGTGCGGACGGCCGCCGTAGGAGCTCATGATCTCCTCGACCGCCTCGAAGTAGGGTCGCCACTCCATGCCGTTGTACTGGTGGACCGCCACGTAGGTGGTCTCGCGCTCGTGCGAGGGGCTGAGCAGCGCGTCGTCGGCGGCGACGACGCGGCACTCGATCGGCATCGCGACCTCGATCCGCTCGGCGCGGATCAGGTCGAGGACGCGGCGGACCGCCTCCGGGCCGTGCTCGCGCGGGAGCGCGTACTCCATCTCGGTGAAGCGGATCGTGCGGTGGTTGGCGAAGATCCGGTAGCTGCGGTCGAGGTGCTCGCCCTGCGACATGACCCGGGCCGCGAGCTGGGTCACCCGCGGGATCCAGGCGCGGCGGCGGCGTGCCAGCCGCAGCGCCAGGTCGCCGACGCCGTTCTCGAGAATGACGTCGCCGAGGTAGCGGCGCAGCGGGCCGCGCGGCTTCGGCGGGCGCTCGGTGCGGTTGCGGCGGATGGTCAGCGCGGTCTCGGTGTAGGGGAAGACGAAGAACTCGAAGTGGTCGTTGGCGCCGGCGAGCTCGGCGAAGGTGGAGAGGACCTCGTCGACGGGGCGGGGCTGGTCGATCCGGTGGAGGACGAAGGCCGGCACGGTGCGCAGGGTCACCGCCGAGATCGCGCCGAGGGCGCCGACGCCGACGCGCGCCGCGCGAAGCAGGTCCCCGTCGGCGTCGGGCGTGAGATCGCGAACCGTGCCGTCGGCGGTGACGATCTCGACGCCCTCGACGGCGGCGCTGATGTTCTGCAGCGCGGCTCCGGTTCCGTGGGTGGCGGTCGAGATCGCGCCGGCGATGGTCTGCCGGTCGATGTCGCCGAGGTTCGGCATCGCCAGGCCGAGACCGTGGAGCTTCTCGTTGAGGTCGGCGAGGACGATGCCGGCCTCGACCCGGACCAGCCCCGACTGCGTGTCCGCCTCGAGCAGGCGGTCGAGGGCCTCGATCCGGATCATCGTGCCCGCGGTCATCGCCGCCTCGGTGAACGAGTGGCCGGAGCCGGGGATGCTGATCGTGCTGCCCGCGCCGGCGGCCTTGGCGACCGCGGCCGCAAGCTCGTCGCGGCTGCGCACGGCGACCGTCTCCGCAGGGCGGCAGGACTGGTCCCCGACCCAGTTACGCCATTCCGGGGCGGTGCCCGCGGAGGTCCTGCTCGCCGTCGCCGCCATCTCCCGAGACACTAGCCGCGCCCCGGGGCGGGCGCCCGGCTCAGAGCCCGGGCTTCACCACCATGTCGAGGATGACCAGGATCAGGATGACCAGCTCGATCCTCGAGACCAGCAGGATGCGGCGGATGCGGCTCTGCGCCTCGGCGTCATCGGCGCCGCGCTCCTCGATCAGCTTGCCGACCCGCCCCGACTCCGGGCCGAGGAAGCCGGCGCCGGCGATGAACGAGGCGACGAAGGCCAGGAGAGCGAGCCAGATCCACGTATCGCCGACGCTGTAGTTGAGCTCGGAGACAAGGCCGAATCCGAAGATGACGACCAGCAGCGCCGACGGGGTCAGGAGCCGCGTGCCGAGCCACTCGACGTCGCCCAGGAAGTCCGCCGACCGCTGCGGTCCGGCTCGCAGGATCCGCAGGCTCAGGACCTGCAGCGCGACATCGGTGCCGACCCAGGTGACGACGAAGAGGAGGTGGCCGAAGAGCAGGAACTCGTATGTCGTGATGTCCATGCGCGGCAACCTATCCAGCAAGGCGGCGGAGCTGACACTACCCTCCGCCCAGTTGCCCCCGGAGGGGTGGCAGAGCGGTTGAATGCGGCGGCCTTGAAAGCCGTTAGGCGTCGTCAGGCGCCTCGTGGGTTCGAATCCCACCCCCTCCGTCGCCGCGCGAACATGGCTCTCACCGTTGCTGCGACCCGGCCCTTCTCATGAGTCACCTGGTGCCAGGTGAAGCGCTCCCGCTCAAACCCGGCCCGGAGGAGGAGCTGGCTGCGCCGGCGGTCCGCCTCGAAGGCGCGCCGGGTGCGGTGAAACGCCCAGCCGTCGGTCTCGACCGCGATCCGCTCGGCGCGCCATAGGAAGTCGACCTCGATCGCCTCTCCTTCGAGAGTCAGCCAGGAGTTGACCGCCGGGCGGGGCAAACCGGCGGCGGCGCAGAGGGCGAGGAAGCGCTCCTCCAGCTCCCTCCTCGGTAGCTCGTCGGTGACCTCGTGGGTCGTGAGCAGGCGGCGGAGCCGGCCGGCGCCACGACGGCCGGGCGAACGGGCGAGCAGCTCGTTGAGGGCGTCGAGGTCGAAGACACGCAGGACCTCTGCCTGGTCGCAGGCTCTCTCCAGGCCTCGGCGGTTGACGACCTCCGCGAGGTCGAGCAGGGTTCGGGCAACACACGTGACGGGTATGCGCCGGACCTCAGTGACGTCGTCGGTGCGGATCGTGGCACCGCTGTGAGCGTCGATCCCGGCCAGCTTTCGTCCCGTTCGCTGGGGCGAGGAGACGTCAATCGATGCTCGCGAGTTCGACCGCAACCCCCACAGCTGTGCGGCGGACCGATGCGATAGCACCGCTCCCGGTCCGCAGGCGAGAACGGCGGCCATCAGATAGCCCTCCGTCCGAAGCACGGCGTGTCCGACCGCATAGACGCCGGGATGGATCGGGTGCAGTCGCCCAGCCGCGACCCGGCCGTTGACCGCGCTTGCCGAAAGCCCGAGATCGCGGAGATGCGTCAGAGAAACGACACCGTGCTGCGCGTTTGCCAGCCGACCGACATCCCGATCCAGGGGGGTTTGGCGCCTTTTCGCCTCCATGCAGGCTTAAGGCGCCAAACCCCGTGGCTTCTCCGGGGTGGGGCCCGCTAGGCGCTGCGGATGAGGTCGGCGGCTCGTTCGGCGACCATCATCGTGGGGGCGTGGATGTGTCCGCCGGGGATCAGGGGGAAGATTGAGGCGTCGGCGACGCGGAGGTTCTCCACTCCGTGGACGCGGAGGTGGGGGTCGACGACGGCGTCATCGGCCGTCCCCATGCGGCAGGTGCCGGCCGGGTGGTAGAGGAGCTCGAGCTCGCGGCGGAGGAAGGCGTCGACGTCCTCGTCGGTCTCGACCGCAGGGCCGGGGACGAGCTCCGCGCCGGCGATGCCGGCCAGGGGCTCGGTGGCGGCGACCTCACGCGCCCTGCGGAAGCCCGCGAGCAGCGCCGCCGCATCCTCGGGCTCCCCCATGTGGTTGCCGACCAGCCTCGGCTTCTCGTCGGGGTCGGCGGAGCGCAGGCGCAGGCGGCCGCGGCTGCGCGGCGCGATCAGGACGACGCCGACGGAGAACGCGTGCCCGTCGTGGGTGTCGAAGCCGTGGTCGTGGTAGTAGGCCGGGCCGAAGATCAGCTCGACGTCGGGGGCGGGCAGACCGGCCCGGGTGCGGATGAAGGCCATCGCCTCGCCGACGTTCGAGGTCAGCGGCCCCTTGCGGGCGAGCAGGAATTGGAGCAGGGCCTTCGGCTTCTCCGCGTCCGCCAGGTCCTCGGCGACCTTCGATTCGAAGCAGAGGGTGAAGAAGGGGTGGTCCTGGAGGTTCTCGCCGACGCCCGGCAGGTCGACCCGGCTCGTGATCCCCAGCTCGCGAAGGTGATCCGCCGGCCCGACCCCCGAGAGCATGAGGATCTGCGGGCTGCCGATCGCCCCCGCGCAGAGCACCACCTCGCGGGACGCCCTTGCCACCGCGTCGCGCCCGCGGCGGTCGCGCAACCGCACCCCCGCCGCGCGGGCCCCGTCGAGCTCGACGCTGTCCACCCGGACGCCGGTCTTGACGACGAGGTTCGGCCGCTTTGCCGCCGGCCGCAGGTAGGAGTCGGCGGCGCTCCAGCGGCGGCCTGCGCGCTGGAAGACCTGGGAGAGCATGACGCCGTCCTGCTCGGGCGAGTTGATGTCGGGGTTGGCCGGGATCCCGGCCTTCTGCGCGGCCTCGAGGAACCTGAGGGTCAGGCCGCGCGGGTCGCGCACGTCGGCGACGTTGACCGGCCCGCCGGTGCCGTGGAACTCGGAGGCGCCGCGCTCGTTGTTCTCCATCCGCATGAACAGCGGCAGGACGTCCTCGTAGCCCCACCCCTCGCAGCCGGCCTCGCGCCATGAGTCGAAATCGATCGGCCGCCCGCGCGTGTACATCATCGCGTTCATCGAGCTCGAGCCGCCGAGGCCGCGACCGCGCGGAACGTAGAGCTCGCGGCCGTCGAGGTGGGGCTCCGGGCCGGTCGTGTAGTCCCAGTCGAGCTTGGTGCGGAACTGCTTTGCGAAGGCCGCCGGGATCTTGATGTTCGGGGAGCGATCCCGACCGCCGGCCTCGAGCAGGAGGACGCGGCTGGAGGGATCCTCGCTGAGCCTGGCCGCCAGCGCGCAACCGGCCGAGCCGGCGCCGACGACGACGTGGTCGAACCTCTGCTCCACCGCCCGCCGAGCTTATCCTGGCAAGCGTGACCGAGATCGATCGTGACCTGCTCGCCCGCCTGCTCGTGCGCGAGCTGGCCGACTTCGTCGAGCGTCACCCCCGCTCGAAGGAGCTTTACGAGCGCGCCCGCGGGTCACTGCTCGGCGGCGTGCCGATGCCGTGGATGATGCTCTGGGCCGGCGGCTTCCCGGTCTTCGCGGCCGAGGCGCAGGGGGCCCGGATCACCGACGTCGACGGCCACGCCTACGTAGACCTCTGCCTCGGCGACACGGGCGCGATGCCCGGCCACGGCCCGCCCGCCGTGACCGAGGCGGTCGCGCGCCAGCTCGAGCGCGGGATCACGACGATGCTGCCGACCGAGGACGCGGCCTGGGTGGGCGAGGAGCTGGCATGCCGCTTCGGGCCGGAGCGCTGGATCCTCACCCTGACCGCAACCGACGCGAACCGGGCGGCGCTGCGGATCTGCCGCGAACTGACCGGCCGCCCCAAGGTGCTGGTCTTCAGCTACTGCTACCACGGCACCGTCGACGAGTCCTTCGCCGTCGCCGGTCCGGACGGCACGCAGTCGCGCGCGGGCAACGTCGGACCGCCCGTCGACCCAGCGCAGACCACAGTCGCCGTCGAGTTCAACGACCCGGCGGCGCTCGAGGCCGCCCTCGCCGGCGGCGAGATCGCCTGCGTGCTGGCCGAGCCCGCGATGACGAACATGGGGATCGTCCTGCCCGAGCCCGGCTACCACGACGCGTTGCGCGAGCTCACCCGCTCCGCCGGGACGCTGCTGATCATCGACGAGACCCACACCTTCTCGGCCGGGCCCGGGGGCTGCACCGCCGCTTGGGGCCTCGACCCCGACCTGGTCACGATCGGAAAGGCGATCGGCAGCGGCGTGCCCGCCGGGGCGCTCGGCCTGAGCGGGCCGGTCGCGGATGGAATGCTCGCCGTTGAGGAGGCCGATTACGAGGACACGGGCGGAGTCGGCGGAACGCTCGCCGGCAACGCGCTCTCGGTGGCGGCGATCCGGGCGACCCTCGAACACGTCCTCACCGAGGCGGCCTTCGAGCAGACGATCCCGCTGGCGACCCGCTTTCGCGAGGGGGTCGAGGGCGTGATCGCGGCCCATGGGCTCCCCTGGAACGTGACCCAGCTCGGCTGTCGGGCCGAGTACCGGTTCCAGTCCCCACCCGCCCGCAACGGGACCGAGGCGCACGCGGCGTCCGACCCCGAGCTGGAGCGATTCCTCCACCTTTACGCGCTCAACCGGGGCGTGCTCCTCACCCCCTTCCACAACATGGCGCTCTTCTCGCCGGCGACGACCGAGGCCGACGTCGACCTCCACACGGAGGTCTTCGCGGCGGGTGTCGGTGAGCTGGCCGCCTGAGACGCGGAGTTTCGCCCAGCCGGAGCCGGGGTAGCTCAGCCGGGTCAACTCAAGGAGGAGCTGAAGTGACCATCGCTGTCGTCGTCGGACTCTGCGTCCTGCTGCTCGTGCTCGGCTTTCTAGTGCCGCGCCTTTCCAACCATGCCCACCGCGGCAGCGACAAGGGCCTGGCGCTCGGCCAGCGGGCGGGAGGCAAGGCGCCCGGGCCGATCGGACGCCTCTTCAGCAAGTCCTTCGGCAAGTCGCGCAAGGCTGCGAGCAAGAGCCACTCGACCGGCCAGAACGCCCGCTCGAAGCTTCCGCTCTGAGCGCCTGGGCGGCGCTCAGCTCAGCTCGATCCTCTCGATCAGCTGCGGCTCGACCGGGCGGTCCTGGCCGTCCGTTTCGGTGCCCTCGATCGCGTCGACCGAGTCCATTCCGTCCGTGACCCGGCCGAAGACGGTGTGCTTGCCGTCGAGCCAGGGCGCCGCCTCGGTGGTGACGATGAAGAACTGCGAGCCGTTGGTGTTGGGCCCGGCGTTGGCCATCGCCAAAGCCCCCCGCTCCACCTTGTGCTGGTTGAACTCGTCCTCGAACGTGTAGCCGGGCCCGCCGCGGCCGGTGCCCTCCGGGCACCCGCCCTGGATCATGAAGTCGGGGATGATGCGGTGGAAGATCAGCCCGTCGTAGAACCCGTCCGACGCAAGCTTGCGGAAGTTCTCGACGGTCTTCGGCGCGTCCTCGTCGAACAGCTCGACGGTGACGGCCCCTGCATTGGTGTGAAACGTGGCCTGTGACATGGGCTCACCCTAGCGAGGCGGGACTCGATCCCCCGGCTACCGAGAACTCAGGACTTAGGCCACCGCGGCCTCGATCCGGCGCGGGGCGTTTCCGATGGGGACGAGATGAGCCCGCTTCGCCAGAGCCGGGACCGTGCCCGCAGCGAGAGCCGCGTGGTCAGCGCGATCCTGGCGGCCGCCGGCGCCGTCCTTCTGCTCGGCGCCTCCGACGCCGGCGCGGCGACGGCCGCCAACGCGCCGCCCGGGAAGGGCGTCTTCTTCGGCGTCACGGACACCGGCGAGGAGGGAGGGTTCCGGTCGTTCGAGCGCGCCATCGGCAAGCACCCGCCGGTGATCGAGACCTATCACCCATACGGCAACTCGCTGAACCAGGCGATTCCGCGCTGGCGGGCCCTGCGCGCCCGGCCCATCCTCCACATCTCCACCGCCGCCGGCGCCGACCGCCACGAGCTGATCACGCCGAAGGAGATCGCCCGCGGCCGCGGCGACAACTACCTGCTCCGTCTCAATCGCCGCTTCGCCCAGGCCCGCTTCCCCGCCTATATCCGACCCCTCGGCGAGCCGAACCGCTGCCTCAACCCCTACACGGCGGTCCGCTGCGACGGCTCCACCAACGGTGCCGACCACCGCACAAAGTGGTACCGGCTCGCCTTCCGCCGGATGTACCTGCTTCTCCACGGGGGCCGCAGACGCGGCGCGATGAACCGCAAGCTGCGCAGGCTCGGGATGCCCCCGCTCCGCCGCCGCGGCGGCCGCGAGCCGCGGCGGCTGCCGAAGGCCCCGGTCTCGGTGATCTGGAGCCCGCTCCCCGGCGGCGCCCCGGCGACCGGCGCCAACGCCCCGGCCAAGTACTTCCCGGGATTCCGCTACGTCGACTGGGTCGCCACCGACATCTACTCGCGCTACACCGACTTCGGCGCCCTGCGGCGGTTCTATCGCGCCTACGCGCGTCGCAAGCCGTTCGCGATCACCGAGTTCGGGGTCTGGGGCGAGGACGACCCGGCCTTCGTCAGACGCCTCGTCCGCTGGGTCCGCACCCACCGCAAGACGAAGATGCTCGTCTACTACCAGGACTTCGGCGGTAGCAACCCGTTCCGGATCCAGGGCCACCCCCGCAGCGAGTCCGCGCTCAAGCGGGCGCTCCGCTCGCGGCGCTTCCCGCCGATGGCGCCGCGGCCGCCGCGGCCGCTGGCGCGCTGACGGCCTAGCCCCGCACCCTGACCAGGACCGGCCGCGAGGCCCCCGGCGCGTAGGGCCAGTCGTGCTCCGCGATCACGGCCGCCCGCAAGCGGATCCGCGCGGTCCCGGTCACGTAGCGGAAGCGGTAGCGGGTACGGAAGCGCCCGGCGCGGTCGGTGCGGGTGACGATCACCGGGCGCCAGCGGTGCGCGCCGGTCTCGAAGTACTGGATCGCGACGAGCTTGCCGCGCCGGGGGACGGCCGCTCCGCGCAGGCGCACGGTGCCGCTCATCCGCAGCGAGTCACCGGTGCGCAGCGCCCGCGGCGCGGCGCGGAATGCGGCGGTGGCGCGGACGCGGAGGCGCAGCGGCGTGCTGCGCGAGGCGCCGAGCCGCGCCGTGCCGGCGAACCGCACCCGGATGCCGCGCGACGGGCCCCGCCCGAGCGCCAGCCGGAACCTGCCGCGGGCACCGGTGCGAATGGTGCGCTGCGCCGGCCCGGCGAAGGAGCCGCGGGCGTTGCGGATCTGAACCCGCAGTTCCCGCCCGGCAAGGCCGGCGCCGGCTGCGGAGATCAGGCGTCCCGAGACGAACGCGCGCGAGCCGAACGGCGCGGTGACCACCCTGCCGCTGCGCCCGGCGGCCTCGAGCAGCGCGGTGAGCCGCGTGCGCCGCTTGAGCGGCGCCTTGACGATCGCCTCGCGCCCGCTCCCGTAGCGGGAGCTGCCCGCGACGTTGCCCGCTGCATCCGAGACCTCGGCTCGCAGGCGGTAGACGCCGGGAGCGACCCGGTCGGAGGGGAAATGGGCCACGAGCTCGCCGTCCCGCCCGGCGCCGGAGACCGTGTCTTCGCGGCGCAGAGCGGTCGGCAGCTCGACCCAGCCTCGTGAGCGCGGCCCGCGGAAGTAGATGGTCCCCTTGGCCGGGCCCGAGTGGGCGTCGTGAACACTGGCCCGCAGCAGCTCCGGCCTGCCCCGCTCGCGCCCGAGGAAATGGACCTCGGGCGCCCGGTCGTCGAAGCGCAGGCCCGCGGTCGAGGCGGCGGCCGGGTTCTCGTTGCCGGCCTCGTCGCGCAGCCAGACCGTGAGTGCATACTCGCCCGCCGTGGGAACCCGGAGGTCGAGCAGGGCGTTGAGGCCGCGCCCGGGTGAGAACAGGACCCCCGAGTCGTAGCCGGGGCCGGTGACGCGGTATGAGGCCCCGGCGATGGGCGACGCCGCGCCCTGCTCGGGGTTGACCCAGCTGACGTCGAATCCGTTCTCGGGCCGCCAGCCCTCGCCGCCGGAGAGCGCGAGGGCGCGCGGCGCGGCCGGCGCGGTGTTGTCCACGAGCAGGAGCCGATCGGGCCCGCAGGCCCTGGCCCCGGCGAAGTCCTCGACGCAATGGCTGAGCTGGTGCGGCCCGTCGCCGAACGACGCCGTCGCGATCCGGTGCGAACCGGCGCGGGCGAGCTCGCAGGGACGCATCTTCGTCGCCCGCCACTCGCCGGAGATCATCTCCTTCGCGCAGGCATGCTCGGTGAGCGCGACCCGGGCGCCGTCGACGAGCGTCTCCGAGAACCGCACCCCGGAGCCGGCGTCGGTCGCCGCGTAGCCGAGCGAGAGGTCGCCGCGGCGCCAGCCGGGCGCGAGCGCGTCGCCGCTGAGCGTCGCCCCCGGGGGCGCGGAGTCCTCGAGGGTGATGGTCAGGGCGCGGACCGCCGAGAAGGAGGCCGGCTCGAGTGAGCAGTGACGATCCTCCGAGCGGGCGCACAGGAGGCGGCTCTCGAAGGCCGGGCGCGGCGAGGCGAAGCCGGCGGTGAAGGCGCTGGGGCCGGTGTCGGTCTGCTCGTCCGCCGCGAAGACGTCGAAACCGCCGGCGCCGTCGCCGGCGCCGAGCCGGTGCTGGAACCCGTCGTGGAGTGCGTGCCACCAGGTGCCGCGCACGGCGGTGATGCCGGTCCGGGCCGGCGCCTCCCAGCGCCAGCGGGCGAACCGGGTGCCGGACACTGTCCCGGCGTCCTCCTTGGTGAAGCTCTTCATGTGGACCCCGTCGAACGGGTCGGCCCCCGGAGGCGCGACGCACCAGCTGTCGGGACGGAACTTGGCTCCGCCGGTCGAGTCGCCCCAGTCCGCGTCATTCCCCACGTGCCAGCCGCATTGGGAGACCGAGTACTTGGCGCCCCGCGCCGCCCCCGGCATCAGGGCCATCAGGACGACGAGCCCCACTCCAAAACCGATCCATGCGCGGCGGATCCTCCGCTCGCGGCCCTTGCTCATCGCTCCTCCTTCGTTCGACCTCATCGGCCGGGATAAGGAGCCACCGGCGCCGAACTCTCCCCCCATGTCCCAGCCGCCCGCGCCGACTCCCTAAGATCGAAGCCCGATGAGCCTTCCCACCAAAGAGCAGATCACCGGAAACCTACGCGCCGTCATCGACCCCGAGCTGCGCCGTTCGATCGTCGACCTGGGCATGGTCCGCTCGATCGAGATCCGCGACGACGGCAGGGTCGAGGTGGTCGTCTCGCTGACAACGCCGGGCTGCCCGATCCGCAACCACTTCCAGCAGGCCGTCGCCCAGGAGGTCGCCAAGCTCGACGGCGTCACCGCCGTCGAGGTCGGCTTCGACGTTCTCAGCGACTCCGAGAAGCAGAACCTCCAGGAGGTGCTCGGGCGCCGCGGCCTGCCCGAGGGCGCCCTCGCCCAGGTCAAGAACGTGATCTGCGTCGCCTCCGGCAAGGGCGGCGTCGGCAAGTCGACGATGACCGCCAACCTGGCCGCGGCGCTCCAGTCCGAGGGCCACGCCACCGGGGCGCTCGACGCCGACGTCTACGGGTACTCGATCCCCCGCATGCTCGGGGTCAACCGCAAGCCCGAGGTAAACGCAGAGCGGAAGATCATCCCGCTGACAACGCCGTCCGGCGTCCGGGTGATGTCGATCGGCTTCTTCGTCGAGGAAAACGCGGCAGTCGTCTGGCGCGGCCCGATGCTCCACAAGGCGATCCAGCAGTTCCTCGAGGACGTCGCCTGGGGAGACCTCGAGTACCTCCTCCTCGACCTGCCGCCGGGCACCGGGGACGTCTCGATGACCCTCGCCACCCTGCTCCCGCAGGCCAAGTTCCTGATCGTCACCACGCCGCAGCCGGCCGCCCAGAGCGTCGCCAGCCGCGCCGCCGAGATGGCGCGCAAGGTGGACCTCGAGGTCCTCGGGGTGATAGAGAACATGTCCGGATTCACCGCGCCTGACGGCAGCCGCTTGACGATCTTCGGCGAAGGGGGCGGCCAGCTCCTCGCCGACGACCTCGACGTCCCGCTGCTCGGCAAGGTGCCGCTCTCCGAGGCGCTGCGGGAGCACGCCGACGCCGGCGCCCCGCTCTCGATCGAGGAGCCCGACGCGCCCGCCTCACAGGCGATCCGGCAGGCGGCCCGCGGGATCGTCGCGACGACCCCGCAGGAGCTGCCGGTGCTTCAGGCGGTCCCGGCAGCCGCGGCGCCGCCGCCGGTCAGCGGCACCGAGCTCCCGGTCGTGCAGTCCGGGCCGGCCGCCTAGCAGACCACCAGCAGGTGGAAGTTGCCGTCCTCGCCGGCGCCGTTGGCGGCGTCGCGGGTGCGGACCTCGACCACGTTCGGGTTGCCGTCCAGCCCGTCCGCCTGGGCGAAACCGGCCGGCTCGGCAGCGTTGCCCGGGCTGCTGCGGGTCACCGTCCAGGAACAGCCGGCGACGTTGAATCCCCAATTGACCTGGACCGCCGTCGCCTCGACCAGCGTCGGCGCCGGCGCGCTGGCGCGGGCCACGCTGGCGTTGGCCGGGCCCGCCGGGTTGTTGACGACGACCCAATGGACGTTGGCGGCGCGGCGCGCCTTCGGCACGGCGCCCAGCTTGTTCTCCCTGATCTGACGGCCGTTGAGCGTGTTGAGGGCGACGTCGCTCCCGTGGACGGCCTTCGGCCTGATGTCGCGGGAGCCGACGGTGTTGCTGCCCGGCAGGGCGATCGAGGTGCCGGTCAGCGCCAGCACCAGGGCGGCGACGCCGATCAGGTGGGCGCTGCCGACCTTGCGGGAAATGAGCTTGCGCATCTTGCCTCCTTGACAGTGCGTGTGGACCGAGGCGGGCGCGCTAGGGACCCGCGCCTCCTTACGGCTGAGAACACACCTACCCGGCCTAAGTAGCCCTCAACGTCGAAGGGCGGCCACCAAGCCGCCCTTCGGAAGCGATTCCGGCCCGGAGCTAGGCCTTGCTCTTGAAGTACTCGGCGTTGATCTCGGTGTACTTGGACCACTCGTCGGGGAGCTGGTCCTCGGCAAAGCAGGCGTCCACGGGGCACGCCTCGACGCAGGCGTCGCAATCGATGCACTCGTCGGGGTCGATGAAGAGCTGCTCCTGCGAGTCGTAGTCGGCCTCGTCGGGGGTCGGGTGGATGCAGTCGACCGGGCAGACCTCGACACACGAGTTGTCCTTCTCGCCGATGCATGGTTCCGCGATGACGTAGGTCATGGGGGGACGTTCTCCTGGTTCAGTCTTTCTCGTTGCCCGCCGGGAGGCCCGGTCAAGCGAAGTGCGCATTCTACGGAGCCGCGGGACGAATGGTCGCCTCCGACGGCGGGCAATAGGCTTGGGACGCAGACCATGAGATTGCCTAACGCGAGCGGGAGGTCGCCTTGCTGCTGCTGACCGGGGCAACCGGGAGCATCGGGTCGCAGCTCCTGCCGATGCTGCTCGAGAGCGGCCGCCAGGTCCGCTGCCTGGTGCGCGAGCCGCGCCGGCTCGGCCCGCGCCGGGTGGACGTCCAGATCACGATGGGCGACCTCGGCGAGCTCTCCGATCCCTACCGGCTGCGGCAGGCGCTGCGCGGCGTCGACACCGTGATCCACCTGGCGGCGACGATCCGCGACCAGCCGCCACACCGGATCGAGGAACTGAACGGCCTCGCCACCGTGCGCCTGCTGCGGGCCGCCGAGCACGTCGGCGTCGAGCGCTTCGTCTTTTTCAGCGCCCTCAACGCGTCGCCGGTGCAGCGGACGCGGTTCTTCCGCGCCAAGGCCCTGGCCGAGGAGGCGATCGAGTCTTCGCCGCTGCAGACGACGATCTTCGCCCCCTCGATCGTCTACGACCACTCCGACCCCTGGATCACGCTTCTGCGCCGCTTCTCCTTCCTGCCGGTGATGCCGGTCTCCGGGCGGGGCGACGCCCGCTTCCAGCCGATCTGGGCCCAGGACACGGCCCGCTGCGTGGTGGCCGACCTCGAAGCGCCGAAGCAGGATCGCTACGACCTCGCGGGCCCGGACGTGCTCAGCTACGACGACATGTCCGACCTGGTGAGCCGGGCGGCGGGGCGTCCGCGGCCGCTGGTGCACGTGCCCCTGCCGCTGGTCCGCTCCAGCCTGATCGCGCTCCGCCGCATCTTCGGCGAGGCGGTCTTCGCGACCTGGGAGGAGGCCGAGCTGATGGAGGTGCCGATGCTCACCGAGCGGGGCACCGCCGACGCCGAGGCGCTCGGGGTCGAGCCGCGGCGGATGGCGGACGTGCTCTCCCGCTAGCCCCCGCCTGGGATAAGTGTTGCGAAACGGCGGGTCGCGACGCCTCCCCGCCGCAAGTATTGCGATCCTCATGGGGATCGAACGACAGCGCCCGACAAGATTTTGGCTCGTGGCGGCGCTGTCTTCGGCGCTGGCGCTCGCCCTCGTTCCCACCGCCACGCCGAAGACGCTGGTCCCGGCCCCTCCCACCACCTTCTTCGGGGTGTCGGACCGTGGCTCCGTGGCCGAGTTCAAGGAGTTCGCGGGCTTCGTCGACAAGCACCCGGCGGTGCTGCAGACGTTCCACCCCTGGGGGAACAGCCTCAAGCAGGCCCTCCCCCGCTGGCAGGCCGTCAACGTGCGGCCCATGCTGCACATCTCGACGCAGGACGACGAGACGCTGGCGGAGCTGATCACCCCGAAGGCGATCGCCCGGGGCCGCGGCGACAACTACCTGCTGCGCCTCAATCACGTGCTCGCGAAGAACGACGTCCGCATCTACCTGCGTCCGCTCGGCGAGCCGAACCGCTGCCTCAACGCCTGGGCGGGCCTCGACTGTGGGGGCGGGCGCCGCGGCGGTTCCCATTCCTACAAGCTGGTACAAGCGCGCCTTCCGCCGGATCGTCCTCATCGTCCGCGGCGGCGGCACCCTCGAGCAGATGAACCGGCGCCTGCGGGCGGCCGGCGTCCCGGCGCTCAACCGCCGCGGCGGCAGCGAGCCGCGCCGGCTGGCCCCGGCCCCGGTGGCGAGCGTCTGGAGCCCGCTGCCCGCCGGCTCGCCGCGCTCGCCGGCCAGCCGGCCGCTCAACTACTGGCCCGGGGAGCGCTGGGTCGACTGGGTGGGCACCGACTTCTACTCCGAGTATCCCGCACTGGCGCGACCTCGAGCACTTCTTCCGCGGCCGCCGCTGGAACGACAAGCCCTTCGCCCTCACCGAGTTCGCCGTCAGCGGCTATGACAGCCCGCGGTTCGTGCGCCGCATCTTCGCACTGGGCCTACAGGCGCTCGCGGGTGCGGATGCTGGTCTACTACCGCGGCTTCGGCGAATCGGGCAACGACTACCGGCTCGGCCTCTACCCGGACTCGACCAGGGCCCTCCGCCGCCGCCTCGACCAGGTCCGCTTCCCCGCCTACGCGCCGGCGCACGCGACCAAGCCAGACCGGGTTGCGCGCGCAGACTGGAGGGCGGAGCCGGCGCCACATCCGCGGTCAGCCACTCCGGCCCGCTCGGCCGACCCCACCCAAACCGCCGCCGAGTGTGCATTTGCGGCCCCGCGAGCCACCTCTGCTGCACACTCGACCTGGGGGGCCCGGACGCAAAGAGGCCCGGGCTGGGCCCGGGCCTCTTCGGAAGTCGCCCGCAGAGCGGGCACTCGCCTGTTGAACGCAGCCTAGCCGCGCGGCGAGCTCGACTACATCATGCCGCCCATGTCCGGCATGCCGGCGGGCATTCCGCGCCCTCCTTCTCCGGCGGCTCGGCGACGATCGCCTCGGTGGTGAGGATGTTCTTGGCGATCGAGGCGGCGTTCTGCAGCGCAGAGCGCGTGACCATGGTCGGGTCGATGACGCCGGCCTTGATCAGGTCGCCGTACTCGCCGTTGGCGGCGTTGAGGCCTTCGCCGGCCTTCAGCTCGCGCACCTTGTTGACCACGACCGAGCCCTCGAGGCCGGAGTTCTCCGCGATCTGGCGGAGCGGCTCCTCGAGCGCGCGGTGGATGATCCGCCCGCCGGTCTCCTCGTCGGGCTCGTCGAAGGCGTCGAGCGTCGATCGCCTCCTGGGCGTTCAGCAGCGCGACGCCGCCACCCGGGACGACACCCTCCTCGAGCGCCGCCCGGGTCGCCTGCAGGGCGTCCTCGACGCGGTGCTTCTTCTCCTTCATCTCGGTCTCGGTCGCGGCGCCGACCTTGACCACCGCGACGCCGCCGGCGAGCTTGGCGAGACGCTCCTGGAGCTTCTCCCGATCGAAGTCGGAGTCGGTGTTCTCGATCTCCTGCTTGATCTGCTTGATCCGGCCCTTGATCGCCTCGGCGTCGCCGCCGCCGTCGATGATCGTCGTCGTGTCCTTGGAGACGACGACGCGACGGGCCTAGCCGAGCTGGTCGAGCGGGTGTTCTCCAGCTTCAGGCCCATCTCCTCGGTGATCACCTCGCCGCCGGTGAGGATCGCGATGTCCTCGAGCATGCGCTTGCGGCGGTCGCCGAAGCCCGGCGCCTTGACCGCGACGCTGGTGAAGGTGCCGCGGAGCTTGTTGACGACGAGCGTCGCGAGGGCCTCGCCCTCGACGTCCTCGGCGACGATCAGCAGCGGCCGGCCGCTCTGCATCACCTGCTCCAGCACCGGCAGCAGGTCCCGGACCGAGCCGATCTTCTGGTTGGCGATCAGGATGTAGGGCTCGTCGAGCACCGCCTCCATGCGGTCCTGGTCGGTGACCATGTAGGGCGAGATGTAGCCCTTGTCGAACTGCATGCCCTCGGTGAACTCGAGCTCCATGCCGAAGGTCTGGCCCTCCTCGACGTTGACCACGCCGTCCTTGCCGACCTTCTCGATCGCGTCCGCGATCACGTTGCCGATCTCCTCGTCACCGGCGGAGATCGTCGCGACACGGGCGATCTCCTCCTTGCCGGAGACCTCGCGTCGACTGCTTCTCGCGCAGGTTATCGACGACCTGGTCGACGGCCTCCTCGATGCCGCGCCGCAGGGCCAGCGGGTTGGCGCCGGCGGCGACGTTCTTCAGCCCCTGGCGGACGATGATCTGGGCCAGCAGGGTCGCGGTCGGTGGTGCCGTCGCCGGCGACGTCGTTGGTCGCGGTGGCGACCTCGCGGACGAGCTGCGCGCCCTGGTTCTCGAAGACGTCCTCGACCTCGATCTCACGCGCGATCGTGACGCCGTCGTTGGTGATGGTCGGCGCGCCGAACTTCTTGTCGAGCACGACGTAGCGGCCCTTCGGCCCGAGGGTGACCTTGACCGCGTCGGCGACTGCGTCGACCCCGTCCTGCAGGGCGCCCCGCGCCTCCTCTCTGTACTTCAGCTCCTTGTGAGCCATCTGGTTCAGTTCCTCCTAAGAGTTCTCTTCGTGTCGTGTCGTGGGTCGGAGCCTACTCGACCTTGGCGAGGACGTCCGACTCGCGCAGCACGAGCAGCTCGTCGTCCTCGACCGTGATCTCCGTCCCGCCGTACTTGGAGTAGAGGACCTCGTCGCCCTCGGAGACGTCGAGCGGGAATGCGCTTCTCCCCGTCCTCGTCCCACTCTGCCCTCGCCGACGGCGACGACCGTGCCCTTCTGGGGCTTCTCCTTGGCGGTGTCGGGAAGGACGATGCCGCTCGCGGTCGTCTCCTCCTCATCGATCGGCTTGACGATCAGCCGGTCCCCGAGGGGCTTCAGCTTCATCCGGTTACCTCCGTTGTCTCAGCTTCGAAGTTCGTTTCGACTGGCCTCTTGAAAGGCGGCTTGGCACTCTGCACGGAGGAGTGCCAGACGCCGCCAAGATAGCAACCCTGAACCACAGTCAGCGAGCGGCCCAGCGGCCTCAGCCCGAGCAGAGCAGCCGGCAGCCGAGCAGCCGCGCCATGCCCTCGCCGCCGCGGCCATCACCCAGTCGTGGTTCCACTCGAAGACGGGACGCGCGACCGGCGCCGAGCAGCGTTCATCCAGGCCTTCGTCGTCGCGACGTTCCACTCGTAGACCACGGCCGTGACCCCGCCCTGCTCGAAGAGGCGCCAGCGTCCGGTGCCGGTCAGCTCGCCGACCGCGTGGCCCTCCATCAGGTGCGGCCGCTCGACCCGCCTCGTCGTCACCTCGAACTCGATCCGGTAGGGCAGGCGGCTGCGCCAGACCAGCCGCGAGACCGTGCCGACCCCGGATCCTCGTCGCCGGGCCGGAGCTCCTCCGCCTCCTCGACCCCCCGCCACCAGCTCCGGCCAGCGCTCCTGGTCGAAGATCGCGTCCGAACACCGGCTCCCGCGGGGAGTGAGCAGCCAGGTGGTCAGGAAGCGTAGCGGCCACGCTCTCGCAGAGCGCGGGCGATCTAGTTGCGGGAGGGCGTCTCGCCGTTGCCGAAGTGGTGACCGGGCCGACTCGGCGATCTGGGAGAAGCGGATCACCGTGACGAGGTCCTCGGTCGAGACCTCGCGGCCGTAGATCTGCTCGAGGAAGTTGACCGTCTCGTCGAGGCGGCGGAACTCCGGGTTGTCGTGCTCGATGTCGCGCGGCGAGAGCTCGCCGACCCGCTTCACCTCGACGTCGTCGATCACCGGCGTCGAAGATCTTCTCGCGCGGGCTGTGGCGGAAGCCGACGGTCACCCAGACCACCTGGCCGCGCTCGTACTTGCTCGCTCTTGTCGCCGAGCCGGATCGTGGCGGTCTTGCGGCCGCGCTTGAGCTGGTCGATGAAGACAGCCGAGTAGAAGTTGAGCACGTAGGTCCCGCCCTTCATCGCGGCGAGCGTATCTGAACCACGACCGTGCGCAAAGCGCCGGCCCGCGCCCGCCTCCCCCGTACTGGGCGGACGAATGTCCGAATTGCCTGGGGCGTGCGTGCCCAGGCGCCGATAGGCGTCATGGGCGAGCCCGCCGGCTCGCGTCCGCGACCTCATGAACGCCGCCGCGAACCTCAACCGACTTCTGCTTGCCGCAATCGCGGCCGCCGTCCTGCTGCTCGCGGCCGCGGCTCCCAGCCTCGCCGCACCCCAGTGCGGCGGCAAGCGGGCGACGATCGTCGGCACCCCCGGCAACGACGTGATTGTCGGCCGCGGCGCCAGCGACGTGATCTACGGCGGCGGCGGCAACGACCGGATCAGCGGCGGGCGCAACGGCAACGACACGATCTGCGGCGGCCCCGGAGACGACCGTCTGCGCGGCGGCAAGGGCTACGACGACCTTCGCGGCGGCGGCGGCGATGACGTCCTCCTCGGCCAGACGGGCTCCGACCGTCTCGACGGCGGCGGCGGCCGCGACCGGCTGATCGGCGACAAGGGCGGCGACGGCCTCTACGGCGGCGGCGGCAAGGACCGCCTCGACGGCGGCAAGGGCCCGGACCGCCTCTACGGCGGCGGCGGCTCCGACCGGATCGTCGGCGCCCGCGGCCCGGACTCGCTCGAGCGGCGACGCCGGCGACGACGTCCTCCTCGGCGGCCGCGGCACCGAGCGGCTGCTCGAGGGCGGCGGCGGCGACGACAGGATCTCCGGCGACCGCGGCAACGACCCGGTCTCGGGCGGCGGCCGGCAACGACGTCGTCGACGGCGGCCTTGGGGACGACGACCGTCAAGGGCGGCGGCGGCCGCGACCTCGTCATCGGCAACCTCGGCACCGACAAGGTCGACGGCGGCGCCGGCGACCACGACATCGTCCGCGGCGACCTCGGCTTCGACCGCCTCGACGGCGGACCGGGGAGCGAGGACATCGCATCCTTCGCCACGGCCTCTGAGGGCGTCGAGGCCGACATCGCCCAGGGCTACGCCAGCGGCGACGGTCGCGACCAGATCGTCGGTGGGGTCGAGGACCTGATCGGCTCCGCCTACGGGGACACGCTCCGCGGCGACGCGGGCCCCAACCGGATCGACGGCGGCGCCGGCTACGACGAGCTCGACGGGCGCGGCGGAGCCGACCAGCTCTACGGCGGCCCCGACGGCGCCGCCTGCCGCCAGGCCCAGCTCGAGGACGCCTGCGGCGCGGCCTGCCAGCGGCGGCGGCACCGGCACGGTGATCGTCCGCAACCGCAGCATCGACGGAACGGCCACCCTCACCGTCCGCGGCGGGTCCGCCGCCAACGACATCTCGCTCTCGCTACGGCAACGGATCGATCTTCGTCACCGACTCGAGCCTTCCGATCAGCCGCTCCAACGTCAACGGCTGCCAGACGATCGACCAGGTGCTCGGTGCGAGCGGTGCGCTCTGCGCGGCCGACGTCCGTTTCATCCTCGTCGACAGCGACGGCGGCAACGACCGGATCTCGATCGCCAACAGCGTGCCCGGCTACATCCAGACCAGGATCGACGGCGGGCCGGGCAGCGACGAGCTCCGCGGCGGACGCGGTAACGACATCATCGAGGCGGGAGACGACAACGACCCAGACCGGCTCGAGGGCGGCGCCGGCAACGACGGGCTGGTGGGCGCGCGCACCGACCTCCACGTCCCGGTGCAGAGCGGGCGCGCCACCCTGATCGGCGGCCCCGGGTCGGACCTCCTGGTCGGCGGCGATCCCTGCGACGGCGACATCTTCGACGGTGGCAAGGGCCAGGACAACGCCTCATTCGCCCGCTTCAGCCCCGGCGTCACGGCTGAGATCGGCGGCAGCGTCAGCCGCGGCGGCGGCAGCTGCAGCCCCGGGCGGATCGAACACTCCGTCGAGCAGCTCGAGGGCTCTGCCGGCTCCGACACCCTCTACGGGGACGGCTCGGCGAACTCGCTGCTCGGCCGCGGCGGCAACGACGCTCTCTTCGGGCGCGGCGGCCCCGACCGCCTGATCGGCGGCGCCGGCTCGGACCGCCTCAACGGCGGCCCCGGTCGCGACGCCGAGCACCAGTAGACCCCGCCTCGGCGATGATGTGGAGGCATGGGCGGAGACCTCTTCTGCCGGGACCCGCGACCGCCGCGACCCGCCGGCTACGGGGTGCTGAACCCCTCCTCGCCGATCAGCGGCACGAACCGGCAGGGCCCGACCACCTCGGGTTCGAACCGCTCACCGTCGCGCCGGTAGACCGTCAGCATGTCGGCGCCGTCAGCGGCGACCGGGACCACCAGCCGCCCGCCGTCGGCAAGCTGGTGGAGCAGCGTTCGCGGCGGAGCCGGAGCTGTGGCATGGACCGCGATCGCGTCGAAGGGCGCCCGGTCCGCTAGGCCCAGGCTGCCGTCGCCGACGACGACCTCCACCCGCTCCTGCCCGAGCTCGGTGAGCGCCTGGCGGGCGAAGTCGGCGAGCTCCTCGTGGCGCTCGATCGTCACCACCGAGGCGGCGAGCCGGGCAAGCACCGCGGCCGAGTAGCCGGAGCCGGTGCCGACCTCGAGCACGCGCTCGTCGCCGCCGAGGCGCAGGGCCTGGCAGATCGCGGCGACGATCCACGGCTGGGAGATGGTCTGCCCGGCGCCGATCGGCAGGGCGCAGTCGGAGTACGCGCGGCGCTCGTTGCCGGGTCCGGCGAAGCGCTCGCGGGGGACCTCGCCCATCGCCTCCAGCACCCGCTCGTCGGTGATCCCGCGCCGGCGCAGCTGGCCCTCGACCATCCGCGAGCGGCGCTTCGCGTAGTCCGGGACGCCGGTCAGAAGATGTAGTTGCGAAGCTTCGGCGGCTCCAGGACCGTCACCCGGCCGCGGCCGCAGCGGACCACTCCCGCCCGCTCCAGCTCGGCGAGGAAACGGCTGACACTCTCCCTCGAAGTGCCCGCCAGCTGGGCGAGGTCGATCTGGTTCATCCGGATCGTCACCCCTTCGCCCGGGCCGAGCGGCGCCTCCTCGGCGATCAGCTGCGACAGCACGCCGGCGACCCTGCTCGGCACGGTCTGGAAGGACTGGCGCGAGATCCGCTCGTTGGCGAGCCGCAGTCGGCGGGTGAGCGCCGCGACCAGCTTCACGGTGATGTCGGGATGGCGGGCGAGCAGCGCGCGCACGTCGCCGGCGGGCAGCGCCAACAGCTCGCCGTCGCCGAGAGCCTCGACACTGGCCGAACGGACCTCGCCGTCGAGCATCGCTAGCTCGCCGAAGATGTCGCCGGGACCGAGGTTGGCGAGGGTGATCGCCCGGCCGTCGGAATGCTCTCGGGTGACGCGGAAGTTCCCTGACCGGACGATGTAGCAGGCGTCCGAATGGTCGCCCTCGTGGAACACGCGCGTGCCCCCGGGGAAGGCGCGGGGCACCGCGACCCTCGAGAATCGCTCCAGCTCGGATCCGTCCAACTCGGCGAAGAGCGGTACACGCCTGAGAAGCTGAACGGCGCTCTCCTCGGCTACCACCACTTCAGGGATTATTCCCGACCCGGCGGCGCATGGCTTCCCGGCCCCCCGTGCAGGCCGATCTCCGGCGCCGTCGGCTCGGGACTCGCCTGGCAGCGGGGACACCAGTAGGTGGTGCGATTGGCGTCCCCCTGGCCGTGGGACCGGATCGGCGTACGGCACACCGGGCACGGCTCGCCGACCCGCCGGTAAACGCGGTGGGGGTGCCGGCCGTCGCGCACGGCGGCATCCATCAGCTCTTGGATCGCGCCGACCGCCGCGCCCAGCTCGGCGTCGTCGACTCCCCGCAGCCTTCGCCAGGGATCGAGGCGGGCGGCGAAACAGCCCTCGCTCTTGAAGATGTTGCCGACACCGGCCAGCAGCCCCTGGTCGAGGAGGACATCGCCGACCTGGCGGGAGGGATGGGCCCGGCGCAGCGACTCGACGCCCGCCTCGACCGTGAAACCGGGGGCGAGGATGTCCGGGCCGAGCCGCGCGAGGGTCGGGTCGCGGCGGACCTGGTCGGCCCGCAGGACCCTCAGCGTCGGACCGCCGAACTGCACGGCCTCGGCGCGTTCGGAGCGCAGCACCGCCCAGGCCGACCGCGAGGGCTTGCGCCAGCTGTCTCCCCGCCCGTAGACGTGCCAGGAGCCGCTGATGCCGAGATGGCTGTGGAGGACCAGCTCGCCGAAGTCGAGCAGCAGGTGCTTGCCGTGCGAACTCGCTCCGACCATGACCAAGCCGTCGAGCTGCCGGATGCCGGCGAGGCGACCGCGCGGGTTGGGCGCCCCGGCGCTCACCTCGGCGCCCGAGAGCGCCGCGTCGATCCGCCGCGCCGCGCGCAGGATGGTGTCGCCCTCGGCCATCCCGGAAAAGCTACGGGAGAGGCGTCAGGCCGAGGCGGTCAGCTTGCGCGGGCCGCGGCTGAAACCGGCGGCGAGCAGGGCCTCCTCGTGCCCGGAGCCGATCACCGGCTCGCCGTCGACCTTCTCGATCCCGAGCTTGGGAAGCTTCCCCTCCGCCACCGCCTCGGCGAGCGCGGTCATCGCCTCGGCGAGCGCCGCTCCCTCCATTGGGCCGGCCTCGGGCCCGAGCCGCAGGATGCCGCGTCCGCCGCGCTCGACGTAGATCAGCGGCTCGCCGTCGCGCATCAGCAGGTGCGCGCCGGGGGCGCGGGCGGGCCGGCGGCCCCCCTCCAGCTTCGGCCAGGAGAGCGAGGCGCCGTACGGCTGCGCAGGGTCGGTGGCCGCTAGCACGAGGTAGGAGCCTGTCTCGACCGGGAGCGAGCGCAGGCGCTCGACCGCACCGGGGAGCGCGAACTGGGCGCCCCCCAGGCCCTCGACGAAGTAGCCGCGGCGCGCCGTGCCCAGCAGCTCCAGGTTGCCCAGCTCCGCGTAGAGGGTCGAGAACCCCCCGGGAACCCCCTCTGCGAGCACCGTCTCCCGGGTCACGATCCCGTAGCGCTCCAGCATCAGCTCCGCCTGGGCGCGCAGGCGCGGGCCGGCCGCCGGCGCCCCTTCGAACAGCGGCCCTGTCAGCGACCAGCGGCCCTGGACCGCCGCCCCCGCCGCCGGGCGGCGGCGCGAGAACCGGCGGCCGCTGCGCTCCGCGGAGGTGACGGCGCGCAGCCGGGGCGCCCGCAGGGGCGCAAAGGCGTCATTGGTCACCTCGCCCCCCCAGGCCAGGTCCCAGAGCGCCGTGTGCAGCTCCTCGCGGCTGAAGTCGAGCTCGGCGACGAGGTCGAGCCAGAAGCTCGGACCGAGCGCGAGCCGCTCCCGGATCGCATCGTGGACCCCGCCCTCCGCAGCGTCGAGCTTGGCGTTGCTCGGCGGCGGGCCCGCGAGGCGGACGTCCTCGCGGAAGTAGAGGGCGACGCGCCCGTCGTTGCGCCCGAGGGCCCCCGCGCCGATCCAGACGATCTCGCCGCTCGTGCAGAGCTCGTCGAGCCAGGCGGGGCGATAGGCCCCGAGGCGGCGGGGCAGCACGTCCTGCTCCCAGACCTTGGGCGTCAGGGTCACGCCCTGAAGCGGGACCAGCGCCTCGCGCAGGCGATCGCGCCCCGCTCCGGCGGCGCGGTAGGCGTCGACGTTCTGCCAGCCGGGCAGGAAGCGGGCAAGCTGGCGGCGGTCGGCGGGCTCGACCTCGCGGCGGAGGTGGGCGAGGCTGGCGCGGCGGATGCGGCGGAGGACCTCCGCGTCGCACCATTCGCGTTCGGTGCCTCCCGGGAGCAGCTCGCCCCTGACCAGCGTCCCCGCCCGCTCGAGCTCGCGCAGCGCCGCGGTCGGATCGACGCCGTAGCGCGACGCGAGCTGGGCGGTCGGGAAGGGGCCGTGGGTGCGGGCGTAGCGGCGCACGAGATCCCCGAGCGCGTCCTCGCGGTCCTCGAGGAAGGTGTCGGGAAGGCCGGGCGGCGGAGGAACGCCGAGCGCGTCGCGGAAGAGGCCGGCGTCCTCGGAGGCGATCCAGCGCTCCTCGCCGTTGACGCGCACCCGTGCGGCGCGGCGCTCGGCCTCGAGCTTCTCCAGCATCGAATCTGCCGAGTAGCCCTCCTCGACCCGCTCGGAGGCCTCGTCCACGGTCATGTCGCCGACGTTGCGGAGGACCTGCTGGAGGGCGTCGCGGTCGCGGGCGCGGCCCGCCTCGGTGCGATGCTGGAGCTGCGCCTCGACCTCCTCCAGCGCCTCCGGGTCGATCAGCTCGCGCAGCTCCTCCTGTCCGAGCAACTCGCGCAGCAGGTCCCGGTCGAGGGCGAGCGCGGCGGCGCGCCGCTCGGCGTTCGGCGTGTCCCCCTCGTACATGTAGGTGGCGACGTAGTCGAAGAGGAGCGACGACGCGAACGGCGAGGCGGTCTGGGTCTCGACCTCGACCAGGGTGAGGCGGCGGGAATGCAGCCTGCGCAACAGGTCGTCGAGCGCCGGCAGGTCGAAGACGTCCCGCAGGCACTCGCGGTAGGTCTCGAGGATCACCGGGAAGCGGGGGAAGTCGCGGGCGACCTCGAGCAGGCTTTGCGACTTGAGCCGCTGCTGCCAGAGCGGCGTGCGCTTCCCCGGATATGCCCGCGGGATCAGCAGCGAGCGGGCCGCGTTCTCGCGGAAGCGGGCGCCGAACAGCGCCGAGCCGGAAAGCTCGGCGACGATCAGGTCCTCGAGCTCGTCGGGCTCGATCATGACGAGGTCGGCCGGGGGCGCCTCGTCGGCGTCGGGGAGGTGGACGACGATCCCGTCGTCGGACCAGATCGCGTCCGCCTCGAGGTCGCGCTCGGCGCGGATCTTCTGGGCGAGCGCCAGCCCCCAGGCGGCGTGGACACGGCCGCCGAAGGGCGAAAGCACGCAGACGCGCCAGTCGCCGATCTCGTCGCGGAACCGCTCGACGACGATCGTCTCGTCGGAGGGGACGACCCTTGTCGCCGCCTGCTGCTCCTGCAGATAGGCGACGAGGTTCTCGGCCGCGCGGCGGTCGAGGTCGTATTCCTCGGCCAGCTCCTCGGGCTGCTTGGTGACGGCCTCGCGGGCGAAGGCTCCGATCGCCCGCCCGAGATCGGCGGGCCGGCCGATGCCGTCGCCGCGCCAGAAGGGCACCGCCCCCGGGACGCCCGGGGCCGGAGTGACTATGACCCGGTCGCGGGTGATGTCCTCGATCCTCCAGGTCGAAGCGCCGAGCAGGAACGTCTGGCCGGGGCGCGCCTCGTAGACCATCTCCTCGTCGAGCTCCCCGACCCGGCGGCCGTCGGGAAGGTGCACGCCGTAGAGGCCGCGGTCAGGGATCGTGCCGGCATTGGTGACGACCAGCTGGCGCGCCCCCTTGCGACCGTGGATCGTCCCCTCGGTGCGGTCCCAGACGATCCGCGG
Source organism: uncultured Actinomycetes bacterium (assembly GCA_963720015.1). GTDB lineage: Bacteria > Actinomycetota > Thermoleophilia > Solirubrobacterales > 70-9 > DATFPK01. The sequence goes on along the minus strand of CAVREA010000001.1, from coordinate 574,351 downwards.
ACGCAGCTCGGCGAAGCGGTCCGACGGGTAGCGCCCGTCGAGCATGTCGAGGACGTTCTCGAGCTGCTCGCGGGACAGGTCGCGGAAGGACTCGGTCGAGGTGACCACGCGCTCGACCTCGTCCACCTCCCACTCGTCGAGGGCGGCCATCGAGACCAGGTGCTGGGCGAGCACGTCGAGCGGGTTGCGGGGGATCACCGTCTCCTCGATCTCGCCCTCGCGCATGCGCCGGGCGACCACCGCGCACTCGAGCAGGTCGGCCCTGAACTTCGGGAACACCCGGCCCTTGGAGACCTCGCCGAGGCCGTGCCCGGCACGCCCGATCCGCTGCAGGCCCCTCGTCACCGACTTCGGCGACTCGACCTGGATCACCAGGTCCACCGCCCCCATGTCGATGCCCAGCTCCAGCGACGAGGTCGCGACCAGGCAGGGCAGCTTTCCCGACTTGAGCAGCTCCTCGACGTTGGAGCGCTCCTCGTGGGAGAGCGAGCCGTGATGGGCGCGGGCGATCTCGACCTGGTCGCCGTCGGCGGGCGCGGGGTGGCCCGCCTGCTCGGTCGCGGGCAGCTCCTGCGGTTCCTCCTCGTTGGCGAGCTCGTTCAGCCGCTTCGCCAGCCGCTCCGCCCCCCGGCGGTTGTTGACGAAGACGATCGTCGACGTGTGCGCGGAGACGAGCTCGAGCAGCTTCGGGTAGATGGCGGGCCAGATCGAGCGCGGGTTGGAGGCGCCGTCGAGACTCGGGTCCACGCGGTCGGGCGAGAGCTCGGCGCCGTCGGCGAGCGGCGGCGGCCCGTCCCGCGAGGCGCCGGGCTCGGTCATGTCCTCGACCGGCACGACGATCTCGAGGTCGAGCTGCTTGGTCCGCCCGGCGTCGACGATCCTGCATTCCCGGTGCGTGCCGACGAGGAACCGGCCGATCCGCTCGAGGGGCCTCTGCGTCGCCGAGAGGCCGATGCGCTGGACGCCCTCCGAGGCGACCTCGCCGCCCTCGGCGTCGCGGTGGCGGCGGACCAGCCAGTCGAGGCGCTCGAGGGTGAGCGCGAGGTGGGAGCCGCGCTTGGACTGGGCGACGGCGTGGATCTCGTCGACGATCACGGCCTCCGCCGTGCCGAGGATCTCGCGGGCGCCGGAGGAGAGCATCAGGTAGAGCGACTCCGGTGTGGTGATGAGGATGTCGGGGGGAGACCTCCGCATCGCCTGGCGCTCCTTCTGGGGCGTGTCGCCGGTGCGCAGGCCCACCGAGATCTCCGCGGCCCCGACTCCCCGCAACGGCGCCCGCAGGTTGCGCTCGATGTCGTAGGAGAGCGCCTTCAGCGGTGAGACGTAGACCAGGCGCACCCCCTGCTCCCGCGCCGGGGTTCGGGCGAGGCGGTCGATCCCCCAGAGGAAGGATGCGAGGGTCTTGCCGGAGCCGGTGGGCGCGCAGATCAGGGTGTGCGCCCCGCTCGAGATCGCCTCCCATCCGCCCGTCTGGGCAGGGGTCGGACCTTCGAACGAGGATTCGAACCAGCGCCGCACGGGCGCGCTGAAGGGTGCGAGGGGGTCGTTTCGGGGTCCGCTTTCGGGCATTCGGCCAACCATCGATCTTACGCCGGTCGGCGGACCGGCGGCGACGACGGTCAGGGCCGGATCCGGCCCTGCCGAGCGGTTCGCGTCAGGCGGAGGTCAGCCGGTGTCGGCGGCCTGGCGGCGGCCCCGCATGAGGACGGCCCCGACCGAGAGCGCGGCGAGCACCAGGATGCCGATCAGGATCGGCAGCGCGGAGGAGGAGTCGTCGTCGTCCGAGGTGCTGGCTGCGGTCGAGCCCTTCGCGCTGCCGGTTCCGGGCTGATCGTCGGCGACCGCCTTGGCCGGGTCGCCTGACGGCTACTCGGCAGCAGGGGCAGCCGAGTCCTCGCCCGAGCCGCTGCCGCCGCTTGCCGGTCGGCATCGCCGCTCACCGGCGCTGCCGCGGCGCCGGAGCCGCCGTCGGACGAGGCGGGCGCGCCACCGCCACCGCCCCCGGTGCCGGAGCCGGAGGTACCATCAGCCGTTCCCGAGGAGTCCTGGCCGGTCGAGGGGGGAGCGGAGATGCTGCCGCTGTTCTGCGTCTCGTTGCCTCCGGAAGCGCTCGGCGGCTCCTCCGTGTATTGATCGCTCGCCGCGCCCATCACCGGCGCCGGCGTCAGAGCAAGTGCCAGAACCGCGAGAAGACAGACAATCGACGCCTGGAGAGGCCGCCGGAGACGCGCTGTCGGGTCGGGCTGGGTGCATCGCACGGCGGCGTAGGGTAGCTGAACGGCCGCCCTCGCAGCGCCAATCGCGCTGCTTGTCGGCTGGCCCTGGCGGGCGGCGGCTACGACCTGAACGCCCGCGGAGAGCTCGATTTGGACGAGCGGAACCTGACCGCGCTGGCGGCCTGGGGACTGGTGATCGCGCTGCTCGTGTTCGGTGCGGCGCCCATGCTGCGGGTGCGCCGGCCGCTGGTCGTTCGGTCGCGCTGCTGACGGGCTTGCTGCTCTCTGTGCATTGTCCTCATCGTGGTCGGGGGCGGCGGAGCGAAGCCTCAACGAGGCCGACCGCGTGATCGCCTATCTCGGCCTCTTCCTTGCCGCCCTTCTCTTTCTCAAACAGCGGAGACGGCGGCAACGTTTCGTCGAAGGCCTCGCGGCCGCCGCGGCGGCTGTTGTGCGCTGCTGGGCCTAGCGAGCCGGCTCCTTCCGGGTGTGACGGACCATCTCCCTACGCCATCTCGCCGGCCGCTAGCGATCCCGGCGGCTCCAGGCTCACCTATCCGCTCGGCTACTGGAACGCCGACGGCGTCATGTTCGGCATCGCGGTCGCCCTGCTCGCCTGGGCCACCCGGCACGGGTCGACCGCGCTGCGCTGGGCGGCCGTCCGCCACCCTGCCGGCGACGATGCTCGCCGCCTACTTCACCTACTCCCGCGGCGGCGTCCTGGCGGCGTGCATCAGCCTCGCCGTGCTCCTCGCTCTCTCCCGCGAGATCGGCTCTGGTACCTCGCGGTCACGGCGATCTCGCTGGCGGCCGTCGTGCCAGCTGTCGCAGCGACACAGAGCCGACGGGAGCTGGCCGACGGGATCGTTGGCCAGTCGCGAGCGACCAGGGGGTGACGGTGTTCCTGATCCTCGCCGCGGGCACCGCCCTGGCCCTGGTCGCGACCGCGATGCTCACACGGGCAGCGACCAGCCGCGGGCGGCCTGCCGGGCCGCGAGCTGCGCCTTGCGATTGCCCCCAGGGACCTTCGGCGGATTGCCCTCGTCGTGCTGGCCGCCGTGGCCGCGCTGGCGATAGTCCTCGGCGGGCGTGCCTGGGATCGCTTCTCGGATCCGGACATCCAGCTCCGCGGCCGAGAATCCCGAGGCGCGTCTTACCCAGATCTCCGGCGCCGGCCGCCACGATTTCTGGCGCGTGGCGGCCGACGGTTTCGCGGACGAGCCACTGCTCGGCAGCGGCGCCGGCACCTTCGAGTTCCTCTGGGACCGCGACCGGTCGATCGACTTCGAGGCCCGCGACGCCCACTCCCTTTATTTGGAGGCCTTCGCCGAGCTCGGGGTCGTGGGCGGACTGCTGACCCTGGCGATGGTTGCGGCCATCGTCTGGTTCGGGTTTTGCGCCTGGCGGAACTCCCGCGGGGCCGAGCGGGAGCGTTCGGCGCTGCTGTTCTCCGTCCTCGTGGCGATGGCGGTCGCCTTCGGGCTCGACTGGTTCTGGGAGCTGCCGGCCCTGGGAGCGGTCTTTTTCCTGGTCGCCGGTGTCCTAGTGGGAGTGAGATGCGAGCAGCTCACGCCCGCGGGCGGCGGAATCGCGGCGCCGGGGCCGAGCAGGAACGGCCTCGTGCTGGCCGGGCTCGGCCTCGCCTGGATCGCGACGATCGCCCTGGTCGGGCCCCTGCTGACGCAGCGCAAGCTCGAGGCCAGCCGCGATGCCGTCGCGGCGGGCAACCTCGCCGACGCCGTCGGCAACGCGGAAGCTGCACAGTCGATCGAGCCCTGGGCGGCCTCGCCCCGCCTGCAGCTGGCCCTGATCGCCGAGTTGCAGGGGGACTACGCCGAGGCCGAATCGAAGCTGAGCGAGGCGATCGCCCGCGAGGAGGACAACTGGCAGCTCTACTACGCCCGCTTTAGAGTTCGCACCGCGGTAGGGGATCCCGCGGCGCGCGAGGACTTCGCGAAGGCCGTCGAGCTCAACCCCAGGTCTCCCGTATTGACCGAGGGCGCGGCGGGAACTCCCCAGGAAAGCGGCCAATGAAGCGAAATCAGATCAGCGCCAACCAGGCGGGCCCGGGCACGACGCCGGGGGTCGGGGCCGATCGTTCCCGGGCCCCGGCCGAGGCAGGTCGCCTGCCGCCTACGGACGCCCGTCGGCGCCGCGCGCGCCGCTCCCCGCGCACGGGGCGTGCCGATCACTTCGGCCCGGGCGCAGCCCGGCGGCGGGGTGCGGCGCTGCGACGCCTGCTGGCGACGTGCGACTGGCTCGCGGCGATCGCGGGCCTGGCCGCCGCCACCGCGCTGACGCAGGAGTCCGACAGCGCGACATTCTTCTGGGGGGTCCTCTTCACCCCGGTGTGGATCCTCGTCGTCAAGCTGCACGGCCTCTACGACAACGACCACCGGCGGATCCGTCACAGCACCGTCGACGAGGCCACGGCGCTGATCTCGGCGACCGTCCTCGGAGTGCTGGTCCTCGACGGACTGCTGGCGCTCAGCCCCGCCGGCCCGCTCGAGGTCTCCAGTGCGGCGATCGTCGGGACCGTCGCCCTCTCGGGAAGCCTGCTGTTGCGCGCCGGCCTGCGCACCGCATGGGGGGAGCTCACGGACGTCACGCCGGGAATCCTGGTCGGCACCGGGGCGCCTGCTTCCAAGGTCGCCCGCCGGCTGGAGACAAACCCGGAGGCGAGGATCCACCTGGTCGGGTACCTGGGGCCCGACGACGACCCGGTCGCCGCCGACGGCCTGCAGCGGCTGGGCGCGATCTCCGACCTGCGAGCGGTGGCCGAGGAGCACGGGATCGAGCGGGTGGTGGTCGCCGACCACGCGATGAGCAACCGCGTCGCGGAGAACCTGATCGCGGAATGCAAGGCGGCGGGTCTCTCGCTCACCTTCCTGCCACGTCACTACGCCTTCTCGGACCCGGTGTCGAGCTGAACCGGCTCGCCGACCTCCCCGTCCTCGACCTCCGCTTCTCGGACCCGCCGCGCTCGACGATGCTGCTGAAGCGGGTCATGGACGTGATCGGATCCGGGACGGCCCTGATCCTGCTCTCGCCGCTCTTCCTCGTCATCTCGGCGCTGATCAAGGCTCGACTCCCGGGGGCCGGTCTTCTTCCGGCAGACGAGGGCCGGCAAGGACGGCCGGCCGTTCACGATGCTGAAGTTCAGGACGATGGTCAGCGACGCCGAGGACCGGCTCGGCGACCTGGTCGACCTCGAGGCGCTCGACCAACCGGCCTTCAAGATCCCGGGCGACCCGCGGGTGACCCGCGTCGGGCGGGTGCTGCGCCGCCTCAGCCTCGACGAGCTGCCCCAGCTGGCCAACGTGTTCCGGGGCGAGATGTCGCTGGTTGGGCCCCGGCCCGAGGAGGAGGCGGTGGTCGCGCTCTACGACGAGCGCCAGCGAGTCAGGCTCGCGGTCAAGCCCGGCCTGACCGGCCCGATGCAGGTGAACGGGCGCGGAAACCTCTCCTTCGATGAGCGGCTCGCGCTCGAGCGGGATTACCTCGACAACCTCTCCGTGACCAGCGATCTCGCGATCCTGATGCGAACCCCGCGTGCGATCATCCGGGGCGACGGCGCCTACTGAGGGCGTCGCCGAGCCCCAACTTGCCTCCGCTGCGAACCCTCTCCCGACTGGTGGCCCACTCACGGCGGCTCGCCGCCTGGAGCTTCGGCCTCTCGATCCTCCAGTCGCTGGCGCTGATCCCGATCGCGCTGCTTGTCCGGCAGGCCTTCGACGAGGCGATCCCGAACGAGGACAAGGGCCAGCTGCTTCTGCTGGCGGTGGCGATCCTGGGCCTCTACCTGGCCGCGCTCGCGATCGGGCTGGCCGGCCGCTACGCCGTCCTGCGCGTCACCAAGCCGGCAGTCGCCGGGATCCGCTCCGAGCTGATGGAGCACGTGATCTGGCTGCCCACCTCCTTCCACGATTCCGCCGACGGCGCCCGTCTCCACTCGCTCGTGGTGCAGGACACCGAGCGGCTCGACGTGATGGCCAAGGCCCTGCTCGCGATCGTGATCCCCTCGCTGGGCACCGCCGCCCTCCTGCTCGCCGCGCTCGCCGTCGTCCAGCCGGTCCTGCTGGCGATCGTCGCAGTGACCCTGGCCGCGCTGGTCGGCCTGCATCGCATCCTGCGCCGGACGCTGCACGAGCGGCTGGCCTCCTGGCAGGAGACCTCCGACTCGTTTAGCGCCGAGGCCCTCGGCGCGATCGCCTCCTTCAGGCTGATCAAGGCGCGCAACGCCGAGGAGCTTGAGATCGCGGCCGTGGCGACGCGGGCGGAGGAGCTGGGCGCCGCCGGGATGCGGCTCGGATGGGTGCAGAACGCGACCGCCCTGGCCCAGGTCGCGATCGGCGGGGTCGCCGGGGTGGTCGTGCTGCTGGCCGGGGGCATCGCCGTCATCGACGGCTCGATGTCGCTCGGCGACCTGATCGCCTTCCTGGCCGTGATGGCACTGGCGCGCGGGCAGCTCAACTGGGTCGTGAGCGCCCTCCCCGACGTGCAGAAGGGGGCGGCCGCGGTCGAGCGGATCGACGATGTGCTCTCGCGCTCCGACCCGCAGCCCTACTCGGGTGCGAGGGAGATCGTGGTCGCGGGGGCGATCTCCCTCGACCGGGTCACCTTCGGATACACCCGCTCCGAGGCGCCGGTCCTGAGCTCGGTCTCGCTGGCGCTCGAGCAGGGCGAATGGGTCGCGGTGCTGGGTCCCACCGGCGCCGGCAAGACGACCCTGGCGGCCCTCCTGCTCGGTCTCTACCGTCCCTGGGAGGGCGCCGTCCTCGTCGACGGGGTCCCCCTCGACGAGATCGAGGTCAGGGGGTTGCGCCGCCAGCTCGGGGTGCTGCTCCAGGAGGACGGCGTCAGGGACTGGTCGGTGAGCGAGAACATCGCCCTCGGCCGTCCCGAGGCCACCGCCGCGGAGGTCGAGGCGGCCGCGCGGCTCTCGACGGCGGATGACTTCATCGGCGGCCTGCCGGCGGGCTATCAGACACGGATCGGAGACGGGGGCCAGCAGCTGTCCTCGGGCCAGCGTCAGCGGATCGCCCTTGCGCGGGCCGTGCTCGGATCCCCGCCGCTGCTGATCCTCGACGAACCCACCAGCCACCTCGACCCCCCGACCGCCGGTCGCGTGCTCGACAACCTCGAGACGCTGGAACCGCGACCGACGCTGATCCTGATCACCCACGATCCACTCGTCGCTGAGCGCGCCGACCGGGTGGTCGAGGTCCGCGGCGGGCAGCTGACCGAGGTCGAGGCCCGGGTCACGGCCCCGGCCAGATGAGCGGCGCCGGGACCAACGGAGCCGCCCCCGTCTGGCGGCCTACAGGAGCCGAGACCGAGCTGCTGCGAGCCGGTCTCTGGCAACCGCAGCGCGCTCTTCCGGCCTGGCGGCAGTGGCGGCGGCGGCAGGGTGACCTGGACGAGGTGGAGGCGGGCGCCCAGCGTCTCCTGCCGCTCGTCTACAGAAACCTGCTCGGCCACGTCGACGGGCCCGACGGGGCCCTGCTCAGGGTGCTCTACCGGCGGGCATGGACGACGAACCAGTTCAACCTCCGCGCCGGTCGAAGGGCCATCTCGGCCCTCGAGGCGGCGGGGATCGAGACCCTCGTCCTCAAGGGCGCGGCGCTGGGGGTCGCCCACTACCGCGATCCCGGGGCGCGGCCGATGGCGGACTTCGACCTGGCCGTCCCGCCCGGCTCGGTGCCGGCAGCGCTGGCGGCGCTCGAGCAGGCCGGATTCACCTCGCGCGCCGACGACGCGGCCGACCTGCTCCGGACCCGCCACTCGGAGTCGATCGTCGACGAGGACGGCTTCGATGTCGACCTCCATGCCGGCGTGATCTGGCGGCCGGGCCTCGAGCGGCTCTTCTGGGAGGGCGCGGTGCAGCTCGAGGTCGGCGGCCGGAAGACGCTCAGCCTCTGCCCGGCCGACCTGCTCTTCCACGTCTGCGTGCACGGGGCCGCCTGGAACGAGGTGCGGCCGATCCGCTGGGCCGCCGACGCGTACAAGGTGATCGAGTCCTCCGAGGGCGACCTCGACTGGGAGCGGGTCGCGGACCTGGCGATCTCCTCGCGCCTCACCCTGCCGCTCACCGAGGCCCTCCGCTACCTCGGCCAGGAGCTCGAGGCCGGGGTGCCGCCCGGGACGGCGGCCAGGCTGGAGGCCGCGCCCATCGCCTTCTCGGAGCGGCGTGCCTACGAGGCCCTCGCGCGGCCGCCCTCGGCGCGACGGTCCGCCTACATGCTGTGGTGGATCTGGGAGCGCTACCGCGCCCAGGCGGGAATCGACGCCGAGCGGCCGAATCCGATTGGCTTCATCCGCTACATGCAGGGATTCTGGGCGCTGGAGAACCCGGGCAGGGTGCCGCTGGAGGCCGGGCGGCGACTGCTGCGAAGGCGCGCCTGAGGGGATAGCGGCCGCGTCCGATGCAACCCCGGTCCGAAAACGCCGCCCGCGTCTCCCTGGTCGCCACCTGCCTCGACGAGCGCGAGGGAATCGACGCCTGGTGGACGAGCGTCATGGCGCAGACGCGCCGGCCCGACGAGATCGTGATCGTCGACGGGGGCTCGACCGACGGCACGGTCGAGAGGCTCCAGGCGCTTTCGGCGGACTCAGAGGTGAGGGTGTTCCGCGCCGCCGGGGCCAACATACCCACCGGCCGGAACGTGGCGATCGCGGAGGCCCGCGGCGAGCTGATCGCTGTTACCGACGTGGGGACGGTCCTCGATCCCGAATGGCTGGAACGACTGATCGAGCCGTTCTCCGCGGATCCCCCGGCGGACGTCTGCGCGGGGTTCTTCCGCCCCGCCGGGAGCCGGACCTTCCAGCGGGTCCTGGCCGCCGTGATCACCCCGCCCCTCTACGAGATCCACGGCGAGAGCTTCCTTCCATCGAGCCGCTCAGTCGCATTCCGCAAGGAGTGGTGGGAGAAGGTCGGGGGCTATCCGGATTGGCTCCCGTGGAGCGAGGACGTCGTCTTCGACCTCGACCTTCGCGCCGCCGGCGCGCGCTTCGCCTTCTGCCCGAGCGCCGTCGTCAGCTGGTATCCACCGGCGCGTCCCGCGGGCTTCTGGCGCCAGTACCAGCGCTACGCCCGCGGCGACGGGCATGCCGGCCTCTGGCCCGCGCGTCATGCGGTCCGCTACGCCTTCTACGCCGTCCTCGGAGGCCTGCTGGCCCGCGGCGGCATCGCCTCCCGCGCGATCGCCTTCTCGCTCCTCAACGCCCACATGAGGCGCTTCGTCAAACGGGTGCACCGCGTTCGCCCGGCGGACTCCGCCCCAGGCATGGCGGCGGCCTACCTGGCGGTCCCGGCGATCGTCGTCGCCGGAGACCTGGCGAAGATGACGGGCTACGCAAGGGGAACGCTGGAGAGGCTGCGAGCCGGGGGCAGCGCCGGGCTCGCCGCCGAAGCGGACGGCGCGGACCCGGCCTATGCCCCGGTCGCCGAAGGGCCCGGCTGATCCCCCGGGAGGTCGGCGCGCAGCCACTACCCTTTCCCGCCGTGACCCGCCGCAACGACTCAGCAGCGCCCGCCAGAGGAACCGTGCTGGTGACCGGCGCCGGCGGCTTCATCGGCGGCCACCTCGTCGCCGCGCTGCTCGAGCGCGGCGCGGAGGTCCGCGCCGTCGACTGCAAGCCGCGATCCGAGTGGTACCAGGTCTTCGCGGATGCCGACAACCGCGTCCTCGACCTCTCGCTGCTCGAGGCCTGCCGGGAGGCCGCCGCGGACACGGCGACGGTCTACAACCTCGCCGCCGACATGGGCGGGATGGGCTTCATCGAGAACAACAAGGCGCTCTGCATGCTCTCCGTCGCTGATCAACACCCACATGCTGATCGCAGCCCGCGAGGCGGGCGTCGAGCGCTTCTTCTTCTCCTCCTCGGCCTGCGTCTACGCGGCCGGCAAGCAGGAGAGCCCCGACGTCGAGCCGCTGCGCGAGGCGGACGCCTACCCGGCGATGCCCGAGGACGGCTACGGCTGGGAGAAGCTCTTCAGCGAGCGCATGTGCCGCCACTTCCGCGAGGACTTCGGCCTCGAGACCCGGGTCGCCCGCTACCACAACGTCTACGGGCCGCACGGGACCTGGGACGGCGGCCGCGAGAAGGCGCCCGCGGCGATCTGCCGCAAGGTCGCCGAGGCGGCTCTCAGAGCGGGAGCCGGGAGATCGAGATCTGGGGCGACGGCGAGCAGACGCGCAGCTTCACGTACATCGACGACTGCGTCGACGGCACGCTGATGATCGCGGAGGGGCCGCGGGTCGAGCCGGTCAACCTCGGCAGCTCCGAGCTGGTCACGATCAACCAGCTGGTCGACATCGTCGAGGAGATCGCCGGGATCGCGCTCGAGCGCTCCTACAAGCTCGACGCCCCCCAGGGCGTGCGCGGCCGCAACAGCGACAACACCCTGATCAGGGAGACCTACGGCTGGGAGCCGGGCATCTCGCTCCGCGACGGACTGGCGAAGACCTACGAGTGGGTCGCTGACCAGGTGGCCCGGGCTCCCTCCCCCGTCTGAGCCAACCGCGCCTAGTTCCTGCGGTCCTCGAACTCGGTCTCGACCTGGGCCTCTGCGACGCTCTCGTCGGAGGAGCGCAACCGCAGCAGCCCGCGCATCTCGGCGATCACGTCGCGGCCAGGCTTGAGCAGCTCCACCGGTTCCATGTCCAGCACCCTGCTGGCCCGCCGGACGAGGAAGACGGCGCTCGCGGAGTAGGCGAGAAGCGAGGTGATCCCCGCCCCCAGGATCCCGAGCAGCGGCAGGAGGGCGGCCAGGCCCGCGGCCGTGAAGGCGAGCGCGATTCCCTCGCCAATGCTCGAGTCCAGCGGCCGGCCCACCCCCTGGAGGATGGCCTCGAGCACGCGGTTGAGGGCGAAGACGACGCCGGCCACCATCAGGACCCTTCCAACGTCGACGGCCTCCACGAACGACTCCCCGAAGAGGAGGCGGATCAGCTGGGGCTCGAAGACCAGCAGCGGCACCGAGACCGCCGAGGCGCCGATCAATGTCGCGCCGACCACGACCCTCGCGGTTCTCCGGCGCTCGTTGACGGCGTCGATCCTGGCGAGCACAGGCAGGGCGACGAGGGCAAAGGAGAACCCGATCAGGGTGGTCAGCGAGGTCATCGTCACGGCCACCACGTAGAGGCCGAGGCTGGTGGCGCTGAAGAAGGCCGAAATGACCAGCTGGTCGGCGCGCTCGTTCAGGTTCCACATCGTCACGCTGAGCTGGCTCTTCAGCCCGTAGCCGAGCAGCGAGCGGGCGTTGTCGCGGCGGACTCTGAGTGGCCGGGCGGCACGCACCACGACCACCGTGCTGACCAGAGCCATAACCCCGGCGGCGGCCAAGTAGGCGACGATGCCGGTCTCGAGCCGCAGCTCGTCGGTGACGAGCAGGGCAATGATGATCCCGAGGATCGTGCCGATCCAGGCAAGGCGCAGGCCCTGGAACCAGGCGAATCTGTGCAGCCCGTTGAGCAGCGCCATCATCGACATCCCGAGCAGGTTGAGGGGCACGAAGAACACCAGGAAGGTCCGGGCCGTATCAACGACCGCGGAGTCCTGCCCCCCGAGAACGAGCGGGACGAGCAGCAGGCCGATCGCGACCAGGCCCACCGAGAGCGCCGCGACGATCGCCAGGACGCTGCCCACGACCACCCCGAGCCGGGTCGCCCTGGCGGCGTAGTAGGTCGCCGCCTGGGTGATCCCGAGGCTGCCGATCGTTGTCAGCAGCGTCGGCCAGAGAATCGCGGCGGCGAGCTGGCCGCGCTCCTCCGGCCCCAGCGCCCTGGCGAGGGCGACACCGATGACGGCCTGCACCAGCTGGATGACCCCCGTCGTCAGGAAGCTGCCGACGAGCGGGCGTCCCGGGGAGGTGCCCGAGTCCTCATTGCCTCCGGCCCGCCCCTGCGCCGAGCGCCCCGGCCGATGCCAGGAGACTCGGCGCGTCTCACACCGTCCGCGCGCCTGCGTCCGCAGCCGCACGGCCGCTCGGCTCAGATCGGGCGTCGAGCCGATGGAAGAGGTCCGCCAATTCCTCCAGCAGGCGGGGCAGGTCGTAGCGCTCGAGAACGAGGCTGCGACCGGCCCGCCCCATCTCGCCCCGCAGCGAGGCGCTCGTGACGAGGCGCGCTCAGACGCGACTCCCACTCCTGCGGCGTGGCGGCGAAGTAGCCGGTCTCTCCCTCCCTCACCACCCGCAGGTTGTGACCCACTGGCGAGGCGACGATCGGCAGGCCCGCTGCCATGTACTCCTTGATCTTCAGGGGCTCCTTGGTCCGGTGAAGCGCTGTGTCGGCCAGGGGCATGATCCCGATGTCGAAGTCGGCCAGATTCGAGGCCTCGTCGGTGCTGTCCCAGGCGCTCCAGTCCAGAAAGGGCTCGAGCTCCCCGAGCTCGGGGCGGCGCAATCCACCGACGACCTTGACGCGGGCGCCGGTCGCCCGGCAGGTGGCCGCGAGCGCCGCTGCGATCGGCGCAAGGTGTTCCTCCGGGTAGATGCCGATGTAGCCGATAAGTACGACCTGACGGTCCCGAGTGCCGGCGCAACCGGATAGGCGGCGGCGTCGAGCGCGTACTCGACATCTCGACCTGTCGCCCGAGCCCGGGCGAACTCGGCGATCTGCTCGTTGCCGGTGATCACCCTGACGCCAGACGGCATCGCCAGCACTGACCACCTTCGGCGGGCAGCGAGGTAGATGCCGTCGTCCATGTGGTAGACGACCGGCTTGCGCAGCACCCTTCTCGTCGAGCCACTCCAGCAGCGGCACCGACTTCCACCTGAACATCGAGCGTTGGACGAAGATGACGTCGTACCTCCGCGCGGCAACGAGTTGGCGCAAGCGGCGCGGGAAGACGATCGCGTACCAGTAGAAGAATGCTCGGATCTGCCATCCGCGCGACTTGCGGCGATAGAGGCGGTGGTAGAGCCTCTGCGCTCGAGGGCAGGAAGACCCTGCCGTCTATTCCCAGCGGCGCGGAGCGCTCGGCCGGAAGCACGCAGAACGTGCCCGTCGCCCGATCGTCGGCCGTGTGCATCGGGAAGAAGGCGACGCGGACCCGCTCGTCGGGTGTCCTCTCCTGCTCATCGGCCCTGTCCATGTCCGCGGTCAAGGTACAAGGCGCTCGCGGGCCCGTAGGCCGAGGAGGAACAGCGTCCACCAAACCATCGCCAGCACCTGCACTTCCAGGGTCGGGTAGATGAGCATGTGCAGGGAGAGTCCGAATCCGGCGGCGCCGACCACCCGATCGGGGATCGTTCTGGCCCGCCAGCCGAGCAGGGCGAAGGCCACGGTCGCCCAGATCAGGAACGGGGCCAGCAGAAGGGTTCCGACGATCCCGGTCTCCAGCAGCACCTTCAGGTACTGGCTCTCAACCGGCAGCGGCTCGTCGGAGATCAGCTTGCGTGCATTTCCGGTGGAGCCGATGCCCTCGCCCAGCACCTTCTTCGGCAGCGTGGCGTCGCCATAGCGCCGAATCGCGTCCTTGATCGTGTCGATGCGGCGACTGTTGCCTTCGTCCTGGCCCAGACTCTGCACGCCCTCCGAGCCGATCCCGATGCCGCCTCCGACCCGGCTCGCCGACTCCGTCGGATCAACCCCGCTCAGGGTTCCGGCGAGCAGGGCAATCAGGGCTGCGGGGACCCCAACCCCAACGAGGACGCAACCGCTCGCGATTTGCCGAGGCCGCAAGCAGGAGCAGGCCGCCGATCACTGTGATGACGACCCCCGAACGGCTGAAGGTGAGGATCTGGGCACTGAGCAGGATCGTCAGGATCACGAAGCTCGGGAGCACCCAGTTGCGACTGCCGCGGATTGCGAGTCCCAGGGCCAGCACCGAGATCGGCCCGAGGACAGCCGAGGTGTGGAGGTAGCTGCCGGTGATTCCGGCCCAGCGATTCGCGGCCAGGCCTTGCACGAACGCGGGCACAGCCTGGACGAAGTCAACGGCGCCGGAGGCCTGGAGGAAAAGGGTGAGGCAGATGAAGACTCCGATCCCGATCAGCAGAAACGAGAGCCGCTCCTCCTCGTCCTCGCGCACCACGAACCAGAGCAGGACCGCCAGCGTCGGGTAGGTCAGGTACTGGGCCAGGCCCACGCCATAGAGCTTGAGCCCCACGTCCTGCGTGATGAAGTCGAGGGCGCAGGCGAGTGCGAGAGCACACCAGGCGTAGACCAGTGGCAGCGGCAGGCGATGGACATCGATCCGCCTCTGGATCAGCGCGGCGGCGGCCGCGCCGGCAATCAGCGCGGGACCAAGGGCATTGACCGCCACGAGTTCGTTGCCGACGGGCAACTCCTCGAGCACGTCCTGAATGCCACCGCGCATCGCGGCCAGGACCATCGCCGCGATCAGCACCCAGCGCAGGCCGCGATCTCCCCACTTGAGGGCGCAGGCGACGGCTGCGATGAATGCGACGGCGGCGACGACCACGTTGGATCCCTCCCGGAAGGGCAGCCAGATTACAGTCGGGAGCCTCATGGCTTCCCCGGCTCTGGAGATCGTCATCGTCAGCTTCCGCTGCGAAGGGCTGCTGCGCGACTGCCTTGCCTCATTGGCGGCGAATCCACCGGCGGTCGAGACCCGGGTCACGGTGGTGGACAACGCCAGCCGGGACGGGACGGCGGAGATGGTCCGTTCCGAGTTTCCCGCCGTGAGCCTGGTCGAGCTCGACCGAAACGGCGGCTTTTCCTTCTCGAACAACCTCGTCCTCCGGCAGACCGGCGCTACCCACGTCCTCCTCCTCAACCCCGACACGATTGTCGAGGCCGGCGCCATCGATGCCTGCCTTGAGCGGCTCGAAGCCGATTCCGGCATCGGGATGGTGGGCTGCAAGCTGGTGCAGCCGAGCGGCGACCTCGACCATGCCTGCAAGCGCTCGTTTCCCACCCCGCTCTCCGCGCTCGCCCATTTCACCGGCGTCGGGCGCCTGGGCGACTCCACCGGGCTGAGCCAGTACCGCGCCACACATCTCGGCGACGATGAGCCGGGCGAGGTCGATGCCGTCAACGGCGCCTTCATGCTGGTGCGCATGGAGGCGGTGCGGCAGGTCGGGCTCCTCGACGAGGGGTACTGGCTCTACATGGAGGATCTCGACTGGTGCGCCCGCTTCTGGCGGGCGGGCTGGAAGGTGTTCTACGAGCCCGCCGGCACCGTCGTCCACGTCAAGGGGGGCTCCAGCGGGGCGCGCCGCGCGATGCGCCAGGAGATCGCCTTCCACCGCGGCATGGGGCGCTTCTACCGCCGCTTCGACGCCCCGCGCTCGCATCCCGCTCCTCAATGCGGCCGTCTACGCGGGGATCGGGGCGAAGCTCGGCGTGAGCCTCGCGATCACCGCGGCGGCCAACCTGCGCGCCGATTGAGAAGGATCGCTACTTTCGAGGCCCGGGCCTGTTGGATGTCTGAACCCGGGCCTTCCCGGGAAACAGAGCCAACCATGCCCTCTCCGACGCGACCGATCCTCACCCGAGCTCTTCCGGCCCTCCTTCTCGGCCTTGCATTGCTGGCTCCGGCGGGGGCCGGCGCCCGCCCCCTGGACACCGGGCTCGTGATCACCGACGGCGAGACGGTCTTCAGGTCCGATCGGATGAAGGCGGCCGGCGCGCGCTACGCGAAGGTGACGGTGTTCTGGAACTCGATCGCCCCCGATTCCGAATCGCCGATCAAGCCGCCCCTGTTCAACGCCGCCAACCCGGGCGATCCCCAGTACGACTTCTCATCGGTGGACACCGCGGTCAGGCGCACGAGGTCCGCAGGCCTCGAGCCTCTGCTGACGATCGTCAATGCACCACGCTGGGCGCGCCAGAAATGCACCGACAGCCCGGCGTGCTCGCCCAACCCGTCCGACTACGCCGATTTCGCCACCGCGATCTCCTCCCGCTACAACGGCAGCTTCAACCCGGGCGACGGCACCCTGCCGCGGGTCCGCTACTGGCAGGCCTGGGTGGAGCCCAACCTGACGCTCTTCTACCTGCCGGTCTTCCAGAACGGGAATCCGGTCTCCCCGAGCAACTACCGGGAGATCCTCGCCGCTTTCTACAACGCGGTCAAGGCTGTCAGCCCGTCGAACATGGTCCTCGCCGCGGGTCTCGCGCCCCTGGCCAGACCCGGTGCCGCGATCGGTCCACTCGACTTCATGCGCCGCCTGCTTTGCATGGCCGGCAGGCGCAATCCGAGGCCGGCTGCCGGCTGTAATGACCGCGCCAAGTTCGACATCGCCGCGATCCATCCCTACACGACGGGTGGCCCGACCCACCATGCTCCGGGGCCGGACGACGTCTCCCTCGGCGACATGCCGGAGATGACGAAGCTGATCCGTGCGGCGGACCGCGCGGGCAAGATCCAGAATTCGAGCGCGAAGACGCCGGTCTGGGTCACGGAGTTCAGCTGGGATTCGAAGCCGCCCGACGGCGGAGGCGTGCCCATGAGGCTGCTCTCCTTCTGGGTGGCAGAGGCGATCTACCGCACCTGGAAGGCGGGGCTGAACACCTTCCTCTGGTTCGCGATGCGAGATACCGCGCCTGGCCTGCCGGACGCGGAGGCCTACCAGTCGGGTCTCTACACGCGGGGAGCGACGATCGACCAGGACAAGCCCAAGCGCATCCTCAAGGCATTCAGGTTCCCGTTCGTTTCGTTCAAGACCAAGCGCGGCTTCAGCTTCTGGGGACGGACGCCGAACAGCGGGCCGATGGCGATCAAGATCCAGCTCAAGAACGGCAGGGGCGGCTTCAAGACCGTCAAGCGCGTCAGGGCCAATGGCGACGGCATCTTCCAGGGCAGGGTCAAGCGTCGCAACGTGCGCCGCTCGGGACAGGTCCGGGCGAAGTCCGCGAAGGGAACGTCGCTGCCGTTCGCGTTCCGCTTCAAGCGCGACTGCTACCAGCCGCCCTTCGGCGGCCCAAAGTCGCAGTGCAGCTAGGCCCCTAGGGCCTTGCCGTACTGGCGCTCGTAGTACTCGCGGTACTCGCCCGAGCGGAGCGGGCCCCACCACTCCTCGTTGTCGCGGTACCAGCCGACGGTGCGCTCGATGCCCTCGTCGAAGCCGACCGCGGCCCGCCAGCCGAGGCCCTCGAGCCGCTCCGAGCCGAGCGAGTAGCGGCGGTCGTGGCCGAGCCGGTCGGCGACGAACTCGATCAACTCCTCGCCCCGCCCCGCCAGGGCGAGGATCCGCCTGACCACCTCGAGGTTGGTGATTTCGTCCGGTCCGCCGACGTTGTAGGCCTCGCCCGCCTCACCCCGCGCGAGGACGATGTCGATCGCGCTGCAGAAGTCCGCGACGAAGAGCCAGTTGCGAACCTGGGCGCCGTCGCCGTAGACCGGCACCGGGTCGCCGTGGAGGGCGTTGAGCACGGTCAGCGGGATCAGCTTCTCCGGGTGTTGCCGAGGTCCGTAGTTGTTGGAGGCGCGAACGATCAGGGCGTCGGCGCCGAAGGTGTGGTGGAACGCGGACACGATCAGGTCGCCGCCGGCCTTCGAGGCGGAGTAGGGGGATGAGGGATCGAGCGGCGAGCTCTCGGTGAACGAGCCCGACTCGATCGAGCCGTAGACCTCGTCGGTGGAGATCTGCAGATGCCGGATGCCCGCGTCGCGGGCGGCCTCGAGGAGGACGTATGTCCCGAAGACGTCGGTCGTGATGAACTCGCCGGGGGACTCGATCGAGCGGTCCACGTGGGACTCGGCCGCGAAGTTGACGATCGCGTCGCAGCCCTCGAGCGCGGCGCGCACGGCGGCGCGATCGCAGATGTCGGCCTCGACCAGCTCGCAGCGCTCGTCCGGGAGGCCGGCCAGGTTCTCCCGGCGCCCGGCGTAGGTCAGTTTGTCGAGCACGAGGACGCTGTCCTGCGGATGTTCGGCGAGACGGCGCTCGACATAGTTGGAGCCGATGAAGCCGGCGCCGCCGGCGACCAGCAGCCTCATGCCTCGACCGCTCGCTCCGCGCTTCGCTGCGCCAGGTAGGCGGAGAGCCCGTCCTGCCACGCGGGAAGCCTGATCGCGTGCTCGCGCTCGCTAGCCAGGGCCGAGAACGGCGGGCGGGGCGCCGGGCGGCCGAGCATCTCGGTGGTCGCGGACATCACCTTGCACTCGATCTGCGCCTGATAGAAGATCTCGCGGGCGAAGTCGTACCAGGAGCAGCTCCCCTCGGCCGCCATGTGGTGGATGCCGAAGGCGCCCCCCTCGATCAGGCGCAGGATCCCGTAGGCGAGGTGCCAGGTGTAGGTCGGCGAGCCGACCTGGTCGCGGACCACGAGGACCTCGCCGTGGTCGTCGGCCAGCCGCAGCATCGTCTCGACGAAGTTGGCGCCGCCGATCCCGAACAGCCAGGAGGAGCGAACGATGAAGTGCCGTTTGTTGGCGGCAGCCGTGGCCTCCTCCCCGGCCAGCTTCGTGCGGCCGTAGGCGGAGAGAGGGGCGGGCTGGTCGGTCTCGACGTAGGGGGCTCCCTTGGCGCCGTCGAAGACGTAGTCGGAGGAGACGTAGACGATCTTGGCCGACTCGGCAGCCGCCGCTGCCGCGACGCTGCCGGCGCCCGTGCCGTTGACGGCCATCGCCTGCTCTTCGGCATCCTCGGAGCCGTCGACGTCGGTCCACGCGGCGCAGTTGATGACCGCTCCGGGGCGCTCGATCTGGATTCGACGCGCGACGGCCTCGGAATCGGTGACGTCGAGCTCGCCCCTGCCGAGGGCGGCGACGTCGTGGCCGGCGTTCGCCGCGGCGAGGGTCACGTCCCTCCCCAGCATCCCGTTCGCCCCTGTGACCAGGATCTTCATCAGATGATCTCTATCTCCGAATTGTCGCCGACCATCAGCCGCAGGGTCTTGGGCATCCCGTTGCTGCGGGCGAGGCGAACGTTGCGGCCCAGCAGGCTCGCCTCCATGCGGGTGCCGAGGTCCTCGACCTCCGACCCGGAGAGAATGATCGAGTGCTCGATCTCGGACCGCGTCACCACGACGCCGTCGCCGATCGAGGTGTAGGGGCCGATGTAGGCGTCCTCGATCCGCGCCCCGCGCCCAATCACCGCCGGGCCTCGGATCGTCGACCCTGAGACGGTCGCCCCCTCGTCGATCACGACCCGGCCCTCGACCTTCGAGTTCTCGACCGTGCCGTCGAGGCGCGGCTCGATCTCCTCGAGCACGAGCCGGTTGGCCTCGAGCATGTCGGCCAGCTGCCCGGTGTCCTTCCACCAGCCGCTGACGATCTCCGACTCGACCCGGTGACCGTCGTCGATCAGTCCCTGGATCGCCTCGGTTATCTCGAGCTCGCCGCGCCACGACGGCTGCAGGCGCCGCGCCGCCTCGAAGATCGGCGGAGCGAAGAGGTAGACGCCGACGAGGGCCATGTTGGAGGGCGGGTCCTTGGGTTTCTCGACCAGCCGGACCACGCGCTCGCCGTCGAGCTCGGCCACGCCGTAGCTGCTCGGATCCGGCACCTTCGTCAGCAGGATCAGCGCATCCGGCTCGGACTCGCGGAAGGTGGACACCAGCCCGCTGATCCCGTCGCGAAGCAGGTTGTCGCCGAGGTACATGACGAAGGCCGACCCGCCGATGAACTCCTCGGCGGTGAGGACCGCGTGCGCAAGGCCCGCGGGCTTGTCCTGCAGGATGTAGGTGATCTCGGCGCCGAAGGCGGAGCCGTCGCCGACGGCCTCGCGGATCTCGTCGCCGGTCTCCGGGGCGATGACGATGCCGATCTCGGTGACTCCCGCCTCGACGAGCGCCTCGATCCCGTAGAAGAGCACGGGCTTGTTGGCGACAGGCACGAGCTGCTTCGCCGAGGTGTGGGTGATGGGACGCAGGCGCGTTCCGGCCCCACCCGAGAGGATCAGGCCTTTGAGGTTCTGCACGGCCGGGAAGCGTACCTGCGGGCCCCGCTCGGCATACCCTCCGCGGTCAGCACGCATGGGAGCGACCGTCTACATCCCGAACCTGAATGGTCTGGGCCGGCTGCGCGCCGCGCTCAGGAGCCTCGACCACGGGGGAAGGGGCTTCACGGTTGCGGTCGTCGACAACGGCTCGACCGATGGTTCCCCGGAGATGGTGCGGGCGGAGTTCCCCCAGGTCGAGCTGCTCGCGCTAGACCGCAATCTCGGCTTCAGCCGGGCGCTCAACCGAGCCGTGAGCGAGATACCAGGCGACCCGGTGGTCCTGCTCAACAACGACGTCCGCTGCGCTCCAGGGTTCGTCACCGAGCTCACCGCCGCAGCGGACGGCGCGACCATGGTCGCCGGCCTCCTCGTGCAGGCCGGCGATCCGGGGCTGATCGACTCGGCCGGGGTGATCGCCGACGGCTCCACCCTGCTGGCCTTCGACCATCTCCGGGGTCGGCCGCTGGCCGCGGCGGATGAGGCCCCGCCGCCCCTGGGTCCGTCGGGAGGGGCCGCCCTCTACCCGCGCTCGGCGTTCGAGGCGGTCGGCGGCTTCGACGAGAGGATATTTGCCTACTACGAGGACTTCGACCTCGCCTTGCGCCTCGCAGCCATCGGCGTGCCGTGCAGGCTCGCGCCGCGGGCCCGGGCGCTCCACCACGGCTCGGCGACGCTGGGAATCCGCAGCGGGGACAAGTACAGCCTCACCGGCTGGGGGCGCGGCTACATGCTGCGCCGCTACGGCGTCTTCCGGACCCGCCGCGGCGTCCTGCGCTCGCTCACCTGCGACATGGCGATCTGCACCGGCCAGCTCGTCCTCGATCGCACCCTGAAGGGCGCCCGGGGAAGGGTGAACGGGTGGCGAGCCGGCACCGGGCTGCCTCCCCGCCAGATCCCCAGCGAAAGGCTCGAGTCGCTTCCGATCCGCAGAATGCTCGGGCAGCGGGCGCGCAGTCACGGCGTCTGACGAGCCGCCCGGCGATGTGTCAACCGGGTAGGACGGCGGCCAGTCTCTCCCGGCGCCGGTCCGCCACGAAGACCTGGTTGGACCGCGCCCCGCGAGGCGGATCGGGGCCGTCCAGCACCCCGCGGCCCGGATCCCAGCTGAAGCGCCGGTAACCCCTGGCGGCAAGCAGGTCGTCGATGTCCGCGGGGGTGGCTCCGAAGCCCTCGAGATAGCCCTCGTCGACCTCGCAGACGATCGTCGGGGAATCGCGCTCCAGGAGGCCCACAGCACCCTCGAGCACGCCCAGCTCGCCCCCTTCGACGTCGACCTTGAGCAGCGTCACCTCGTCCACTCCGGCGACGAGGTCGTCGAGCCTGACCACGGGCGCTTCGACGATCCGCGCCGCGGTGCCGTCCTCGCGATCGTCGCGGTCGGCAAGGTGGGCAAGGGCGGCGTCGGTCACCCCTGTCGGCTGCACCGGGACCGCAAAGGATGCGATCCCGGCCCTGGCGGCGAGGCCCTCCTCGTGGAGCTCGATGTTGCTCAGCCCGAGTGACGCGATCACCCGCCGCAGGGTCGCAGCGGTGTAGGGGACGGGCTCGAAGGCGATCACCCGGCCTCCGGTTCCGACGGCCTCCGACAGCGCGGCGCACCAGAGCCCGTGGTTGGCGCCCACATCGATCACGGTCTCTCCCTCTCGCACGGCATGGGCGAGCAGGGACAGCTCGGGCTCGCTGAGACGGCCGCTGCGCAGATCGCGGACCACCGAGGCGGCGAGCACCCGCTGGTAGGCGCGCTCCGGCAGGACCCTGCCGAGGACTCTCTTGGCGACGGCTCGCACCGCCGAATCGTGCGACATACCCCTAGTAGGTGCCGCCGAGCTTGCGGTGGTCCCAGGTGGCCCTGCGCAGCTCGCGGAACTGGATCGCGACCCGCTTCGGAGCCTGCGCCTCGAGCGCCTTCTTGGCGTTGCCCTCGACACTCTCGATGCCCTCGGCGTAGCGCACGGTCAGCTCCTCGGCAAAGCTGAGCACGGTGTCGAAGTCGCGGTGGATGACGGCCTCGGCCTCGATCATCACGCCACGCAGCTCGGTGTACTCGCGGCCGGTCTCGACCAGCAGGGTCGCCCGCGGATCGCGTTCGAGGTTGCGGACCTTCTGCGACTTGGCGTAGGTCCAGATCCAGACCTCGCCCTCACGGGGCACGAACCAGAGCGGCATCGAGTGGGGCCAGCCCCGGGGGCCGAGGCTGCTGACCACGGCGACCCGCTCGGAGGCGATCAGGTGGGCCACCTCCTCCTCGGACATCGTGATCTGGTCGCGCCGGCTCATCGGGCCAGGAGTATGCCCCTCAGGGAACGAGGTCGTCCGGCAGGCCGCTCTCGGCGTCGATCTTCTGCAGGTGGGCCTCCATGACCAGGGCGGCGGCGGGGCGCATCGGCGGGGGGACGTCGTCCCATACCTCGGCGAGGAGGGCCTCCCGGGAGCGCTCGCCACGGTCGAGGGCGGCGAGCAGGCGGCGCTCGCGCATCATCCGGTGCTCGACGTACTCGGCCAGCTTGGCGGGTGGATCGGTGACCCAGGGGCCGTGCCCGGGGCAGATCAGCTCGATCTGCTCTCCCTGGAGCCGCCGCAGCGATTCCATGTAGGCGGCGAGCGAGCCGCCGTCGGGAGGGACGATCGACGACCCCTCACCGAGCACGAGGTCGCCGCTGAAGCAGACGCCGTCCCCGCTGAGGAAGCAGACGTGGTCCTCGGCGTGCCCGGGCGCCGCGATCACGCGCAGCCCGCCGCGGGTCTCGCCGTCGGCCGGGGCGATCACCGGGGCGCCGACCGCGCCGGCTCCGTCGGCGTGGTCGCCATGCGAGTGGGTGAGGAGGACCCCCTCGATTCCGCCGCGGACATCACCCGCGGCGCGCACCTCCGCCAGGTGCTCCTCGTCCGCCGGGCCGGGGTCTATCGCCCAGCAGGGGTTCTCGCCGTACAGGTAGCTGTTGGTCCCGGCGCCGGTCATCGGGCCGGGATTGGGCGCCACCAGGCGGAGGACCTCGGGATGCCCCGGCGCGTGCTCGGGCTCGGCTACGAGCCCAGCTCCCTGACGATCGCCTCGCGGGCGTCGTCGGGCTCGAGCACGACGAGATCGCCGGCGCCACGGAGCACCTCGCGGACGAGCCAGGAGGTGCCGGCGTAGGGAACCTCGACGACGACGGCTCCGTCGGCGAGCTCCTCCACCACGGTCCGCTCCTCGCGGATCCAGCGGGCGCGATCGGGGGAGACCCAGACCCGCGCCACGTCGGTGTCGCGCATCTCCTCGCCCGTCATCCAGCCCTCGATCCCGGCCAGCTCCTCGACCTCGGGCCGGGCCTCGAAGGTCTCATCGCCGAGCTTGGCCTCCTTGATGCGATCGAGCTTGAAGTGGCGGATCGCCTCACGGCCGAGGTCGTAGCAGGCGATGTACCAGCCCTCCTTGCCGTTCTGGAGCCGGTAGGGCTCGACCGTGCGCTTCGTGAACTGGTCCTCGTTCTCCTTGTAGTAATGCAGCTCGAGGATGCGCCGCTCGGCGATCGCCTCGTTGGCGATCCGCGCCACCTCGGCGTCGCCGGCGCCGCCGGTTGCGATCTCGAGCCCCTCCTCGGAGGGATCATGGCCCAGCGCCGCGACGATCTTCTCGCGGGCGCTCTGCAGGCCCGACTGGGGCAGGTGGTCGCCGAACAGGTCGATGGCGGCCACCAGCGCCTTCGCCTCGAGCGGCAGCAGGCGGGCGGGGCGGGCGAAGTTGTCGCCGTAGGGCTCCGAGTCGACCTCGATCTCGCCCCCCTGGACCTCGGCGTAGAGGACGTACGTTCCGCCGCCGAAGTTGACGACGTTGAGGACCTCGATGTCCTCGCGGAGCTCCTCCTCGGAGAGCTTGAGGCGCCTGCAGACGTCGGCGACCTCGAGGCGAACTCCGGCCTTGGCCGCTTCGATCAGCATCCCGGCGAGGGTGACGAGGCGGGCGAAGCGCTCCGGCCGGATCGGGCTCTCGCCACGGCCGTTGGTGCGTCCCCGGCGCGGCAGCGGCGCCCGCAGCGGGCGCTCCACGGTCTTGGCCGGCACGAAACCGTTGACGTGGCGCTCGCGGAGCAGCGCCAGGCGCTCCTCTGTCTCGGCGCGGAGCTCGGGCGGGTCGAGGACCTCGGCGTGGGCACGCCAGTGCAGGACCCAGGCGATCAGAGTGCGCTGATCGGCGTAGTCGGTCTCGAAGACGATCCCCTTGCCGGGCGCGCCGTCGGACTTCTTCGCCGGGCGCACTTCACCGTAGTCGCCGAAGTCTCGCTCGACCAGCCAGGCGATCCGCTCGCGCAGAAAGACCTTTGCGTGGCCGGTCAGCTCGCCGAGCTGCCAATCCGCGCGCTGGGCGTAGTCGCGGCGGTCGTAGTTCTCCGGAGGCGAGAAGTCGTGCTCGGCCTTGGAGGCGTAGCCGACCTTGCCCTGGATCCGGGAGAGGCGGAAGACGCGGACGGCATCGCGTTCGTGCGCATGGCCGATCAGGTAGAACTGCCCGTCGCGGAAGACGAGGTGGTAGGGGTCCACCTTGCGCGGCTCGGTGTCGTCGCGCTCCATCGTGTAGTAGGTGAACTCGATCGTCTTGCGGCGCGAGATCGCCGTCTCGATCTTGGAGAGGCGCTGCGAGAGGTCGCGGCTGCCCGCCGAGGCCGACATCGCCAGGTCGACGGGAGCGCGCTCTCCCTCGCTGAGCGGGTTTGGGTGGCCCCAGGCCACCTGCTGGAGGGCAAGCCGCAGGGGCTCCGCGTAGGCGAAGCCGCGGTCGGTGAGCAGGGCGAGGGCGGTTCGCAGAGCGGCCAGCTCGTCGTCGGAGAACTCGATCGCCGGCAGGTAGAAGTTCTCGGGCGGGAGCGAGTAGAGCTCGGCCTCGAAGAACCCCTCTCCCGGCTTCTCGACCTGGAGCTGGATGCCGAGGCTCTCGAGCTCGGCGCGGTCGGCGTAGAAGCGGCGCGCGAAGGCGTCGTCGTTCATGTCGCTGTATCCCTCGACCTCGCGCTTGATCTCCAGGGCGGAGACAGGCCTCCCCTGGGCCATCAGGAACGAGATCAAGGAGAGCTGGCGGATCAGCTTCTCTGTGTCCTTGGCCACGAGGCAGGAGGATAGTCAGCGGAGGGGGGCCGACCATCGGCGCCCCCGCCTGAATTCGCCGCATTTTGCGTGCCCCTCCGTGGTACCTCGACTAGCAACCGCCCGGATGGGTAAGGTCCGCGCCAGTCCAACAGACAACGCCTAATCCGCTGCGCAAGGGGCAGCGGGGCGGGGGACCCACGGAGGGGCCGTTCTGGGCTCCTCGGGGGCGAATCGGACAGGCAGGTCCGTAGCGCTGCTTCTTCGGCGCGAGCCCGGCAGCTAACCCCGGCGGCTGACCGAAGGAGGTTTGTGATGGACCTGTACGCGCATATCGGGGTGGTCGAGCGGGCCGAAGGGGTCCGGGCGTGGCTCGCCTACCTGGCAGGGGCGGCGATCGGAACGATCGTGGCGCTGCCGATACTCGCGACCCTGTTCGGTATTTCGGTACCGATCCTGTAGCTCCGGAAGGCAGGGGCCGGCAGTCCCAGGCCGGCCCGCTTTCTCCCTCCCAGCGCCCATGGCCGGGCGCCGCCCGGGAAGGTAGAGTCCATCTGCGCCGATCCCGGCGCCGGTCCCGGAATCCCAGCGTTGGACTTTCTCAGAAACCTCTTCGGCAACCTCACCGCCACGATCTTTCGCCTGATCGTCGTGGTCGGCACGATGGCCGCCGTCTACTTCTTCGCGATCAGGCCGGTCCTCGACACGACCGAGGAGATCAGCAACAACACCAACAGGTCGATCCAGCAGTCGTTCCAGCAGGGCGGCGTCCAGGACATCGGCAAGCAGATCAACAAGGCGCTCAACCAGTCCCAGCAGCAGGGCAACGGCAAGGTCAACGTCCCCGGCTCCGCCACCAACATCTCGATCCAGCGGGCCCAGAAGCTGCTCGCCTGCATCCAGCGCGTCCAGCCGAACGTGCAGAAGATGGCGAACTGCCAGCAGCGCTTCCAGCCCTAGGGGGGCACAGCTCACACCTTCGGGACGAAGCCGATCCGCACTTCTTCGCTTGTACGAGAAACGGGTGAGCCGAGGGACGGCACGCTGAAGGCATGCCCGGTGTGCGTTCGGTTGACCTTCCTGGAGAGGGACAATCGCACGCACGCCCGGATCGGCTGATCTCGGCGCTGGCCGGCTGCCAACACGGCGTGGTCGCCAGGCGCCAGCTGCTCGAGCGCGGCCTGACGACGGGTCAGATCGAGGGGAGGCTGGCCGGAGGCCTCCTGCATCCCATCCACCGCGGTGTCTATGCGGTGGGCATTCCCCACATGTCGCTTCATGGGCGCTGGCTGGGCGCGGTTCTGGCTTGCGGCCCCCGCGCGACTCTGAGCCATCGCAGTGCCGGCGCCCTCCACGGTCTCCTACGTGCCCATGGGCCCTGTCCCCAGGTGACCGTCCCCGAGCGCGGCGGCAGGAACCCGCCGGGCATTCGCGTCTTTCGCACCCGCCAACTCCCTGAGGCCGACCGCACGGCGGTGAGCGCGATCCCGGTCACGTCTGTTCCCCGCACCCTCCTCGACCTCGCTGCGACCCTCGACGCGGACGCCCTCGCGAGGGCCTTCGAGGAGGCCGATCGCCTGGGCCTGCTGCAGCTCGCCGATCTGTTCTCGCTGCGGGCTGGCTCACACGGCCGCCGAGGCCTGCGCGCGTTCGACGCCGCCCTGGCTGCCCACACCCATCCGCCCGACGTCCGCTCGGAGCTGGAGTGGCGGTTCTTCCGCCTCTGCCGCCTGCATGACATCCCGCCCCCTGCCCTCAACGTCCTCCTCGAGGGCCATTCGGTGGATTGCCTGTGGCAGCGGGAGCGAGTGGTCGTAGAGCTGGACGGCTACGGCTACCACCGCACCCGCGCAGCACACGAGCGGGACCATCAACGCGACGTTGATCTGGCGCTGGCGGGCTTCGCGGTTCACCGATTCAGCTACCGGCAGGTCCTCCAGCATCCCGAGAGGGTCGCCGCGCTGGTGAAAAAGGCGCTCGGCTCGGCCTAGGCGGCGCGG
Organism: uncultured Actinomycetes bacterium; assembly: GCA_963720015.1. Classification (GTDB taxonomy): domain Bacteria; phylum Actinomycetota; class Thermoleophilia; order Solirubrobacterales; family 70-9; genus DATFPK01. The sequence continues at coordinate 547,217 of CAVREA010000001.1, read as the reverse complement.
CCGGCGAAGAAGGCGGAGCCCTCGATCGCACGGTCGAAGCGGGACCAGCTCTCGCCCTCGGGGAGCTCGCGCTCGAGGCGGTCGAAGCTGCCGAGCTTGCCGCCGAGGTTGTCGATCGAGTGGACGAGGACCGCCTCCCTGGTGCAGGGGACGACCGGGGAGCCGTGCTCGAGCGAGCCGTGATGGCTGAGGATGATGTGGAGGACGTGCTGGGCGACGGCCGGCTCGAACCCCGGGATCTCCTCGATCTGGCGGCGGACCCGGTAGTAGCCGAGCGGGATCTCGCCGTGAAGCCGGCCGGCGTCGGTCAGGTCGATCGCCATCGGATCGTCGTTGTAGGCCTCGATCTTGCCGATGTCGTGCAGCAGCCCGCCGGTGACGGCGACGTCGCGGTCGATGCCGGGGAAGAACGCTGCTGCCGCGCTCACTGCCTGCGCCACCGAGAGCGTGTGCTCGAGCAGGCCGTGGCGGTAGGCCTGGTGGTAGTGCTTGGCGGCCGGCGCCTCCCGGAACCGGGTCCAGATCTCCGAGCCTCTGCCGAAGAAGGTCTCGAGCAGCTCCCGCAGGTGATGGTTCTGGATCGTCGCGATCAGCTCGCGCAGGTCGGCCTCGAGCCGCTCGATCGGGACGTCCGAGGCGGCCTCGAGGTCGGCCGGGTCGTACTCGTCAGGCCGGGCGGCGCGGAGCCCGCCGATCTTGACCTTCGAGCCCCAGCGGTCGCTGTCCTCGAAGACGCCGGTGATCCTGATCACGGTCCCCGGCGCGGTGGCCTCGTAGCGAGCCTCGGCCTCGTCCCAGGAGATCCCCTCGACCGTGCCGGTCGAGTCGCCGAGGACGAGGCGCAGCCAGGGGTCGCCGTTGCGCTTCTGGCGCAGCTCTCGCGAGCGCACGCAGAAGACCCCGTCGACGGTCTGCCCGGCGATCAGCTCCCGCAACGCGGTGCGGGCAGCGGCGGCGTCCTCGGCGGGCGCGGCAGGGGCGTGTCCGTTGCTCTCGAGGTCGATCAGGGGCTGCTGAGTCATCTCGATTCCAAGGTAAAGGCGGGGGCGGACGCCGAGATCGAAGTAGGGTGGCTCATGCGATGTGGGTCGGCGCAGAGCGGCGAAAGCTGACCTGACCTTGGTGCGGGGCCGCCCGGCCGAGATCACCCTCGCCTCACGTCTCGACGCGCGGCCCGACCGCGTCTGGGACCGGATCGTCACGCCGGAGGGAATCAACTCCGAGATGCGGCCCTACCTGCGGATGACACTGCCGCGCGGCATCGACGCGCTCGCCCCCGACCGGATCGTGCTCGGCGAGCCGATCGGGCGCAGCTGGATCCTCCTCTTCGGGCTGATCCCCTTCGAATACGACGACATCACCCTGGTCCGGCTCGAGGAGGGCCGCGGCTTCCTCGAGCGCTCGCAGATGCTGAGCCAGCGTGTCTGGGAGCACGAGCGCACGCTCGAGCCGGCGGCCGAGGGCGGCTGCCTGATCACCGATCGGGTGCGATGGGTGCCGCGGCTCGGGCTGCCCGGCGGGCGCGCTCGTGCCGGCGGTGCGCTGGTTCTTCCGCCACCGCCACCGCAGGCTGCGGCGCCACTTCGGCGGGGTCGAGGCCGGCTGAGGCGCCAAGCCGGCAAACCCGCTCCGGCTGTGTGAGCGACCCCACGCAACGTTCCGGCGATGACCGGGACTCTGGACGCATGGCCCGAGCGCTCCTCCGCAACCGTGACATGCGCCTGCTGGCGGGCGCCGTCGGCCTCTCGGCGATGGGCGACTGGCTCGCGCTTGCGCCGCTCGGGCTCCACCTGGCGGACTCGACCGGGTCGGGCTTTGCGCTGGCGGCGCTGATGGCGTCGCTCTGGGCTCCGTCCGTCCTGCTCGCCGGCCCGGCGGGGCGATTGGCCGACCGGTTCGAGTCACGGGCGATCGTCGTCTGGGTCTCGCTGGGACAGGCGATCGCCGCCGGAGGCCTCGTCTTCGCCGACGGCACGGCTGCGATCCTCGCGCTCACAACCCTGATCGGCACCGGGTTCGCGCTCGCCCAGCCCGCCGAGTTCGCGCTGGTACCCGCGATCCTCTCCGGCTCCGGCAAGGACGAGGAGAGCAGGCTGAGCGCCGCCAACGGCCTGGTCGAGTTCATGCGGTACGCCGGCTTCACCGTCGGGCCCGCGCTCGGCGGCCTGCTGGCGGCGGCGGGCAGCGCCAAGCTCGCGCTGCTCGCCAACGCGGTCACCTTCGTCGCTGTCGCCGCGGCCGGCGCTGCCCTCCGAACCCGTCGGCGCCCGCGTGCGGACGCGTCCGAGACCGGCGCCGCGGAGGAGGGCGGGCTGCGCATCCTCCTCTCCGACCGGTCGCTGGCGATCGTGATGGCCGTCGCCTTCTTCTCGCTGCTGTTCATGACGTCCAACTGGGCCGCGACGCCGTTCTTCGCGACCGAGGACCTGGGGGGCGGCGAGACCGGCTACGGGATCCTCCTCAGCTGCTGGACCCTGGGAATGGCGATCGGGGCGCTGGGCGCGGCGCCGCGGATCGCCGCCGCGGCGCTGGTGACTGTCGCCCTGGGAGCCACCGCGGTCCAGGGCGCCGGCCTCGGGGCGCCCGCCCTGATCGTGACCCTCCCGCTCGCCCTCGCGACATTCTTCATCGGCGGCTTCGCCCACGGGCTGAAGAACACCCTCGTGAGGACGCTGATCCACGTCCGCGTGCCCGACCGTCAGCGCGGGCGGGCGTTCGCCTCCTACAACGCACTCCGCAACGGGGCCGAGCTGGTGGCCCTACTCGGGGGAGCGGTGATGGTCTCGCTCGTCGGCGCCCGCTGGACCGTCGGCGCCGCCGGGGTCCTCTCGATGCTGGTTGCCCTGGTGGGCCTGGGTCTGCACCGTCGCCGCGAGGCCCCTGCCCCGGTCGAGCAGGGGTGGGGCGGCGCCGCCGCGGGAGAGGCAGCGGCCTGAGCCTCGATGGTGCGGGTGAATCGTCGGGTCGACTGTTCGCTGCAACGATGGCTCCCGCGTCGCGGACCGCCTTCTCACCCCGCCCCGGCATCGCCGCACGGATAATGCGTGGCGATGTCACGGGAAAACGTGGAATTGGTCCGAGCCGCCTACGAGTTAGCGGACCTGCTCAACCCGAGCCCGGAACAGATCGATCGAGCCTTCCGCGAATTCCTCGACGAGCAGTTCGAGATGCGCCTGCCGCCGGACTACCCCGAGGGCGAACCGATATTTCGCGGCCGAGAGGGCGTGACTCAACTCGGCGCCATGCTCAGGGCAACGTGGGGCGAATGGCGATTCGAATCGGAGCGCTTCGTCGACGCCGGTGACCGCATCGTCGTATTCGGGCGGATCCTCGTTGAGGGTGAGGCGAGCGGCGTGCCAATCGATTTCGAGACCACGCACGTCTGGACCGTTCGCGGCGGGCGCGCGAAGTCGATGCATGCGTACCGGGACCGAGCCGAGGCCCTCGAAGCCGCCGGGCTGCGGGAGCAAGGCAAATGAACTGCCGTCCCGGAGGGCGGGATACTGCGTAGGCGATGTCGCAGGAGAACGTCGAGATCGTCAGGGAACTGCTCACAGCTTTCGAGCAGCGTGATCACGAACGCGCCTTCGACTACTACGACCCCGATATCGAGTGGGATGCATCGGGAATGGCGGACACGGTCCCGGATCTGGCGGGCATCTATCGGGGTCACGACGGTGTCCGGACCTACTGGCGGCGGTGGCTTTCGGCTTGGAAGGACCTCGACTTCGAGCTCGAGGACGTCCTTGATGGCGGCGACGAGGTCGTTGCGCTGATCCGAAATCAACACCAGTGGGGGCGGCACTCCGGCATCTCAACTGAGATCCCTCCATATGCCCTCGTCTTCACTTTTCGTGAAGGCAAGGTAATCCGGTGGCGGAGCTATCTCGACCAGGAATCCGGGTTGAGAGCCGCCGGGCTGTCGGACTAGGCGATGGCGCATGTTGTCGACCCCGGCCATCGACGGATAGGCTGCGGCTTCCGTTCAACCTCAACACAGGGACGACCCATATGAGCGACACGCCAGCCCCGTACGAGCCACCGGCCATCGAAGAGATCGAAGCCGACGGACCTAATCTCGCAACCTCCCCCGGTCCCGTTACTGGCTAGGCCATAGGGGCCTTGGCGAAGGGCCCGCCCTTTTTGGTGTTGCCCATCAGCGCGAAGCGGCCGCCCCGGAGGGCGGCGCATTCGGGCTTCGATCATGCGATGGCGAGGGCCAGAATCGAACTGGCGACACCACGATTTTCAGTCGTGTGCTCTACCAACTGAGCTACCTCGCCTGGTGCGCTCGGCGCCCACCGGCGCAGCGCTCGGGGAAGGCTAGCGCCCGCGCGGCGGACGGGCGATTCCGCGAACCCCGCTCCCCGCTACCTTGACCGCGTGGGCCGCAAGCACGCAGCAGCGGGGCTGCTGGTCGCCGCCGCGGCCGCAGCGATCCTAGTCTCCGGCGGGTCGGGCGCCGATCCGCGAACGCCGCCGGCGCTGCCCGGCAAACCCCACCCCTTCCTCGGCACGGCGCTGATCGGCGGCAGCGGGCTCACCGCCGCCGTGGACGCCTACGGAAGCGTCGTCGACCTGAGGCTGCCGGCCGCTTCGGGCGAAGGCCAGATCTACAACCCGAGCGGAGTTCAGAGCGCCGGCGCCGTGCCCGCGGAAACCGGGATCGTGATCCACGCCGGCGCAGGCGCTACCCGTCCTCCCTGGGAGGCGGACCGGCTGCGCCAGCACTACCAACGCGACACCGACGTACTCCGCACGAGCGCGCTGCTGGGCGGTGCCGAGCTGACCGTCATCGACGCCGCCGCCGGCCGGGCCCTGGCGCGTGTGATCGGCGTGCAGGCGGTTGAGGGCGGGGATGTCAGTCTGAAGGTGTCCCTCAACCTGGACCTCGACGGCACCGGGACTGGGGACCGTCTCGTCGTCGGGCCTGACGGAATCGTCCAGACGTCCCGGTCGCGCCGGGTCGCTTGCCGGGCATCCCCACGACCGGATGCCGTCGTCGACACCGGCGAGGACACCGACGCCAGTGCCGAGCTGCGCTGGACCCGCCGCGGTCCGCTGCGCGCCGAGCTCGTCTGCGCGTTCGGCGCTGCCGAGCCCGCAGACGCGGCCGCCGTGGTGGCCGCCGCGGCGGCCGGCGACCGCCGCTGGCTGGCTCGCTCGACCGGCCTCGGCCCCGGCGCCCCCCGCTGGGCCCGGGCCCTCGAGCGCCGCTCGCTGCTGGTGCTACGGGCGCTCTCCGACCCTCGAGGCGCGGTCGCCGCCGGGGTCCGGGACCGCTGGACCTACGTCTGGCCCCGTGACGCGGCCGCCGCCGCGCTCGCACTCGGCGCCACCGGTTACGGGTCCGAGGCGCGGCGGATTGTCCGCTTCCTGCTCGCGCTCGACCTCGAGCGGGCCGCGCGGTTCCGCGCCGACGGGGAGCCCGTGCCCGGCCGCCCCGCACAGGGGGATGCGGCCGGATGGGTCACCGCCGCGGCACGGGCGGCGGGCATCGACCCTCCGGCCCGGCTGGGCGACTACGACTGGCGTGACCGGGCCGACTACGGCGAGCGCAGCGGCGACAGCGGCGACTACCTGGGCAACGCGATCGCCGGCGGCGCGCCTTCCGGGCTGATCGCGGACCTCTTCCTGACCCGCCGCGGCCTCGAACGCGAGCCCGGCGTTCCTGGATCGGGCCTCGACAGTGCCGCGGCCTGGGCCGCACGCCCCTTCCCCCACCCGCAGCTCTACGGGGCCGTCGAGCGAACCCTGCTCGAGCTTGCCAGGGCCGGGGGCCGGTTCGGGATCGAGCCGGCGGAGGGCTGGCCGGGGGACGGAGATCCCTGGACCGCGCCCACAGCGTGGACCGCATGGAGCCTCGCCGCCATCGGCGAGCGGCGCGCCGCCCGGCACCTGCTCGCGGCGCTGCGCCGCGCCGCCACTCCGGCCGGCCTGCTGCCCGAGCGAGCCGACGCCCGCAGCGGCGTGCCCCGCTCCACCACCCCGCTCGGCTGGAGCCACGCCTTCGCGATTCTGGCGCTGCAGGAGCTCTGGCCACCCCGGGAAACGGCCCCGCGCGGGTAGTTTCCATGGACATGGGGAGACCCGTGCAGCTCGCGATCGCCGTGGCGGCAGCCCTGCTGCTCGCCTCCTGCGGTGGCTCGGGGGAGCCCGGCCCGAAACGGGCAGTCGACGCCCGCACCGAGACGATCCACTTCTTCCCGGCCGACGAGCCGTTCGTCGCGTTCCTCAACACCAGCACCGCCGACCGGCTCGAGCTGCACCGGACGATCCGCGGCCTTGGCACCATCCGGGCGATACGGGCGTTCACCGGGAACGCGGCCGGCTTCGTCGGGCGCGCGGGCCTCGACCTGCGGCCACTGGTGGAGCTGCTCACAGACGACGAGCCCGACGACGGGATCGCGGCCTCGCAGGCGGCTTTCGGCCTGCGCCCTCGGGGTCGCCCCGCCGAGGACGTGCTCGTGGTGCTCGCCGGCGATCGGCCCGACGAGATCGAGGCGGCGGTCGAGGAGATGGCGGCCGGCGCCGGGCTCGACGAGGAAACCGAGTTCCACGACGCGCGGGTATTCGGCGCCGACGGGATCGCGCTCGCGGTCCGCGACGGCGTCGTGCTCATCGGCGCCGGCACCGCCCAGCTCAGGGCCGCCCTGCGCCTGCGCGATTCCGACCAGGACGAGCAGCTCGACGAGGGCCAGATCGCCGACCTGCTCGACGAGCTCCAGCAGAACCCGCCCCTGGTCGCCTACGCCAACGTCGAGGCTCTCGAGGCCGATCCCGGAGTCGCCGCGCTCGAGCTCGGCGGGGGAGCGTGGCTGAATGCGGTGCGGCGATCCGCGATCGGAATCGCTGTCGGGGCGGCACGCGTCGAGGTCGAGATCTTCGCCGAGGTCGAGCGCGAGGCCGTCGACCGCGGCGAGACCCTCGGAGTCGAGGTCCCCGTCGGCGAGCGGCCGGTCGAGGCCGAGATCGCCAGGGAGGCGGCCCGGCGGCTGGTCGCCGGCAGGTTCTCCGGAACCAGCGCCTTCCACGACGCGATGGTCGCCTTCGCCCCGTTCGTGGTCAGGGCGCGGCTCTCCGGGGACGAGCTGCGGGCCTCGGTCAGCGGCTCGCGCTAGCCGTCCCGGCTCGCCGCGATCGCTGCGCTGACCGCCTCCGCGGGGTCGTTCGCGGGGACAACCCCGGGGGCCTCCGCCATCAGACCTTCGCCTACCGGGCGCCAGCTGCTCAGCGTCACCACCGTCCGCCCCAGCCGGCGGGCGAAACCGATCTCGGAGAGCGTGCCCCACTCGCCGCCGATCGCGATCACCGCCCCGCCGGAGGCGACCACCGCGAGGTTGCGGGCGTGGCCGATCCCGGTGGCGATCACATGGGTGCAGTGATCGTTTGAGTGCTCCGGCGAGTCGCTCGGGGTGATGCCGATCACCGTCCCGCCGGCCTCCGCAGCGCCCTTCGCGACCGCCTCCATCACTCCCCCCAGGCCACCGCAGACGACCACGGCCCCGGCCTCGGCGAGCCCGCGCCCGACCTCCTCGGCGAGCACCCATGGCTCCGAGCCCGGCTCGCAGCCACCTGAGCCGATCACCGCGATCTGGCTCTTCTCAGGCGCCATCCGCCGCCCGCATCTGCGACATCAGCTCGAGCGCCCCGGCCTTGTGGAGGGGCTCGTTGAGGTTGCCGCACTTCGGCGACTGCACGCACGAGGGGCATCCGGACTCGCAGGGGCACTCCCCGATCAGCCGGGCCGCGTCGCCGAGCAGGCGCTCGAACTCGTCGTAGCCGCGCCGGGTGATGCCGACACCCCCGGGATGGCCGTCGTAGATGAAGATCGTGGCGCTCCCCGTCTGCATGTGGATGTTGGTCGAGAGCCCGCCGATGTCCCAGCGGTCGCACATGGCGATCAGCGGCAGGACGGCGATCTGGCCGTGCTCGGTCGCGTGCAGCGCCCCGAGCAGCACATCCGGCGGCAGGGCGGCGGCGAGGCCGTCGGGGATCACGTACCAGAGCGCCTGGGTGACGAAGTTCTGCTCGGGCAGCTCGAGCGCGACGATGTCGAACGGCTCCTGGTCGGAGATCGAGACCCGCTGGTAGGCGATCACCTGCTCGGTCACGGAGACGGTCCCAAAGTGGAGCCCGACGCCGGCGACGTCACGGCGCTCGGCGATCTCCTCGATGTAGATCTCGGTCTCCTTCCGCGGCCTGGTGAACCAATCGCCTTCGAAGTCCGAGACGACCGCGTGGCGGGCCTCGATGTCGAGGCGCTCGACCTCGTACGAGCGCCCCAGATGGAGGTAGATCGCCCCGGGGTGGATCGTCGTGAACGCTCGCTCGGCCTCGACCAGTCCGAGCATCTCCCCGGACTCGCGCTCGATCACGGCGATCGCGTCGGCCGAGGCGGATCGCAGCGGGATCCCACCGGCGACGAAGCCCGTGCGCCGGGGAAGAAGCTTCCCGCCCGCCCGGCGCAGCTCGCCGGCGGCCACGAGCCGATCGGCCCGGTCCCTCCACTCCGGGCCGAACACCTCCTCGTCGGCGTCGGTGAGCGGCATCTCGTAGGCGGCCGCGACCAGGTGAGCGGCGGCGATCTGCTCGGAGGCGTGATCGAGGATGGCGGCCTCGACCGGGCGGCCGACGAACTCGTCCGGGTGGCGGCAGAAGAACTGGTCGAGCGCGTCCTGGCCGGCGACGTAGACGGCAAGCCCGCGGTGCCGTCTTCCCGCTCGCCCCCACATCTGCCTCAAGCTGGCGACCGTCCCCGGGAAGGTCACGCAGATCGCCGCGTCGAGCTCGCCGATGTCGATGCCCAGCTCGAGGGCGTCTGTGGCGACAACGGCGAGCAGCTCGCCGCCGCTCAGGCGCGCCTCGATCTCACGCCGCTGCTGCGGCGTGTAGCCGGCGCGGTACGGCGCGATCCGTGCCGCCAGCTCCGGCTTGCCTCGCTCGCTGAGGATGTCGCGGGCGAAGCGCTGGATCAGCTCGATCCCGCGCCGGCTTCGCAGGAAGCAGATCGTCCGAACGTCCTGCGCGACGAGGCCGGCGAGCAGCTCGGCGGCCTCGGAAAGGGGCGAGCGCCGGGCCCCTGTGCCCTCGTCGATCAACGGCGGGTTCCACATCACGATCTCACGCCCGGCGCTCGGCGCGCCGTCGTCGTCGACCAGCTCGAACCCGGTCCCGGTCAGCCGGCCCGCAAGCTCGAGCGGGTTCGCGATCGTCGCCGAGGCGAGCAGGAAGCGCGGCTCGGCGCCATAGGCGGCGGCAACCCGGCGCAGGCGCCGCAGCACGTTGGCGACGTGGGACCCGAATACGCCGCGATAGGTGTGGGCCTCGTCGACCACGATCCAGCCGAGGTTGGAGAGGAAGTCGCCCCACTGCCGGTGGTGCGGGAGAAGGCCGATGTGGAGCATGTCCGGATTGGTGAGGACGAGGTTCGATCGCCGCCGGATCGCCGGGCGCTCTTCGCGCGGCGTGTCGCCGTCGTAGATCGCCTCCCGCAGCCCCGGCGGCCGCAGCTGCGCGAGCTTGCGGGCCTGGTCCTGGGCGAGCGCCTTGGTCGGGTAGAGGTAGAGGGCGCGGCGCTTCGGGTCGCGGGCGATCCCGTCGAGCACCGGCAGGTTGAAGGCGAGCGACTTGCCCGAGGCGGTGCCGCTGGTGACGATCACGTCCGAGCCCGCGGCCGCCGCGGCCGCCGTCGCCTGGTGGGAGTAGAGCCGCTCGATACCCACCGCCCGCAGCGCCTCGGCGAGGCCGGGATCGAGCGAAGACGGCAGCGCCACGCGGCGCGGCGCCCGTTCGGGCTCGGCGCTCTCGGCGACGACGCGCCCGTCGCGGCGGGCGGGATCGAGCGCGATCGCCCAGGGCGAGGCGAGCAGGCTGCGGGCGGCCTCCATCTAGACCGCCCCGCCGTTTGCGGGTTCCACTGGACCGATCGCGCCCGCGACCCGCACCGCCTGCAGGGCGCTGTGATCGTGGATGCGCAGGACCTGGGCCCCGGCCGCGACCGCGAGCGAGACCGCCGCCACCGTCCCCCACTCGCGCTCGGCGGCCGGGAGCCGCTCCTCCCAGGAGCCGCCGAGGACGGCGCCGATGAAGTCCTTGCGGGAGAGCGAGACGTAGAGCGGGCGGCCGAGGTCGTGAAGCTCGTGGAGGCGGCGCAGGATCTCGAGGTTGTCGGCCGGCGCGAGGTCGAAGTCGAGTCCCGGGTCGATCACGATCTGGTCGGCGCCAACGCCACGGGCCAGCGCCGCCTCGATCCGCTCCGCGAACCAACGCTTCAGGTGGTCGACGACGTCCTCGTAGACGGGCCGCGGCCGCTCCACCCTGGGTGGGCCCTCGATGTGCATGAGGACGTAGCCGCAGCCGCTCTCCGCCACCAGCTCGAAGATCTCCTCCCCGCCGCCGCCGATGTCGTTGACGGCGCCGGCGCCGGCGGCGAGCGCCGCCCGCGCCACGGGGGCGGAGTGGGTGTCGGCCGAGACCGGAAGCCCGGTGGCGGCCAGGCCCTCGATCGCCGGGACGAGGGCGGCGATCTCGTCCTCGGCGGCGACGGGCGGGCCGCTGCGAGCGGCGACGGCGCCGACGTCGAGCATGTCGAAGCCGGCGGCGGCCAGCGCCCGGCCGTCCTCGACGGCGCGCTCCGGTGTGACGCTGCGGGCGCCGGCGAACATCGAGTCGCCCGTGACGTTGACGATGCCGGCGGCGACGGGCGGCTCGAGGTCGATGACGCGGTCGGAGAGCCGCCAGGTAGGTGAGTTCGCCATTGCGGCTACGGTAGCGGCCGCTGATGGCACTGCGCTGCGTCTACACCGACCTCGACGGCACCCTGCTCGGCGCCGGCGGATCGCTCTTCCGCGACGCCGACGGCGGCTTCTCGATGTTGCAGGCCCGCGGCCTCGAGGCCTGCCACCGCGCCGGCGTGGAGGTCGTGATCATGTCGGGCCGCCGCGAGCCCCAGGTGCACGAGGACGCGAGGCTGATGGGCCAGGACTCCTACATCTTCGAGGCGGGATGCGCCTTCGTCATCGACCGCGAGACCACGCTGCTGACGGGCGACCTCCAGCCCGGCGAGGCCGGCACGATCTACGAGCAGATCGAGGCACGCGGAATCCCGCGGATGCTCTTCGACCGGTTCCCGGGGAGGCTCGAATACCACGCCCCCTGGCACACGGGGCGCATCCTCTCGCATCTCTTCCGCGGCAAGGTAGAGGTCGAGGAGGCCAACGCCGCCCTGCATGAGGAGGGCCACGACGATCTGCGGCTGCTCGACAACGGCGCGATCGGGCGACCGATGGAGGGGATCGAGGTCACGCACGCCTACCACCTGGTCCCCAGGCAGGTGAGCAAGGCGAGCGCGGTGGCGGCGCACGCCCGCGCCCGCGGCTACGACCCCGCGGACTGCATCGGCGTCGGCGACTCGGTCGAGGACCTCGAGGTCGCCGACGCGGTCGGGCGCTTCTTCGTCGTCGCCAACGGGCCGCGACGCGACCCCGGGCTGCGCGAGGCGATCGGCGGACGCGCGAACGTGACGGTCACCGAGGGCTCGATGGGTGACGGCTTCTACGAGGCCGTCGTCTCCAGCCTGATGGAGCGCTAGCCGCTAGTCCCGCCGCGGCGCGGCCGATCCGCCGCGGACCGCCGCCAGCAGCCGGTCGAGGAGGCGCGGGGCGATCCCGTTCAAGCCGAGCAGCCGAACCTGGCGCGGCAGGTAGACGGCGCGCCTGTCGGTCTCGACCGCCTCGACGATCGCGGCCGCCAGGTCCTCCGGCGGCAGCTCTTCGTCATTGGCCCGCCAATCCGGAAGCCGGTCGCGCCGGCCGCGGTGGATGTCGGTGGCGATCTCGCCGGGATAGACGGTGGTCACGGACACGCCCGTTCCCGAGAGCTCGTGGCGGAGGGCCTCGGCGAAGTTCTTGTCGGCGGCCTTGGTCGCCCCGTAGACCGCGCCCCAGGGGAAGGCGCGCAGGCCGGCCCCCGAGGAGATCACGACGATGTGGCCGCGGGCGCCGTCGAGCATGTGGAGGAGCGCCGCCTTGACCGTGTAGAGGGTCCCGAGCACGTTGACCCGCACCATCTCCTCGACCTCGGCGATCGGCTGCTCGGCGAAGGGCGCGTAGCGGGCGAGCCCCGCGTTGGCGACGAGCAGGTCGATCCCGCCCGCCTCCTCGGCGAACCTGCCGACCGCCGACTCGACGGCGCCGAAGTCGGCCACGTCCGCGGGCAGGGGCGTCGCGCCGATCTCCTCGGCTCGCTCCCGCAGGTCCGGCTCGCCGCGGGCGACGACGCCGACGGTGGCGCCGCGGGCCCGGAGCGCCCGCGCCGTCGCCAGGCCGATTCCCCGCGAGGCGCCCGTGACGAGCGCCCTCGTGTCGCCGCCGATGCGCACGACCGGCATCCTCTCACGGGACCGGTCGATTGCCCGGGCCCGGCTGGCTCTAGTATCGGAGCGAACCGCCGATTGGAAGGAGCCGGGCTTGTCGCACGACCACGCGACCGTCGCCGAAGAGGAGTATCTGCAGATCATCTTCTGGCTGAAGGAGGCCGGGCTGCCGATCACGGGCGCCAACATCGCCCGCGCGATGCAGCTCTCGCCGCCGACCGTGCACGAGATGATCGGGCGCCTCGAGAAGGACGGCTACGTGACCAGGGCCGGCGACAAGTCGCTCGAGTTCACGGCCGAGGGCCACGACCACGCCGAGAAGATCGTCCGCCGCCACCGGATGATCGAGCGCTTCCTGACCGACGTGCTGGGGATCCCCTGGGACGAGGTCCACGAGGAGGCGGAGCGCCTCGAGCACGCGATGTCACCGGTGCTCGAGGAGCGGATGATGGCCGCGATCGGCGACGCGAAGACCTGCCCGCACGGCCATCCAATCGTCGAGGGAGCCCGCGAGCAGGGCGTCCCGCTCGCCGACGTCGAGGTCGGCGCCAGCATCCACGTGCTCCGCTTCGAGAACGAGGCCGAGGAGCTTCTCCACTACCTGCGCTCTTCGGGTCTCAACCCCGGCCTCGAGGGCACGGTCGAGAGCTCGGACGAGTCGAGCGTCGTGATCGCCGCCGACGGCAGCTCCCACGAGCTCACCCGAAGCGTCGCCGAGACCGTCTCGGTGCGCGCCGACCCGTCGCCGCCACCGCGGGCGGCGCTCCCCGAGCAGCTCGTCCTCTCCAGCGACCGCTACGGCCGCTGAGGCCGCCCACGGGAGAAATCCATGCGGGGTGCCGGCGCCAGGCGTATCCTGGATGTCGGCATGGGTGAGCCGGCGTCCCCGCAAGAGCGGGCGAACATCCAGATCATCAGCGACGGATACGCGCATTTCAACGATGGCGACATCGACTGGATGTGCGGATACATGGTTCCGACGATCGTCTGGGACGACTCCAAGCACGTCCCGGGAACGAAGACCTACCAGGGGATAGAGGAGGTTCGCGCCTACCTGGAGAGCTTCTCCCGGGTTTGGAGGGGGCGCGCTTCCTGCCCGAGCGCTACGTCGGCCGCGGCGACCGCGTCCTGGTCGAGGTCTGGTTCAGCGCCCGCGGCGCGCAGAGCGGCGCCGAGGTCGAGGCGGCCCTGTCCCACCTCTACGAGATGGAGGACAGGCGGGCCGTGCGGGTGACTACCTATCTGGACCGGGAGCAGGCGGAGCGGGACTTCGAGAACCCTGCCGGCCCAGGATCCCATCCGCCGCGTACCTCGCCAGCGCCATCACCGTCATCTGCGGGTTGACCGTCAGGCTGGTCGGGAAGACGCTCGCGTCGCAGACGTAGAGCCCCTCGGTCCCGTGAACGCGGAAGCCGGGATCGACGACGGCGGTCGCCGGGTCCTCGCCGATCGCGTTGCCGCCCTGGGGGTGCCCGGTTCCGAGCGAGATGTCGCTCGAGTCCCGGACCAGGTCATCGAGGCGCTCCAGCTCGCGCTCGCTGCGGAACTCGCGGAACTGGAAAGTCAAAGGCATGACCCGCATGGCGCCGGCCGCCAGGTAGATGCGGCCCAGCGTCTTCAGGCCCTCGAGCAGCCTCGACAGGTCGCGGGGCGTGGGCTTGTAGACGATGTCGGGGCCGCCGAGGAGGGCCTTCTTGACGCGGCCGTTGCGCTCCGTTCCGACGAGCGCCCCGGCGGCCGTCAGGTGCGCATAGCGGCTCATGTTCAGGTAGTGGTCCTCGAACCAGCCCGGCATGTTGAGGGCCTGCGAGAGCACCGGGTTGAACCAGGTCTCGGCGACGAACTCGGCCCCCTCCCCCGGGTCGAGGTAGTGGGAGATCTGGAGGCCGTCGTAGGAACGGAGCTCCTCCTCGAACTCGGCGGTCAGCGGCGAGGCCATGTTGAAGCTCAACCCCTCTCCGACCGGCCCCCCGACGCCGCTGCGCAGGAGCAGGAAGCTCGAGTTGACGGCTCCCGCGGAGACGACGACCAGCGGCGCCCGCACCCTGAGCCGGCGTCCGTCGGAGAGCCGGCAGTGGACGCCGCTGACGCGGCCGTAATCCCGCTCGATCCCCTCCGCCCGGCACTCGGAGAGGATCCGCAGGCGATCGCCGTGGTCGTGCTGCGCGTCGGGGAGAACCGTGTCGAGCATCGACAGCTTCTTGCCGAAGCGGCAGCCGATGTTGCAGTAGCCGCAGCCGATGCAGCCCGCGATGTTGGCCTCGACCACGCCGCTCTCGCCGGCGTCGAGCCCGAGCGCCGCGATCCCCTCGGTGAACTTGCGGGCGCCCGGGTTCAGGTATCGCGTCGGCTGTCTCGTGATCTGCAGCTGCTGCCGCAGGGCCGTGAAGCAGTCGGCGACCCGGTCGGGATCAAGGCCCGCCGCATGCTCCTCGTTCCAGCGCCGCAGCACCCGCTCGGGGATCTCGAAGCAGACGGCGTTGTTGACGACCGTGCTGCCCCCGACGCACATCCCCTGGAGGACCTGGAAGCGGAAGTCGCGCGCCAGCTGCAGGGCGCCGTCGGCGTAGAGCCTCGTGAGCATCTCCGCCTCGTCCTCGGTGAAGTCGGACGGATCGACGTGCTCGCCCCGCTCGACGACGACCACCTCCTTGCCGGCGGCGGCGAGCTCGGCGGCGATGATCGCCCCGGCGGCCCCGCTGCCGACCACCACCGCGTCCGCGGAGAGCTCCGGATGGGCCGCGCCGTTGAGGTCGGCGGGACGCAGCGCCCGCACGTGGCGCTCGGCGGGGTGCGCCTGCGCGACGTCCTCGGCGTAGCGGTCGCGCTGTGAGAAGGGCACGTAGCCGACGGCTTCGAAGCTGCGCGGGTCGCTGTAGTACCCCAGGTAGGTCATCTGCGAGGCGAGGCGGATCATCGCCTGGGTCAGTGTCCGCCAGAGGCCGTGCAGGGAACGGCGCTGCACCGCCCGGAGGAAGCGCTTGCGCAGGAAGGCGAGGCGCTCCTCGGGCGACATCAGCGGCATCGGCGGCCGCAGGGTGAGCAGTGGATAGAGGTAGAGGCCGAGCATCGCGGCCTGGACGATCCACTTGCGGCGCGCCCGGAACGAGGAGAGATAGCGGTCGGTGTTGGCGGCGATCTCCGCGGGCGGGACCCTCTCGTCCTCTCCGTAGATCAGCACCTCGCCGAGGGCCTCGAGGGTGCGGAAGGAGAGCGGCGTCAGGTAGGCGAGCCTGTAGCGGGCGCGCTGGGCCGAGCGGTTGAGCCAGGCGAAGAGCACGGTCAGGCCGGTCTCGAGGACGATCCCGGCGAGGAGGATCTCCCCGATCGACAGCTCGAGGCCGAAAACGTCGTAGGTGACGGAGGTGTCGGCCCAGATCAGCATCGCCGCGGCGGCGACGACCCAGACCGCGGTGCCGACGTAGATGATCGGCACCGCCGGCGAGAATCGCCGCACGTCGGCGCCGGCGATCCAGGCCACCCCGGCGAGGAGCATCGCCTTCGACACCGAGCTGGCGACGAAGGGAAGCTGGATCCAATCGTCGGCCGCCGAGCCGACCAGGGCCGGCAGCAGGTAGGCCAGGGTCTCGAGGGCGAAGACGACCGCGCCCGCGCGCAGGGCGAGTCGCAGGCGCCGCTCCTGCGGGGTGAGGCCGTCGCTCCCCATGCCCGTCGATCGTCGCACGCCGGCCCGCCCCTGTCGAGTGGTCTTGCCACAGGTTCTTTACCCCGCGATCAGGTTTACCTGCGATACCTCCAGGCTGTGGGTATCTGTCATACTTGAGTTTCTCAATCAACATTGTTGACTTCTTTGAGAGGAGGCCCTGATGGAAGCTCAGCAAACGCAGGCGATCTTCAGCATCGGCCCAGGCGAGCCCGAGACGGAGGAGCTGCCCCTCGAGGACCGCGAGCGGCGGGTGGCCCAGCGGCGGCGCGCGGCCGAGACGCGGCTATCGGCACTGGCGGCGGCGGTGCGCGAGCACGAGCGCGCCGTCAGCGATCGCCCCTACTCCGTCCGCTACGCCGACCTGCACCTCTACCGCCGCTTGCGCCAGATCTCCGGGAGCTCGACATGAGCACCTGCCGCCGCTGCGGCGGCTTCCTCGACGCAGCCCGGGAGAACCCGAAGACGCGGCGATACGGCCGCAAGTGCCCGGATTGCCTGCGCTGGCACGACACCCCCGCGGGCGTCCGCCCCGGAGCGGGCAGGCCGGTCGCCGCGGCTCCCCGCTGAGCTCGGCTCAGGCTGCGGCGGTGGCGCGGACGCGGTCCAGGGCCCGCGCGATCCGCTGCACACCCTCGTCGATCCGCCCTACGGGGACGCTCGCGAACGAGAAGCGGAGGCTTCGCTCGCCGCCCTCGAGCATGAAGTCCGGTCCCGCGACGAAGGCGACGCCCTCCTCCTTGGCCGGCGCCAGCAGCTCCCGGGTGTCGGTGCCCTCGGCGAGGTCGAGCCAGAGGAAGTAGCCCCCCTCGGGGACGACGAACTCGGCCTCGGGCAGATGGGCGCCGATCGCCTCGACGAGTGCGTCCCGTCGTTCGCGCAGCGCGCCGTTGACGAACTCGACGTTCCGCCCGAGCGCGCCGCTGCGGCAGAGCTCGAGGACGACCGACTCGGCCAGCATGTTGGGCGAGATGTAGTGCTCGGAGCCGCGCTTGGCGAGCGTTGCGATCTGCTCCGGCGGTCCGGCCAGGTAGCCGACCCGCACGCCGGGGCTTACCGTCTTCGAAAAGGACGACGCGTGGATCACGCGGCCGGCCTCGTCGATCGAGAGCATCGTCGGCAGCTCGGCGCCGCCGAAGCTGATCAGCCGATAGGGGTCGTCCTCGAAGATCGTGAACCCGTGCTCGGCGGCGAGGGACACGAGCCGTTCCCGCTTCTCGGCGGAGAGCGTGCAGCCGGCCGGGTTGTGAAAGTTGGGGATCACATGGGCCATCTTCACCGGACCGCCGGCGAGGGCGGCCTCGAAGGCGTCGATGTCGATCCCGTCGCCCTCGAGCGGCACGGGAACCAGCTCGGCGCCGCTCCGCCCCAGCAGCAGCAGGGTCCGGTCATAGGACGGCTGCTCGACGATCACCCGGTCGCCCGGCTCGATGAAGTAGCGGAAGAGCAGGGTCGCGGCCTCCATCGATCCGTTGGTGACCATCACCTGCTCGCCTTCGATCCCGTGCAGCTCCTCCGCGATCCAGTCACACAGCCCCGGGTGGCCCCGCCCCGTGCCGTAGGAGAGCGCCCGCTCCCAGTCGTCCTCGAGCGCCCGTGCAGCGGCCTCGCGGACGGCGGCGGCGGGGAGGATGTCGGCGCTCGGGGCGCCGCGGGCGAAGCTGATCAGGTCGGCGGCCATCGCGGGCGAGGATAGCGAGCGTCTACCCCGGCCCTAGCTCATGGAGTCGCAAGGTGTTCTCCCCCTCGCGGAACCCCTGCGGCCGCGCGACCAGGGCAAAGCGGACTGCCTCGCCCTCGCGGTAGGCCCGTCCGGTGGCGGCGACGCGCCCGTTGAGCAGGAGTGCGATCGGTCCGCTGGGTTCTCTGCGCAGCGCACCGGTGACGAGGGCCGGGATCTCGCCGCTCGCATCGACGTCCTCGAATTGCCCGGGCACGTCCAGGATCGCGTCGACCGGCCGGGCGCCGCGCGGGAGGGCGGCGGCGGGGGCGCCGATCAGGCCGGGCCGCCCGCCCCAGGCGTAGAGGTCGGGGCCGCGGACGAGGCGATTGCGGTAGCGAACCGCATGCTCGAGCGCCGCCTCGATCCCGGCGCCGGCGATCTCGACCTCGGCGCCGGAGGCGTCCTGGTAGATGTCCGAGCGCGGCTCGGGCGAGCCGGCGGGAGCGCCCGGCAGCTCCCAGGGGAGCTCGATGCCGAGCTCCGACGCGACGGTGGGGATCAGGTCGATCGTGCGAACGGGCGCATCGCTGATCCGGCCGGCCGGATCGCCCGGGGATCTGACGAAGAACGGCACGGGGAGCACCCCGCCGGCGGTGAAGGCGTTGACCGCGCGCCGGGAGAATTGCGGGATGAAGGAGGCGCCATGGTCGGCAAGCAGGATCAGGAGGGCGTTGTCCCAGAGGCCCGTCTCCTGCATCCGGTCGATGATCCGGCCGAGGAGGCGGTCCGTGTACTGCAGCTGGAGGAGGTGCCGCTGGTAGCCGGCCTCGACCAGACCCCGAGACGGCGCCCAGAGATCGTTGTCGAGCCCAGGTATCCCGGGGTCGACGTAGGTCTCGCCCCCCGGCAGCAGGTGCCAGGGCACGTGCGGCAGCTCGGCGTGGAGCAGGTAGAGGGGCCGTTGGCCCCCCTCGCCGAGCGCCTCGACGAAATCCTCGCCCAGCTCCTCCGGGCGCGCCGGCTCGCCGAATAGCTCGGAGAGCTGGCCGGCGGACTCGTGCACCAGCCCGCCGGGGAGCGACTCGGACTCGACTGTGGCCAGGTCGACGAGGCCGGCGGCCTGCGCAGGCAGCGAAAGGCGCTGCCCGCAGAGCGAGTGCGGGCAGATGTCGGTGGTCGACTCGAAGACCGTCTCGTCGTAGCTGCCGCCGAGCAGGGTGAAGAGGTTGCGGGGATGGTCGGCGGCGGTCGGCAGCTTCGAGTCGTTCGGCGCGGATCCGCTCAGAATCGCGGGAACGGCCATCGTAGTTCGGTCGGCGACGGCCCGCGCCCGCCTGTACCAGGTCGATCCGGCCGCGAGCCTGGCAAAGCCGGGAAAGAGCCGACGATCGATCCGGCCGCGCTCGTCGAGCAGCGAGGCGAGGGGCAGCTCGTCGAAGACGACCACCACCACCGGCGTCCGCGATGAGACGGGGTCTGCGGCTTCCCCCTCGGAGCCGTAGAGGCTCGTCACCGGCGCCCGCAGGAGGAAGAGGGCGACCACAACCGGCGCGGCGAAGCCGAGGTAGGCGACGAGCGTGCGGGCCGCCTCGAAGCGCAGGTATGCCCAGGCGGCGAGGAGGGCGGCGGCGAGGAATCCGACCCCGCGCAGGGCGCCGGCATCGAGCCCGATCGCCCTCAGCGCCTGCCAGCCGATCGCCCCGGCCATTATCCCGAGGGCGCCGGCGTGGACCAGCCGCCGGGCGCGGTCCCCGGCAAGGCCGGCGACGAGCTCGGCCGCCAGCAGGATCGTCGCCGGGATCACGACCAGGCTGACCGCCACCAGGGCCGCCGCCTCCCCCCGCGCGCCCACGGCCGAGAACACGTCGGGGGAGTCGGCGAGCTTGCCCAGCACCGGCTGGGCGATCGCGAGCCCGCTCAGCCCGGCCAGCTCGGCCCAGGCCAGCAGGTTGCGCCGCAGCCGTGTCAGGCTGCGGCGCGGAGCGTCTCTACCGCGATCTCCGCCGCCTCGGTCGGGCTCTCGCCGACGCGCACGCCCTTCGCCTCGAGCGCATCCTTCTTCGCCTGCGCCGTCCCCGAGGATCCGGAGATGATCGCCCCCGCATGCCCCATCTGCTTCCCGGGCGGCGCGGTGAAGCCGGCGATGTAGGCGACCACGGGCTTGGACACGTTCTCGGCGATGTAGTCGGCCGCCCGCTCCTCGGCGTCGCCGCCGATCTCACCGACCATCACGATCAGCTCCGTCTCGGCGTCGGCCTCGTAGAGCTCGAGGACGTCGATGAAGTCCGAGCCCACGATCGGGTCGCCGCCGATGCCGACGATCGAGGAGTTCCCCTCGCCGGCCTGCTTGAGCTCGTTGCCGATCTGGTAGGTGAGCGTCCCCGACTTGGAGACGACGCCGATCTTGCCCGGGTCGAAGAACTGCGCGGGGATGATCCCGACGTTCGCCTTCCCCGGGGACAGCACCCCCGGGCAGTTGGGGCCGATCAGCCGCACCCCGGCCTCGCGCGCCTTCCAGTAGGTCCTCAGCATGTCGAGCACCGGGATCCCCTCGGTGATCGCGATCACCGTGTGGACGCCGGAGGCGATCGCCTCGTCGATGGCTGCCGCGGCGAAGCGCGCGGGGACGAAGATCATCGAGGTGTTGGCGCCCCGCTTCTCGACGGCCTCCGCGATCGTGTCGAAGATCGGCACGCCGTCCACGTCCTGGCCGCCCTTCTTCGGGGTCACCCCCGCAACGAGGTCGGTTCCGTAATCGCGGTTGCGGAGCCCGTGGAAGGAGCCCTCGCGGCCGGTCAGGCCGGAGACGACGAGCTTCGTGTCGTTGTCGACGATGATGCTCATCGGCCGGCGAGCTCGACGACGCGCCTGGCGGCGTCCAGCATCGTCTTCTCCTGGTGCAGGTCCGGCAGGTCGGCCTCGGCGAGGATCCTCAGACCCTCCTCGGAGTTGGTGCCGTCGAGGCGGACGACCAGCGGCACGCGGAGGTCGATCTGGCTCGATGCCTCGACGATCCCCTTGGCGATCTCGTCGCAGCGGGTGATCCCCCCGAAGATGTTGAACAGGACCGCGGTGACCTTCTCGTCGGAGGTGATCACCTCGAGCGCGTCGACGATCGCCTCCGCCTTCGAGCCGCCGCCGGCGTCGAGGAAGTTGGCCGGCTCGCCACCCGCCTGGGCGACGACGTCGAGGGTCGACATGCAGAGCCCGGCGCCGTTGCCGAGAATGCCGATGTTTCCGGGGAGCTTGACGTAGGTAAGCCCCTTCTCCTTGGCCATCGCCTCCTGCGGGTCCTCGGCGGAGGTATCGGCGATCCCGGCGAGTTCCTCGTGCCGGAAGAGGGCGTTCCCGTCGATCGTAACCTTTGCGTCCAGAGCCACCACCTCGCGATCCTCGGTCACGATCAGCGGGTTGACCTCGATCAGGGTGGCGTCCTCGGTGCTCGCCACCTCCGCCAGCCTGGCCAGCACCTCCGCGGCCTGGTCGCGGACGTCCTCGTCGAGCCCGGCCTCGTCGACGATCGGCCTCGCGGCGGCGGCGTCGAATTCGCTGGTCGGGTCGATGTGGCGCTTGACGAGGGCGCCCGGGTCCGCCTCGGCCACCGCCTCGATGTCCATGCCGCCCTTCGCCGAGACCATCGCGAGCAGCTTCTTCTCGCCCCGGTCGAGGATGATCGAGGCGTAGTACTCGGCGGCGATCGCCGAGCCTGCCTCGATCCAGACCTGGTGGACCCTGAAGGGGCCCTCACCGCGCGGGCCGCGGATGTCCATGCCGATGATCGCCTCGGCATGCTCGCGCGCCTCCTCCGCGTTCCGGGCGATCTTGATCCCGCCCGCCTTGCCCCGGCCGCCGATCAGGACCTGGGCCTTGACGGCGACGGGAAACCCGACCCGCTCCGCGGCGGCGACAGCCTCGTCGGGCGTGGAGGCGACCTCGCCGCTGGGCACGGCCACTCCGTGCTTCGCGAAGAGCTGCTTTCCCTGGTATTCGAGTAGGTCCATGCGTGCGATCCGGCGCGCCGAAGCGCGGCGGTGAGCCTATCCGAACCCAGTCGGCGCCGTTCCGCCCGCGGGGCGCAACGCGGGAGGCGCGGGCGATTGGGCATAATGCCCGCCCCGCTGCGCCGGTATTCAGCCTTCCCGCGCCGGATCAAGCCTGATGGCCCTTCCTAGCCTCAAGAACATCGAGTGGGTGACCACTGACTGCTACGGCTCCCTGATCGACTGGGAGAAGGGGATTGTCGAGGCATGCCGCAAGGAGGCGGAGAAGGACGGGTTCTCGTTCGAGGAGAAGCCGTTCATCGACCGCTTCATGGAGGTCCAGGCGGAGATCATGGCCGGCTCCTACGAGCTCTACGCCGAGGTCCTGCGGAGGACGATCGTCAAGGTCGCCGGCGAGCTCGGCTGGGAGGTGGAGCCCTCACGGGCCCAGTTCCTGCCCGACAGCGTCGCCTACTGGCTGCCCTTCCGCGAGGCCAACGCCGCCATGGACCGCCTCGGCAAGAGGTACAACGTCGGCATCATCTCCAACATCGACGACAAGCTCCTCGGTGTCTCCCGCCGCCACCTGCGGACGGACCTCGACCTCGTCGTCACCGCCCAGCAGGTGCGCAGCTACAAGCCGGACCCGACCCATTTCAAGGAATGCGCCCGCCGCCTCGGCGGCAAGAAGGGCTGGCTCCACATCGGCTCCGGCTACACCAACGACGTCGCGCCGCTGCTGAAGATGAACGTGCCGGTGATCTGGGTCAACCGCCACGGAGAGAAGCTCGAGGGCCGCAAGGCCCCCGGCGCCGAGGTCAAGACCCTCCGCGACGCCGCCGCCAAGCTCGGCGCCAAGTAGTCGCCGAATGCTCCGCTTCGGCGGGGTTGCGGCCTCTTTGCTTCCTTCCTACAGGCGTTTCGTGAAATAGAGGTCGCGGCCGCCGTCCCAGCGGCCGGGCGAGCCGGTCTTGAAGCCGAGGCTGCGGTAGAGGGCGAGCGCGGACTCGTTGCGCTCGTTGGCATCGAGTTGGATTCGCCGGCAGCCGCGGGCGCGGGCGCGCTCGATGGCCGCCTCGGCGAGGGCCCGGCCGACTCCCTGGCCGCGGGCGGAACCGTCGACGAAGAGGTCCTCGAGCCAGGCATCCTCGGCGCCCGTCCAGACCGAATGCCGGAAGCGGAGCTGGGCGACGCCCGCGACCGGGTCCCCCGCCAGCAGGTACTCGGTGCCGGGGTCGCCGATGAGCCGCTCGACGGCAGCGAGGATCTCCTCGTCGGCGGGTAGCTCCTCGCCGTAATAGGCGCGAAAGCCGCCGATCAGGCGGGCGACCTCGGCCGCCTGACGCGGCGGCGCGACCCAGACCGGAACGGGTGGTCGCATCAGAGCGCGGATCCGAGCAGGGCGAGACGCGGCCTACCGGCGCTCCCTCGGACCTCGTAGAGCTCGATCACGTTGATCCCGGGACGAAGCGCCGCGGGCGGGAAGAGGATCGAGAAGCGGGTCTGCCCCTCGTAATCGAAGCTGCGCCCGGTGGCCGCCACCGTGCCGTTGACAGCCACCGCCAGCGGAGCTTCCGCCGCCACTCCGTCGAGCGAACCACGCAGCAGGGTTTCGGCGCTGCGCCCCGAGCGGAAGCGCTCCGGGTCCTCGATCTCGGCCGAGCCGGTCCCCGCCGCGAGTGGCAGGGCGCGGGTTTGGGCTCCGAGCAGCGCCCGCCCGGGACCGAGGCCGTATACGGGGGCCCAGCCCCTGCCGGTGCCGAAGAGGGCGCGGATGCGGCGCACGTAGGCGGCGCGCTGGCTCTCGACCTTCGCCAGCGGAGCCACCGTGACCCCCTCGCCCAGCTCGATGTTGGCGACACGAGTCACGTGCACCCGGTCCGGGTCGCAGACCTCCTGCTTCCACGGATAGTCGATGCCGAGCTTCCCCGCAACCAGGGGCAGCAGGTCCGTGGTGCAGAAGCGCTCGTCGCTGACCTCGCCCCGGCGCTGTCCCGGCGCACGCACGAAGAGGGGCACGGGCACCATCTGACCGAGGTTCCGCTGGGTGACCGAGCGGCGGAAGTCGCCGGAGTGAATGCCGCCCCGTGGTCTGAGACGACGACGATCAGAGCCCGGTTCCAGGCTCCGGTGCTCTTCAGGCGCCTGATCAGGGCCTCGAGCAGCCGGTCCGCGTAGCCGGCCTCGAGCAGGTGGCGCTGAAGCGCGAGATCGGTGACGGACGGCGGCGCGCGGAAGCGGCCGGCGTCGTCGAAGAACGACTTGAACTCGCTCTCGAGCTCCGAGTACCGCTCCCCGGTTGGAAGGTGGACCCAGGGGTAGTGGGGAACCTCGAGATGGAGGAAGTCGAGCGTTCGCCCACGACCCTCGAGGCGGTTCAGGAACCCCGCGAAGAGCGCCTCGTCGTCGCCGCCGTTGAAGGCGGCGACCAGCTGCAGCGAGTTGTTGATCGCAAACCGGGGGGCGCCCGAGTCGCCGGCCTCGTTCGCGAACCCGCCGAAGGTCTGGTCGACCGCCGGCAGGCCGCGGCGCAACCCGTTGGGCAGGATCAGGTGCCCGGTGGCGACCCCGAGGTCGGAGAAGAGAGCGGAAAGCGTGCCGTCGCCCTCCGCGTCCTCACGGGGGCAGAGGTCGTCGGGACAGAGCCGGGTCGCCTCCTCGGTGACGTTGAGCTTGTAGGAGCCGCCGAGGAGCGTGAAGAGGCTCTGCGGCTGATCGGATGCGATCGGCAGCGTGTCCTTGCCCGGGACGCGGCCGGTGAGCAGCGCGGGGACGGCGAGCGGGGTCGAGTCGGCCGCCGCTGTCGCGTTCCGGTACCAGGTGGAGCTGCGGGCAAGCTCGGCGAAGGCTGGGAAGCGACTGGCGTCGATCCCGCCACCCGGGGTCATCAGCGTGCCCTCGGGGAACTCGTCGAGGATCAGGAAGACGACCGGGGCCGGCCGGCCGGCCGCGACCTCGACCGCCTCGACGTCGGGCTGCGGAAGGACCAGCTCGGAGCTGTCGCTGAAGAGGAGGAAGACGCCGAGGACGATCAGCGGCGCGGGGATGAGGACGTCGAGCAGCGAGCGCAGGAAGCGGCCGCGGACGTAGAGGGCCGCGGCACCGGCGCCGGCGCCGACCGCGACCGCGACCATGAGGCCGGCCGGACCGCTGATCAAGTGCTTGAGCACGACCATCGCGAGCACGGTGGAGAGCAGGCCGAGGAGCGCGAGGTGCAGCAACCAGCGGGCCCGCGGGCTCACCCATGCGGCCAGCGCCTCGGCAGCGAGCATCAGGGCGGGCGGAACGAGCGTGAAGACGAAGGCGAAGAGCAGGATGTCCCCCGCCGTGTTGCCGCGGGCGACGAAGAAGTCGGGGTTGCGGCCGAGCAGGTCGAAGAGCGGCTGCGCGACGGCGAGGGCCCAGAGGGCCGCCAGGTGAGCGGCCCCGGCGAGCAGGGATGGGCGCCGGTCGGTGGATTGGTCGCTCACGGAGCGGAGGATCTTAGGGTTGCAAGCCCTCAGCCCGATTCCGGCCCCCGCCCCGGTGTCCGCAAGCGATCATCTACGGTGTCGAAACTCTCCTGCGGGTCCGCTGTTAGCAGCACGAGGGGGGTCTGGTCCAACCAGTGATTCGCATGGAAGCACAGCCTCGGATGCATGCCCGAGCGCGGCGCCTGGCGGCCGCGGCGCTTGCCCTATGCCTCGGCCTGGGCGCGCTTGCCGCCTCCCCGGGCCCGGGACGGGCGGCGCCGACGCCGCGCCCGAACGTGGTCGTGATCCAGACCGACGACCAGACCCTGAGCACGCTGACCGCGACCTGGGTGACCGCGACGGGCGTCGAGGCGCGGGTCATGCCCAACACCCTCGACAGGATCCGCAAGCGCGGCATCAGCTTCTCCCGCTACTACGCGTCCTATCCGCTCTGCTGCCCCTCGCGGGCGACGCTGCTCAGCGGCCGCTACGCGCACAGCAACGGCGTCATCTCCAACGACGCCCCCCGCGGCGGCTGGCCCGGCTACCGCCGCAAGGCCATCTATCGGCACAACCTCGGTGTCTGGCTGCAGAACGCCGGCTACCGGACGATCCACATCGGCAAGTTCCTCAACAACTACGGCGGCGCGACCAAGGCCGAACCGACCACCGAGGTCCCCCCCGGCTGGAACGAGTGGGAGACCTTCGCCAGCGACAACTCCACCCGGCTCTTCTACGGCTACCAGCTCAACCTCAACGGAACCCTCTCGCAGCCGGCCGGTGACCCGAACTACGACAGGACCTCGGGCAAGGACGACCCGGGCTGCCCCGACAACCCGCCGCTGCTGAGCAGCTGCAACTACGCCGGGGACGTGCTCACCCAGCGCGCCGTCGACCAGATCGCGCGATCCGCGCCGGGCCGCCCGTTCTACCTCCAGCTCGACTACAACGCCCCCCACGGCGACCCGCGCCCGCCGATCGGGCCGGAGCCGGCGGCCCGCCACTACGACACCGCCGTCAACACGCCGCTGCCGAAGAAGCCCGACTTCAACGAGGGCAACATCGCCGACAAGCCGAGCTTCATCCGCGACGCGGCTGAGCGGCTCGACCCCACAGCGACCCGGCGGATCAAGGTCGAGTACCAGAAGAGCATCGAGTCGCTGCGCTCGGTCGACGAGGGCATCGGCAGGGTCCTCGACGCCCTCAACGAGGCCGGCGAGCTCGGCAGGACCTACGTCTTCTTCATCTCCGACAACGGCTTCTTCTTCGGTGAGCATCGCCTCGAGCGGGCGAAGTTCCTGCCCTACGAGCCGGCGATCCACATGCCGCTGCTGGTCCGCGGTCCCGGGATCAGGCCCAACAGCCGCTCCGGCGAGCTGGTCGCCAACCTCGATATCGCGCCGACGATCCTGAAGCTCACCGGAGCGCGGGCGACCAAGCGCTTCGACGGCCGCTCCCTTGTCCCCTTCTGGGAGGACACGTCCCGCCGCACCCGCCGCCCGATCCTGCTCGAGTCCTTCGCCAAGGCCACCGACGTCGACGGGGACGGCGTTCCCGACGGCCTCCGGCCGCGCCGCGGCGCCGGCGCCTCGATCGCCGCCCCGCTCGAGAACTACCTCGGAGTCCGTCTCGGCCCCTACAAGTACGTCGAGTACGAGACCGGCGACCGCGAGCTCTACGACCTCGCCAAGGACCCGTACGAGCTCAACTCACGCCACCAGGACCGTCGCTACGACCGCCTCCAGCGCTTCCTGCGGTTCCAGCTCAAGCGGCTCGAGGGCTGCGTGGGCCGCGAATGCAGGTTCACCACAACGCCGCTGCCCAAGCCGGGCAAGCCCGTCAACCGCTGAGCGGCCGCGCCTCGTAGAGCACCCTCGTTCCCGAGGGGAGCCGCTCCCTGCGCTCGACGCTGAAGCGCGCGGCCAGCTCGCGCTCGAAGTTGCCGATCTCGTAGTCGGAGTTCGATCCCTCGCGCTTCCCCGAGAGCAGCTTGCGAACCATCGGGTCCTCCCGCTTCGGGAACTCGATCACGGCTGCCGCGCCGAGCGAGCGCAGCCAGTCGAGGAACTCCGCGACCGGGACGTTGGCCGTGATCGAGACGTGGTGGACTAGCGCCAGCGCCAGGACCGCGTCGGGGGCGCCCCGGGCCTCAAGCGGGCGCCGCTCGAGCCCGCGCCAGCCGAGCCCCGGCGAGGGGTCGGCGAGGTTGGCCACCAGGGGCAGGATCGTCCGCTCCCCCTCGTCGCGCAGGGAGCGGTAGAGCGCGTCGACTGTCGCGTGGTCGAGGTCGAAGGCGACCACGGTGGAGGCGCCCTCGGCCGCGATCCGCGAATAGGCGCCGTCGTTGCAGCCCATGTCCCAGACCAGCCGCCGCGGCTGCGAGGAGAGAGTCTCGCGTACGAAGGCGGCCTTGCGCTCGGCGTCCTCGCCGGTGTAGGTGTTCTGCTCCCGGTAGCCGGTCCAGGCGGTCTCTCCCGCCTTCCAGCCGAGACGGGAGACCAGCTTGCGCATCCGGCGCACGTTGGCCTTGACCATCTCGGTCTTGAAGTTCGCCCTGCGCAGCTCCTCCTTGACCTCGCCGCCCTCGCGCCGCGCGCTGCGGGCCTCGAGGCGGGCGTGCAGGGCCACGTGGGCGAGGACCCCCCGGCGCAGGCGGTCCCGGAGCGAGAACATGCGCGCGGCCTGCCCGGGGGTGACGCCGTCGATCGAGCCGCGCAGCAGCGGCTGGAAGTCGACGCCGCGGTGCGCCTGCAGCAGCAGGGGATAGAGGTAGAGCATGCAGAACTGCCGGTAGCCCGCCCACGGCTCGCCCTCGCGCAGGCGCTCGAAGGAGCCGACGTCGATGAAGACGGGCTGCGAGCCGCGGAACTGGACGTTGTAGGGGCTCGCGTCCTTGAGCGTCAGCCCGGCAGCCAGGGCCTCGAGCTCGAGGTCGAGCTGGAGCAGTGCCGCGTCGCGCAGCATCGCGAAGGTCCACTCGTAGGGATAGGAGACGAACGGGATCCGCTGATGGCGAAGCACGGCCGCCGCGCCGTCGCCGGCGAGCGACGGCGCGAGGCCGTCGAGGGCGGCGGCGTCGACCTCCTCGGTCACGACCAGGGACCCGGCTTCCTCGAGCCGCTGACGCAGCGGCGAGCCGGCGAGCGCGCGCCAGTCCTCGGCGCCGCGCTCGCTGAGGACTCGGTAGACCGCGTCCTCCGAGACCACGACGCGGCTGTCGCGGTCGCGGAAGGACCCCGGCTCGAAGCTCAGACCGGCTCCTTGACCGCTTTCTCGCCGGCGTCCGGCTCGGCGGGGGCCTTTGCGGCGGGGGGCGCCGGCTCGGGCTTCTCGTCGCGCTTCCAGAACGCCAGGGTGCGGAAGACGCGCTTGCCGAACATCTTGATCGAGACCGCAATCCCGGCAATGCCGCCGAGCAGGACCTGGAGCAGCATGCTGCCGCTGCCCGGGTCGAGGTATGCGAAAACGCTCATCTCACGAAGCTCCTATCGGCGGCTCACCGCCCGTTGTCTCTCGTCAACCGTCCTGCCCGACGGTGTGTCGCGTGCGGATTGTGGCAGAGCCGCGGCCGCGACCGTGAACCGGTCCGCCGGCGCTACTTGATCACGCAGATCACGTCGCCGGCGGAGAGCGACGCTCCCTCGGAGATGCCCAGCTCCTCGACCTTGCCGGCGCGGTGGGCGGTGATCTCGTTCTCCATCTTCATCGCCTCGATTACGCAGATCAGATCCCCCTCGGCGACCTCGGCGCCCTGTTCGACGGCCACCTTGAGGACGGTGCCCTGCAGCGGCGAGGCGAGCGACTCGCTCGAGCCGCCGCCCGCACCGGCCCCGCCCTTGCGCTCACGCCGCGGCGGTCGCTTGGCGCCGGCCGCAGCCGCCCCTCCCCCGTCGAGCGCCTCGCCGATCACCTTGACCTCGAAGAGCTTCCCGGAGACCTCGACCTTGTAGTCCCGCTCGGTCAGCTCGGGCTTCTCGTCCTCGCCCCCGCTCGGAGGCGGGGCCGCGTCGGGAGCAGTCGACTTGAGCCAGTCGCGGCTCTCGAGCAGGTCTCGGCAGGTCTCGCCGCGGGCCCACTGCTCGGTGGCGAGGAGCGCCCGGTGGAAGGGGATCAGCGTCGTCAGGCCTCCGATCTCGTACTCGCCGAGCGCTCGCAGCATCCGCGCCGTCGCCAGCTCGCGGTCGGCGTCCCAGACGATCAGCTTGGCGACCATCGGGTCGTACATCGGCGTCACCTCGGAGCCGGCAACCACCCCCGAGTCGACGCGCACGCCAGGACCACCCGGCTCGCGGTAGCTGGTGATCGCGCCGGGCGCGGGAGCAAACTTCTTGTGCGCCGCCTCGGCGTTGATGCGGGCCTCGATCGCGTGCCCGCGCAGCTCGACCTCGTCCTGCGTGATCGAGAGCGGCTCTCCCGCCGCCACCCTGACCTGCTCGCGAACGATGTCGATGCCTGTGACCATCTCGGTGACGCAATGCTCGACCTGGACCCGGGTGTTCATCTCGAGGAAGAAGTAGTCGTCGCCCACCTGCAGGCCCTCCACCGTCCCGGCCGAGCGGTAGCCGACCGCGAGCGCGGCCTCGGTGGCGATCTTGCCGATCCGCTCGCGCATCTCCTCGTCGACGTGGGGAGCGGGCGCTTCCTCGATCAGCTTCTGGTGGCGGCGCTGGATCGAGCAGTCGCGCTCACCGAGGTGGATCACGCTGCCGTGTGAGTCGGCGAGCACCTGGACCTCGACGTGGCGCGGGTCCTCGAGGTAGCGCTCGACGTAGACGCGGTCGTCGGAGAAGAACTTCTCGCCCTCGCGCGCCGCGCCCTCGAACGCCTCCTCGAGGTCGTCCGCGGTCCGGGCGACACGGAAGCCCTTGCCGCCGCCGCCGCCCGCGGCCTTGCAGGCGACCGGATAGCCGGCATCCTCGGCCTGCTTGCGGGCCTGGTCGAGGTCGGCGGCCGGCTCGGTCGCCCCGGGAACGATCGGCACCCCCGCCTCGGCCATTATCTCGCGGGCCCGCGTCTTCGATCCCATCGCCTCGATCGCCTCCGGCGGCGGGCCGATGAAGACGATCCCCGCATCGCCGCACGCCTTCGCGAACTCGGCGTTCTCGGCGAGGAAGCCGTAGCCCGGGTGGATTGCCCCGGCACCGGCCTGCTGGGCGGCCTCGATGATCTTCGCGATCGAGAGGTAGCTCTCGGCGGGTACTGCCGGCCCGAGCAGGAAGGCCTCGTCGGCGACGCGTACGTGGGGGGCGTCGCGATCGATCTCGGAGTAGACGGCGACCGCGCCGATGCCCATCTCCTCGAGCGTGCGCAGGACGCGGACGGCGATCTCGCCGCGGTTGGCTACCAGGACCTTCTCGAACACGGCGGCGCAGTCTATTTGGGGCGGGCCGCGGCCGCGCCTGCGGCGCTAACCTGCCGCGCTCGTGCTGATCGAGCTGCAATCGCATTCGACCGTCTCCGACGGCCAGCTGGAGCCGGCCGGGGTCGTCGAGGAGGCGGCGAAGGCGGGAGTGACGACGCTGGCGCTGACCGACCACGACGCGATCACGGGAGTTCCGGCCGCCGCCGACGCGGCCGGCGAGCACGGCATCGACCTCGTCCCGGCGATCGAGATGTCCTGCGTGCACGAGTTCGCCGACGACCTCCACGTCTGCGGCTACTGGATCGACCTCGAGGCGATCGCTCCCGCCTGCGAGCGCGCCCAGCGCGAGCGGGTCGAGCGGGCCGGCGAGATCGTCGAGAACCTGCGCCGCGAGGGTTTCGACCTCACCCTCGAGGACGCCGTCGCCGAGGCCGGCGACGCGCTCTCGGTGGGGCGGCCCCACATCGCCCGCGCGGCCGGGGCGGGCGAGAACATGGGGCCGTTCTTCGAGGAGTACCTGGTGCCGGGAGCGAAGGCCTTCGTCTCGCGCAGATGGCCGACCGCGGGGCAGGCGGTCGAGGAGATCCACGCCGCGGGCGGGGCAGCGGTGGTGGCCCATCCCTACTGGGACGTCAAGGACCCCGCCCAGGTGGAGGAGCTGATCCGGGCCCTCGAGGTCGACGGGATCGAGGCGTACTACCCGTCACACACGAGGGCCCAGACCGAGCACCTGCTCTCGCTCTGCGAGGAGCTGGGGCTGGCCCCGACCGCGTCCTCGGACTACCACGGACCGACCCACAAGACCTTCTCGCGCTTCGGCGCCTACAACACCTACGGCCTCGGCGAGCCGCGGGTGCCGCCGCGGCCCTAGGCGGCCTCGGCGGCGACCGCGGCGCCGGAGCGCTCCTTGGCGACGTGCTCGCGGCTGTCCTTGGTGCGGATCAGGGTCAGTACGGCGATCAGGCCGAGGACCGCAAACCCGGCGCCGGCCAGGAAGGCCGACTGGAAGCCCTCGGTGAGCGCCGTCGCCCGGCCCGCTCCGTCGGCGAAGAGCGCGTCGGTGCGGGAGTTGGCGACGGTGGCCAGGATCGCCAGTCCGAGCGCCCCGCCGATCTGCTGCGAGGTGTTGATCAGGCCGCTGGCGAGGCCGGCCTCGCGGTCCTTGACGCCGGCCACCGCGGCGATCGTCTGCGGCACGAAGACGAAGCCGAGACCGAGCGCGGCGAGCAGCGACGGGCCGAGGATGTCGCCGAGGTAGCTCCCGCCGACCGAGACCTGGGAGAACCAGGCAAGCCCGGCGGCGATCGAGAGCATGCCGGCGATCAGCACCGGCTTGAACCCGATCCGGGTGGTGAGCGTCGAGGCGATGCCCGCGGAGACGATGATGGTCAGGGCCAGCGGCAGGTAGGCGAATCCCGCCTCGATCGCGCTGTACCCGAGCACCTGCTGCATGTACAGGGAGATGAAGAAGAACATCGAGAACAGCGAGGCGCCCGTGAGCACACCGACGACGTTGGCGCCGGTCAGCGTTCGCAGCCTGAAGATGCTGAAGGGAACCAGAGGCGCGGCCGAGCGCAGCTCGACGGCGACGAAGGTGGCCAGCAGGGCCGCGGCACCGGCGAGCAGGCCGATCGTCTGGGTCGAGCCCCAGCCTGCGTCGGTGGCGTCGACGAGCGCGTAGACGAGCAGCGAGAGGCCGGCCGTCACGGTGAGGGCGCCTGCCAGGTCGAAGTGGCGCGTCTCGGACTCGGCGCGGCTCTCCGCGATCAGCGACGGCGCCAGGGCGGCGGCGATCAGGCCGATCGGCACGTTGACCCAGAGGACCCACTCCCAGCCGAGGGTGTCGGTGAGGACCCCGCCGAGGAGGACGCCGGCGGCGCCCCCGGACCCGGCCACGGCCCCCCAGACGCCGAGGGCCTTGTTGCGCTCGGCGCCGTCGCGGAAGGTGGTGGTGACGATCGAGAGCGCCGCGGGCGAGAGGATGGCGGCGCCGAGGCCCTGGACCGCGCGCGCCGCGATCAGCTGGCCCTCGCTGTTGGCGAGGCCGCCGGCGAGCGAGGCGAGCGCAAAGAGGACGAGGCCGCCCATGAAGACGCGGCGACGGCCGAGCAGGTCGGCTATGCGGCCGCCGAGCAGCAGGAAGCCGCCGAAGGTGAGGATGTAGGCGTTGACGACCCAGGCGAGGTTGGACTGGGAGAAGTCGAGCGCCTCGCCGATCGTGGGCAGGGCCACGTTGACGATCGAGGCGTCGAGGACGACCACGAACTGGGCCGTCGCCAGCAGCGCCAGGGCGATCCAGCGCCTCCGCTCGAGTGTCTGTGCGTCTGTCATCGCTGCTCCTCCTGCTTGATATCCGCCGCTCCTCCTGCAATACTGGAAGCGGAGTTCAGGTTCCGGTTCATTGACGGAACTATACGGAATTGGAATTCCGGATGTCAACCCCGCGCAGTGTGAGAGGAATCACGCAAGAGATGGCCACCGCAGCCGCACCCACCGTGCCCCGCGCCCAGCGCGCCGACGCGGTTCGCAACCGCGAGAAGGTGATCGCTGCCGCCCGCAAGGCGATGGCGGCCAAGGGCCTCGACGTCCAGATGGACGAGATCGCGCGGCGCGCAAAGGTCGGCGTCGGAACGGTCTACCGGCACTTCCCCAACAAGGAGGACCTGATCGAGGCCCTCGCCCGCGACCGCTTCGTCCGCCTCGCCGAGCTCGCCGACGCGGCGCTCGAGGGTGAGGATGCCTGGGAGGCGTTCGTCGAGTTCATGCGCGAGGCGGCGGCGATCCAGGTCGCCGACCGCGCGCTCTCCGAGGTTCTCGTCTCCCGCCCGGAGACGATGCGCCGTGCGGCCGAGAGCGTCGACATGCTCGCCCGCACGACGAAGGTCATCGAGCGCGCCCAGGCGGCGGGCGCCGTCCGCGCCGACGCCCAGCCCGAGGACGTGCCGATGATGATGTGCGCGCTCGCCGGCGCGTGCAACAACCCGATGAGCGATCCCGAGCGCTACATCGGCATCGTCATCGACGGGCTCCGCGCCCCCGGCGCGACCCCGCTGCGGCCCCGCTAGGCGGCGACAGCCGCCGCGGGAATCAGCTCCCGCTCGCTCGAGGTAGTCGATCAGCTTCTGCGCCGACTCCTCGGGGGTCTCCTCCTCCGTGTGGCAGACGACCTCGGGGTTGACCGGGGCCTCGTAGGGGTCGGAGACGCCCGTGAACTCCTTGATCTCGCCGGCGAAGGCCTTCTTGTAGAGACCCTTGACGTCGCGCTCGGCGCAGGCCTCGACCGAGGCCTCGATGTAGACCTCGATGAAGCGGCTGCCCATCAGCTCGCGCGCCTCGTCGCGGATCTCCTGGTAGGGGGAGATCGCGGCGGTGATCACCGGCACGCCGTTGCGGGAGAGGAGGTCGGCGACGAAGGCGATCCGGCGGATGTTGATGTCGCGGTCTTCCTTCGAGAAGCCGAGCCCCTTGGAGAGGTTCTCGCGGACCACGTCGCCGTCGAGGATCTCGAGCCGGTTGCGGCGCTGCTCCAGCTCCGCCTCGACGATCTTCGAGATCGTCGTCTTGCCGGCCCCGGAAAGCCCGGTGAACCAGAGGCAGAAGCCCTTGTCGTGTGCGGCCCCGTAGCTGTGCGTGGGGTCGGTCATGTCTTGTCTTCCTCCTTGTAAGCGTCAATCAGGATGTCTGCGACCTCGGCCCGTGAGAACTCGTGCGGGGGGCGCTCGCCGTTGCCGAGCATCTCCCGCACCTTGGTACCCGAGAGGAACACGTGGGAATCGGCGTCGTGGGGGCAGGTCTTGCCGGACGCCATTCCCTCGCAGGCGTTGCACCAGAAGCTGTGCTCGAACATCAGCGGCTCGATCCCGAGCTCGTCGATGTCCACCTCGTCGAAGATCTTCTGCGCGTCGTAGGTCCCGTAGTAGTCGCCGACGCCGGCGTGGTCGCGGCCGACGATGAAGTGCGTGCAGCCGTAGTTGCGGCGGGCGACCGCGTGCAGGATCGCCTCTCGCGGGCCGGCGTAGTGCATCTTCGAGGGGAACACGTTGAGGACGACCCGGTCCTGCGGGTAGTAGTTCTCCATCAGGACCTCGTAGCACCTCATGCGCACGTCGGCCGGGATGTCCCCGGCCTTGGTCTTGCCGATCAGCGGGTGGATCATGAGCCCGTCGCAGATCTCGAGCGCCGCCTTGGTGATGTACTCGTGGGCGCGGTGGATCGGGTTGCGGGTCTGGAAGGCGACCACCTTCTTCCAGCCGCGGTCGGCGAACGCCTTGCGCGACTCCTCCGGGGTGAGGTAGCGGCGCATGAACGGCTCCTCGTGGTCGGGAAGCGCGTCGGCCTCGATCGGGCCGGCCAGCAACCGGTCGCCCTCCTCGAGGATCGCGGCGACCCCGGGGTGGGCGTCGTCGGTCGTGCCGTAGACCTGCTCGGCCTCCCGGCGGCCGTCGCGCTCGTAGATCTCCTCGACGGTGAGCCGCCCGAGGGCCTTGCCCTCGTCGGAGCTGAGCGAAACGACATCGCCGACGGCGCAGTCGAGATCGCTCGCCAGGGTGATCGGGATCGGCCAGTACGCGCCCTCCGCGGTGCGCATCTCGGCGCAGACGCGCTCCCAGTCGGCGGAGCCCTGGAAGCCGGTCAGGGGAGCGAAGCCGCCGTTGGCGATCATCTCGAAGTCGGCGGTGTGGCGCTCGGAAAGTGTCAGGGAAAGCTCAGTCATTGTCTCGCTCATCTTGGAATTGAAGTCCTTGTTGACGAAGAAAGTACGAAAAAACGGACGCCTACGACGACAACCCGCCGGAGGGCGGGGGTTACGCGCTCAGCGGCCCGCGTTCAGTTGATCCCGCACTCGGACTTGGAAGTTCCCGCCCAGCGGCCGTCCCGCGCCGAGGCGCCCGGGGCGACGGGCTGCGTGCAATGCGTGCAGCCGATCGACGGGTAGCCGCGATCGTGGAGCGGGTTGTACGGGATCTGGTGCTCACGGATGTGATTCCAAACGTCCCGCTCGGACCAATCGGCGAGCGGGTTCAACTTCCAGAGGCTGAAGCGCTTGTCCCAGGTGAACTTGGGCGCGCTCGACCGGGTGCTGGAGTCCTCGCGGCGGATGCCGGAGACCCAGCAGTCTACGGAAGAGAGCGCTCGCCGCATCGGTTCCACCTTGCGGAGGCCGCAGCAGGCGTCGGCGTCCCGCCGCCAGAGCTCCTCGCCGTAGCTGGCGGCCTGCTCTTCGATCGTCAGGTTGTGGTACCGCTCGAACTCGATCCCGAAGCGCTCCGCGAGCTGGTCGCGGGTCTCGTAGGTCTCCGGGAAGAGGACGTCCGTGTCGATGTAGAAGACGCGGGCGTCCGGGTTGATCTGCGTCGCCAGGTGCAGGGTGACCGAGCTCGTCTTCTGGAACGAGCTGGCGATGTAGTGGTGCGAGCCGAAGGTTTCGAACATCCACTCGAGCGCCTCGGTTGCGGTGCGGTTCTCGAGATCGGCGGCGACCGCCTCGTGGTCGAGGTCGGTGATCGCGGGCGGCGAGCCCGGCAGGGTGGCAGGCGGCGGCTTCATACGGCTAGATCGCGCATTCCCCTTCGCCGCGCTCGACCTTGTAGGGATCGTGGCGGTCCCAGTCGATGAACTGCTGCATGGTCTCGAGGCTGAACTCGGCGGGAAGGGTGAGGTCCTTGACCTCCTCCTCGAAGCGGGCCGATCCGACCCGGTCCGCGAACGCGTTGAACTCCTCGTCGGGGCCGCTGCGCTCGGACTCGTAGAGCTTGACCCAGCGCTCCACCGCCTCGGGCACCCGCTTCGCCGGCAGCCGCGCCTTGAGCCGCTGGCCGAAGACGACCCCGCCGCCCTCGTAGTTGCCGCCGATGTGCGGGATGTATGCCGGCATGGTGCGGTCGCCCATCTTCAGCGAGGCGCCGTAGAAGCCGATGTTGGCGATGTGGTGCTGGCCGCACCCGTTGGGGCAGCCGCTCATCTTGATGTGGATCCGCTTGGTCAGCTCGTCGGAGACGCCGAGCGACTCGACCCGCTCCTTGACGGCCCGGTTGAGCCCCATCGAGCTGGTGATGCCGAGCTTGCAGCTGTCGGTCCCGGGGCAGCTGACGACATCGGTGATCTGGCGGGCGCCGGCCTCGCCGAGCCCGAGTTCGCGCAGCCTGGTCCAGACCTCGTAGAGGGACTCGTCCCGCACCCAGCGCAGGACGAAGTTCTGCTGCACGGTCGAGCGGGCGTAGCCGCCGGTGAACTCCCGCATGACCGATGCCAGCCCGCGCAGCTGCTCGGGCGTGAGGTCGCCGCGGGTGACCTTGACCTCGACGGTCGAGAAACCCTGCTGGCGCTGCTCCTGCACGTTCCCCGCGAGGAAGCCATCGAACTCGGAGCGGTCGCCGTTCGGGGAGCCGGCGGCGGCCGGAGCCGCGGGGGCGTTGGCCTCCTCGTCGTCGTCGTAGCGGAGCCGCTCGACGTCGAACTCGCGCTCGGCGACCCAGTCGCCCTCGAGCTCCTCCTCGACCATCTGGCGGAAGACGTCGATGCCGACCTTGTCGACCAGCACCTTGATCCGGGCGCGGGCGCGGTTGACGCGCAGCCACTCCTGGCGGTCGAAGATCCGCAGCGCGGCCTCCGCCACCTTCAGGTACTCGCCGTCGTCGGCAGCGGCGAACTCGGTCAGGGTGGGGGCGATCCGCGGCATGATCGACGTGCCGCCGCCGACCCGCACCTCGAAGCCCTTGACGCCGTCGCGGATGCGGGAGATGAAGGCGATGTCGTGGATGCCCGAGATCGCGCGGTCCGCATCGGACCCGGTGAAGGAGGTCTTGATCTTGCGCGGCATCAGCTGCGTCGTCGGATGACGGACGAAGTAGCGCACGTAGGCGCCGGCGTAGGGCGTCGGGTCGAAGACCTCGTCCTTGGCGACGCCAGCCCACGGGTCCCCGGTGACGTTGCGGACCGTGTTGCCGCAGCCCTCCCGCGAGGAGAGGCCGACGTCGGAGATCTCGCGGATCAGCTTCTTCGCGTCAGGCAGCGGGACGTGGTGGATCTGGATGTTCTGGCGGGTGGTGATGTGCCCCTTGCCGAGCGGCGCGTACTTCTCGATCACGCTGGCGAAGGCCTCCATCTGCTCGGGGCTGACGCCGCCGAAAGGGAGCTTCACGCGGATCATCTGGACGTCGGGCTGGCGCTGCCCGTAGACCCCCTGCTTGAGCCGGAAGCCGATGAACTGGTCCTCGGGCGTCTGGCCCTCGAGGAACTTCTCGGCCTCGTTGTCGAAGTCGTCGAACTCCCGCTCGAGGATCGGGATCACGTGCCCGGGGACGTTCCCGTAGGACTCCGGGTTCTCGAGCGAGCCGGGGCGGCCCTTGCCGTG
Source organism: uncultured Actinomycetes bacterium (assembly GCA_963720015.1). GTDB lineage: Bacteria > Actinomycetota > Thermoleophilia > Solirubrobacterales > 70-9 > DATFPK01. Next base: position 509,366 of record CAVREA010000001.1, on the reverse strand, counting down.
CTGCTTCTTGCCCTCGGCCTGGTCGAGTGCCGCGGTTGCCTCCTCGAGGCCGGTCTCCCTGGGGGGAGCCGAGACCGGTTCCATGTGCGCGGTTTCCTCCTGCTCGGTGGTCGAATACCTGACGCCGGATCATTCCGGCCCCGCAATAGTACAAAACCTGACTGGAATTTGGGGTTTTATGCCTGCGATCCCGCCGAGTGTGCATTTGCGGTCGCCGGGACTGCATTCGGCGCACGCTCGGCGGGTTGGGGTGCTCAGCTGCGCCGGCGCGCCTCGAGAATCGCCGCCGCCTCGCCCGATTCGGCGGCGTAGCCGCCCTCCGGCTCGACCGGCATCCCGGCCTCGATCCAGCTCCTCATGCCCCCCGCGAGCCGGATCGCCTCGAAGCCGGCCTCGCGGAACGCCTGCACGGCCATCCCGGAGCGGCTTCCGCCGAGGCAGTAGAAGACCACCGGGCTCTCCCTGTCGATCTCCTCGGCGCGCTCGCTGAGCCCCTCCAGCGGGATGTGGACGGCGCCGGGCACGTGCCCCGCCTCCCATTCGTGGTCGGCGCGCACGTCGATCACCTGCGCCCCGCCGGCCTCCAGACGCTGCTGAAGGCCGGCGGCGTCTATGTCATTTGTCGGCTCCTCGGCCACACCCGGAAATCTAGCCGGGCGGGCGATGAGGGCCGGCGGCGGGCCCGCTCAGTCGACCTCGGTGCCCTCGATCAGGAACGCGACCCGGACGTGGGCGCGGTACTCGTCGAGGTTCTCCCCCCGGATCCCGGTCGAGACGATGTCGACCGCGCGGATGTTGCGCAGCGACCCCGAGGCCTGTGACAGCGCCTGCTTTGCCGCGTCGTCGGTGGATGTCTTCGAACTGCCCACCAACTCGATGATCTTGACGACTGCCATCGGCTCTCCTCCTGGTCGGATGTGCCCTACTTCTATATCGGCGGCGGGCATCTGGCAAGCCGCATCAGGCGGACGGGCGCGGTCCGCGGCAGACCGCGACCACGTCGAGGGCGCCCTCGACGTGGTCGGAGCGAAGCTCGAAGTCCCCGATCCCGATCGCTGCGGCGCCCGGGTCCTCCTCCCGTCGCTCGCGAGAGAGGCGGCGGTCGTAGAGCCGCTGGCGGGCGCGGCGGGGGAGCAGCCGGCGCAGCCGCAACGGGTCGAGGCGAAGCAGCCGGTCGAGCCGGCGCAGCTGCTCCGCGACGATCTCGCCGTAGCGCTCGGAGCCGAAGATGCCGTGGATCTCGACCGCCGCGAAGTAGGGGGCGACGGCGGCGCGCAGCTCGCCGGGGTCGTACTCGACGTAGTGATACGGATCGATGATCTCGTCGGGCCGGGCGAAGGTGAGGCGGTTCGGGGTGACGAAGACCGCGGCGCCCGCGGGCTTCAGAACCCGCGTCGCCTCGGCCAGGGCGGGCGCGGCGTCGGGGACGTGCTCGATCGAGTGGACCGCGATCGCCCCGTCGAACTCGCCGTCGCCGAAGGGGAGCGCGCGCATGTCGGCGACCACCGTCTCCCGGCCCTGGCCGGCGAGGGCGGCGGCGTCGAGGTCGACGCCGACCGTCTCCCGCGGCGCGAGCCGGTCGTAGCTGTGCCCGACACCGCAGCCGAGGTCGACGACCCGGCCGGAGCCGAGGAACGGCTCGCAGAGGACGTAGGCCGCGACGTGCCGCTGCCAGGTCGGGTTGAAGCCGCCCTCGGCGGTGACGACGCGCTCGCCGGTGACGTCGCCGCGCCGGCTCATGGCAGCCACGGCGTCACTCGTCGTCGACCCTGGCCGCCGGGCTCCTGAACTTCTTCGAGGGCACGATCCGGGCGCGGTGCAGGATCAGCCTCACCCCGGCCCACAGCGTCTTCAGCCCGTAGACGATCCCGCTGCGCAGCCCGACCGAGGACGCGTCCTCGAAGTAGAGCCCGCTGGCGGGCACCTCCTCGATTCGCAGTCCGAAGTGCGCGGCCTGCATCAGCAGCTCCGAGTCGAAGGAGAAGTCGGCGGCGTTGCGCAGGAACGGCACGGTCAGGAGGCAGTTCCGCGAGTAGGCCCGGTAGCCGGTGTGCGCCTCCGAGAGGCTGGTGCCCATGATCCGGTTCTCGACCGTGGTGAGGGCCCTGTTGACGATGTACTTCCAGCGCGGCATCCCGTTCGCCAGGGCCATCCCCGGCAGGGCGAGCCGCGACCCGAGGACGAGGTCGGCGCGGCCGGAGAGGATCGGCTCCACCATGCTCGGGATCAGCTCGGGCGGGTACTGGCCGTCCGGGTGCAGCATCACGACCGCGTCGGCGTCCCGCTGCAGCGCCTCGAGGTAACAGGTCTTCTGGTTGGCGCCGTAGCCGGCGTTATGCGGGTGCCAGACGAGATGCAGGGGAAGGCCGCGGGCAAGGTTGACGGTCTCGTCGCTGGAGGCGTCGTCGACGAGGATCACCTCGTCGACCCAATCGGCGGGGATGGCGTCGAAGGTCGCCTCGAGCGTCTTGGCGGCGTTCATCGCCGGCATCACCACGATCACCTTTCCGGGCGGTCGCTCAGTCACGGCGGGCCTCAACGTAGACGGTCCCGCCGCGCCGGGCCGCGACCTCGGCCGCCGTCGCAACGGCGGCCAGCGGCGAGAGGAGGACGGCCGCCGTCAGGGTCGCGGCGCGCCGTCCGGGCGAGAGCGGAGCGCTGCGCGCCTCGGGGCGGCGGATCGCGTCGTAGAGGTCCGGCCTCCCGGGAAGCGAGCCGACGAGGCCGTGGAGCCAGCCGAACAGCGCCTGGCCCGCCCGCCAGTGGCTGACGCGGGTGACCCGCAGCCCGAGCGCCCGCAGCCGCGTCGTCAGCGCCGCCGCCGGCAGGTGGACCAGGTGGCGGGGCAGGTCGAGGTGGAACCAGCGGTCGCCGAAGACGCGCGCCTGCAGGCTGTCCGTGTTCGGGATCGCGACCGCAGATCAGGCCGCCGGGTGCGAGCAGCCGCGACGCCGCGTCGACCGCCGGCCCGGGTGCGCGCAGATGCTCGAGCGAATGCCAGAAGACGATCGCGGCCCACTCGCCGCCGAGCTCCGCCGACGTCGCCCTCGCGGACGTCGGGGCGGTTCGACTCGCGCTCGAGCCCGAGGCGCCTCTCGCCCGGCGGCATGGAGCGCATCGAGCAGCGTGCCGTCCCCGGAGCCGACGTCGAGCACCGGGCCGGGCGGAGCGAGGCGGTCGATGGTGCCGGCGAAGCGGGCTCGCGTGCGCCGCAGGATCGCGTCGCCGGCGCCCGAGAAGCGCCCCGACTCGGGCCTGTACGTGCGGTAGGCCGCCGCCGAGCTCCTCGTCGCTGGGCCAGGGGTCGGTGGTGGCGGCGCCGCAGACGGCGCAGACCGTGCGGCCGGCCAGCACAGTGGAGGCGGGGCCGAGCTCGGCCTCGCACCAGGCGCAGCGCATCTCTAGCGGAGCGGGAATCCCGAGCCGGGGTCGGGCGGAATCGCCGGCAGGCGGGCGCCGATGCCCTCGATCAGCGCCGCGCGCAGCCAGGGGCTGGTGGTCTCACGCGGCTCGGGAGCGGGCGCGGTCTCGGCGAGGAACCGCTGCAGAGCCGCGGTGATCGCCGCCGTCTCCTCCTCGGTGGCAGCCCCCGTAAGGATCTCGATCCGGGGCCGGGGAGGTTTGCGCTGGCCGTTGCTCGACACCGGCGGGACTGTAGCGGCGCGCACCGCGGGCCGGGTTGGCGCAAGATGCGGGACGTGATCCCGGTGATCGGCGAAGCGGCGGTGCTCGAGGCGGTCTCCGCCGGCGAGGCGATCGAGCGGACCCGGATGGCCTTCGAGCGCCATGCCCGCGGCGACTGGGTCATGCCTTCCAAGGTCTACCTCGACAGCCCTCCCGGCGACTTCCGCGCGATGCCCGCACGCGGCGTACGGGCTCGCCCTGGTCAAGTGGGTGACCTCCTTCCCCCACAACCCCGAGCGCGGCCTGCCGGTCGTCACCGGGGTGATCGTGCTCTCCGACGCAGCCACCGGCGCCGAGCTGGCGATCGTCGACTGCAAGGCGGTCACCTGGCTGCGGACCGGCGCGGCGGCGGCGGTCTCCGCCCGGGCCCTGGCCGCCCCCGAGGCGCGCAGCGTCGGGGTGATCGGCGCCGGGGTCAACGGCGCCTGGGCGGCGCGCTGCCTGGCGGCGGCAGGCTACGGGCCGGGCGTCTGCTGCGACGAGCGGCGCGAGGCGGCCGAGGCCCTGGCCGCGGAGCTCGAGCTGGAGCGCCGGCTCGCGGGAGGAGGCCGCCGCCGCCGACGTCGTCGTCACCTGCACTCCGGGCGAGGAGCCGGTGATCCTCGCCTCCGACCTGCGCCCCGGACAGCACCTGGCCGTGCTCGGCGCCGACGGCCAGGGCAAGGCGGAGGTCGAGGTCGAGGCGCTGGAGCGGTGCCGCCTCTTCTGCGACGAGTGGGAGCAGGCGAGCGGCGGCGGCGAGCTGGCCGGCGCGGTCGAGGCTGGGCTCGTCGGGCGCGACGAAGTGATCCAGATCGGCGACGTGCTCATCGGCGCCGCGACCGGCCGCGAGTCGGGCGAGGAGACCACGCTCTTCGACTCGACCGGGCTCGCGATCCAGGACCTAGGCATCGTCGCCGCCGTCTGGGACGCGTGGCGGCAGGGGCGGATCGAGGCGCCGGAGGTCGAGCTCGGATGATCAGGCGGCGGTCGGGCGGCTGACCCCCCGCCCGACCCAGATCAGGGCGAGCACCCAGAAGACCCAGAGGGCGCCCATCATCACGACGTAGGCGTCGGCCCCGGTGCGGCCATACCAGCCGGGGCTCAGATAGGTGAGGAGAAGCGCGGGGACGAGGGCTAGCTGGAGCGCTCCAGTCTGCCAGACGTAGCCGGCCATGAGGAAGAACGGCAGCGCCCAGATCAGGTACTGGAGCAGGAAGTTCGGGCTGAACACGAACACGGTCAGCCACAGCAGGACGGCACCGACGGCCGGCTCGGGCCGGTAGCGCCAGAGGAACATGGCGAGGCCCGCCAGCGCGACGGCCGTGATCGGTCCCGCCGCGGCGCTGACCCAATCGGCAAGCCCACCCGGTCTCGCGTCGAGCGGCCCGCTGGGGAACCTCCGGTCAGCGGCGAACCCGGGGTCGAGGAGGAGGCTGAGACCTCCACGTCCGGGTGCCCCCGAGTACTCGATCGGTCCGCCGCGGAAGCCGCCCGGCTCCGCCAGGTAGAACGGCAGGCAGATGAGCAGAGCCACGGCCGCAGTGGCGGCGACGAGCTGGGCGGACTCCCGCCACGAGCGGGAGGAGAAGAGCAGTGGAAGGACGAGCAACATCGGCACCGTCTTCAATGCCCCGCCGAGGCCGAGAAGGATCCCAGCCTCGATCGCCCTGCGCCCCTCGGGTCGCCGTTCCCAGACGACGAGCGCCGCGACGCCGGGGAGGATGGCCAGCGCATCGAACTGCCCGTGGTAGCCGGAGATCGCGATGAACGCCGGGCCGAGCATGACCACGGCGAAGGCCCCGATGCGAACCGATTCGCGGGCGCCCCTGAGGCCGAGGTAGTAGTAGACGAGGGCGGCAACGCCGAGGTCCGCCGCGATCGGCAGCAGCTGGACCACCTTGTGGAAGGCGAGCCCTGTCGCGTCGGCTATCTCCTGGGCGCCGACGAGCCAGGCCAGGTAGCCCGGGCCGTAGGGCCAGTACACATAGCCGTTGTTCGTGGAGTAGAGGTGGAGGAAATCCCCGCGGGCGCGCTCGCCGATCAGGTCGAAGGTGAGGATGTCGCCGCTCCCGTACCAGTGGAAGGCGAAGAAGAGCCGCAGGCCGCGAGTCCCGCCGCCGCCAGTCCGATAAGCCACAGCGCCCGGTCTCGTCGCGACAGGGCCATGATTCGGGGTCAGAGCGGGATGTTGCCGTGCTTGCGCTTCGGCTGCTCGACCCGCTTGGTCTGCAGCATCCGCAGCGCCCGGATCAGCTTCGGGCGGGTCTGGCGGGGCTCGATCACGTCGTCGATGTAGCCGCGCTCGGCCGCCGAGTAGGGGTTGGCGAAGTGGGCCTTGTAGTCGTCGATCAGCTTCTGGCGGCGCTCGTCGGGGGTCGGCGAGGTGGCGATGTCTTTGCGGTAGATGATGTTGACCGCGCCCTCCGGGCCCATCACCGCGACCTCGGCGGTCGGCCAGGCGACGTTGAAGTCGGCCAGCATGTGCTTCGAGTTCATGACGTCGTAGGCGCCGCCGTAGGCCTTGCGGGTGACGACGGTGAGCTTCGGCACGGTCGCCTCGGTGAAGGCGTAGAGGAGCTTGGCGCCGTGGCGGATGATCCCGTTCCACTCCTGGTCGGTGCCCGGGCAGGAAGCCGGGAACGTCGGTGAAGGTGAGGATCGGGACGTTGAAGGCGTCGCAGGTGCGGACGAAGCGGGCCGCCTTCTCGGAGGCCTCGATGTCGAGCACGCCGGCGAGGAGAGGCGGGCTGGTTGCCGACGACCCCGACCGGATAGCCGTCGAGGCGCGAGAAGCCGCAGACGATGTTCTTGGCGAAGTGCTCGTGGACCTCGAAGAACTCCCCGTCGTCGACGATCCGGGAGATCACCTCGCGCATGTCGTAGGGCTTCGAGGGGTCGTCGGGGACGAGCGTGTCGAGCTCGGGGTCTTCGCGCTCGGGGTCGTCGTAGGGCTCGAAGCGCGGCGGCGTCTCGAGGTTGTTCGAGGGCAGGAAGCTCATCAGGTAGCGGACGTCCTCGAGGCAGCTCTCCTCGTCCTCGGCGGCGAAGTGGGCGACGCCCGACTTCGAGTTGTGGCTCATCGCCCCGCCGAGCTCCTCGAACTCGACCTCCTCGCCGGTCACGGTCTTGATCACTTCGGGGCCGGTGATGAACATGTGCGAGGTCTCCTTGACCATGAAGATGAAGTCGGTCATCGCCGGCGAGTAGACGGCGCCGCCGGCGCAGGGGCCCATGATCAGGCTGATCTGCGGGATCACGCCGGAGCACTGCACGTTGCGGACGAAGACGTCGCCGTAGGCGCCGAGCGAGACGACGCCCTCCTGGATCCGGGCGCCGCCGGAGTCGTTGATGCCGATCACCGGCGCCCCGACCTGGGCGGCGAGGTCCATCACCTTGCACATCTTCTCCGCCATCACCTCGCCGAGGCTGCCGCCGAAGACGGTGAAGTCCTGGCGAGAAGACGAAGACGGTGCGGCCGTCGATCGTCCCGTGGCCGGTGACGACGGCGTCGCCCCAGGGCCGTTTCTTCTGCATCTCGAAGTCGTAGGTGCGGTGGCGGACGAAGGTGTCGAGCTCCTCGAAGGAGCCCGGGTCGAGCAGCTTCTCGATCCGCTCGCGGGCGGTCATCTTGCCCTTCGCGTGCTGCTTCTCGACCGCCTCCTCGGAGGCCGAGTGGATCGCCGCCTCGCGCAGCTCGCGCAGGTAGGCGAGCTTCTCCTCGTGGGTTATCGGGTTGCTCTCGCGCATCTCGGGCCGGCGCGTGGCGCGGCGGGCCGGGATTCTATGCGCGGCCGCTCAGGCGTTGCTGAACGGGCGCTTCTGCGGCTCGGCGAGCTGGTCGAGCAGCGCTCGAGGTCGGCTCGCTGAGGCCGGCATCGGCGCCGGCGCGCGATCGCGACCCGGGTGCCGAAGCCCTTCTCGGCCATCGAGATGGCGATGCCCTTCCCCTGCAGCCGCGGCTCCGACTCGACCAGCTCCGACAGCTCGGGCTCGGACTTGACCAGGGTCCGGGACACCTCGACCTGCACCACAGGCTCCGGCAGCGCGACCGGCTCCGGGGTGGGAGGCGGCGGCGCCTCGGTGGCGGGTTCGGGCGGCTCGCTAGAGCGTCTGAACAGTCTCATCGAGCGCGGCTTTCAACCGCCGGGACGGGGTTCCTGCCCCCTTACGGATCCTGGGCGTCGGCTCCCAGGGCCCCCGCGACTAGAAGAACGCGCCGCCGCGGTACTCGCCGAAGACGTCGCGCATCGCGCCGCAGACCTCGCCGATCGAGGCGTCGGCGGCGAGCGCCGCGCGGATCGGGTGCAGGAGGTTGCCCTCGCCGCGGGCGACGTCGCGCAGCGCCTCGAGCTTGCTCCTCGACGCCGGCCTGGTCGCGGTTCTCCTTGAACGCCTTGAGCCGGGCCAGCTGGCGCTGCTCGGACTCCGGGTCGACCCGGAGGATGTCGACGTCGTCGACCTGGTCGGTGACGTACTTGTTGACGCCGACGATGATGTCCTGGCCGCGTCCTGTAGCGCTCGTGGTAGGAGGCGGCGGACTCCTCGATCTCGCGCTGCATGAACTCGAGCGCCTCGACCGAGCCGCCGAGCTCGCTCGACCTTCTCCATCAGCTCCCAGGAGCGCTTCTCGATCTCGTCGGTCAGCGACTCGACGAAGTAGGAGCCGGCGAAGGGGTCGACGGTGTCGGCCGCGCCCGACTCGTGGGCGAGGACCTGCTGGGTGCGCAGCGCGATCCGCGCCGAGCGCTCGGTCGGCAGCGCCAGCGCCTCGTCGAAGCCGTTGGTGTGGAGCGACTGGGTGCCGCCGCAGACGGCGGCGAAGCCCTGCAGCGCGACGCGGATGATGTTGACCTCGGGCTGCTGGGCCTGGAGGGTCACGCCCGCCGGTCTGGGTGTGGAAGCGGATCTTCATCGAGGTCTCGTCCTCGGCGCCGAACCGCTCCCTGACGATCTCCGCCCACATCCGCCGCACGGCGCGGAACTTGGCGACCTCCTGGAAGACGTTGTTGTGGCAGTTGAAGAAGAAGGCCAGGCGGGGGGCGAACTCGTCGATCTTCAGGCCGCGCTCGAGCGCCGCCTCGACGTAGGCGATCGCGTTGGAGAGCGTGAAGGCGACCTCCTGCACCGCCGAGCAGCCCTTCTCGCGGATGTGGTAGCCGGAGATCGAGATCGTGTTCCATTTCGGCACGTTGCTCCCGGCAGTACTCGAAGATGTCGGTGGTCAGCCGCATCGTCGGCCTCGGGCGGGTAGATGTAGTTGCCGCGCGCCATGTACTCCTTGAGGACGTCGTTCTGGACCGTGCCGCGCAGCTTCTCCGAGGGCACGCCCTGCTCCTCGCCGACCAGCTCGTAGAGGAGCAGCAGGATCGCCGCCGGGGCGTTGATCGTCATCGAGGTGGAGACCTCGTCGAGCGGGATCTGGTCGAAGCAGATCCGCATGTCCTCGATCGTGTCGATCGGGACGCCGGTGCGACCGACCTCGCCGAGGCAGAGCGGGTCGTCGGAGTCGCGGCCGAGCTGGGTCGGCAGGTCGAAGGCCATCGAGAGCCCGGTCGAGCCGTGCTCGATCAGATAGCGGTAGCGCTCGTTCGTGTCCTCCGGCGTGGCGAAGCCGGCGTACTGGCGCATCGTCCAGAGCCGGTCGCGGTACATCCCCTCGTGGATGCCGCGCGTGAACGGATAGCTCGCCCGGCTCGCCGAGCCGCTCCGGCAGTCCCGGGGCGACGTCGTCCTCGTCGTAGAGGCGGTCGATCTCGATCCCGGAGTCGGTGAAGACCCGCTCGTCGTCGGGGCCGATGACGGGGGCGATGTAGCGGTAGAGGTCGTCCAGCACCGCCTCGGCCTGCTCCTTGCGGGATTCCTCCGGCTCGGGCGCCGCGGGACGTTGTTTCGAGGTGGCCACTGGCTCCAGTCTGACTGATTTGCCCACGCCTAGAATCGCTGGGCTTGAGTGCCGACGGAGAACCCATCAGAACGCGCAACCTGCTCGGCACCGACCTCGCGGTCACCGACTACGAGGGGGCTCTCGGCTTGGTCGAGTCGATGATCGCCGCGGGCGAGCCCGGCTATCTCTGCCACGCCGCCGTCAGCGCCCTGATGAACGCCCGCCGCGACGACGCCGCCGCCCGCGCCCTCGCCGGCTCAACCCTGGTCCTCCCCGACGGGATGCCGGTGGTCTGGGCGCTGCGCGCCCTTGGCGAGCGGATCGAGGATCGCGTCTACGGCCCCGACCTGATGCTCGCCGCCTGCGAGCGCTCGCTCGAGACCGGCGCCCGCCACTTCCTCTACGGCGGCCGCGACCGCGACGCCACGGTCGCCCTGGCGGCAGGCCTGCGAGAGCGCTTTCCGGGACTCGCGATCGCCGGCAGCTGGACGCCGCCGCACCGGCCCCTGAGCGAGGCCGAGGAGGACGAGGTCGCGGGCCTGATCGACGGAGCCGGCAGCGACATCGTCTGGGTCGGACTCGGCTCCCCCAAGCAGGAGCTGTGGATGGAGCGGATGCGCCCCCGGCTCCGCGCCCCGGTCCTGGTCGGGGTCGGCGCCGCCTTCGACTTCCACGCCGGCCGCGTCTCGCAGGCGCCGGGCTGGATGCAGCGGCGCGGCCTCGAGTGGGCCTACCGCCTCTCCCGCGAGCCGCGCCGCCTCGGCCCCCGCTACCTCCGCGACAACCCGGCGTTCGTCGCCGCCTTCGCCCGCCAGTGGCTCGCCGAGCGCGGCTACTTGAAGCGCATCAGCGGACGCTCGACCAGGTAGTAGCTGAGGGCGGCGCAGACGACGGTGATCACGAAGGTCACCGACGCCAGCACGGGGAACGCCAACTTCGGCCACCAGCCGGCGACGCCGCCCTCGGCGAGGGCGATACAGGATCGGGAAGTGCCAGAGGAAGATCCCGTAGGAGATCAGGCCGAGCCAGGCGAGCGTCCTGTGAGCGAGCACCCGCTGCGGTATCCCCTCTTCAGGGCGGCTGAAGATCGCCGGCAGGGTGACCAGGGCTGCGATCACCCCGAACAGCAGATACTCGATCACGTACTCGTGCCGATCGACGCCCGGACCGGCGATCGAGGGCGCGGGCTCGAGCAGGAAAAGGCAGGCTGCAAGGTAGAGGGTCGCTGCGGTGGCCCAGGCCACCCCTGGCCGGGCACCGATCCAGCGCAGCGGTTGCGACAGGCGCCCCCGCTCCTGTCCGCGAACCGAGATCACGGCAAGACCCATGCCGAGGGCAAACCACCATGCCCGGCCGAGGGGACTGAAGAAGAGCCATTGGTAGAGGTCGCTGCTGTAGCTCTTGCTCTGGATCACAACCGAGATCACCGAGAGGAAACCGAGCACGACCATCTCGGCCGCGAGCCAGCGATGCCGCGCAAGGCGTGAGGTGAGCAAGGCCATCCCCAGCGCGAAGAACGGCAACACGATGTAGAAACCGACCTCGATCGCCAGTGTCCAGGCTGGGGCAATCCCGCAGTTGAAGATGTCAGTGACGCAGCCACCGCTGGGTGTGTAGACGGGGAACTTCTGCAGCAAGCCGTAATACACCCACCAGTTGCCCGAAAAAGCGCCATAGAGCCCAGGAAAAATCGTCAGTACGGTCAGCGCCAGCCAGTAAGCGGGCATCACTCGCAGGAAGCGGCGGCGGGCGTAATCACGGACGCGGGTCGAGCGGGCGCCGATAACCCGGGCCGCCACGAATGGCCGGTAGAGAAGGAAACCTGAGAGAACGAAGAAGAACGGCACGCCTATGTCGAGGTGGGCGACGATCCGCCAGTAGAAGGCCTCGGTCGCGTCGGCGAAGATCGCGGCGTGGATGAGCAGCACCGAGATCGCCGCGATGGCTCGCAGCGAATCGAAGAGGGGAAAGCGGGGATGGCCCGGAGGTGGGGCGACTACCTCCGGTACGACAGCCGTGGCACGCTCTCCAGGCCCAGTGGCTTCGGCCGCGGCGACGCCCATCAGCGGCCGGCCCGTCGCCGGCCGAGCCCCGCAGCGGCGGCCAGCGACCCGGTGAGAGCGAGCGCGACGGCACCGAACATCACTGCCAGCGGCGCCCGGTCGGGAGCCGGCCCGGGGACAGGTCGCAGCCGGTGCCGCGGATTCGCAGGACCGGGTGAACCATCCTCGGCCGTCACCGCCGCCGGGCTCGGGCGGTCCGCCTGGGCGGCTCCGGCGCACCCGGCTGCGCGCCGGTCCAGCGCCTTGTTGAGGGCGTCGACGAACCCCGGGTCGTAGGCGTTGATGTCGGCGGGCACGTCGCCGAGTGCCGCTCGCAGCTCCGCGGCGCTGTGGTCGCAGCCCTCGACCGATCCGATTCGGCGGTAATCGCCGTAGAGATCGAGGACGTCGGCCGCCGCCGTCCCCGGCAGAGCGACGACCAAGGCCAGCACGGCGGCGGTCGAGACGGCGATTCGCATGCGGGAACGATATGGCGCGGGCGCCTCGGGGAGCGGGGCTGCTTGGATCTGCGGAGATGAAGCCGTCCGCGTCCCCTCTCAGCCGAGCACAGGCGGCCACCGCGAAGCTTGCCTTCGGTTACGGCCCGTGGGTCCTCGTCGGACTGCTCGCGGTCTCCGCTTACGCGGCGTTCTCCGGAGGCGCCACGACGATCCCGGAATCGAGCCGGGTCCAGATCGGGCTGTACGCTCTGGCGCTCCTCTCGTTCGCCGGCGTCTGTCTCGGCATGCTGCGCGGCGACGCGCCGGGCCGCGTCTGGGCCGGCGTCGGCCTGCTCGGCGCCCTCGCGCTCTGGAGCGGGATCTCGATCGAGTGGAGCCTGGCGCCCGACGAGACCTGGCTGACTGCCAACAACGTCGCCGCCTACGCGCTGGCGGGCGCGACGGCGGTCGTCGCCGCCCGCTCGTATCCGCGCGCCGCAGCGGCGGCGGCGCTCGCGCTGGCGGCGCTCTCGCTGTTCGTCGTGCTCTGGGCACTCGGCGGCAAGACCTTTCCCGGCCTGCACGTCGGGGCTCTCGATCTCGATCCGGGCGACCGCTTCGCCCGTCTCCGCGAGCCTGTGGACTACTGGAACGCGCTCGCGCTCGTCGCCGTGATGGGAAGCCCGGCGTGCATCTGGGTCGCCGCCTCGCGCCGCTTCTCCTCGGCGCTGCGGATGGGAGCGGTTCTCGGCCTCACCCTGCTCGTCCTCGCCGCCGCGCTCGCCTACTCCCGGGGGGCGGTGCTCGCGTATGTCGCCGTGCTCGCCGTGATGGTTGGCGCCGGCCCCCGTCGCCTGCCGCGCCTCGGGGTGGCGATCGGGGCGCTGCTGGCGGCGGTACCCGCGATCGTGGTCGCATTCTCGGTCGACGACCTCTCGTCCAGCGACGTGGCCCTGGCGGACCGGATCGACGCCGGGCTGGTCCTCGCCGGGGTCCTCGCGCTCAGCCTGCTGGCCGCGGCCCTGCTCGCCGTAGCCTGGATTCGGCTCGAGAGCCGGACCGAATGGGGGCCGGCAAGGTCGCGTGCCGTCTGGCGCGGCCTGGCCGCCGTCGCGGCCTGCGCGGCGCTGGCCGGCACCGCCGTGCTCGCACTTTCGGACCGCGGGCTCGGCGGCTCGATATCGGACCAGCTCGAGAGCTTCCAGGAGCCCGGCGGGCAGCGCGACGATGATCCGGAGCGCCTGCTCTCCTCGAACAGCTCGAACCGATACGAGTGGTGGAAGGAGGCGGTAGGAGCGTTTTCGGACCATCCCCTAGGCGGCTGGGGGGCGGGATCGTTCCCCGTGCTCCACACCCTCTACCGGACCTCCGAGGCACCTGCCCGCTCCGCCCACAGCCTGCCCCTGCAACTGCTCGCCGAAACGGGCCTGGTCGGCGCCGGGCTCGGGCTGGGCGCACTCGCGGTGCTGGGTGTAGCGGCCACTCGCCGTGTACGGCGGTCCCGCGGCTTCGAGCGCTCGGCCCGCCTTTCGCTGCTCGCCGCCGCCGCCGCCTGGGGGATCCACTCGACCGTCGATTGGCACTGGGAGATCCCCGGAGTGACGCTGCCCGCGCTTGTCGCCCTCTGCATCGCGGCGACCCCGGCGGGCGCTGCGGCCGGAGGCCGCCGGCTGGCCCCCGGACGGGCCGTACCCGCGCTGGTCGGGGCGGTGGCGGCCGCGGCCCTGCTGACGGCGTCGGCGGTGCTGCCGGCGCTCTCGGAGACGGAACGCCTCGACGCCCTCGAGCTGGCCGCCGACCCCGCGGCGCTCGACCGGGCGGCCGACCGCGCCGAGAGCGCCGCCGACCTCAATCCCTTCTCGCTCGAGCCCCTCTTCGCCTCAGCCAGCATCGCCGCCAGGCAGGGCGACCCCGCCGAGGAGCTCGGCTTCCTCACCGACGCGGTCACCGTGCAACCGGACAACTCCCGGCCATACAAGCGCCTGTTCGGCTTCTACACCCTGCGCGGCTACGACTACCTCACCGGAGACGCCTACCGCCAGATCCTGAGGACCGATCCCCTCTACAACAGCGAGCTCGAACAGTTCGCCGCCAGGTCGGTGTTCCTCAGCGACTACCCGCCGACGCAGTCGCCGACCGCGTTCGGAACCCCACCTCCCTGACGGTCACGCGTGCGCATCGCCGGTCCCGGCGAGCCGGCCCCGCCACCAGCCGAGGATGTCGGCGATGGAGCGCTCCAGGGGGATCTCCGGCTTCCAGCCGGTCGCCTCGCGGAGGCGCCCGGGAGCGCCGAAGACGACCAGGGGGTCCGCCGGCCGGGCGAGTTCGGGCGCGTCGCGAATCTCCAGGGGGAGCGTAGTGGCGGCCGCCAGGTGGTCGATCAGACGCCGCAGCGGAACCGCCTCCCCGCTGCACAGGTTGAAGAGCCCGGTCAGCTCGCGCTGGGCCAGCCCGAGGAGGGCGCGCGCCCCGTCGCGGACGTCGATGAAGTCGCGCGCCGCCGCGGGGTTGCCGACGTCGAGCACAGCCCGCTCGGCACCCGCCGCCTCGGCCTCGGCGACCTGCCTGGCCAGCCCCGAGACGACGAACTGCTGCGCCTGCCCCGGTCCGATCTGGTTGAAGGAACGGACGACCCCGATCCGCAGCCCGCGGGCGCGTGCGTACTGGCCGCAGAGCACCTCCATCGCGACCTTGGCGGCACCGTAGGGGGTGACCGGGGCGGGCGCTAGGTCCTCCGCGAACGGCAGGCGCTCGGCAGGGGCCTCGCCGTAGACCTCGGCTGAGGAGACGCAGAGGACGTAGGCCTCCGGCGCCGCCGCGACCACGGCTTCAAGCAGGTTGAGGACGCCGGTCGCGTTGACCGCGAAGGCGTCCTCCGGCCGATCCCAGCTGGCCGCGACCGAGGCCGAGCCGGCAAGGTTGACGATCACCTCGGGGGCGACATCGGCGAGAACCCGGCGCAGCGAGGGGGTGTCGAGGAGGTCGCAGGCCGGCCCGGCACCGCCGCTTCGCGAAGCGGCGATGGTTCGGACCCCGGCCTGCTCGGTCGCCTCGCGGAAGTGGCTGCCGGCGAACCCGCCCGCGCCGAGAAGCAGGATCGTCCGTCCGTCGGCCACCGCGGTTTACGTTATCCGCCGTGAGCGGACCTGACCCACGCGGGGAGGCGCCGGCGCTGAGCGTCATCGTCCCGACCCTCGACCGGACGGAGTCGCTACGCGCCTGCATCCGCGCGCTCGAGGGTCAGACGGGGGCCGGAGCGATCGAGATCCTGGTCGAACGGGGCGAGCGCGGCCCGGCGGCTGCGCGCAACGCCGGCGCCGCGGTGGCCCGTGCGCCCCTGCTCGCCTTCACCGACGACGACTGCGAGCCCGATCCGGGCTGGGCGGCAGCACTGCTGGCCCGGCACGCCGAAGAGCCCGGTGCGCTGCTCGGCGGGCGCACGGAGAACGGACTGCCCGGAAACCGCTTCTCATCCGCCTCGCAGGCGATAACCGAGGCGGCCCTTGCGCACCACAACGGCGGCCCGGCCGGCCCCACCTTCTTCCCCTCCAACAACATCGCCGTCCCGGCCCGCGACTTCGCCGAACTGGGCGGGTTCGACGAGAGCATCGGCGGCGCCGGCGGCGAGGACCGCGACCTCTGCGAGCGCTGGCTCGAGAGCGGGCGGCCTCTGGCCGAGGCCCCCGGCGCCCTGGTCCGCCACTCGCACCCGCTCGGACTGCGGGGCTTCTGGCGGCAGCACGCCGCCTACGGCGCCGGCGCCCGCCGCCATCGCGCCGGCCGCGCCGCCCGCACGGGCAACCGCAGCCTCGAGCCCTCGCTCACATCCGGGGTGCTCGCGAGCGCAGCCCGGCGGGCCATCGCCGACCGCGATCCGGCCCGCCTCGGCCTGCTCGGCGTCTGGCAGGCGGCGAACCTGGCCGGCTTCCTCGGCGCCGGCCTCAGATCTCGGCGCGGCTGAAGGCGAGCTCGGCGAGCAGGTCGCGGAGCTTCGCCGCCTCGGCGGCGGCGTCGAAGCGCTCCTCGACGGTGCGCCGCCCTGCCTCCCCGAGCCGCGCCCGCAGGGCCGGGTCGCCGGCGAGGCGACGCAGCACCGCCGCCAGCTCCTCCTCGCGCCCAGGGGTGACGAGCAACCCGTTCCCCCCGTCCTCGACCAGCTCGGGGACGCCCATCAGGTCGGAGCAGACCACCGGCAGGCCGCACGCCATCGCCTCCATGTTGACCACGCCGACGGCCTCCGAGAGGGTGGGCAGGCAGAAGACGTCGTGGTCGCGGTAGACGCCGGGCAGCTCGTCCTGGCCGACCGCACCCGCGAAGCGGACGCGGGCGCCGAGCCCGAGTTCGCCGCCGAGCCGTTCCAGCTCTTCCCGCTCGGGCCCGTCGCCGACCAGCGTCGCCTCCAGGGGCAACCCCGCGTCGGCGAGCAGGGCGAGCGCCCGCAGCAGGGTCGCGTGGCCCTTGTGGCGGACGAGGCGGGCGACGCAGAGCACGCGGACGCCTGGTCCGCTGCGACCGGACTGCTCGCCGGGGGAGTAGCGGTCGATGTCGACGCCCATGTGGACGACGCGGATGCGGTCGGCGTGCCGCTCCTCGACCAGCGCCATCAGCTGGCTGCGGGTGAAATCGCTCACCGCTGCCACCAGCAGGGCCTGCCGGACCTTCTCGCGCAGGCCGTAGCGGGTTACCTCGCTGAACTCGCCGGGACCGTGGACGGCGACGCTGAAGCGGCGGCGCCCCTCCACGGAGGCCGGCTCGGACGCGAGCAGGGCGACGTCGCCCGCCCCGTCCGCGAACTGGATGGCGTGGATGTGCTCGATGCCGAGGCGGCGGCAGTGGCGGCGCAGGATCAGGGCCTCGTTCAGGTAGAAGAGAGCCCAGAGCCGCGAGCGGGCCCCGGGTCCCGCCAGGCGCCAGGCCCGCGCCAGCGACCCGAGGTAATCGAGTGGCCCGCGGGCGATCGCGTCGACGTGGGCGCCCGCAAGCGTCAGCGGGCCGGCCGGCAGCAGGGTGAAGGTGCGCGCCGCCTCCTCGCGGTCCTCGCCGCCGAGGGGCTCGCCGGTGCGGGGGGCTCGCACCGAGACCGTCTCGACCTCCACCCCGAGGGCGCGCAGGGCCCGCACCTCCCGGGTGAGGAAGGCCTGCGAGAGAGCCGGGTAGCGGCTGGCGACGTAGGCGATGCGCATCCAGCTCAGCCTATGTCGCCGGGTTCGCGCCTCGCGCTCAGTAGGCGCCGCGGCGGCGGATCACGGCCGGCACCGTCTTCAGCAGGACGACGAGGTCGAGCAGTACCGACCAGCGCTCGAGGTAGAGGAAGTCAAGCCGGACCATGTCGTCGAACTCGAGGTCGGCGCGGCCGGACACCTGCCAGAGGCCCGTGATCCCGGGCAGCACCAGGTAGCGGCGGCGATGCCACTCCTCGAGGCGGGCGTGGTCTCGGAGCGGCAGCGGCCGCGGGCCGACGAGACTCATCTCGCCGCGGAGCACGTTGATCAGCTGCGGCAGCTCATCGAGTGAGTTGCGGCGCAGGAACCGCCCGACCGGGGTCGTGCGGGGGTCGTCGCGGATCTTGAAGATCGCCCCGCTCGCCTCGTTCAGGTGCTCGAGCTCGGACTGGCGCGCTTCGGCGTCCTCGTACATGGTCCGGAACTTGAGGCAGCGGAAGGGCCTGCCGCCGATCCCGGGCCGCAGGCTCCGGTGCAGCACCGGGCCGCGGCTGGTCAGCTTGATCGCGAGCGCGATCATCGCCAGCAGCGGGGAGATCAGGATCAGCCCCACCCCGGCGATCGCGAAGTCGAAGGTGCGCTTGACCGCGAAGTCGAAGCCGTCGAACACGGGCGGCTTGACCTCGAACAGCGGTACGCCGTCACCCGGGACGAGCTCGGCGCGCTGGGTCAGGACCTCCATCGTCGACGGCGCCACCCTGACCTTGACGCCGCGCGCGTGGCAGACGTCGATCAGCTCCACGGCCCGCTCCTGAGGCAGCTCCGGGTCGGCGATGATCACCTCCTCGATCGCGTGTTGGCGAATGCGCTCGGGAAGGACGCCGATATCGCCGAAGTCCCGCAGGCCGTTCTCCTCGAAGTCCTCGAGCGAGAAATAGCCGACGATCTCGTAGGCGCTCCGCCCGTCCTCGATCGCCCTCGCGACGGCCTTGATCCGGTTGCCGGAGCCGACCAGGACCGCCCGCCGCTGATAGCCGATCGAGCTGAGCACGCGACCGGTCGCCGTCTCGTAGGCGAACCGCAGACCGGTGACGTAGATCGTGGCGAAGGCGAGGCCGCCGAAGAAGAGCCAGTAGGTCGAGTACTCGGACCCGCTGACGAGGGCGAAAATAAGCGAGATCACCATCACCTGGAACAGGGCCGCGATCGTCTGCGCCATCCCCGGGCGGCTCTCGCGGGACCCGTAGAGGCCGGCGCGGGCGAAGAGCAGCATCGTGATCAGGAAGACGAACGGCAGGAACTCGACGGTGCCCTCGAGCGCGGCGCCGAGGCTGAACTCCCCGCGCACTAGGGCCTTGACCGCAAGCGCCGAGAAGATCGCCGCGAAGAGCCCGATGAGGTCGAGTGCCAGGAGCGCGGTGATGCGGGCGACCTTGCGGTAGCTGTCGCGGCTTGCGAGCCGGAAGACGAAGTACGGGGTGCGGGCCCGGATGTCCCGGCCGGTGCCAGGCGGCAGCACCTCCATACCCGCGTCGTGAACGACGGGCTCGCTGTCTGCGGATGGTTCTGAGTTGACGGAGGTCTTGGCCACGCTGGGCCCCTGCCCACGACGCACTGTATGGGAAACAGTTGCCGTCACCGAATGATTCGCCCGCGACCGGACATTCGTCCTCCCGGGCGCAGGCCGTAGGCTGACCCGATGCCTGCCCCGACCCGAGCATTGAGAGAACTGCTCGGTGGTATGCGCGGAACGCGGCGCCAGAGGGGTACCTACGACAGCTGGCTCGGCGCCTACCACGGCGACGCCCTCGGCGAGATCGACGCCGCGTGCGCCGGCGCCGGGTCCGAGGCGCTGCCCCACTTCCGCGACCTCGACGACGACGTCTGGACGCTGCTGCTGAGCGGCGAGCAGCGCCTGTACCCGAACATCGCCCGGCTGCTGCCCGGGCTTCCCGAGCCGGAGCTTCAGGTCCGCTGGAACGGAGCCTCGGGCCTCGACCTCCTCAACCAGGGCAAGGCCTTCTACACCCGGGTGCGGAATATCTGCGCCGACAACCTCGACGTTCCGCTGGCTCGCGCGCGGGTCCTCGACTTCGGCTGCGGGTGGGGGCGCCTGACCAGGTTCTTCGTGCGGGACGTGTCTCCGGGATCGCTCTACGGCTGCGACCCGGTCGAGGAGATCCTCGATGTATGCCGGCAGACGCGCGTTCCCGCCGTCCTTGCCAGCTCCGACTACCTGCCACAACGGCTCCCTTTCGAGACGAGCTTCGATCTCGTCTACGCCTTCTCGGTCTTCACCCACCTTTCCGAGGAGGCTCACCGGCGCTGCCTGGCCGCGATCCACGATTCGCTGCGTCCGGGGGGCCTGCTGATCCTGACGGTCCGGCCCCCGGCGTACCTGGAGACCTCGGAGCTGATGCGACCGCTGCTCGCCACCCTGGGCAGGGATCCGGCGACCGCCCTCGAGGAGCCCCGCTTCCTCTTCGCCCCGCACCCGGTGGATCCCGACCATCCCCAGTACCAGGGGGAGGAGATGACGTACGGCGAGGCTGTGATCAGCCTCCCCTACATCCGCGAGCACTGGACCGAGCGCTTCGACCTGCTCGGCGCCGGGCTCCTAACCGAGGATCTCCACCAGGTCGTGGTCGCGCTGCGCCGACGCGACTGATTACCCTGCATACCGGTCCACCCGGAACCCCGATGATCGCTTTCGCCTGCGCGATAACCACCCCAGAGGACTTCGAGCGCTACGCCGAGCCTGGCATTCGCCGAGCCGCGGAGCCGGACTCGGAGGTCCTCGCCTTCGCCAGCGCCGGCTCGATCTTCCGCAACTACAACATGCTCATGGAAATGGTCGCGGACCGCGACGACCTCGAGGCGCTGATCTTCCTCCACCAGGACACCGAGATCATGGATCCGGAGATCTGCGACAAGATCCGCGCCGCCTTTGCCGACCCCGACGTCGCGATCATCGGCTGCGCCGGCTCGATCGGCACCCGCAGCATCGCCTGGTGGGAGGGGTCGGTGACCTGGTCGGGATTCGTGCACCGCTACCACGAGGAGGGTGGCGGAGACATCCCCGCCCTCACCTGGGACCCGGACGACGTGCCCTCGTTCGCAAAGCTCGGCGAGGTCGACACGATCGACGGCTTCCTCATGGGCTTCTCTCCCTGGGCGGTGAGGAACCTGACGTTCGACGAGACCCTCGGCCAGATCCACGGATACGACATCGACATCTGCCTGCAGGCTAGGGCTGCCGGAAAGAAGGTGATGACCGGGGACTTCCGCGCCATCCACCACCACTCGCTCGACATGATCCAGGGGGTCGACGGCTGGGTCGAGGCCCACATCAAGGTGGCCGAGAAGTGGGACGGCCGCATGCCCCACATCGGCGAGGGGGCCGGCGACTGGCGGCAGCGAGCGCGCCGGGCCGAGGCGGAGGCGGCGGCCGAGCGCATGGTCGCGTTCGCCGCCGAGCACATCTGGAACGCCCGCGTGCAGATGCGCGACATCCGCATAGAGGAGATGGAGACGAGCCTGAGCTGGCGCCTGACGGCGCCGTTGCGCTGGCTCAAACTGCAGCTGCTGCGTCTCTTCAGGCGCGCCTGAGCTCGGCCGTACCTGTGGACCTAGAATGGCCTCGTGCTGGCGCATGCACACGCCATGCCCGCGGTCGATCCAGGCGCCGTACGCCCAGCGGTGGTGGCCGAATGCCGGCGCTCGGATAAGGCCCTGCCGTGCAGCGGAACGGGACCTGTCGTCCTCCTTTTCCGGGGCGGCAGCTTCCTCATCCCGGCGCCCCCGGTGTCGATGGCCGCAGAGATGGAAGCGGCGCGCTCACTCGGCTTCACCCCGCGCTACGTCAACTACACGGCCGCAAACGTCCTGGCAGCCTGGCGCGACACCAGGGCAGCCGCCTCACGCGAGGCCGCACGCGGCCGTGACGTGTATGCGTACGGATTCTCCGCAGGGGGAGTGCTGGCGTCGCTGCTGGCCCAGAAGGACCGCGTCTTGGCCGCAGCCGCCGTGGCGCCGCCCAGCAACCTGACGACCTGGGAGCGCAACGGGCCGATCTGGGACTACATCGGCAACCCGGGACCCCGCACTAAGCGCTTCCTCTCGCCGCCGTTCCACCCGACGGCGAATCCGATCACCCTCTATCACTCCACGGAGGACCCGCTCAGCCCCTTCCGCGCAAACCTGCTCTGGGCCCGACGCGATCCCAAGGTGCGCCTGGTCCCGGTCGCGGGGACCCATACGACGGGAGACCGGCACCACGCCATCGCCCGCACCGCGCTGTCCTGGCTCGGGCGCTTCCACCGGCGGGTGCTTGCGGCGCGGGCGGGTCGCAAGGCGATCGGCTGGTAGCCGGCCGCGTCCTGACCCTCAGCCGTCCCCTTCGCCGAGGGCGCGGCGGACCTCCTCGCGGGAGAAGGCCGGCCGCCCCCCCTGGCGCAGCCTCGAGATCCGCTCCGCGAGGCGAAACGCGCCCGACTCGAGCAGGCTCCGCAGTATCCGCTCCTGCTCGAAGGACCGCTGCCGCAGCTCGTCTAGCTCGGACGCCCAGACGTGCTCCCCGACCAGGTGCGCGACGCGGTTCGCCTCGAGCCGTGCCAGCAGCGGATGGCGGTCGTAGGGAGCGATGACCTCCTCGACCGCCGGCGCCCACAGCGCCTTCGAGTGCCAGAGCACGCCGAAGCCGAAGAACGCCGGCACCACCGCCAAACGCAGCTCCGGCCGGTCCGCGACGAAATCTTCGACCGCCGTCAGCAGCCCGTTGCGGGGCCCGCCCTCGGCGGCGGCTGCCCACTCGAAGGGCAACCCCGCGTCCGCCACCCCCGGGTTCCCGGGGGCGAGGCGGGCATCCTGGGCCAGCGGCTGCCGGTGCTCCTCGGGGATGCGCTCGGGCGCGTAGTAGGTGTCGCGCCGCGCGTGCGGCCAGCCGAGATCGTGGAAGAGGAGCAGGGGAAGCGTGTCGCCGGGTGCGCGCTCGTCGATCAGGCGCAGCTCCTCGCTCAGGGTCCAGTAGTTGTGGTCGCCGTCGATGACGATGGCATCGGGAAGCTCAACGTGGGCGAGGGCGTCGTGGCTGGTCTCGCGCACCAGCTCGAGCTCTGGGTGGCGGGCGGCGAGCTGCTCGAGCTCCGGCTCGGGCGCCGGGTCCACGGCAGCGATCCGGGTGCCGGAGGCCGCTGCCCACTCGAGCAGGACCGCCGTCAGCTCACCCTTGAAGGAGCCGATCTCGAGCACGGTCCCGGCCGGCACCGCCTCCAGGCAGGGGAAGAGCAGGTCGGAAACGTTCGCCAGCGAGTAGCCCCACTGGCCGGAGTCGAAGTCGTGGTCGGGAGTTCCCATGGTCGAGGGGCGCCGCCCAGGGCGGGCCCCGGCCACGGTATAGGGTGGCCAACCGCTATGGGCACCGAGGGAAGCCTCTCCGACCGGCGCCGGCTGATGCGCGAGCTGGCCGCCCGCCACCCAAGCCTCCGCGAGGCGCTCCGAGCCGATGCCGCTATGACCGCGCTGCACCGCGGAGAGCGCCACGAGTTCAGCTCCGCGCTCGACGCCCTCGGGCAGATGCTGCGCCTGGCCTGGGTCAGCGACGCCTTCGCCGCACAGGCTCTCTACCGGATCAAGGCCGCCCTCCAGCGCCGCGGCGTCCCAGTGCTGCCGCGCTTCGCCCACCGCCTGGCGATGATGCTGTCGCAGGTCTCAATCGGCGACCCGGTCCTCATCCACCCCGGTGTCTACATCGTCCACGGCCAGATCGTGATCGACGGCCTGGTGGAGGTCGGCAGCGGGCGCGGTGATATCGCCCTGGGTGACGATTGGCCTGCGCGCCGGGGACGTGCGCGGGGCGACGATCGAGCGCGATGTGAGCATCGGCACCGGAGCGAAGATCATCGGCCCGGTCCGCATCGGTGCGGGGGCCAGAGTCGGCGCCAATGCTGTTGTGGTGGACGACGTTGCCGCCGGGGAATCCGTGACGGGCGTCCCGGCGCGTCCCATTCCCCACTGACAGTCCCCTGGTAGCTTCCCAGCCAATGCTCTTCCGGCGCAAAGATCGAGGTGGAGGCGGCGCAGCCGTTGCCGAGCCCAACGAGGTCGGCGAGACCAGGCGTTCCGTCGACTCCGAGTTCACCGGTACGACCGAGGAGCTGCTCGCGGAAATCCGCACGCTGACCGAGGCCAACCGCAAACGCCGCAACGCAAGTACAGAGAGTCGGCTGCTGACGCTGCGTCACATCGCCGGCATCCGGCTGCTCGACAGCGACCTACCGGCCCCTGAACATCCCGCACCCGACTTCGCCGCGTTACCCGAAGCAGATGGCCTACCCGATATAGCCCCGGAGCAGCTCACTCCCGGGCTCCTGCGAGCCGGCATCCTCCGCGACGGCAGCACACTCGTCCGGGGCATGGTCCCGAGACAGCGTGCACTTGCGTTCTCCGAACTCATCGACCGCTCCTATGAGGCCCGCGCCCTCCACGAACAGGGACGCTCCCCTGAGCCCGGCTACTACGAGGAGTTCGTAAGCGACGAGCGCTTCGGAGCGCCCCTCGCCCGTCCCTGGATCAAGGTCGGTGGTGGTGTGCTCGCCGTCGACTCTCCTGCACTCGCATTCGAGATGCTCGAGATGTTTGAGAGCTCAGGTATCAGCCAGATCGCGCGGGAGTACCTCGGTGAGCCAACCGGAATTTCCGGTCAGAAGACCACCTTGCGTAAGGCCGAGCCCGACGTCGCGGGTGCCTGGCATCAGGACGGCGCTTTCATGGGCGATGTCCGCGCCCTGAACGTCTGGGTATCCCTTTCCCGATGTGGTGACGTCGCGCCCGGGCTCGACATCATCCCCCGCCGTCTGGACGATCTTGTTACCGCGGGAACGGATGGCGCGATGCTGAGCTACCAGGTTTCCCAGAGGGGTGCCGAGGAGGCGGCCGGCGATACGCCGATCATCAGACCCATCTTCGAGCCCGGCGATGTCCTGTTCTTCGATGAGCTCTGTCTTCACCAGACGGGATCCGACCCGTCGATGCCAAATCCCCGTTACGCGATCGAGAGCTGGTTCTTCGGCGGCCTCGGCCTTCCCCGGGGACTACGCTCCGATCGCCGTCTAGCGCTATAGCTCCTCGGCTATCCGCGGCGCCTCACGGTTGAAAACCCATACCGCGGTCGCGCAGATCGCGATGTAGATCGCGATCGGGATCAGCAGGAAGCCCCAGCCGCCGGCGGCCTGGACCGCCCCCGGGGCGTCGGGGTCGATGATCCAGGCGCGCATCTGCTCGAACAGCGGCGTCAGCGGGTTGAGCATGAGGACGTCGTGCAGGGTGTCGGGGACGATCTCGAGCGGATAGAGCACCGGGGTCGCGTAGAAGAGGACCGCCACCAGCACCGACCAGATGATCGCGACGTCGCGGAAGCGGACGTAGAGGGACGACAGGAGCATCGACGCCGCGGTGGTGAAGACGAACAGCGCCGCGGCCAGGAGCGGAAAGAGCAGCCAGGTCCATTCCGGCGTGACGCCGTAGGCGATGATGAAGACGAAGACCGCGATCAGGTTGAGGCCGAGGTTGAAGAGGCTGGTCAGCACCACCGCGAGCGGGATCACGAGCCGCGGGAACTGCGTCTTGCGCACCACTCCCTCCTGGGCCACCACCGAGGTGACCGCCGTGATCGTCGCCTCCTGGAAGAAGCCGAACATGACGATGTTGAGCAGCAGCAGGACCGGATAATTGGGGACCTCCGAGCCGATCCGGAAGACCTGCGTGAACACGGCCAGGAGGACGGCGAACAGCATCACCGGCCGCGCCAGCGACCAGAAGTAGCCGAGCACCGTGCCGAAGTACGACTTCTTGAAGTCGGTGACCGCAATCAGGTAGAGGAGGTCGACGAAACGCCGCTTGCCGCCGCCGATGGCGGAGGGGCCGCGGACCTCGCGCAGCTCGGGCGCCGGCGCATCGCCCAGGGACGCTTCGGCGTTGCTCACTGGCCCTCCTCCCGCAACAAGGCCTCGATGTCCGCCTCGAGCGCGACCAGCCCCGGCGTCCAGACCGATCCGTAGACGACGAAGTCCACCAGCCCGCGTACGGCAACCACCACGTCGGTGACGCTGCGGTTGCGGCAGACCCAGAGGTCGATCGAGTAGCGCCCGGGTGTGAGCGGGTTCTCGATCGTCGCTGCGAGGCGCACCGCCTCGCCCGGGGCCAGCCGCTCAGCCTTCTCGCCGCTGCCGCCGAGATGGGTGCCGAAGCCGGCGACGTTGACGCCGTCGGCGTCCCGGATCATGAACCCGAAGCTCGGGTCTGGCACCTCGCGCACCCCCTCGATCTCGGCCCGGAACCGGATCGGGTCGCCGTGCTCGAGATTGGTGGCCGGGACGCCAGCGGAGTCCTCCAGCCATGCCCTCGTGATCCGCGCGTCCTCGTCGCCGGCCTGGCCGTCGAGGTCGCGCTCGAAGTCGGTCATCTCCTGGTCGAAGTTGAGGCGCAGGTAGCGCCGCGAGACCTGCTCGGGAGCGCCCATGTAGGCCGCCTCGCCGTCGTTGATGAGCAGCGCCCGATCGCAGTACTCCTCGACCGTCGCCATGTCGTGGGTGACCAGCACGATCGTCTTCCCGGCGTCGCGCATGCCCCTGAAGGTGTCGGCGCATTTCTGGGCGAAGGAGGCGTCGCCTACGGCGAGGACCTCGTCGACCAGCATGATGTCGGCGTCCGCCTGGACCATCACCGCAAACGCGAGCCGGACGAGCATCCCGGAGGAGTAGTTCTTGAGCGGAAGCTCGACGAACTGCTCGAGCTCGGCGAACTCGAGCACCGCGTCGAGCCGGCCGCGCGCCTCTTGGCGGGTGAGGCCCATCATCACCCCGTTGAGGAGGACGTTCTCGCGCGCCGTCAGGTCGGTATTGAAGCCGACGCCGAGCTCGATGAACGGCGCCAGCCGGCCGGCCATCCGTATCCGGCCCGAATCGGCCCGGTAGATGCTGGCCATCACCTTGAGCAGGGTGCTCTTTCCGGAGCCGTTGCGCCCGACGATCCCGAAGAACTCCCCCTGGTGGACGTCGATCGAGATCCCGCGGAGCGCCTGCAGCTCGCGGTACTCGGGCCGGGCGAACGGGCGCACGGCGCGCTCCTTGAACGAGTTGATGCGATGGCTTGGGATCCGGAACGTCTTGCTGACGTCGCGGGCCTCGATGACGACTGGCGCGGGCACGGTCCCGGGAGTCAATCAGCACCGATCGAGGAGGGACGTGACCCGGCGCATCAGGTCCTCGCCGAAGGACTCCTCCCAATCGCTTGGCCAATCGACCGCGGCCCCCCGGGCGCGGGCTGCCTGGTCCTCGGCCCGCTCGACCGCGGTCGCCAGGGCCGCGACGATGCCTTCGAGGCTGGGGTCGGCGGCGATCAGGTTTGGCGAGATCGCCGACAGCGCCGCGGCCGTCTTCGTCTCGAAGCTGTTGGTCACCGCCGCCATCCCGGCGGCGGCCATCTCGATCGGGACCAGGCTCGGGTGCGGCGTCAGCATCAGCGCCAGGCCGGCGTCGTGGCGGCGCAGCAGATCGGCGTAGGCGGCCTGGTCGAGGCGGCTGAGCAGCTCGAGCCGGCGGCCGCCGCCGAGATCGACAGCTTCGCCGCCGCCGACCGAGCCGATCCCGTCCAGTTCCCAGCGCTCGTCGAACACCCCGTCCCCGACCGCGCGCGTCAGCGCCATCAGGCCGAGCTCGAACATGTTGCGGGCGGCGTGGGGCTCGGGCCGCGCGTAGAAGAGGAAGCGGCGCGAGGACCGCGCCGCCAGCTCCTCCGCGGTGGGCGCGGCGACCGGCGTGATCGCGTTGCGGAACGAGGCCGAAAGCTCGTCACCCTGCTTTGCGCCGTCCGCGTAGACGCCGTAACCGCGGGCGGCGAAGAAGTCGCGGAGGAAGTCCGTGGAGAAGAGGGCGGTGTGCGGGAGGTCGTAGGTGCTGCGCGCCACCGCGGCCCACGACCCCATGACGAAGGTGTAGGGCTCGTATTCCTGGATCAGATAGAGGAAGCGGCTTCGCTCGGTCTGGCCGGCGGCGGCGTGGGCCAGGTGCGCAGTCCAGAACGTGGTCGCGACGAAGCGGTCCCGGGGGCTCACCCCCAACGGGCCCTCGGCGTCCCGGGCGAAGGCCACCTCGACCTCGTCGAAGAGCCCGGCGAGCCCGCTGTAGGACTCCACCTGCCGGCGCCACGACCGCGGCAGCGGAAGGGTCGGGTCGACGGTTACGATCCGCACCCGGAGGCCGGTCTCGGCGAGCTTGCGGGCGAGGTTGAACTTGGCGATGTAACCGCCGAAGAGGTGCGCCAGGTCGATCGCGGGCACCAGCACGTTGACCCGCTCGGGGACGTCCTCGCCGACCGCCAGCGCGAGCGGCTCGACCTTGCCCTCCAGGTGTGCGACCGCGGCGTTGCCGGTTACCGAGGCGCCGCGGCTCGCCCCGGGGGCCGGGATCGCGGCGTCGTGCATGAAGCCACCGGGGCGGTTGCGGCCGACGGTGCGGACGGCGATCAGCCTCCTCCAGGCGAGCCCGCGGAGCAGCAGCCGCTCGGCGCCGAGGGTCTCGGTGAGCCCGCGACGCATCCGCAGCAGCCGGGCGGCGAGCCAGGCGGCGG
The DNA here is from genome assembly GCA_963720015.1 of uncultured Actinomycetes bacterium. Classification (GTDB taxonomy): domain Bacteria; phylum Actinomycetota; class Thermoleophilia; order Solirubrobacterales; family 70-9; genus DATFPK01. The sequence goes on along the minus strand of CAVREA010000001.1, from coordinate 481,546 downwards.
CGAGGGGGGAGCGCTCGGCGCGGGCGACCCGGCGCAGGACCCGGCGCCGGCGGGCGCCGAGGCGGCGGCCGCAGCGCTGCTCGAGCGCCTCCGCGATCAGCTTCGTGCGGGCGTAGCCGGCGAAGTAGGCGAAGCGCCAGTCGTCGAGGCTGCGGCGCCAGATCCGCAGCCGCGCCAGCGGGCTGCGCCGTCCGCTGAGGCCGGGGCCGAGGTTCGCCTCGCGGTGGCCGAGGGCGGCGTCGCCGTGCTGGACGTAGTCGTAGAGCGGGCGGTCCACGTAGGCGATCCCGCCGCAGGCCATCGCCACCAGGGCGACCCAGTGGTCGTGGTACTGCGTTCCAGGCGGCTGCGGGAACGGCAGCGCCAGCTCCGCCACCTCGCGGCGGAAGAGCGACGCCGCGCCGGTCACCGTGTTGGCGATCAGCAGCGAGGCGAAATTGGAGTGGTTGTTGGCGCGCGCGGTCCAGTAGGTCTCCGCCAGGACCTCGCCGTCGGGGCGGACGAGACGCTGGTCGGAGTAGACGAGCTGGGCCTCGCCCAGCGCCTCACGGAGCGTCGCCAGCTTGTCCGGGTGCCAGCGGTCGTCCTGATCGGAGAAGGCGACCAGCCCGGCCTCGGGCGGGACCATGCCGAGCGCCCGCTCGAAGTTGCGGTAGAAGCCGAGCCGGCGCTCGCCGCGGGAGACACGGAAGCGGGGATCATCGGCGACCTCGGCGCTGATCGCGTCGAAGCGCTCGGGGCGCGAGCAATCGTCGCTGATCACGCAGACCCAGTGCTCGTCGGTCTGCTGCCGGATCGAGTCGATCTGGGCGCGGAACAGGTCCGGATCCGGGTCGAAGGTGGCCATGCAGATCGCGACCTCCTCGTCCGGCGGGCGATCGCCGGCGGCGGGCCGCTCCGGCTCGAAGACCTCGATCGTTCCCAGGGGCGCGGTCGCCGTGCCGCCACCGTCGAGCTCCACCTCGGCGCTCAGCTCGAGCCTCCCGGGTCGCTCGGGGGCCGAGACGGGCACGGTCGCCCAGAAGCCGCTGCGGTAGGAGCGCAGCTCGGGATCGTCGGGGGAGGACTCGTCGCGCTCGGCGGCCGGCTCCGCATCGGCGCTCAGCAGCGGGTGCTGGGCGCGGAAAAGATCGAGACGCGGCATCCCGAACTCCCTGACCCGGTGCCGCCATCCGTCGACGAGCAGGTCGAGCCGGCGGACGCCGCGGCGCCGGTGGAAGCAGGTGCCGGCGACGAACAGCGCTGTACCCCTGTCCGCCGGCAGGCGGGCGGGCAGGGCCGTCTCCAACTCCAGCTCGAGGTCGGGGTCGCTCCCTGCCGGGTGCTCGGACGGGTTCGCGCTCACGGGCGCGATTATCGCCGGGTTGCTCGCGAGGGCGGCCCCAACCGTAGAATGCCGCTCCTCCGCGGACCGCCCTCGGGGGTTCCCGGCGCACCTATGTGGGGAGACCAGACAGTCTCAGTGGTCCTGATGACCTACGCCGAGCGCGACTCGATCCGTCGCGTCATCGAGGGCTTCTTCGCAGACCGGGCTCGCCGACGAGGTCCTGGTCGTCGACAACAACGCCCAGGCGGGGACCCGCGAGGAGGTCGCCAAGACGGAAGCGCGGATCGTCGGCGAGCCCCAGCAGGGCTACGGCCACGCGATCCGCCGCGGCCTGGCCGAGGCCAGCGGGGACCTGATCGTGCTCGCCGAGCCCGACGGGACGTTCCGGCCGGAGGACCTGGTCAAGCTGCTCGCCTACTCGAACGAGTGCGAGGCGGTCTTCGGCACCCGGACCACGCGCGAGCTGATCTGGCACGGCGCCAACATGGGGGGCTTCCTGCGCTGGGGCAACTGGGCGGTCGCGAAGATGATCGAGGTTCTCTTCAACACCAGCCACCTCAGCGACATCGGCTGCACCTACCGCCTGCTCCGGCGCGAGCTCGCCGACTACCTGCTGGAGACGATGAAGGTGGGCGGCAACCACGCCGGGCCGGAGATCATGCTGCTGACGATCACCTCCGGCGCCCGCTTCGTCGAGGTCCCCGTCAACTACCTGCCGCGGGTCGGGACCTCGTCTGTCACCGGGGACCCGAGAAAGGCGTTCCTGCTCGGGCCTGAGGATGATCGCGCTGATCCTCCGCTTCCGCCTCGGCGCTCCGCGGCGCCTGCCGCGGCCGGGCGCCTTCGACGGCCACGTCAACCTGCCCGGCGGCAGCGCCCGCAGCGGATGACCGAGACCCACTTCGACGACGTCGCCGCGAAGTACGACGAGTCGCTGCCGTCCCACGTCACCGACCACTACCTGCGCAAGCGCGCCGAGTTCGTCCGGGCGCACCACCCGCCGCCCGCCCGCGTCCTCGACGTCGGCTGCGGCACCGGCGTCCTGGCCGCGCGGCTCGCCGCCGGCGGCTACGCCGTGGTGGGCGTCGACCCGTCCGCGGGGATGCTGCGAGGTGATGCGCAAGCGGGCGCCGGCCGTCGAGGCGCGTGCAGGCCTCGGGCACCGAGCTGCCCTTCGCCGACGGCGAGTTCGACCTCGCCCTCTCCGTCGCGACGATGCACCACATCGCCGACGCCGCCGACGTGGCGCGCGCGCTCGGCGAGATGGCGCGCGTCGTCAGGCCGGGCGGCCACGTGCTCGTCTGGGACCACAACCCGCGCAACCCGTACTGGCCCTACCTGATGAAGCGGGTCCCCCAGGACCAGGGCGACGAGCGGCTGATCCCGCTCGAGGAGCTGCTCGCCGGCCTCCGCGCCGGCGGCGCCGAGCCCGTCGAGGTGCGCGAGCTCGGCCTCGTTCCGGACTTCACGCCGAGGCGACTGCTCGGCGCGGCCGCGGCGCTCGAGCGGGTGGCCGAGCGGACGCCGCTCCTGCACGAGCGCTGCGCGCACAACGTCGTCCTCGCCGTGCGGCGCTAGCCCCGGGCTCTGCGGTCGCGGATCACCAGCGCCTCGAGCAGGGAGAAGCCGCCGAACGTGTGCCGCTCGGTCACCTCGAAGCTCGGCGGCAGCTCGCGCAGGAGCTGGCCGGCGAATTTCTGGCGGACGAGGCGATAGCTCTCGTTCGTGGTCACGGTCGGCAGGCCTTCGCTCGGCCGGTAGGTCACGAGGACGATCGAGCGGCCTCGGGCCTGCCGCACCGCCTCCCGGATCAGCGGCCCCGCCGGCGGCGAGTTGGCGAAGACGTTGAAGGGACGGTTGCCGAACCGCTGCCCGAGCGTGAAGGTCGGACGGCCGGGAGGCAGGTAGACGCCCAGCCCCGTCACCGGGGCCGGGGTCAGCGCCGCGGCATCGACCACCACGTCGCCCGGTCTCGTGACCTTCGCGACCAGATCGGCGACGCCCTTGTAGTCGGGCCGGGAGTAGTCCCGGCCCAGGGTCTTGGCAGCGCCGAGACCGAAGCCGCCGAGGACGAGCGCCGCGGAGCCAATGACGAGTGGCATGCCCGCCGCTGCGACGATCGCCCCGATCGCCAGCGCCACCCCGGGCGAGGAGGAGTTGAGGTTGCGGGCACCCAGCATGTTGGTGCTCAGCGCGCTGACGACCGCCTCTCCGACAGGCGCCGCCAGCACCAGTGCCGCGATCAGCACCAACCCCGGCGCGACGCGTCGGCGGCCGGTCGCCGCGGGCGTGTCTCCCACCCCGGACGGGCGTCGCATCCTGACGGCGGCCGCAACCGCGCCGATCAGCAGCCCAGCCACGATCAGCGCCGCGGCGAAGCGACCAGGTATCGCCTCCAGGCGCAGGTAGGGGAACCCGACGGTCCATTGCTCGAGAGAGAAGCGAACCGCGTCGAAGGTGAAGGGCTGGAGCGCGGAGAGCACCTCCGTCGTCGGCGAGGAGTTGTCGTCGAGGAAGCCCGGGATCCAGGGTGCGAACCCGGCGAGGGCCACGAGGTTCCAGATGGCGAGTGACCGCAGCGCCTCACGGTGCGCCCAGACGGCCCAGCCGAGCTGCGCGGCCAGCGGGAAGACGGCGGTGTAGTGGCAGAGCATCGCGCCGGATGAGCAGGCTGCGTAGGCGGCCCACCAGCGGGTGCGACCGCCCTCGAGGGCCTTCAGCAGGGCCAGCACCGAGCCGGTCAGCAGGGCGATCATCAACGCGTAGGAGCGCCCCTCGGTCGAGTAATAGATCATGAAGGGGCTGAGCGTGATCACGCCGGCGGCGACCAGCCCCGCCCACTGACCCGCCGTGCGGCGCCCGACCAGGTAGATCAGCGGGATCGTGGCCGTGCCCGCCAGCAGCGAGGGGAGGCGGATCAGCTCCGGGACGCTGCCGAGCTTGAGCGAGGCCCAGGCGAAGACGAAGTAGAGCGGCGGCGAGATCTCGTCGTCGCTGCCGACCACGTCGAGGACATCGCCGAGACTGCGATCGTCGACGACCCAGAAGGTGGAGAGCTCGTCGGCATAGAGGCTCCCGTCGAAGAGAATGAGGCGAAGGACGAAGCCCACGAGGGTGAGCGCGGCCACGGTGGCGGGCGCCCAGTGGCGGGCTTGGGGGAGCGAGGCTGGCACCGGACTCAACGGTATGTTCTTCAGCCTTGCAGCGCTCGTCAGCCCCCCAAGCACCACCTCTTGGAGCCCGGCTCCAGAGACTTCGGTTCGACGAAGAGACCGCCGACCGCTACGCCGGACCGATACTCGCACTTGCGATCGCAGCATCGTTCCTCCTGGTCCTCTACTTGAGCAGGGGGACGATGCTCTCCACCGACGAACTGGTCTGGTTCATCGATACTCCCGACCTCGACCTCGAGGCCGCGCTCCGGCCCCACGGCGGCCACCTCACCTTCACTTCCCGCGTCCTCTATAGCCTCATATTCGAGGCGTTCGGCCCCGGCTATCTGCCATTTCGGCTTCTGGCGGCGACAACCGTCGCCTTGACCGTGAGCCTGTTCTTCGTCTACGCGGCCAAACGGGTCGGCAAGCTTCCCGCCCTTGCACCCGCCGTCGTCCTCCTCGTCTTCGGCTCCGACTCGCTCCACGTCCTTCAAGGCAACGGCTTCACCGTCCTCCTTGCCCTCGCCTGCGGCCTCGGGGCGCTGCTAGCGCTCGAGCGGGACGACCGCACCGGCGACGTGCTCGCCTGTGCCCTCCTCTGCCTGGGCGTCGCGACCTACACCGTCGCGCTCGCCTTTGTCGCCGGCGTGGCCCTGCTGGTGCTGGCCGACGGGCGCAGGTGGAGCCGGGTCTGGATCCCGCTCGTGCCCCTCGCGCTCTACGCCGCCTGGTGGGTCTGGTCCCTGGGCCTGTCGGGGAGCGCGGAGAGCGCGCTGGTCCTCTCCAACGCGCTGCTGATCCCGGCAACAATCTTCGAGTCGCTCGGCACCGCCCTCAGCGCACTCACGGGGCTCAACTACCCCTTTGTCACCACATCGGCAGGACCCGCCTTGGCGCTGCTCTATGTGCTCGCGCTCGGCCTGCTCGTCACCAAGAGGCCTGTGCCGCGAACGTTCTGGATCCTGCTCGCCATCCCCTTCGTCCTCTGGTCGATGGTTGCACTGGCGAAGTTTCGCAAGCCCTCCGATCCGCGCTACCTGTTCCCGAGCTCGATCGCCATCCTGGTCGTATCCGTAGAGGCGCTCCGGGGGATGCGCTGGAACCGCACCGGCCTGATCGCCTTGGGCGCGGCCGCGGTCTTCGGTGTCTGCACGAACGTCGCTCTCCTCCGCGATTCCGGACGCCAGCTTCGCGACGTCTACACCCCGACCATGCGAGCCGAGCTGGCCGCACTCGAGCTGGCCGGGGATCAAGCCGATCCCGACTTCGAGCCCAGGGACGTGGTCGGCGCCCAGTCGCCCACTTTTCTCCCCTTCGCTGAGATCGGCGCCCGCGGGGAGCCGCCGACGGGCGCCTATCTCGATGCGGCGGCGGAGCTTGGCTCGCCCGCCTTCACCGCGGAGGAGCTTGCCGGCCAGTCTGACGTGTTCCGCGCCCGTGCGGACGCGGTCCTGATCGGCGCCCTCGAGCTCGGCCTGGAGCCGGCGCGGGCAGACCTCCCGCGGCGCAGCTGCCGCACGATCTCCGCACCACCCGGCGGCGAGATCGCCTTCCCCCTGCCACCGGGCGGCGCGACGCTCTCGCCGACCGCGGCGAGTCAAACTGTGACCGTGAGGCGATTCGCCGACTCGGCCGCGGTAACCCTCGGCGTGGTCCACCGAGGCCGGGCGGCGGCGCTGACCCCGCCCGCCGACGACGCCGGCCTCCCCTGGCGGGTCGGGGTCACCGGCGGGGCGGTCGGGGTGTGCGCGCCGTGAACGGAGCCGACCTCTCGATCGTGATCCCGGCCCTCGAACGAGGCCGAGGCGCTCCCCGGCCTGCTCGATGAGATCGGGGGCGCCTGCGCCGCCCTCGACCCGCCCCGCGACTGGGAGGTTATCGTCGTCGACGACGGCTCCACCGACGGGACCACCGAGCTGATCGAGCGCCTCGCGGCGGGAAGGCCGTGGCTGCGCGGGGTCAGGCTGCGCCGCAACTTCGGCAAGTCGGCCGCCCTCTCCACCGGCATCGCCCGCAGCCGCGGCTCCACGATCATCACCATCGACGGCGACGGGCAGGACGACCCGAGCGAGATCCCGGCCCTCCTGGGCGAGCTCGACAAGGGCGCCGACCTGGTCTCGGGGTGGAAGCGCGACCGCCACGACCCGGCCGGCCGCCGGCTCGCGTCCCGCATCTTCAACCGCGTCACCAGGCGCCTCTCCGGGCTCTCCATCCACGACATGAACTGCGGCTTCAAGGCCTACCGCGGCGAGTGCGCCCGCTCGCTCGAGATCTACGGCGAGATGCACCGCTTCATCCCGGTGCTCGCCGCTCAGCAGGGCTGGCGCGTCGCGGAGGTTCCCGTCAACCACCGCGAGCGCGAGCACGGGCGCTCGCGTTTCGGCACCGAGCGCTTCCTCCGCGGCGCCCTCGACCTGCTCACCGTCGTCTTCCTCGGCCGCTACCAGTACCGCCCGCTGCACCTGTTCGGGGGTGTCGGGCTGTCGCTGACGCTGGTCGGCGTGCTGATCTCGATCTACCTGACGATCGTCAAGATCGGCGGTGAGCCGATCGGCCAGCGGCCGCTGCTCTTCCTCGGCGTGCTGCTGATCGTCGTCGGGGTGCAGCTGCTCAGCCTCGGGCTGATCGGGCAGATGCTGGTGGTGCTGAGACGCGAGAGCGCCCGGGGCTGGTCGGACGTTCCCCAGGTGGAGCGTGAGGTCTCCAGCGCCGGCGCCGCCGTCACACCCGGCAGCGAGCGATCAGCCACGGGAACGATCGCTCGAGAGTGACGACCTCGAGCTGCTGCTCGAGGAAGCGGCGCAGCGAGCGCGGACTCCAGTGGTTGACGTGCTCGGGGTGGTTGCCCAGCGTCCTGACGTACTTGCCGCGGAGCAGGCTGCCGAGCCGGAACCAGGGCTCGTCGGGGACGGAGACGACCAGGTCGCGGCCGCTGACGCGGGCCAGCTCGGCGAGGGCGGCCGCGGGCTGCTTCAGGTGCTCGAGCACCTCGAGGCAGAGGACGAGGTCGAAGCTGTCGTCCGCGAAGGGGAGCTCGTAGACGCTCTCGCGGCTGATCTGCGCCCGCGGCAGCCGCCGCGAGGCGAACTCGACCGCCTCCGGGCTCAGGTCGACGCCGGCGACCCGTTCCGGCAGCAGCGCCGCGAGCCGCTCCAGGGTCTCGCCCTCGCCACAGCCTGCGTCGAGCGCCGACTCCGCCCCGAGCGGCTCGACGATCGCGCCGAGGCGAGTGAAGAAACGGTCGATGAGACGGAGGACGACGGGATTTCCGGTCTGGAACTTCTCGTAGTTGGTGCTCGGCGCGGCGTTCAAGGTCGGGCAGTCTAAGGAGCCGGAGGCACCGCGAGGCCGAGGCGCGGCAGCACCTGCCCGGCCAGGGCGCGGTCCGCGGCGGCGCGGCTGAAGCCGGCGACCGCCTCGGCGGCCTGCTTCGCGTAGGCGGCGCGGTCGTCCGCGCCCATCGCCAGCGCGGCGCCGAGCGCGGCGCTGAGGCCGGGCACGTCGCGGCTCGCGGTCGCGAGGTCGGGCGTGAGGCGGGCGGCGATCGGGTGGGCCTCGTAGGCGCCCAGCGAGGGGGTCGTCACCAGCGGCACCCCGGCGGCCAGCGCCTCGAGCTGGGCTATCCCCGCCCCCTCCCAGGCCGAGGCGGAGACGTAGGCGGCTGCGGCGCGCAGCAGCGCCAGGTGCTCCTCGCGCTCGAGATCGCCGTGCCAGGTCAGCCCGGGCGGCTCGGCGATCCCCCTTCTGGTCAGCAGGCGGCGGCCGCGCTCGGCGGAGACACCGGTGATGCGCAGGCGCCGCTCGCCGGTCGCGGCGCCCAGCTCCCACCAGGCCCGGCAGACCAGGTCGAGGCCCTTGTTGTCGGGGTCGGCCGCGTACATGAGGACGTCGCCGCCGGCGTTGGCCGCCGCGTCGGAGCGGCCGGCGGCCACGTCGACCGGGACGGGCAGGGAGGCGACGTTGTGGCTCAGGGCGGAGAGCAGCTCGGCCGAGCGCGGGCCCTGGCCGATCAGCAGCGTCGCCTCGGCGCTGCGGCGCCGCTCGAGCGCCCGCTGCGCCGCGTTCTGCCAGCCGGGGCGGGAGACCGAGGAGGGGCAGTCGATCCGAATCGCGACCGGGGTCCCCGCGGCCCGCAGCCGCCGCACCGGCGCCAGCAGGGCGGCGGTCGTGCTCAGCAGGACCACCGCGGATACGTCGCCCTCGCGCAGCCCCGCCTCCAGCGCCCGGCGGGCGCCGCGGGCCTCGACCGCGTCCACCAGCGGCCAGAACCCGGTGCGGCGCAGGTGAGCCTCGGCCCCGAGGCTGAGCCGCACGACCCGGTGCTCGACCCCGAGCCGCTCGAGCCCCGCTGCGAGCTCGCGCTCGTTCACCACCCAGCCGTCGGTGGTGGCCAGCGAGACGATCAGCAGCGGTGCGCTCATCCCGGCCACCCCCGGCGGCGGAGCCGCCGGCGCATCAGCGGAGCCGCCGCGCCGCCCGCGCTGCGGGCGAGGCGGGCCAGGCGCTCGCCGGCAAGCGGGGCGTCGCGCCGCACCAGCGCCACGGCGAGGCCGGCGGCCGCCTTCGCGCCCCTGCCCGCGGCGGGCGCCGGCGAGACCGCCCCGGAGAGCCCGGCGCTGACGCCGCGATACAGCTCGCGCCGCCAGAGCTCGCGCAGCCGCAGGCGCTCCTCTCCCACACGGTGCTCGACGCGGACGTCGCCGCGATAGAGGACGCGGCGCCCGGCCGCGGCGAGGCGCTCCTGGACCTCGGACTCGTCGCCGAAAAGCGGCAGGTCCGCCCATGCGCCGCGGCCCGCCGTGAAGCCGCCGGCCTCACGCAGGGGGCCCACGCGGAAGGAGATGTTCGCCCCCCAGGCGTCCTCGCCCGCGCTCGGGTCGAGATCCATGCTTCCCGGCCCGAGGTCGAGCAGGGAGAAGGCGCCGTAGATGCGGGGGCTGACCCAGGAGGGCGGGGCGGCCGTCCAGCGCGGCAGGATCGCGCCGCCGATACAGGCGACGGCGGGGTCGGCGTGCCGCCAGGCTGTGGCGAGCGCGTCCAGCCAGCCGGGCCCGGGCAGCGCGTCGTCGTCTATGTAGGCGACCACGTCGTCGTCGGCGAGGCCCTCGAGGGCGGCGTTGCGGGCGGCGGAGATGCCCGGCGGCGCCGGGGCGGTGCGGGCGCCGAGCTCGGCAGCGGCGCGGGCGTGCTCGGCCTGCTCGGCCGGGCCGACGCCGCTGGTGATCAGCAGCGCCTCCGCGTCGGCCTCGGCGGCGGCCTGCTCGCAGAGCGCCGCCAGCGACGGGCGGACGGCCGCCGGTGGGCGATTGGTGCAGATCGTGGCGGTCAGGCGCAAGGGATGAGGGGGCCGGCCGGGGCGGTCCGGCGGGGGTTACGTTATCCGCGCCGTGCCGGAGACCGCCGCCAAGCCGCCCGCCGACGCCGACCCGCTCGAGGCGCTGCCGCCGCGCCCCGGCCACCGCCGGGCGACGGCGCGCGCCGGCGCCCGGCTCCTCGACCAGGCGCTCGACCTGCGCCAGGCGCTGCTGCGGGAGGGGGCCGCGCTCGACCGGCTCGCCGCCGTGGCGCCGGTCCGCCGGATCGCGGTCCTCGGCGTCTACGGGCCGGACGCGGCCGCGGCGTTCAGGGCCGAGGCCGGCGAGATCCGCCGCTCCCGGCACCAGGTCGAGTTCGCCCTCGGGTCGCTCGGGCCCCCCGACCCGGCCCTCGCCGGGCTCACCGCCCTCGGCGAGATGACGGGGGGCAAGCTCGCCAACGTCAACCGGCTCGCCGCGGCGCTTCCGGGCATCGAGGAATTCGACTGGGTCCTGGTGCTCGACGACGACGCCGCCCTCCCCGCAAAGTTCCTCGACCGGCTGCTGGCGCTCGGCGAGCACTTCCGGCTCGACCTGGTCCAGCCCGCTCTCACCCGCTCGAGCCACACCGCCTGGCGCGTCGTCAGGAGGCGGCCCGCGCTGCTGCGCGAGACCCGCTTCGTCGAGATGGGCCCGGCGCTGGCGTTCCGCCGCGAGGCCTTCGCCGAGCTTCACCCCTTCCCCGAGGAGGGGATGGGCTGGGGGGCGGACCTGGTCTGGGCCGCCGTCGCGGCCCGGCGCGGCTGGCGGCTCGGCGTCGCCGACGCCGTCCCGGTCCGCCACGACCAGCGTCCGACCGCCGCCGGCTACGACCGCAAAGCGGCGCGCGAGGGGGCGCGGCGCCTGCTCGGCGCCCGCGAGCACATCGGCTGGCGCGAGGCCGGCGAGGTGGTCGCGACCCACCGCCGGCTGCGCCCGTGAGCCCGCGGTCCTGGGCGGGCTTCGCCGCCATCACCTTCCTCTGGGGGATCCCGTACCTCTTCATCAAGATCGCCGTCGACGACGGGATCCCGCCGGCGTTCGTCGCCTGGTCGCGGGTGGTGCTCGGCGCCGCCGTCGTCCTGCCGCTGGCCTGGCACGCGGGGACGCTCGGCCAGCTCGGCGGCAGCTGGCGCTGGATCGTCGTCTTCGCCCTGATCGAGGTGGCGATCCCGTGGCCGCTGCTCGCCGCCGGCGAGCAGCACGTCGACTCCTCGCTGGCCGCGATCCTGATCGCGACCGCGCCCCTGATCGTCGCCCTGGTCGCCCTCCGCTTCGACCACTCCGAGCGGGTCGGCGGGCGGCAGCTCGCCGGCCTCCTGATCGGCTTCACGGGGGTGGTCGTGCTGGTCGGCATCGACGTCGCCGGCGACAGCGACGAGCTGCTCGGCGCCGGCCTCATCCTCTTCGTCGCGGCCTGCTACGCGGTCGGCCCGATGATCCTGCGCCGGCAGCTGCCCGCGATCGACTCGCGCGCGACGATGGGCGCCAGCCTCGCGGTCGCCGCCGTCGTCCTCACCCCGCTCGCCATCGTCGATCCGCCGGCCGAGGCGCCCTCGGGGGACGGGCTCATCTCGCTGTTCGTGCTCGGCCTCTTCTGCACCGCCGCGGCGCTGGTGATCTACGGGCCCCTGGTGATCGAGATCGGCGCCGGGCGGGCGCTGGTGATCACCTACGTGGCGCCGGTGGTCGCCCTCGGCCTCGGGATCGCCGTCCTCGGCGAGAGCCCGGGCACGGGCGCGATCGCGGGGCTGCTGCTGATCCTCGCCGGTTCCTGGCTCTCGACCGACGGCCGGCTGCCGCCGGGGCTCGAGTCGCTCAGTCGGAGGCGCCGACGAGGCGCTCGACCCCGGCCTGCTCGATCGTCATCCGCAGACCCTCCTCGAGCCCGACCTCCGGCTCCCAGCTGAGCAGGTCGCGGGCGCGGCTGATGTCGGGCTGGCGCACCTGCGGGTCGTCCACCGGCAGCGCCTCGAAGACGATCTCCGAGCGCGAGTCGGCGGCCTTGATCACGGTCTCGGCCAGCTCGAGCAGCGTGAACTCGTCCGGGTTGCCGAGGTTGACCGGCAGGTGGACCTCGGACTCGGCGAGCGAGATCAGGCCGCGGACGAGGTCGTCGACGTAACAGAAGGAGCGGGTCTGCTTGCCGTCGCCGAAGACGGTGAGGGGCTTGTCCTGGAGGGCCTGGCGCAGGAAGGTCGGGATCGCCCGCCCGTCGTGGGGCCTCATCCGCGGGCCGAAGGTGTTGAAGATGCGGACGATGCAGGTGTCGACGCCCTGCTGGCGGTGGTAGGCCATCGTCAGCGCCTCGGCGTAGCGCTTCGCCTCGTCGTAGACGCCGCGCGGGCCGATCGGGTTGACGTGGCCCCAGTAGGACTCGGGCTGGGGGTGGATCTGGGGGTCCCCGTAGACCTCAGAGGTCGAGGCGAGCAGGAAGCGGGCCCGCTTCGCCTTCGCCAGGCCGAGCATGTGGTGGGTGCCGTAGGAGCCGACCTTGAGCGTGTGCAGCGGCAGCCGCGCGTAGTCGATCGGGGAGGCGGGCGAGGCGAGGTGGTAGACGAAGTCGACCGGCTCGTCGACGCCGACGAAGTCGATGATGTCGTGGTTGGAGAAGACGAAGTCGCCGTTGCGGATGTGCTCGATGTTCTGCAGCGAGCCGGTGTCGAGGTTGTCGAGGCAGATCACCCGGTGGTTCTGCCCGAGCAGGGTCTCGCAGAGGTGTGAGCCGAGGAAGCCGGCTCCGCCGGTGACTATGCAGGTGCTCATCTAGGTCTCCATCGTTCGGCCGGGATTCGCCGCGTCCATGCGACGGGCGGGGGGATCGTAGTTGACATCGGACACGCGGCGGGCGGGCTCAAGGGGGCGACAGGGATCGTTCGCGGACGTCTAAGTCGCGATCACTCCGCACCTTCGGTAATTCGTCGAAGAAAACTTGGGGGAGAGAACGGGATTCGCACGCCTTTACCTGCAAATGGAACGAGACAGAAGCTTGAGTCGACCATCCGTCGGCCCCGCGAGCCCCTCGAAATCTCGCATCCCAGTTGGTACAAGCCTTCCCGGGGGGCATTCTCATCTGAAAGGGCAGGAAGGTGTCGGGCAGTAATCGTCAAGGGAGGGGGCCGGCGAGCGGGGTCGGGGCCGCGCAGGTCGACTCGGGCCGGGGTGGGGAAGGAGCCGGGGCCCGCCCGGATCCGGCGCGCAAGCGCGCTGCGATCGAGCTGATCCGCCGCCACGAGCCGACGCTGCGGCGCACCGCCCGCCGCTACTCGATCTGCACCGAGGACGCCGAGGACGCCCTGCAGCGCGCCCTCGAGATCCTCCTCACCAAGGCTCCGACCACCGATCCACGGCAGCTGATCCGCTGGATGCAGACGGTGACGAAGCACGAGGCGCTCGCTGTCCGCCGCCAACGGGAACGGATCCTGGCCAGGCCCCGCCCCCAGTCCCACGACACCGCGCCGGACCAGGACTGGATCGCCCTGATCCCCTCCCAGTCGGACGGGCCGGCGGACCTGGCCGAGCGGCGCGAGCGGGTCGCTCGCACCCGCGAGGCGCTCAGCACCCTGAAGCCTCACGAGCTACGCGCCCTGACCCTGCTTGCGGAGGGGTACTCGTATTCCGAGATCGGAGAGATCACCGGCTGGTCGTACACCAAGATCAATCGCTGCTTGGCAGAGGGCAGGGCGCGCTTCCGCGCCTTCCTGGCCCGCACCGAGAGCGGCGAGCGCTGCGACGAGCTCCACCTGAAGCTCTCCGCCTACTGCGACGGCGAGGCGGGCGAGGTGGATGCCGCAGCGGTCCGTGAGCACCTGCATGCCTGCCCGCATTGCCGAGCGAAGCTGCGAGCTTTCCGGGCGGCTCCTCGTGCGGCGGCGGCTTTGCTGCCGGTCCTGCCGGAGTCCCGCTCGTTGCTCGATCGCGCGACCGAGCTCTACGTGGGGATCCAGGCCAGGATGTCGGCCCGAACGGGAGCCGCCGACTCGGCGGTCTCGCTGGCCGCGAGCGGAGGCACCCGGGGAACTGGGATGGCCCTGATGGCCAAGGTGCTGACGGCGTGCGTGGGGACAGCCGGCGGCGCCGCGGCCTGCGTGGCGACCGGTGTGGTTCCCCCGCCGGCGGACCTCTTCGACGGAGACCGGAGGCCGGCACACGAACGAGTCGTCGAGGTCGCCGAGAAACCCGTAGCCCTCGCCCCGCCCAACCCGGAGTTGATCGAGGAGCCGGCGCCGGCGCCGGTGGAGGAACAGCCCGCCGAGCCGGCGCCACCGCCCCCACCGCCGCCCGAGCCCGCTCCGGCGCCGGAGCCAGAGCCAGAGCCGGAACCTGCGCCCGAGACTGTCGAGTTCACGCCGGAGGCCGCTGTCACGGCCACGCCGAGCACAGCTCCGCCGCCCCCTCCCCCATCCAGCGGGAGCTCGAGCTCAAGCTCCGGAGCCGGAGAGTTCGGACCATGATGCTCAACCGAATCTCCCCCTTCGGCAGCGTGTTCCGAAAGACTGCTGAGCCGCAAACCACCCCCCAACCAGATCGAAGGAAGAATGGGCTCAAGACACGCGTTGGTCGTCTCCTACCTGGCGCTCTTCATCGCCCTCGGCGGCACAGCCGTGGCGATCCAGGGCAAGCGATCGGTCAAGGCAGACGACCTGGCGACCGGAGCGGTGACCTCACGGGCCCTGGGCAAGGGGGCGGTGGATACGGGGGACGTTCGAGGGCAAGCATCGTAGAACGCAGACAGTATCGAACCGGCGAGCCATTGCCCGGAACAAGCTCGCAGGAGCAGAGCGTCGACACTCGCGATCGATCAGTGAACAGGTCGATCGAAAGCGAGGACCTTGGCTCGGCTTACGAGTCCATTCCGATTGGGGCAAACGGAGTGCGATTCTGCGGCCTCAGCGAATACGATTCGCGTGCGCAGCTCCATTCTTCGAATGGTCGCCGTTCGACATCGGAGCATCCGGCAGTCCGATTTCAGATCGGAGCCCGGAGGAGGCGGTGGAGTCGTCCTCAACGGCTCGCTTGGGACCCCAAAGCGGATATCTCCGGTTTACGGAGTCCATCGGGAACACCCACCAGGTTCCAGCAATGCGGCGAGCCTCTTCGTGCGAGAGAACGGCCTCCGGACAAGATCCGAACTCATCGTTGTCTTTCCCGGTGGGGCCACCGAGGTCTTGGCCACCGAGCCCTAGCGTCGATTTCGCGTGCAGTCGTGGCGCCGCAGTTGCTCTTGGTGTCTTGGCCTCAGGCCCGTCAAGGGCGCTCGCGACTTCATCGTTCGGAACTGCATTGATGAGGCCCCGTTCAGTGCTGCGGTCACTTATGACGGCGGACAACCGGGTTGAAGGCAAGCGCTGCGTTGATGCCGATTCACTCTGGCTTGATGCAGCTCAATGGGCGAGGCGGCAGCAGCCCCGAGAATGAATTTGGCGCTTGGGTTTGGGATGCCGGTCCCGAAGCCGAGAATCGTTTCCGGGAGCGATCAAGGCAAGACTTAGGAACAACGGAGGTTGGGCGGCTCAGCTCTTCGCGGTCCGGGCTGAACGGCGAGCCACTTCGTCTTCGGCACAGACCCAGGCGATGACGCATTTCAAGACATTCAACTTCTATCGCCGAGCGATGTGGAGCCCAGTGGGGCCACTGCGTGTCGTTGCGCAGCTTCAGTTGTTACCGAGCTGGCGGATGTGCTCTGGATGCACTAGGAGGCGCTACGAATCGTCCGGACAACGTTCAATTGACGGTACGGGACCGGACGGCCCCTAGTGACATCGGTGACCGGCTCGATTGTCTGACAACAACGTCGAGACTCGCTGGCATCGCGGTACAGAATCAGTCGGTCGTCAGCAGCATGGATGGCGGATCAGGCGTAGAGCGGTGGGAGCTACTGAGTCGATGGGTCCGAACAGATGACATTGGGCGAACGTTTCGTGCTCGGGAGCTCAAGGGGCCTTTGCGGTGACGCTTCGCAACCCTGCCCAGCGACGTTCAGACTGCATTGCTGGATATCGACACCGCATCCTTCGATCCCGGCGCTCACTCGATCGAGTTCTGTGCACGGGATTACGGGCTTCCCGACGGGCAACCTAGGCTGCTCTCGGCCGTACACGATCCACGTCGACAACGTGGCTCCACTGCAGCCGATCGGACTTCAGGTCGCCGGGGGTGCGGATCGCTGGCATGCCGACAACGACTTCGACCTCTCCTGGACCAACCCCCCTCAAGGAGCCGGAGCCCCGATCGCGGCGGTGCATTACCGACTGGTGGATTCCGAGGGAGTCCGGTCAGCACCTCGGTGAGGATCGCGGGCTCCAGCCCTGCGCTCGACGACATCCGAGTCCCATGGTCGCCTGGCCGGTACACGATCGAGGTCTCCCTCGAGGACGCTGCCGGCAACGTGGGCGCGCCCGCAAGTGCTGCCCTTCGTTTCGACAACGTGCGGCCGGCGCCAGCCACCGTCATCGTCGGCGATCAGTGGCTCAGTCGGAATGAGCTTCCCTCCCTTCAGCGCCTCGGTCGTCCAACAGATCCCGTCCCGGTCTCCGGAATTCGTGGGTACGCCTACTCGGTCAACCAGATCGCGGACTCGGATCCCTGTGCCGCCTTTGACCGGTGCACCGAATCCGAGACCGACCTCAAGGACGGCATCGAGGGCAGCGCCTTCGAGATCCCGGACCTGCCCGAGGGAATCAACTGGATCCATGCTGCGGCGGTCTCCGGCTCAGGGATGAAGTCGACGTCCGTGGCACACGGCGAGGTCCGCGTCGACAAGACCGATCCGGTCACCACACTGGAGGGGGTTCCGAGTGGTTGGACGGCCTCGGGGGTCGCGCTGACCGCAAATGCGAGCGATGCCCTTTCCGGGATGGTGCCCGAGGGCGGGGAAGTCCCGTTCACCGCGATCAGCGTCGACGGCGGCCCGGCGGTGATCTCGAATGGCGACACGGGTTTCGACCGCGGTGACCGCCGACGGAGTGCACACGGTGACCTATTACGCGCGCGACCTGGCCGGGAACGTCAACGATGGGGGGTTCTCCAACGGGATACAGAACCGTCCGGCGGGGACCGCCGTAGTCCGCATCGACCGGACGGCACCGGGTCTGGCGTTCGTCAACAGTCAGAACCCGGAGGACCCGGAGTTGATCAGAGCCGCCGTGCACGACCCGCTCTCCGGTCCTGATCCCGAGCGAGGAGCCATTTCCGTGCGAAGGGTGGGGCCCGGCGGCGGATTCACCCCCCTCCCCACCGAGCTGATCGATGGCGACCTCGTCGCTCGCTGGGCGTCGGATTCCTTCCCCGCAGGGGAATACGAGTTCCGCGCCACCGCGTTCGACGCGGCGGGGAACGCGGTTCGGACCGGCCGCCGCGCCAATGGTTCGGAGATGGTCCTTCCGAACCCGATCAAGGTCCCGACCGCGATCCGGGCCCATCTCATCGGCAACGGTGGAAAGCGGCGGCGGCTCGTCGAGCAGACCTTGCGCTACGGGGCCGCAGCCCGGCTGACCGGCCGCCTCACGGCGGGCCTCGGCTCGCCCCTCACCGGCGAGCAGGTCCAGGTGGTCGAGAGTTTCGCCGCCGGATCTGCCCGAAGGCGCCGCGTCATCACGGTCCGCACGGGCCGTAAGGGCATGTTCAACCTCAAGCTGCGGCCGGGGCCGAACCGACTCGTCCGGGCGCGTTACGCGGGTACCCGGACTCTGACCCGGAGCGGGTCGCGGCCGGTCCGCGTTCGCACCGCTGCGGGGATCACGCTCGCAAGATCGGCTTCCATCGCGTCGGTCGGGGGACGCCCTGTCGCATTCAGTGGTCGAATCAGACACGCCGGGGCGGATCTCCCGCGCGTCGGGATTGACGTTGAGATCCAATACCGGGTGGGACGCCTGCCATGGACCACCTTCCGAACCGTTCGCTCCGACGCGGGAGGCGGCTGGCATTTCTCATATTCGTTTGCGGACGATGAGAGCCGCGGCGTCGCCTTCGAGTTTCGGGCAAGGGTGCCCCGCGAGTCGAACTGGCCCTACACGGTGGGGCATTCGCCGCCGCGCCGCGTACGGGTGCGCTGAGGCCCCAACAAGGACCAACCGCCCCACGAGGGGGCGGTTGGCGAGGGAGGAGAGGTTGCTTCTCTGCCGGCGAGGTATGTGTGCCGGCAGCTCTCTCCGGGTCCGTCCGCCTCTCCGAGGGACGGCCCGGGCTAAGCGGTTAGCGCAGCGCCGTGATCTGGTCGCCGACCTGACCGACGAGGTCCTGGGCGCGGGACGTCTGCTCGTCCACGACCTTGACGACGTCGGTCTGGACCTTCTCGGCACGCCGGGTGACCTTCGGAGCTGCTTCTCGGCCTGACGGCGGTTGCGCCGCAGCGTGGTCTCGGCCTTGCGCCGGTTCTGGCGGACGGTCGTCGCGGCCTTGCGCTGACGCTGACGCGCCTCGCGCTCGACACGGCGAACCTCACGCTCGACGCGGGTCCGGGTGCGCTTGGCCTGGGTGGTGGCCTTGCGGCGGGCGGTGGCGCCACGGCGCTCGGCACGCTTCAGGGTCCGGGTCAGCTGGGTCCGGTAGGACCGAAGCTGGCGCTCGGCGGTCGCGCGATCGGTCCACGGATCGACGATCTCCTGGACGCGCTCGCTGGCGTTGAGGACGACGCCGACGGGAACGTCGACGGCGGTCTCGGCGACCTTGCGAACCTGGTTCTTCTCAGGAGTCGCCTGGCGGCTGGCCGTGGAAGCGGTGCGCTTGGCGGAGTTGGCGGTGCGCTTCGCATTGGTCTGCGTGCGCTTCGCCTGGGTCTTTGTGCGGGTGCTCTGGGTGCGGTTGCTCTGCGTTGCCATCTTGTTCTCCAACCCTCTCTGGGTGGTCGATCTACTTATCTTTAAGCTTGTTCGTAGGATAACAGTTCCCCGAACACATGTTCTTAAACCCCCTGCTCCAGGGAGTTACAGAGCCGTGAAGGATTCGTGCCTGGAGCGTGCCTGACGCCACTGACCGCTCGCCGAGTGATGAGTTACCCGGGCATACCGCGGATAACCGATCACTCGGGGCGGGGGTGGGCTAGGCGACGCGGGAGAGCCAGCGGCCGGGGTGGTCGAGCTCGGACGGGCGGGGCAGGGTCGCGGGCTCGTCCCAGACCCTGTTCAGCGTCTTGATCCCGCGGCGCGCGGCGACCTCGTCGCAGAACGCCTTCCCCTGCTGGTACTGGCGCATCTTCATCTCCACCCCGAAGCAGGCGCGAGAGCAGCGCCTCGATCAGGCCGCGCTGCTCGCGGCGGGCGTCCACCCGCTCGCGCAGCTCGCCGAAGGCCGGGTCGAGCTCCGCCCCGACCGCGTCCATGACGTGCTCGGAGTAGCCCTCGACGACGGCCATCGTCGTCTGCAGCCGCGCCACCAGCCGGCGGCGCGGCCGGCTCGATGAAGGGCGAGAGCCACTCGCCGTCGCGGACCGCGGCGGCGATCCGCGCGCGGGTCGGGCGTCAGCAGCTTGCGCAGCGCCGCCGCCAGCTCGCCGAGGCTGACCCCGGCGAAGGCGCCGGCGAGCAGCTTCTCGGCGGTCCCGCCGATGTGGTCGCGAAGCCAGGGGACGGCGGCGAACTGGACGACGTGGGTGGCCTCGTGGAGGGCGATCCAGCGGAGGAAGGGCTCGCGCTCGGCGCCGAGGCGCTTCTGAGCGTCGGCGAGGTTGGGGGCGACGAAGAGCAGGCGCGCGGGCGGGCGGGGCCGACCATGGCGACGTCGTACTGGCCCAGCACGCGCTGGGCGAGGAAGCCGCTGACGAGGCCGAGCTCCACCCCGGCGGCGATGCCGGCGCCGGCGCGCAGGCCCGAGCCGAGCGGCCCCGGCAGCCTGCAGCGAGCGCGAGAGCCCGTCCTCGACGCCGGCCGACATCGCCCGCAGCGAGTCGAGGTTGGCCTCGATCCACTCGCGGCGGTCGATCACCTCGGCCGCCGGCAGGCGGCCCCTTCGGCTCGAGGCCGGTGTAGTCGCGAACCAGGCGCGACGCTGCCGCGCGAGGCCTTCTGCAGGTCCGCGCTTGCGGACCGAGCGCTTGCCGGTGCCGTTGCCGGCGAAGGCGCGGGCGACGCGGTCGGCGAGACCCCAGTCGATCAGCTCCGGGTGCTCCCGGCTCATCGCGACTCACCCGCCCGCCGCGCGGCGCGCAGCTTGGCGAGCCCTTCCTCGTCGGCGGCGGCGGCGATCGGGTAGCGCTCGTCGAGGCCGAGGCCAGCGTCGGCGAGGCCGCCGCTCGCCGAAGGCGACCAAGCCGCCCGCCTCGCGGACGATCAGCTGCGCGGCGGCGGCGTCGACCGAGCGGCAGGGCCGCAGGCTGACCATCCCGTCGAGGCGGCCGGCGGCGACGTAGGAGGCGGTGATCGCGATCGAGCCGATCACGCGCAGGCGGTAGACCTGCTCGCCGAGCGCCTCGAGCAGCCGGCAGCGCCCAGCTCGGGCTTCGCCGACTCGAGGCCGACCACCTCGAGGCCGTGCTCGTGGCTCGGCGACCGCGATCGCGCTCGCCGTCGAGGCGTCGCGCCCTCGCCGCGGCGCGGCGACGAACTCCTCGCCGGCGCCGAAGTCGTAGACGTAGCCGAACTCGACGTCGGCCATCGAGCCGCCCGAGGCGACGGCGATGCTGAGGCTGTGGGAGGGGATCGTGCGGCGGGCGTTGAGCGAGCCGTCGATCGGGTCGATCACGACCCGCGCCTCGCCGCCCTCGCCGAACTCGACCTCGCCGCGCTCCTCGGAGACGGCGACGAAGGAGGCGCCCGCGGCGGCGAGCGCGTCGAGCTCGGCGAAGACGGCGTCCTCGCAGCGGCGGTCGATCACCAGGGTGTGGTCGCCGCCCTCGCCGACCCCCTCGTAGTCGGTGCGCGCGTCGATTCCGCGCACCTCCTCGAAGATCGCGCCGCTGGGCCGCGACCGTGCGGCGGCAGATGCGCCGAGCCAGTCGACTCGGTAGCGGCGGCAGCGGTCCCGGCGGAGCCGCTCCGCACCCTGCGGAGAAGACATGCGATCTCCATGCTACGCGGTCGCTAGCTTGACGCCCGGATGCCCGCCGAGCCGGACCACGAGCCCCTGCGCGAGGACGAGATCGTCCTGCAGCGAGGCCCAGCGAGCGCGCGATCGCCCACGGCGACGGGCCCGCTGCTGTGCTCGGCGGCCGCCGGGACCGGCAAGACCGAGGTGCTGGCGCGCCGCCTGGCCCGGCTCGCCGAGCGAGGGGACCGGCCCCGAGCGGGTCCTGCTGATCGCCTCGACCCGGGCCGCGGCGCGGCGCCTGCGCGAGCGCGCCGAGGCGCTGCTCGACGGGCCCCTACGAGGAGCTCTGGATCGGCACCTGGGAGGCGATCGGCGAGCGGCTGCTGCGCGAGTACTCCGCCGAGGCCGGGCCTCGACCCGTTCTTCGAGGTGGTCGGCCCGGCCGAGCGGCTGGCGATGCTGCTCGACCGCGCTCGAGGAGCTGCCGCTGCGCCACCACGAGATCCGCGGCAACCCGGCCGGCCTGCTGGCCCGGCTGCTGGGCGGATCGACGCGCTGAAGGCGGAGGCGGTCGGCCCGAGTGAGCTGGCGGCGCTCGCCGCAGGAGCACCGCAGCGAGGCCGCCGACGAGGCCGCCCGCGAGGCCGCCCGGCGCGAGCACGAGTTCGCCGAGCTCTACGCCGCCCACGACCGGATCCTCGCCGCCGGCGGCAGCCTCGACTCCGGCGACGTCATCCTGGTCCTGCGCCGGCTGCTCGCCGAGCGCGCCGACGTCCGCCGCGAGATCGCCGCCCGCTTCCGCTCACGTGATGGTCGACGAGCTCGAGGACGCCACCCTCGCCCGCTGGGCGTGCTCGCCGAGCTCGCCGCCGACAACGCCAACCTGCTCTGCGCCCTCGACGACGACCAGGCCACGCCGCGGCGCCGGCGCCGCGTGCCGCCTCCTGGTTCCGCGACCTTCACCCCGATGCCGACGTGGTCGTCCTCGACCGCGCCTTCCGCGGTGGCAGCGAGGTCGCCGACGCGGCGCGCGCGGTCGTCGCCGCGATCGCCGAGCGGCTGGAGAAGCCGGGCCGCGCCGAGTCGACGACCGAGGTCGCCGGTGCGCTTCTGGCGCTGCCCGCAACGAGCGCGCCCAGGCGCAGGCGGTGGCGCGCGAGGTCGAGCACCTGATCGCCGGCGGGGTGCGGCCGGAGCGGATCGGCGTGATCGTCGACGAGCCGGCCCGCCGCGGCGGCGCCGTCGCGGCGGCGATGGAGGAGCGCAGCATCCCCTTCCACCTCGCCGGGCCCGGCGGCGCTCTTCCGCCGCCCCGAGGTCCGCGACGCGATCGCCTGGCTGCGGGTGCTCGCCGACCCCGACGACTCGGCCGCCGCGGCGCGGGCGCTGACCCGGCCGCCGGTCGAGCTGCGCTCGGTCGACCTCGCGCGGCTGACGACGATCGCGCGGCGGCGCAAGCTCGACATGGTCTCCGCCTGCGAGGCGGCGCTCGAGAGCCCGCAGATCCAGCCCGAGGCGCGCGAGCGGATCCAGAGCTTCCTCAAGCTCTACCGGGCAGCCTCGGCGGCGCTCGAGGAGCGCCGCGCCGACGTCTTCGTGCGGCGGCTGATCGAGCGGGTCGGCCTGC
Source organism: uncultured Actinomycetes bacterium (assembly GCA_963720015.1). Taxonomy (GTDB): domain Bacteria; phylum Actinomycetota; class Thermoleophilia; order Solirubrobacterales; family 70-9; genus DATFPK01. The sequence goes on along the minus strand of CAVREA010000001.1, from coordinate 459,142 downwards.
GCCGCCAGCGCCTCTTCGCCGCCCAGCCCGAGGCCGCCGAGCGGCTGCTCAGCCTCTCGCGCCTGGCCGAGCTGGCCTCGGCCTGGACCCGGCGCGAGCCGCAGGGCTCGACCCGCGACTTCGTCCGCTACCTGAGCGCCGTCGCCGACGCCGGCGTCGAGCTGGGCTCCGGCGACGAGCCGCCCTCCCCCGGCTCGGTCCAGGTGATCGCGCTCGCCGACGCCAAGGGACTCGAGTTCGACCACGTCTACGTCCTCGGCCTCGACCGCGGCCGACCGGGCCCGACCGCGCCGACCGGCCCGCCCGCCGGTCCCCGCCGAGCTGCTCGCCGAGCCGCCGGCGGAGAGCGGCGAGGCGGCGCGGCTGGCGCGGCGCCGCCGCCGGGCCTGCACATCGCGATGACGCGAGCGCGCCGCGGGCTCGTCCTCTCCTGGGTCGAGCGCGACCGCGAGGGCGCCACCCGGCCGTCGCCGCTTCTACGAGGAGGCCCGCACCGTGCTCGGGGCGAGCGAGGAGATCCACGAGGAGGAGCTGTTCGGCCCCGCCGAGGGCCTGCACGCGACCTACCGGATGCTGCGCGAGGAGGTGCTCGAGGCATCGTGGAGGGCCGGCCGCGAGCTCTCCGAGCCGCGCCTCGACACCGCGATCGACGTCAACCGCGCGATCGCCCGCTACCTCGAGCTGCTGAAGCTGGCGGCGCTGGCGCAGCGCCCCGGCGACGAGCAGACCGCCGAGGCGATCGAGGCGGTCAACGGGCTGCTGCGCCAGGTCGCCACCCCCGAGCAGCAGGCCGAGCTCGAGGCCTCCTCGCTCGACGACTACCTGCTCGACGAGGAGCGCGAGCGGGGACGCCGCCGCGAGGCGATCGCCGCCCGCGAGGAGCCCTCGCTGGAGGCCTTCCTGCCGCGCCGCGGCGACGGCCTCAAGCTCTCGGCCTCCGACCTCGACCTCTACCTGACCTGCCCGCTGAAGTACAAGTTCGCGCGCGTCTTCGGCATCCCGCAGGAGCCGACGATCAACCAGCGCTTCGGGATCCTGATCCACAAGCGTGCTCGAGCGCTTCCACAAGGAGCGCGAGCGCGGCGACCGCAGCCGAGGACGGGCTGCGGCGGCTGATGCGGCTGTTCGAGGCCGGCTGGCGGCGCTCGGGCTTCGGCACCTCCGACGACGAGCTCCAGTTCCGCGACCGCGCCCGCGAGGCGATGCGGCCCTACTGGGAGCGCGAGCGCGAGCGCCGAGGGCGAGCCGGTCTGGCTCGAGCGCGGCTTCGACTTCTCGATCGGCCCGCACCACCTGCGCGGGCGCGTCGACCGCGTCGACCGGCTGCCCGGCGGGAGAGTACGAGCTGATCGACTACAAGACCGGCGAGCGCAAGACCAAGGCCGACGCTCGAGAACGACCTCCAGCTCGCCCTCTACCGGCTCGCCGCCCGCGAGGCCTGGGACCTCGAGGCGGCGAGCGGCAGCTACTACTACGTGCTCGACGGCGAGAAGGTCGCGGTCGAGGCCGCTCCCGACGACGCCGAGCGGGTCGAGCGGACGGTGCTCAGGTCGGCGAGGGGATCATGGGCCAGGACTTCGAGCCGCGCCCCTCGCCGGCGGTCTGCAGCTGGTGCGACTACCGGCTGATCTGCCCGGCGGCCGAGACCTGAGCCTGCGCGCGCCTAGTTGAGGACGGCGCGGCCCTGCAGCGAGGCCAGGGCGTCGGCGAGCCCGCCGAAGACCGGAATGCTGGCGGCGCAGCGCTTGAGGATTTCCTCCTCGACGCCGCCGCAGGCCCCGGCGGAGAGGACCATGCAGTGCCCGAGCTCCTCGACCTCGGCGGCGGCATCGGCGAGACCGACGATGCCGTCCTCGCAGAGGTCCCAGACCTCGTCCAGCTCGAGGACCACGTTCTGGCCCGCGGAGGCGACGGCGACGAGGACCGGCTTGAGCCAGCGCACGGCGGCCGGGTCGAGCGTGCCGGAGGGCGTGACGACGACGGCGTGGCCCCGGCGGATCACAGAGAAGGGAATGCCGACCCCGGCGCGGGTGGCCTCGGCGGCGGAGGTCGTATCCGTTTCAGGAACGGGTGGGATATAGAGCGGTCGGGTCAAGAACTTCCCCCTTTGGGTCGAAGAGCCCGCTTCGACGCCGTTTCGACGCGATTCGTACTCGATATCTCTTGCTTCTCCGGCGCCATCGCCTCGGTGAACGTTGACGCCGGCAGCAGACCTACCCGCGGCACCCTAGCCCTAAACCGACCGAAGGGCGCTAGTCGTTCTCGCCGCCGCGCTGGCGCAGGAAGCGCTGGAAGTCGCGGGCGATCGTGTCGGCCGAGGGCAGGTCGCCGGTCTCCGGCGTCCCCTCGTCGGACTGCTCGGCCTCGATCCGCCCGACGAGCTCCTCGATCTCGGGGTTGGCGGCAACCGCCCTGCCCACCTGCTCCTCGTAGCTGACCGTCTCCTCCTCGAGCTCGGAGGCATCGACCGCGACCCCGGTGAGCGCCTCGAGGCGGCGCAGCAGGGCGAGCGCGGCCTTCGGGTTGGGAACGGCGGCGACGTAATGGGGAACCGCGGCCCAGAGCGAGGCCGAGCTCATCCCGGCCTGACGGCAGGTGTCGTGGAGGACCCCGACGACCCCGGTCGGGCCCTCGTAGTTGGAGCGCTCGAGGTCGAGGCGCTCGACCAGCCCGGAATCGGAGGCGAGCCCGGTGATCGGCACCGGCAGCGTGTGCGCGACCTCGGCGATCAGTGCGCCCAGGGTGACGACCATCTCGACCCCGAGCCGCTCCGCGGCGCCGGTGAAGATGTCCGAGAAGGTCCGCCAGCGCAGGTTGGGCTCGGTGCCGTCGAGAAGCACGAGATCGCGCTCGGCGCCCGGGGCGTGGGCGGCGATCAGCGTGGTTCGACGGCCACTCGATGTGGCGGGTCTGCCCCTCGCTGAGCGTGATCGTCGGCCGGTTGGCCTGGAAGTCGAAGAACTCCTCGGGATCGAGCTCGGCGACGACCTCGGCGTCGAGCGAGCCGGCGAGCGTCTCGAGCGCGGTCGAGGCGGCGGCGGCGGCGTCGTTCCAGCCCCGGAACGCGCAGACGAGGACGGGGGAGCGTAGCTCCGGCACATCGCCTTCCCAGCGGAGCGCTTCCATCCGGTTCAGCCTACGGCAATGCGGTCCGGCCGGACCGGAGGGAGGCGTCCGTGGCGGCCATCAAGATCGGCCCATGGAAGCCGCCCGCAACCTCGCGCCTGTTCCGCGCCCCGGCGGGCCCGACCGTCGCCGAGCTGACGCCCGGGCGGAGCTTCCGCGGCCGCTACGCGTGCGTCCGCAAGGACCGCCTGACGGCGCGCAACGGCTCCCCCTACCTGGCGCTCGAGCTGCGCGACCGCAGCGGCTCGATCCCGGCGCGGGTCTTCCGCGAGGTCGACCGGATCGGCGCCCGCTTCGAGCGCGGCGACGCGGTCGAGGTCAAGGGCCGGGCGGAGCGCTTCCGCGGCCAGCTCAGCGCCGAGCTCGAGGACGTCCGCAGGCTCGATCCGGGCGAGGTCGACCCGGCCGAGTTCCTCCCCTCCGCCTACCGCGACCGCGAGGAGCTGGAGGGCTTCCTCGAGCACCTGACCCGCGAGGTCCACGACGCCGGGCTTCGCGCCGTCGTCGAGCGGGTGCTCTTCACCGGGCCTGCCGCGGCCGAGTTCCGGCGCGCGCCGTGCACGCGCGCCGGGCACCACGCCTACCTCGGCGGCCTGCTCGAGCACACGGTCGCGGTCGCCACGCTCGTAACCGAGCTGGCCACCCTGCACCCGCGCCTCGACTCCGACCTGCTGATGGCCGCGGCCCTGCGTCCACGACGCCGGCAAGACGCGCGAGTTCACCTACGGCGCCGAGATCGGGCTGAGCGAGGAGGGTCGCCTCCTCGGCCACCTGCAGATCGGCGCCGAGATCATCGGTGCGGCGGCCGGCGGCCTTGCCGACGCCGCGCCGCGCCGCGCTGCTCTCCTGCGTGCTCGCCCACCACGGGCCGGACGCGCTGCGGATGCGGGCGTTCCCCTCCCCCGAGGCGATCGCCCTCTACCGGCTCAACGCGCTCGACGCCCAGGTCAAGGGCGCGCTCGAGCACGGCGTCGGCTGAGCGGGATCAGTAGTCGTCGGCGGGGCGGCGGCGTGTCGCGCTTGCGCTCGGCCCGGTGGCGCTTCTGCCTCGCAGGCGCCGCTCGCGGGCGGCCGCGGTCGGGCGGGTCGGACGGCGGCGCTTCGGCACGCGCAGGGCGTCGGCGCAGCTTCGCGCGCAGCCGCTCCAGCGCGAGCTCGCGGTTGCGGGCCTGGCTGCGGGCGTCCTGGGCGACGGCGGTGACCCGGGGCCCGAGCCGGTTGCAGGAGGCGCTCGCGCTGGGCGTCGGAAAGCGACGCCGAGGACTCGACGTCGAAGACGGCCTCGATCCGCGATGCGGTGACGTTCGCGTGCTGGCCGCCGGGACCCGAGGAGCGGCTCGCCCGCAGCTCGACCTCGGCGAGCGGGATCGCCAGCTCGCGGTTGACCCGCAGCGGATCGCTCACGGCCGCGGCCCGCGGCGTCCGGCGCCCGCAGCGCCCGCCGCACCAGCTGCACCGCGATGAACAGGGCGAGGCCGGCGAAGCGCGAGCTCGAGGGCGCGCTGGGAGATCTCGTTGGCGACGACGACGCCGACCGCACCCCGAGCGGGGAGAGCAGGCCGACGACAGCGGCGTCGCGCAGGCTCGACGTTGCCGTAGCCGTGCTGCCGCTAGGTGCCGGCGGCGGCGACGATGACGATCATCAGCAGCGAGGTCGATTCCGCCTCGACCTGGGACAAGTCGAGGAAGATCGCCATCGCCGGGACGAAGAGGATCCCGCCGCCGACGCCGACCAGGCCGCCGACGAAGCCCCCCGCCGCGCAGACCAGCGCCGCCAGCAACTCGCTCATCTGCGGGCTCCGCTCACGGGACGATCAGCTCCACCGCGACCGCCACCAGCAGGGCCGCGAACAGCAGCGAGATCCGCGCGCTGGGGGAGGCGCTGCTGCACCGCCGTCCCGAGCGACGACCCCGCCGACGGCCGGCACGGCGAGCAGCAGGCCGGCCTCGAGATCGACGTTGCCGTAGATGCCCTGGCCGCCGGCGGCGAGGCGCGCGATCAGGACGATCGCCGCCAGGCTGGTACCGGTCGCCACGCCGCTCGCCGTAGCCGAACCAGAGGATCAGCAGCGGCACGATGACGGTGCCGCCGCCGACGCCGAAGAGGCCGCTGAAGGCGCCCGCCGCGGTGCCGATCGGCGCCCAGCTTCAGGAGCCGCTCCCGGTCCGGGCCGGCGGGACCTGCGCCCGGCGGGGTATGAGAATCCGGCACGGCGGGCGATACTAGATGCGAATGAGCACCGCCCGCCGCAGGGCTGTCCGACGAGATTCTCGCGCCGCTGCGCGAGGATCCCGCCCGGGCCGCGATCCTGACCGACGTCGACGGGACCCTGGCGCCGATCGTCGAGCGCCCCGAGAACGCGGCCGTGCCGGCCAGCGCGCAGGCGGTCGCTGGCGGAGCTCAGCGGCCGCTTCGCGATCGTCGGCTGCATCTCCGGCCGCCGGGCCGCCGAGGCCCGCGAGCTGGTCGGAGTCGAGGGGATCGCGTACGCCGGCAACCACGGCCTCGAGCTGCTGCTCCCCGGGCGACTCGGCGCCGCGGCTCGACCCCTCGCTCGAGGGCCGCGAGACCGCCGCGGCGCGACTACCTCGCCGGGCTCGACGGCCAGGCGCTCGAGTCGAGCGGGCTCCGGGTCGAGGACAAGGGCCCGATCCAGGCGCCTGCACTGGCGCGGCGCCGCCGACGAGGCCGCCGCCGAGGCGCCGGGCCCGCGAGATCGCCGCCGACGCCGGACGGCTCGGGCTCGAGACCCGCCCCGGGGCCGCAAGGTGCTGGAGCTGCGGCCCGCCGGTCGGCGGCGGCAAGGACGCCGCGGTCGCCGCGCTGCTGGCGGGCGCCGGCGACGCCGATGGGGTCCGCGCCGCGATCTACGCCGGCGACGACCGCACCGACCTCGACGCCTTCCGGCGCCTGCGCGAGCTCGCCGAGCAGGGGCGCCTCGACACCGCCGTCTGCGTCGGGGTCGGCTCCGAGGAGGGCCCGGTCGAGCTGCCCGAGGAGGCCGACCTCGTCGTCGACGCTCCCGCCGCCTGGCTGGCGGTGCTGAGGACCCTGGCCGGCTAGGGCATCCCGTGCCGTACACCGACCTGCTGCGGCTCACGGTCCTGCTCGTCGCCGGCGAGGCGACGGCGCTCGGCGCGATCACCGCGATCGGCGCCGGGCGCGCGGACGACTCGACCACGCTGATCGTCGCCGCCGCCTGGTGGGCGATCGCGGTCGATCGTCGGCCTGCTAGCTCGGCACCGCGGCCCGCGCGGCCGACGGCGTTCGCGACGCGCTCGCCTCGGCGCGAACGCGCCACCAGCCTTCCCGACGAGCCCGACGGGCGAATCGCGCTCGGCCGGCTCTGGCCGATCGGCCGTCACCGCGATCGCCGCCGGCGTCCTCGGGATCTTCTTCCCCGGCGTGGCGGCAATCGGCGCCGGCTACGCGATCCTGGTCGCGCTCGCCTGGCGCACCCGCGAGGCCGCGGTGCAGGCGTCGAGGACCGCGACGGCGTCCGCTTCTACGTGCAGCCGGGCTCGGCGCTGCGCCCGATCGAGCTGGTCCGCACCCCGGGACTCGGCAGCGACCGCTCGCTGCACCCGAAGCCTCCACCGCCGCCGCCGGCCTGAGCGGCCTCAGCGGCGCTTGCGAAGCCGCGAGAACTCGCGCCAGGGCCGCGTGTTGGCGACCTGCGCGGCGGTGAGCCAGGCGCGGCGGGCGGTCGCAACCCCGTAGGCCATGTTGGCCATCGTCTCGATGCCGTGGGCGTCGGTGTTGACGACGATCGTCGCGCCGGCCTCGGCGGCGAGCCGGGCGTGCTGCTCGGAGAGGTCGCGGCGGTTGGGGTTGCGCGTTGATCTCGAGCATCGTCCCGGTGCGGGCGGCGGCCTCGACCACCGCCTCGATGTCGACCGGGTAGGGATCGCGGCGGAGCAGGAGCCGGCCGGTCAGGTGGCCGATGCAGTCGACCAGCGGGTTCTCGATCGCGGCGAGCAGGCGCCCGGTCATCCAAGTCGCGATCGTCCTTGAACGCGGTGTGGACGCTGGCGACCACCCAGTCGAGCTCGGCGAGCAGCTCGTCGGGGTAGTCGAGCGAGCCGTCGAGGCCGATGTTGACCTCGGAGCCGGCGAGCAGCCGGAACCCGCGCTTGCCCTTGTTCCAGGCCCGGACCTCCTCGATCCGCTCGGCGAGCATCTCGTCGGTGACGTGGTTGCCGAAGCCGTGGCTGGCCGAGTGGTCGGTGATCGCCAGATAGGCATAGCCGCGCTCGCGGGCCGCGGCGGCCATCTCCTCCAGCGTGTTGCGCCCGTCGGAGAGGGTGGTGTGGGAGTGGAGGTCCCCCTTGATGTCGGCGAGCGAAACCAGGTCGGGCAGCTCCCCGGTGCGCGCCGCCTTGAGCTCGCCGCGCCCCTCGCGCAGCTCCGGCTCGATGTAGGGGTAGCCGAGCCGCTCGTAGACCTCCTCCTCGGTCGCGCAGAGGGTGACCTCCCCGGACTCGGCGTCGGTGATCCCGTGCTCGGAGACCGAGAGCCCGCGGGAGACGGCGTCCTCGCGGAGCTGGATGTTGTGGGCGCGGGAGCCGGTGAAGTGCTGCAGCAGGTTGCCGAACGCCTGCGGCGGGACGATCCGCAGGTCGACCGAGACGCCGTGGTGGGTCTGGGCGCGGACCGCCGTTCGGCCCCGGCTTGCCGGCGGCGGCGATCAGCGGGTGGGTCGGCGAGGTGGCGCGCCAGCTCGGCCGGCTCGGCCGCGGTCGCGATCAGGTCGATGTCCTTGCAGGTCTCCCCCCAGCGGCGCACCGAGCCGGCGACCTCGACCCGGTTGGCGGCGGGGTGCTCGCGCAGCGCCGGCGGCGAGATCCTCGGCGACCGGCTGCACCTTCGAGAGCAGCAGCCGCCCGGACGTCGTCCTCGGGGTCGCCGAGCCGCTCGAGCGCGGCCAGCACGTTCTCCTCGACCTTCGGCCCGAGGCCCTTTACGGCGCGGATCCGCTGCCCCTCGGCGGCCTCCCTGAGGTCGTCAAGGGAGGTGATGCCGAGCTCGTCGAAGAGGCGGCGGGCCGTCTTCGCGCCGAGGCCGGGGATCCTGGTCACGGCGATCAGGGTCGCGGGGAACTTCTCCCGCAGCCTGGCCGCCGAGGGTATGTCCCCCGTCTCGAGCAGCATGTCGATCTTCTCGGCAAGGGTCTTGCCGACGCCCGGGATCGCGGTCGCCCGCCCCTGCTTCGCCAGCTCCTCGACCGAGACCGGGCTCTCGCGGATCGCCTTGGCGGCGGTCGAGTAGGCGAGGACGCGGTACTTGACCGCGCCGTCGAGCTCGTAGAGCACGCTGAGCTCGTCGAAGGCGGCGGCGATCTCGGAGTTGCGCATCCGCCCAAGCTACCCGCCGCGCCGTAGCATCGGCGCGTGGACGAATCACGCGCCCGGATCTGGCTGGTCCTGCCGACCTACAACGAGGCCGCCAACATCGAGGCTCTGGTCACCGCCGCCGCGCCGGGCGCTGCCGCAGTCGCGCCGGCTTCTGATCGTCGACGACTCCTCGCCCGACGGCACCGGCGAGATCGCCGACCGCCTCGCCGCCGAGCACGACGACGTCGAGGTCCTGCACCGGCCGCTGAAGGAGGGGCTCGGTCCCGCCTACATCGCGGGCTTCCGCACGGCGCTCGCCGCGGGCGCCGAGCTGGTGGTGCAGATGGACTCCGACTTCTCGCACGAGCCCGCCTACCTGCCCCGGATGCGTCGACGCGGCGCGCCGCGCCGACCTCGTCGTCGGCTCCCGCTACGTCCCCGGCGGCGGCGTCACCGAGTGGGGCCCGGTGCGGCGGGCGATCAGCCGCGGCGGCAGCGCCTACGCGCGGCTCGTCCTCGGGGTGCCGATCCGCGACCTCACCGGCGGCTTCAAGTGCTTCCGGCGCGAGGTCCTCGAGGCGATCGAGCTCGACGAGGTGCGCTCGCGCGGTTACGCGTTCCAGGTCGAGATGACCTACCGGGCGGTCGAGGCCGGGTTCCACGTGGTCGAGGTGCCGATCACCTTCCGCGAGCGCCGCATCGGCGCCTCGAAGATGAGCCGCGCGATCGTCGCCGAGGCGGTCTGGCGGGTGCCCTGGCTGCGCGCGGCCTCGCTGGCGGGACGCCTCTGAACGCCCGTCCCGGGCAACCGCGGCGCCCATCTCCCTCTCCCTGTAGCGTGCCCCGTCAGCCAAGACGTAACGCCGGAGCAGCGTCCGGGACTGTCGCTTCACTTTGTATAGTATTGGCCAGCGTCTCAACCACTGAACCATTTAGGAGATAACAAGTGTCAGGCAAGCTCCCCGACGTCACCGACGCCACCTTCAAGTCCGACGTGCTCGAGGCCGACGGCCCGGTGCTGGTCGACTTCTGGGCTCCGTGGTGCGGCCCCTGCCGCGTCGTTCACCCAGTGCTCGAGCAGATCGACGAGGAGCGCGACGAGCTCAAGGTGGTCAGCCTCAACGTGGACGAGAACCAGCAGACGGCCGCCCAGTACGAGGTGCTCTCGATCCCGACGCTGATCCTCTTCAAGGACGGCGAGATCGCGAAGAAGGTCATCGGCGCGATGCCGAAGCGCCGGCTCGAGGCCGAGCTCGAGCCCGCCCTCGCCTAGGCGCGGCTGAGCGCGATCTCGAGATCGCGCCCGTCGATGGCGGCGCGGCTGCCGCCCCCCGTCTCGTAGCCGACCGAGGTCGCCAGCACCTCGCCCGCCAGGTATGCCTCGTGCTCGCGGGCGGCCTCGAGCAGCGCCGCGTCGCCGCCGAGCGAGAGCTCGATCCGGTCGGTGATCTCGAGGCCGGCCTCCTTGCGCGCGTTCTGGACCGCGTGGACGATCTCGCGCGCCAGACCCTCGCGGCGCAGCTCCTCGTCGAGCTCCAGCGAGAGCGCGACGGCGTGGCCCGCCTCGGCCTCGACCTGGTAGCCCTCGAGCGGCTCCATAACCAGGTTGATGTCCTCGGCGGAGAGCGAGTGGTCGTGGCCCTCGACGTTGACGCCGATGCCGACGCCGGACTCGATCGCCTTCGCCACGTGGGTCGCGTCGAGGGCCTCGATCGCCGCGGCCACCTGCGGCATCAGCTTGCCGAAGCGCGGGCCGAGCAGGCGATAGTTGGGGGTGACGCGGTAGGCGACCAGGTCCGCCTCCTCGTCGACGAAGTCGAGCTCCTTGACGTTGAGCTCCGAGCGGACCAGGTCCGCCTCCGACTCGATCGCGGCCCGCTCGGCCTCGCTGGCGACGATCACGGCGCGGCGGAGCGGCTGGCGGACCTTCGCCTTCGCCTGGGCGCGGGCGGCGCGGCCGAGCTCGACGGTCAGCCTCACAGTCTCCATCGCCTGCTCGAGCGCGGGATCCGCGAGGGCGGGGTCGAGCTCGGGGAAGTCGCGCAGGTGCACCGAGTCGGGCAGCTCGCCGAAGACACCCGCTTCGCCCCCGGCGAGGTTGTTGTGGATCTCGTCGGCCAGGAACGGCGTGAACGGGGCGAGCATCGCGGCCGTCTCCAGCAGACAATGGCGGAGGGTGGCGAACGCTTCCCGGTCGCCCGCCCAGAAGCGCCGGCGCGAGAGGCGCACGTACCAGTTGGAGAGCTCCTGGACGTAGACGGCGATCGCCCTGCCCGCGGCGGTGCAGTCGAAGGCGTCCATGCGCTCCCGCACAGTCGCGACGGTGCCCTGGAGGCGGGAGAGGGCCCAGCGGTCAAGCGATGCGCCGCCCTCGCCGGCGGTGCCGAGGCTGCCCGGGTCCAGCCCCTCGGCGTTGGCGTAGAGCACCCAGAAGGAATAGGTGTTCCAGAGCGTGAGCATGAACTGGCGCACCGACTCGCCGACCGTGTCGACCGAGAACCGGTAGCCGGCCCAGGGCTGCTGCGACGTCAGGTAGTACCAGCGGAAGGCGTCGGCGCCGTGGATGGCGATCACGTCCCAGGGATCGACGACGTTGCCGCGGCTCTTCGACATCTTCTGGCCGTCGGGATCGAGGATCAGCCCGAGGCAGACGCAGTTGCGGTAGCTCGAGGTGCCGAAGAGCAGCGTCGACTCCGCCAGCAGGGTGTAGAACCAGCCGCGGGTCTGGTCCTGGGCCTCGCAGATGTAGTCGGCGGGGAAGCGCTCCTCGAACAGGTCCCTGCCCTCGAACGGGTAGTGGAACTGCGCGAACGGCATCGCTCCGCTGTCGTACCAGGTGTCGATCACCGAATCGACCCGACGCATCTCGCCGCCGCAGCTCGCGCAGGGCAGGACGACCTCGTCGATGTAGGGGCGGTGGAGGTCGTCGGGCACCTCGGCGCCGCGCTCGCTCAGGTCGGCGACCGAGCCGGCGCAGAAGCGCTCCTCGCAGCCCTCGGTGCCGCACTCCCAGATCGGCAGCGGCGTGCCCCAGTAGCGGTCGCGCGAGAGCGCCCAGTCGACGTTGCCCTCGAGCCACTTGCCGAAGCGGCCGTGCTTGACGTGCTCGGGGTGCCAGCCGATCTCCTCGTTGTTGGCGAGCAGCTCGTCGCGGCGCTCGGAGGTGCGCACGTACCAGCTCGCCTTCGCGTAGTAGAGGAGCGGCGTGTCGCAGCGCCAGCAGTGCGGATAGGCGTGCAGGTAGGACTCCGCCCGCAGCAGGCGGCCGCGCTCGCGCAGCGCCGCGATGATGTCCGGGTCGGCCTCCTTGACGCCGCGGCCGGCGAAATCGGTGATCCGCTCGTCGAAGGTGCCGTCGGGCCTGACGGGGTTCTGCAGGGTGATCCCGTAGCGCTGGCCGAGCAGGAAGTCGTCCTCGCCGAAGGCGATCGCGGTGTGGACGAGGCCGGTTCCCTCGTCGGTGGTGACGAAGTCCGCCTCGAGCACGGAGTGGCCGCGGGGGCCGTAGTCGGAGATGTAGGGAAAGGGGGCTCGTAGCGCGTGCCGGCCAGCGCCGCCCCGGGGAAGTGCGAGATCACCTCGGCGTCCTCGCCGAGGACCGCCTCGACCCGAGGGCGGGCCAGGACCAGCACCTCGTCTGACCCCGCCGCCCGCGCCCTCACGTACTCGATCTCCGGTCCGACCGCGACCGCCGCATTCGAGATCAGCGTCCACGGCGTGGTCGTCCAGACAAGGAGCTGATCGCCGGCCTCGAGCGGCGACTCTGGGATCTCGTCGCTGGGCTCCGGCGCGCGGATCGGCAGCTTGACGTAGACGCTCGGGTCCTCGACGTCGCGGTAGCCGAGCGCGACCTCGTGCGAGGAGAGCGCGGTCCCGCAGCGCGGGCAGTAGGGAACGACCTTATGCCCCTCGTAGAGGAGGCCGTCGTCCCAGAGCCTGCGCAGAGACCACCAGACCGACTCGATGTAGTCGTCGTCGAGGGTGCGGTAGGGGTCGTCGAGGTCGATCCAGAAGCCAATCCGCTGGGTGAGGCGGTTCCACTCCTCGACGTACTTGAACACCGACTCGCGGCAGCGCTGGTTGAACTCGGCGATCCCGTAGGCCTCGATCTCCTGCTTCGAGCTGATCCCCAGCTCCTTCTCGACCTCGAGCTCGACCGGGAGACCGTGGCAGTCCCAGCCAGCCTTGCGCGGCACGCGGTGCCCGGTCATCGTGCGGTAACGCGGATAGATGTCCTTGAAGACGCGGGAGAGGACGTGGTGGGACCCGGGCAGGCCGTTGGCCGTCGGGGGGCCCTCGTAGAAGCTCCAGACCGGGGCTCCGTCGCGATTCTCGAGCGAGCGGGGGAAGACGTCGCGTCTCGCGCCAGCGCTCCAGCACCCGCTCCTCGAGGTCGGGGAAGGACGTCTTCGGGTCTACAGGGCGGAATCCAGGCACGAACAGGCGATTCTAGGCGGGGGTGAGCCACGCCCCGGCACCGGCGGGCGGATATTCTCGCGCCGGTGTCCACCTACCACCTCGGCGGCAGGGTCGCATTCGTGACCGGCGCGGCCCGCGGGATCGGCTTCGAGACCGCGCGGCAGCTGCACGGCCGCGGGGCCTCGGTCGCCGTCGTCGACCTGGAGGAGGAGGCCGCCGTCGCTGCGGCAGCGCGGATCGGCGAGCGGGCGCTCGGGATATCCGCCGACGTTCGCGACGCGGCCGCCCTCGAGGCGGCGGCCGCGGCCACCGTCGAGCGCTTCGGCGGCATTGACGTCACCGTCGCCAACGCCGGGATCGCGCCGAAGCGGATCTCGACGGTGAGGACGACCGACCCCGAGGAGTGGGAGCGGATCATCGACGTGAACCTGCTCGGCGTCTGGCGCACGGTGCGAGCGACGCTGCCGGCCGTGGTCGAGCGCCGCGGGCAGCTGATCCTGGTCGCATCCGTGTACGCCTTCTTCAACGGCGCCGCCAACAGCGCCTACGCGAGCACCAAGGCCGGCGTCGAGTCCCTCGGCCGCTCGCTGCGCGCCGAGCTGGCCCCGCACGGGGCGAGCGCCTCGGTCGCCTACTTCGGCTTCATCGACACGAAGATGGTCCAGGACGCCTTCGAGGACCCGATCGGCAAGCGCTTCGAGGACCACCTCCCCGCCTTCGCGACGCGGAGGATCGGGGCCGAGGCTGCGGGGGCGGCGATCGTCAGCGGCGCCGAGCGGCGAGCGCCCCGGATCATCGCGCCGAAGTGGTGGCGGGTCGGGTCCGTCCTGCGCGGGATGCTCAACCCGCTCCTCGACCGGCGCCTCGAGACCGACGCCGAGATGCGGGCGCTGCTGCTCGAGGCGGAGAGCCCGCGCGAGCAGACCGGCACCCCGGCGAGCGGCTAGTCGCCGCCCCTGGTCAGCTCCTCGAGCAGGAACACGAACGACTCGAAGCGGCGCCCGGTGCCGCGCTCGAGGCCGACCTCGCAGGTGCGGTTGCTGCACAGGTGGGCGGCGAAACCGCGCCCGGAGAGCTCGGCGGCCTCCTCGGCGGTAGCGGAGGCCGTCAGCTCGGGGTGGAGGAAGCCTCGGTCGCCGGCGAAACCGCAGCACGTCGCCGACGGCGGGACGTAGACGTCATCGGCGAGAGCCTCGGCGACGGCGACCAGCGACGGCGCCAGACCGAGGTGGCGGACCGAGCAGGTCGGGTGGACGGCGACGCTGGAGGCCCGCTCGCGGACCTCGAGGCGGGGGAGCAGGCGCTCGCGGGCCCAGCCGATCGAGTCGAGGACCTCGAGCTCCGCGTGGCGCTCGGCGTTGACCTCGGAGAGCACGCCCCCGGGGTCGGCGATCCCGTGGGTGCAGGAGCTGGCGTCGACGACGACGGGCAGGGCGCCGCCCCCGGTCCAGTGCCAGAGGCCCTCGACGATCTCGTTCGCCTTGTGGGCGTGCCCCTCGCGAAAGCCCTTCGAGCTCCAGGGGACGCCGCAGCAATGGCCGGCGGCCTGCTCGGGGATCCACAGCGGCAGCCCGGCGCGGCGCGAGACCTCGACCAGCGCCTGCGGCAGGCTCGGCTCGGCCCCTCCGGCGCGGCCGAAGATCCGGTTGATGCAGGCCGGCAGGTAGACGGCGGCGGCGCCCGCCCGCGGCGTGGCCGGCAACCGGGGCGCGGCCGGCGGCATCGACTGTCCCCACTCGGGGACCAGCTCGCGGCCGGCGGCGGCGCGGGCGGCGCGGCTGACGCCGCGCAGCGGCGCCTCGCCGACGACCCTGTCGATCGCCTTGCCCAGCCCCAGGCCGGCGCGGGCGGCGGCCTCGACCCTGCCCCAGCGCCTCGCCACCGCCAGCGCCACCCGCTCCGATCGCGGCGACCGCTGGCGGGAGCGCAGATCCTTGACCAGGCTGCCGGTGTCGATCGAGAGCGGGCAGGCCAGCCGGCAGGAGCCGTCGGCGGCGCAGGTCTCGAGGCCGTCGTACTCGTACTCCTCGAGCAGGGCGCCCAGCACCGGCGAGCCCTGTGGCTGGCGCGCCATCTCCCGCCGCAGCACGATCCGCTGCCGGGGGGTCGTGGTCAGGCCGCGGCTCGGGCAGACCGGCTCGCAGAAGCCGCACTCGACGCAGGTGGTCGCGACCTCCTCGATCGGCGGCGTCGTCTTCAGGTCCCTGAGATGGGCTCCCGGGTCGCGGCTGAGGACGACGCCTGGGCCGAGGACCCCGTCGGGGTCGGCGAGCTCCTTGACCCGCCACATCAGCGCGGTCGCCTTCTCGCCCCACTCGCGCTCGACGTAGGGCGCCATGTTGATCCCGGTCCCGTGCTCGGCCTTGAGCGAGCCGTCGTAGCGGTCGAGGACGAGCTCGACCAGTCCCTCCATGAACGCCTCGTAGCGCTCGAGGTCCTCGGGCTGGGCGAAGTCGGGGGTGAGCATGAAGTGGAGGTTGCCGGCGGAGGCGTGGCCGGCGACGCCGGTGAGGAAGCCGTGCTCTCCGAGCAGCGCCTGGATCTCACGCGCGGCCGGCGCCATCTGCTCGGGGCGCACGCAGACGTCCTCGACGATCAGCGCCGTCCCCGGCGGCCGCAGCCGCCCGACCAGCCCGTGCAGGCCCTCGCGCACCCGCCAGGCGAGCTCGATCCGCTCCGGGTCGCGGCTGAACTCGGGCGGGCGCAACAGCTCGTGGCCGGAGAGCAGCTCGGCGGCGCGCGCCTCGTGGGCCTCGAGGCCGGCCTCGTCGGCGGCGCCGAACTCGACCAGGAGGGCGGCGGAGTCGAGTGGCATCTCCTTCCACCACTCCGGCGTGCCCGGGATGTTGTGGGCCGCGACCATCAGCGCCGGAGCGACCATCAGCTCGACCGCGGTCGCGCCGGCCGCCACCAGGTCCGTGACCGGCACCACCGCCGTGTCGATGCCGCCGGGGAAATGCAGCCAGGACGTCGTCGTCAGCGGCGGCACAGGCACGGTCTCGAAGGCCGCGTCGCCGATGAAGGCCAGGGTGCCCTCGGAGCCGACCAGGAGGCGGCGGAAGATCTCCAGCGGCTCGTCCGCGTCGAGGAAGGCGCAGAGCCGGTAGCCGGTCGTGTTCTTGATCTCGAACTTGCGGCGGATCCGCTCGCTGAGCTCGCCGTCGGCGCGGATCTCGTCGCGGATCTTTCCGAGGCCGGCGGCCAGCTCGGGCTCGGCGGACGCGAAGCGCTCGGCGGCGCCCGGGGCGGCGGTGTCGATCGTCGTTCCCGAGGGGAGGACGAAGGTGAGGGAGCGCACCGTGCGGTAGGCGTCCTCGACGACCCCGCAGCGCATCCCGCCCGAGTTGTTGGCGATGACGCCCCCGGCGCAGGCGATGTCGGTGCTGGCCGGGTCGGGTCCGAGGCGGCGGCCGTGTGGGGCGAGAACGCGATTCGCGTGCCCGAGCACCGTGCCGGGACCGACCCGGCAGAGGGCGCCGTCCTCCTCGACCGCGACCCCGCCGAGGTCGCGGCGGACATCGACGAGGATGCCGTCGCTCTGGGCCTGTCCGTTGAGGCTGGTCCCCCCGGCCCGCAGCACGACCGGGACGCCCGCGCGGCGCCCGTAGGCGAAGAGGCGGCCGACGTCCTCGGGCCCGCCCGCGACGACGACGGCCCGCGGGATGCGGCGATAGGGGCTCGCGTCCGACGCGTAGCGGATCAGGTCCGATGCGCGCCCGAGCACGCGGCCCGGCCCGAGCAGCGCCTCGAGGTCGGATCGCAGCGGCTCCGGGGTGCCGGCGGCGACCCAGTCGGGCGCCCGGTCGGCCGCGGGCCGCGGGGGCGGGGCGATCGCCTCGACGCTGGGGTCGAGCAGGGCCACCGTCAGAAGAGCGCCATGCCGGGCGCCACCGCGACCTCGACCAGCCGCGGCTCGGCGGCGGCGAGGGCCTCGCCGAGCGCGGCGCGCAGGTCCTCGAGGCCGCCGGCGACGTGCGAGGCGACGCCGTAGCCCGCGGCGACCGCGGCGACGTCGAGGGCCGGCAGGTCCAGGCCGGGGGCGCCGGAAACCGACTCGATCTCGGCGAACCATTTGAGGATCGCGTACTCGGAGTTGCGCAGGACCAGGAAGGTGACGGGGACGTCGTAGGCCTTCGCCGTCCAGAAACCGGTGATCGCGTACTGGGCCGAGCCCTCGCCGAGCACGCAGACGACGGGGCGCTCGGGTTGGGCGAGCTGGACCCCGATCGCGGCGGCGAGGCCGAAGCCGAGCCCGCCCCCGGCGCCGAAGTAGTAGCTGCCGGGACGCGAGATCCGCATCTGGTTGCGGAAGGCCAGGGTGCTCGACGGCGATTCGAGGACGGCGATCCCGTCCTCCGGGAAGAGGTCTGCGAGGGCCGCGTGCACGGTCGAGGGGCTGAGGGGATCCGACTCCGGCGGCACCTCGGGCGGACCCAGCGGCTCGGGCGCCTCGCGGGAGGCCTCGGGAACGGCGGCCAGCAGCGCCTCGAGGGTGAGGCGGACGTCGGCGACGATCGCGTCGCCGAAGGGGGCGCGGGCGGCCTCGTCGGGGTCGCTGGTGATCGCGACCAGGGCGGTGCCGTCGGCAAGCGGGGGGCCGGGGATGTTCGGGTAGTAGGGGAAGACCGAGGTGCCGGCGGCGAGGACGAGGTCGTGGCCCTCGAGGGTCTGCCCGAGCGGCCCGATCGCCGGCGGCAGGACGCCGCGGAAGTTGGGGTGGCCCTCGGGGAAGCCGATGCGGCCCCCGCCCGGTGCCGGGGTGGCCCAGACCGGCAGCCGCTGCCGCTCGGCGAGTGCGACGGCCGCGTCCCAGGCGCCGCTCGCGTCGATGTCGGGCCCGGCCACCAGCGCGGGGCTCGCCGCCCCCGCGAGGCGCTCGGCAAGCTCCGCCACCAGCTCGGCGCGGGCGCCGGGGCCGCCGCCGACGGAGCGGGCGATGACGTGGGCCGCGTCCACGGCCGGAGCGTCGGCGTCCCAGTCGTCCATCGGGATCGAGACGAACGCCGGCCCGCGCGGCGCCAGCGAGGCGAGATGGATGCCGTGGCCGATCGCGAGCGGAACGTCCTCGGCGCGCAGCGGCTCGTGCGACCACTTGACGAGCGGGTGCGGCATGCGGGTCGCGTCGCGGTTGGTCAGGTTCGCCTGCAGGCCGACGAGCTCGCGCGCCTGCTGGCCGGCGGTGACCAGCAGGGGCGCGTGGTTGGCCTGCGCGTTGAAGATCGCGCCCATCCCGTTGCCGACCCCCGGCGCCGTGTGGAGGTTGACGTGCGCGACGCGCCCGGAGGCCTGCGCGTAGCCGTCGGCCATGCCCACGGCGACCGCCTCCTGGAGCCCCAGCACGTAGCGGAAATCCGAGGGGAAGTCGGCGAGCATCGGCAGCTCGGTCGAGCCGGGATTGCCGAAGATCGTCGTCATCCCGTGCTCGCGGAGAAGGTCGAAGGTGGCTTCGCGAACGCTGGGCACGAGGAGACCCTAGCCCAGGGGGGCGCCCCGCCCGGCCCTCAAGCTCTGCCCCCGTCCTCCGATAACAGGAGTGTCTTGGCTTCCCTGATCCACAGCCGCCAAGGGGGTGGCTCTCCGGCACGTGCGTTCGCGCTGCCGGCCGCCGTGATCCTCCTCGTCCTGGTCTCGCTGCTGGCGGGACCGCTCGCCGCGCGCGATGCGGGCGCCGCCAGCCTCAGGAGCCCCGGCCCGACCTTCATCTCCCGCGCGCCCGGGCAGATCGTCCCGATCCCGCGCGACATCCCCCACCAGGCCGGCTCGATGATCGACCGGCGGCTGATCCCGAACCTGCGCTGGCTGAGCAGGCGCTACCACTTCTATGTGACCGAGGGCTACGCCGGGCCGCTCAGCGGCTACGGCAAGGTCGGCTGCCCCGCCTGCCACGTCTCCGGCTCCGACCACCACTACGGCCTCGCCGTGGATCTGGTGGCGGGGAACCTGACCTCGGGCTGCACCATCGGCTGGCGGCTCGTCACCGCCCTCGCCCGCTGGGCTGAGCCTCGCCAGAATGTTCCCGTCGCCCCCTTCCGCTGGGTCGGCTACAACGGCGACTCCGGTCACGGCTGCGGCCACCATCTGCACCTCTCCTGGAACCACGCCGACGGGCCCGAGTACAGGGTCGCCGCCTGGGTGCAGCTGTTCAAGGTCAAGCTGCGCGGCGTCGGCGAGCCGACCCAGCCGAGCAAGCCGAGGCCCCCGATCGGCCCGAGCGGTGGGATCAGCCCGACCACCAACGGCGGCGTCAGCCCGACCGCCCGCCGCTTCGGCGCGCCTCCCGAGAGCGGCGGCGTCGAAGCCCCCCGCTAGCGGCTCCGTAGGATTCCGGCGGTGCGCCGCACCGCCGCCACCGCCTTCGCCGCGCTCGCGCTCCTTTCCGCCTGCGGCTCCGAGGAGCCCGACACCCCCGGGGCGTGCCTCGCCGACAGCGCGCGGTACCTGAAGGCGCTCGAGCGGGCGCCCCAGCCGGTCACCCTCGCCGATGACGTCCCGATCAGCGCCTGCCTGATCGAGAACCAGCCGAGCGGCGAGCTCGCCCAGGTCGGCGCCGCCATGGTCGAGGCGGCGACGCGGCTGAGCGCCGCGGCCAGGCGCGGGGACGAGCCGGCGGCGCTCCAGCTCGGATACCTGATCGGCGCCGCCGAGCGCGGCGCCGCGGAGTCGGCGGGCATCCACACCGATCTCGTCCGCCGGCTCGAGTCGGCGGCGCAGACAGGTCCGGCCGGCGCCCTCGCCGGCGCCGCGGACGCGGTCTACCGGCGGGGCCTCGAGGCCGGGCGCGAGACCGGTTGAGGGTCAGCGGTACGCTCAGACCAACCGATCGGATCTGACGAAGGGATCTGAATTGACCGAGCAGCTCTGGGGTGGCGAGACCACCAAGGCAGTCGAAAACTTCCCCGTGTCCGGAGAGCGCATCCCCGTCCCGGTGGTCCGCTGGCTCGGCCGCCTCAAGGCCGCGGCGGCGCGGGCGAACGCCGAGCTCGGCGGCCTCGACTCCGAGCTCGCCGAGCGGATCGCCAAGGCCGGCGACGCCGTCGCCGCCGGCGAGCACGACGACCAGTTCCCGATCGACGTCTTCCAGACCGGCTCGGGCACCTCCTCGAACATGAACGCGAACGAGGTGATCTCGAACCTCGCCGGCGAGGGCGCCCATCCCAACGACCACGCCAACATGGGCCAGTCCTCCAACGACGTCTTCCCCTCCGCCGTCCATCTGGCGGCGCTGGGCGAGGTGACGAGCGACCTGCTCCCGGCGATGGAGGGGCTCGCCTCGGCGTTGGAGGAGAAGGCGAGCGAGTTCGCCGACGTCGTCAAGGCGGGCCGCACCCACCTGATGGACGCCGTCCCCGTCACCCTCGGCCAGGAGTTCGGCGGCTATGCGGCGCAGGTCAGGCTCGGGATCGAGCGGGTCGAGGGGACCCTGGGCCGGGTCGGCCAGATCCCGCTCGGCGGCACGGCGACCGGCACCGGTCTCAACACCCACCCGGAGTTCGCCGCCAAGGTGCGGGAGCTGCTCGGCTCGGAGACGGGCCTGCGGATCTCCGCTCCGCTCGACCGCTTCGAGGCGCAGGGCAACCGCGACGCGCTGGTCGAGCTTTCCGGAGCACTCAAGGTCTACGCCGTGTCGCTCATCAAGGTCGCCAACGACCTCGCCCTGATGGGCTCCGGCCCGCGGGCCGGGCTCGCCGAGATCCGGCTCCCCGAGCTGCAGAAGGGCTCCTCGATCATGCCGGGCAAGGTCAACCCCGTGATCCCCGAGGTCGTCCTCCAGGTCGGTGCCCAGGTGATCGGCAACGACGCCGCGATCACCGTCGCCGGCAGCCAGGGCCAGTTCGAGCTCAACGTGCGGGTGCCGCTGATCGCCCGCAACCTGCTCGACTCGATCAAGCTGCTCGGCTCGGCCTCGCGGCTGCTCGCCGAGAAGTGCGTCGCCGGAATCGAGGCGAACACCGAGATGACCGAGCGCCACGCCGAGGCGACGCTCGCGACCGCGACCGCCCTCAACCCCCACATCGGCTACGACCGGGCCGCGGAGATCGTCAAGGAGGCGGCCGCCTCGGGCCGGATGCTGCGCGAGGTGGCGCTCGAGCTCGGCGTCGAGGAGGCGATCCTCGACGAGGCGCTCGACCACCGGCGCATGGCCCGGCCGAACGAGTAGCGGCCGGCGGCCGCGCTCAGGCGCGGGTCCTGATGCCCTCGCAGCCGCGGGCGGCGTCGCGTCCGTCGATGAGGGCGGCGTCGCGCCTCCCGGGCCCGCAGACGACGACGTCCCTGAACCCGTCGGCGGCGCGGATGAAGTCGTTGTCGAGGCCGCCCAGGATCCGGTCCGTGCCGCGGCCGCCGAGGATCCGGTCGCGCCCGCCGTTCCCCCTGAGCACGTCCGAGCCGCGCCCGCCGATGACGCGGTCCGAGCCGCGCTGCCCGGAGACGCGGTCGTCGCCGCGGCCGCCGTTTGCCGTGTCGGCGCCCCTTCCCCCGAAGACGCAGTCGCCGCCGCGATAGCCGCGCAGCCTGTCGCCGCCGCCGAGGCCGCGGAGCAGGTCGGCCCCGCTCGTTCCGTTCAGCCGCTCGCCCGCGTTGGTGCCCTCGCGGTAGTTGGGGCACGGTCCGAGGACGGTGTGGACCCGGCGCGGGTCCCTGACCAGCAGCTCGACGTTGCGGTCCTCGGCGGCGCCCTCGCCGCAGGGCGTCGCTCCGCAGCCGCTGCCGGTCTGGTTGTCGTTGTAGGAGAGGGTGCGGCCGACGAGGCGAGGGTGTCGACGTCGAAGGCGGAGGCGTCGGCCGGCCCCGCGGGGGCGGTGGCGGGGCTGGCGTGGTCGAGGATCGTGCCGAAGATCGAGAGCGTCCCGTCGCGGTTGTCGAAGAGCTCGAGCAGCCGGCTCTGCTGGGGCCAGTCGGCCTCCGCGGCGGCGCGGATCATCCAGAAGCCGCCGCCCGCCGGGTTCGGGTACGGGGTGACGTCGTTGACGTGGCTGTGGCCGGCGACCCAGGCGATCACGTGCGGGAAGCGGTGCAGGAGCGCGACCATGTCCTCGCCGAGGTGGATCGGCTGCGAGTCGCGCGGGTCGAGGTCGCAGCCGGGGTTGACGTCGTGTCCGTGGGGGTCCGCGACGCTGCACGGGCGGGGCGGCCTCGTCGGGGACGTTCGCCGTCAGGCTCTGGATCGCGTGGTGGCTGAAGAGGATCACCAGCTCGTCGGCCGGGTCGCCTCCTGCGAGCTCGCCCTCCAGCCACCGGAACTGGGGGTCGTCGACGTTGCCGTCGGCGCAGGGCCCGATCACGCCGCCCTCGCAGACGGTGTCGAGCGAGATCATCCGCAGGCCGGGAACCGGCTCGAAGCTGTAGTAGCCGGCGGCGCCGCCGGAGGCTGCTTCCTCCGCCGGGTCGACGTAGCCGAAGCCGTGGCCGTCGGCCTGCGTGCCCGCCTCGAAGACGTCCTTGTACTGGCCTTCGAGACGTAGCGCCGATCCGGGTCGGGCGGGACCAGGGCCGTCGTCTCCGGATGGTCGCCGAGCAGCTCGATCAGGTCGTCGGGCGTCGGGCTGATCGAGGTCGGGGAGGTCGTTGGCGGCGCCCTCCATCGGCTTCAGGCACCCGGTGGCGATCTGCTCGAACTCCGGGTTGGCGGCCGCGTTGCCCTGGACCAGCCCGTCGTGGTTGCCGAAGGCGACGTAGCTGGGGACGGCGAGGCCGGCGGCGGTGAAGGGCTGTCTGGGCGCGGTCCATCAGCCCGCGTGTACTGCGGGAAGTCGGTCGAAGCGCGCCGCGCGGGTCGTCGGGGTCGTAGAAGTAGGGGTCGGCGCTCTCGGTGTAGTCGTCGTAGTCCTGGATGCCGGTGTATAGCGGCGCCTCGGCAGCCGCCGGGCACGCCCGGTGACGGGCGGGCAGAGCGGGTGCGTGTAGCCGGCCGGGTCGATGCCGCTGTTCGGGATCGAGCGGTGCCGCCCTCGAGCAGCGTCCGCACCCACTCGGTCTCGTTCAGCTGCTGGCTGTCGGCGCGAGTCGCCGGTGTCGATCGTGAAGTCCATCGGCGCGGCGCGAGCCGTCGCCGGCGGCCACCGGGGCTCGCGGCCGCGAAGGCGTTGACCTGGCGGATCATCGCGTCGTCGATGAACGGCTCGAGCGCCTCCCAGGGCCGCAAGGCGGCGTCGACCGGCGGGACCCGCCGGGTCGAGCGAACTCGACCCGCGCCGGGCTCTCCTCGTCGGCGAGCTGGAAGTCGGAGAGCTGGCCGAAGTAGGCGAGCGAGATGCGGCGGCCGGCGCGGCCGGTCTGCGCGGCGCTCGACCCCGTCCTCGCCGCGGACGACGTAGGGCTCGCCCGGCCCGAGCTGGCGAGCGGTGCGGAAGCCGCCGCCGCCGATCGGGGACGATCCGCTGCTCGACCGTGGTCTTGCCGAGCGTGTCGGAGGCCGCCGCGGCGACGGCGGCGCGGCGATCGCCAGCAGCGCCGCAGCAGGCGAGCGCCGCGAGCGTCGCTCGCAGGCTGCGGCGCTCGCTCGCCCGGATCCTCTGTACTCGATCCATTCCCTTCGATCAAGCTAGCCCATGCGGGCCGCGCACCGTACGCAGCTGTCCGGGGACTCAGCCCTGGAGGGTGACGAAGCGCTCCTCGGTCAGCTCGTGGACGGCGTAGGCGGGGCCCTCGCGGGTGTTGCCCGAGTCCTTGACGCCGCCGTAGGGCTGCTGGTCGGCGCGGAAGGTCGGCACCTCGTTGATCAGGACGCCGCCGAACTCGAGCGTGCCGGCCGCCTCGAGGCCGCGCCCCATGTCGCGGGTGAAGACCCCGGCCTGGAGGCCGAACTTGGAGTCGTTGGCCATCCGCAGCGCCTCGTCGAAGTCGGAGAAGCGGTCGATCGTCGCCACCGGGCCGAAGATCTCCTCGCACCAGACCTTGGCCTCGCGCGGCGGGCGAGGCGAGCAGCGGTCGGCGCCAGGCAGCGGCCCTCGTCGACCAGCTCGCCGCCGGTGAGCAGCTCGGCGCCGCCGGCGACCGCCTCGTCGACCCACTCCTTGACCCGGTCGCGGTCGCCGGGCGAGATCAGCGGGCCGACGTCGGTCTCCGCGTCGAGCGGGTCGCCGACCGTGCAGCGCCTCGACGTTGGCGACGAGGCGCTCGGTGAAGGCGTCGGCGATCGTCCTCGTGGACGAGGATCCGCTGGATCGAGATGCAGCTCTGGCCGGCGTGCGAGAAGGCGTGCAGCTTGGCCTTGTCGGCCGCCGTCTCCCAGTCGCCGTCGGCGTGGACGATCAGCGGCGCGTTCGAGCCGAGCTCGAGGTTGACCTTCTTGTGGGGGACCTTGCTGCGGATCCCCCAGCCGACCGGGGCCGAGCCGGTGAAGGTGATCGCCCGGGTCAGCTCGTGCT
The DNA here is from genome assembly GCA_963720015.1 of uncultured Actinomycetes bacterium. Classification (GTDB taxonomy): domain Bacteria; phylum Actinomycetota; class Thermoleophilia; order Solirubrobacterales; family 70-9; genus DATFPK01. The sequence continues at coordinate 434,897 of CAVREA010000001.1, read as the reverse complement.
CGACGATCGCGTTGCCGACCTCCGAGCCGGGCCCGGGGATGACGCTGAGCCAGCCCTCCGGCAGGCCGGCCTCGACGCAGGATCTCGGCCAGCTTCAGCGCCGAGATCGGCGTCTGCCCGGCGGGCTTGAGGACGACCGCGTTGCCGGCGGCGATCGCCGGGCCGAGCTTGTGGGCGACGAGGTTGAGCGGGAAGTTGAAGGGGCTGATCGCGCCGACGACCCCGTAGGGGACGCGCAGCATCACGCCGAGCTTGCCGGCGCCGGCGGCCGAGGCCTCCATCGGCACCGTGCCGCCGGTCAGCTTGCGCGCCTCGACCGCGGAGAAGGTCGAGCGTGTCGACGCAGCGCGCGGCCTCGACCGTCGCCGTCTTCAGCGGCTTGCCGGCCTCGGCGGCGATCGTCAGGGCCAGCTCCTCGATCCGCTCGCGCGACCAGCTCGGCGGCGCGGTCGAGCACCGCGGCGCGCTCGTGCTGGGGGAAGTCGGCGGCCTCGAAGGCCTCGTGGGCGGCCTCGATCGCGCGGTCGACCAGCGCCGCGTCGCCCTGGGCGACCCGGCCGACCGACGGTGCCGTCGTAGGGGCTCTCGACCTCGGCCCACTCGCCGGTCTCGACCCACTCGCCGGCGACGAGGAGCTTGTGGTCGACCGCCTCGACCGTCTGCGTCGCCATGCTCGTCCTCCTCTCGCTTCGCTGTTCCAGCCTAGAGCGTAGTGCACCCGTCAGGCCGCTACCGGCATCCGGAGGGCGCAACTCGATCCGTCCACTCGTTGCAGAGGATGTCCGATTCGGCCAAACGAGCCCGTCGCTCGGCGGCGTCGGCGCTCCTCTGCGTCGCCGTGCTCGCCCTGCTCGCGCTGCGCCGCCGGCCCCGGCGCCGGCGGTCGACCTGGGTCGTCAAGGGGCGCGGCTTCGGCCACGGCGTCGGGATGAGCCAGTACGGCGCCTACGGCTACGCCCACCACGGCAAGGGCTACCGCTTCATCCTCGCGCCACTACTACCGGGGGACGACGATCGGGAAGCTGCGCGGGACCGCGGGTCGTGCGGGTGCTGCTCGACGATCGACGCGCGGCGACGTCGGCTTCACGCGGCGCGACCGGCGCCTGCGGCCGGCGCCTCGACCCGGCCGCCACTACGAGGCGCACCGCGGCGGCAACGGCGGTCCGGCTGCGCACCCGCGGCGGCAAGCTGCTCGCCGACTGCGGCGCGCAAGCTGCGCGCCGCCGGCGGCGGGCGGATCCGGATCGCCGGCATCGGCGCCTACCGCGGCGCGCTCGAGGTCGTGCCGACCGACAGCGACGCCGGCTCGCTGAACGCGATCAACGCGGTCAGCGTCAACCAGTACGTCAAGGGCGTGATCCCGAACGAGTCGCCGGCCTCCTGGCCGATGGCGGCGCTGCGGGCGCAGGCGGTCGCGGCGCGCTCCTTCGCGCCTCACCGGCCGAGGTCGACGGCAACGGCTTCGACCTCTACGACGACACCCGCAGCCAGGTCTACGGGGGCCTCGGCGAGCGAGACCGCGGCGCACCAACCGGGCGGCCGAGCGACCCGGGGCCAGGTCGTCAAGCTACAGGCGGCGAGATCGCCGCAGACCTTCTTCTCGGCCTGCTCGGGCGGCCACACCGAGAGCGTCGAGAACGTCTTCTTCGGCGGCGCCGGTCCCCTACCTGCAGAGCGTCAGCGACCCCTACGACTACTACTGCCCGCTGCACACGCTGGACGCTGCGCTTCTGCGGCGCCGGAGATCAGCGCCCGGCTCGGCGCCTACCTCGACGGCCGGCTGAAGCGGATCGTGGTCACCAAGCGCGGCGACTCGCCGCGGATCGTCTGGGCGCAGCTCGATCGGCACCGGCGGCACGACGCAAGATCCGCGGCGACTGCTGCAGTGCGCGCTCGGCGCCTACGACCGCTGGATACTTCCGCAAGTCGTCGACGGCAAGCCGGGACCCGGCGGGCAGGGGCGCGGGAGTCGCAGGCGGCGGCGACGCGTACCGGCGGGCGCCGGGCCGACCGCCGCGCGTCGACTAGCCGTCCGGATAGGGCTGGATCGGGATGCCGTGGTCGGTCTCGCGCATCCCGAACTCGTAGGCGGCGCCGCCCGGCGAGGCGCAGCTCGCGCGGCGGGCGGCCCGGCGCGCTCGACGCGTCAGCTCGAGGTCGGCGACCGAGCAGTTGACCGTGTTGTGCTCGGGGCCCTTCGGGGTCGGCGTAGACCCAGCCGACGAAGTCCTTCGCGGGCGCCGAGACGCGGCCGCGGACGACGACGTCCTTGCCGGGCAGGACGAAGGCGCAGGCGGTCGGCGACTCCGTCGATCCGCGCCGAGCGGATCTGGCCGAGGCCGCCGAGGCGGTGCGCGCTCGCCGTCGAGGACGAGCATCCCGGAGGGGATCCAGGGGGTCGTCCAGGGGCCGAGCCTGATCCGCGCCGCGCCGGCGTCGAAGTAGGCGTCCGGCGCGTCCGTCGAAGCCGGTGCCCTCGAGCCAGACCCAGCGCTCGGCGTGCTCGGTGCCCCAGTTGTGGCCGATCATCCCCGGCCAGCCGTCGAGCTCGATCGTCGCTCGCCGTCGATCTCGAGCCGGCCGCTGAAGCGGGCGTTCGGGATAGGGGGCGACGAACTTGGTCCTCGGCAGCGGCGCCTCGTAGAGCCAGTCGGCCGGCAGGTACTTGCAGGGCTCGGCGTCGCCGGCGAAGGTCAGCTCCCAGCCGGCCGTCGAGCGCGTCGGTGTCGACCGAGCCCGTCGGCCCGGCCCGGCCCGATCTCGGCGCCGGCGACCCGGATCCAGGACGCCGGCCGGGCGCCGAGAGCTCGGCCGCCGGCACCGTCACCTTGGTCGCCCGCGGCCCGTCGCGCCTCGCGGTCGAAGAGCGACGAACCAGATCGAGGCGTTGGGCTCGGCCCCGGGCCGCTTGTGGACGGTGTGGCGGATCCAGATCCCCTGGCCGCCGCCGGGCCGGCAGGCCTTGATGTAGAAGCTCTCGTAGTGGCCGGCCTTGCGCGGCCACCCCGGGAAACCGCGCGCCTTCGTCCATGCGCGACACTACCGCCAGTCGCCGGGCCGTCCTAGACCTTGATCGTGATCACGTCGCCGTCGGCGACGACGTAGTCGCGGCCCTCGATCCGCAGCAGGCCGCGGTCGCGGGCGGCGGCGTAGCCGCCGCACTCGACCAGCTCCTCCCAGCCGATCGACCTCGGCTTTGACGAAGGCTTCCTGGATCTCGGTGTGGATCGTGCCCGCCGCCTCCCAGGCGGTGGCGCCGCGGCGCAGCGGCCGCGCGCACCGCCTCCTTGTCCTCGCCGGCGGTGAAGAAGGTGATCAGGTCGAGCAGGTCGTAGGCGGCGCGGACGAGGCGCTCCAGGCCGGAGCCCTCGACCCCGTAGGACTCGCGCATCTCCTCCGCTTCGGCCGGGTCGAGCTCGGCCAGCTCGCCCTCGATCCGGGCGCTGACCGCGACCACGCCGGCGCCGACCGCCTCGGCGTGGGCGCGCGACCGCCGGCCGGGACCTCGGCGTCGCCCTCGTCGACGTTGGCGACGTAGAGGATCGGCTTCGAGGTCAGCGCCTGCAGGTTGCCTCGGCCGCGTCCGGCGCGGCCTCGGGCACCGGGACCGAGCGCGCCGGGCGGCCCGGCGGCGAGCGCCTCGTGCACCTGCTCGCAGCCAGTCGCGCTCGGCGATCGCCTCCGGCGTCGCCCGACTTCGCCTGCTTGCCGACCCGCTCGAGCCGGCGCTCGACCTGCTCGTAGTCGGCGAGCACCAGCTCGGTCTCGATCGTCTCGATGTCGGCGAGCGGGTCGACGCGGCCGTCGGGGTGGGGCACGCCGGCGTCGCCGTGGCAGCGGACGACGTGGCAGATCGCGTCGGTCTCGCGGATCGAGGCGAGGAACCGGTTGCCGAGCCCCTCCCCCTCCGAGGCCCCCTTGACCAGGCCGGCGATGTCGTGGAAGTAGATCGTCGCCGGGACCAGCTCCGAGCTGCCGACCGTCTCGGCGACCTGCTCGAGCCGCTCGTCGGGGACCTGGGCGATCGCGACGTTCGGCTCGATCGTCGTGAACGGGTAGTCGCCGGTCTGGGCGCCGCCCTTGGTCAGGGCGTTGAAGAGGGTCGACTTGCCGGCGTTCGGCAAGCCCGACGATCCCGACCTTCACGCGGGGCGCTACAGGTGCCGGTTCGGGCGGAGTCGCCTGCGGCCGCTCGCTGATGCGCTCGTCTCGGCCGCTCCCGCGGCAGCGGAGCCAGCTGCCGAGGACGAGCGCCGAGGGCGGCGCCGGCGAGGACGTCGGAGGGGTAGTGCATGCCCAGGTAGGGACGGCCGAGCGCAGATCGCGGCGGCGAGCAGCGTAGAGCGGCGCGCCTGGCGCCGGGCTCGACCCGGCCATCGCCGTCGGCGCCGGCGAACGAGGAGGTCGCGTGGGCGGAGGGGAAGGTGAGCTGCTCGGCGCCTCGCCGAGCGGCGGGATGGTCCGTGATCACCGGCCGCTGCCGGCCCGACCGCCCGCTTCACGCGCGTAGTTGAGGACGATCGCCGCAGGGGCGACGAGGGCGGCGACGAGCCAGCGGCAGCGGCGGCGGCGGTCCCCGGCCGCGGCGCCGGCGCCGATCGCCATCCAGACGGCGCCGTACTCGCCGCTGAGGCCGAGCGCCCTTCATCGCGGTCTCGGTGACCGGGTCGTGGCCCCGCGTCCGCAGGAACCTGAGCAGGGCCTGGTCGGCGGCCCCCGGCCACGAGGCGGGGCCCTTCGTCTTCTCGATCAGGATCGCCCGGCGGGTCTTCCTCACGGGCCGGAAGCGCCTCAGCATCCGCGGCAGGATAGGGCGGCAGAGCTCGCGGCGGACGACCTTCATCGCCGCCTCCTGGGCGCGGTGCAGCGCCGAGCGGTCCTTGAAGCGCCCGGCGTCGATCCTCTCCGAGCGCTCGAGATCGGCCTCGAAGCTCTCCGTCAGCAGCCCGGCGAAGTGCTCGTCCCAGATCCCGAGGGTGGCCTCGTCGTGGAGCTGGAAGGAGCGGTTGTCGAAGTTGACCGAGCCGACCGAGGACCAGGCGCCGTCGACCACCATCGTCTTCGCGTGCAGCATCGTCGCCTGGTACTCCCAGATCTCCGCCCCCGCGTCGAGCAGCGCCTCGTAGGCCGCCCGCCCCGCGAGCCGCACGAATCCCTTGTCGATGTGCGGGCCCGGCACCAGGATGCGGACCGCCACGCCGCGCTCGGCGCTCTCCGCGAGCGCGTCGACGAAGGCGGGGCGCGGCACGAAGTACGCCGCGGTCAGGTCGATCGAGCGGTCGGCGGAGGCGATCGCGAGGTAATAGAGCGCCTCGACGTTGGTGTCGCCGACCCCGGCCTTGGAGCGGACGAACTGCATCGGCCCCCCGTCGGTGACCGGCCCGAGCTCGGGCAGGTACCTCTCTCCGCCGAGGACCTCTCCGGTCGCCTCCAGCCAGTGCTCGGCGAAGGCGCCCTGCATCCCGCGCACGACCGGTCCCCGCACGCGGATGTGGGTGTCGCGCCAGTGGTCCGGGTCGTCGGCGTCGCCGGTCCATTCGGCGGCGATCCCCACCCCGCCGGTCATGCCGACCCTGCCGTCGGCGACGAGCACCCGGCGGTGGCTGCGGTTGGCGAGGCGGTTGACGGTGTAGAGCTTCGGCGGGCGAAAGCGGTGCACCTTCACCCCCGCCTGCTCCATCTCGCCGATCAGCGACCGCTCCATCTGCGCCGAGCCGAGCGCGTCGAGCAGCACCTTGCACTCGACGCCCGCCTCGGCGCGGGCGCACACCGCCCGAGCGATATCGCGCGAGATGTCGCCGCGCCAGTAGACGTAGGTCTCGAGGTTGAGGGTCTCCCGGGCAGCCTCGATCGTCTCGATGATCGCCGGGAAGATGCGGTCGCCGTTGATCAGCAGCTCGGCCTCGTTGCCCTCCGTCACCGGCGCGACCGTGAGCGCCTCCGACGCCCGCATGAAGTCCGGCGAGGAGACCTCGACCCCGCCGACCAGCTCGTAGCCGAAGGCGCCCTCGCGGCGGTGGCGGAGGCTGTCGCCGACGTACCAGCCCACGACTCCGGCGGCGACGGCGGCGGGGAAGGCGTAGGGCCGCAGCCGCTCCCGCGGCGAGGGATCGTCCCGGCGCAACCTCACGGGACCACCAGCTCGAAGGCCGACGGCTCGACCTCGAAGGAGACGGGACCCGTGCGAACAACCTCGCCGTCGACGTTCCACTGGAGTTCCCTCGGCGACCACGACCTCCACCTGCGCGCAGCGGTGGGTGCGCACCCCGTCCTGCTGCCCGATCCTGCCGCTGCGGAGGCCGAACGCGCGCCAGGCCAGCTTCGCGCGCGAGCCCGACTCGATCGCCACCAGGTCGAGGGCGCCCGGCCGCGCGGGAACCGAGGAGCCGCCGCCGAAGGCGCCGCTGCAAGCGACGGTCACCTGCCAGGCGGCGCCGGCGAAGACCTCCTCCCCCGCGCAGCGGACCGAGCATTCGACGGGCTCCGCCGCGACACCGGCGCGCACCGCCCCGACCGCGTAGGAGAACGGCCCGAGCGCGCGCTTCAGCCCCTTGGCGCGGCGGGCTGCGGCGGGGGCGAGGCCGAGGCTGGCCACGTTGACGAACGGGCGCCGCGACATCCGTCCCAGGTCGAGGGGTCGCGTCTTCCCGCCCTCCACCGCGAGGCGGCAGGCCTCCTCGACGTCGGCGGGCAGGCCGGTCGCGCGGGCGAAGTCGTTGGCGGTGCCGATCGGGACGACCGCCAGCGGCATCCCCGCGACGCCCGCCGTGGCCGCGGCCGGCGCGATCGACCCGTCGCCGCCGGCGACGACGAGGCGGCCCGCGCCCGAGCGCACCGCCTCATCGGCCTCGCCGAGGCCGAACTCGCGGACCTCGGCCCCGGCGTCGCGCAGGCGGCCGGCCACCTCGTGGGCATCCCCGGAGCCCGACCCGGGGTTGGCGATCAGGGCGATTGTCGGCGGGCGGTTCAGGAGGGGGAATCTAGCCGTGGCCGCCGCGCCGTCCGCCGCGCCAACTGAAATCCAGGGGGCGTGGCCGACCAAAGCGCCTACGAGAGCCGCTTCCGCCGGGCCGGGCTACCCCTCTTCATCGAGGGCTACTCGCCCGCCACCGACATCTTCAACCGCGCCGTGCCGCTGCTCGGGCTCGTCTTCTTCGGCGAGATGCTCGGCGCGATCGACCTCGAGTGGGGCCTGGCCGCCAACGCGGCCGCCGTCCTCGGCGCGCTGGCGATCCTGCTTGCCGCGATCGGCGTCTCGAACAGGGCCCGCCGCCGGCCCTTCCGCTCGCTGCCCCGCACGGTGGGCTGGGCCGAGCTGACGGGCTTCGTGCTCGTGCCGGCGATCCTTCCGGTCGTCTTCGGCGGGCAGTGGAAGAGCGCCCTGGTGACCGCCGCGGCCAACCTGCTCCTGCTCGGCCTGATCCTCGGCGTGGTCGGGTTCGGCCTGGTCTCGATCGTGCGCTGGGTCGGCGGCCGCTTCTTCGGCCAGCTCGCCTCCTCGATCGACCTGCTCAGCAAGGCGGTGCCGCTGCTCCTGCTGTTCTCGATCCTGATCTTCCCGACGACCGAGATCTGGGAGGTCTTCTCGCAGAGCCCCGACCTCAACTACGGGATCCTCGTCGGCATGTTCGTCCTGCTCGGCGTCGTCTTCCTCGGCGCCAGGCTTCCCGGCGAGGTCGGCCGGCTCGAGCGCGAGGCCGGCGAGGGGGGGCCGCCGCTGAACGGGCGCCAGCGCGTCAACGTCGGCCTCGTCCTCTTCGTCAGCCAGGCCCTCCAGGTGCTCCTCGTCAGCCTCGCCGTCGGCGCCTTCTTCGTCGTCTTCGGGATGCTGACGATCGACGCCGAGATCCTGCGCGGCTGGATCGGCACCCCGGGCGACGAGCTGGTCAGCTTCGAGATCGGCGGCAACCCGCTGACGATCACGACCGAGCTCCTGCGCGTCTCGGGGGCGATCGCGGCCTTCACCGGGCTCTATTTCGCGATCTCGATGCTCACCGACGAGATCTACCGGCGCGAGTTCCTCGACGAGCTGACCGCGGAGATGAGGACCAGCTTCCGCGAGCGCGCCGAGTACCTGCGGCTGCGGGCCGCCGCGGGCGCCTAGGCGTCTGCGGCACAATCCCGGCGATGTCGACGACGACCGAGCCGGTGATGGTGCCCGGCTACCGCCACCATCCCGGCAACCACTGCGGCTCGACCGCGCTCCGCAACCTGCTCGCCTTCGCGGGCACCGAGATCAGCGAGGAGATGGCCCTCGGCCTCGGCGCCGGCGCGTGCTTCTACTACCTCACCCTCGAGGACAGCTCGCCGACCCGCTGGTTCAACGGACGGGTGGCGCGCCTCGAGGAGAACTTCCGCGAGCTGACCGGCGGCACCCTCGAGATGCGCACCTTCGAGCCCGGGGAGGAGGCCTGGGAGGCGGCGCGCGCCGAGGTCGACGCTGGGCGCCCGGCCCTCCTCCTCACCGACCTCTACTACCTCGACCATTACGGCCGCTCGGCCCACTTCCCGGGCCACGCGGTGGTGCTCGCCGGCTACGACGCCGAGAACGCCTTCCTCTCCGACACCGGCTTCGAGGACCTGCAGACGACCAGGATCGAGAACCTCGCCATTGCCCGCCACGGCTCGCACCCCGCCTACCCGCTGGCCGGCCACATGTTCACGGTCACCGCGGGCGGCGGCGACCTGCGCGAGGCGATCCCTGCCGCGGTCGCGAGGGCGGCCCGCGAGATGCTCGAGCCCGAGTGGGGGGAGTTCGCCGGCCTCCCGGCCGTCCGCCGCCTCGCCGCCGAGGCCGAGGTCTGGCCCGAGAGCGCCCCGGACTGGCAGTGGTGCGCCCGCTTCGCCTACCAGGTGATCGAGCGCCGGGGGACCGGCGGCGGCAACTTCCGGCCGATGTACGGGCGCTTCCTCGAGGAGGCCGGCTACCCGGAGGCTCCGCTCGCGGCCACAGCGGGGGAGCGCTGGTCGGAGCTGGCCGGCGCGTTCTTCGCCGCCAGCGAGAGCGAGGACCCCGAGCCGCGCCTCTGGAGCGCCATCGGCAGAGCCGCCCACGCCTGCGCGGAGGCCGAGGAGAGGCTCTGGAGCGCCCTCGACGCGCGCCCCGGCTAGGCGGGCTCGTAGGTGTAGACCGCGACGCCGGAGCCGAACTCGCGCGTGCCGGCCAGCCTGAATGCCCTCTTCTGCCTCGACTCGGGGAACGGCCGCTTGCCGCCGCCGACGACCACCGGGAACACCATCAGGCGCAGCTCGTCGACAAGGTCGTTCTCGATCAGCGAGTGCACCAGGGTCGCGCTGCCGGCGACCAGGATCGGCCCGCCCTCCCGCGCCTTCAGCTTTCCGACCTCGTCGGCGACGTCGCCCCCGATCAGGGTCGAGTTGTTCCACTCGAGCGGCTCCTCGAGCGTTGACGAGACCACGTATTTCGGCATCGAGTTGATCTTGTCTGCGAACTCGCCGCTGCGCTCGGGCCAGGCGGCGGCGAAGGACTCGTAGGTCACCCGCCCGAGCAGGTGCGCCTCGGCCTCGAGCGCCTCCTCGAGCTTGTACTGCTCCTGTTCGGGGCTGATGAAGTCGAACACCCAGCCGCTGTGGGGGTGGGTCGGCTCGCCCCCGGGCGCCTCCATGACGCCGTCGAGGGTGACGAACTCGGTGACGATCAGCTTGCTCATCCCAGCTCCTTCGATCGGTCTTCGGTCTCGCAGATAGGACTGCCGCCCGGCGCCCGATTCATCGCTGCGGGCGGTCTAGGCGGCGAAGCGGGCGAAGTAGGCGAACCAGCTTCCCGAGCGCTCCTCGGGGGACAGCCCGGCCGCCGCGCAGCGCTCGCGGAGGCCGGCGAAGGTCGGAAGTGGGGGTCGCCGAACAGCTCGCCGACGACCAGCCGGCCGCCCGGGCCGCAGGACCCGCCGGATCTCGCGCAGAGCGGCGTCGCGGTCGGGGATCTCGCCGAGCACCGTGACCAGCACGACCGCGTCCATCGCAGTCGTCCTCGTAGGGGAGCGAGGTGGCATCCCCCTGGACCGGCTCGACGTTGGCGAGGCCGCGCTCGGCCGCCGCGGCGCATCGTGTGGTCGAGCATCTCCTGCTGCAGGTCGAAGATCTCGACCTTGCCGTCGACGCCGACCCACTCGGCGATGTCGAGCGTGTAGTAGCCGGTTCCGGGCCCGATCTCGAGGATCCGCTCGCCCGCTCTCGGCCCGCAGCACCTCGCGCAGCCGCTGGCGGGTGATCACCGGGGTGCGGCGCCTCGACCCAGAAACGCTGGCCGTAGGGGCAGGCGGAGGGGTGCTTGCGCCACCAGAGCGCCGCCGCGAGGATCGCCAGCCCGGCGAGCGAGCAGCAGCCGCGCAGGCATCAGCCCTCGCTGGAGAACCCGACCCGGTGCTCGCCCGAGTCGATCCGCAGGAAGGCGATCTTGCCGAGGTCGACCGCCAGCACGCCGTCCTCGGTCTCGAGGTCGTGCCAGCCCCCGCCCTGGCCGAGCCGCGAGCGCAGGTCACGCAGCGACTTCTTCGCCGAGCCGCGCCGAGACCACCTGCCCGCCCTCGAAGCCGATCTCGACCCGCTGTGCGTCTGCCATCAGTGATCCTCCTCGTGGGCCGGTTCGACGATCTCGGTCAGGACGCTGCCGGTCGAGCGCGGGTGCAGGAAGGCGACCCTGCTGCCGCGGATCCCCTGACGGGGCTCCTGGTCGATCAGCTCGAGTCCGGCCTCGCGGATCTGCTCGAGCGCGAGGTCGATGTCCTCGACCGCGTAGGCGACGTGATGGAGTCCGGGGCCCTTGCGCTCGAGGAACTTGCCGACCGCGGTATCGGGCCCGAGCGGCGCCAGCAGCTCGACGTGGCCCTCGCCGACGTCGAGCAGCACGGCCTCGACCCCCTGCGACTCGACGGTCTCGCGGTGGGCCAGCCTCCATCTCGAAGCCGCTGCTCGTAGAGGGCGATCGCGGCATCGAGGTCCTCGACCGCGACGCCGATGTGGTCGATGCGGCCGAACACGGGCGCGCAGTCTACGTGGCGGAGGCGGCGGCTCGGCCTCGGGACCGTCGGGCTCGGTGGAGCGGCCTGCTCGACCCGGAGGATCTCGGCCAGCGCGGCGATGCCGACCTCGAGCTGCTCCGGAGTCGGCTCCTTGGTCGCGACCAGGCGCTGGATCTCCCGGCCCGGGGTGTGGAAGGCGCGGGCCAGCGCCGTGTCGTGGTGGCGGTCGCGACCAGGCGAACATCTCGACCGCGATCGAGGCGCCGCCGAGGCCGACCCCGGCGCGCGCGAGCGGGCCCGGGTTCTCGACCAGGCGCTCCAGCAGCACCGTGCCCCCGGCGGAGAGCAGCATCATCGGCGCGATCAGGTTGGAGCCGCAGCGGTCGTGCTCCTTGGGCACCGTCGCGCGGGTCGTCGACGCCCTGCTCGTAGGCGGCGATCGCCTTGTGCTCGACCCCGTGGTAGGCGGCGAGGTCGCGGTCGCGAAGCGCGACCAGGGCGGGCAGGAGCGCCGATCGCCTGCAGCGCTCCCTCGCGCGGCCGCCGCGGAGCGCTCCGGCGGCGGATCAGGCCGGACGCCGCGAGGGTGCCGCCGACGGTCGGCCAGGACCCGCCAGTCCTCGAACGGCAGCCGGCGGCGGGCAGGCGGCGGCGGACCAGGGGCAGTACCGCCATCGCCTCCGCCAGCTTCAGCGGGCCGCGCAGCAGCGGGGCGCGGCCGGCGAGCTGCGGGCGCGAGCCGCGGCTTGCGCTCGGAGCGCGACCTGGATCTCCCCGTCGCCGTCGCGCACGGCCGCCGCCCAGTGGGTCGGGCCGTGGATCAGCAGGCCGTTGCGGAGCGCCATCCCGCCGAGCTTGAGCGGCTCAGCCATCGCCGAGCAGCCTCCGCGGCAGCCAGTGGAAGAAGCCCGCCATCAGCTCGACGTCGGCGACGGCGACCCGCTCGTCGGCGCCGTGGACGAGCGGCACTGCCTCCGCCAGGCTCATCGCGCTCTGCGGGCAGAAGCCGAAGACGGTGGCGCCGAACGCCTTGCGGAACCAGTGGCTGTCGCTGAACCCGGGCATGACCAGCGGCAGCACCTCGGCGCCCGGCTCGGTCTCCGCCGACCCACTCCGTCGACCGCCTCGGCGAGCGGGCCGCCGAAGTCGGAGCGGTTGCCGACGACGGTCTCGATGAACTCGACTCGACAGTCGCCCTCGCCGAGCACGGCCGTCGATCCGCTCGCGCACCTCGCGCTCGCCCATCTCCGGCGGGACCCGGCAGTCGACGAGGATCTCGGCGTGGGAGGGAATGACGTTCTGGCTTGCCCGAGCCGCTCGCCATCGTCGGCGTCAGCGGTCACGCCCAGCATCGGCTCGGCGAGCAGGGTCGCCAGCAACGGGTCCTCGGCCCGGATCCGCTCCAGCGCCGCGCCGAGGTCGGCGGGGACCTCGCCGAGCAGGCGCTCGAGGAAGAGCGCGGTGTCGGGGGTCGTCTCCGGCGGCGGCTGCTCGCGCAGCCGCTCCAGCGCCGGGCCGAGCTTCGAGCAGGGCGTTGTCGCCGACGCCCGGGATCGAGCCGTGGCCGGCGACCCCGTCGGCGCTGACGCGGAAGCGGAACACGCCCTTCTCGCCGACCGCGAGCGTGAAGCAGGCGCCGCCCGTCGAAGTCGATCGCCTCGCCCGGCGCCCTCGTTGACGACCATCTCGCAGCGCACCGTCGTCGGGGCGCTCCTCGCAGAGCCACTGGGCGCCGTGATGGGCGCCGGTCTCCTCGTCCGCGGTGACGATCAGGAGGAGGTCGCCGCGGGCCGGCCGCCACCCGTCGCGGCCGAGGGCGAGGCAGGCGGCGGTCTCCGAGGAGACCTGGTCCTTCATGTCGAGCGCGCCGCGCCCCCAGACGTAGCCGCCGTCGAGATCGCCGCCCCAGGGATCCCGGGTCCACTCGGCGGGGTCCGCGGGCACGGTGTCGACGTGGCGAGATCAGGGCCAGGCTCGGGCCCGGCGCGCTCGCCGCGCAGACGGGCGACGAGATTGGGCCGCTCGGGCAGCTGCGCGAGCAGCTCGCATTCCCACCCCGCCTCATCGAGCAGGCCCGCGAGGAACCGCTGCGCCTCCCCCTCGTTGCCGGGCGGGTTCACGGTGTTGAACGTGATCAGCCGCCGCAGGAGCGCGACGGCCTCGGCCCCGACGCCCGAACCTCGCTCGCTGGCGGTCGCTCCCTCGATGGGCCCACAGTAGAGAAACGTGGTCCTCAGCCGAGGATCGCCTGGCCCAGCATCGCCAGCCCGCTGACCACCAGCACAGCCGCCATCGCCCGCAGCAGCTCGTGCTCGTCGAGCCGGCCGGTGAAGCGGGCCCCGAGGTAGGCGGCGGGCATGGCGGCGGCCGCGCCGACGGCGAGGATCTCCCAGTCCACACCGCTCGGCAGGTGTCCGAGCAGACCGCCGAGGCCGACCACCATGCCGACGGCGGCGTTGGTGCCGACCGCGGCATGGGGACCGACCCCGCGTACTTGACCAGCGCAGGGAGTCGCAGCGAGCCGAGGATCAGCCCGACCAGACCGCCGAGGACGCCGACACCGAAGCCGACCAGGGCCGCGTTGACGAGCAGGTCGCGCCGGGTGGGAATCCCGTCGCCGTCGCCGGCCGGGCGCCGGTAGCGGGCGACCTCGACGGCGCCGTAGAGGACGACGACCGCGATCAGGCCGAGCAGAAGCCTCTCCGGCAGGACGCCGGCGATCAGGCCGCCGGCGACGGCGCCCGCGAACGAGGTGGGGGCCATCCAGGCGAACAGGCGCCAGCTCAGCCGGCCGCCCCGCCAGTGGGCGATCGCCGCGGTCAGCGCCGCGGCTCCGGAGATCGCGACGTTGGCGCCCGCGGCGGCAGCCGCGCTCGAGCCGACGAGGACGATCACCGGCAGCCGCAGGTTGCCGAGGACGAGGCCGACCGCGCCCCCGGCGAAGGAGACGGCAAAGGACCAGACGACGACCAGGACGAGCTCGGCGGGACTCACGGGCAGGGCAAACTAGCGCCGGGCGCGTTCCGGTCCCCGCCGACTTCATACTCAGGCCGATGGCCGAGCAGCTCTTCGACACCGGCGAGCCCGAGGGGACCGGCGAGGCGGTTGCGGCCGCCGATGCGCCGCTGCCGGTGCGGATGCGTCCGCGAACGCTGGAGGAGCTGATCGGGCAGGAGCACATCCTCGGACCGGGCTCGGCTCTGCGCACCGCGATCGAAGCCGGCCGCCCGCACAGCGCGATCCTCTACGGGCCGCCCGGCTCCGGCAAGACCACCCTGGCGCGGATCGCCGCCCGCGGCGCCGACGCCGCATTCGAGGAGGAGTCGGCGGTCAACGCCGGCCGGGCCGAGATCCGCGCGGTGATCGGGCGCGCCCGCGAACGCCGGCAGACTTCGGGGAGGGGCACGATCCTCTTCCTCGACGAGATCCACCGCTTCAACAAGGCCCAGCAGGACGCGCTCCTGCCCGCCGTCGAGGAGGGCCTGCTCACGCTGATCGGCGCCACCACCGAGAACCCCTACTTCGAGGTGAACTCGGCGCTTCTCTCCCGCGCCCAGATCTACGAGCTGCGGCCGCTGGAGCCCGGACAGGTGGAGGAGCTGGTTCGCCGGGCACTCGCCGACCGCGAGCGCGGCCTCGAGGAGCCGCCCCCGATCGGCGAGCCGGCGATCGCGATGCTCGCCGAGCGCTCCGGAGGGGACGCCCGGGTCGCCCTCTCCGGCCTCGAGCGCGCCGCCGAGCTGGTCGCCGAGCGCGGCGGGGAGATCGGGGTCGAGACGGTCGAGGACGCGCTCCAGCGCAAGGCGATCGACTACGACCGCCAGGGAGACCGCCACTACGACTACATCTCGGCCTGGATCAAGGCCACCCGCGGCTCCGACGTCGACGCCTCGATCTACTACCTGGCCGTGATGCTGGAGGGCGGCGAGGATCCCCGCTTCCTCGCCCGCCGCATGGTCATCCTCGCCTCCGAGGACATCGGCAACGCCGACCCGCGGGCGCTGCTCGTCGCCGACGCCGCCGCCCGGGCCGTGGACCGGGTGGGGATGCCCGAGTGCGCCCTCAACCTGGCCCAGGCGGCGGCCTACCTGGCGCTGGCGCCCAAGTCGAACGCGGCGACGATGGCGATCGGCGCGGCCATGCGCGAGGTGCGCGAGCACGGGGCCGCGGCGCCGCCCTCCTACCTCCGCGACGCCCACTACCCCGGTGCGGCCAAGCTCGGGCGCGGCACGGGCTACCGCTATCCGCATGACGACCCGGCGGGGGTGGTCGACCAGCAGCTGATGCCCGAGGGTCTCGAGGGCCGCCGCTTCTACGAGCCCCCCGACCGCGGCTTCGAGGCCGAGCTGGGTCGCCGCCTCGCGGAGCTGCGCAGGGCCCTCGGCAAGGAGAGCTGAGAGCCACAACTTCGCCCCGGCGTTCGGTGTTCTAGGGATCGGTTTCAAGGCGAGCTAGCCAGGGAGCCGATGCAAGTTGGCCGGCCGGAGGCCTTGACTGGGGGCCTCCGGCCGCCGCATCTTGTGCGGAGGGGGGACAGGCCGGGGCGGGCAGGGATGCCCGCCCCGGCTCCCTGCCTCGCCCGTCCCGCCGCCCGGCGCATAGAATCGGCGCATGGAAGCGGCCTCCGGGGCGAAGCCCAAGAAGCCCGCCGCGAAGCGGCCGGCGAAGGTGCTCGAGTCCTTCAACCCTGCGACCGGCGAGCTTGTCGGCTCGGTCGAGACGATCACCCCCGGCCAGGTGCAGAAGGTCGTCGACGACGTCGCCCGGGTGCAGCCGGCCTGGGCCGAGCTGACGCTCGCGAGCCGCGCCGAGTACATGCGCCGCGCCGCCGACGCCCTCCTCGACGAGATCGACGACATGGCGGAGCTGCTCGCGATGGAGCAGGGCAAGGCGATCAACGAGGCCTACACGATGGAGCTGCTGCCGACCGTGGACGCGCTGCACTGGTGCGCCGACGCGGGCCCGGAGATCCTCGCCGACGAGAAGATCCGCTACCCGCAGAAGTTCTTCGTCACCAAGCGCAGCAAGTTCCGTTACGAGCCGATCGGCGTGGTCGGGGTGATCGCGCCGTGGAACTACCCCTGGTCGATCCCGTTCGGCGAGGTGGCGATCGCGCTGATGGCCGGCAACGGCGTCGTGCTGAAGCCGGCCAGCCTGACCCCGCTGCTGGGGGAGGAGATCCGCCGGGTGTTCGACAAGGCGGGCTTCCCCGAGGGCCTCGTCCGCACGGTCCACGGCGGCGGGCGTATCGGTGACGCCCTCTGCAAGTCGAGCGCCGGGAAGATCTTCTTCACGGGCTCGGTCGAGGTCGGCCGCAAGGTCGGCGAGGTCTGCGCCCGGAACCTGAAGGGCTCGGTGCTCGAGCTCGGCGGCAAGGACCCGATGATCGTCTGCGCCGACTGTGACCTCGACAACGCGATCTCGGGCGCGCTCTGGGGCGGCTTCGCCAACTCCGGCCAGACCTGTTCGGGGATCGAGCGCGTCTACGTCCTGCGCGAGGTCGCCGAGCCGTTCATCGAGGGGGTCGTCCGCGGCGCCCGCGAGCTGCGGCTCGGCGACCCTGTCGCCTGGGACACCGAGATCGGGCCGATGACCTCCGAGGACCAGTACGACCTCGTCGTCGACCTGGTCGAGGACGCGGTCTCTTCCGGAGCGGAGCTGCGCTGCGGCGGGCCCGCCGAGGTGGACGGGCTCGCCGGCAAGTTCATCGCCCCCACGGTCCTCACCGGGGTCGACCACGAGATGCGGATCATGCGCGAGGAGATCTTCGGGCCGGTACTGCCGGTCGTCGTCGTCGACAGCGAGGCGGAGGCGGTCGAGCTGGCCAACGACTCCGAGTTCGGCCTCGGCGCCTCGGTCTGGACCAAGGACCGCCAGAAGGGCGAGCGGCTCGCCGCCCGCATCGAGGCGGGGATGGTCTGGGTCAACGACCACTCATTCACCCACGGCGCCTGCCAGTGCTCCTGGGGCGGGGTCAAGCACTCCGGGCTGGGCCGGTCGCATTCCAAGTTCGGCTTCTACGAGTGCACGAACATCAAGCTGCTGACCTGGGAGCCCGGACTCACCCGCAACTTCTGGTGGCATCCCTACGACCGCACCCTCGCCGACGCGATGCGCTCCTCGGCTCGCGTCCTCTACGGCCGCAACGGCGACCGGCTCGAGGCGCTCAGGGACGGCATCGGCCCCCTGACCAAGCTCGGGGTGCGGATGGTGCGCAAGCGCCGCAACGGGCGCTAGCCACCCAGACGCATCCAGAGCGGCAGCGGGTTGCGCAGGCGCACGTGCATGTGATCGTCGTGGTGGACCAGGGTCTGGACCACCCGGCGCGGCCCCCGCAACCCGGTGCTCGGGCCGACGAAGACGAACTGGGCGCCGGCGGCGACGAAGCGTCGCACGAGGTCCTGGGCGAGCTCGAGGTCGATCTGGCCGACACGGCGCGGGGCGCGCTCGGCGCCGTCGAGGCGGGGGTAGTAGACGTCGGCGTCGAGGCCGTTCTGGTGGGAGGCGTGCCCGATCCCGCCGAATCGCGGACCGAAGTCGCCGCCGTGGGGCCTGCTCAGGTCGCCGATCGTCAGCCGCGGCGCCCCGGGGTTGGCCGCCCTGTATTGCCTTCCCACCCGCAGCAGCACGCGCAGCAGACTGTCGGTCCCCCAGCGGCGCCAGCCGCGGTTCGGGACGCGGTGGCGGATCGGGTCCCAGGTGACCCAGTCGGGTCCCTCCGCCGGTAGGCGCACGCCGCCCACCAGGCGCCCGTTCGCATGCGGCTCGCCGAGGGCGAGCGAGGGCCGCCAGTCGATCGCCGAGCGCGACGCCTGCACGGCGTTGGGGTCCGGGGAGGGCGCGGAGTCGGTCGCGACGCCGGCGCCCGGGCCGGCGGCAGCGGCGGCGATCAGGAGGACGAGGGCGCGGAGCATGCCTCCGCAAAGGGAAGCAGAGGAGCGGCCTGGGCGCGACCGTCCCGCCAACGAGGGCGCGGACAGCGACAATCCGGATCGTGGCCAACGCGATCGAACTGAACGGCCTGCGGCGCGACTTCGGCGAGCGCCCGGCGCTCCGCGACCTCGACCTCGTCCTCGGCGAGGGTGAGTCGCTGGTCGTCCTCGGTCCCAACGGCGCCGGCAAGACGACCCTGCTGAGGATTCTCGCCACCCTGCTCCGTCCCGGCGGCGGCGAGGCGCATGTGCTCGGCTGCGTCCTGCCGCGCGAGGCCTGGAAGCTGCGCGGCCGGGTCGGCTACCTGGGCCACGAGCCCCTCCTCTACCGCGACCTGAGCGGACGCGAGAACCTCGCCTTCCACGCGGCGCTGCACGGGATCGGGGAGGCCGATGCGCGGCGGCGCATCGGCGCCCTGCTCGAGGCGGTCGGCATGGACCGCCGCGCCGACGACCGCACCGCCGACCTCTCCGCCGGGATGCGGCAGCGGCTCGCGATCTGCCGCGCCGTCCTCCACCAGCCCGCCCTCCTCCTCCTCGACGAGCCCGATGCCCACCTCGACAGCGAAGGGCGGGAGCTCGCCCGCGCTCTGATCGGCCCCGGCCTCGGTCTGACCCGGGTGCTCGTGACCCACGACCCCGAACGGGCCCTTCCCGGCGCCGACCGGGCCCTGGTCCTCGGCCACGGCGGAGTCACCGTCCGCGAGGGCCCGGCGGCCGAGCTCGACCCCGAGCAGGCGCGCACCGCCTCCGTGGGGGCGCCGGCATGAGCGCCCGCGCCGAGCCGCTGCGGCCGACCCCGGCGACGGTGGCCTTCCGGGCGATCCTGGCCAAGGACCTGCGCTCGGAGCTGCGGACCCTGCGCTCGCTGCCGGCGATGGCCCTCTTCGCGGTGACGACCTTCGTCATCTTCCGCTACGCGCTCGACCGCACGAGCCTCTCCGGCAGCCTCGCCGCGGGGGTGCTCTGGGCCACCCTGCTCTTCGCCGGGATCCTCGGCGTCAACCGCCTGTTCGTCGCCGAGCGCGAGGAGGGCGGCTTCGACGCGATCCGCCTCGCGCCGATCGACCGCACCGTCCTGCTGGCGGCGAAGGCGACCGCGCTGGTCGCCTACCTGGTGGTGCTCGAGGCGATCACGGTGCCCGGTCTTCGCCCTCTTCTTCCTCGACTCGGCCGCCGCGCTCCCGCCCCTCTGCCTGGTCCTGGCGCTCGCCGACCTCGGGCTGGCCGCGACCGGGGCGCTGATCTCCTCGATGGCCGTCAACTCCCGCGCCCGCGACCTGCTCGTGCCCCTCCTGCTGCTGCCGCTCGTCGTCCCGCTGATGATCGCCGCGACCGGCGCCTCGGAGCCGCTGCTGGAGGCGGGCGGCCCCGAGTTCGACCGTTTCGGCACCTGGCTGGCGGTGCTCGGTCTATACGATCTGGTGTTCCTCCTGGTCGGATACGCCGTCTTCGACTTCCTCCTCGAGGACTGACCCGGCCGCCCCGCACGCCCGCCTGCGATGTACGGAAAGGCCTCAAAGCGCTCTCGATCGCCACCGTCGCGACGATCGGCCTCGCCCTCGGCCTGGTCTTCTTCTACGCGCCGAACGACGCCGACCAGGGCTTCATCCAGAAGATCTTCTACCTGCACGTGCCGCTCGCGATCGTCGCGCTGGTCGGCTTCGTCGTCGCCGCCGTCTACGCGATCCTCCACCTGCGCTCGGGCGACCGCCGCTACGACGCCCTCTCCTACGTCTCGATCCACATCTCGATCGTCTTCGGCGCCGCGGTGCTGATCACCGGCTCGATCTGGGCGAAGGCCTCGTGGGGCAAGTGGTGGGTCTGGGACGAGCCGACCCTGGTCAGCTTCCTGATCGTCTTCCTCCTCTACGCCACCTACTACCCGTTCCGCTACGCGATCGAGGACCCCGAGCGCCAGGCCCGCTACGCCTCGGTCTTCGCGATCACGGCTGGCGCCTTCGTCCCCCTCAACTTCATCGCCGTGCGGCTCGCCGAGTCCCTCGTCCACCCGCGCGTCTTCGCGACCACCGAGCGGCGGGCTGCCGACGAAGATGTGGATCACCTTCCTCGTCTCGCTCGCCGGGCATGGCCCTGCTCTGGATGACCCTGGTCCGTTCGAGCTGACGGCGAAGAGCGCCTCGGGGCAGCTGACGCGGCTGCGCCGGGCGCTCGACGCGCCCGCCCCGGGCGCCGCCGCCAGCCCCTCCCGGATCGCCCCGGAGCTGAGCTGATGCCGCGCGCCTGCCGCTCGACGAGGCGGGCAAGTACGTCGCCGGGGCCTACGTCGTCTTCGTGGTCCTGATCCTGATCTACGTCTCGATCATGGCCGCGAAGCTGGCCGCGGATCGAGTCGCGAGCTGCGCGAGCTCGCCGAGCTTCGCCGAGCGGCGCGACGAGGACGCGCCCTCGGAGACCCCCGACCGGGGCCGCCAGGTCGACCGCGTCGCCGAGGAGATGAGGAGCTAGATGTCCGAGCTGCTCGCCCTCGGCGTCTCCCACAAGACCGCGCCGCTGGAGCTGCGCGAGCGGCTGGCGCTGACCGAGGGGCGCGCGGTCGGGGTCCTCGCCGAGCTGACCGCCGGCGATGCCGTCCACGAGGCGGCCGCGATCTCGACCTGCAACCGGACCGAGCTCTACCTGGTCGCCGCGGATCCGGTCGAGGCCGAGTCGGCGGCGCTCGGCGTGCTCGCCCGCCAGGCTGACATCCGCCCGACCGAGCTGGTCGGGCACCTCTACTCGCTGCGGGCCGGCGACGCGGCCCGCCATCTCTTCCGGGTCACCGCCGGCCTCGACTCGATGATCCTCGGCGAGGCCGAGATCCAGGGCCAGGTCAAGCGCGCCTACGAGCTGGCGCTGGTCGAGGGCGCCACCGGCCCGATCCTCAACCGCCTCTTCCGCGGCGCGCTCGCCGCCGGCGGCCGCGCCCGCGACGAGACCGGGATCAGCGAGAAGGGGCTCTCGATCTCCTCGGTCGCGGTCGAGCTGGCCCAGCGCAGCCTCGGCGACCTCGCCGAGCGGCGCGTGCTGGTGATCGGCGCCGGCGAGACCGCCGAGCTGGTCGCCCGCGCCCTCGCCGCCAAGGGTGTCGAGACGGTCTTCATCGCCAACCGCCACTACGACCGGGCGATCGGCCTGGCGCAGCGCTTCGGCGGGCACGCGGTGCGCTTCGACGAGCTTCCGGCACAGCTCGAGGCCGCCGACATCGTCGTCTCGGCGACCCACTCCCCGCACCACATCGTCGAGCGCGACGACCTCGAGCACGTGATGGCGGACCGTACGGGCCGACCGCTGCTGATCGTCGACATCGCCGTACCGCGCGACGTCGAGCCCGCCTGTCGCGAGGTGACGGGAGTCTCCCTGCACGACGTCGACGACGTGCAGGCGATCGTCGAGCGCAACGCGAGCGGCCGCGAGGCGGAGGCGCCGCCGGGCCGAGACCATCCTCGGCGCCGAGCAGGCGCAGTTCGAGTCGTGGCTCTCCTCGCTCGAGGTGGTGCCGACGGTCGCCTCGCTGCGCGAGCGGGCCGACGAGGTCGTGCGGCGGGTGCTGGCCGAGAACGACGGCCGCTGGGAGGCGATCTCCGCGGGCGATCGCGAGCGCCTCGAGAAGATGGCGCGGGCGATCGCGAGCCGGATGCTGCACGAGCCGACGCTGCGCCTCAAGCGCGCCGCCGGCGGCGACGAGGCCTACCTGCTACGTCAACGCGCTGCGCGAGCTGTTCGGCCTCGACGCGGGAACCGCGCCCGTCTCCGAGTCGGACGCCAGCGTCACCCCGATTCGCCGCAGCGACGCGGTCCTGAGGACCGTGGCGCTGCGGATCGCCACGCAGGGGAAGCGCGCTGGCGCTCGCCCAGGCCGGGTAGGTCGCGGAGCTGCTCGGCGGCGCCGAGCTGGTCGCCGTCACCTCCGACGGCGAGCCCGGCGACAAGGCCCGCTTCGTGCGCGGGGTCGAGCGAGCGCTGCTCGCGGGACGAGGCCGAGATCGGCGTCCACTCGGCCAAGGACCTGCCGGTGGAGGTCGCCGAGGGGCTGGTGATCGCCGGCAGTGCCCGAGCGCGAGGACGCCGCCGACGCCTGGATCGGCGAGGCGGGCTCCCTCGACGAGGTCGCGGAGGGCGCCCGGGTCGGCACCGCCAGCCTGCGCCGCCGCGCCCAGCTGCTCGCCGCCAGCGCCCGACCTGCAGGGTCGAGGAGCTGCACGGCAACGTCGACACCCGCCTGCGGCGCCTCGCCGAGGGGGACCTCGACGGGATCGTCCTCGCGGCCGCCGGGCTGCGCCGCCTCGGCCGCGGCGGCGAGATCGCGTTCGCGCCTCGACGGCGGCCGCATGACCCCGGCCCCCGGACAGGGCGCCCTGGTCCTGCAGGCCCGCGCCGACGACGAGGCCGCCCGCGACGCGGCCGGCGGGCGCTCAGCGACGGCGGGCGCGCTTGCCGAGCTGACCGCGGAGCGCACGGTGGTGGCCCGCCTCGGCGGCCGACTGCACGACCCCGATCGGCGTCCACGCCCGAGATCGGGCAGCGGGAAGCTCGGGATGGCGGCCTTCGTCGGCCTCCCTGACGGCAGCGAGTGGATCCGCGACGAGGTCGAGGCCGGCGGGCGAGGCGCCGGCGCCGGCCGGCGACGAGCTCGCCGAGCGCCTGCTCGCGGCCGGCGCGGCCGAGCTGCTCGAGCGCGCCGCGCGCGGCTGAGCCGGCGCTACGGTCCTCGGCGATGAGCGCGCGCCCCGGAGTCGTCTACCTGGTCGGTGCCGGCCCCGGCGACCCGGGCCTGATGACCGCGCGCTCGCTCGAGCTGATCGCGGCGCGGATGTCGATCTTCCACGACCGCCTGATCCCCGCCGGCGCGCTCGACGGCGCCCGCGACGACGCCGAGCTCGTCTACGTCGGCAAGGCACCCGGCAAGCCGTCCGTTCCCCAGGAGCGAGATCGAGGAGCGGCTGATCGAGGCGGCGCGCGGCGGCACGCAGCGTGGTCCGGCTGAAGGGCGGCGACCCCTTCGTCTTCGGCCGCGGCGGCGAGGAGGGCGAGGCGCTGCGCGCCGCCGGGATCGAGTTCGAGGTCGTGCCGGGGGTCACCGCGGGGGTCGCCGCCCCCGCCTACGCCGGGATCCCCGTCACCCACCGCGACGATGCCTCGGCGGTCGCCTTCGTCACCGGTCACGAGGACCCGGAGAAGGACGAGACCGCGATCGACTGGGAGGCGCTCGCCCGCTTTCCCGGGCACGCTCGTCTTCTACATGGGCGTCAAGCGGCTGGCCGGGAACGCCGCGGCGCTGATCGCCGCCGGGCGCGACCCGCGGCGAGCCGGCGGCGGCGATCGAGCGCGGCACGATGGACGGCCAGCGCACGGTGGTCGCCACCCTGGCGGACGATCGCCGAGGCCGTCGAGCGCGAGCGGATCGGCGCCCCGGCCGCTGATCGTCGTCGGCGCCGGTGGCGGCGCGGCGCGAGGCAGCTCGCCTGGCTCGAGCGGCGCCCGCTGCACGGCCGCCGGGTCGTCGTCACGCGGGCCCGCGCCCAGGCCAGCGGGCTGGCGGCGACGCTGCGCGCGCTCGGCGCCGAGGTCGTCGAGCTGCCGGCGATCCGGATCGTGCCGCGGCTCGGACGGCGACGCGGTGCGCGCCGCCGTCGAGCGCCTCCACACCTACGCGCTCGTCTGCCTGACCAGCCCCAACGGCGTCCACCTGCTCTTCGAGGCGATGGCGCGAGCAGGGGCGCGACGCCCGCGCCCTCGCCAACGCGACCGTCGCCGCGATCGGCCCGGGCACGCGCCGCGGGCCCTCGCCGAGCACGGGATCGCCGCCGACATCGTCCCCGAGCGCTTCGTCGCCGAGGCGCTGGCCGAGGCGCTGGCGGCGGTCGAGGTCAAGGGGCGCCCCGTGCTCGTCGCCCGGGCCGCCGAGGCGCGCGACGTGCTCCCCGACGCGCTCCGCGAGCGCGGCGCCGAGGTCGACGTCGTCGCCCTCTACGAGACGGTGCGCGAGCAGCCCGAGCCGGAGGCGGTCGAGGCGGCGCAGGAGCGCCGACTACCTCACCTTCACCTCCTCCTCGACCGTGCGCAACCTCGACCGAGGCGCTCGGCGAGCGGATGCCGAGCGGCGCCCGGGTCGTCTCGATCGGCCCGGTGACGAGCGAGGCCGCGCGCGAGGCCGGGCTCGAGGTCGACGGTCGAGGCCGAGCGCCACGACATCGACGGCCTGGTCGAGGCGCTGCTCGAGGACGCCGCGAGGGCTGACCGGGCGCGCCACGGGCTGGCTGACGCCGTGGCCCGGCCGATCACCTTCCTCTCCGACTACGGCAACGCCGACGAGTTCGCCGGCGTCTGCCGGGCGGTGATGGCGCGGATCGCGCCGGATGCGCGCGTCATCGACATCACCCACGGCATTCCCGCGGCACGCGGTGCGCCAGGGCGCGATCGTGCTCGCCAACGCGCTTCCCTTCGCCGAGCCCGGCGTCCACCTGGCCGTGGTCGACCCGGGCGTCGGCTCCGAGCGGCGGCCGGTCGCCGTCGCGCGCCGGCGAGGAGCGGGTCCTGGTCGGCCCCGACAACGGCGTCCTCGGCCCGGCCGCTGCGAGCGCCTCGGCGGCGCCGGCCGAGCCGTCGACCTGACGCCTCGCCCTTCCGGCTCGCAGCCGGTCACGGCGACCTTCCACGGCCGCGACCTGTTCGCGCCGGTCGGCGGCGCGGCTCGCCGCCGGGGCCGCCGCTCGCACGAGGCGGGCGAGGCGCTCGACCCGGCGCCCGCTGACGCGGCTCGAGCTGCCCGAGCCGCGCGTCTACCAGGACCGGGTCGTCGCCCACGTCCTCTACGCCGACGGCTTCGGCAACGTCACCCTCAACGTCGACCACGACGACCTCGCCTCCACCTTCCTCGCGCCTCGGCCACCGGGTCACTGGTCGACGCGGGCAGCGCCCGGGTCACCGTCCCTTCGCGCGCACCTTCAGCGACGTCGGCCAGGGGCAGGGGCCTGCTCTACGAGGACTCGGCCCGCGCGCTGGCGCTGGCGGTCAACCGCGACAGCGCCGCCGAGCTGCTCGGCCTCGCCCCCGACGACGAGGTGACGCTGTCGCCGGCGTAGCCCTGACGTTTCGGCCCCCCCACGGCCACCTACCGCAGCTGCGACTCGACCAACGCCCTGGCGCGCGGAGCTCGCCGCCGCGGGCGCTCCGGCCGGCACGATCGTCACCGCCGGCGAGCAGACCGCGGGCCGCGGCCGCCAGGGCCGGAGCTGGACGGCGCCCGCCGGCAAGGCGCTGCTCTACTCGGCGATCCTGCGGCCGCTCGAGCGGCGCCACCTGCTGCTGCCGCTCGCCGTCCCGCTCGCGGTCTGCGAGGCGGTCGAGGCGTCTCGGCGCCGGCCGCTGCCAGGGTGAAGTGGCCCAACGACGTCTGGATCGAGGGGCGCAAGTGCGCCGGGGTGCTGATCGAGGCCCGCCCCCAGGACGGCTGGGCGGTGATCGGCGTCGGCCTCAACGTCGCGGTCGAGCCGGAGGAGTTCCCGCAGGAGCTGCGCGAGACCGCGACCTCGGTCGGCGGCGGCGCCACCGTCGGCGCCGCGCTCGCCGCGCTCAACCCGCGCCTCGGCCGCTGGACAGCGGCTGAAGCCGGACGAGGTGCTCGCCGCGTTCGCGCCGGCGCGACGCCCTGCGCGGCCGCGAGATCGCCTGGGCCGACGGGGCTCGGGGACGCGCCGAGGGCATCGACGAGCGCGGCAACCTGCTGGTCCGCACCGCCGGCGGCGAGCGGTCAGTCGCTCGGCGCCGGCGAGGTCCACCTCGCCGGCCACGGCTAGGCGGCGCGCTCGTCCTCGCTCGCGCGCTCGTCCTCGCTGTCGTCGGGCTGGTCGACCTCTGCCTCGCCGCGGCCGCCGGCCTGGGCCTCGGCCTTCTGGCCACCGCCCTTGCCGCCGTCGCCGCTTCTTGCGCTTGCGGCGGCGCTTGCCCCCCTTGGGGAAGTTGCGCAGCAGCTCGCGGGCGATCGCCGAGGGCTTGCGGGCCATCCGCATCCGGGCGCCGCGCAGCACCTCCTCGCCCTCGGGCGTGTGAGCGACCGCGGCGGCGAGCAGCGCGACGGCGAGGCGGCGGTCCTGCTTGCGGGCCGCGTGGACGAGGCGGCGGGCGTTGCGGCCGTGGGCGCGGCCGGAGGAGTTGACCAGCAGGCCGAGCAGGCGCTTGGTCTCCGGCCAGCGCTGCACCGCGTACTCCTCGTGCAGCTCGCGGGTGTAGGAGGCGAGGCGCCAGACCCAGGCCTGGGCCTGGTCGCGGCGGCCGATCCGCTTCTCGACCAGCGCCTGCAGCAGGACCTTGCACCCCGGCGCGCTTGTCGTCGCGGCTCCAGGTGCCGACGATGTCGATCGCGTCGTCGAAGGCCTCGGCCTCGCGCAGCGCCGCGATCTCGGACAGCGCCTTGAGCCGCAGCTGCGAGGAGCGGTTGCGCTGCACGCAGGTGAGCAGGAAGCGGCGGCGCAGCTCCTTGGTCTGGTCGTGCTGGAGCATCGCCTTCGCCCGGCGCCAGCCCTGCGGGTTGACGCGGGCGCCGGCGAGCGCCGCCCAGACGTGCTGCTCGGCGTAGTCGAGGTTCTCGACCGCGATCCGCCAGATCTCGCGCTCGAGCACCTGCATGCGGCGCTCGGAGTCTGTCGGAGACCGGGACGATCCGGCGCTCGACCCGGACCTTGCGGCCGCGGCCCGCGGCGCACCGGGCCGACGACGATCGCGCCGCCGCGGTAGACGTCGCGGTCGAGCAGGCTGTGCAGGGTGACGATCGTCTCGTCGTGGGTGGTCGCCGGGTGGACGAAGTCGATCACCAGGCCCGCCTCCTTGCCCGGGCGCCCGCCGGGTCACCCGGCCGACCCGCTGCTGGTAGACGCGGCGCGAGGCGGTCGGGGCGAGGTGCATGCAGATCGTCGCCCGCGGCGAGTTCCAGCCCTCGGCGAGCAGCATCGCGTTGCAGAGGACGTCGACCTCGCCGCGCTCGAAGGCGGCGAGGATCTCGGCCAGCTCGCGCTTCGGCGTCTCGCCGGAGACCGCGCGGGCGTTGATGCCGGCGTCCTGGAAGGCCTTGGCGACGTTGTTCGCGTGCTTGACCCCGGCGGTGTAGAGGACGCCGGGGACCTTGCGGAAGCGCGACTTGTAGAGGTCGGCGATCGCGACGTTGAAGGGCGCCTGGTCGAGCAGCGCGGCCAGCTCTTCCTGGTCGAAGTCCTGGTCCACCTCGCCCTTGCGCAGCGGCACCTTGGCGATCGTCCGCACCCCGGGCCCGGGCGGGATGCGGATGCAGCGCAGCGGCGAGATCACGCCGCGCCGCGCCGCCTGCGCGAGGTCGAAGCGCGAGGTCTGGGTCGGGAAGAGGTCGGCGACGTGGCGGGCGATCAGCGCGCCGGTCGCGGTCATGCCGATGAAGACCGGGCCGGTCCAGTCGCGGATGCAGGCGCTGGTCTTCTCGCCGAGCGCGGTGTGCGCCTCGTCGCAGATGACGATCGTGTAGGCGTCGGAGATCCGCTTCGGCGTTGCGGACGAACCACTGGTAGGTCTCGACGGTGACCGGGCCGTCGGGGTCGTCGCGGCCGTCGAGCAGCGGCGGGCGCAGCCGCTCCTTGTAGCCGCGGTCGGAGATCTCGCCGATGAACTGGTCGACGAGGTTGCGGCGGTGGGTGAGGATCAGGACGCCGCCGGTCCGCGAGGCCTCGATGAAGCCGACCGCGGCGACCGTCTTGCCGGCGCCGGTCGCGTGCTCGAACCAGAAGCGGCGCTCGGCGCCGGGGTCCTCGGGCGCCTCCTCGATCGTGCTCCTCGTCGGCCTCGGGCTCGTCCTCCCAGTCCTGCGGCTCCTCGTCGGGCGCCAGCGGCTCGTCGTCGTCCTCGGCTTCGGCGGCCCTCGCCGTTGGCCGCCGCCGGCCTCCGCGGCCGGCGGCGGCCTCGGCGCGGCGCGGTCGCGGCGCCGTTGGCGGCGCCGTTGCGCCGGCCGTTGGCGGCGGTCTGCTGCTCGGCGATCAGCTCGGCGAGCGTGCCGGAGAGCGCGTCGACCTGGTGCGCGGTTGAGCTCGGCGCCGTCGCGCAGCTTCGGCGGCTCGTCGGCGAGCAGCCGCTCGAGCCCGAGCAGCAGCGAGAAGTCCTGGCGCCACTCGATCGAGGGCGCCTCGGCGCCCGCGTCGATCTCGGCCAGCGCGGCGTCGAGCGCGCGGCGGCGGGCCGTGCCCGGGCGCAAGGGCCTCCGGCCCCTCGCCGTCGAGCAGGAAGCGGCTCGCGCGCGAACTCGCCGCGCGCTCGATCTCGGCGCTTGAGGGAACTGCCGCCGTCGCGGCAACTTCGCTGGTCTTGGCCATGAAGGCTTGTGGGTCCGCCCCGGCCGGAACGAGAGAGCGCGGGCCGGGGCGAAGTAATTGGTGAGGGTTCGGGAAGAGGACCTCTCCAGCGCCCCTCCCCGATCGATCTCGCGCGGTCCGCATCCCGGCGGACCGACAGCTAACGTATTTAATCAGGGACGTGCCCGGAAAGCTGCCCGCGAGTCCTCGTCGTGCTCGTGCGCTCGCCTGCTCGCCCTCGCGCTCGTCCTCGCCGGCGGCGGCGAGCAGCGCTCCGGCGGCGACTACGGCGGCAACGCGCCCGACTACGCGAAGGCGCTGGCCGGCTCGCCCGGCGCCGCTGGCGCGCCTCCACGACCAGGCAAACGAGCTGCTCGCCGGGCGGCACCGATGCCTTCGAGCAGCCGCCTGGCCGAGCTCAAGGGGTTTCCGGTCGTCGTCAACATCTGGGCCTCCTGGTGCGGACCCTGCCGGTTCGAGTTCCCGCTCTTCCAGCAGCCTCTCGCGCGAAGCTCGGCAAGCAGGTCGCCTTCCTCGGCGTCAACTCCGACGACTCCGAGGACGCCGCGCAGACCTTCCTCGACGAGTACCCGGTCCCCTACCCGAGCTACAGCGACCCCGACCAGGAGATCTGCGCACGACCTCGAAGGCGACGCTCGGGCTTCCCCGCGACCGCCTTCTACGACCGCAACGGCGAGCTGGTCTACCTCAAGCAGGGCGCCTACGCCGAGCGAGGCGGACTTCCGCGCCGACATCGAGCGCTACGCGCTGGCAGTAGGCTGACGGCCGCGCGGCGGGATAATTCCGCGCATGAGCGCTCGCTCGGCCTGTCGCGTGGCCGTCTGCGCTCGCGCTGCTCGCCGGCGCCGGCGCTCGCTCTGGCGTCGCTGCCGGCCGGGCGCGGGCAAGCCGGCGGGCGAGTTCGCCTACTCGCTCGAGCTGAGCGGCGAGATCTCGCCCGCGACCGCGGCCTGGGTCGACCACGCGCTCGGGGAGGCCGCCGACGAGAGCGCGAGGTGGCGATCATCCGGCTCGACACGCCGGGCGGGCTCGACACCTCGCTGCGCGACATCGTCAAGGACATCCTCGCCGCGCCGATGCCGGTGATCGTCTACGTCGAGCCCGAACGGCGCCCGGGCCGGCCTCGGCCGGCGTCTACATCACCCAGGCCGCCGACGTCGCGGCGATGGCGCCGCAGACCAACATCGGCTCGGCGACGCCGATCTCGGTCGGGCCCGGCTCCGACGACGAGGTGCTGGGGCGCAAGATCCGCAACGACGCCGCCGCCTACATGCGGGCGCTGGCGGCGACCCACGGGCGCAACCCCGAGCTCGGCGAGGCGATGGTGATCGAGGCGGTCAACGTCACCGCCGCGCGAGGCGCTGCGGCCGGACTTCATCGACGTGATCGCGCCGCTCCGAGCGCGGCGCTGCTCGAGCGGCTCGACGGCTTCCGGGTCCGCGGGCCGAAGGCACAGGACGCTGCACACGCGCCGGGCTGCGGATCGAGTCGCACGACATGCCGCTTCAGCTACGAGCTGCTGCAGCTGCATCGTCAACCCGACGATCGCCTTCCTGCTGCTGACCGTCGGCCTGATCGGGCTCGCGATCGAGCTCTTCAGCCCGGGCCTGATCGTCCCCGGCACCTTCGGCGCTGATCTCGCTCGTCCTCGGCCTCTACGGGACCGCCCAGCTGCCGGTGACCGTCGGCGGGGATCGCGCTGCTGGTCGCTCGCGGTCGGCGCTGATCGTCGCCGAGGCCCACCTCAACACGCACGGGCTGCTCGGGGCGGGAGGGGTCATCGCGCTGGTCTTCTCCGGGCTGCTGCTCTTCAACACGCGGCGAGGGAGCGGACGTATCGGCGCCGGTGGTGATCGTCACCGGGCTGCTGCTCGGCAGCCTCTTCGTCCTGATCGCCGACCGGGCGGTGCAGGCCGGTCGCGAGCCGGTGCGCACCGGCTACGAGGAGCTGATCGGCCGCGACGCCGAGGTCCGCTCGCCGCTCGAGCCCGAGCGGCCAGGTCTTCGTCGAGGGCGCGCTCTGGCGCGCCCGCCTGCAGCGACGGCGAAGGCCGGGCTCGCCGCGGGAGATAGAGTCAGGGTCGAGGCCGTCGACGGGCTGACGCTGCGTCGTGCGGCCGGTCGAGCGCCACCCGAGAACGAGAAAGGAGCGAGCTGATGGGAGTGGCGATCGCGGTCGTCGTCGTGCTGGCGATCTTCGTCCTGATCGTCCTCGCCTCGGCGATCCGGGTCCTGCGCGAGTACGAGCGCGGCGTGATCTTCCGGCTCGGCCGGCTGATCGCCCAGAAGGGGCCCGGCCTGATCCTGCTGATCCCGATCATCGACCGCATGGTCCGCGTCGACCTGCGGACGGTCACCCTCAACATCCCGCCGCAGGAGGTGATCACCCGCGACAACGTCCCGTCCAGCGTCAACGCGGTCGGCTACTTCCGCGTCATCGACCCGAACAGGGCGATCGTCGAGGTCGAGAACTTCCTCCTCGCCACCTCGCAGATCGCCCAGACGACGCTGCGCTCGGTGCTCGGCAAGGCCGAGCTCGACCAGCTGCTGGCCGAGCGCGAGCGCCTCAACGAGGACCTGCAGAAGATCATCGACGAGCAGACCGAGCCCTGGGGGGTCAAGGTGACGACGGTCGAGATCAAGGACGTCGAGATCCCCGAGCAGATGCAGCGGGCGATGGCCCGCCAGGCCGAGGCCGAGCGCGAGCGCCGCGCCAAGATCATCAACTCCGAGGGCGAGTACCAGGCGGCCCAGAAGCTCGCCGACGCCGCCGACATCATCAGCGACCAACCCGGCGACGCTGCAGCTGCGCTACCTGCAGACGCTGCTCGAGATGGGCGTCAACCAGAACACGACGATCGTCTTCCCGCTGCCGATGGACATGATCAAGCCGTTCCCGGCCCCCGGAGATCGCGGGGCTCCGCAAGCCCCGCCCGCCCGCCGCCGCCGGCTTCCCGAGGACACCGAGGCCGGACCTCGACGACCTCGAGGGGGACCTGCCGCCGTCGCGCAGCTAGCCCGGTAGCGGCTCGGCGAGGCGGGGGCCGCGATGACGACACCCGAGATCCGCATCGACCAGCTGACCGGGATGCGGACGATCCTCGCGCCCGGGCGGGCCGACCGGCCCGATGTCTTCAGGCGGCGGCGAGCCGCGCCGCAAGGGTCGGCGCCGAGTGCCCGTTCTGCGAGGGCCATGAGGAGCGCACCCCGCCCGAGGTGTGGGCGAGGCGCGCCCGGAGGCGGCGAGCCGGACACCCCGGGCTGGACCGCGCGCGTCGGTGCCCAACCTCTACCCCGCGCTCGGAGGGGATCCCGGCAACCCCGGCGGCGGCGGAAGGCGGCGGCACGGGCGCCTTCGCCGACGCCGCCGACCCGCTCGCGCGCCTCCCGCCGCGGCGCCGAGCCGGACCTCTTCGCCTCGCGTCCCGCCGGGGGATCCCACGAGGTGATCGTCCACACACCGCGCACATCGACCGCGATGGCGGACCTCCCGGACGAGGCCAGCTCGCCGGGGCGGTGGAGGCCTGGCGCGAGCGGATGCGGGCCCATCGCGACGCCGCCTACGCGCAGCTGATCGTCAACGAGGGCGGCGGCGCGGGGGCGTCGCTCGAGCACACGCACGCACAGCTCTACGCGCTCCCCTTCGTGCCCGCCGGCGGTCGCCCGCGAGCGCGAGCGGGCAAGCGCCTATGCCGAGCGCACCGCCGGCGGCAGCCTGCTCACCGACGTCCTCGTCGAGGAGGTCCGCCGCCGCGACCGCCTGGTGGCGATCGACGACGACGCGGCGCTGCTGGCGCCCTGGGCCTCGCGCTCGCCGTTCGAGCTGAGGATCGTGCCCCGCCGCGCCGCCGCCCGCTTCGAGGACGGCGCCGATGGCGCGTCGATGCTTGCGACCGCGCTGCGAGCCCTGCGCCACCCGCTTCGACGGCCCGCCGGAGCATCAACCTCTGGGTGCGCACGCGCGCCGCGCGGAGCCGAGCACTTCCACTGGCACCTCGACATCGCTCCCCGGCTCACGGTCCGGGCGGGCTTCGAGCTGGGACCGGGGTGGACATCAACGTCTACCCGCCGGAGCGGGCCGCAGCCGATCTGCGCGAGGTCATCGGCGTAGGGTTCCGCCGCCGTGCCGCCGGTCGCCCGTCCGATCCCCAGCTTCGTCGCCAGCTCCTCGCAGGAGGGCATCCCCTACGGGCGCTTCGCCGAGGTGCTCGGCGAGCGATTCCGCGAGCGCTGCGCCGGGATCGAGGACCTGCCCGCCGGCGTCGAGCCGCCGGCCGAGATCGCCTGGTTCCCGGAGCGCGCCTGGGGAGGCCGGGTCTGGGTGCCCGCCGCCGCCCGCGCCGACTCCGCCGACGGGCCGATCGAGATCTTCGGCCACGTCTCCTACGTCCAACCCGCGGACGGGGAGCCCGGGGACCTGCGGGCGGCCGCCGACTACACGGACGTGCTCGCCGACGACAACCCCGATTGGCGCATCGACCTCAACGACGACGTCATCGGCCGCTGGCGCGGCGAGCGGGGCATGGCGGGAGACGTGACGCTGGTCTGGGGGCGTCCACTCGTCCCCGGCGCGGTCGGCGCCACCGCAGAGCTGGGCACCGCCACCGTCGACCAGCTCGAGATCAGCGACGGCCGCTTCACCCTGATCGCGCTCGATGCGCTCGAGGGGTTCGGAGACGACATCCTGCTCGAGGTCAAGCTCTGGAGCCGGCGGGCCCAGGAGCTTGCCAGCGAGAGCCTCTACGCCGACTCCGAGGAGGAAGCGCCGGCCGAGGACGCCCCGGAGGGCGGCGCCGGCACCGTCGGCTGACCGCAGCCGGGCCCGGTCAGGACTCGCCGGTCACGGCGAGGCGGCCGAGAAGGTCGCGGAGTGTCTCGATCTCCGCCGCGCTGAAGCGGTCGGCGAAGCGCTCCCTGACACCCTCGAGATGGGTGGCGCGGAGGCGGCGGAAGAGGCGCTTGCCGGAGGGCGTGAGCGCGGCCTCGATGCTGCGGCCGTCGCCGGCGGCGCGCTCGCGTTTGACGAGCCCGGCCCGCTCGAGTCGCTCGACCCGGCGTGAGAGCCCGCTCGGGCTGAGCACGATTGCGGCCGCCAGGTCGCACATGCGGAGCCGGGTGCCGGGAGACCGGGAGAGTTGGATGAGGACGTCGTAGTCGCCCAGGGAGAAGCCCTGCTCGCGGCGGAGCTCCTCGTCGAGGTCACGCATCAGGCGGCTGTTGGCGAGGACGAAGTTCCGCCACGCCTCGAGGCCGGCCGGACCGAGGACGTCGGCGTCGCTTCGATTGACGGTCGTGGTTGCCATGCGGCAATTCTATCCGGAGATCCTTGCGTCCGCAAGTATTTCTGATATAGTTGCTTGCGCAAGCAAATTTACCAAAAACCCCACCAGGGAAGCGAGCAATCAGATGGCAACCGCAACACTCACCCGCACACCGATCCCGACCGGCACCTGGAGTGTCGACCCGGCCCACTCGAAGGTCGGCTTCGCCGTCAAGCACATGGGCGTCTCCACGGTCCGCGGCGAGTTCGGCGAGTTCGAAGGCACCCTCGAGATCGGCGACGACCTCTCCACGGCGCGCGCTTACGGCACCGTCCGTGCCGGCTCCGTCGACACCAACCAGCCTCAGCGCGACGAGCACCTTCGCTCGCCCGATTTCTTCGACGCCGAGGCCCATCCGGAGATCTCGTTCGAGTCGACGAGCATCGAGCAGGTCGACGAGGACGCCTTCCGGATCGTCGGCGACCTGACCCTCCACGGCGTCACCCGCGAGCTCGAGCTCGAGGCTGAGATCGTCGGCATCGGGTCCGACCACGAGGACAACGAGCGCGCCGGCCTCGAGATCACCGGCAGCCTCTCCCGCGGCGACTACGGCATGAGGTTCAACCAGGTGCTCGGCGGGGGCAACGTGATGGTCTCCGACAAGGTCAAGCTCGCGCTCGACATCGAAGCCGTCAAGGAGTAACGACCGCCGCATCCCAACCCGGTCGGCGCTCTGGCAAGCTTTGCCGGCAGCGCCGACCGGCCCCGATAGCTCAGCTGGATAGAGCGACTCCCTCCTAAGGAGTAGGCCCCAGGTTCGAATCCTGGTCGGGGCGCTCATCGGAGTGAGGCCGAAATGAGGAGGAGGAGAGATGGGAAGGCGGACAGAGCACGAGCCGGGGACGTTCAGCTGGGTGGACCTGACCACGGGCGACGCCCCGGCCGCGAAGGAGTTCTACGGCGGGCTCTTCAGCTGGGAGTTCGAGGACAACGATGTCCCCGGTGGCGGCACCTACACGATGTGCAAGGTGGACGGCGACTACGTGGCCGCCATCCCGGGATCCACGGACCAGGCCCCTCCCCACTGGAACAGCTACGTCACCGTCGCCAGCGCCGACGAGACCGCGGCCAAGGCCAGGGAGCTGGGCGGCGATCCGATCGAGGAGCCCTTCGACGTGATGGAGGCCGGCCGCATGGCGCTGATCCAGGATCCGACCGGCGCCGCGCTTCTGCATCTGGGAGCCGCGCGACGCGATCGGCGCCCAGCGGGTCAACGAGCCGGGCTGCCTGACCTGGAACGAGCTCCACTCCCCCGACCCGGCGAAGGCGCTCGAGTTCTACAGCGGGCTGTTCGGCTGGTCGGCGGAGAAGATGGACACCGGAGAGGGGAACCCCTCCTACGCGATCCTCCGCAACGGCGACCGCAGCAACGGCGGGGTCACGGACTCGCAGCCCGGCGAGCCGCCCCATTGGGTGCCCTACTTTGCGGTCGAGGGCCGCGACGCCGCCGCCGACAGGGCGACGGAGTTGGGCGGCCGCGCCTGGATCCGGGCCGAGATGCCGCAGGGCAAGATCGCAGTCCTGAGCGATCCCCAGGGCGCCCCGTTCGCGGTCTGGGAGGGCCAGCTCGACGACTAGACCGCGCCGGGACAACCCATGACGCTCTCATCGTCATCTAACCCCGCCTCCCTACAACCGCTTCTACCATTGGAATCGGAATCGGAGGTATGAGATGACCAAGCGAACCAAGACCATCGCCGTCGGGGCCTCGGCGCTCGCCCTTGCCGCGGCCGGCGCCGGTGTCGCCGTGGCCGGCGGGGTCGGCGAGGACCAGGCCGAGGGCCCGGACGTCGCGATCAGCGGCAACGCGCTCGAGAGGGCCAGCAGCGCCGCGCTCGACGCGACCGGCGGCGGAACCGTCACCGGGACCGAGACGGGCGACGAGGAGAGCTATTACGAGGTCGAGGTGACCAAGGACGACGGCAGCCAGGTCGACGTCCAGCTCGACCGCCGGTTCAACGTCGTCGGCAACACGGCCGACAGCGAGAACGACGGCTGATCGCAGCCGCTAGCCGTCGGGGCGCTCGGGGTAGAGCTCGTCGATCGTGACCAGGGTCCGGTAGGGCGCCTCGGCGGCCTCCTCGATCGCCTCGGCGCCGCCGGCCATCCGGTCGACGACGCTGAGGACTCCCGCGATCCCGAGGCCCTCCTCGCGCATCCGCTCGATCGCCTTCACGGTCGAGCCGCCGGTGGTGACCACGTCCTCGACGACGAGGCATGGAGTGCCGGGCTCGAGCAGCGGACCCTCGACCCAGCGCTGCAGCCCGTGCTCCTTGCGCTCCTTGCGAACGAAGAACGCCGCCAGCCCCTCGCCACGGTCGCCGGCGAGGGCGGCGCAGGCGATCGGATCGGCTCCCATCGTCAGCCCACCGACCGCCGCGGCGCCGCGCTGGTCGGCCTCGGCGGCGACCAGGTGCCCGAGCTCGCGGAAGGCCCGCGGCCGCAGCAGGGCGCGCTTGGCATCGACGTAGTAGGCGGCGGTCTTGCCGCTCGAGAGCGTCACGTCCCCGATCACCAGGGCGTGCTCGCGCAGCTCCTCGAGCAGCACCATGATCGCCTTTCGCAGGTCGGCCATGGCCGCAGATCCTAGGCCGACCTCATGCCGAGTGTGCATTTGAGGTGACCCTGGCAATCCGCAGTGCTCACTCGACCCGGGTTCGCGGCGGCCGGTTCAGCCGAGCGCCTCGCGGAACCCCTGCCGCCAGCTCGGGTGGCGAGGCTGCCAGCCGAGCTCGCGCTTGGCCTTCGCGTTCGAGGCGCCGCGGGCCTCGGTGGCCATGCCGACGGCGAAGCTGCCCGCGGCGAGACGGCCGAGCCACTTCGGCACCCGCCTCGGCGGCTTGGCCCCGATCGCCTCGGCGTAGACCGGCAGCCACTCGGCGAAGGCGGCGGGCTCGTCGTCGACGACGTTGTAGACGCCGGGCGGCCCGCGCTCGCAGGCGGCCGCGGTCGCCGCGGCGGCATCCTCGACGTGGACGAACGAGAAGACGCCCGCGCCATCGCCGACCAGCGGCACCCGGCGCCTGCGCACGTCCTCGGCCTGGGTTCCGTCGCTCGCGTAGTAGGTGCCGGGGCCGTAGAAGAACCCGTAGCGGAGGACCAGGCCGTCCAAGCCTCCGGCCGCGGCGATCTGCTGCTCGGCATCCCGCACGGCGGCGACCGCCTCGCCGAAGGCGCCGGGAACGCCCTTCATCAGCGGCGCATCCTCCGCCTTGACGCGGTCGCCCTGGGGCGCGTACATGAAGGCGATGCTCTGGGCGACCAGGCGGCGGGCCCCGGCGCTCTGTGCGGCGGCGATCAGGTTGGCGGTCCCCTCCGTCCGCAGGCGGGGCGTCTGCCCGTAGTCGGGTCTGCGGTAGTCGAGCCGGGCCGGCAGGTCGGTCAGCTGGTGGACGACGACGTCGGGCCTGGCCGCGACGACCGCGGCGCCGCAGGCGGGAGCGTCGAGCGCGTCGCAGACGACGGCCTCCGCCCCCTGGGCGCGGATCCGCTCCGCGCGCTCCTCGGAGCGGGTCATCCCCGTGACCTCGTGCCCGGCCGCGAGCAGCATCGGCAGCAGCTGGCGCCCGATCGCGCCGCTCGCCCCGGCGACGAAGACCCTCACGGCCGTACCCCGACCCGCACCGGGCTAGCCGAAGACGTGGATGTCGTCCCCGTACTCGAGCCAGTTGTAGATGTGGTACGCGTCGGGGATCGGGACGCGCACGCAGCCGTGGCTCGCGTTGTAGGTGGGGACGGAGTGATACCCGTGGATCGCGTATCCGCCGTAGAAGTAGAACGAGTAGTACATGCCGTGCGAGTTGTAGCCCGGCTGGCGGAGATAGAAGTTGAAGTGGCCGCGAACCGTCGGCGTCGAGGGGGCGCCGGTCGAGACGTGGTAGATCTCGTCGACCTTGCCGCCGTGGGCGAGGACGAGGATCTGGCGGCTGATGTCGACCTCGGCGTGGTCGCCCGAGTTCGGGTACTTGACCCGGTAGCCGCCCTTGTGCACGTAGACGTCGTGGACGATCCGCTTGCCGGCGTGCTCGTTGCGGGCGAGGTTGTTGACCTTGCGGTAGGCGAGCACCGCGCGGCCGGTGCGCCCGTTGAAGCAGGCCCCGTCGCCGGCGCGAAAGCCGAGCCTGCGGAGGGCGTCCTTGAAGCCGCGCACCGTTCGGTTGCAGTCGCCGTAGCCGACCGACCGGTAGCTCACCTTCCACGACTTGCGGACGGTCCTGTCGCCGCCGAGCACCCGGTTCTTCACGTGCACGGCGCTGACGGCGTACTTGCCGCCGCGCTTGAGCCTGATCGCGCTGCGGAACACCCCCCTGCGGTTTACCCTCGCGCGCTTGCTGAAGAGCTTGTGGCCGTTGAGGTAGTACCGGACCCGGACGAACTGGCCGCGGCGCCGCGGCTTCAGCGTCCCGGTCACCGGCACCTTGCTCATGATCGGCGCGCGGCCGTTGGTGAGGTTGCCGATGTGGGTGATCCTGACCGTGGCCCTGGCCCGGTTCGCCTTCGCCGAGGTCGCGGCCGGCGGCCCGGCGGCGCTCGCGGTGGCGGCCGGGTCCACCTGCTGGGCTGAGGCGGCGGCGGGCAGTGCCAGGGCAGCGCAAAGCGCCGGGACGAGGAGCAGGCGGCGACTCATGGCGGCCATTGTAGGGATCGCGCGGGCGGCAGCGGCATCGCCCGAGCGCTCCTCAGAGGGTCAGCAGGGCGAGCGAGTTGTTGACCGCGTGCAGCAGGATCCCGGGGACGACGGAGCCCGTCTTCTCGTAGAGGAGCGCGAGCGCGATCCCGAAGAAGATCAGCACCGGAACGGCGGAGATCCCGGTGACAACGTGCAGTGCGCCCCAGATCACGGAGCTGGCGACCGCGGCGGTCGCCGTGCCCATTTTCGTCCGCAGGCCGCCGTAGAGGAAGCCGCGGAAGCAGAGCTCCTCGGCGACCGAGGCGCAGACCACGATCAGCAGGATCTTCGCCGGCAGCGAGCCGAAGAGGTCGGCGATGTCCTCCTGCTCGGGGGTGCCGACGATCGCCACGTAGATCGCCGCCGCCGCGATGTAGCCACCGTAAGCCGCGGCCATCCAGCCGAACGAGGAGGGGGCGAAGCGGCGGACGCCGAGGCGGTCCAGGGCCTGGCGGGCGGTGGCGCCGGCGGGGCGCGAGGCGGCGATCGCGAGGGGAACGAGCAGGAAGCCGAGCACGGTGCCGAGCTGGAGGACGATGTTGGAGAGGGCGCTGCCGTCCTCCGAGCCCGCGTCGGCGTCTATCGCGAGACCGGGGATGGAGAGAATGAGGCCGGCGAAGAGCGCGCCGAGGACGCCGAGGACGGCAGTGCCCGGGCCCCAGGTGGCCGGCGGCCATTTGGGTTGGCGGCCCCTCCCCTCCTCGGGCGGGGGGAGGGGTTGGTCGGCTCCTTCGGAAAGCGCAGTCTTCCCTCGAGAGCCGCCCAACCCCTCTTCTCCAGCTCGAGGGGGACCAACCCCGGTGTTCTCCTGCCGATTCGGGGGATCGCCGCCCATCGCCCGAACCGCGTCGGCAAACAGCGCTGACGATGAAGGAGAGGGAGAAGCGGTCGGGACGGGAACCGGCGAAGGGGCAAGGGTCGGCTCGGGCTCGCGGACGACGAGCGTGTCGGCGGCGCGGTCGCCGAGCCGCTGGCGGCGCGGCGAGCGGTTGACGATCGCGTAGTCGATGCCGACCAGGGCGAGCGGGAAGTCGGCGAGGCGGAGCAGGTTGCGGAGGGCCGCCGCGTTCCAGCCGAGGCGGCCGCCGTCGCCCGCGATCACCCGCAGGCCGAGCATGTTCTTGCCGACCGTCTGCCCCCAACGCCACTCGCAGAACGCGAAGTAGTTGAACCAGGCGGTGAGCAGGAGCAGCCCTGCGATCGCGCCTCCGGCCTCCGAGTCCTCGAAGAGGAAGCCCGGGAAGAAGAGCGAGATGCCGACGATCCAGAAGGCGCTGTCGAGCAGCGCCGCCGCGAAGCGCCGGCCGAAGCTCGCGTAGGTGTAGGTGCGCCCCCCGTGGACGAACGTCCCCTCGCCGCTCACAGGTGGTCGACCACCTCGATCAGCGAGACGACGTCGCCGCCGCCCTCCCGGTCGAGCGAGCAGGGCGGGAATCCCCGCCGCCCGCGCGCCCTCGATGTCCTCTTCGCGCGTGTCGCCGACGTGGAGCGCCTCGGCCGGGCCGCAGCCGGCGATGTCGAGGGCGAGCGCGAAGATCGCGGGGTCGGGCTTGAGCGCGCCGGCCTCGGCCGAGGAGACCACCCCGTCGAGCAGCGGCGCCAGGCCGCAGCGCTCGAGCACGTCGCCGAGCGAGATGTCCCAGTTGGAGACGCAGAGGGCGGGCACGCCCCGGCCGCGCAGCTCCTCGAGCAGGGAGACCGCGTCCGGGTAGGGCGCGAAGCGGATCGACTCGACCAGAACCTCGACCGGGACCTCGCGGTCGAGGTGCTCCGAGAGCACGGCGGCGCTGCGCTCGCGCAGGAGGGCCAGGGACTCGGGGTCCCTGCCCTCGTGGCTGTGGGCCTTGTAATAGGCCATCTCCGCCCGCACCCCGGCGACGAGCCGCTCGTCGGGGATCTCGTCGCCGAGCGCCTCGCGCAGGCCGATCCACGGCGGCTCGAGCTCGACGATCGTGCCGAGCGCGTCGAGAAAGATCGCCCGGGTCTGCCGGTCCTCTGCGGTTATCTTGGCCACGATGACGCTGCCAGTCTCACAGGTTGCAGAGCCCGTGCCGGCCCTCCTCGGCCTCTGGCTGCCGCTCGCCCAGGAGGCGAGCGATCCGAGCTTCTGGCAGGAGCACGGGGACGAGATCTCCGCCGCGATCACGCTTCTGGTCACGATCCTGATCGCCTACCTCGTCGACCGGCTCGTGATCGGCCGCGGCGTCCGCGCCGCGACCCGCGGCGACGCCGGCCTCTCGCGCACCACCAACACCCGCCTGCGGGTGGTGCGCCGCCTCGTCTTCGTCTCGATCCTGGTGATCGGGATCGCCCTCGCCCTCAGCCAGTTCGCCGAGATCAAGCGCCTCGCCACCGGCATCCTCGCCTCGAGCGCCGTGATCGGACTCGTGCTCGGCTTCGCCGCGCGGCAGCCCCTCGGCAACATGGCGGCCGGCCTCCTGCTCGCGGTCACCCAGCCGATCAGGATCGGCGACCGGGTCAGCTTCGAGGACGTGACCGGGAGGGTCGACGACCTGACCCTCTCCTACACCTACATCGACCCCGGCGACGGCGACCTCGTCGTCATCCCCAACGAGAAGATCGTCACCGGCACCGTCTACAACCACTCGACCGGCGATCGCGGCGCCCCGGTCACCGCCTCGGCCTGGGTCCCGGCCGGCACCGACCTGGCGCGCGCCCAGGAGGCGCTCAAGGCCGGGGGAGCGGACTCCGTGCGCGTCGCGGACTGGACTCCGGAAGGCGTCGAGCTCGAGGTCAAGGTTCAGCCCGACCGCGACCGCACCCGTGTCGGCGACGAGGAGGCGGCGCTGCGCGAACGCGCGCAACGGGCGTTGCAGGGGGCCGGTTTGCTCGAAGGGTGATCCAACGGCCCGCCTCCCGGGTACCCTTTTCCGAGCATGACCCACCGTCAGCGCCGACGTCACCGGCGCCGCGGCAGCAAGGCGAACCTCGTGCTTGCCGTCCTGGCAGTCGTCCTCGCCAC
Organism: uncultured Actinomycetes bacterium; assembly: GCA_963720015.1. Lineage (GTDB taxonomy): Bacteria > Actinomycetota > Thermoleophilia > Solirubrobacterales > 70-9 > DATFPK01. Next base: position 393,679 of record CAVREA010000001.1, on the reverse strand, counting down.
CGTGGCAGCGGTGGGCTTTGCCGTGGGCGGATGGGTCGTCGACACCGCCGCCAAGGCCGACCTCAGCAAGTGCCGGCAGGTGGACCGCGGCGGCACCTCGATCGTCTTCGCCGGCGACGGCAGCCGCCTCGGCTACATCCGCTCCGACGAGGCGCGCACGCCGGTCAAGGTGAAGCGGGTCCCGATCGACCTCCGCTACGCCACCGTCGCGATCGAGGACGAGCGCTTCTACGAGCACAACGGAGTCGACTACGAGGGCGGCCTCCGAGCCCTGATCACGAACATCGAGGCCGGCGAGGTCGAGCAGGGCGCTTCGACGCTGACGATGCAGCTGATGCGCAACCTCTGCCTCAGCGACCCGAAGCGCAACCTCGAGCGCAAGATCATCGAGGCGCAGCTGGCCGTCGACTACGAGAAGGACCACTCGAAGCAGCGGATCCTCGGCCAGTACCTCAACACCGCCTCCTACGGCACCGTCCTCGGCCGCACCGCGGTCGGCGTCCAGGCCGCCTCGAAGATCTACTTCTCGAAGCCGGTCTGGAAGCTCACCCTGGAGCAATCGGCGCTGCTGGCCGGGCTGCCGCAGGCGCCCTCCCAGTACAACCCGCTCTCGAACCCGCGGCTCGCCCTCGAGCGCCGCAACGAGGTGCTCGAGAAGATGGGCGACCTGGGCTACATCTCGGCCGACCGCGCCCGCCGAGGCGTGCAGAGCGGGCTCCAGCTCAACCCGACGGACGAGTACTCGAGGATCCGCGAGCCCTACTTCTTCGACTACGTCGAGAACAAGTTGATCGAGGAGTACGGCGTAAACCAGGTGCGCCAGGGCGGGCTGCGCGTCCACACCACGATCGACCCGAAGCTGCAGGAGGTCGGGCGCGACGCCCTCACCTCGGTGCTCCCCTACTCGACAGACCCGTCCTCGGCCCTGGTCGCGATCGATCCCGGCAGCGGCGAGATCAAGGCGATGGTCTCGAGCTCAAGCTACGCGGACAACAAGTACAACCTCGCCGCCCAGGGCAAGCGCCAGCCGGGCTCGACCTTCAAGACCTTCGTGCTGACGACGGCGATCAAGCAGGGCATCGACCCCTACTCGACCTACTACACCTCGATGCCGCTGGATCTCGACCTTCCCGACTACGGGCACTGGGAGGTCAACACCTACGCCGACACCTACAGCGGCTCGATGAGCATCCACTCGGCCACCCTCGCCTCCGACAACACGGTCTTCGCCCAGCTCGACCTCGACGTCGGCCCGGACCAGGTCGCCGAGACCGCGAAGTCGATGGGCATCGAGACCCCGCTCGAGGGCTTCCCCGCCGAGGGCCTCGGCGGGCTCAAGTACGGCGTCTCGCCGCTGGAGATGGCAGACGCCTACGCGACCCTCGCCAACGGCGGCATCCACAGGCCACCGGTGGCGATCGAGAAGGTCGAGTTCCCCGACGGCCGCGTCGACCGGCCCGAGCAGGCCGAGGAGAAGCGCGTGCTGACCGAGGCGCAGGCCTACGAGGTGACGCGCATCCTCCACGACAACATCACCTCGGGGACGGGGACCGGCGCCTACACAGGCTGCTACGGGCAGGCCGGCAAGACCGGCACCACCGACAACTACACCGACGCCTGGTTCGTCGGCTACCAGCCCAACATCTCGGTCGCGACCTGGGTCGGCTACCCCGAGGACAACCAGACCTACATGACCAGCGTGCACGGCATCACCGTCGCCGGCGGCACCTTCCCCGCGGACATCTGGAACAACTTCATGTACTCGTCCGGGATCCCCTGCGAGGACTTCGACATCCCCGATGAGCCGATCGAGTGGTCCGAGTTCTTCGGCAGCTACACGTCCTCGGATCCGAGCACCTACGCCCCCTCGACCACCGACTACACCGGCGGCACCGGCGACGACTCTTCGAGCAGCGACAACTCGGCCGGCGGCGACGACTACAACCCCGACCTGTACGCGCCCGGCGCGGGACAGGACCCGGCCCCGGCGCCCCCGGCGGTGCCGGCCCCGCCCTCGTCCCCAGGGCCGCCGAGCGGCGCAGGAGGCGGCAATCCCGGCGGCGGCCCCCCGACCGGCGGCGCCGGACCTGGATAGAAGCGCCCGGCGGCGGCTCGCCGGGCTCGCCGGCCTGACCGGGCTCGCGCTCGCCGCGGTGCCGCTCGCGGCACCGGGCCCGGAGCTCGTGCCTGCCGAGGTCGGCGGGGGGCCCGACTGGATCCTGGGCGTCTACGGCGACGGCCTCGGGATCGGCGGCCCGGCCTATCTCGTCGCGCTCTGGGTCGCCTTCCTCTCCTACCTGGCGGTGGTGGCCTGCGCCCCGGCGCTCGGGGGGCGGCTGATCGCGGCGGCGATCGGGATCGCGGTCGTCGCCTTCGCCCTCTCCCCGCCGCTGCTCTCCCAGGACGTGTTCAGCTACATCTCCTACGCACGGCTGGGCGCCGATCACGGCCTCAACCCATACGTCCATGCCCCGATCGACTTCCCCGGCGACCCCTCGTTCCCGTTCGTCGGCCGCGGCGAGGCGCCGGGGGATCTGGGCTGGCAGGACGACGTCAGCGCCTACGGCCCGCTGTTCACGCTCGCCACCTACCCGCTCGCCGCGCTCTCGGTGCCGGCCGCGCTGTGGACGATGAAGGCGGTCGCGGCGCTGTCCGTGCTCGGTCTTGCCGCAATCGTGGCCAGGCTCGCGCCGGCGCGCGGGATCGACCCCCGGACGGCGGCCGCTTTCGTCGCCCTCAACCCGCTGGTCCTCGTCCACGTCGTCGGTGGCGCCCACAACGACGGCCTGATGATGCTGCTGGTGATGGTGGGGTGCGCGGCGGTCCTGGGCGCCCGCGAGGCGACCGGCGGAGCCGCCCTCCTGGCCGCCGGGGCGCTCAAGTTCTCGGCCGCCTTCGCGAGTCCCTTTGCCCTGCTCGGGGCGCAGCGCCGGGGGAGGCTGCTGGTGGGCGCGGGCCTTGCCGCCGCGGCGATCCTGCTCGTCTCGCTCGCCGCCTTCGGCGCCCATCTGCTCGACGCCGCCGGCCTCGTCGGCGAGAACCAGGCGAAGACCAGCCACTACGCGATCCCCTCGCAGCTGGCCCGGGTCCTGCCCGGCGGAGCGGGACCGCTGCAGGCGGCGGCGCTCGTCCTCTACGCGCTCCTGGTCGTCTGGCTCGCGGTCGCGGTCTGGCGCGGCGAGGACTGGATGCGGGCGGCCGGCTGGGCCGCCCTCGGCCTGCTGGTCGCGACGGCGTGGCTGCTGCCCTGGTACGTGGTCTGGGCGCTGCCGCTCGTCGCCCTGGGTCGCGACGGCGCGCTCACCGCGGCGACCCTGGCCCTGGTCGCCTATCAGCTCGTCAACCGCGTCCCGCTCTGAGCGGGGTGGACGGCGGGGAGGGCCTCTCCTCGGCGTCGTGCCCGGGCTCCCCGATCACCGGCAGCCCCCATCCCTCGCGCCGCCCGAGGGCGGTGACGGCCGCCGCGTAGAGCACCTCGACCACGGTCAGCACCGCCCGCACGGCGATCGCGATCAGCGAGCCGACGGCGAAGCTGCGGCTGGGCAGGGCGACCTTCACCGCCCAGGCGAAGGCGGCGTCGCGGACGCCGAGGCCGGCCGGGGCGACCAGCGTGACCAGCGCGGCCACGTATCCGACCGCCTGCGCGGAGCCGACCATCGGCAGGTCCTCGAGCGGGATGAAGCGGACCGAGCGGGCGACGAAGTAGACGCCGAGCCCCGATCACCGCCCAGTTGAGCGGCGTAGAAGAGGAGCATGGTCGAGCACCCCGCGCAGCGGCATCGTCGCCGGCAGCGGCTCGCGGCCGAAGGCGCGCAGGACGCGGTTGGCGAGCGGGCCGAAGACCCGCGGGCTGCAGGACGAGCGATCGCCAGCGGGACGACGCAGCAGCACGCGCCCAGCGCAGCGGCTGGTCCTGGAGGTCGGGGTGGCTGATGAAGAAGTAGGTCGCGACGGCGATCGCCGCCGAGGCCGAGATCGCCTGCTCGTAGACGATGCTGGCGACCGTGATCCGCCGCGGCACCCCGGCCCGCTCGGAGAGCAGAACGCGGCCGAGGACGTAGAGGACGCTGCCCGGCACGTAGCGGGCGAGCAGCGGCTGGCCCCAGGCGACCTGGGCCTGGACGAAGCCGATCCGGTAGCCGAGGAAGCGCAGGATCAGGTCCCAGCCCAGCGCGCCGAGCGCGTAGAAGATCGGCAGCACCACGAACGCCGGGACCAGCCAGAGGACGTCGAAGCTGGACGCCCTCCTCGCGGATCTCCGTCCCACTGGCCGACCACGGTCAGGACGAGGAAGCCGAAGATCAGCAGCGCGATGCCGAGCTGGATCGCGACCCGCACCCGCCGGCTGCGCGGCGGCCGGCTCCCGATCTTGCGCGCCGATCTCGCCGAGCCGGTGCAGGATTGGCTTGCCTGCCCTCCATCGGGGCCGTGCACCTTAGACGCGGAACAGCGGGTCGACAATAGGGCCGATGGGCGAGTTCGAGCTGCTGGCCAGAATGCGCGAGCGGCTGCCGCGCGCCCGGTCCGCGCGTGCGGATCGGCAGCGGCGACGACGCGGCCGTCACCGTGCCCGGGGGCGCCACCGCCACCTCGGTCGACGCCCTCGTCGACGGCGTCCACTTCCAGCGCGCCCGGACGCCGCTGCGCAGCGTCGGCCACAAGGCGCTCGCCGCCGCGCTCTCCGACCTCGCCGCGATGGGCGCCGAGCCGGGCGAGGCCTACGTGGTCCTCGGCGTCCCCGCCGGACCTCGACGAGGACGACTGCCTCGAGCTGCTCGAGGGGATCGGCGCTGCTCGCCGCGCGCGACCGGGACCACGCTCGCCGGCGGCGACGTGACCCGCTCGCCGGCCCTCAGCGTCGCGGTCACCGTGGTCGGCCACGCCCCGCAGCCGGAGCGCCTTCGTCACCCGCGCCGGAGCGCGGCCGGGGGACCTCGCTCGCCGTCACCGGCGAGCTCGGCGGCGCCGCCGCCGGCCTGCTCCTCCTCGAGCGGCCCGAGCTCCGGGGCCGGGCCGGAGCCGCGGCCGAGCGAGGAGCGCTGCGCCGGCGCCAGCTCGAGCCGCTGCCCGCGGCTGGCGGCGGGACGCGCGCTGGCCGCGCGCGGGCGCCACGGCGATGATCGACATCAGCGACGGCCTCGGCGCCGACGCGGGCCACCTCGCCGAGCGCAGCCGGTCGGCGGTCTGCGGATCGAGGCCGAGGCGCTGCCCCGTCGCCGCGGCGGTCGCCGCGGTCGCGGCCGCGGCCGGACGCGGACCCGCTCGAGCTCGCCGCTGCGGGCGGCGAGGACTACGAGCTGCTGGCCTGCCTGCGCCCGAGGCGGTCGAGCGGGCACGGCACGCCGCCGAGACCGAGGGCTCCGCGCTGACCGGATCGGCGAGGTCGGCCCGGGTCAGGCGTGGCGATCAGGCTTGCCGATGGCCGCCGGTTGAAGCCGACCGGCTTCGATCAGCTGCGCTAGGCGCGACCGAGTCCCTGAGCAGGACGCGAACGCCGCGCCGCTGCAGCATCGCCTCGGCGACGAGCGCCGGCTCGGGCTTGTAGTGGCCCGTCTCGACCAGACTCTTCAACTGACGCGGGGACATTCTTCTGCTCCCCAATGGCATATGTGCATTCATCATCGCGTGTGTGTGCGTTGACGCCTCGTTGGTTCCAGGGGCTTTATCGGACACCGCGCCGCCGATCATTAGTTGTTGGTAGTCCGACATACGTCCATCGGGGGAGCCGCGAAGCCGCGACTTGCGCTCAACGCCGCGGCAGCGCCGACTCGGTCCCCCCCAGCGAGCCGGGGCCCGCGTAGCCGGCCGGTCCCCGGGTCCTTGCGGCGTGACTCGGACGGGGAATGGCGGGCCCGGCGGCCGCTGCCTCCCCGATCGCCAGGAGGCAGCCGGCGAGCAGGCAGAGCGGCAGCGCGACGAGGACGCCGAAATGGCGTCCGCTGAACATCAGCAGCAGGTCCCAGGGGACCTCCAGGCCGGCGCCGATCTGGCCTCCGACCGCCAACAGGGCGATCGCCGGGATCGCCGCTCCGGCCCCGACGAGCACGCCTGCGGCCACGCGGCGGCCCCTGATCTCCGGTTGGGCGGCGAACAGCCAGAAGTGGCCGGCGGGCACCAGCAGCAGCGCGCAGAAGGGATTCGCGAACCAGATCCCGAGCAGAGCGGCGAAGAGGACCGCCGCGGTCGCCACCGAGAGCGCCTCCTCGGTCCCCGGCGGGGCCACCAGTCGGCGTACGAGGCGGACCGAGCCGACCAGCGCGGCGAGCAGGACGAGGCAGACGAGCAGCGAGCCGGGGCCGAGCGAGAATCGCGCCGGGTCGAAGGGGAACGCGGGACCGGGGATCAGCCCGAGCAGTTCGAGCAGGTAGGCGAGGACCAGCGTGATGACGAATGGAGCCGCCCGGGTGAGGACGAGGGCGTAGGCGAGCAGCAGCGGCTCGCCCGAGCGGGAGGAGCGGATGGCGCCCTCGAGCGAGACCACGCCGATCGGCAGCAGCAGGGCGGCGGCGAGCAGGGCGATCGCCCAGCCCGGGATCAGCTTGCCGGCGAGCGGCACGTAGGTCGCGGGGCCGTGCTCGAGCGGCGCCGCATGCTCGTCGAGGGCGAAGCCGAGCACGAGGGCGGCGCGGCCGATGCCGCCGAGGGTGTCAGCCGAGAGGGATTCGAGACCGTCGCGCGAGACCGGCAGCGGCCGGTCGCCGGCGGCGGTGAGGGCGATCGCGTCAACTCCTTCCTCGATCAGCACTGCCTGGTCGCCGAGACCCGCCGGAACGGCGAGGCGGAGGAGCGATTCGACGCTCCCGAAGCGGGCGGCGTGCTCGACCCCGGCCTCGGCCTCGAGCGCCGCGGCGGCGCTCTCGAGCAGCTGGACCGAGGCGCTCTGCACCCCCGACGACCAGGGCACCACGAACGGCCCCTCGGGCTCGGCGGCGCCCGGCTGCGCGACCACGATCACGGCGTCGGCCGGGCCGAGCTCGAGCCCGGCGACCAGCTCGCGCGCCCCGGCCGCGCCCTCGGCTGAGCCGTCGAGGGAGACGAAGGAGATGGTGGCGTCGTGGCGGGCCGCGGAGAACGTGTCCGCGAGCTCGAGCAGGGTCGCGGTCGCGGCCGCGCTCGAGGCCGCGCAGTGCCCCTCGGCGCAGTCGCGCGGGGCGGCGATGACGATCCGCGTGTCGGCCGTGCCCGGCAGGATCAGGGTGATGTTGCGGAGGTCGACCTCGTCGCCCTCGAAGCGACCCGAGAAGCCCTGCTCGGTGACCTCGCCGCCGGCGATCTCGCGTGAACCGCTCGGCGACGATGTCCGCCGCCGCGTCATCGCCCGGCGCTGCCCGGCTGGCGCTCGGGCGCCGCCTCCACGATCATCCGGGCCAGGCCGGCGGCACTGAGACTGCGTCGAAGGCGTCGGGGGCGGTGTCGCTGCGCAGCGGCTCGGGCCGCGAGACGACCGAGAACATCAGCACGACGGCGGCGAAGAGCCCCGCCAGCAGCGTCAGGCGGTAGAGGGCCAGGTTCACGACGGGAGGCGCATGGGGGGCGGGAGGCTACGGAAGGCGGGTCCCCTCCCGTGCATCCCCCGTCCCGGGCGCCGGGGCCGGGCACGCCCGGCCTCTGGGCACACGTACCCTTTGTCGCATGCCCGATGGCTCGGCGCGCATCCTGCTCGTCGACGACGAGCAGTCGATCCAGACCCTGCTCAGCTATCCGCTGCGCAAGGACGGCTACCACGTGACCTCGCGCCCACGACGGCCAGGAAGCGCTGCAGCGCTTCGACGAGGCGCGCTTCGACCTCGTCATCCTCGACCTGATGCTGCCCAAGCTCGACGGCGTCGAGGTCTGCCGCCAGCTGCGCTCGCGCAGCCAGGTGCCGATCATCATGCTGACCGCGAAGGGCAGCGAGACCGACAAGGTCGCCGGGCTCGAGGTCGGCGCCGACGACTACATCACCAAGCCGTTCTCGATGCGCGAGTTCCGCAGCCGGGTCAAGGCGGCGCTGCGCCGCTCGCGGATGGTCGGCGGCGCGCCCGACGAGGAGCCGATCGAGCGCGGCGACCTGAAGATCGACTTCGGCCGCCGCGCTGGTCGACGCTGCGCGGCGAGGAGGTCCGCCTCACCTACGTCGAGTTCGAGATCCTCGGCGCGCTGGCCCGCTCCCCCGGCCGCGTGCTCAGCCGCGAGACCCTGCTCGAGCACGTCTGGGGCGACTCCGAGTACCGCGACCCGCGCACCGTCGACGTCCACATCCGCCACCTGCGGGAGAAGCTCGAGCAGCGACGCCAAGAAGCCCGAGTTCCTGTTCACGGTGCGCGGCGTCGGCTACCGCTTCAGCGAGTAGGCGGACCGATGCGCCTCGGCGACCTGAACACGGTCCGCAACCGGCTGATCCTGCTGTTCTTCGCGATCACGGCGGCCGCGGTCGGCTTCGTCTACCTCTACGTGGTCCCCCAGCTCGAGTCGAGCCTGACCGCGCGAGAAGCTCTCCAAGCTCGAGGACCAGCGGCTCGGCGCAGATCGCGCCGCGGCTGGAGCGGGCGCATCGGGGCGGGTCTCTCGCAGCCGGAGCTGGCGGCGCTCCTGCGGCAGGCTCTCGCAGGTCGACCGACTCGCGCGTGACCATCCTCGGCACGTGCAGCGACGGGCGGCGAGACCGCTCCGCCGTTCGTCGTCGCCGACTCCGAGCTCGAGCGCAGCCCGCTCGAGGGCAGCTTCGAGACGGCCTCGCGAGCCGGTCTGCGCGGCGCGACCGCGGCCGGCGTCGAGTCGCTCGCCGGCGAGCGGACCGCGGAGGTCGCGCGTGCCGATCCCGCCGATCGACCCGGCCTGGATCGCGGTCTTCTCCGAGCCCCTCGACGAGGTCGACGACAACGTCGCGCTGATCAAGCGGCAGATCCTGATCGCCGGCGCGATCGCGCTCGCCCTCGCGCTGCTCGCCGGCTTCTACGCGGCGCGGGCGATCTCGCAGCAGGCTGCGGCCGGCTCGAGGACGCCGCGCACAAGGTCGCCGACGGCGACTTCGCGACGCCGATCCCGGTCGACTCCTCCGGCCAGCTCGGCCAGCTCGCCCGCACCTTCAACGAAATGCAGCGCCGCCTCGCCGAGCTCGACAGCGCCCGCAAGCAGTTCATCGCCAACGCCTCGCACGAGCTGCGCACGCCGATCTTCAGCCTCGGCGGCTTCGTCGAGCTGCTCGAGGACGAGGACCCGAACCCCGAGGAGCGGGCCGAGTTCGTGCGCACGATGCGCGAGCAGATCGAGCGGCTGACCAAGCTGACCACCGACCTGCTCGACCTCTCCCAGCTCGACGCCGGCGCGATCGAGATCGCAGCCGCAGCCGTCGACCTCGGCGCCCTGGCGCGCGAGGTGGCGCGCGAGTTCGGCCCGCGCGCCGACCGGCGCGGCTCGCGCCTGGAGCTGCGCACGCCCGAGCCAGCCGGCGATCGCCGAGCGCCGACCCCGATCGGGTGCGGCAGATCATCCGTATCCTGCTCGACAACGCCCTCACCCACACCCCCGAGGGCACCAAGGTGACCGTGACCACCTACTCCGTCAACCGCCGCGCCGAGCTGACCGTCTCCGACGAGGGGCCGGGCATCCCGCAGCGGGTCCAGAGCGGATCTTCGAGCGCTTCTACACCGGCGACTCGGTCGAGCGGCTCCGGGCTCGGCCTGGCGATCGCCCGCGAGCTCGCGCAGCGGATGGGCGGCGGCATCGCGATCACCTCGAGCAAGCGCTTCACCGCCTTCACGCTCGACCTGCCGCCGGCCGCGCGCGCGGCGACGCCGCCGGCCGCGACGAGCCGCCGCGCGAGCGCGTACGCGAGTGAGCGCCGGCGCCCGGCGCGGCGCTCGGCGCGGCCTGCGTCGCGCGCTCCGCGCTGCTCGCCGCGCTGGCGCTGCTGCTCGCCGGCTGCGGCGGCTCGGGCGACGGCGGCGACGCCACGGTCACCGACGCAGCCGGCGGCCGCCGGGCAAGCGCCGCCAGCAGGTGGTCGTGCAGACCGCCGAGCAACGGCTTCGACGCGGCGCGGGTCTACCGCGAGGCCGCGCCGGGCGTGGTCACGATCCGCTCGATCTTCGGCGACGGCCGAGCCTGCTCGGCGGCGCGCCGCCGAGGGCTCCGGCTTCGTCCTCGACGCCGACGGCGAGATCGTCACCAACGCCCACGTCGTCACCGACGACTCCGGCGGCAACCGCGCCGAGGCCGACGAGGTCTACGTCGAGTTCCCCGACCGCAACGTCGTCCCGGCGGACGATCGTCGGCTTCGACCCCTTCGCCGACGTCGCCCTGCTCAAGGTCGAGCCGGACGGCTCGACCTGCACCCGCTCGAGCTCGGCGACGACAGCGACCTCGTCGTCGGCCAGCCGGTGGCGGCGATCGGCAGCCCCTTCGGCGAGCAGCAGTCGCTCTCGGTCGGCATCGTCTCGGCGACCGACCGCTCGGTCGACTCGCTGACCCAGTTCCAGATCGAGGGCGCGATCCAGACCGACGCCTCGATCAACCCCGGCAACTCCGGCGGGCCGCTGCTCGACGCCGGCGCCCGAGTGGTCGGCATCAACCAGCAGATCGAGACCGAGTCCGGCGCCAACGACGGGGTCGGCTTCGCGGTCCCGATCTCGGCGGTCAAGCGCTCGGTCGCCCAGCTGCGAAGGAGCGGCGAGGTCGAATACGCCTACATCGGCGTCTCCAGCCAGGCGCTCTACCCGCAGCTCGCCGAGCAGCTCGGCCTCGACACCGACTACGGCGGCCTGATCGCCGAAGTCGTCCCCGGCGGGCCGGCCGACGAGGCCGGCCTGCAGGGCGGCGACGAGCAGATCCGCTTCCAGGGCTGCCCGCTACCGCACCGGCGGCGACGTGATCCTCTCGGTCGACGGCCAGCAGGTGATCCGGCCCGAAGACCTCGCCCGCCTCATCTCCGCCTCGCAGCCCGGCGACGAGGTGACGCTCGAGGTCCTCCGCGACGGCGAGCGCGAAGCAGGTCGAGGTGACCCTCGGCAAGCGCCCGACGTCCCAGCGGCTAGAGCGCGGTCGGCACCGCTAACCGCGCTGACGTAGAACTCCCCGATGCTTCAGGAAGTCGCACTCGGCCAGAAGTCCCTCGCCGACTACACCCACATCGCCGGCACGGAGCTGATCGAGCGGATCCGCGAGCTCGCCGAGCCGCTCGAGGGCAAGCGCGTCCTCCACGTCAGCGCCACCGCCTTCGGCGGCGGCGTCTCGGAGATCCTCTACACGATCGTGCCGCTGATGCGCGACGTCGGCCTCGACGCCCACTGGCACGTGATCTTCGGCAAGGAGGAGTTCTTCAACGCGACCAAGCTCCTCCACAACTCGCTGCAGGGCGCCGAGGCGACGCTGACCGACGAGCAGTGGGAGCTGTTCGACGAGATCAACGCGATCAACGCCGAGGGCCTGCAGGGGGAGTGGGACGCGATCATCGTCCACGACCCGCAGCCGATCGGCCTGCGCCGCGGCGCCGAGCAGAAGGGCCGCAACTGGATCTGGCGCTGCCACATCGACCTCTCCGAGCCCAACCCGGCGCCGATCGCGCGCCTGCAGCCGCTGATCGAGGAGTACGACGCGACCGTCTGGCACCTGCCCGACTACGTGCCGGCGGGCATGGACGGCACACGCCGGCGTGACCGGATCATCCCGCCGGCGATCGACCCGCTCTCGCCGAAGAACATGGCCTTCTCCCCCGAGGACGCCGCCTTCGTCTGCGAGCCAGTTCGGGATCGACGTCGACCGGCCGCTGATCACCCAGGTCTCCCGCTTCGACCCCTGGAAGGACCCGATGGGCGTGATCGACGCCTACCGCGAGGTCACCGAGGAGGTGCCGGAGGCCCAGCTGGCCCTGGTCGGCTCGATGGCGACCGACGACCCCGAGGGCTGGGAGTTCTTCCAGAAGACCTTCGAGTACGCCGACTCGCGACCCCGACATCAAGATCCTCAACAACCTCAACAACGTCGGCGCGATCGAGGTCAACGCCTTCCAGTCGCAGTCCGACGTCGTGCCTGCAGAAGTCGATCCGCGAGGGCTTCGGCCTGACCGTCACCGAGGCGCTCTGGAAGGGCCGCCCGACGGTCGCCGGCAACGTCGGCGGCATCCCGCTGCAGATCGAGGACGGCGAGACCGGCTTCCTGGTCGACTCGCCCGAGGAGTGCGCCGCAGCGCTGCCTCGAGATCCTCGCCGACCCCGAGCTCGGCAAGCGCCTCGGCCGGGCCGGCAAGGAGCACGCCCGCGAGCAGTTCCTCTCGCCGCGCCTGCTGCGCGACTGGCTGGGGCTGTTCGCCGATCTGAAGGCCTGACCGGTCACGGCGGCGGGTAGGCTGAGTCGGGTGCCCGACCGACAGCCGCTGATCATCGTCTCCAACCGCGGCCCCGCCCAGTTCGAGCGCGACGAGGACGGCGAGCGCACCGTGCGCCGCGGCGGCGGCGGGCTGGTGACCGCGCTCTCCGGGCTGGTCTCCCATCGCGACGCGCTCTGGATCGCCTCGGCGATGACCGACGAGGACGTCGCCGTCTCCGAGGAGCAGCGACGGCGGGCCGGTCGAGCTCGTCGATCGACGGGATCGACTACCGGGTGCTGCCTGGTCGAGAGCGACCCCGAGGCCTACGACGCGCTTCTACAACGTGATCGCCAACCCGATCCTCTGGTTCATCCAGCACTACCTCTGGGACCTCTCCAACGCGCCGGACATCCGCCAGGAGGAGCTCGACGCCTGGGACTACGGCTACCAGGCGGTCAACCGCGACATCGCCGCAGGCGGTGCTGCGGCAGATCGAGGGCATCGAGCGAGCCGCTGGTGATGCTCCACGACTACCACCTCTACACGGCGCCCGGGGATGATCCGCGAGCGAGCGCCCCGACGCCTTCCTCCACTCACTTCGTCCACATCCCCTGGTCCCAGCCGGACAGCTGGCGGATCCTGCCCGGGCGCATCCGCGAGGCGATCTTCCGCGGCATGCTCGCCAACGACATCATCGGCTTCCACACCAGCGCCTACTGCCGCAACTTCCTGCGCTGCTGCGACGAGCTGCTCGAGGTCGAGGTCGACTTCGCGAGCTGCACGGTCATCCACCCGGGCGGCGAGACCCTGGTCGCGCGCCTACCCGCTCTCGATCGACGCCGAGCGGCTCGAGCGGGCGGCCGCCTCGCCCGAGGTCGCCGAGGCCGAGCGCGAGGTGCTCGAGCGCCGCCGCGAGCACCTGATCATCCGCGTCGACCGCGCCGACCTCTCGAAGAACGTCCTGCGCGGCTTCACCGCCTTCGACACCTTCCTCGCAGCAGCACCCGGAGTTCCGCGAGCGAGGTCACCTTCATCGCCCACCTGCAGCCCTCGCGCCAGGACGTCCCCGAGTACGCCGAGTACCTGGAGCGGATCGAGGCGCTGGTCGCGGTCGTCAACCACCGCCACGGGACCACCGACTGGATGCCGATCGACCTGAAGATCTACGAGAACTTCTTCGACGCGGTCGCCCGCTACAAGCACTTCGACCTGCTGATGGTCAACTCGATCTTCGACGGCATGAACCTGGTCGCCAAGGAGGCGCCGGCGGTCAACACCCGCGACGGCGTCCTGATGCTCTCCGAGAACACCGGCTCGCACGAGGAGCTCGCCGACTGCGCCCTCTCGGTCAACCCGTTCGACATCCAGGAGCAGGCCGACACGATCTACCGGGCGCTGACGATGGACCCCGAAGAGCGCCGCCTGCGCGCCCAGCGCCTGAAGGAGATCATCTACTCCCGCAACCCCGGCGACTGGGTGGACGAGCAGCTCGCCGACATCGAGGAGCTGCGCCGGGACCGGGCATCGGGGGCCGAGCCGGCGCGCACCGGGGCCGGGCCCGCCTAGACGCCGACACGTCAGCCGGGCGCGAACTCCTGCGAGCCGTCGCCCGGGGGGCGGGGGCGAGGGCGGCGTATAGACCATGGGCGGGGGCGTGTAGGGAGGAGGCGGAGCGGGCGCGGGCGGCGGGGCGGGTGCGGGCGGCGTCGGCTGCGGAGCGGGCGCCGGCGCGGGTGCAGGCGGGTCGGCTGAGGCGTCAGCTGCGGCGCGGGCGCGGCTGCGGCGCCGGACCGGGGGCGGCTGGCGGCGCGGGCGGTGCCGCACCCCGCCGAGTCGTGCACCTGGCGTCTCTGGAGCTCCACCGAGCGCACACTCGCCCTCGAGCGCGGGGGGCTCCCGCGGGGCGGGCCTGTCGGCCGCGGGGAGACCGACGTCGGCCGGCAGCGGCGGCGGCTCGGGGGCGGCGAGCAGGCCCGGCGCCGCGATCACGGCGAGGACGCAGATCAGCGCGGCGGCTCCGCGCCCGGACCGCGGCGGGCGCCGCGCAGGCGCAGGTTTCGCATCCTCCGCAAAGGGCTCGGCAGCCGGCTCTCTCCCCTCGCGGCGCGACCGCGGCGGAGGGACGGCGGCGGCAGCGCCCGCTATAGTCAGCCGCCGCTTTGGACACTGCACCCGCGAATACGAGCTGGTCCTGATGATCGATCCGGGCCTCGAGGAGTCGGCCCGCGACAAGCTCGCCGCAGGACGCCCGCGGCCAGATCGAGGGCGGCGGCACGCTCAAGCACGAGAACGCCTGGGGCCTGCGCAAGATGGCCTACGAGATCCGCCAGCGCACCGAGGCCGACTACCGCTGGTACCGCTTCGAGGCTCCGCGCGAGCTGCTCGGCCAGCTCGACCACAACCTGAAGATCGCCGACGGCGTCCTTCGCTTCCGGATCTTCAAGGTCGACCCCGACTCCGCCGTCGTCCAGGCGCCGCCCGCGCACGCCGCCCCGGCGCCCCGCTCGGACTCCCGCGACGAGGGTCGCGGCGCTCCCCAGCGCGCTCCCGCCGCGGCTCCGGCTCCGGCCGCTACCGCCACCGAGGAGACGCCGGCCGCGGAAGCTCCGGCCGCGGAGGAGCCTGCCGCCGAAGCACCTCCGGCCGAGGAGCCGGCGCCGGCCGAGGCGCCCCCGCCGAGGAGCCTCCGGCGGAGAACGCTCCCGAGCCGGACGAGCCCGCCGCCTCCTAGAGCGGCTTCACGGCGGCCAAGATCCGCTGTTTGCGGGGTTTCGCGTCAGAGAGGGGCGAGTCGCGCCGACCCGGCTCTTAGACTCGGGCCGAGAGAAAGCTAATAGAGGAGCGATGTCGCTGTGGCAGCGTCCAACATCAACGTCGTCGTCGTCACCGGGAACCTCACCAGGGACCCGAGCTCCGCAGCACCGGCAGCGGGACCTCGGTCTGCAGCCTGCGGATCGCCGTCAACAGCGCCGCAAGGGTTCCGACGGCAACTGGGAGGACAAGCCCAACTACTTCGACGTCACCGTCTGGGGCGCCCAGGGCGAGAACTGCGCCAACTACCTCTCCAAGGGCCGCCCGGTGGCGATCGAGGGCCGGCTCGAGTGGCGCGAGTGGGAGACCAAGGAGGGGCAGAAGCGCCAGAACGTCGAGATCATCGCCAACTGCGTCCAGTTCCTCGGCTCCCGCGACGGGTCCGGCGGCGGCGGCAACGGCAACGGCTTCACGCCCCAGTCCGACGTCCCCGCCGACACCTCCGACTTCGAGGGCGCCAGCGTCGGCGGCGGCTCCGAGGACGACATTCCCTTCTAGGCCGCGGCCAGCGCCGCGGCCGGCGAGCTTACGAGGGCCCCGGCAGGGGCCCTCGTAGGTTTCGGGGGCAAATCGCTACGATTCCCGCGTTCCGCTCGCCCGGTCCTCCGGGCGACTTTCACGTAAGGAGCCAAGAACACGATGCCCAAGCACCAGAGAGCAAGCGCCCCGCCGCGGCCGCCGGCCGTCGGACCGAATGCGCCCGCGCAAGTACACGCGGATCAACGTCGACGAGATCGACTACAAGGACCTCAACCTCCTGCGGCGCTTCATCTCGGACAAGGGCAAGACCCGCTCGCGCCGCGTCACCGGCCTCTCCCGCAAGCATCAGAAGCAGCTCGCGATCGCCGTCAAGCGCGCCCGCGAGATCGCCCTGCTTCCCTACGTCGGAGAGCGCTGATGGCGCAGGCGATCCTGCTCCAGGACGTCGAGAGCCTCGGGACCCGCGGCCAGGCCGTCGACGTCTCCCCCGGCTACCTGCGCAACTACCTCGTCCCCCGCAGGCTCGCCCAGCCCGCGACCAAGGGCGCCCTCGAGGAGGCCCAGCGCCGCCGCGAGGCAGAGGAGCAGGCCGAGCGCGAGCAGGCCGAGCGCGCCTCCGAGACGGCGGCCCTGCTCTCCAAGACCGTGCTCACGATCCACCACCGCGCCGGCGAGGACGGCAAGCTCTACGGCTCCGTCACCGCCAAGGACATCGGCGACGCGATCCGCGACGCCCGCGAGCCTCAAGGTGGACCGGCGCAAGATCAACCTCGAGCAGCCGATCCACGAGACCGGCACCTACATGGTCGAGGTCGAGGTATCCCGGCGGGGTCAAGGCCTCGGTGAAGACGATCGTCGCCGAAGAGAAGTAGCGCTCCTCACCGCGGCGGCTCGCCGCAACCACAACCCGGTCACCGAAAGGCTCCGCAAAACCCGGGAACCGCGCGTGCGCCGTGCGCCTTCCTGTGGTTTCGTGAATCGCCTCGCGGCGGTTGCCGCCGGACCGTCTGCCTAACTGAACCCATGGCGCAAGCGACCAACGGCCACGTCCCACCCCAGAACATCGACGCCGAGGAGTCGGTGCTGGGCGCGATGCTGGTCGCACAGCCGGCGCTGACCAGGGTGATCGACGAGGTCAAGCTCCGCGACACCGACTTCTACCTGGACAAGCACCGGGTGATCTTCGCGGCGATCTACGGGCTCTACGAGAACTCGAAGCCGGTCGACGAGCTCAGCGTCGGCGAGGCGCTGACCCAGGCCGGTCAGATCGAGGAGGCCGGCGGCAAGCACTACGTCTCCGAGCTGGCCGCCAAGGTGCCGGCGGCCGGCAACGCCAGGCACTACGCGGAGATCGTCCAGGAGAACTCGCTGCTGCGGAGGCTGCTCGGCGCCGGCCAGACGATCCAGTCCTGGGTCCACGAGCACGACGGCGTCCCGCGCGAGCTCTCCGAGCGCGCCGAGAAGCTCCTCTTCGACGTCGCCCACAAGGAGCAGGCCTCCGACTTCCGCGACATCGGCGAGATCCTCCACGACGAGGTCGACCGGCTCGAGAAGCTCTCCTCGGGTGAGACCGAAATGACCGGGACGCCGTCCGGGTTCCGCGATCTCGACGGGATCACCGGCGGCTTCCAGCCCGGCAACCTGATCATCCTCGCCGCGAGGCCGGCGATGGGCAAGAGCTCGCTCGTCGCCAACATCGCCGAGAACGTCGCCGTCAAGCACGGCCAGCCGGTCGCCTTCTTCTCGCTGGAGATGTCGGAGGTCGAGCTCGCCCAGCGCTTCATCGCCTGCCGGGCGCGGATCCCCGGCGACCGGCTGCGCAAGGGGCGGGTCTCGCAGAAGGACTGGCCCAAGGTGGTGCGCGCCTGCGGCGAGCTCGAGCGGGCGCCGCTGTGGATCGACGACTCCTCGGACCTGGGCATGCTCGACCTGCGCGCGAAGGCGCGGAGGCTGCACGCGCAAGGAGAAGGACGCAGGGCGGCCTCGGCGCGGTGATCGTCGATTACATGCAGCTGATGCGTGCCGACGACCCGCGCGCCAACCGCGTCGAGCAGGTCGGCCAGATGAGCCGTGGGCTGAAGATCCTCGCCCGCGAGCTCGAGATCCCGGTGATCGCGATCTCGCAGCTCTCGCGCGCCCCCGAGCAGCGGCCGGACAAGCGGCCGATCCTCTCCGACCTGCGCGAGTCCGGGCAGATCGAGCAGGACGCCGACGTGGTCGCGTTCCTCTATCGCGACGAGTACTACAACCACGAGTCCGAGGACGAGGGGCTGGCCGAGGTGATCGTCGCCAAGCACCGCAACGGCCCGACCGGCCTGACCAAGCTCGCGTTCATCTCCCAGTACCCGAAGTTCATGGACCGCGCCCAGACCGACCGGCCGATCGAGCAGCCCGCCGGCGAGGGGCCGCCGATCGAGGACTTCGCGGCCGGGGGATCCGACTTCTAGTGGCTGCCCCGGGCGCCGCGGCGGAGATCGAGCGCGCCTGCCCGGTCGGGGTATGCGACGGCTCGGGCTGGATCATCGGCCCCGAGGACGTCGCCCGCCCCTGCCAGTGCCGTGAGGATCGCCTGCGACGGACCCGCACCCGCGGCGTCTCCTCGGTGATCCCGCCGCGCTACCGGGGGGTGTCCTTCGACCGCCCGCCGGTGTCGGACATGGAGCGCGACCTGCAGACCAAGTCGGCCGTCGCCGACATCCGCAGGTACGCCGATGACATCGACGCGAGGCTGGACGAGGGCCGGGGACTGTGGCTGTTCGGCAACACCGGCACCGGCAAGACCACTCTCGCGATGCTCGTCTCGAAGGCGGCGCTCGACGCGGGCCGATCGGTCGCGATCTACTCGCTGCCGAAGCTGCTGGCCCGCATCCGCCGCACCTACGACGCCGAGCCCGGCGGCGACAGCTACCTCGAGTTCTTCGATCGGCTGACCGGCGTCGACCTGCTGCACCTCGACGACCTCGGGCGCCGAGCGCAGCACCGAGTGGGTGATCGAGCAGCTCTACGCCCTGATCAACGAGCGCTACGAACGCCGCCTGTCGATCGTGGTGACCACCAACGTCGAGCACGCGCAGCTGGAGGAGCAGATCGGCGAGCGCACGGTGTCCCGGATGAACGAGATGTGCGACGAGATCGCGCTTTTCGGCTCCGACCGCCGCTACGGCCAGGCGGCCTAGACGCCGACGCCCACCCGAGCCGTCACAATCCTCGCGTCATGCCAGGAGTGGTGATAGTCGGCGCCCAGTGGGGCGATGAGGGCAAGGGCAAGGTCACCGACCTGCTCGCCGACGACGCCGCGATGATCGTCCGCTTCCAGGGCGGCAACAACGCCGGCCACACGATCATCCGCGGGGGCGAGACCTTCAAGTTCCACCTGATCCCCTCGGGGATCCTGCACGCCGACAAGACCTGCGTGATCGGCAACGGGGTCGTACTCGATCCGAAGGTGCTGCTCGAGGAGATCGAGGGGCTGCGGCGCCGCGGCGTCGGCGTCTCCAACCTGCGGATCTCGGCCAACGCCCACCTGATCATGCCCTACCACGTCCTCCTCGACACCGCCGGGGAGATGAAGCTCGGCAAGCTCTCGATCGGGACCACGCGCCGCGGCATCGGCCCCTGCTATGCGGACAAGGCGTCGCGCCTCGGCATCCGGGTCCAGGACCTGCTCGACCCGAAGATCCTGCGCAAGAAGATCCGCGCCGCGCTCGAGCCGAAGCGGCTCTCGCTGCGCCCCTTCGAGAAGGACGGCCGCCCGCGCTCGACCTGCACGCGATGAGCGAGGAGTTCACCACCTACGGGCACCGGCTCGAGCCCCACATCGCCGACACCGCCCGCCTCTGCTGGGATGCGCTCGACAGCGGCCGCACAGTGATCTTCGAGGGAGCGCAGGCGACCCTGCTCGACCTCGACCACGGCACCTATCCGTTCGTCACGTCCTCGAACCCGATCGCGGGGGCGGCCTGCATCGGCGCCGGCATCGGCCCCCATGACATCGACGAGGTCTGGGGAGTGGTCAAGGCCTACCAGACGAGGGTCGGCGCCGGCCCGTTCCCGACCGAGCTCGAGGACGAGATCGGACGGCTGATGGTCGAGAGAGGCCACGAGTTCGGGACCACGACAGGCCGGGAGCGCCGCTGCGGCTGGCTCGACCTGGTCGCGCTCCGCTACGCGGTCCGCCTCAACCGGATGGACTCGCTCACGATCACCAAGCTCGACGTCCTCACCGGCATCGACCCGCTGCGGGTCGCCGTCCGCTACCGCTCCAGCGAGGGCGCCGTCTTCGAGGAGTTCCCCTACCACCAGTCGATCCTCCACTCGGCGAGCGCCGAGTACGAGGAGCTCCCCGGCTGGGACGAGGAGATCGGGGACTGCCGCGCCGAGGGCGACCTGCCCGCCGCGGCGCGCGACTACCTGCGCTACGTGAGCGAGTTCGTCGGCGTGCCGATCAGGCTCGTCAGCGTCGGTCCCGACCGCGAGCAGGTCGTCTGGATCGGCGAGCGGCCGGCGCTGCGCGCCGCCTGACCCGGCTCAGACGACCGGCACCGGCGGCCGCGTGTGGTGGTGATGGCCCCAGGGGGAGGGCGGGATGGCGCCGACCGCCTCCTGGTTGCGCTCGCCGCGGCTGCAGCATCCGCAGGGTGAGGATCGCGATGCTGAGCACCGCCGCCAGCCCGAAGCTGAGCTGGACGCTGAGCAGGCCCTCGCGGCTCCAGTACACGTCGCGCAGGTCGAGCAGCAGGGCCGCCTCGTCGAAGGTCAGGCCCATCCCGATCCCCATCGGAACCGCCAGCCGGTCCTCGAGCGCGTCGCTCTCGGTCAGCAGCGCGGTGGTCCCGGCGGCAAAGCCGATCAGGATCCCGGGAACGAAATGGTGGATGTGGCGGCCGCGGACCCTGACGTTGCCGAAGGGCCACCAGTCGCTGCGGATCCCCCAGGTCGAGAGGCGGACGAAGGCGAACGATCCGAGGAACCCGAAGAGCAGGTTGAAGAGCACCGTCTCCGAGCGCGGCGTCGCCGAGTACCCCTCGACCGCGACCCCGACCGTGTCGGCGGCCGCCGCCGGCGCCGCCCCGATCAGCGTGTCGGTCGGCTGCTCGGCGGCCCGGCGGGCGAGCATGCGGCTGAACTGCCCGGCGGCGACCACGCCCGCGCCCGCGAGCGTGAACGCCGCGAGCCCGACCGTGGGGCCGTCCGAGCGCAGCAGGCCCCGGCGAGCCCGGGGCCGGGGGCGAAGACGCTCTGCCAGCGACAGCGGAGACACCGGGCCAGCCTAGCGGGGGCCTAGAGCCGGACCAGGTTGTCGGCGCTGATCCCGCGGGTGACTCCGCGGAAGTCGATCACCAGGGCCGCCTCGGCGAACGCCACGGCGAGCGGCAACCCGACGTAGCCCATCCCGATCACTCCCACCTTCATCGTGCAGAGAGTCTACGGCGGGGTTTGGATCCCTTGCCGATCGGGCAATTGCTTAGCCGTAAGTGCCGCCGCGAAGCGGGAAAACCCGCAATTTCCAGGCTTGGGGTCATTTGGTGCTCCGGCCCGACCATTAGGATTCCGCCTTGATGAAGACCCTCCTGACGCCCGCCATCGCAGGCATCAACGTGGTCCGCCATCTCGCCTGGTACCTCGGTTACCAGACGGCTGGCTCCCGGCACGACCTCTAGCGGTCTCGTCCACCGCCTGGGAGGATCCCGGACAGTGATCCGGCTCTTCCGCGCGCCATTCTCCACCAACTGCGAGCGGGTCGGCCTCGCCCTCGCCCACAAGGGCGCCGAGGTCGAGTCGGTGCTGATCGACTACTCGGACCGCTCCCCGGTCGAGGCGATCAGCGGCCAGGGCCTGGTGCCGGTGATCGTCGACGGGGACGAGGTGGTGGCCGACTCCGCCCGGATCCTGCGCCACCTCGAGCGGCGCTTCCCCGACCCGCCGTTGTTCCCCTCGGACCCCGCCCGGCGGGCGGAGCTCGAAGTCTTCATCGAGTGGTTCAACGAGGTCTGGAAGGGGCTCCCGAACGGGATCGAGGACGAGCTGCTGCGGCCGCGCCCCGACGACGCCCGCATCGCCCTGCTCGGCGCCACCCTGGTCGCATCGCTCGAGCTCTTCGAGGAGCTGCTCGAGGGCCGCGACTTCCTCTGGGGCGACCGGCTCTCAGCCGCGGACTGCATCGCCTATCCGTTCCTCAAGTACGCGACCGGGCGCGACCCTGCCGACGACGAGCTCTTTCACCTCGTCCTCGAGCAGCACCAGAGCGTCGCCGGGCGGCCCCGGCTCGCGGCCTGGCTCGAGCGGGGAGCCGGGCTCCCGGTCAGCTACGGGGAGACGGTCGGGCTGTAGGCGACCGGCCGCGACCAACACCTTGGATCTCTCAACCCCCGCCGCCAGGCGCGTGCTCGACCGGGCCCGCTCGATTCCACCGGGCAGGGTCGCCACCTACGGCGACCTGGCTCCCGGTGCGCCGCGATTCGCGGGTGCCGTGCTGGCCGCCTGCGACGACCCGGCGGTGCCGTGGCAGCGGATCGTCCGCGCCGACGGCTCGCTCGCCAAGGGAGAGGGGCAGCGGTCGCTGCTCGAGTCGGAGGGGGCGCCGTTCCGCGGCGGCCGCGTCGATCTCGAGGAGGCCTGGTGGGAGCCGCGGGGCTGATCCGCCCGCTCACGTCTTCGGCTGCCAGAGCGCGATCTCGGCGCCTGCGGGCGGGGCGACGACGCTGCGCCAGCCCGCCGGCCCCTCGCGGGGCTCGAGCGACACCGACGCGCCGAGAAGCCGGGCCGCGCTCGGTGGCCTCGGAGACGTCGTCGACCTCGACGTAGGGCAGCCAGAGCGCTGGTTTCGGTTTCCCGCTCGACGACCCCGCCCTTCGATCCGAGCGCCCAGGTCCAGGCCCAGGTAGGAGGCGCCGCCCGAAGTTGATCGTCTCGGCGCGCCAGCCGAACAGCTGCGTGTAGAAGCGCGCAGGCGCGCGGCAGGTTGCCGGTGCGGAGCTCGAGGTGGACGACCGGGTTGGCGCGGTCGGGACGCATCCCCTGTCCTCTTCGACCCGCGCGGCCGGCGAAACTAATCGGTCCGCGGCGATGAGTTCGGGCGCGCCGGCGCCGGTCTAACCTGATGAGGATGGCGTCCCATGCCACAGGCCTCGAGCGCGACCGAGCGGGAGCTGCTCGACGCCGCCCGCGCGCGGCGACGAGGACGCCTTCGCGCCGCTCGTCGAGCCCCACCGCGCCGAGCTGCACGCCCACTGCTACCGGATGCTCGGCTCGCTGCACGACGCCGAGGACGCGCTCCAGGACACCCTGCTGCGCGCCTGGCGCGGCCTCGGCCGGCTTCGAGGGCCGCAGCTCGCTGCGCTCCTGGCTCTACCGGATCGCCACCAACGCCTGCCTCGACGCGATCGCGCGGCGGCCCAAGCGCGTGCTGCCGATCGACTACGGCCCCGCGGCCGGCGCCGACGAAGACCCCGGCGAGCCGCTCGCCGAGTCGATCTGGGTGGAGCCCTATCCGGACGAGAGCGTCGGCCTCGAGGACGGCTACGCGTCGCCCGAGGCCCGCTACGAGCGCGCGAGGCGGTCGAGCTCGCCTTCATCGCCGCGCTCCAGCACCTGCCGCCGCGGCAGCGCGCGGTGCTGATCCTGCGCGAGGTTCTGGGCTTCTCGGCCAAGGAGGTCGCGCGGCGCTCTGGAGACGACGGTCGCCTCGGTCAACAGCGCCCTCCAGCGCGCCCGCCAGCACGGTCGACGAGCGACTGCCGGAACAGAGCCAGCAGGCCACCCTGCGCTCGCTCGGCGACGATGCGGGTCCGCGAGCTGGTCGAGCGCTTCACCGACGCCTTCGAGGGCGGCGACGTCGACGCGATCCTCAGCCTGCTAGCCGAGGACGCCACCTTCGCCATGCCGCCCTATCCGGGCTGGTGCCAGCGGCCGCGACGCGATCGCCGGACTCGTGGCTGATGCCCGGCGGCCCCCCGCCGCGTCTGCGTTACGTGCCGGCCAGGGCCAACGGGCAGCTGGCCCTCGGCACCTACGCGCCTCGACTCCGGCAGCGACCGCTATCTGCCGATCGCGCTCGACGTGCTCACCCTGCAGGGCGGACGGATCGCGGAGATCCTCGCCTTTCGCGATACCGGGATCTTCGGCCGCTTCGGCCTTCCGGACGAGCTGCCCCGGCAGGCGGCGGCGTAAAGGGACCCGAGGGCGATTTGGCCCCGCCGCGGCGGGGATCGACGGCGATGACGCTCGGGGGCGATGACGATGGGCCGTGAAGGGCTCGAACCTTCGACCTTGAGATTAAGAGTCTCCTGCTCTACCAACTGAGCTAACGGCCCGGGCGAAACGGCGGCCCCGGATCCCGCCGAGGCCACGCGCCCAAGTATAGGAACGGGCGCCCGCTCTCGCAGGGCGGCGCGGCGGGCGCTAGGGGGCGGCGGGGGCGACGCCGCCACCGCCGCCGAGCCCGCCGAAGGGGTTGTCGAGGGCGCCGGACTGGCCGCCCGAGCCCTGTGCCTGCTCGGCCGCCTGCTGGCGCTTATCGAAGGCCTTGGCCTGCTTGCGGATCGAGGCGAGCTGCTTCTGAATCGCCTTCGCCTGGCCCTTGTTGGGGGCGGCCTCGACGGCCTGCTTGGCCGCCTTGTCACCGGCCTTGAAGTCGAGGGCGGCGTAGCTGTAGAAGGCGAGGCTGGAATAGGTCCCCGCGCTCGGGCGCGCCGCGGCGACGATTCGCTGGGCCTCGGCGGCGGACTCGAAGTTGGCGGCCTGCTCGGGAACGCTCGTCGCGCCGCCGGCGAGCGAGTAGAAGGTGTTGGCGGCAAGCGTCGCCAGGTTCGGGCTCGGCTCGGAGGCGACCTTGAGATAGCGGTCCCAGGCGTCGGCGGCCTTCTCGTACTCCTGCGCCGCCTCAGGGGTGAGGATGGGCGCGCCGGTGGCGGGGTCGATCTCGGAGAGGTTGTTACCGGCCGAGTAGCGGGCGCGGACCAGGGCCACCATGAGGTTCTCGTTCTGGGGATCCGTGACGAGCTTCTCCTCGATCTTGTCCGCATCTTCGGAGAACGACTGGCCGGCCTGGTTGGTGTTGTCGTCGAAGGCGTTGAAGAGGCCGCCGGAGACGTCCGAGCCGATGCCGAAGAAGATCAGGCCGCCGCCCATGAGCAGGGCGAGCATGGCGTAGATCACCTGGATGAAGCGCTTTCGTCTGCCTCGGAGGTCGAAGAGCATGGTCTAGTGCCGGGATGGTCAGGGCCCGTGCGGCGGCGGCTCGACGCCGGCGGCGTCGCCGGCCGCCGGACGGCCCAGGAACCGGGCCAGGACGATACTCAACTCGAAGAGCAGGTAGATCGGCACGATCTCGAGGATCAGGGTCACCGGGTCGATGCTGGGCAGCAGCGCGGCGAGGATCGCGATGATCAGGACCGCGTAGCGGCGGTTGGCGGCGAGCTGCTCCGGGGTGACGATGCCGAGCCGGCAGACGGCCAGGATCGCCAGCGGCAGCTCGAAGATCAGTCCCGAGGGCGATCAGCATCGTGGCGAAGAACGTGTAGTAGTCGCGCGCCCTGAGCTGGTTGTTGAAGGAGTCGTCGTTGAAGTTGACGAGGAAATCGATCGCCGGCGGCAGGATGACGAAGTAGGCGAAGACGACGCCGGCGATGAAGAGCGCGGGCGCGAGCAGCATCAGCGGCAGGATTGCGCGCCTCTCCTCCCTCGAGAACGCAGGCAGCACGTAGGCGTAGACCTGGTAGATGATCACCGGCAGCGAAAGCAGGATCGCGAAGTAGGCGCTCAGCGTCAGGGTCGTGGTGAACGCCTCGGCCGGCCCGAGCGTGATCAGCCCGCCGAGCCGGACGTCCTCGGGAACCGGGTCGTTGGCGATGTCGAGCAGGGCCTCGTTCTGCCAGAAGCAGAGCGACATCGCGACCACCAGCGCCGCGACGCAGATGATGATCCGGGTGCGAAGCTCGTCGAGGTGCTCGACGAGGGTGAGGCGATCCTCATGGCCGACGGCCTTGACGCGGGCCATGGAGCGGGGCTCAGCTTCGCTTCTCGGTGACTACCTCGCCCTCGATGGCCTCGTCCGTCTCGGCCTTGGCCTGCTCGCGGGCGCGCTCCAGCTCGCGGATCTCCTCGTCGTCCTCCTCGTCGTCGTCCTTGCTGTCTCCGCTGACCGACCCGCGGAACTCGCGGATCCCGCGTCCCAGCGAGCGTCCCAGCTCGGGCAGGCGCTTCGGCCCGAAGACGACGAGGGCGATGATCAGCACGACGATGAGTTCGAGTGGTCCGATATTGGGCATTGGCTCAATGGTAACGGCGGGGGTGGCCGATCGGATCAGCGTCGGCGCCTGAGGATCGGCCCGCGCCGGTAGTCTGCCGCCGGCGTGATCCTCTCGGACAGATCGATACGCGAGCAGCTCGAGGGCGGCGGAATCCTGATCGAGCCCTTCGACGACCGGGCGATCCAGCCCTCGTCCGTCGACCTGCGGGTGGACCGCTACTTCCGCGTCTTCCGCAACGACACGACCCCCTACATAGACCCGAAGCAGCCCCAGGAGGACCTCACCGAGCTGGTCGAGGTCTCAGACGACGGGGCCTTCATCCTCCACCCGGGGGAGTTCGTGCTCGGCTCGACCCTCGAGCGCGTCGCCCTCGGCGACGACCTCGTCGCCCGGCTCGAGGGCAAGAGCTCGCTGGGCCGCCTCGGCCTGCTGATCCACAGCACCGCCGGCTTCGTCGACGCCGGCTGGGACGGCCACCTGACGCTCGAGCTCTCCAATGTCGCCAACCTGCCGATAGCGATCTATCCGGGGATGAAGATCGGCCAGATCTCCTTCCTGCAGATGACCACCGCCGCGGAGACGCCCTACGGCAGCGAGTCGACCGGCTCCAAGTACAAGGGCCAGAAGGGCCCGACGCCCTCCCGCTACTACTTGAATTTCAACCCGCCCGACTAGACCAACCGTCCAACCGGCGCCGCGGCGGGCGGGATCTCCCGGCGTCCCCGGGCGCCGGCTGCGTCCTATTGGGAGGGCCCACTACCCGTTAGTTGGGCTTTGCCGACGACTACGAAAAATGCGGATTGCGCGATCCGCCCCCAGGCCCGATCTTTGCTGCGTGATGAACGCAGGGGACAGCCAGGTAGCGACACGCGGCGGCCTTCACCTCTGCCCCGACTGCGGCTCGCACCTCGTGCAGCCGACCTGCTGGGAGCAGACCGGCCGCGAGGGCCACTGGCGGATCTGGCGGCGCTGCCCCGAGTGCGAGTGGCTCTCGAGCGGCATCCACGCCGAGCGTGAGATCGACGACTACGACGAGCAGCTCGACTTCGGCACGCGGGAGCTGGCCGAGAGCCTCAAGGAGCTCGAGCGCACGAACATGGAGCACGTCGTCGAGACATTCGTCACGGCGCTCGCGGCCGACCTGATCGGCCCCGAGGACTTCCGCCCGGCCGCCGTCTAGCGCGCCGGCCCTACGAGTAGCGCTCGACGACCCCGTCGGCGACGAGGCCGAGCAGCTCGCGTTGCTCGGCGTCGAACGCCGGCCCCTGCAGGCGGCGCTTGGCGGCGGCGACCATCGCGAGCGCCTCCTCTCGGACCCGCTCCAGCGCCCCGGTGACGGCGATCCGGTCGCAGGCGGCCTCGGCCCCACGCTGGTCCAGGCCGCGCAGGTCGAGCGCGGCGAGACCGGGGTCACGCTCGGCGGCGAGGATCAGCGGCAGGGTGACGGTCCCGTCGAGCAGGTCCGTGCCGCGCGCCTTGCCCGTGCGCTCGGGGGGACCGGTGACGTCGAGGACGTCGTCGAGGAGCTGGAAGGCGAGCCCGATCTCCGAGCCGAAGGCGCGCAGCTCGGTGGCGCGGGCGACGGCGCCGCCTGGGCCACTGCCGTTCCCCCCGTCGCGCGCCGAGAGGCCCATCAGGCAGGCGCACTCGAAGAGCCGGGCGGTCTTCAGCCGGCAACGGCCGAGGTAGCGCTCCTCGGTGACGGCCAGGTCGAAGGCGTCGCGGCGCTGCGCCAGCTCGCCCTGTGCGAGGGCGACTGCGGTCTCCGAGAGGAGCGCCACCGCGGCGCCGTCGCCCGCCGCGGCGAGCAGGGCGAAGGCGCGCGAGAAGAGGAGGTCGCCGGTGGCGGTCGCCCGCGCCGGCCCCGAGGTCGCGGCGACGGTCGGCCGGCCGCGGCGCAGGGGTGCGTTGTCGAGGACGTCGTCGTGGACCAGGGTGGCCATGTGGACCAGCTCGACCGCGGCTCCGGCGCGAACCGCGGCCTGCCCGCCTCCGGAGCCCGCGCAGAGGAGCACGAGCAGGGGTCGCAGCCGCTTGCCCCCCGCCTTCAGCGTCGCCGTCGCGTCCTCGGTGAGCGCCGCCCCGTGCCCCTCGCTGGCCTCGCCGAGAAGGCGCTCGACGGCGGTCAGGCCACCGGGCAGCCAGGCGGCGCCGGCGTCGAGGACGGCGGTCACCGGCGGCGGGACCGCCGAGCGGTTCACGCCCGCGCCCCGCTGTGGATGGCGATGATCCCGCCGGCGAGCACCGTGTAGCGGATCCGCTCGAAGCCGGCGGCGTCCATCTTCGCGGCCAGCTCCCGCGGAGGGGGGAAGCCCCGCACCGACTCGGGCAGGTAGGAGTACGCATCGCTCTCGCCGGCGACCTTGCCGAGCAGCGGCACGATGCGGTCGAACCAGAGCGAGTAGAAGGTCGAGAGGGGCGGCCTGGTCGGCTGCGTGATCTCGAGGATCACCGCGCGCCCGCCCGGCTTCAGCACCCGGTGCATCTCGCGCAGGCCGCGGTCGAGGTCGGCGAGGTTGCGCACGCCGAAGCCGACCGTGACGGCGTCGAAGCGGGAGGCGTCGTAGGGGAGCTCGAGTGCGTCGGCCCATTCGAATCGGACGACGCCTTCGCCGGGGCCGCCGGCCTTCTCGCGGGCGATGTCGAGCATCGGCTCGGAGAAGTCGGAGCCGATCACGCTTCCGCGCGGCCCGACCCGGCGGCCAAGCTCGAGGGCGAGGTCGCCGGTTCCGCAGCAGATGTCGAGAGCCGTATCGCCGGGGGCGAGGGCGGCCCGGTCGGCGGCGCGCTCGCGCCAGCGGTGGTGCAGCCCCGCGGTCATCACCGAGTTCATCGCGTCGTAGCGGCCGGCGATCCGGTCGAACATCCGGTTCACCTGCGATGCGAACTGCTCCGAGGACCGCGACGGGCGCGATCCGGTTGTCTGGCCGTTGGCCGGTGCCGAGCTCACGATCGGTAGTAAACCGGGCCGGGCCGCGCGGCCGGGCTCAGTCGAGCGAAGCGAGGAAGTCCGCCGCCTGGTTGACCTTCTCCTGGGAGAGGCCGTCGTAGGCGGGCATGATGCCCGGGCCGATGTTGAGCGAGCGGATGATCGCCTCCCGCGGGATCCGCTCGGCGATGTGGGTCAGCTCGGGTCCGGGGCCGTCGTTGCCGTTCTCGCCGATCTTGTGGCAGGCGAGGCAGCCCGACTGGGCGACGACCAGCTTGCCCTGCTCGTACTCCTTGGCGACCTCCATCTCGATCTCGGTCGGCGAGCCGGCCTCGGCGCCGAGCAGCGTCAGGTAGGCCATCGCGATGATCGTCAGGCAGCCGGCCGTGGTTGCGATCGGGCGGCGCTCGGGACGGCGCTCGGCATTGCGGTCGTAGAACGGCAGCAGCAGCAGCAGGACCATGCAGATCGTCGGGATGCCGATGGTCGCGATCGGGACCAGCTCCGGCGGCTTGATCACCCGCAGCAGCTCGAAGAGGAAGAAGAAGTACCACTCCGGCCGCGGCACGTAGGTGGTCGTGGTCGGGTCCGCCTTCGGGCCCAGCTCGGCGCCGAGCATCAGCGACATGAAGCCGATCACGAGGACGACGACCAGCGCCATCGCCGAGTCCTTGAGGACCGCATAGGGGAAGAAGGGCTTGCCCTTCTTCTTCAGGACCTCGTACTCCTCCAGGTAGCGCTGCTTGTCGCGGGAGTTCATCCGGGCTCGGCTCCGTTGCCGCGGCGGTCCTGCCCATTGGCGCCGGCGGCGAGTTGCTCGACCGGCGCCGCGACCTTGGGCCGCTCAGCCCGCAGCCATGGTGGCGCGGTCGTGCCGAGCTTGACGACGAGGTAGAGATGGGCCCCGATCAGGGCGATGATCGCCCCCGGCACGAGCAGCATGTGGATCGCGTAGAAGCGGGTGAGGGTCGTAGGCCCGAACTCGGCGCCGGCGCGGAGGAAGTCGGCCAGGTAGGGCCCCATGATGGGGCCGCTGGCGGTGATGTTGTTGGCGACGATCGTCGCCCAGAAGGAGCGCTGGTCGAAGGGCAGCAGGTATCCCGTCAGGCCCATGACGAAGGTCAGGATGAGCAGCACGACGCCGATCACCCAGTTGAGCTCGCGCGGGTACTTGTAGGCGCCGAAGAAGAAGGTCCGCGCCATGTGGAGGAACAGCAGGATGATCATCACGCTCGCGCCCCACTTGTGCATCCCGCGCACGAACTCGCCTAGGAAGACGTCGTTGGTCAGGTGGGTGATCGACTCGTAGGACTGGGTCGGCGAAGGCGTGTAGTACATCGCCAGGAAGACACCGGTCAAGGCCTGGACGACGAAGGCGAAGAGGGTCGCCGAGCCGAGCGTGTAGAACCAGTTCGTGCCCTTCGGGACCTTGCGGTAGAGCATCCCGGTGAGGAAGCCGGAGAGGCCCGTTCGCTGGTCGACCCAGCCGACCACGTCCTTGCCCGCTTCGGCGGCGTGGTGCGTCGCTTTCTTCTCGGGCCGCTTGAGCGCCTCGGGGTCGCGCAGGTCGGCGGGAGCGGCGGCGCCGTCGCCACGGCCGTTCTCACCCGGCTTGGCGGGCCTGCGGAGGGGTGCGGGTATCGGCAGCTTCGGCATCCGCTTCTACCTACGGCGGGGGCGGGGTCGAGGGACGCGGCGGATACAGATACTCCCAGACCCCTCCGGTGTACTCGCCGGGGTCGCGGGTGCGGACAGGCTCGAGCTGGGAGGTGACGCTGTAGCGGGGGCCGATCTCGACGACCCCCTCGCGGACCCTGGTCTGGAAGCGGTCGAGGGGGCGGACCGGGGGGCCGCCGATCACCTTGCCCTGGAAGTCGTAGACGCCGCCGTGGCAGGGGCAGATGAAGTTGCCGGCGGCCTCGACAAAGCGGACCGGGCACCCCAGGTGCGCGCAGCGGGTAGAGATCGCGATGTACTCGTCGGGCTTCTCGCCGAGATCGGTGGCGCCACGGCGGACGTAGGCGGTGGTCTTGCCCGCCTCGCCGATCCCGGGCACGAGCGTGAAGACGATCGGCTTGTAGGTGTCGGGGACGAAGTCGCCGGCCGGGCCGGCGCCCTCCCAGGTCTCCTCTGGGGTCTCGAAGATCGGCGCCACCGCGAAGCCGACGGCGGGAAGGATCACGGCCAGGCCGGCGACCCCGCCGAGCCCCTGGGCGGCGATCGTGAAGACCCTGCGGCGGGTCAGCGACTCGCCCTCGAAATAGCCGGGAGGGTCGGGTTTGGGGCGGGCTCCCTGCTCGGGACGCCCCCCGCTCTGCTTGTCGCCTGCGTCAGCCACTACGCCTGTCTCGCGATCGGGAAGTCTATTGAAGCTGCGGTGTCGTCGAGCGTGCCCAGGATCCCGGCTCGGCCCGCTGCGGCGCCGGCCTCGGCAAGGAGCATCTCCGCCGCTTCGGTGGTGCCGCGGCGGACCGCGCCCTTGGCGGCCTCGTGCCCGTCGCCGCCGCCGCAGCCGACCGCCACCGCCACCGCCAGCCACAGCGGCGGAACCAGGTCGCCGCGGCTCTCGGCATGACACTGGGCGCAGAGGCTGATCAGGTCGGAGAGCTCCCGCACGGCCTCGGCGTTGCCGAGGCCGGCGAGCCGTTCGAGGCCGAGGGCGTAAAGGTAGTCGCCGGCTAGCAGCGCCAGGTCGGGGTCGTGGCCGGCGATGATCCGCGGCTCGCCGTAGTGGAGGAGGTAGCCCTCGCGCACGGCCTCGACCAGGAGCGCGTACTCGGCGGGCGCCGACTGGGCGCGGGGGCCTGCAGCGGCCAGCGGGCCCAGTGCGGGCGGCAGCGACGCGTCGACCACGTGGGGAGAGATCACGGTCCCTTCGGCCCGCAGCTGCGCGGCGAGAACGGTGAGCGAGTCGGCGGGACTCACCCGAGCGCCTCCGCCAGCGCCTCGCCGGCGGCCTCGACGGTGGCGTCCACCGAGCTCTCGTCATGGGCGAGGGAGACGAACCACGCCTCGTACTGGGCGGGCGGCGGGTAGAAGCCGCGATCGAGCATCGCCCGGCAGAAGGCCGCGTGGCGGTCGGTGTCGCAGGCGGAGGCAGCGGCGAAGTCGCGCACGGGCTCGGCGCTGAAGAAGAGGGTGAGCAGGCCGGGAACGGCCGCGACCTGGAGCGGCCGCTCGGCGGCGAGATCGCGGAGGCCGGCGGCGAGCCGGTCGGTGAGCTCCCCGATCCGCTCGTAGGCGGGCGCGTCGAGGCGCCGCAGGGTCGCCAGCCCGGCGGCGACCGCGAGCGGATTGCCGGAGAGCGTGCCCGCCTGGTAGACGTCGCCGGCCGGGGCGATCCGCTCGAGCAGCTCGCGGGGTCCGCCGAAGGCGGCGGCGGGAAGGCCGCCCCCGAGGACCTTGCCGAAGACGGTGATGTCGGGCTCGATGTCGTAGAGCTCCTGGGCACCGCCGCGGGCGACGCGAAACCCGGTGATCACCTCGTCGAAGACGAGCAGCGCGCCGGCGGCGGCGGACGCCTCGCGCAGGAACGAGAGGTAGCCGTCGGCGGGAGGAACGACGCCCATGTTGGCGGCCACCGGCTCGGCGAGAAGGGCGGCGACCCGATGCTCGGCGAGCGCGCGCTCGACCGCCTCGCGGTCGTTCCAGGGCACGACGACGGTGCCGGCGGCCTGCGCCTCGGTCACGCCGGGCGTGCCCGGCACCCCCAGGGTCGCCATCCCGGAGCCGGCATCCGCCAGCAGGCCGTCGGAGTGGCCGTGGTAGGCGCCCGCGAACTTGATCAGCACTTCGCGGCCGGTCACCGCCCGCGCCAGCCGGGCGGCGCTCATCGCGGCCTCGGTCCCCGAGCTCGTCATCCGCAGCATCTCGACCGAGGAAAAGCGGCCCGCCACCTCCTCGGCCAGCTCGACTTCGGCGGCGGTGGCTGCCCCGTAGCTGGTGCCCCTGCCGGCGGCCTCGCGGACAGCCGCGACCACCTCCGGGTGCGCGTGCCCGAGGATCAGCGGACCCCAGGATCCGACCCAGTCGACGTAGCGGTTTCCGTCCACGTCGACCAGCTCGCAGCCCTCGCCGCGCTCGATGAAGACCGGGTCGCGCCCGATCTGGCGCATCGCCCGCACGGGCGAGTTGACCCCTCCGGGAAGGACCTTCACCGCGCGGCCATAGAGCTCGGCCGAGCGGGAGGTCAACACCCGTCGCCTCCTCCGCTGCGCGTCCGGGGGCGACGGGGTCCCCGGCGGATCAAGAGTGCTCTTCCTCCCAGCGCCGGTAGTCGTCGGTGAAGTAGTGGAGGCGGATCTTCTTGTACTCGGTCGACGAGTAGAGGGTGGCGCGGTCGGCGCCGTGGAGGCCGTGGGTGTCGGCGATCGAGTCCAGAATCGCGTCGCACTCCTCCTTGGAGCGGCCGTGGGCCATGGTGAAGACGCTGTAGGGCCAGTCCTCGTAGGTGGGGCGCTGGTAGCAGTGGGAGATCCCGCGGACGGCCGCCATCCGCCGACCCGTCTCCTGGATCTCGGATTCGGGGACCCTCCAGACCCCCATGCCATTGGCCGAGAACCCCGCCCTGCGGTGGTAGAGGATCGCGGCGACGCGGCGGAGGATCCTGCGGTCGATCATGCCGTGCAGGTGGGCGAGGAACGAGGCGATGTCCATGCCGGCCTCGGCCGCTGCCTCGTCGTAGGGCCGCTCGGTCGCCGCCATCGGGCCCTGCAGGGCGCGGATCACGGCGATGTCGGTCTCGTCGTAGGGCTGCGGCTCGAGCTCGCGCGGCGGGGCGGCCTCGACCGTGGAGGCGAGCGCCTCGGTGCCGCCCTCCATCTCCAGGTTCATGTTGATCTTGAAGAGGGTGAGCGTCGGCAGCTCGCGCATCGACTCCGCCCCGGTCAGCTCCATCAGGCGCTCGAGCGTGCCGGAGAGGCCGAGCCTGGAATCGGGCGGCGTCGCGATCGTGAACCAGAGGTTGAAGTCGTGCGTGCGCAGGTAGTTGTGGGAGACGCCCGGGTGGGAGTTGACGATGCGGGCGGCGCGCTGCGGGTGCTCGGTGTCGACCTTGGCGGCAACCAGCATCGAGTCGTAGCCGAGGGCGCGGGTGTCGAAGATCGGGGTGATCTCGCGGATGATGCGGCCGTCGAGGAGACGCTGCGTGCGCGCGAGGACGTCCTCGAGCGTCATCTCCGCCTCGGAGGCGATCAGCGCAAAAGGCTCGGGGTCGAGCGGGAAGCTCGACTGGAGCAGGTTGATGAGGCGGCGATCGGCGTCGTCGAGCGCGATCGCGGCGCCGTCCCTGCGGCTGCGCAGCTTCGGCTTCGGGCCATCCTCCCCCTCCCCCTTGACGGCGAAGCCCTGGCTCAGCTCAGCCATGCCGCCGCCTCCTTGGCGTAGTAGGTGATGACGACGTCGGCCCCCGCGCGCCGGATCGCGGTGAGCGTCTCGAGCACCGCGGCGCGCTCGTCAATCCAGCCGTTCTGGGCGGCCGCCTTCAGCATCGAGTACTCGCCGGAGACGTGATAGGCGGCCAGCGGCGCCTCGGTCGCCTCCTTGATCCGGCGGACGACGTCGAGGTAGGGGGTCGCCGGCTTCACCATCAGCATGTCGGCGCCCTCTTCGAGGTCGAGCCTCGCCTCGCGGACGGCCTCGGCCGCGTTGGCGGGATCCATCTGGTAGCCGCGGCGGTCGCCGAACTCGGGCGTCGACTCGGCGGCATCGCGGAATGGCCCGTAGAAGGCCGAGGCGTACTTGGCGCTGTAGGCGACGATCGGGACGTTCGCGTGGCCCTCCTCGTCGAGCTGGTGGCGGATCGAGCCCACGCGCCCGTCCATCATGTCGCTGGGCGCGACCACGTCGGCGCCCGCCTCGGCGTGGGAGATCGCGGTCTTGGCCAGCAGCTCGACGGTGATGTCGTTGTCGACCTCGCCGTCGCGGACGAAGCCGCAGTGGCCGTGCGAGGTGTACTCGCAGAGGCAGACGTCGGTGATCACGGTCAGGTCGGGGTGCGCCTCCTTCAGCGCCCGCACGGCCATCTGCACGATGCCCTCGTCGTCGTAGGCGCTGGAGGCTGTCTCGTCCTTCTCGGCTGGCACGCCGAAGAGCAGCACGGCCCGCACGCCGGCGGCTGCCACCTCGGTCGCCTCGGCGACGAGCTCGCTGATCGAGAACCGCTCCACTCCCGGCATCGAGGGCACCCGCTCGCGCACGTCGGAGCCGGCGACGACGAAGAGCGGCTGCACCAGGTGCGCCGCGGAGATGTCTGTCTCGCGGACCAGGTCGCGGAGGACCTGGGTGCGGCGCAGGCGTCGCATCCGCGTGGCGGGAAAGGTCACGCCGGAGATTCTAGGTGGGCGCAGGCTAGACCGAGGTGAAGCGGCGCAGGGCGAGGCGGG
Source organism: uncultured Actinomycetes bacterium (assembly GCA_963720015.1). Classification (GTDB taxonomy): domain Bacteria; phylum Actinomycetota; class Thermoleophilia; order Solirubrobacterales; family 70-9; genus DATFPK01. The sequence continues at coordinate 358,540 of CAVREA010000001.1, read as the reverse complement.
CGATCAGGCCGTAGGCGGCGGTGAGCGCGGCGAGGTGCAGGAGCGCCGCGCCGAGCGAGGGGCCGGCCTCGTCGAGGGCGGCGGTCATCGCGTCGAGGGCGGGATCGAAGGGAAACAGGGCCGTGACGACCTCGATCGCGTCGAACAGTGTCCTGCCGACCGAACCCGAGGGCACGAGCGAGAGGAAGGCGAGGGGCAGCGAGACCATGAACGCCAGCAGCGAGGCTGCCCTCACCTCGCGCGCCGACGCGCCGAGCGCGGCGCCCGCCGCCGCGAAGGCGGCGCCGCCGGCGAGGATCGCCACCAGGATCTGGCCGATCCGCTCCCAGTGCAGGTCGACGAACAGCTCGAGCCCGGCAAGCATCACCAGCGTCACCACCAGAGAGACGACCACCCCCAGCCCGACCTTCTCGCCGAGCAGCGCCCCTCGCCCGACGAGGCCGCGGGTGATCCGCGCGAAGGCGTTCTCCTCCCGCTCCAGCGCCAGCGAGCCGGCGACGAGCAGGATCGTGACGAACATCAGCGTCACCGTCGCCGACACCGCGATCGCGAAGATGTCGAGCGGCGGGGTCTCGCCGCTGATCACCTCCTTGTCGACCTTGATCGGCTCGGCGATCGCGGACAGCAACGGGTTGGCAAGGTCGAGGTTCTGGCGGGCGAGGTCGGCGAAGCGGATCACCTCGTCGAGCTTCTCGCGACGGGGGCCGGGTGGGACCGAGGAGCGGATCTGCTCGAGCGAGTCCGCCGCCTTGGTGAGGCCGAGGATGTCGACCCCGACCCCGAGCAGGCCGATCTGGCCGCCGTCGACGATCAGGTCCAGGTAGCTCGACCCGACCCGGGTCACCTCGCGGGCGACCCTCAGGTTCGCCTCCGCCAGCAGGGTGGATATGCGGTCATCGACGAGCCGCTCCTTGACCGGGTCCTCCTGGTTGACAACGACCTCGACGGTCGGCTGCTCCGGGTTGAGGCCGGCGAGGCCCTGGAGCTTGTCGACGAGGTCCGCGGGGAGGATCAGGGCGCCGAGGACGTCGCCGCTGCGCACCTTGTCGATCGCCTCGGCGCGGCTGTGTACGCGCACGCATTCGATCCGCGAGCAGAGCTCGGACTTGGCGCCGACGACGTCGAACTCCTCCTGGCCGACCGTGAAGCGCTCGTCCTCGGGCACGAGGTTGAGGAAGGCGACGCGAGGCCTCTCCGTGTCCTGCGAGACGGCGAAGCCGACCAGGACGGCGATCAGGATCGGGTAGACGACGAGGAGCGCCGCCTGCAGCGGCGAGCGGCGCAGGATCTGCAGGTCCTTGAGCAGGAGCCAACGCATCAGTGCCCCCTGTGGTGGAGGTAGGCGACGAAGGCCGTCTCGAAGTCCTTGCCCGCCTCCTCCGGCGCCTCGCGGGCAACCGCTTCGCGCAGCCCGGCGGGGGTGCCGTCGAAGAGTCGCTCGCCGTCGGCGATCACCAGCAGCCGGCGGCCGTAGCGCTCGGCCTCCTGGATGTTGTGGGTCGAGAAGATCACCGTGGTCCCGCCGCCGGCGAGGGCCGAGACGAACTCCCAGACCCGGGCCCGCTGGCGCGGGTCGAGTCCGACGCTCGGCTCGTCGAGGAGCAGCACCACCGGCCGCGCCAGCAGGCCGATCGCGATGTTGACCCGCTGCTGGTTGCCCCCCGAGAGGCGGGCCACCTGATCGTCGCGGCGGTCCCCGAGGGCGGCCAGGGCGAGCATCTCCTCGACGCTCGCCTCGGGATCCTCGTGGCCTTCGAGGCGGGCGAAGAGGCGGAGGTTCTCCGCCACCGTCAGGCGCCGGTAGAGACCCGCCTGCTGGGGAACCCAGCCGACCTCGCCGCGGGGCAGGTGGACTTCGCCGGCGTCCGGCCTGACGATCCCGGCGAGGATCGAGAGCAGCGTCGTCTTGCCGGCGCCGTTCGGGCCGATCACCGCCAGCAGCTCGCCCGGGCCGGCGCTGAAGTCGACGCCCCGCAGGGCCTCGCGGTCGCCGTAGCGCTTGACCAGGCCGCGCGCGTCGAGCGCTGCGGCCTCCTCGGGCGCGGGGCTGGCTGCGGCGGGCGGCACGGCGGGTAAAGCTAGACGAGTGACGGACGCGGCCGGGCCGGGCCGGGCGGACCGGGCCGTGGTTGGCGTAGGGTCAGCAGCGTGCGTGTGCTCTTCATCGGCGACGTCGTCGGCAGCCCTGGGCGCCGAGGCCTCGCCGCGGCGATGCCGGACCTGCGCGAGCGGCTCCACCCCGACTTCGTCATCGTCAACGGCGAGAACTCGGCCGGCGGGCTCGGAATAACCGAGGCGACCGCGGCGGACCTCTTCGACGCGGGCGCCGACGTGATCACCACGGGCAACCACGTCTACCGCCACCGCGAGGCCTACGACTTCCTCGACCGCGAGGAGAGGGTCGTCCGGCCGGCCAACTACCCGAAGGGGAACCCCGGGCGCGGGCAGACCGTGATCGAGAAGGACGGGCGCCGGGTCGGCGTCTTCAATCTCAGCGGCGCGGTGCAGCTGCGGGTGGCGCGCTCGCCGTTCCCCGAGGCGAGCGCGATCGTCGAGCGACTCGGGCGCGAGACCGACGTGCTGATCCTCGATTTCCACGCCGAGACCACCAGCGAGAAGATCGCGATGGGGTGGCATCTCGACGGCCGCGTGGCGGCGGTCTTCGGCACCCATACCCACGTGCCGACCGCCGACGGCCGCGTCCTTCCGGGCGGAACCGCCTACATCTCCGACGTCGGGATGACCGGCTCACGCGCCGGGGTGATCGGCGTCAAGCGCGACCAGGCGCTGAGGTCCTTCGTCACACAGATGCCGGTTCGGTTCGAGACCGCCGACGAAGACGTCTGGGTGATGGGCGCCCTGGTCGTTGTTCGGCCCGACGGCCTGGCGGAGTCGTTCGAGCAGGTGATGGTCCCGGCTCCGGGGTGAGCGCCGCCATCGCGACCAGGGCCAGCGGATAGAACCAGACGACGTAGAGGTAGAACCAGTGCTGGGCGGTGAGCTGGACGCAGATCAGCAGGGCGGCGGCGAAGGCGGCCACCTGGACCGGTGACTTGGCCACGGGCCGAAGGGCGACGGCGACGGCGAGCACCACGGTGGCGGCGACCATCGCGATCCGCAGCGGCTCGAGCGCGGGCACCTGGCCCCAGATGCTGAAGGGCGAGTCGCGGCCCGCCTGGTAGCCGAGGGTGCGGTCGAGGAAGGTGCCGAAGCCCGGGTCGACGAGCACCGGGAGCAGCAGCAGCGCCGTGGTGGCGGCGAAGCCGGCGGTGAAGAGCCCGAGCGGCCTGCGCCGCAGGCCGTCGGCCGTCGCTATCAGCGGCGCAAGGAGCAGCGGTGCGAACTTGGTCAGGGTCGCCGCCGCCAGCGCCACCCCGCGGGCGGCGGGGCGCGCGAGGGCCAGCATCGTCGCGATCAGCAGCGCCGCGACCAGGGTGTCGTTGGCGTTCGAGGCGAGCGCGAACGCGGTGTAGGGGTAGGCGGCCCAGCCGAAGGCGAGGGTCGCGCCCAGGGCACGGCCCGCGGCGCCCGGACGGAGCCGGCGGCCGAGCAGCCAGAGGCCGACAAACGCGGCCAGGTCGAAGAAGACGGCGGCGCCGTGGGCGGCCGGGAGGTCGTCCCAGGTGCCGCTCCAGGGCATCGCCTGCTCGAAGGGGACGTAGGCGAGGTAGTTGACGGGGCCGTAGGTGTCGCCCTGGGAGACGTCCTCGGGGAAGCCGCCGTAGAGGGTCTCGCCGTCAGCGATCTTGTCGGCGCCGACCACGCCGGCGTAGCCGACGTCGATGACGCCCGAGTCGGCCGCATTGAGCCCGACCCTGAACCCCATCAGGAACAGCGCGGCGACCAGCAGCCAGGCCGCCGGCCAGAGCGGCCGCAGCCCGTAACCGCGACCGCGCACGCCGATCCAGAGCATGCGCGCCATCAGGTAGAGCAGCACCGGATAGACCAGCGGCACCGAGACGCCGATCTCGGCCCGGTTGAAGAAGACGTGTGAGACGCCGAAGCCGAGGAGGACGAGCAGGTCGAGGTTGGCGACCCGCCAGGGCCGGCGCCAGTCGACCAGGCCGAGGAGGAAGATCAGGCAGAGGGGGATGAAGACATAGGGCGCGTTGAGCTTGTGGCCGAACGCCCCCTCGTAGCCGCGCGCCATCTTCCAGGAGACCTGGTACCCGGTCCAGGACTCCCGCACGATGCCGGTCGGGTCGTCGACGACGACCAGCGCGACCTTCTCGTCGCCGGCGAAGAACCCCACCTCCCAGTTCCCGTTCTCGAGCTCGGCGGCGGTGGTGAGGTCGCCGTTGCGGCGGTCCTGCTCGACGACCTTGGCGTCGCGCTGCGCAATCCGCGTCGCCCCCTGCTCGCTCAGCGCCAGCGCCGGCGCGGGCGCCGCCAGCGCCAGCCCGAGGGCGAGCAGGGCGGCGCGCCTCACCCGAAGGTCCAGAGCTTGTTGCCGATGAAGTTGAACGGCATCGCGACCGCGACCGCGATCGCCTGCGCGGGCACCTCGGCGAGGTCGGCGCCCTGGATCAGCGCCTCGAGCACGGCGAGGTTGACGCCGAGCCCGGCCAAGCTGACGATGAGGAAGCGGGTGGCCTGGCCTCCGGCGTGACCCGCTGCGGCGTCGAAGGTCCAGTGCCGGTTCCAGAGGAAGTTGTTGGTGACGGCGACGCAGAAGGCCGCCACCGCGGCGGCCAGGTGGTGGACCCCGCCCCCCTCGACGAGGACCGTGAACACCGCCAGGTTGACCACGTAGCCGGAGGCGCCGACCAGGCCGAAGCGCAACAGCTGCATCCAGTTGGCCGGCTTGCGAGCGCCGGCGCCGATCCGGCGTGCAGTCTCCACCGGAGTCATCGCGCGGCCCGTGCCACTGCCCGCTGGGCCGGCGCCCCGTCGCCGGCGAGCCCGAAGTGGTCGCGGATCACGGGGGCGACGTCGCGCAGCGCCCATTGGCGGCGCTCGTCTGCGCTCTCGGGCCCGCAGCCGACGAACAGCAGCGGGCCGAGGGAGTCGCCGCGAGCGAGCGAGCCGTGGCTGCCCCCGCCGAGATGCGAGGTCCCGCCCCAGTCGACGCACTCGTAGCCGAGCGAGGCCGAGACGACCACGTCGCCGGCGTGGGGAGCAACCAGCGCGGACCAGACCCGCGCGAGCGGGTCGGGATACTCGTCGCTGGTGATCACCCCGCCCTCGATCTCGGCGTCGAGCGCGGCCGGGTCGCCCCCGACCTCCCAGCGGCCGCCGCGAAGGTCGGCGATCTCGCCGCCCGGGCGGAAGCGGATCTCGGCGCCGTCGCGCTGGACCACCGCCGTCACCCCGTTTTCGCTCTGCACGCCCGGCATCCGCCGCTCGAGCGGGTGTCCGTCCGGTCCCGCGAGCCAGCAGATCAGGTCGACGCCGTCGAGGCCCGCGACGGCGGTGCGGAGCCTGTCGTGCTGGGCGACCCGGTCGGCGGGGCCGATCAGGTAGACGTGCGCGGCGCGGGCGGTCGGACTGACGGCGAGCTCCGCCTCCTCCGGCCGATCGTCGGATGGCTGCAGGACGATCCAGTCCTCGTTCAGCGCCTCGGCGATCGGCAATTCGGCGTGGATCGCCGTCTGCGCGTGGTCGGCCATCAGGATGAGCGCGTTGTCGGCGAGAAACCCGTCGAGGCCGCCCGCCGCCTCGACCAGCTTCCCGAAGCAGCGGTCGGCCTTCTCGATCGACTCGGCGCTCGCCTCCGGCCCGTGCCGGTGGGAGTAGTTGTCGTTGTCGGGAAGCGAGAACAGCAGGAAGTCGTAGAGCCCGGACGCTGCCAGCTCCGCCGAGCAGCACGCGGAGTACTCGTCGCGACCGCCGGGGATCGAGGTCGGCTTGCAGGGGACGGGCCGGCTTGCGTAGAGCTCCCCGTAGAAGAGCTCCCCGGGGCCCCAGGTGTGATGGCGGAACTTGAGCCGGGTCGCATCGACCGCACGGCGCATGAGGCCGTCGAGGGAGACGTCGTGACGGTTGCGCCCGCGGTAGATGAGGAAGGGCGTGCAGGCGGTCCGCAGGCCGGCGTCGTCGAGCGACTCGAAGACCGTCTCCACCTGCGGGCTGAGATGGGCCAGGTTCATGTTGTAGACGAGGTCGTAGAGGGAGCGGAATATTCCGAAGGCGCGCGTCGCCTCGAAAGAGGAGCCGTACTCGACGTAGCGCCGCTCGAGGCGGTGGTACCAGTTCATGCCGCTGATCCAGTGCCGGTCCGAGCCGACGCCGGTGACCATCTCCGCCGACGCCACCGGCGTCACCGACGGGAAGCTGGACACGCAGTCCCGGATCAGGACGCCGCGATCGAGCAGCTTGCCGAAGGTGGGCGCGCGACCGTCGCGGACGGCAAGCTCGAGCATGTCGGTCCGCAGCGAGTCGACATAGGCGAGGACGAGCTTCTTGCGCATCAGCGCTGGGCGCCGGTCCAGCTCATCGCAGGACGCGCAGCCCCTCGTGCTTTCGCTGGGCGCGGCGGCGGCGAGCGTAGCCCAGGTAGGCGACTCCCGCGAGGGCGATGATCGCCAGGAACGGGACGAGGATCGAGACAGCGGCGATGATCACCGCCGCTACGGCGAGGAAGAAGGCCGTCGCTCCGCCGCCGCCGCCGCGCCGCGCCGCGCCGGCCACGACCCCGCCGACGACCCTGGCGGCGGCCACGCCGCCGAGGAGTCCCGCGATCGCCCCGACGACGAACGACTCGTCGTCGGCCGTCGCGGAAAAACCTCCGGCAACGGCCGCGGCGCCCGCGGCCAGGGCCATCACGGTCGCCAGGGACGCGCCCTCGCGGCCGGTGGCGGCGGCCAGCACCCCGACCGCGACGCCGATGCCGGCGGCCTGGCAGATGGCGAGGAAGAGATCCATCGGCGCAAGGCTACGCGAGCGGGCGGGCGGCGGCGATCCGGCGGGCTCAGCCCCCGACCCGGAAGCGGCGCTTGGCCGGGGTCTTGTCGACGTTGCCGGCGCGGTCAATCGCGCGGACGAGGAAGGTGTAAGCACGGCCTTCCACGGCTCGCAAGCTGAACGGCGAGCGGCAGGGGCGGAAGCGCTCCAGCACCGCCGGGGTGGCGCCCCCCGCGGAGAACTTCAGCTTGCACTGGAAGCGCGGGTGGACGTCCCTGAGCACGCGGAAGCGGAAGCGGACCCTGCCCGGGGCCGTCGCGCCACTTGGCCCCGAGGTGATCCTCGTGCCGGGTCGCCGGGTGTCGCCGAGCAGGCGAAGCAGCGCGGCGTTGCCGCCGGAGCCGTCGAAGGTGTCGGCGCCGACGACGATACGGCGGTCGCGCTGGACCGCGACCCCGCCACCTCCCTGGATCACTCCGGGCCTGTGGTCGATGACGAGCCCGCGATCGCCGAATCCGGAGTCGGGCGCTCCTCCCGGCATCAGGCGAGCGACGAGCACGTCGGCGTCGGCCCCCGAGTCCACCCTCCCGCTGAGAACGATGCGGCCGTCGTCGGCAACGGCGATGTCGGAGAAGTACTGGTCCTCACCAGCGACGACCCGCTGCTTCCCATCCCCCGAGAAGGAGCGGTCGAGCAGGCCGGCGGCCGTAAAGCGGGCGACGCCGAAAACCGCGTCGAAGGACATGCCGGCGGAGGTCCCGTCGTTGAGGCCGACCAGCACCCTGCCGCTTGGCAGGACGACGAGCTCCGCCTGACTCTCCGCCTCGATCCCGAAGCCGGGAGCCGTGGCGATGCCATCGCCGCCGCCGTAGCTCGAGTCGGACTGGCCGTCCGCGCGGAACCGCAGCAGGACCAGATCCCCATCGGAGACCCCGGCGACGAGGATTCGCCCGCTCGGCAGGGGTGCGACGCTCTCCCCCTGGTCGTCGGTCCCCGGGCCGGCGATCACGATGCCCCCCGTGCCAAAGGAGCTATCGAGGCTGCCGTCCCTCCTCAGCCGGGCGAGGAAGAGCTCGGTGGGGCCGCCCGGAGACGGTGCCCGGATCTCTCCGGTGACGAGGATCCGCCCGGCGCGATCGACGGCGACGCCGTGCGCGAGATCCTCCGTACCCGGGAAGTCGATGCGTACGACCCCGTCGGCGGCCGGATTGGGCGGATCGGAGCCGAAGCTCGAATCGAGGTCCCCCTCGGGAGTGAAGCGGGCGGCGGCGGCGGTGAACTGGCCGCCCGACTCCATCACGAAGCCGGCGCCGAGCCAGCGGCCATCGGACTGGCGGACGAAATCGAGCGGATGCGAGGTGGGACCCGGGCCGGGCGAGATCTGGTGGAACGCGAGTCCGTCCCCGCCGAGGCCGACAGGCACCCCGCGTCGCGTGTGCATGGCGAGGGCCCACCCGTTACCGCCCCCCGAGCCGCCCGAGAAGATGTCCCCGTTCGCCAGCGGGATGACGGTGACGGGCCCTTCGCCGCCGTCTCCGGGGAGGACGCTGTAGGAGACGCGGCCGTCCGTTCCGAAGCCGCGATCGAAGGCGCCGTCGCGGGCCGCGGCGACCGCCGGAGCGATCGCCATCGACATTGCCACCGCCACGGCGGCGGCCGTCCATCTGCAACCCGGAGCCCTCACCGCAGCGCAGCCTAACGGCGGTCGGCGAGATCGTCCACACTTGAGACGTGAGCGAGCCCCCGCACCGACGCCGCGCCCACACGACCGCCCGCGACCTCGAGCGCTACGCCGGCCTGTTTGCGGAGCGCACCCGGGTGATGCGCTCCTCGGCGATGCGCGACCTGATGGCGATCACCGCAAGGCCCGAGGTCATCTCCCTGGCCGGAGGGCTGCCCGACACCTCGACCTTCCCGCCGCAGAGCTTCGCGGCGCAGATGACCCGCATCGCCCAGGAGTCGGCGGCGCAGGCGCTCCAGTACGGGCCGACCGAGGGATTCGAGGAGACCCGCGACTGCATCCTGCAGGTGATGGGCGCCGAGGGAATGCTTCCCGACCCCGAGGACGTGATCGTCACCACCGGCGGCCAGCAGGCGATCGACCTCGTCTGCAAGACGCTCGTCGACCCCGGGGACCCGGTGATCTGCGAGGCCCCGACCTACCCCGGCGCCGTGCCGGTGTTCTGCAGCTACCAGGCCGATGTGATCCAGGTCGGCTGCGACGACGACGGGATGCGGCTCGACGAGCTCGAGGCCGTGCTCGAGGGGCTCGCCGCCGAGGGACGGCGGCCGAAGTTCATCTACTCGGTGCCGAGCTTCCAGAACCCGGCCGGGGTGACGATGTCGCTGGAGCGGCGCCAGCGGCTGGTGGCGCTTGCCCGTCACCACGAGGTCCTGATTGCCGAGGACAACCCCTACGGCCTGCTCCGCTACGAGGGCGAGCCACTCCCTCCGCTCTACCAGCTCGACGGGGGCGACTACGTGATCTACATCGGGACCTTCTCCAAGATCCTCTCGCCGGGGATCCGCGTGGGCTGGGCGGTTGCCCCGCCGCCGGTGATGGAGAAGGTGGTGCTCGGCAAGCAGGCGTCCGACCTGTGCAGCTCGACCCTGACCCAGTACTTCGTCCACGAGTACTTCGCCGAGGGGCGCTGGCGCGAGTACATCGCCAGCCTCGTCGACCTCTACCGCGGCCGCCGCGACGTCATGCTCGAGGCGCTCGCCGAGCACTTCCCGCCGCAGGCGACCTGGACCGCACCCGAGGGTGGCCTCTTCATCTGGGCGACCCTGCCCGACTACATCGATACCTCGGACCTGCTGGCGCGGGCGCTGCGCGAGAACGTCGCGTTCGTGCCGGGACAGGCCGCCTACGTCGACGGGCGCGGCGCCAGCGCGATGCGCCTCAACTTCTCCGGAGTCAAGGAGGACGAGATCCGCGAGGGGGTGCAGCGGATCGGCAAGGTGATCGACGAGCAGGTGACCCTCTACGAGACCCTCACCGGGGAGATTCCGCTGCCGGCGCGGGCGGAGCCGGCGCCGACGGGGAACGTCGTACCGCTGCGAAAGCAGGCGAAGGGATAGTGCGGGTCGCGGTGCTCAAGGGGGGACGGTCGCTCGAGCGCGGCGTCTCGCTGCGGTCGGGCGCCCGGGTCGAGGACGCGCTCGACCGGCTCGGCCACGAGGTGCTGGCGCTCGACGTCGGTGCCGATCTGGTGGCGCGGCTCTCCGCCGAGCGGCCAGAGGTCGCCTTCATCGCCATGCACGGGCCCGGCGGCGAGGACGGCACGGTCCAGGAGCTGCTCGAGATCCTCGGGATCCCCTACACCGGCCCCGGGGTGGCGGCCTGCATGCGCTGCATGGACAAGGTCCTGGCCAAGCACGAGCTCCGGGCCGCCGGGGTGCCGACGCCGGACTGGGTCGCCTTCAACCAGACCGCCTTCCGCGAGCTCGGCGCCGCCGACGCCCTCGGCGGAGATCGAGGCCGGCCTCGGGTTCCCGCTGGTGGTCAAGCCGGCGGCCCAGGGATCCTCGCTGGGAGTGCGGTTCGCATCGACTCGCGAGGACGTGCCCGCAGCCCTGGTCGCCGCCTTCAGCTATGACGACCGCGTGCTGCTCGAGCGCTACGTCGACGGGCGCGAGCTCGCCGTCAGCATCCTCGGAACCGAGGCGCTGCCGGTCGTCGAGGCGATCCCTCGCAGCGGCGACGCCTACGACTTCGAGGCGCGCTACGAGATCGGACGGACCGAGTTCGCCTGCCCCGCCGAGCTCGGCGGGGATGACGCCGCCGAGGTCAGCGGCGTCGCCCTCCGCGCCTACGAGGCGCTGGGCTGCTCGGGGTTCGCCCGCGTCGACCTGATCCTCGGCGACGGCGGCCCGCAGGTGCTGGAGGTGAACGCGATCCCGGGTCTCACCGACACCAGCCTGCTACCGAAGGCGGCCGAGGCCGCCGGCCTCTCCTTCGAGGATCTGGTCGACCGGATCCTCGAGCTGGCGGTCGAGCGGACCGCCGCCTACTGATCCTCGCCCTGGGCGAAGTCCTCGGGCGTGACCTCGTCGAGGAACTCCTTGAACTTGTCGACGACCTCCTCGGTGTCCTCGACCTCGTGCTCGAACTCGATCGCGGACTCCTCGATCACCTCCTCGGCGGCGAAGATCGGCGCCGAGACCCGCACCGCGAGGGCGAGGGCGTCGGAGGGGCGCGAGTCGATCTCGAGCTCGGAGCCGTTGATCGAGACCGTGATCGAGGCGTAGAAGGTGTTGTCGCGCAGCTCGGTGACCGAGACCCGCTCGCACTTGGCGTCGAGCTGCTCGAGCACGTCGGAGAGCAGGTCGTGGGTCATCGGCCGCGGGGTCGAGGCGCCCTGCAGCTTCATCAGGATCGCCGCCGCCTCGGGGTGCCCGATCCAGATCGGCAGGAACTTGTTCCCGTCGACGGTCTTCAGCAACACGATCGGCTGCTTGCCGACCATGTCGAAGCTGACGCCGTAGATCTGCATCTGCTGCACGCTGGTCTCCGGCACGGTGGCCCGCGGGCCATTATATGAACGGCGGATGGTGCCCTTCCCGGGGGCCGCCGCGCCGGTTCGGGTGCAGGGTGCGAGTGGGCGATCCTGGATTCGAACCAGGGACCTCGTCCTTATCAGAGACGCGCTCTAACCGACTGAGCTAATCGCCCGGAGGCAGGGCGATGATAGCGGCCGACCGGGTCCCGTCAGGCCGGCTCAGCGCGCGGCGCCGGCCGAGCGGCGGGCCAGCTCGAGCGCCTCGTCGAGGTCGTCGAAGCGGATCTCGACGGCGACCTCCTCGCCCCTCGCGGCCGCACCCTGACCTCGTGGCCGAGCGCCGACTCGAGCCGGTCGGCGGCCTCGCGCAGCGCCGCCTGCCTCCTCGGCGATCGAGCCGCTGCGGGCGCCGCCGGCGCTTTGGCTGGCTGGCCAGCTTGGCCCTGTTCTCGGTCTCGCGGACCGACCAGCCGCCGCTGCGCCGCGTCGCGGGCGAGGCGGCGGCGGACGTCGTTGCCGCGGGCCCCGAGCAGGGCCCGGCCGTGGCCCTCGCTGAGCTCGCCGGACTCGAGCAGGCTCGAGCGCCTCGTCGGGCAGGTCGAGCAGGCGGATCAGGTTCGAGACCGCCGGCCGGCTGCGGCCGACGCGGCGGGCCAGCTCCTCCTTGGAGAGGCCGAGGTCCTCGACCAGGGCCGCGCAGGCGCGCGCCTCGTCGACCGGGTTGAGGTCCTCGCGGACCATGTTCTCGATCAGCGCCATCTGCAGCCGCTCGGCCTCGCTCGGATCGCGGACGACCGCCGGCACCTTCTCGAGGCCGGCCTGCTGGGCGGCGCGCCAGCGGCGCTCGCCGGCGATCAGCTCGTAGCTGCCGTCGGGGAGCGGGCGGACGAGCAGCGGCTGGACGACGCCGCTGGCCTCGATCGAGGCGGCGAGCGCCGTCGAGCGCCTCGGGTCGAAGCGGGTGCGCGGCTGGTTCGGGTTCGGCTTGATCAGCGTCGACCGGCAGCTCGCGCAGCTCGCCGGCGTCGCTCGTCCGAGGCCTCGGGCAGGATCGCCGCCAGGCCGCGGCCGATGCCCGCGCGCGCTAGCCACGGCGCGGCCACCTCCTCGGCGAGCGCGCGGTAGGCGTCCGAGCCGCGCGAGGCGGGCGCGTGCTCGGTCACCGGCAGGCCGTAGCTCGGCGCCTCGGCGACCCGGACGCTGCGCGGGATCACCGTCTCGAAGACCATCTCGGGAAAGTGCTCGCGCAGCTCCCGCTCGACGTCCTGGGCGAGGCGGGTGCGCTCGTCGTGCATGGTGATCAACAGGCCCGACACATCCAGCGACGGGTTCAGCTCGCGCCGGATCAGCGCCAGCGTGTCGAGGAACTGGACCAGGCCCTCGAGCGCCAGGTACTCGGCCTGGACCGGGACGATCACCCGGTCGGCGGCGACCAGCGCGTTGACGGTGACCGGGCCGAGCGAGGGCGGGCAGTCGAGCAGGGTGAAGGCGAAGCGCTCGCGGACCGGGCCGAGCCGCTCGCGCAGGCGGGTCTCCGAGCCCTCGATCCGCGGCAGCTCGACCGAGGCGCCGGCGAGGTCGCGGCTGGCGGGGACGAGCCAGAGGTTGTCGGGCCCGGCGGGCCGGGCCGCCTCGGCGACCGAGACGTCGCCGGTCAGGCAGTCGTAGGAGGAGGGATGCACGCTCGCGGTCGCCGCCGAGCGCGACGGTCGCGTTGCACTGCGGGTCGAGGTCGACGAGCAGCGTCTGGGCGCCGCCCGCGGCGACGCAGGCGGCGATGTTGACCGCGGTCGTCGTCTTCCCGACTCCGCCCTTCTGGTTCGCGATCGCGTAGACCAGCGCCCATCGCGAGCTAGTCCGGCTCGGCAGCCACGGTGGGCCAGCCTAGCGGCGCCGGTCAGCCGCGCGGGCGCTTCTTCGCCATCCCGGGCCGGCGCGGCAGATCCTCCGGCGTCGGGCCCGTCTTGCGCAGCACGTGGAGGTGGCGGTGGCGGCTGCCGGCGTAGGGGCCGACGGCGAGGATCCGCTCGGGCCGCATCGCGAGCGCGTCGCGCGGCCCGCTCGAGCTCGCCTCCTCGTCCGGGTCCCGCCTGCCCTTCCAGGCGACCAGCACGCCGCCCTCGCGCAGCAGCGGCGAGGCCAGCTCGGCGAGGGTCGAGAGGCGGCCGACCGCGCGGGCGGTGACCGCGTCGTAGGCCTCGCGGCCCGCGCCGCGCGGCCAGCTCCTCCGAGCGGGCGTTGACCACGCTCGCGTTGGCGATCCCGGCCGCCTCGATCGCGCGGCGATGAACTCGCACTTGCGCCCCACCGACTCGATCAGGTCGACCCGCGCGCGCGGGCAGCGCGACGGCGAGCGCGAGGCCGGGGAACCCGGCGCCGGAGCCGACGTCGGCGATCCGGCGCGGCCTCGCGCAGGGCGTCGACCTCGAGCCCGGTGAGGCTGTCGGCGACGTGGACCTTCCAGGCCCGCGTCGGGCTCGGTGACCGAGCTGACCGAGGCGCGCTCCGCGGCGCAGCAGCTCGAGCACCGTCTCGCAGGGCGCGCCGCGCCCGCGGGCGGGCCGAGCGGCCTCGCCCGGGCGAGGCCCGGCGCGCTCACTCGCGAGACGAGCGGGGCGACGACCACGCAGCGGTGGGGCTCGTCGCCTTCGCTGTAGGTCTCGACCCCGGCGCGGTCCTTGAGGTGCTCGTGGACGACGCGGCGCTCCTGGGCGCTCATCGGGTCCATCTCGACGGTCCGGTTGCCGCTCGAGCGCCTGCTCGGCGGCGCGGTCGGCGCGGGCGGTCGAGGACCTCGCGGCGGCGCTCGCGGTAGCCGGCGGCGTCGACGACGACCCGCTTGCGCTCGCGCATGCCGCGGAAGGCCGCCTGGTAGCAGAGCAGCTGCAGCGCGTCGATCGTCTGGCCGCGGCGGCCGATCAGCAGGCCGTAGTCGTCCTCGCCGTCGACCGACGGCCTCGATCGTCTCGTCGTCCTCGTCGACCTCGACCTCGCCCTCGAGGTCGAGCTCGTCGAGGACCCGCTCGACCAGCTCCCGCACCCGCTCCGCCGGCTCCTCCGGCCACTCCCTCGGTCTGCCCGGCGCTCACGGGCGCGCAGTCCTATTCCGAGCGCTGGCGAAGCGGCGGATCCGGCGGCGATCACGGCGCCGCCCGCTACGGCGTTCAGCGCCGCTTCTTCTTCTTCGCGGCGGCGGCGGCGGCGGCTTCGCCGCCGCGCACCTCCTCGGGCGTGGCCACGGCGGGCGGCGGGATCACCTTCTTGACCACGTACTGCTGGCCGATCGTCCAGACGTTGGTCGTGATCCAGTAGAGGACGAGGCCGGCGGGGAAGCTGATGATGAAGGGGACGAAGATGAAGCGGCAGGCACCGAACATCAGCGTCCGCTGGCTCTTGTCCGCGGTCGACCGCCATCACCAGGCCGGAGACCAGCTGGGTGACGACGTAGAGGACGAGCAGGACGATCAGCACGCCGCCCGTCGGCCTTCGCGGTCAGGTCGGGGATGAAGAGGAACGACTCGCCGCCAGTCGCCGGGCGGCACTTCGCTGCAGGCCTTCGCCGTCTGGCCGCAGATGTCGGCGCGGAGGTCGTGCGGAGCACGTAGAAGAGCGTGATGAAGACCGGCAGCTGCGCCAGCAGCGGGATGCAGGAGGCGAACGGGTTGATTTTGTTCTCCTGGTAGAAGCGCATCATCTCCTGCTGCATGCGCTGGCGGTCGTTCTTGTACTTCTCCTGGATCTCCTTGATCTGCGGCTGCAGCGCCTGCAGCGCCCGCATCCCCTTGATCTGCTTGTAGGTGAGCGGGATCAGCAGCGCGCGGGTGACGACCGTGAGGGCGATGATCGCGCCGCCCCAGCTGAGCCCGACGTTGTCGTGGAAGAAGTTCGAGGACCGCGTCGGCGACGTCGATCGAGCGGCTGCAGGATGTTGGCGGGACGGGCATCATCAGGCCGCGCCTCACCGTGGTGGACCGCCGGGTCGACCGGGCCCGACGCGCAGCGTGAAGCGCTCCGGGACCGGGTCGAAGCCGCCGTGGCTGAACGGGTTGCAGCGCAGCAGGCGCCAGGCGGCGAGGACGAGCCCGCGGAGCGCGCCGAAGCGGCGGATCGCCTCGCGCGCGTAGGCCGAGCAGGTCGGCTCGTAGCGGCAGCGGCGCGGGAAGCGCGGGCGAGATCCAGCGCTGGTAGGCGCGCGATCGGCGCCAGCAGCGAGCCGTTTCACGTGGAACGCTCCCCGGCGAGGCGCGCCGCCAGCGCCTCCTCGATGCTGCGCCGCGAGCGCCGGCCGCGCCCTCGCGCTCGACCAGCTCGCCGATCTCCGGGCGGGCGACGAGGACGAAGTCGTGGCCGTCCGGGAGCCGGTCGGCGAGCGCCCAGAACGCCTCGCGCAGGGCCCGCTTCACCCGGTTGCGCTCGACCGCGCCGCCGACCTTGCGGCTCGCCGAGACGCCGAGCCGGACGTCGGCGTCGTCCTCGTCGCCGCGGGGGAAGCTGTAGAGGACCAGGTAGCGGTTCGCGTGCGAGGACGCCCTCGCGGTAGACGCGGTCGAACTCGCCGCTGCGCGACAGGCGCCGACGCTTGCGCGCCCCGGCGTCGCCCGCCGCCATCGCTACGGCGTCAGGCGCTTCCGGCCCTTGCGGCGCCGGCGCTTGAGGATCGCCCGGCCGCCGCGGGTGCGCATCCGCGCGCGGAACCCGTGGGTCCGGGCCCGCTTGCGCTTCTTCGGCTGGTAGGTCCGCTTCATCGGTCGGCGCGCAGTATACGGACGCGGCTCGCCGGCGCGGGTCGCGGCAATCTTTTCTTCGGCATTTGCGGAGCGCCGATCGCGGTCGCCTCGCAGGGCCGGCGCTATGGTCGCGACGGCGTCGGTGGAGACGTCGCGGGAGCGGCTCCCGCGGCTTGCGGCCCGGTGAGGAATCAACAGTGGACGACGCTCAGACCGGACCGACGCAGCGCCGCCCGGCGGGGTCCGATGACCTGGACGCGCTCTGGGAGGACGTCCGCACCCGGCTGCGGGCCTCGGTCCCCGATCCACCTTCAAGCTCTGGCTGGAGCCGCTGCGGCCCGCCGGCGCTCGGCGGCGACGACCCTCCATCTCTCCGCGCCCGACGGCATCCGCGCCTGGGTCGAGCGCCGCTACGGCGGCCTGATCCGCGGCCGCTCGTCACCGCGGTCGGCGATGACGCTCGCGGACATCGCCTTCGGCCGCGGGTGCGCTCGAGGGCGCCGGCCAGGGCGAGCTCGACGTCGCGCTCAACCCCGCACTACACCTTCGAGCGCTTCGTGATCGGCGACGGCAACCGCCTCGCCCATGCCGCCGCCCTGGCCGTCGCCGAGGCGCCCGCGCGAGGCCTACAACCCGCTCTTCCTTCACGGCCCGCCCGGCCTCGGCAAGACCCACCTGCTGGTCGCGATCGCCAACTACCTCGCCGCCCACGCTCCCGCGCTCGAGCGTCCGCTACACGACCGCCGAGTCGCTTCACCAACGAGTTCGTCGCCGCCCTGCAGAGCGCCGGCGCCGAGGCGTTCAAGCGCCGCTACCGCGACCTCGACGTGCTGCTCATCGACGACGTCCAGTTCCTCGAGGGCAAGCACCACACCGAGGAGGAGTTCTTCCACACCTTCAACGCGCTCTATGAGGCCGGCAGCCAGACTCGTCCTCTCGGCCGACCGCATCCCGAGCGAGCTCTCGACCCTCGCCGAGCGCCTCCGCGACCGCTTCGAGTGGGGCCTGACCCTCTCCGTCGGCCGCCCCAACCTCGCCACCCGGCTCGACGGTCCTGCGCCGCCTCGTCGGCGAGGCCGGGGTCGAGGTCGGCGACAGCGACGCCCTGGCTCGAGCTGGCCGCGCGGATCGACGCCAACGTCCGCCAGCTCCACGGCGCCCTCACCCGCGTGATCGCGCACGCCTCGCTGATGGCCAGGCCGCTCAGCTCCGAGCTGATCGCGAGGTCCTCCCCGCCTCCCCGCAGAGCCGCCGGGGCGCCGGCGGTCGAGGAGATCCAGGCGGCAGTCGGCGGCCTCCTTCGGCCTCTCCGCGCGCCGAGCTGATCGGCTCCCGGCCGCGCCGCGACGCCGCTGCGGGCCCGCCAGGTCGCGATCCTCCTCACCCGCGAGATGACCGACCTCTCCCTTCCCCAGATCGGCCGGCTCTTCGGCGGCCGCGACCACTCCACCGTCCTCAACTCGATCCGCCGGGCGGAGAGCGAGGTCGACGTCCGACCCCGAGCTTCGCAGCAGGATCGACGAGCTCCGCGACGCTCTCCACAACCCGGCCCCCGGCCGCGCTTGACAGCCGTCACGCTGTAAGAATCCACTCCCCCTCCACAACCGTTTCCACAGGGCCGAAACCGCTCTGCAAAGCCGAGAAACCGCTCCCGCCGCCGTTCTCCACAGGATCTAACCCAACTCAGGAAGGCATTACAGGCTTTTGAAGCTCACAACCCAACGACAGGAACTCGTCGCCAAGCTCTCGATCGTCTCGCGGGCGCTCTCCAACCGCGCCGCGACCCAGTCGCTCTCCGGGATCCTCCTCGTCGCGGGCCCCGGCGGAGCGACCCTGCGCGCCACCGACCTCGAGATGGGCCTCGAGACGGACCTCGACGCGGAGGTCGAGGGCGAGGCGACCGTGCTGCTCCCGGGGCGGCTGCTCTCCGAAGTCGCGCGCTCGCTCGGCGCCGACACGGTCGAGATCGAGCCGCGCGAGGCCGAGCGCGACGTCGAGATCCGCTGCGGCAGCTTCAGCTTCCACCTCCGCACCCTGCCCGCCGAGGACTTCCCCCGCTTCCCGGACCCAGGGGAGTCGCCGTTGAAGATCCCCGCCGCGGCGCTGGTCTCGACCGTCGAAGTCGTCGCCCGCGCCGCGTCGCGGGACGACATGCGCCCCGTGCTCACCGGCGTCCTGGTCAGCGCCGCCGGCAGCGAGATGACGATGGTCGCCACCGACTCCTACCGGCTGAGCGTGAAGCGGACCGAGATCGAGGGCGACATCGGCGGCGAGCTCGAGGCGAACATCCCCGCCGCGGCGCTGCGCGAGCTCGGCCGGATCCTCGACTCCGAGGGAGTCGAGGAGGTCGAGGTCTCGCTGCTTCCGAACCAGGCTGTATTCCGTGCCGGCGCGGTGATCCTCAACACCCGGCTGATCGACGGGCAGTTCCCCAACCATCGCCAGCTCCTGCCGGAGTCATACGACCACGACGTGCGCCTGCCTCGCACCGAGTTCCTCGAGGTGACCCGCCGCGTCAGCCAGCTTGCCCAGCGAAACGCGCCCCTGCGCCTCTCGCTCGCCCCGGGCGAGCTCACGGTGGCCGCCGAGACGCCCGAGGTCGGCGACGCCAGCGAGACGATGCCGGCCTCCTTCGAGGGCGAGCCGCTCGAGATCGGCTTCAACCCGGAGTTCCTCAAGGACGGAATCGAGAGCCTCGACTGCGGAGGAGATCCTGCTGCGCCTGATCTCGCCCCTGCGGCCGGGGCTGCTCCAGCCCGTCGACTCGGATGACCTCCGCTATCTGGTGATGCCCATCCGGCTCAACGTCTGATGTTCGTCCGCAGCGCCGCCGCCCGCCCGCTGCGCAGCCTCGAGGCCACCGAGGTCGTCCTCGACCCCGGCATCACCAGCATCGTCGGCGAGAACGGCGCCGGCAAGACCAACCTGGTCGAGGCGCTCTTCTTCGGTCTCACCGGCCGCTCCTTCCGCACCGGCGACCGCCGCGACCTGATTCCGTTCGGCGAGTCCGTCGCCCGCAGCGAGGTCGAGGTCACCGACGACGACGGTGTCACGCGCACCTTCCTCGCCTCCGTCAGCCGCAGCGAGGGCCGCCGCCACCTGCTCGACGGCTCCGCCGCCTCGCCCTCCGAGCTGGCCCGGCACCGGCCCCAGGTCTCGGTCTTCGACCCGGACCGGCTCGTCCTCGTCAAGGGCCCGCCGGCCGAGAGGCGTGCCCATATCGACGCCTTCGCCGCCGCGCGCTGGCCCTCGCGCGCCGACCTGCGCAAGACGCTACGGCCAGGCCCTCGCCCAGCGCAACGCCCAGCTGGCCCGGGTCGCGGCCGGCGCGGCGCCCGCCGCTGACCTCGACACCTGGGACGCGGCCCTGGCTGCGGCGGCCGCGCCCCTGGTGCGCTCCCGGGCGGAGGCCGCCGCCGCGCTCTCCGCGCCGTTCGCCGAGCTCGCCGCCGAGCTCGGGCTCGAGGACGACGCGACGCTTGCCTACGCGCCGCGCGCCGCGGGCGACGAGGCCGAGCTCGCGGCCGGGCTGGCCGAGCGGCGCTCCGCGGACCTGCGCCTCGGCCGCTCGAGCTGGGGACCCCACCTGGACGAGCTCAGGCTCGACCTCGGCGGCCGGGCCGCGCGCCGCTACGCGTCGCAGGGCCAGCAGCGGCTGGTGCTTCTCGCCCTTCTCTTCGCCGAGCGCGAGGTCCTTCTCGGCGCCCGCGGCCGCGCGCCGCTGATGCTCCTCGACGACGTGATGAGCGAGCTCGACCCCGCCCACCGCCGCCTCCTCGGCGAGCGCCTGCGCGCCGGCGGCCAGGCCGTGCTGACGACCACCGACCCCGCCGCGCTGCCCGAGAACGCGCGCGCCACGGTGATCCGGATGCCCGATGCGACCACCTTCGAGGCGATCGCCGCCTGATGGGACGGCTCGCGCCACGCCGGGCGGGCACGGCCCTCGAGGCCGTGCGCAGGAACTTGGCGCCGGCCACGCCCCTGGCCGCGGTTCAGGGAGCCTGGAGCAGCGTCGTCGGGCCGCAGATCGCCGCCGCCGCCGCCCCCGTGGCCGAGCGCGGCGGGGCCGTCGTGGTCCGCTGCCGCAGCGCCGTCTGGGCCCAGGAGCTCGACCTGATGCAGGAGGAGCTGCTGGCGTCGTTGCGCGAGCGCCTCGGCGAGGCGGCGCCGGATGCGCTGCGATTCGAGACCGGCGAGCCCCGGAGGAGCGGTCCCTAGCCACCGGCTGGCTCGCCAGCCAGCCCGCTGCGGGCCCTTTCTGGGCGCCGCGCGGGGGCCGCGGCGCGCCGAATTGGCCGCTCCCGGGCCCCGATCTCGGGAGAAGCGCATTTTTGTTGCTGATTTGCAGGGATTTTATGGCTTCGGGAGACGGGTTCCGGCGGCGCGTCTTGGTATCCTTTATGTCAACTTGAGCGTGCGCCCCGACCTTGTCTGAGCGGCCCGCGACGGGCCCGACAGACAGTCGGGGTTTTCTGTGAGAAACCGGAAAGGACTCATTGGCTGAACGAAGGCGAAGGGCGCTGGTCGCGCCTCGTCGAAGAAGAAGAGGCAGGCGGGGGCACCTACGACGCCACGCGACATCACCGTCCTCGAGGGCCTGGAGGCGGTCCGCAAGCGCCCGGGCATGTACATCGGCTCGACCGGCCTGCGCGGCCTCCACCACCTCGTCTACGAGGTCGTCGACAACTCGGTCGACGAGGCGATCGCCGGCCACTGCGACTCCGTCAGGGTCGTCCTCCACCCCGACAACAGCTGCACGGTCATCCGACGACGGCCGTGGCATCCCGGTCGACGAGCACGCGAAGGAGAAGCGGCCCGCCGCCGAGGTCGTGCTGACGACCCTCCACGCCGGCGGCAAGTTCGGCGACGGCGGCGGCTACAAGGTCTCCGGCGGCCTCCACGGCGTCGGCGTCTCGGTCGTCAACGCGCTCTCCGAGCGCCTCCACCTGGAGATCCGCCGCGACGGCTACTCTGGAGCCAGGACTACGAGCGCGGCAAGCCGGTCGCCGACTTCAAGCAGCGGCGAAGGCGACCAAGGAGACCGGGACGACGATCACCTTCCATCCCGGACCTCGAGATCTTCGAGGAGATCGACTTCGACTTCGCGACCCTGGCCGAGCGCCTGCGCGAGACCGCCTTCCTGACCCGCGGCCTGAAGATCGAGCTGGTCGACGAGCGCGGCCAGACCAACCGAGGTCAGCTTCCAGTACGAGGGCGGGATCGAGGACTTCGTCCGCCACCTGAACGAGAACAAGGACGAGCTGCACCGCAAGGTGATCTTCTTCGAGGGCGACGGCGAGGAGGGCCAGGTCGAGGTGGCGATGCAGTGGAACACCTCCTACCAGGAGTCGATCTTCAGCTTCGCCAACAACATCAACACCCACGAGGGCGGCACCCACCTCTCCGGCTTCCGCTCGGCGCTGACCCGGACCCTGAACGCCTACGCCCGCAGCAAGGGCCTGCTGAAGGAGAAGGACGACAACCTCGCCGGCGAGGACGTCCGCGAGGGCCTGACCGCGGTGATCTCGGTGAAGCTGCACGACCCCCAGTTCGAGGGCCAGACCAAGACCAAGCTCGGCAACCCGCCGATCGAGGGCCTGGTCGAGGAGACCGTCAACCGCAAGCTCGGCGAGTTCCTCGAGGAGAACCCGGGCGAGGCCAGGCGGATCATCACCAAGGCGGTCGACGCCTCGCGCGCCCGCGACGCGGCGCGCAAGGCCCGCGACCTGACCCGCCGCAAGTCGGCGCTGGAGAACTCGACCCTGCCGGGCAAGCTCGCCGACTGCACGGTCAAGGACCCGCGCCTGACGCCGAGCTCTTCGTGGTCGAGGGCGACTCCGCCGGCGGCTCGGCCAAGCAGGCGCGCGACCGCTCGACCCAGGCGGTGCTGCCGCTGCGCGGCAAGATCATCAACGTCGAGAAGAGCCGGATCGACAAGGTCCTCCAGAACAACGAGATCCAGGCGCTGATCACGGCGATCGGCACCGGGGTCCACGACGAGTTCAACCTCGAGGACGCCCGCTACCACAAGATCGTCATGGCGACCGACGCCGACGTCGACGGCGCCCACATCCGCACCCTCGTCCTCACCTTCCTCTACCGGCAGATGCAGCCGCTGATCGACGCCGGCTTCGTCTACATCGCCAAGCCGCCGCTCTACAAGGTCAAGCAGGGCAACCAGGAGACCTACCTCGAGCGCGAGTCCGAGCTCGAGGAGCTGCTGCTGCGCGACAAGCTCGAGAGCTTCGAGCTGACCGACGCCAGCGGCCGCTCCAAGAAGCTGACCCAGAGCCGCTGGCAGAGCTACGTGCGGCGCGCCAAGGAGTACGAGGGCTGGGCCTCCTCGCTGCAGGCCGAGTTCGGCTCCGACCTGGTGCGCTTCCTCGAGGAGTCGCAGCTGCTCGACGAGGGCGTCGCGACGCATCGCCGGCGCCCGCAAGGTGCTCGGCCGGCAAGAGCCCCGCGGCGGAGCCGTTCGAGACCGAGCTGGTCGAGGACGACGAGGACGAGCTGGTCGTCAAGGCGATCCACCGCCGCAGCGGCCTGGCCCGCACCCACCGGCTGCCCGCGGCCCTCTTCAAGCACCACGACTACCGCAGCTTCGCCGAGGTCCACGCGACCCTGCTCAAGCAGGTCGGGCGGCCGCCGTTCACGGTCAAGCTCAAGGACCGCACGCGAGGAGGCGCTCTCCTTCGTCGACCTGCACCGCGCGGTGATGGACCTGGCCAAGCACGGCGCCCAGCTGACCCGGTTCAAGGGCCTCGGCGAGATGAACGCCGACCAGCTCCGGGAGACGACGATGGACCCGGCGTCGCGGACGCTGCAGCGGGTCACCCTCGAGGACGCCACCGCCGCCGACCAGATCTTCTCGATGCTGATGGGCGACCAGGTCGAGCCGCGCCGCGACTTCATCGAGACCTACGCCAAGGAGGTGAGGAACCTCGATGTCTAGCGCGCTCCGACTACCCGGCCCCCAGGGCCCTGAGACGATCGAGGTGACGGCCTGATGGCGCTTGAGGCCCTGACCGGGCGGATCGAGGAGCGCGAGCTCGAGAAGGAGATGCGCAGCTCCTACCTCGATTACGCGATGAGCGTGATCGTGGGGCGGGCGCTGCCCGATGTGCGCGACGGGCTGAAGCCGGTCCACCGCCGCGTCCTCTACGCGATGCACGACCTCGGCCTGCAGCCGACCCGCCCCTACCGCAAGTGCGCCTTCATCGTCGGCGAGGTGATGGGCAAGTACCACCCGCACGGCGACTCGGCGATCTACGACACCCTGGTGCGGATGGCGCAGGACTTCTCCCTGCGCTACCTGCTCGTCGACGGCCAGGGCAACTTCGGCTCGATCGACGACGACCCGGCGGCCGCGATGCGGTACACCGAGGCCCGCCTCGGCCGCCTCGCCACGGAGCTGCTGCGCGACATCGACGCCGACACGGTCGACTTCGGCCCCAACTACGACGAGTCCCAGCGCGAGCCGCTGATCCTGCCCTCGCGCTTCCCCAACCTGCTCGTCAACGGCGCCGCCGGGATCGCGGTCGGGATGGCGACCAACATCCCGCCCCACAACCTGCGCGAGCGTCGGCGGCGGTCGCCGCCTACATCGACGACCCCGAGATCGACCTCGCGGGGCTGATGGAGCACGTCAAGGGCCCCGACTTCCCGGGCGGCGGCATCATGAGCCCGGCGGGGATCCGCGACGCCTATGCCTCGGGCCGCGGCAGCCTCCAGGTCCGCGGGCGCGCCCACATCGAGCCGCTCAAGGGCGGCAAGGACGCGATGATCGTCACCGAGCTGCCCTTCATGGTCAAGAAGGGCGGCGACGGCGGGCTGATCACGAAGATCGCCGACCTGGTCCGCGAGAAGAAGCTCGACGGGATCTCCGACCTGCGCGACGAGTCCGACCGCTCCGGGATGCGGATCGTGATCGAGCTGAAGCGCGGCGGCCGTCCCCAACGTCGTCCTCAACAACCTCTACAAGAAGACCTCGATGCAGACGACGCTTCGGCGTCAACATGGTGGCCCTCGTCGACGGCGTCCCGCGCACGCTGGGGCTGCGCGAGCTGATCCAGCACTACGTCGACCACCAGCGCGAGGTCGTCACCCGCCGCACCCAGTACGAGCTGCGCCGCGCCGAGGCCCGCGCCCACATCCTCGAGGGCCTGCTGGTCGCGCTCGACAACCTCGACGCGGTGATCAAGCTGATCCGCGCGCTCGACCGACCCCGACGCCGCCCGCGAGGGGCTGATCGCCGAGTTCGAGCTCTCCCGCGAGCAGGCGCAGGCGATCCTCGACATGCGCCTGCAGCGCCTCACCGCGCTCGAGTCCGACAAGGTCCGCGCCGAGCACGCCGACCTGATCGAGCGGATCGGCGAGCTGCGGGCGATCCTCGGCGACGAGTCGAGGATCTTCGGCCTGGTCAAGGAGGAGCTGGCTCGAGGTCGCCGCCTCCTACGGCGACGAGCGGCGCACCGAGCTGCATCCACTTCGGCGGCGACGTCGACATCGAGGACATGATCGCCGACCAGCAGATGGTGATCTCGCTGACCGCCTCGGGCTACGTCAAGCGGCTGCCGCTCGCGACCTACCGCCAGCAGCGCCGCGGCGGGGTCGGCGTGATGGGGATGAACATGAAGGAGGACGACTACATCGAGCACCTCCACATCTGCTCGACCCACGACTTCCTGCTCTTCTTCACCAACCGCGGCAAGGTCTACCGGCTCAAGGTCTACGAGCTGCCGGAGGGCTCGCGCACCGCGAAGGGAAGCGCGCTGGTCAACCTGCTGCCGCTGCGCGAGGGCGAGAACGGTGATGGCGGTGATCCCGACCCGCGACTTCAAGGAGAACAAGTTCCTCGTCTTCGCGACCGCCAAGGGCCAGATCAAGAAGACCGAGTTCCTCGCCTACAACACGCCGATCAAGGCGGACGGGATCATCGCGATCAAGGTCCGCGACGGCGACGAGCTGGTCCAGGTGCGCCTCACCTCGGGCAGCGACGACATCCTCATGGTCTCCCACTCCGGACACGCGTCGCGCTTCTCGGAGAAGCTGGTGCGGCCGATGGGCCGCGAGCACCAGCGGCGTCAAGGGCATGAACGTCTCCGGCAAGGTTGGCGGCAAGCAGAACCGGGTGCTGGCGATGGACGTCGCCCGCGACGACACCGAGCTGTTCGTCGTCACCGAGAACGGCTACGGCAAGCGGACCGCTGGTCTCCGAGTACCCGGTCAAGGGCCGGGGGACGAAGGGCGTGCTGACGGCGAAGCTGACCGAGAAGAAGGGCGGCCTTGCCGGCGCGCTGATCGTGCGCGAGCACCAGGACCTCCTGTTCATCTCCCAGAACGGCATGGTCCAGCGGACCTCCGTCAGCGGGATCTCGCAGATGGGCCGCCCGACCCAGGGGGTCAGGGTGATGAACATCAAGGAGGACGACCGCGTCAGCGCCGTGGCCCTGGTGGTCGAGTCCGACACCGCCGCAACAGGCTCCGAGGGCCCGCTGCCCGAGCCGCTGCCCGAATCGGGCAACGGGGCCGGCCCCGCCTGAGGGCGCGGCGAAAGCCCGACCTCGCGGTTTGCTTGAATCGGATCACCAGAGAAAGGAGGTGGTCCTAACTTGAGTCACATGCTTCTTGGGACATCTGGAGGTGCAGGGCCGCTAGGCAGCCGCACTGTTCGGGCCGCCCGGCGGAATCCAACCCGGGCACCGGCGAGCGAGGGAGGTCGGACCTTGTCCCGCCCGGTTGCGAATCCCGCGCTCGTTCAGAACGCACCTGGCGAGGGCCGCCTTCGGGCGGCCCTCTCGTCTTTGCGCGCTTCGAGCCCGGCGGGTGCGCTCAGGCGGCCTGCCGGCAGGTACTGCTGCCAGGCGTGCGGGATCGTCGGGCTGGCGATCCGGATGAAGACGGTCGGCGCCCGGCGCCGACGGCCGGCTGCGGGGATGCATCTTGATCTCGCGCGGGAGGCGGTTCCCCTTGCGGCGGTTGCAGGACGCGCAGGAGGCGACGATGTTCTCCCAGACGGACTTGCCGCCGCGGCTGCGCGGGATCACGTGGTCGACGGTCAGCCCGGGCTTGCGCGGTGCCGCAGTACTGGCAGGTCCAGGAGTCGCGGGCCAGCACCGCCTTGCGGGTGATCTTGCGGCGGTGGGCGTCGCGGGGGATGCGGACGTAGGTGACGAGCCGGATCACGGTCGGGCGCTCCATCGACAGCCGCTCGGAGCGCAGCGCGCCGCTGGCCGCGCTCGAGCACCTCGGCCTTCTCCTTGAGGACCAGGACGGCCGCCCGCCGCACGGTGCAGACGTTGATCGGCTCGTAGGTCGCGTTGAGGACCAGCACCCGGGCGCCGGTGCCGCGAGCCGTGCCGCGGCCGTCGCGTCGGAGGCCGACGGGCCGGCCTGGCGGCCCGTGCTCCGGCAACCGAGGCGCGCTGCTGAGCCATGATCGCGGCGATTCTAGAGGTCACGCCTGCGGCAGACCGCTTCAGGCGACCGGATAGGAGCCCGAGCACGCGCACCGACTCGGCCTTTCGCGCGCAGCCCCTCGATCGCCTCGGCGACCGCCGCGTCGTCCTCGGCGCCCTCGAGGTCGAGGAAGAACATGTAGCGGCCGAGCCGCCCTGGCGCAGCGGCCGCGACTCGATCCGGGTCAGGTTGACCTCGCGGCGCGAGAACTCGAGCAGCGCCTCGACCAGCGCGCCCGGGTGGTCCTCGCCGAGCTCGGAGAAGACCAGCGTCGTCTTCCAGGACCCGTCGCCCTCGGCCGCGGTGCCGACCGGCGCGATCCAGACGAAGCGGGTCACGTTGTCCGCCTCGTCCGCGACGTCCGTCGCGCAGGACGCCGCAGCCGTAGAGCTCGGCGGCCGAGCGGGTACCGAGCGCCGCCCACGGCTCGCTCCGACTCGGCCACCAGGCGCACCGCCTCGGCGGTGCTGCTCGACCGCGCGGGCTCGCGCGCCGGGAAGCTGCTCGCGGATGAAGCGCGCGCACTGGGCCAGCGGCTTGGGGGTGGGAGATGACCGCAGTCGATCGTCCGCGGCCGCGAGCCCGGCGCGGCCGATCAGGCTGGGCTGACCGAGTAGTCGTACTCGCCGACGATCGTCACCCCGGTCGGCGTCGAAGGCGAGGGTGTCGAGGGTCGGCGCGGACCGAGCCCTCGATCGAGTTCTCGAACGGGACCAGGGCCCGGTCGGCCTCGCCGCGCTCGACGGCGAGGATCGCCTCGTAGACGGTCTCGGTTCGCAGCGGCTCGCCCCGCGATGGCGCCGCCCGCCGCCTCGCGCAGGGCGTCCTCGGTGAAGGTCCCGGCGGGCCCGAGGTAGGCGATCCGCAGCGAGCTCACCCGCCGCCCTTGCGCAGCGCGCGTCTCGATCGCCTCCTCCTCCTCGGGGGAGAGGTCGAACTCGAGCGCGTCCGTCGACGAGCGGCTTGGCGTAGAGGCGGGCCTGCTCGCGATGAGGATCGAGGAGAGCACGACCCCGGTGCGGTGAGGAGTCGAGCAGGGCGACGGAGCTCGACTGGCGGCCGGTCATCTCGCCCATGGCGTCGTAGCGGACGACGGCGACGTGGGTGACGGCGCCGCGAGGCCGCCGGCCAGCTCCGCGGTCGCGCTCGTCGAGCCGCTCCAGGCCCGCGTCGAGGTCGCGGGCCAGGCCGTCGACCCGCCGCCCGAGGGCGGCGGCGTGGCTGACCAGGTCGCCCGAGCCCTCGCCGATGACCGCCGCTGGGCGGCGCGAAGCTCCCGCACCCGGCGGACGGCGATCGCCGCCGTGAGCAGCGCCAGCAGCGCCAGCGCGGCGGCGGCCAGGGCGGCGATACCTGCTGTCGAGGTGAGCTCGTCCACGGCGGGCCGAAGGATAATGCTCCGTCCACGGCTGCGCCGCCCGGCTACTCGAAGGTGACCGTGTAGGACGCGTCGTTGTTGTCGGTGACCTGCTCGCCCGCCACCGGCTCCACCTCGACCTCGAGGGTGACCGAGCCCTGCGGGGCGGGCGTCAGCGGGATGCTGACGGTCGGCCGTCTCACCCGGGCCGATGCTGCCGATCTCCTGCTCGAGCGGTGTCGCCTCCATCGACCGTGACGGTGACCGTGACGCCGGTCTCCTCGGACTCCCCCTGGTTCTGGACCTGGACGTCGAGCTCGGGCGTGCCGCCGGCAGCGATCGTCACGGGAACGCCGTCGGTCATCTCGGTGCCGTCGATGCTGGAGCTGAGCAGGCCGAGCCCGTGGACGAGCCCGTCGTTGGCCGTGCCGCCGGTGGCGCCGCTCACCCCGCCGAGCGCCGAGTCGATCGCGCCCGAGTCGAGCCACTTGACGCCGTCGTCGAGGAACTGGCTGTCGGGGATCGTCGTCGCCCTCGATCCCCTCGTCGGCGAGCACGGCCTCGATCTCCGGCCGGGTCACGGTCCCGTAGACCACGTCGCTGGCCAGCAGGACCCGCATCTGCTCGGCGATCTTCGTCGACGGCCCGCTCCCGTCCGGCGTCGCCGAGGGCGCTCGGCAGCGCCTCGGCGATCTGCCCGAGCGCGTCGGCGCGCAGCTCGTAGACCAGCTCGAGCGCGTTCTGGGCGTTGCTCATGTCGCCGGGGGTGTCGAGGCTCTCGACCCGGGCGAGGAAGCCGTCCATCGCGCTGCGGTCGGCGTTCACCTCGTTCTCGAACTCGGTCACGGAGAGCGCCGCCCGGATCCTCGAGCCGGGCGAAGAACCGCTTGCTGGTCTGGTCGGTCTCGTCGACGATCTGCGAGACGTCGCGGGCGTAGTCCTTGAGCGCGCGCTCCTTGCGGGCGTCGAGGCAGCCCCGGACGCCGAGCACCAGCAGGATCAGGACGAGCAGGCCACCGCCGAGCGCGATCCCGCGGCGGGCCATGATCTGCTGGCGCTGAGGACGCCTCGGAGGCCGCTCGCGGCGGGAGCGGCTGGGGACGTCATGGGTGGCTGTCGGGGAAGCCGGGTTCTCGTCGGAGAAGTCCAAGCGGGTGCCTCCAAGGTGAATGCTGGCGGGGAGTATGACCACCGTGGGGGTCACAGCGCAAAGACCCGCAGCAAACCTTGCGTTTTCGGGGCTCCGCGACCGCGGCCCCGGGCAGGATCGTCACGCCTACCGGCGAAGTCCAAAGAGCATTGGTAGGAGCACTAGTCCTCAACCGGTTCCAGATCGAGCGCAAGCTCGGCAGCGGCGGATTCGGCACCGTCTACCGGGCCTGGGACGCGCGGCTCGAGCGCCACGTCGCCGTCAAGGTGATCGAGAGCGGGGAGGAGACCGGGCGGCGGGTCCTGCGCGAGGCCCAGGCGGCGGCGCGGCTCAACCACCCCGGCATCGTCACCCTCTACGAGCTGGGCGAGGAGAGCGGCAGCGCCTACCTGGTCACCGAGCTGGTCGAGGGCGAGACCCTGCGCCGGCTCAGCCTCGACGGCGACCTCTCCGATCGCGACGTCGCAGAGGTCGGCGCCGACCTCTGCGAGGCCCTCGACCACGCCCACTCGCGGGGCGTCGTCCACCGCGACATCAAGCCGCAGAACGTGCTGGTCTGCGACGGGCGACCCGCACGCGAAGCTGATGGACTTCGGCATCGCCCGGGTCCTCGACGCCGCCGCCCTGACCGCGACCGGGATCGGTGCTCGGCACGCTCGCCTACATGGCCCCCGAGCAGGCGGAGGGACGGGCTGCCGGCCCCGAGGCGGACGTCTACTCGCTCGGCCTGACCCTCTACGAGTGCTGGAGCGGCGAGAACCCTCACCTGCGCGCCACGCCCGCGGCGACGGCCCGCTCGATCGGCACACCCACTCCCTCGCTGCGCCGGCTCCGCCCCGACCTGCCCCCGGAGCTGGTCGAGGTCCTCGACGCCTGCCTCGACCCCGACCCGGAGCTGCGCCCCACCCTCGAGGACCTCGGTGACGATGATCGAGGACAGCCTCGACCAGCTCGACCGGGGCGCCCCGGTGCCGCGGCCGCATGCGCCGACCGCGCCCGGGCGGCTGGCCGAGCGGCTCGGCGGATGCGAGGCGGCGGACGTTGCCGCCGCCGCCGCGATCGGCGGCCTGCTGACGGCCGCGGTGATCGCCCTCGACCCGCAGGCCGCCGGCCGCCGGCCTTGCGCTTCCCCCGGCCGCCGCGCTGCTCACCCTGCTCCGCCCCCGCCTCGGTTACCTGTGCGCGACGGTGGGCCTGGCGGCCTGGCTCGCTCTGGCCGCCGGGCCGCCCCGGCGCCGCCCTGGTGCTGGTGGTGCTCACGCTTCCACCCGCGCTCATGCTCGGCGGCGACGGACGCGCCCTCGCCGTACCCGCTGCCGCCCCCGCCCTCGGCGCGCTCGGGCTCGCCCCCGCCTACCCGGCGATCGCGGCTTTCGGCCGCACGCTGGCGCGACCGGGTCATGCTCGCCGTCACCGGGTTCGCATGGCTCGCGGCGGCGGAGGTCGTCCTCGGCCGCGATCTTCTCCTCGGTGCCTCGGTCGAGCCCGCAGCGGGCTGGCAGGATCGGCGCGGGCCGCGGTCACGGAGGTCCTCGTCCCGCTCTTCACCGACCTGCGTCTGCTCGCGGTGCTCGCGGTCTGGGTGCTTGCCGCGCTCGCTCGCCGGGGTCCTGTTCTCGCCGCTGCGCCGGCACGTCTCCCGCGACGGCCGGCTCGCCCGCGAGGATGCGGGCCGGCACCCTCGACGGCCGCCCGCCCGGTCGGCCGCGAGAGGCGGGCGCCGGGCCGCTCTTTCGTAGGATTCGAGCGGGTTCTCCCGCTCCGGAGTCCCGTCCGCCTGCCAAGGAGCCCCGCGATCAGCGTTCTGCGCAATCTCGAAGCCCGGATCGAAGGCCTCGTCGAAGGGGTGTTCAGCCGCGCCTTCAGCTCCGAGGTGCAGCCGGTCGAGCTCGCCCGCAAGCTGGCCAAGGAGATGGACGCGCACAAGACCGCCTCGGTCTCGCGCGTCTACGTGCCCAACGAGTACACGGTCTACCTCTCCAGCAGGACCGCGCCAAGCTCGAGGGCTACGAGCGCTCGCTCGAGCAGGAGCTCTCCGGCTACCTGCTCGAGCACGCCCGCCGGCGCGGCTACGACCTGCTGACCCGGCCCGCGGTCGAGTTCAAGACCGACGAGCGGCTGCGCCTCGGCGAGTTCGGGATCCAGACCCGGCTGGTCAAGCCGCCGGCCCACGAGGGCGAGAGCCCGCGCCAGGGCGAGGAGGGCCACACGATGGTCTACTCGGCGGTCAAGGAGCGCGACGCCGGGCCGCTCGAAGCGCCGCGAGCCGACGGCGCGGTTGACCACGACGCGGGCGATCGTCGCCCTCGACGACCGCCGCTACGTGCTCGACGGCCCGCGGGCGACGATCGGCCGCTCGAAGGAGGCCGAGTGCGTGCTGCGCGACCCCAACGTCTCGCGCCGCCACGCCGAGCTGCGCCGCGCGGAGACCGGCGACTGGCAGATCGTCGATCTCGGCTCGACCAACGGGATCAAGGTCAACGGCCGCCGCGTCGCCTCGTCGCGGCTGCGGCCCGGGCGACGAGGTGACCGTCGGCACCACGACCTTCCTCTTCGACATCGAGCAGTGAGCGGCCGCGCCTCAGCGAGGTCGGCCGCGTGGACTACGACCCGATCTCAGTAGCCCTCAAGTTCGGCTTCCTCGCCGTCCTCTACCTGTTCCTGCTCTGGATCGCGCGCAGCGCGCTCAAGGACCTGCGCCGGACCGTCGCCCCGGCCCCCGACGCGACCGGGTTCCACGCCGCGCCGGCCTTCGCCGAGCGCGCCGCGCGGCGACGACGCCTGGCTGGTCGCCGAGCGCGGCGGCGGCCTCGCAGCCGGGCGAGCGCTTCGACCTGTTCGGCGGCCTCTCGATCGGCCGCTCCGCCGACGCCGACGTGCAGATCGAGGACCGCTACGCCTCCGGCCTCCACGCGCAGGTCTTCTCGCGCGACGGGCCGCTACTACGTCGAGGACATGAACTCGACCAACGGCACGCTGCTCAACGACGCCGACCCTGAACGGCGAGGCGGAGCTGATCGACGGCGACATGGTCCGGATCGGCGACACCGAGTTCCGGTTCGAGGCCGGGGGGCGATGAGATGCTGAGAGATCGCCGACCAGGCATTCCGCACCGACACCGGGCGCCAGCGCAACGCCAACGAGGACTCGCTACTTCGCCCGCGCGCCGATCTTCGTCGTCGCCGACGGGATGGGCGGCGCCCAGGCCGGGCGAGGTCGCCTCGAAGGCGGCCGCCGAGGCCTTCGACCGCGACCTGCCCGACGGCCCGCCCGAGCGGTTCCTGCGCGAGACGATCGAGGCCGCGAACCGCGAGATCCACGAGCTCGCCCGCGACGACCCGTCGCGTGGCCGGGATGGGGACGACGATCACCGCGGCGATCGTCGACGCCGCAGGCGAAGAGGTGGCGATCGGCCACGTCGGCGACAGCCGCGCCTACCGGCTGCGCGACGGCAAGCTCGAGCGGCTCACCCGCGACCACTCGCTGGTCGAGGAGATGCGGCGCAAGGGCCAGCTCACCGACGCCCAGGCCGAGGACCACCCGCAGCGCTCGATCATCACCCGCGCGCTCGGCCCCGAGCCGGAGGTCGAGGTCGACGTGCAGACGGTCCCCGCGCTGCCCGGCGACGTCTTCCTGCTCTGCTCGGACGGGCTGACGACGATGCTCGGCGAGGAGCAGATCGCCAAGCTGCTCGCCGGGCGCGACCTCGCTGCGACGCGGCGGTGCGGGCGCTGGTCGACGAGGCCAACCGCGCCGGCGGCCGCGACAACATCACCGCGCTCGCCTTCCGGCTCGAGGACGCCGCGGCGCCGGCCGCGGCAGCCGCGAGGGCGCGACGCTGATCGGCCCCGCGCGCCGAGGAGGCGGGCTGACCGCGACCGAGGTGCGCCGCCGCGCCGCCGCCGCGGCCGCGCCGCGAGCGGCGCGAGCAGCTCGCGGCGCAAGCCGCCGGCGGCGCGGCTGCGACGGCGCGCGAAGGTGCTCGCGGTCGCTGGTCGCTGGTCGCCGCGGTCGCCTTCGGCGCCTGGTACGGCAACCGCCAGGTCTGGTTCCTCGGCACCGACGACGGCGGCCGGGTCGCGCTCTACCGCGGCCTTCCCTACGAGCTGCCGCTTCGGGATCGAGCTCTACGAGCGAGCGCTACGCGAGCCCGATCCAGACCGACTCGCTGCCCAGCCGCGCCGCCAGGACGCGGTCACCGGCCACGACCTGCGCTCGCGCGACGACGCCGTCTCGCTGATCGAAGACATCGAAAAGAGCCAAGGGGCTCGCCTAAGTGACGTCGCGCCCGGAACCGCGAGCTGTCGCCCTGGTCCCGGTCGCGCTCCTGCTCACCGCCGGCTTCGCCGCGGTCTTCGCCCAGGAGAACGCCCAGCTCGGCAACCTCAGCCTGATCTACGGCGCCTACTTCCTCGCCGTCTGCCTCGCCACCCACCTCTACCTGCGGATCCGGCTGCCCGACGCCGACCCCTACCTGTTCCCGCTGGTCGCGCTGCTGACCGCCTTCGGCCTGGTGATGATCTACCGGATCGACGAGACCCTGGCCCGCGACCAGGCCAACTGGTTCGTCCTCGGGCTCGTCCTCTTCGCGCTGACGATCCACTTCCTGCGCGACTACGACGTGCTCGAGCGCTACCGCTACACGATCGCCGTCGTCGGCCTGCTGCTGCTGCTGGCGCCGCGCCTGCCGGGGATCGGCCAGCAGGTCAACGGCGCCTACCTCGGGGTCGAAGATCGGCCCGCTCGCCTTCCAGCCGGCCGAGTTCTCGAAGATCTGCATCGTCATCTTCCTCGCCAGCTACCTGCGCGAGCACCGCGAGGTGCTGATCGTCGGCGCCCGCCGGGTCCTCGGGGTCACCCTGCCGCCGCTCAAGCACCTCGGCCCGCTGCTGGTCGTCTGGGGGGCCTCGATGTTCATGCTCGTCTTCATCCGCGACCTCGGCAGCTCGCTGATGTTCTTCGCCGCCTTCCTCGCCCTGCTCTACGTCGCCACCGGCCGCTTCTCGTTCGTCGTGATCGGGATGGCGATGTTCCTCGTCGGCGCCTGGTTCTTCGCCTCGACCGTGCCCCACGTCCACGACCGGGTCGAGATCTGGCTCGACCCCTACCAGGACCCGCAGGACACCGGCTACCAGATCCTCCAGTCGATCTTCGCCCAGGCCGACGGCGGCCTCTTCGGCAAAGGCTTCGGGCAGGCGCTGATCACGATCCCCGGCACCGACGACGCGCTGCTGCCGGCGGCGCAGACCGACACGATCTACTCGCTGATCGTCAACGAGCTCGGCCTCTTCGGCGCCTGCGGGGTGATCCTCATCTACCTGCTGATCGCCGCCCGCGGCTTCAAGATCGCCCTGCTCGCCGACGACGGCTTCTCGAAGCTGCTGCCGACCGGCCTGACCGCGGTCTTCGCGATCCAGGCCTTCGTGATCATCGGCGGCGTCACCCGGGTGATCCCGCTGACCGGCGTCACCCTGCCCTTCGTCAGCTACGGCGGCAGCTCGATCGTCGCCAACTTCGTCCTCCTGGCGCTGCTGCTGCTGGTCTCCGACCGCGCCCGCCGCGAGGCGACCGCGCCCGCCGGCGGCCTGCGGCCGATCAGCGCATGAACGGCCAGATCGTCAAGCTCTTCGGCCTCATCGTCGCTCCTCTTCGCGGTCCTGGTCGGCTTCACCTCCTACTGGTCGGTCTTCGACGCCGAGGCGCTGAAGGACAAGGACGCCAACAAGCGGCCGCTGCTCGAGCAGCAGCAGATCCGCCGCGGCCGCATCCTCGCCGCCGACGGCACCGTGATCGCCCGCTCGGTCGCCGAAGGGCAGCGGCGACGGCGCTGCGCTACGTGCGCCGCTACCCGGAAGGGCGCGCTCTTCGGCCACCCGATCGGCTACAGCTT
Organism: uncultured Actinomycetes bacterium; assembly: GCA_963720015.1. GTDB lineage: Bacteria > Actinomycetota > Thermoleophilia > Solirubrobacterales > 70-9 > DATFPK01. Next base: position 323,613 of record CAVREA010000001.1, on the reverse strand, counting down.
CGTCGCAGCAGGGCGACACGCGAGTTCGAGAAGTTCCACAACGACGAGCTGGTCGGCGAAGAATCCGAGTTCACCTCGATCCTCGACGAGCTGCGCGGGCGGCACGCAGGAGGGCAACGACATCGTCACCAACCTCGACCCCGCAGCCCAGCGGATCGCGCTCGACGACCTCGAGGCGGCCGGGCTTCGGCGCGTGGTCGCGATCGAGCCGCAGACCGGCAGGGTCCGGGTGATGGCCTCGAACCCGCCCTACGACCCGAACCGGATCCCGGACGACTCTCGCACAGCTCAACACCGACCCGACGCGCCGCTGCTCAACCGCGCGACCCAGGGCCAGTACCCGCCGGGCTCGACCTTCAAGGTGGTGACCGCCGCGGCGGCGCTCGACAGCGGCACGATCACCCCGGACACGCCGATCGACGCGCCCGGGCACGCTCGACGTCGAGGGGCAGCCGCTGCACAACGACTTCAACGAGGACTTCGGGCCGATCGCCCTCGACACGGCGCTGACCAACTCGGTCAACACCTGGTTCGCCCAGCTCGGCGAGCAGGTCGGCGAGGACACGCTGTTCGAATACATGGAAGCGCTTCGGCTTCAACTCGACGCCGGCGATCGACCTGCCCGACCGACCAGGTCTCGACCGAGCGGCATCTTCGACGAGCGGCGACCTGCTCGGCCGCCGACGACCCGGTCGACATCGCCCGCGTCGCGATCGGCCAGGAGCGGCTGCTGGTGACGCCGCTGCAGATGGCCGAGGTGGCGGCGGCGGTCGCCAACGGCGGCAAGCTGATGAAGCCGCAGATCTGGAACCGGGTCGTCGACCCCGACGGCCGCGTCGACCAAGCGGCTCGACCCCTCCGAGTACAGCGCAGCCGATCAGCGAGGAGACCGCGGCAGAGCTGACGACGGCGATGGAAGGCGTGGTCAGCGAAGGGACCGGCACCAACGCGGCGATCTCCGGGCGTCGCGGTCGCCGGCAAGACCGGCACCGCGGAAACGCCCGGCAACGAAGCCTGCGGCGGCGGCGACCGACGAGAACCAGGCCTGGTTCATCGGCTTCGCCCCGGCCGACGACCCGAAGATCGCGATCGCGGCCTCGGTCGAGTGCACCGGCGCAGTTCGGCAACGACGTCGCGGCGCCGATCTTCCGCGAAGTCGCGGAAGCGATCCTGAGCGGAGGATGAGGAGGAGCGTGCGTGGCTGAGGTACGCGAGGGCAGCGTCGTCGACGGCGCGCTACCGGGTGCTGCAGCCGGATCGGCTCCGGCGGGATGGCCGACGTCTGGCTGGCCGAGGACACCCACCTGCAGCGCCAGGTCGCGCTCAAGGTCCTGCACAGCCGCTTCGCCCAGGACCGCGAGTTCGTCGAGCGCTTCCGCCGCGAGGCCGAGGCGGCCGCCGGGCTCCAGCACCCGAACGTCGTCGCCGTCTTCGACCGCGGCGAGGTCGACGGCACCTACTACATCGCGATGCAGTACCTCGAGGGCCGCTCGCTGAAGGAGCTGATCGACGCCGGCCTCACGCCCCGAGCAGGCGGTCCGCCTGATCCGCCAGGTCCTCGAGGCGGCCGCGCTTCGCCCACCGCAACGGCATCGTCCACCGCGACCTGAAGCCGCAGAACGTGATCGTCGACGCCGAGGGCAAGGCGACGGTGACCGACTTCGGCATCGCCCGCGCCGGCGTCTCGGAGATCACCCAGACCGGCTCGGTGATGGGCACCGCCGCACTACCTCTCGCCCGGAGCAGGCGCAGGGCCTCGAGGTGACCGCCGGTCTCCGACCTCTACTCGATCGGGGTGATCCTCTACGAGGCGCTGACCGGCCGGGTCCCGTTCGAGGGCGAGAGCGCCGTCGCGGTCGCGATGAAGCAGGTCTCGCAGGCGCCGCAGCGGCCGAGCTCGATCAACCCCGCAGGTCTCGCCGGCGCTCGACGCGGTGGTGATGCGGGCGCTGGAGAAGGACCCCGGCCGGCGCTTCCAGAACGCCGACGCCTTCATCGCCGCGCTCGACGCCGCGCTGCAGCGACCCGGCGACGCGCCGGCGGCGGCACCGCCGCCTTCGCGCCGCTGCCGCCCGTCGTGGTCGCCGGCCGAGGCCGGCGGAGGAGGAGCCCGAGGAGGAGGAGCGCCGGCGCCGCCGCTGGCTCTGGCTGCTGGTCGTCGCCGCGATCCTGCTCGGCGTCCTGATCGGCCTGGCGCTCACCCGCGACACGACCACCGACGTGCCGAACGTGACCGGCGAGCAGCTCAGCGTCGCGATCGACGCTGCTCGAAGCAGAAGGGCTTCGAGGTCGGCGAGATCGACGCGGGTGCAGACGCGACGCGCCGCCGGAACACGGTCCTCGAGCAGGACCCGCTGCCCGGCGAGCGTCCGCTCGACTGCTCGCTTCCTCAGCTTCTTCTGCTCGAAGCCGGAGGTGACCCTGACGGTCAGCGCCGGGCCCGGGCAGCGGCGAGGTCCCGAGCACCGCCGGCCTGACCGCGAGCGAGGCGACGGCAGAAGCTCGAAGACGCCGGCTTCGAGGTCGCAGGTCGACCGCGTCAACTCCGACGCAGGTCGAAGACGGGCTGGTGATCTACTCCGACCCGCGGGGCGGCACGACCGCGACCCGCGGCTCGACCGTGACGCTCACCGTCTCCAGCGGGCCGAAGCTGGTCAAGGTGCCGGTCCTGGTCGGCACCCAGCGCGCGGTCGCGGTGCAGCAGATCCGCGGCCGCGGCCTCGTGCCGCAGGTCAGCGAAGAAGGAGAGCACGGCGCCGGCCGGGCAGGTGATCCGCCAGTCGCCGAGCGCCGGCGCCGAGCTGTCGAGCCGGGCTCGACGGTCTCGATCGTCGTCTCCAAGGGCGAAGAAACGTCGAAGGTCCCGAACGTGATCGGCAAGCTGACGCCGCGACGCGGTCGCAGCGCTCCGCGCCGCCGGGCCTCGACCCGACCGTGCAGGAACAGGAGACCGACGTGCCCGGCGCAGGTCGGCCGGGTCACCGACCAGTTCCCGCCGCCCGGCTCCGAAGTCGAACCGGGCGACGACGGTGACGATCGTCGTCGGCAAGCTCGCCGCCGGCCGCCCCGAAGCCGGAACGAAGAAGAAGCCATGAGGGTCGCGGTCCTCTCCGGCGGGCGCTCCTCCGAGCACGACGTCTCGCTGCGCTCCGGGCGCGGCGGTCGCCGCGCGGCCTCGAGGAGGCCGGCCACGAGGCGTGCGAGGTGACGATCGAGCGCGACGGGCGCTGGACCGCGACGGCGAGCGCGGTCGCGCTGGCGCCGGGCGCGCGGCCTGCTCGGCGCCGACGCCGTCTTCCCGGCCCTGCACGGCCCCTTCGGCGAGGACGGCAGCGTCCAGGGCCTGCTCGAGTGGCTCGACGTCCCCTACGTCGGCTCCGACGTCCTCGCCTCGGCGATCTGCATGGACAAGCTGACCCTGAAGCGGCTCTTCGCCGAGCGCGGCGATCCCGCAGGTCGACTTCGTCGCGGTCGGGCGAGGAGGGCTGGCGCGAGCGCTGCGCGGCGATGGGGCTGCCGCTCTGGGTGAAGCCCTCGCGGCTCGGCTCGAGCGTCGGCATCAGCAAGGTCGACGGCGCTCGGCAGCGAGCTCGACGAGGCGGTCGAGCTGGCGCTGCGCCACGACCCGCGGGTGATCGTCGAGGCCTCGCGCCGACGGCCGCGAGGTCGAGTGCTCGGTGCTCGGCAACGAGCGAGCTCGAGACCTCGCTGCCGGGCGAGATCGTCGCCCACGCCGACTGGTACGACTACGAGGCGAAGTACGCCGAGGGCGGCATGGAGCTGGTCGTGCCCGGCGCCGATCGGCGACGAGGCGGTCGCGCGCGTCCGCGAGCTCGCCGCCGAGGTCTTCGCGCCTCGCCGGCTGCAGCCGGCCTCGCCCGCTGCGACTTCTTCGTCGAGCCCGACGGCGCGGTCCTCGTCAACGAGATCAACACGATGCCCGGCTTCACCGAGACCAGCGTCTACGCGAAGCTCTTCGAGGCGACGCGGCCTCGCCTACCCGGAGCTCTGCGACCGCCTCGTCGCGCTCGCGGTCGAGCGCCACCGCAGCGCCCGCTCCTACGAGTTCTAGGGCAGCCGGTCAGCCGAGCGAGGCTTGATCGTCGGCGATCTCGACCTGGTAGCGCTCGTCGCTGGTCGGGCGTCGAGCTTGGTGAACCAGAGCAGGTAGTAGTCGGACGGCTGGCCGGCGGTGTCGAGCGAGACCTGCCTCGCGCTCGTCGGCGTCGTCGATCGCGGCCGACCGGCTCGCCCCAGCCCGCGAGGTCGTCGGGCGGCGACCGCTCGGCGGCGAAGACCTCGGCGTCCCAGCCCGGGGTCGGCGTGCTGACGCTCATCTCCGCGCGCCGTCGCGCGGGCCGGCTCGTGACGTAGACGTACGACGCCCGGGTCGGGCCGGTCTTGGTCCCGCCGAAGGTCCGGAGTGTCGTAGTGCTCGGTCGCCCAGGCGGTGCCGGTCGGGTTGCCGTCGACCGCGAGCTCGACCTCGTCCGACCTCCTCGCCGTCGCCCTGCGGGGTCGAAGTCGGTCGCCGCGGTGAGTCGTGACCGGCGCTCCGCTCGCCTGCCCGCCGTCGCCGCCCCGCCGCCGCCCGCCGTCGACCAGCCGCTCGAGATCAGCTGGACCGCGGCCAGGACGACCGCCGGCGACCAGCGAGCAGCGACGATCGCCGCCCAGGACCAGCGCGGCCGCGGCCGAGAGCTTGCGCTTCGGCGGCGGCACCGCGTCGAGCACGCTGGTCGCCTCGCCGGTGGTCGAGCCGGCCCGCGCCGCCTCGACCTCGAGCGCGGTCTCGAGGTCGTCGATCATCTCGCCGACGTGCTGGTAGCGCTCGGCCGGGTCCTTGGCGGTCGCCCGCTCGACCACCAGCGCCACCGCCGCCGAGACCTCGGGCCGGCGGCGCTGCACGTCGGGCAGCTCCTCGTTGACGTGTTTCATCGCCACCCCGACCTGGCTGTCGGCGTGGAAGGGGACCTCGCCGACCAGCATCTCGTAGAGGACGACGCCGAGCGAGTAGATGTCGGAGCGCGGGTCGACCGCCTGGCCCATCGCCTGCTCGGGGGCGACGTAGTCGGTGGTGCCGAGCACGCGGCCGGTCGCGGTCATGCCGTCCTGCTCGAGCTGGCGCGAGATCCCGAAGTCGGTCAGCTTGGCGCGGCCCTCGGCGTCGATCAGGACGTTCTGGGGCTTGATGTCGCGGTGGACCATGTTGCGGGCGTGGGCGACGGTGAGGCCGCGGGCGATCTCGATCGCGTAGGCGAGCGCCTCCTGGACGTCGAGCGCGCCGAGCCGCGTCGATCCGCTGCTTCAGCGTCTCCCCCTCGACGTACTCGAAGACGATGTAGGGGTGGCCGCCGTCCTCGCCGGCGTCGATCACCGCGACGACGTTGGGGTGGGAGAGCTTCGCCACCGCCCGCGCCTCCTGGCGGAAGCGCTCGAGCTGGTCGGCCTGCTCGGACATCTCGCGGTGCATCACCTTGACCGCGACCGCGCGGTCGAGCGTCTCGTCGCGGGCCAGGTAGACGGTCGACATCCCGCCGCTGCCGAGCTTCGCCTCCAGCCGGTAGCGGCCGGAGAGCACCGTTCCGATCATCTGTGAGGTCGAGGTGCGGGGTTCCATTGGCGGATTCGGCTCAGGCGGGGGGTCGCGGCGGGGAAGAGTCCCGTACCCGGTTATTGTCGGCCACCCTTGCCCGTCGAGGTCCGCTACTACACCGACCCCGCCTGCTCCTGGTCGTGGGGGACCGAGCCGAAGCTTCGCAGGCTGATGTGGGAGTTCGGGGACGGGCTCGCTTTCCGCTGGGTGATGGGGGGCCTGGCGCGGCAAGTACGGACCCGATTATCGCGACGAGGAGGGCGGCATCGGGTCGCGGCCGGGGCTGCTTCGCGGACCTGATGGCCCACTGGCTCGACGTCGCGGCGGAGACCGGGATGCCGCTCGACCCGCGGCTCTGGACGCAGAACCCGATCATCGAGCACCTACCCGGCCTGCCTCGCGGTGAAGGCCGCGCGCGAGCAGGGGGAGGCCGCCGCCTACCGCTACCTGCGCCGGCTGCGCGAGGGCCTGATGTTCGAGCGCCGCAAGCTCGACCACGCCGAGGCCCTGCGCGGCGAGGCCGGCGAGGCCGGCCTCGACGTCGAGCGCTTCCGCATCGACCTCGTCTCGAACGCGATCACCGAGGCCTTCGCCGCCGACCTCGACGAGGTTCGCGCCGTCCCCGCCGAGGCGCGCGGGCGGGAGAGGTGAGGACCACCGAGGGCAGGGAGCGCGTCACGTTCCCGTCGGCCGTCTTCATCGGCGAGGACGGGGCCCGGTACGGCGTCTGGGGCTTGCGCGCCTACGAGGCCTACCGCGAGGCGGCGCTCGCCGCTGGAGCCACCGCGGTCAACGGAGCGCCGCTGGAGCCGCTCGAGGCGATCGAGCGCTTCGGGCGTGTGGCCACGCGGGAGGTCGAGGCCCTGACCGGCGACCGGCCGGCCCCGGTCGTCCGGGCCGAGCTCTGGACCGCGGCGCGCGACTGGCGGCTGCGGCCGGTGAACGCGTTGACCGGGACGCTCTGGGAGAAGGCCTGAGCGCCGCGCTCAGGCCCCGTCCTGCCCGCCGAGCCCGCCGTCGCGGGCCGTCGAACGCCGCTGACCAGCTCGACGATCTCCGCCGGCGCCTTCTCCGGCGAGCCCGCGTCGAAGGGCGGCTCGGGGTCGTACTCGATCGCGAGCTGGATCGCCTGCGCGACCTCGGGCCCGACGTCCTCGCGGCGATCAGGCGCCAGCGCCATGTCGATCCCCGAGGAGACTCCGGCGGCGGTGATCACCTTGCCGTCCTCGACCACCCGCTCGGCCGGCGCGGCTCGGCGCCGAAGTCGCGCAGAGCGCTCGCAGTAGAGCCAGTGGCAGGTCGCCCGCTCTGCCCGTCGAGCAGGCCGGCGGCGCCGAGGACGAGCGAGCCGGTGCAGACCGAGGTCGTCCAGCGGGTCCCTCGTCGGCGGAGCGCAGCCAGTCGAGCACGCGCTCGTCGTCGAGCAGCGGCCGGTTGCCCTGGCCGCCCGGGCACCAGGACGATGTCGGGGTCGGGCACCTCCTCGAGCGCGTGGTCGGCGACGAGCGCGAGCGGCGCCGCTGTCGGTCCGCTGCGCGTCCCGGCTCGGGGGCGACGAAGCTGACCTCCGAGCCCGGCACCGAGCGCAGCACCTCGTAGGGCCCGATCGCGTCGAGCAGCGGTGAGCCCGTCGAAGATCAGGATCGCGATCTGTATCCCCGCCGCCGCGCTGTCCGATGGTTGCTCGCCCATGCACGCTCCTCTCTCGGAACGGCAGGGTGGAAGCCCGATCAGCCGCCGCGCCTGACCCGGCGAGCCCCTCGGCGGCGCGGCCGATCCGCTTCGCCTGCCGGGTAGTGCGCGCGCAGCAGCTCGAGCGCCGCCTCCTCGTCGCCGGCGGCGACGACGCAGCAGAAGCCGCAGCCCATGTTGAAGACCTCGTGCATCTCCTCGTCGGAGACCTCGCCGCGCTCGCGGATCAGCTCGAAGACCGGCGGCACGGGCAGCGGGTCGTCGATCTCGTAGCCGACCTCGGCCGCGAGGCGCAGCAGGTTGCCGAGGCCGCCCGAGGTGATGTGGGCGAGGCCGCGCACGTCGACCTCGGAGCGCAGCAGCTCGAGCGACCGGCTTGACGTAGATCTCGGTCGGCTCGAGCAGCACCTCGCCGAGCGGCCGGCCGAGGCGGTCGTCGGGTCCTCGAGCGGCGATCCCGTCGAGCGCCGAGCGGGCCAGCGTGTAGCCGTTGGAGTGGAGCCCGGAGGAGGGGAGGCCGATCACCGCGTCGCCGGGCTCGACCGCGGAGCCGTCGACGATCGCGTCGAGCGCGACCGTGCCGAAGCAGGCGCCGGAGACGTCGAAGCCGCGGACCATGCTCGCCGAGCTGGGCCAGCTCGCCGCCGGGGATCTCGATCCCGGCCAGCTCGGCGCCGCGCGCCAGGCCGACGCCGATCTGCTCGCAGACCGTCGGGGTCGGCCCGCTCGATCGCGATGTAGTCGAGCATCGCCAGCGGCTCGGCGCCGACGCAGATCACGTCGTTGACGTTCATCGCCACGCAGTCGATCCCGACCGTGTCGAAGCGGCCGAGCTGCTCGGCGACCAGCAGCTTGGTCCCGACCCCGTCGGTGGAGAGCGCGATCCCGGTCCGCTCGTCGAGCCGGATCACGCTCGCGTAGTGGCCCGGCAGCGGCACCTGGCGCGAGGGGCGGCCGAGCTCGATCGCCGCCGAGCGCCGCGCACCAGCGCCGCGACGGCGGAGTCGGCGGCGCCCTGGTCGACCCCGGCTCTGGCGTAGGCGTCGCCGCTCATCGCGCCCGACTCTGTCGGCCATCGGCGCGATTCAACTCAGCGCCGGTCGCTGCAGCCGCAGCGACCAGCGGCGGCGAGGCCGGCCCGGTAGGCGGCGTAGGGCCAGAGCGCGCGGTCGCGCTCGACCAGCCGGATCAGCCGCTGCGAGGCGAGGGTCGAGGCGAAGGAGGCGGCGACGCCGAGCGCCAGCGAGCGGCGCAGCTCGGGCGTGGCGCCGCGGCGCGCCGAGCCGGACGCCCTTGAGCGCGGTGGCGCCGACGATGATCGGCAGCGCGATCGTGCGCGAGAGCAGGTTCGCCTGGTCGCGGGAGAAGCGCGCGCCAGCGGGCCGCCGCCAGGGTGACGCCGTTGCGCGAGACGCCCGGGCGCCAGCGCCGCCGCCTGGGCGAGGCCGAGCGCGAGGCCGTCGGCCGGCGCCGGCCTCGCCGCGCCCGCGCTCGCTGCGGCCGGCGTGTCGGCGACGAGCATCGCCGCCGCCCCGGCGAGCAGCCCGATCGGCGGTCGCCCGCGGCCCGCCGAGCCGCCGCTCGATCGGCCGCTCGAGCGTGTAGCCGACGACCGCCGCCGGCAGGAAGGAGAGCGCCGAGCACGCAGCGCCCGGCGAGGTCGAACTGCGCGCAGCTCCTCGGCGATCACCCGCCGCTGGCCGATCAGCAGCGCCGCCGCGGCGCCGGCGTGGAGCGCCACCTCGAAGCTCTTGCGCACCTCGGGGTCGAGCTCGCTCCCAGTCCCAGCCCGCGAGCCAGGGGACGAGGACGATGTGGGCGGAGCTGGAGACCGGCAGCAGCTCGGCCGGGCCCTGGACGATGCCCGAGCGCGACCGCGCGCCGGGCCGGGATCCGGCCGTCGCGCGCCTCGCTCAAGCGCCGCCGGCGCCGGCGGGCTCGGCTCGCGCCGGCTCGGCTCGCCCTCGCCGGCCCGCCGCCGCGCCGGCGCCTGACGATCAGGTAGACGACGCCGGCCGACGATCGCCGCGACGACCACGTAGTCGAGGTAGTGCGAGGTGGTCGCGCCACTCCTCCCAGTTGTCGCCGACGCTCTCGCCGATCAGCGCCAGCATCAGCACCCAGGGGATGCAGCCGAGCAGGGTGAGCGCGGTGAAGCGCCAGAACGGCATCTTCGCGACCCCGGCCGGCAGCGAGATGAAGGTGCGGATGATCGGCAGCATCCGGGTGAAGAAGACGGTCGCGTCGCCGTAGCGCTCGAACCAGTCGTCGGCCCATTTCAGGTGCTTGGGGCTGATGTGGATCAGCCGGTTCTTCTCGAGCAGGTCGAGGCGGCCGTAGTAGCCGACCGCGTAGGCGATCCAGGAGCCGACCAGGTTGCCGAGCACGCCCGGCGGCGACGATCCCGAACAGGGTCAGTTCGCCGTCGGAGACGCTGAAGCCGGCGAACAGCATGATCGCCTCGCTCGGGACCGGGATGCAGGCGGACTCGAGCGCCATCAGCACGAAGACCGCCGGCAGGCCGGTGGCGCTGATGAAGTCGGTCGCCGACGTTGACGATCGGGTCGAGGAAGAAGTCGGTGACGCTGGCGAGAGGAGCAGCATGGAGCGCGGCATCGTAGGGAAGCGGCCAGGATTGCACCGGGACGGAGCTCGGACGAGCCACTAGAACTCGGCCGGTCTCCATGCACCGGTTGAACCACCCCGTCTACCGCAACCGGGTCCTGCAGGTCGCGGCCGACGCGGTGCTCGTCGCGCTCGCCTTCTTCCTCGCCTTCCAGCTGCGCTTCCTCGACGACCCGCACGGCTGGCCGCACCGCTACGAGGTCGCTCTTCGCGCAGTCGGTCGGCTTCGTCGTCGTCGGCAAGCTCGATCGTCTTCGCCGCCTTCGGCCTCTACCAGAAGTGGTGGCGCTACGTCAGCGGCCGCGACTTCCTGCTGATCGTCCGCGCCGTCGCCGTCGCCAGCGCGATCCTGGTCGTCGTCTTCACCGTCGCTCAAGCCGTTCGCCGACAACCTGCCGCGCTCGGTCGCGGTGATCGACTTCATCCTCACCCTGATGCTGATCGCCGGCGCCCGCCTCGCGGTGCGGCTGATCGTCGAGCGCCCGTCGCGCGGCGCGCGCCTGCCCAAGCACGAGGTGCTGGTCGTCGGCGCCGGCTCCGGCGGCCAGATGGTCGTCCGCGAGCTGCAGCTCAACCCCAACCTCGGCGCGACCGCGATCGGCTTCGTCGACGACGACCCGCGCAAGCGGGGGATGCGGATGCTCGGGCTCAAGGTGCTCGGCTCGACCGAGCGAGATCGACGACGATCCTCGACGAGACCGAGCCCGACGAGGTCGTGATCGCGATCCCCTCGGCGCCGGGCACGCTGCGCGGCCAAGGTCGTCGCCGCCTGCCGCGAGCGCGAGATCCGCGTCCGCACCCTGCCGACCGTCTTCGAGCTGCTGCGCGGCGGCGTCCAGCTCAACAAGCAGCTGCGCGAGGTCCAGGTCGAGGACGTGCTCGGCCGCGACCCGATCGTCGTCGAGCTCGACCGGGTCGGCGCCTACCTGCGCGACCGCATCGTCCTCGTCACCGGCGCCGGCGGCTCGATCGGCTCCGAGCTCTGCCGCCAGATCGCCCGGGTCGAGCCGCGCCTGCTGGTGATGCTCGACCACGCCGAGGACAACCTCTTCCAGATCGACCGCGAGATGGTCGAGGAGCGCCACTTCACCAACGTCGAGTCGGTGCTCGCCGACTGCAAGGAGCCGCACCGGATGCTCGAGGTGATGCAGCGCTTCAAGCCCGAGCGTCGTCTTCCACGCCGCCGCCTACAAGCACGTGCCGCTGATGGAGGCCAACCCGCTCGAGGCGGTCCGCAACAACGCGATCGCGACCCGGATCACGGCCGAGACCGCCGCCGCCTCGAAGGTCGAGCGCTTCGTCCTGATCTCGACCGACAAGGCGGTCAACCCGCAGACGGTGATGGGCGCCTCGAAGGCGATGGCCGAGTGGATCGTCGAGGCCGCCGGCCACAGGCACCCCGGACACGCGCTTCGCCAGCGGTCCGCTTCGGCAACGTGCTCGCCTCCTCGGGCAGCGTCGTGCCGATCTTCCGCAGCCAGATCGAGCGCGGCGGCCCGGTCACCGTCACCCACCCGGAGATGACCCGCTACTTCATGACGATCCCGGAGGCGGTGCAGCTGGTGATCCGCGCCGGCGACATCGGCGCCGGCAAGGGCGAGGTCTTCGTCCTCGACATGGGCGAGCCGGTGAAGATCGTCGACCTCGCCCACAACATGATCCGGCTCGCCGGCTACGAGCCGGAGGCCGACATCGCGATCGAGTTCACCCAGCCGCGGCCGGGCGAGAAGCTGCACGAGGAGCTGTTCGGCAGCGGCGAGAGCGCTGCAGCCGACGGCGGCGCAAGCGGATCCTCCGGGCGGTGCGCGAGACGCCGCTCGACCCGGACTGGGTCGAGGCGACGCTGAACTCGCTCGAGCACCTGGTGCTGGCCGGCGACGAGGCCAATCTGGCCGAGCGGGTGGTCGAGCTGATCACCGCGCCGCGGCGGCGACGCGGCGACGGTCGTCTCCGACGAGTAGCCTCTCGCAGCCACTTTGCGTCCGACGTCGATCAGAGACAAATCGGCGCCTTCGCCGGCCTGGCCGCGTTCCTCGGCCTCGCCGTCCTCGCCCTGCTCTCCTTCACCCAGGGGCGCGACATCCGCCGCCTGCGCGAGTGGGCGGGCTCGGCGCCCGAGCGCGACGCCGAGCGCAAGGAGGCGACCTCGACGGTCGCCGCCGCAGCGGGCCGAGGAGCTGCGGACGCTCGAGGAGGCGCGCGACGCGCCGAGCAGCGAGGCGGTCGCGCAGCTCGCGAGGCAGCGCCGCCGAGCGGCGCGAGGCGGGGCTGCCCGAACTGACCCGCGGCGAGCGGCTGCGCGAGCCGCTTCTCGGGCTGCGGCGAGACCGCCTCGCCGGCCGCGCTACCTGGTCGCCGCTCTTCGTCGTCGTCATCGTGATCGGCGGCGGCGTCGCCTACGCGGCCCTGCAGCGGCTCGGCGACGACGGCGGCGGCGAAGCAGCGGCAAGCGGCGGCGCTCGAAGCGTCCAGCCGGGCGAAATCGAAGTCGCCGTGCTCAACGGCACCGCGGTCGCCGGCCTCGCCGGCCGCTACGGCGACAAGGTCGAGGCGCAAGGGCTTCCAGCTCGGCGCCGTCACCAACAGCAACTCCAGCTTCGAGGACAGCGTCGTCATGTTCAAGCCGCGGCCACGAGCCGCGAAGCGCCGGCAAGGTGGCCAAGCAGCTGAGGATCTCCGAGGTGCAGCTGATGACCGAGGGAAATCGCCGTCAGCGTCGGCCGGCAAGGCGCGAGCGCAGGTCGCGGTCGGTGGTCGGCGAGGACAATGCCGCGGAATCGGCCGGTCTGGCCGCGTCGATCGCACCCGACCCGCCGGCTCGCCGCGTCGTCTTCGCGCTCCTCGTCCTCGCCACCCTCGCCGCCTTCGCCTGGTCGCAGCGGCTGAAGCGCGACCCGCTGGTCCTCGACCAGGTCACCTTCGTCGGCGTCTCCACTCCCAACGCGGACGCCGCCGGGTCCGAGCCGCTTCACCCCAACGGCGACTGCCGCTACGACCGCGGATCCGGATCCGCTTCCGGATCACCCAGTCCGAGCGACGGCATCGTGCAGATCGTCGAAGCCGGGCGGCAGGCGTCGGTGCGTCACGCTCGCCCGCGACCGCTTCCTCAAGCGCTACCGCTTCTTCACCTTCTACTGGGACGGCCGCAGCGCGACGAGCGGCATCGCCCCGCCCGGGCCGCTACAAGCTGCGGGTCAAGCTGCTCGGTCAGGACCGCGACGCTGGTCCCGCCGGGGCGCGATCCGCCTTCACGAGGCGCCGCGGCGCCCGCGCCGGGGCTGCGCGCGCTCGGATAGGGCAGCGGCCGGGTGAGCGGCGACCTGCTCGCCGGGCTCGGGCTGCTCGTCGCCGCGGCGGCGGCGGCGGCGGCGATCCTGCTGCCGCCCGGTCGCAGCGCGGTCGCCGGCGATGCTGCTCGCCGCTCGTCCTCTTCCCGGTCCTGATCCTCGGCGACCAGTGGCACTCCGCCCAGATCGTCGACCTGCGCGACGACACCGCCCGGCTCGTCGCCCTCGCCGCCCTGGCGGCCGCCGTCACCGGCGCCCTCGCCTGCGCTCTTCCGCCGCTGGCCGCTCCTGCTGCCGCTGGCGATCGTCGCCGCGCTTCCGTTCCGGATCCCGCTCCATGCGGGCGGCGACACAGCCAACCTGCTGGTGCCGCTCTACCTGGTGATCGCGGGCGGGGTCGTCGCCGCTGGCGCTCAGCGACGGAGTCCTCGGGCTGCCCGGCCGCGGGCGTCGCCGGCGGGGGCTCGAGGAGCGGCCGCTGATCGCCGCGCCGCGGTCCTCGACCTGGCTCAGGCGATCGCTGGCGGTCGTCGTCGTCCTCTACGCGCTGCAGACGCTCTACTCGGCCGACTTCTCCAAGGGCGCTGCAGAACGTCTGCTTCTTCTTCGTCCCGTTCTCGCTCGTCTTCGCGCTCGCTGCGCGACGTCGAGCTGGGACCGGCGGCTGCTGCGCCTGGCGCTCTGGTCGTCGTCGGCGTCGAGGCGGTCGCTCTTCGTCGCTGGTCGGCTCCGTCGAGTACGCGACCGCGGAGCTGTTCTGGAACGACCAGGTGATCCGCTCGAACGAATTCCACATCTACTTCCGGGTCAACTCGGTCTTCTGGGACCCGAACGTCTACGGGCGCTACCTGGCGCTGGCGATCGTGCGTCGCGACCGCGGCGCTGCTCTGGGCGCGCGACCGGCGCGAGGCCTCTGGCTCGCTGCGGCGGCTTGATCGCGCGTCCTCTGGCTCGGCCTGGTGCCGACCTTCTCGCAGTCGAGCTTCGTCGCCCTGCTCGCCGGCCTGGCGGTGCTCGCGGCGCTGCGCTGGAGCCTGCGCTGGACGCTGGCCGCGGTCGGCGCCGGAGCCGTCGGCGCCGTCGCTCGTCGTCGCTCGCTCGCCGGCGGCTCCGGGAAGCTCACCTCGACCGCCTCAACGTCGACACTCAGCGGCCGCGGCAACCTCGTCTCCGGCGGCCTCGACCTCTTCGCCCAACGCCCGCTCTGGGGCTACGGCTCGGGCTCCTTCCCGAGCGCCTATCGCGACATCGTCGAGAACCGAGACGCCCCGGTCTCGGTCTCCCACACCGAGCCGATCACCGTCGCCGCCGAGCAGGGGCTGATCGGCCTCGCCGCCTACCTGGCGCTGCTCGTCGCTGCCGTCGCGACCCTGGCATCGGGCCTCGGGTCGATGCCGGCGGGTGGCGCGGGGTGGCGACGCGCCGGCGACCGCGGTCGGAGACGGGTCATCCGCCCGCCGCTCGGCGCCGCGGTCCTCGCCGCGTTCGTCGCGCTGCTGGTCCACACGCTGGCCTACGCCGGGTTCTTCGAGGACCCGATCACCTGGGTCCTGCTCGCGGTCGGCGGCTCGCTGGCGCTGCGCGCCGGTCCGCGACGGCCGCGTAGGCGTCGGCAGCGTGTCCGGATACCTGCGCCGCCTGGCGACGACCGGCGCCGCCTACACGGCGGCGAGCATCCTCTCGAAGCTGATCGCGGTCGCGCTGCTGCCGCTCTACACGCGCTACCTGACGCCCGGCCGACTACGGCGCGGCCGAGGTCCTCTTCGCGGCGGTCGTCGCCGCCAGCATCGTCGTCCGCTTCGGCCTGATCGAGGCGGTGCTGCGCTTCTACTACAAGGACGGACGAGGACCCGGACGCGCGTCGTCGCGCACCTCCTTCGCCGGCGCTCTTCTGGCTCGCGACGGTCGGCGGCGCTGGTCGCGCTGCCCTTCGCCGGGCCGATCTCCGAAGCGCTGCTCGACCGAGCCCGCGCGCCGAACTGGCGCGGATCGCGATCGGCGGCCTCTGGGTGCTGACGATGTTCGAGTTCCTGCTGACCCTGTTCCGGCTCGAGGAGCGGGCCCGCGCCTACTTCGTGACGACGATCGCTCAACGTCGCTCGCGGCGATCGCGCTCACCGTCGTCCTCGTCGTCGGCGCCGACGAGGGCGCCCGCGGCCTGCTGCTCGGCAGCTACGCGACCGGCGGCGCCTTCGTCCTCGGCCTGATCGTCGTCCACCGCGCGCCGCCTCTCGCTGCGGTTCGACCCGCCGCTGCTGCGGCGGCTGATCCGCTTCGGGCTGCCGACGATGCCGGCCGAGCTCTCCCTCTACTCGCTCAACTTCGTCGACCGGATCATCATCGTCCGCTCGCTCGGGCTCGCCGAGGCGGGCCTCTACTCGCTGGCGGTCAAGTTCGCGCAGGCGGTCAACGTCCTCGTCCGCGGCTTCCAGCTCGCCTGGCCGCCGCTCGCCTACTCGATCCGCGACGACGACGAGGCCCGCCGCGCCTACGCCGCCGTCGTCACCCTGTTCGTCGCCGGCTGCGCCTTCGTCGTCACCGGGATGTGGCTGCTCTCGCGCTGGATCGTGCGGGCCCTGGCCGCGCCGGAGTTCTTCGACTCCTACGAAGCGATCGGCCTGATCTCGACCGGCGTCACCCTCTACGCCGCTCTACATGGTCCTCGTCGTGATCCTCGGCCGCACCGGCCGCACCGAGTTCAACTTCCCGGCCGCCGATCGCGGCGCTCGTCGTCAACGTCGCCCTCAACCTCGCTCCTGGTCCCGCTCGCTGGGGATCGTCGGCGCCGGCCTCGCCCTGGTCGCCTCCTATGTGGTCGTGGTGGCGCTGATGTACGTGTTCACCCAGCGCCTCTTCCCGGTCCCCTACGAGTGGGGCCGGCTGGCCGCGCTCGTCGCCGTCTCCGCGGTGCTCGTCGGGTCGGCGAACTGGCGCTGCCGACCGAGGGCGCGGCCGGCCTGCTGCGGCGCGGCTCGCGCTCTGGGCCGCCTACCCGCTCGCGCTGCTCGCATCGGGCTTCCTCACCAGCGGCGAGCGGCTCGCGCTCGCGCGGCTCCGCCACCCGCGCGCGGTGCTGGCGTCGCTTCGCGCGGCCGAGGCCGGCGCCGAGGGCGATCGCGGGATCCCGGAGGTCTACGAGGCCGAGTCCCGCGACGAGGACTCGCGCCCCTAGGCGCCCTCGACCCGGTCGCGGATGCCGCTGCCCCGGCCGGGGATCAGCGCCTGGCGGGCGTGGGCCCAATAGACGCCGCGCCGGGCGGCGCGGGCAGGCCAGCGCCGCGAGCGCCCGCAGGCGCGTAGGACCAGGCGGTGAGCACCCTCACGGCCGCGCGCCGCCGCCGCGGAGTGGTGCTTGCGCATGTAGAGGTCGCGGTTGCGGTGGAATTCGACGATCCGGGGCAGGCCGGCCTGCGAGGTCGGTGGAGAGCTGGTCGTGGTGGACCGCCCTCGCCGCCGGGACGAAGAGGACCCGCCGCCCGGCGTCATGGAGGCGGCTTGGCAGAAGTCGCACTCGTCGTAGTAGACGAAGAAGGCGGGGTCGAGGTAGCCGACCTCGGCGACGTCGCCTCGCGTCGCACCATCAGCGCGCTCGACTGCGCCCAGTCGACGGGCCGGGTCTCGCCTCCTCTGCTCTGCACCGTCAACAGGCGGTGCAGGAAGAGGGCGCCGATCAGCGCGGTGCCGACTCCCGGGAAGCGCCAGGCGCAGGCGACCGGGCGCAGGCCGGAGTCGAGCAGCTGCGGCCCCGCCGCTGCGGCCTGCGGATCGTCCCCGAGGGCTTCGAGCAGGGCCTCCGCTGCTCCCTCCTGCAGCTCGGAGTCCTCGTTGAGGAGAAGGCAGAACTCTCCCTCGGCGTCGCGCAGCAGTCGCGTGTCGTTGGCCGCCTTTCCCTCGGGGCTCTCCAGCGCGAACAGGCGGATCTCCTCCGCCCGGGCGCGGACCATCTCCACCGAGCCGTCGCTCGACGCGTTGTCGAGGACGAGCACCTCGCGCCCGACTCCGGCGGGATGGGTGCGCTCGATCGCCTCGAGGCAGGCCCGCAGGTGCTCGCGGCCGTTCGTGTTCACGACGCAGTAGGAAAGGGTCGGTGCCATCGCCCCGCCACGATAATCGGCTCCGGTGCAGGTTCAGCTAGTCGACCCCTCGGCCTTCACGCCCCCCTACGACCGCTCGCTGGCCGCGGCCCTGGCCCGCGCCGGCGCCGGCGTCGAGCTGCTCACCAGCCGCTTCCTCTACGGCCCGGTGCCGGAGCCGGAGGGATATCGGGTCACCGAGGCCTTCTACCGGCGCAGCTCCGCCCGCGGCCTCGGCGCCACCGGCCGGCGCGCCTTCAAGGTCGCCGAGCACGCCGCGGACATGCTGCGCTTCCGCCGCGGCGCGCTGGTCGCCGGCGGCGACCCCGACCTGGTCCACTACCAGTGGCTGACCGTGCCCGGCATCGATCGGCTCCTCCTCCCGCCGCTACGGCCGCGGGTGATGACGGCGCACTACATCCTGCCGCCGGCGGCCGGCTCGCGGCGCCGCCGCGCGGCCCGCCGCGCGTTCGGCGCGATGGACGCCGTGATCGCCCACTCCGCGCACAGCGCCGGACGGCTCCGCGACGAGGTCGGCCTGCCATCCGAACGGGTCCACGTGATCCCTCACGGCGCCTTCGATTACCTGACCAGGCTGCCGGCCGAGCGGCCGCTGCCGGCCGAGCTCGAGGGGGCGTCGGGGCCGGTGGTCCTGTTCTTCGGCCTGCTGCGGCCGTACAAGGGAATCGAGGTCCTCCTCGAGGCGTTCAGGAGCGTGCCCGAGGCCGAGCTCTGGATCGTCGGCAACCCGCGCATGCCGGTGGGCCCCCTGCGGGAGGCGGCCGCCGCCGCGCCGGCCACCGTCCGCTTCGTGCCCCGCTTCGTCGACGAGGCCGAGATCCCCGCGATATTCCGCCGCGCCGACGTCGTCGCCCTGCCCTATCTCGACGCCGAGCACTCGGGCGTCCTCTACACGGCCCTCGCCTTCGGCAAGGCGATCGTCGCCAGCGCCGTCGGCGGCTTCCCCGAGCTGGCGGAGAGCACCGGCGCGGCGCGAATCGTCGCGCCGGGGGAGGCCCGCCCGCTGGCCACCGCTCTCGCCGAGCTGACCGCAAGCGCGGAAGCGCGCGCCGAGCTCGAGGAGGCGGCCCTGCGCGCAGCCGCGGGCGAGCATTCCTGGGACGCGGTCGCCGCCGCGACCCTCGGCCTCTACGAGCGCCTGCTCGCAGCGCGCTGAGCGTGGCGGCCGGCCGCGAAGGCTCACGGCCGGGCAAGAGCCGATAATCGCACCGTGCTCGAGATCGTCTTCTGGATCTGCGCCGGCCTGATCGTCTACACGCACGCGGGCTATCCGCTCCTGCTCTGGGTGCTCGACCGCCTCCATGGCGGGCGCCGCGGCCCGGCGCCGCCCGCTTCGCCCGGCACCCCGTCCGTCACCCTGATCGTCGCCGCCTACAACGAGGAGGCGGTGATCGCGGCGAAGGTGGCGAATGCCCTGGCCCTCGACTACCCAGCTGGGAGCCTCGCCGTCGTCGTCGCCTCCGACGGCTCCACCGACCGCACCGCCGAGCTCGCCCGCGAGGCGGGCGCCGATCTGGTTCTCGACCTACCCCGGGCCGGGAAGCTGGCCGCCCAGAACGCGGCCGTCGAGCGCTCCCACGCCGACGTGCTCGCCTTCTCCGACGCCAACAGCACCTGGGAGGCGGGGGCGCTGCGCCGCCTCGTCGCGCCCTTCGCCGACCCGGGGATCGGCTATGCCTGTGGGGAGGCGACCTTCACCGATCCGGCGGGCGACAACCAGGAGGGCCTCTACTGGCGCTACGAGATGGCGGTGCGCGCGATGGAGTCGCGCCTGGGGGGAATCACCGCCGGCAACGGCGCGATCTACGCGGTCCGCCGCGACGCCTACCTGCCGCTGGGCCCGGCGGCCAGCCACGACCTGTCCTTCCCCTTCGAGCTGGCACGGCGCGGCTATCGCTCGGTCTTCGTCCCCGAGGCCCGCGCCGCGGAGCAGATGGTCCCGACCCTGGGCGGGGAGTTCGCCCGCAAGCGCAGGATGATGGTTGGCCTCTGGGACATCGTGGTCGGGGAGCGGATGGTCTCCCCGCGCGGCTACCGGCCCCTGTTCGCGTTCCAGCTCGCCTCCCACCGGCTGCTGCGTTACCTGACGCCCTTCCTGCACCTGATCGCCCTCGCCGCCAACATCGCCCTGCTCGGCGAGGGCGCCGTGTACACGGCCACCCTCGCCGCCCAGCTGGGGCTGCTGGCGGCCGCGCTGCTCGGCGGCCGCATCCCGCTCGCTCCCCTTCGCATCGCCCGCTACTACGTGATCGTGACCGCCTCGATCGCCGCCGGCCTCTGGGACCGGCTCCGGCGTGGGGCGCCGGGGACCTGGGAGAAGGCGGAGGGCACCCGGTGATCACCCGGGGGATCGACATCGCGCTGGCCTCGCTGGGGCTGCTTCTCGCCTCGCCGGTGCTGGCCATCGCCGCGATCGCGATCCTCGCCGAGGGCGGTGGCCCGGTTATCTATCGCCAGCGGCGGGTCGGCCTCGGCGGGCGGGAGTTCGAGTTGCTGAAGCTGCGGACGATGGTCGCCGGCTCCGATCCGGTGGGCGTCGGCACCGTCGTCGGGCGGGACGACCCGCGGGTGACGCGGATCGGCCGGCTCCTGCGCCGGACCTCGCTCGACGAGCTGCCCAACCTCGTCAACGTGCTCCGCGGCGAGATGGCGATCGTCGGGCCGCGGCCCACGATTCCCGCACAGGTGAGCGCCTACACGCCGTTCCAGCACCGCCGCCACGAGGTCAGGCCCGGGATCACCGGCTGGGCCCAGGTCCAGGGGCGCGCCGGGATCCCCTGGGAGGAGCGGATCGAGCTCGACGTCTGGTACGTCGACCACCGCAGCCTCGCCCTCGACCTCCGCATCCTCGCCCGCACGGTCTGGCTGACGATCACCGGCCGCGGCCTGGCTCCGGATTAGCCGTCCATCTAGGGTTCGGCCGATGAACGACCTTCCGCGGGTATCGCTGCGCCCCTTCGAGCCGGGCGACGCCGAGGCGGTCCACCGCTGGTTCAACAACCCCGAGGCGACGAAGACCCTGATGGAGCAGCGCGAGGGCTTCTCCGAGGAGCAGGCCCGCGGCTGGGTCGAGCGGGCCATCGATCACTCCGGCGAAGACCGCAAGTACGCGATCGTGGTCGAGGGTCACGTGCAGCCCGTCGGCTTCACTGCCCTCTACGGCCTCTACCGCCAGACCGCGCCAGAGCTCGGCGCCCTGATCGGCGACGACGTTCGCGGCAAGGGCGTCGGGCGGCGGGCCGAGGCGCTGACGCTCGCCAAGGCGTTCGACGAGCACGGCGCCCACCGGGTCTACGGGCGCATACCGGCCCACAACGAGGCGGCGAAGCGGGTCGTCGCCAGCCTCGGCTGGCGCCATGAGGGGACGATGCGCTCACATCTGCGCGGCCCGGACGGCCTCGCCGACTGCGAGGTCTGGGGCGTGCTGCCGGACGAGTTCCGCGCCGCCGCCGCCGACCTGCTCGGCTGAGATGGACGCCGCCGAGCTGCTCGCGGACGCCGGTGCCGGCGCCGCGGCCGATGAGTTCTTTCGTTCGGCCGAGTTCATGGCCGCGGAGGGTGTGACCCACTCGCTCCGCATCGGCGGACTGGCGGGCCCCTTGCTCGTGCGGCCGATCCCCGGCAGCGACCGCCTCGACGCGATCTCCCCCTATGGCTATCCGGGCATGTCGGGGGACGTGGTCCCGGCCCTCGACCCGGGAGAGTTCGACCTCTCGGCCACGGGGCTGGTCAGCGCCTTCGTCCGCCACCGCCTCGGGGACCCCCCGCTGCGCGGCGCGACGGCCCGCAACACGGTCCTGCTCGCCGATCCCGAGCTGCCGCCGAAGAGCCGGATGAGCGACCGTCAGCAGATTCGCAAGAACCTGAAGCGCGGCTACGCCGTCGAGCTGATCCCGGGTCCCGATGCCGGCGCCGCCGAGCGCGCGGGCTTTGCCGCCGCCTATGAGCAGACGATGCGCCGCGCCGGAGCGGGGGAGCGCTACTTCTTCGGGCCGGACTACTTCGAGACGGTGCTGTCGTACCCGGGGAGCTGGCTGGTCCTCGCCCGCGAGCCCGGAGGAGCGGTCGCCGCGGCCTCGATCGCCGCCCGCAGCGACGGCATGGTCCACTACTACCTGAGCGGCACCGCAGACGAGCACCTGCGCGACTCACCGATGAAGACCGTCGTCGCCCGCCTGGTGGAGCTGGCGGGCGAGCAGGACATGCCGCTCAACCTCGGCGGTGGGATGAGCGAGGGTGACGCCCTCGAGGAGTTCAAGCGGGGATTCGCCAATCGCGAGGAGACCTTCCACACCTCCGAGCTGGTTTGCGACCCCCGGGCCTACGAGCAGCTCTCAGCGGGCCGCGTGCAGGGCGGGTACTTCCCCGCCTACCGGGCGCCCTAGCTCAGGAGTCCGAGCTCGAAGCGTCCGAGGGCTCGACCGGGGTCGGGCCGTCGAGCGGGCCGAAGAAGTCCACGCCCTCGGGGGCGGTTCCCCAGTGCTCGACGCCGAAGTCGCGAATCGTGTCGATGGTCTTGCCGCCCTCGTACTTCTTGCAGCCGATCAGGTTGGTCCAGGTCGTCGCGGCGACCGCGTATGGCATCTCGGAGTAGGGAAAGAGCAGCGCGCCCGAGTACATCGTGTCGTAGAGCCCCCGCAGCTCGAGCTGGTCGGCCTCGGGCAGGTCGGGCTGGTACATGATCAGCAGGCGGCCGTGCTCCATCGAGTGGATGAAGTTGAGGGGCGACGGCTCGTCGAGATAGGCTCCGTCGGCCTGTTGCAGCGGCGGCTGGATGTGGTCGCCCGAGGTCGGCGGCGCCGTCTTGTAATCCGGCATCGGGCTCCCCGGTGGGAGGTGATTCGCCCCCTCGTTGGGCAGGTCCTCGCGGAGGACGCAGCCGGCGGCCTTGGCTGCGTCGGAGAGGTCCGGGTCCTTGAGCGGGGGAGGCTCGGTTCCCTCGCGGGTGTCGGGGGTGAGGCCGTTGGTGTCGCCGCTCGCCTGCAGGATGCGGGCCTGGCCGCTGGCACCGTCGCCGCCACCGCTGGAGAGCACGACCACGACGATCCCGACGAGCACGGCGAGGCCGAGCACGCCGGCCACCAGGTAGCCGGCGAGCAGCTTGCGGCGCTGCTCGCTGGCCTCGCGCCTCTCCGCCTCGAGGCGGATCTGGCGCAGGCGCTCCTTCTCCTCCCGGCGGTCCGCCATCAGCTCCCCTCCGCGGCGCGCAGGGGTCTGACGTCGGCGGGCGGACGGCCTTCCTCCGCGGTCCAGACGTCGTCGAGGAAGACGGCGAGCTCGTCGTCGAGGCGCTCCGGGCTGACGCGCCACTCGAGGATCGACCGGGCCTCGACCAGGCGCGAGTTGCGCAGCTCGGTGGCGAGCATGTCGGAGTCCGAGAAGGGGTGGAGGGGCTCTCCGGAATGCCCGACGATCAGCGCCGGATGCTCGATCGCGCGCCGCTCCTCGGGATGGGGCGCGGTCTCGCCCAGCATCAGGCCCTCGAGCACCGCCAGCGATGGACCGGGCTTCTGCCTCATCCAGTCGAGCCCGATGTCCACGAGGTAGTGGCTGCGCGGGATCCAGGAGGTCAGGTACGAGCCGACCTCGAAGGCGGGGCGGCCAAAGCGGAGCGCCAGCATCATCGGTGCGAAGATCGCCGCAACCGCCGAGAGCGCATTGTCGAGGACCGGCATCTCGATGAACATCGCCCGGGTCCGCTCGGGGTGGCGGGCGCCGGCCTGAAGCGCGACGTTGGCGCCCAGCGAGGTGCCGCCGACGACTGCGCGCTCGAGCTCGAGGTGGTCGAGCAGGGCGACGACCTGGCGCGCGAAGAGCGGCATCGAGTAGCGGACCAGCTCCTCGGGGCGGTCGGACTTCCCATGCCCGAGCAGGTCCACGCAGATCACCCGGTTGCCGCGCGCGGCGATCGTGGGCGCCAGGCCCGAGAACATGCGGCCGTTCATGAGCAGGCCGTGGACGAGCACGAGCGGGCGATCGCCCGAGCCGAACTCGTCGTAATGGATGCGGAAGCCCTCGTAGCGGAACTCGCCCATGGAGGCGGGCAGTCTAGTCAAGGCGACTGGCGGGTCGGCGGGCTCGAGCTAGCCCGGTGACTGCGCGAGCGCCCCCGCCGGGGCGGGGTCCTTGCTCTCCCACGGCCGCGCCGCACGCAGCGCGCCGAGCACGGCGCGGGTGGCGGGAGCGCGGTTGAGCGCGTAGAAGTGAATCCCCGGAGCGCCGCCGATGAGCAGCTCCGCGCACTGCTGCGACGCATAGGCGACTCCGAGGTCGAACTCGGCCTTCTCGTCGCCGCCGGCCGCCTGCATGGCCTCGGCGAGCGGTGCGGGGATGGTGGCGTCGCAGAGCTCGCAGATCCGTTTCGTCTGCCGGTAGCTGGCCACCGGGATCACGCCGGGGATGATCGGAACGTCGATCCCGGCGCGCCGTGCGGAGCTGACGAAGTCGAAGTAGACCTGGTTGTCGAAGAAGAGCTGCGTGATCAGGAAGCGGGCGCCCGCCTCGACCTTCGTCTTCAGGTAGGCGAGGTCGCTCTCGAGGTCGGCCGCCTCCGGGTGTACCTCCGGGAAGCATGCGCCGCCGAGGGTGAAATCCCAGCTCTCGCTGATGAACCCGGCCAGCTCGGCAGCGCTGCCCAGCCCGCCCTCCGGCTGGACGAAATCCTCCTGGCCGCGGGGCGGATCTCCTCGCAGTGCGAAGACGTTCTCGATCCCGGCCTCGGCGATCCGGTCGAGGGTCGCCGCCAGCCCCTCTCGCGACTCGCCGACGCAGCTCAGGTGGGCCATCACCTCGAAGCCGATGTCGTCGCGCAGCGCCCTGGTGATCTCGACCGTCCCCTCCCGGGTCGAGCCGCCGGCGCCGTAGGTGACGGAGACGAAGTCCGGGGCGAGCTCGCGCAGCGAGCGGGCGGTGCCGAAGAGCTGCTCGGTCGCGCTCTCGTCGCGGGGAGGGAAGAACTCGACCGAGAAGACGGGGCGCCGGGAGGCGATGATCTCGTCGATGCGCATGCCGCGGAGGGTACCCGGCGGACCCGGGCAGGAGCGAAAGACGGATTTCCTCGGAGATTGCGGGAACGCCGCCCGCGGACCCGGCTCCGCTCCGATAGGTTCGCCCTGCGACCGGGAGAGAACGGAAACCGCAAAGCCAGCGGCGCACCGATCTCGACAGGCGATGGGAAACCTACTTACGCGCGAAGGCTACGCGCGGGCAGGAATACCGTCGCCCCCGGTCGCTTTTTCGTGCCCGAACCCGCCGAGTGTGCGCTGCGTGGACCCGGGGCGACGGCAGGTGCACACTCGGCGGGACGGGACCGCGGGCGGCGGCAACGTCTGAGCGCTTCTCTAGCTTGGTCCCCGCGGTCACGTCACCGCCGGCCACGGACACCTGCCCGTCCGGGTCGTGCGACCGGGGCGCATGTGTAGGGAGACGGGCGCTGCGGGCCGAACCCCCGGACCTCGCCGGCAGCTAGCCCGCCCGCTCCCGCCGCGATGCGAACACTCATGGGGCCTGGTCTATGGGTGGCGGCGAATCGCTTTCTCGCAGTTCTGCCGAACGCGATCCCTCATGTCCGCGTAGACGAGGTCGCGCCCCGGCCCGCACAGCACCATGTCCGACTCGCCGTCGCGGACGAGGATAACGTCGTTGCCGCGGCTGGCCTGTACCCGGTCGGCGCGGGGGAAGAGGAGGTCGGCAGGCGTATCCGCGATGACCGTGTCGTTGCCGGGACCGCCGAACTCGACGTCGGCGCCGACGTCACCGTTGATCACATCCGTGTCGCCGCCCCCGTGCAGGACGTCGTCGCCTCGATTGCCGCGGAGCTGGTCGTCGCCTGAATTCCCTCGGATCGTGTCGTTCCCAGCCTGTCCGTAGACGCGATCGCCCTGCGTGCCTCCCGCAAGGTCATCATTGTCGTTGTCGCCGAGAAGAGCGTCGTGCCCGCTTCCCCCCGCCACCGTGTCGTTGCCCTGGTTGCCGTGGACGCCGTCATTGCCTCCACCGGCGAACACCCGATCATCCCCGGTGCCGGCGACGATCACGTCGGGTCCTCCTAGTGCGGTGATCGTGTCGTTGCCGCCCATCGAATTGATTCCGTCCGCCTCCGGCGTCCCGGTGATCACGTCCTTGTCGTCGTCTCCGATGATGGCTGCCGCAAATGCGCTGCTCGCCATCAGCGATAACGCGACCATCACGAGTCCGAGGCTTCCTGCGCTCTTCCTCACTGCGACCTCCGTTCGAGTCCATTCGAAGTTCCGGTCTGCTCTACTCAAAAATAGCGCTGCGGTCGGTCCCCGTGCCCGGCGACCTCCGGGTCAGCGCTCGAGCCAGCCGCCGGCGACGGTCTCGGCGCTCTGATGGCTGCGCACGTGCCCGGTCACGGTTTCGATGAAGCGCTCACGGTCGAGTGCCAGCAGGCGTGTCTCGCGGGTCGCCCGGACGGTGGCGGTACGGGGGACGTCGCGGATCAGTGCGATCTCGCCGAAAGACTCGCCACCCGTCTGGTTGCGCTTGAAATCGCCGTCCTGGATCACCTCGACCTCGCCGTCCTCGATCAGATAGAAGCGGTCGCCGAACCCGCCCTGCGCGATCACCTCCTCTCCCGCATCGACCCTGACTTCGATCAGCGAGCGGCACACACCCTCGAGGGTGTCCACCGGTAGCGGCGTGAAGATCGGACTGCCGCGCAGGAGGCTGTAGTGGCGAGCGGAGACGGGCGCGCCGATCTCGAAGTCCCGCAGCGAGTGCCAGCGCAACAGGGCGAACAGGGGCAGGAGCGCGCCGAGGGCGATCAGAGCGCCACGCACGCCGAGCACGGCGACCAGCGCCGGCGCCGTGATCGCACCGAGAGCGGTCGCCGCCAGCCGGTTGGCCTCGAGGGCGCCGATCACCCGAGCCAGCGTCTCGTCCGAGCCCAGGCGCTGCAGCAGTGTCCGTGCCGCCACCTCGACGAAGCTGTAGCCGAAGCCCATCAGCAGGAAGCAGCCGTAGGCGGCGAGAGTCACCGGCCAGACGCCGGGCAGGGCGAAGCCGGCCCCGGTGATCAGGCAGCCGAAGGAGAGCCCGGCGGCCATGTTGCCGCGGTCGAGGAGAACCGCCAGCGCGCCGCCCGCGACCAGCGCCCCGACCGCCCAGGCCGCGTTGATCCAGCCCACGTTGCCCTCGCCGATCCCCAGCAGGTCGAGGGCCACGACGACGATCATGACGTCAGCCGCCCCTTCGACGAAGACGAGCAGGCTGAACGCGATCCCCACGAGGCGGAGCTTCCGGTCGGCCGCCAGCATCCTGATTCCCACGGTCGCCTCGTGCAGCGCCCCCCGGGCGCTCCCCTCCTCTTCGTAGACCGGACGCTCGTCCGCGGCCAGTCCCGCCAGCAGGGCGGCCGTCAACAGGCCGCAACCCGCGGCGGCGGCGAATGCCGCCTCCGGGCTGGCGAGGGCCAGCAGCGCTCCGCTGGCGAGGGACGCGAGCAGAAAGCCGGCGCTGTCCATCTGGTTGTGGACGACGTTGGCCGCCGAGAGCTCCTGCGGGGTGCGGGCGACAACGGGCAGGAGGCCTCCCTCCGCCGGCACGTAGGGAGTGGACGCGACCGTGAACAGCCCGCCGAACGCGTAAACGATCCATGCCGGGGCGTCTGCGGCGGCGGCAACGGCTGCGCATCCGATCGCGACTCCGCTCAGCATCGCGCTCAGAATCAGCACCAGACGACGCGAGTGCCGGTCGCCGACCAGGCCCGCGAACGGCGACGCCAGCGCTCCCGGCAACAGGCGTACGAGGGCGGCGACGCCGACGGCCGTGGCACCCCCCTGTCCAAACGCATAGACGCCGAGGGCGATCGCGAACGCCCAGGTGGTCACCGTCATCCCGGCCCATCCGAAGGCCAGACGACCGAGATCGGGATTGCCGAACACGGCCATCAGCGATCCGAGTGATGTCCGAAGCCGTTGCACGCCTCTATTCCTCGCCGGAGGCCCCGGCATTCCGGGTCATTCCGAGGGCGCGACCGTGAACAGGCGCCACTCGTCGGGCACCCCCTTCAGCGTGTGCAATCCGCGGTCCTCGAACTCCAGTCCGGAGCCGACCACGAGGTCCTTGACCGTTGACGACACCAGCACCTCACCGTCGCCGGCGAGGGCTCCGATCCGCGCCCCGATCGCCACCGCGATTCCCGCAACGCTGTCCCCGTTCGCCTGGACCTCGCCGGTGTGCAGGCCGGCGCGAACCTCGACCCCCAGACCTCTCATGGCGGTGCATATGGCCGTGGCGCAGCGCACGGCGCGCGCAGGGCCGTCGAAGAGCGCGAAGAAGCCGTCGCCGGCCGTATCCATCTCGCGACCCCGGTAGCGGGCGAGCTGCCCCCGGATCAGGCGGTCGTGCTGCTGCTGCAGCTCGCGCCAGCGACGGTCTCCCATCGTCGCCGCCTGCGCGGTCGAATCGACCATGTCGGTGAACATGATCGTGGCCAGCACCCGGTCGAACGACTCCTCCTGCTCCTCCTGGACCGTTTCGATGAACTCGCGGACGTGGCCGATGACCGCGTCCTGGTCGCCCGCCCACGGAAAGTGGTCCCCGCCAGGAAGCTCGACGTACCTCGACCCGGCTATCCGCTCCGCCAGATAGCGGCCGGAGCCGACGTCCTCGATCCTGTCCTCCTGGCGGTGAAGCACGAGGGTGGGAACGCCGATGGCCGGCAGCAGCTGGCGGATGTCCATCTCGCGCATCAGGTTGTCCATCGCGAAGATCGACCCCGGGCTGGCGGAGAGCCTTTGAAAGCGCCCCCACCAGGCGAGTTGGCGCTCGTCCCCCGCGATGCTCGGGTTGTACTGCGCGATCGATTCCCGCGCGTACTCCGGGGTGCCCCAGCGCGACCAGACCGTCGCCAGGTATTCCTGCCATTCGTCCTCGGACCATTGCCAGGGGTAGTCGGAGTCCTGCCTGCCCCGTGCCGTGGCGCCGTGCAGGATCAGACCGGCGGTTCGGTCGGGCCGGGACGACGCGTACATCGCCGAGAGCGCGCCGGAGTCGGAGACGCCGAAGGGCACGACACGCTCGACGCCGACGGCGTCGAGCACCGCGGTGAGGTCGTCCACCAGGTCCTCGAGCGGGGGCAGGTCGTCGGGCGAGACGCGATCTGACACCCCCGTGCCGCGCCTGTCGACCACGATCAGGCGGGCGAACGAGCCGAGGGAGCGGAGAAACCGCGCGTAGAGCGGGTTGTCCCAGATCGCCTCGAGGTTGCTGAACGACGAGAGGTAGGCAACGTCCACCGGGCCGTCGCCGACGACCGCGTAGCCGATCGCGACGTCGCCGTTTCTCGCATAGCGGATCTCAGGCGTCAAGGGCTTCCCTTTCCCACGCCAACCCTACCCGCCGCCGTCAGGCCGATCCATGATCTGGAGCCGGCCCAGGCGAGCGAGACGTTGTGGTGACAATGGACTTGTCGATTTCGCCCGGCCTCGTTCGACGCATCAGTAGAAACCACCCAATCCCCACGAGGAGGCAGCAATGCGCTTCATGGTTCTGGTCCCCGGCAGCCCCGAGTCCGAGGCGGGCGAGATGCCCGGTACGGAGCTCCTGGAGGCGATGACGAAGTACAACGAGGAGCTCGTCAAGGCGGGCGTCATGCTGGCGGGCGACGGCTTGCACCCGACCTCCAAGGGCGCCAAGGTTCGCTTCGACGGCGGCGAGCGCACCGTGATCGACGGCCCGTTCACCGAGGCCAAGGAGATTGTCGCGGGCTACTGGGTCTGGGAGTGCGCGTCGCGCGACGAGGCGATCGAGTGGCTGAAGCGCGCCCCGTTCGACGGCGGCACGGAGATCGAGCTGCGCCAGATCTTCGAGGACGACGACTTCGGCGAGGAGCTCACACCCGAGCTGCGCGAGGCCCAGGAGCGGATGCGCGAGCAGACCGCCGACCGCAACTAGGCCGTGGCGGCGTCGGCCAGCCACAGCGCGATCGACGCCGTCTGGCGGATCGAGTCGGCCCGGCTGATCGCCGGGCTGACTCGGATCGTCGGCGACGTGTCGGTGGCCGAGGACCTGGCCCAGGACGCGTTCGTCGCCGCGCTGGAGCAGTGGCCGCGGTCCGGGATCCCGGACAACCCTGCCGCCTGGCTCATGACCACTGCCAAGCGCAGGGGCATCGACGCGCTGCGCCGCCGCGTCACGCTCGAGCGCAAGCAGGAGCTGCTCGGGCGCGAGCTGGAGATCCTCCGGCAGCTCGACCAGCCCGACCTCGCCGCGCAGGTCGACGGCGTGGGGGACGATGTCCTCCGCCTGATCTTCATGACCTGCCACCCGGTCCTCTCGCAGGAGGCGCGCGTGGCGCTGACGCTGCGCCTGCTCGGCGGCCTGTCGACGCCGGAGATCGCCCGGGCGTTTCTCGTCTCCGAGGGGACCGTCGCGCAGCGCATCGTCCGCGCGAAGCGGACGCTCGCGGAGGCTCGCGTGCCGTTCGAGGTCCCCGGCCGCGACGAGCTGGCCGACCGGCTGCCCGCGGTGCTCGAGGTGATCTACCTGGTCTTCAACGAAGGCTATGCCGCGACTGCGGGGGAGCAGTGGGTCCGGCCGGCGCTCTGCGAGGACGCTCTGCGGCTGGGGCGGATCCTCGCTGCGCTGATGCCCCGCGAACCGGAGGTCCACGGCCTGCTGGCCCTGATGGAGCTGCAGGCCTCACGGCTGCGGGCGCGGGTCGGGCCCCAGGGCGAGCCGGTGCTGCTCGCCGATCAGGACCGCGGGCGCTGGGATCACCTGCTCGTGCAGCGCGGACTGGCCGGGCTGGAGCGCGCCGAGGAGCTCAGCGGCGCGCTTGGCCCGTACACGCTGCAGGCCGCGATCGCCGCCTGCCACGCGCGGGCTCGCAGCGTCGAGGAGACCGACTGGCCGCGAATCGTCGCGCTGTACGACGGCCTGGCGGCGCTCACCGGCTCCCCGGTCGTCGAGCTCAACCGCGCCGTGGCGGTGACGATGGCCTTCGGCCCGGCGGCTGGACTGGAGCTCGTCGACTCGCTCGCCGCCGAGCCTGCCCTGCGCGGCTATCACCTGCTGCCCAGCGTGCGCGGCGATCTCCTCGTCCGCCTGGGGCGGCAGGCCGAGGCGCGCGAGGAATTCATCCGCGCGGCCGACCTCTGCGACAACGAGCGCGAGCGCGGGCTGCTGCAATCGCGCGCGGTCGCCTGCGGCGCATAGCCTTCGCATCCGCCCGCCGCACACATCAAACCCGTACGTTTCAGGTGGATGAGCGGTCACAGTCGGCGTAAGAATGTCGGCGCGACCGACGCTTACCTGTCATGGCGACGCAGCAGACATTCGTAATCGTTGGAGCGAGCCTCGCCGGAGCGAAGGCGGCCGAGACGCTGCGGGCTGAAGGGTTCGACGGGCGTGTCGTCCTGGTCGGCGCCGAGCCCGAGCGCCCCTACGAGCGACCGCCCCTCTCCAAGGACTACCTTCGTGGCGAGTCGCCTCGCGAGAAGGTGTACGTGCATCCCGAGAACTTCTACGCCGAGAACGAGATCGAGTTGCACACCTCGACCTCCGTCGCGGAGCTCGACCCGGCCGCCTCCGAGGCGATCTTGGAGGACGGCAAGCGCATCCGCTACGACCGCCTGCTCCTCACCACCGGGGCCGAGCCGCGTCGCCTGCGCATCCCGGGCGCGGAGCTTGGGGGAGTCCTTTACCTGCGCGACCTCGAAAGCTCGGATGCGATCGCCGGGGTCCTCCGGCGCGGCGGCAAGGTCGTCGTGATCGGCGCCGGCTGGATCGGCTCTGAAGTCGGGGCGTCGGCGCGCGAGAAGGGCCTCGAGGTGGCGATCGTCGAGCAGGCCTCGGTCCCGCTCGAGCGGGTGCTCGGGCCAGAAGTGGGAGCCGTCTACGCCGACATTCATCGCGACCACGGCGTCGAGCTGCTCGCCGGGGCGGGGCTCGAGGCGTTCGAGGGCGACCGCGCGGTCGAGCGCGTGCGCCTGAACGGCGGTCGCACGATCGACTGCGACATCGTCGTCGTCGGAATCGGCGTCGCGCCCCGCACCGGACTCGCCGAGGCGGCCGGGCTCCAGCTCGACAACGGCGTTCTCGTCTCCGAGCGGCTCGAGACGAGCGTGCCAGGCATCTTCGCCGCCGGCGATGTGGCGAGCGCCGTCCACCCTTTCTATGGCCGCCGGATCCGCGTCGAGCATTGGGCCAACGCGCTGAACCAAGGCCCGGCGGCCGCGAAGAACATGCTCGGCAAGGCCGAGCCCTACGAGCGGATTCCCTACTTCTTCTCAGACCAGTACGACGTCGGCATGGAGTACTCGGGTTACGCCACGGACTGGGACGAGGTTGTCTTCCGCGGCGAGCCCGATTCACGCGAGTTCATCGCATTCTGGCTTGACGCGGGGCGCGTGGTTGCGGGCATGAACGTGAACGTCTGGGAGGTCTCCGACCAGATCCAGGCGCTGATCCGCTCACGCGAGCGGGTGGACGTTGACAGGCTGCGCGATCCCGACCTGCCGCTCGAGGAGGTTGTCTCAAGGTCGCTGCTGCGCCACTCGGAGTGGTCGCGGGCTGCCGGATCCGTCAAGGAGTTCGTGGCGCAGGGCATCGGGTTCGCCCAGCATCTCGTCAGGGGCCGGCTATCGAGTGCGGATTCCACTCCGGCGTCGGAGCTCGCGGACGGCGAGGCCCGGGTCTTGCAGGTGGATAGCGACAAGCTGGCTGTCCACAGGGATGACCAGGGCTCGCTGCACGCCGTGTCGGCGGTTTGCACCCACCTCGGCTGCCTCGTCGAGTGGAATCGCGCCGAGCAGACGTGGGACTGCCCCTGTCACGGATCGCGCTTCCGCATCGATGGTGGCGTCCTCCAGGGTCCCGCGAAGCGGGACTTGGCGAGGAGGGAGCTTTCGACCGAGGGCGATCCCGCATCCCCATCCGGCGGCGAGGCGACGTGAACCGGCTCCAGCGCCTCCACGAAGCGGGCGTCTCGATCTGGCTCGACACGCTCTCGCGCGAGCTGCTCGAGAGTGGCGACTTCGAGCGGCTGGTGCGCGAGCACGCCGTCACCGGGGCCACCTCCAATCCGACGATCTTCGCGAAGGCGATCACCGGCTCCGACCGCTACGACGAGCAGCTGGGAAATGCTGCGATGGCGGGGAAGAGCAACACGCGGGAAATCTTCTTCGATCTCGGACTCGAAGACATCCGGCGCGCCGCCGGGGTCCTTCGCCCCGCCTACGAGGCGAGCTCCGGCCAGGACGGCTTCGTCTCGTTCGAGTGCACGCCGGATCTCGCCGATGATGCGGAGGCGACGATCGAGCAGGCGCTCGAGCTCTGGGGACGCCTCGACCTCCCGAACGTGATGATCAAGGTGCCGGCGACGGCAGCCGGGGCACCCGCGATCGAGGAGCTGACCGCTCGCGGCGTGAATGTCAACGTCACCCTGTTGTTCTCGGTTGATCGCTACGAGCAGGTGATCGAGGCCTACCTGCGGGGACTGGAGCGCCGGGTGCGGCTCGGTGAGCCCATCAACCGAATCGCGTCGGTCGCCTCCTTCTTCGTCTCGCGTGTGGACGCGAAGGCCGACGCCGGCCTCGAGCCAGACTCGCCCCTGCGGGGGGAGGTTGCGATCGCCAACGCCCACCGCGCCTACGGTCGCTACATGGAGCGCTTCGCGGGCGGGCGCTGGAAGGCGCTGCGTTCCCAGGGCGCATTGACGCAGCGTCCCCTCTGGGCGAGCACGGGGACCAAGGATCCTGCCTACTCGGACGTGCTCTACGTCGAGCGGCTGATCGCGCCCGGCGTCATCAACACGATGCCGGAGAAGACACTGCGCGCCTTCGCCGACCACGGCGAAGTGGGCCACGCGCTCGATACCGACCTGACGGAGGCCGAGCGCGTGTTGGCGCAGGCCGCGGAGGCTGGGCTCGACCTCGCCGCCATCACCACCGAGCTCGAGCGCGAGGGCGTCCGGTCGTTTTGCGACTCCTACCATCAGCTCCTTGGCTGCATCGAGTCAAAGCTGACCAGCGTCGCCGCCTGAGGCAATGGGCTGATGGCCGTCGATTGCATGGACGCAACACCCCGGGGTGTGGGATGCTTGCCGGTCGCAGTGGCTTCGAGGATTGGGATACGGGGAGGAACGCGGCGATTCGCCGGAGCTCTGCCGCTCTGCATGGTTGCGCTCATCCTGGCCCTGGCCGTTGCGCTCGGGGCCTGTGGTGGCGGCGACGATGATGGAGAGAGCGAAGTCTCGGTCGCCGAGCTCCACAACAGCCTGCCGACCGCTGGCGATCTTGGGCTTGATGAGCGGGCCGAGCTGGAGTGGAAGGCCGCAACGGATCTCCTCGACCAGGAGCTCGTCATCGGGGCGGCGACGGACCCCAGCGAGCTGGGCGCCGCGATCGAGGATGCGGGCTTTCAACGGGCGGCGGGCAAGGATCTCGGGGGCCAGGATCTGAACGTGCGCATCCGCGCGATCCAGTTCGATTCCGAAGAGGGAGCTCTCGAGGCACGCGATCTCCTTCACGACGAGGATCTGAAGTCCCCCTGTCCAGACGCCTGTGTAGTGACGCCAATCGAGTACGAGCTGGACGACGTACCTGGCTCAGCGGCGGTTCATCACGTGCCGACTGGGGGCGACTTGCCGCCCGGAGCGTCCAAGGTCGAGGCGCACCACGCCGAGTTCGTGATTGGCCCGCGGCTATACGTGGTCCAGGTGGACGGTCGGCCCAGCAAGACCTTCAGTGCCGACTTCGACAAGCTGATGGCAACCGTCTACGAGTCTGCGTCGGGCGCTGAGTGAAGCCGACCAGCCCCTCGACGGAATGGAGCTAGCCGGACTCGAACCGGCGACCTCCTGGGTGCGATGCGGGGCGGTGCTCCGAGTTGAGATTTTCCGTTTCGGCTCTAGCGAGCGAAATCTACGCCCATTCAGCAAGCGTAGCTAGTGCCGGATGGCCGCGGATTACCGCGGATATCGCCCGATTCGGGCACCAGATTGCGAGTGGTGCCCAATGCCGGACGGCATCGAGGTGCAGGCTCGTACGCCTCCCCCGTAGGTCGGCAAGAGCTCGAGGAGACGATCAACTGCGGTTCCGCCAAGCCCGGTCGAACCCTGAGCTTCGTGTTCGTTTGCGGCCCTCGAGAGTTCGGCAATCAGGTGCTGACCTGGGTCACTGGCGATGAGTCCCACGAGACCCCGGCGGGGGAAGAAGAAGTACAGTGACCAACGGTGTATGGCAAGAAGGCGGGCATGATTGGACAGGCCGGACACGGTCGGCGGATAGGCGTTCTCCTGGTCGCAGCGGGGTTGCTCGCCCTCGCGTCGGCGCCCGCAGCGCTCGGGGCGGATCGCATCTACTGGGGCAACGGCAACGACACGATCTCCTACGCCAACCTCGACGGAACGGGCGGTGGCCAACTCAACCTCACCGGGGCGACCCCGAGCGGCCCGCGCGGCGTGGCGATCGACGCGGCGGCGGGGCGGATCTACTGGGCCAACCAGGGCAACGACACGATCTCCTACGCCAACCTCGACGGAACGGGCGGCGGCGGCCAGCTCGAACATCTCCGGGGCGACAGCTGTCATACCCCACGGCCTCGCGATCGACCCCGCGGCAGGCCGCATCTACTGGGCCAACGACGACAACACGATCGCCCACGCCAACCTCGACGGATCGGGCGGCGGCCTGCTCGACCTCACCGGGGCGACCCCCAGCGAGCCCTACGGCACGGCGATCGACCCGGTGGCAGGGAGGATCTATTGGGCCAACCGGGTCAGCAACACGATCTCCTACGCCAACCTCGACGGAACGGGCGGCGGCGGCGAGCTCGACATCACCGGGGCGGCGTCGATCAAGCCCCACGGCGTGACGATCGACCGCGCGGGCGGCAGGATCTTCTGGACCAACCTCGACAGCACGATCTCCTACGCCAACCTCGACGGATCGGGCGGCGGCGGACAGCTCAACACCTCCGGGGAAGCCAGAGCGGCGGAATCGGCATGGCGATCGACCCCGCGGTGGGGCAGATCTTCTGGGGCAACCTCGGGAACGACACGATCTCCTACGCCAACCTCGACGGAACGGGCGGCGGCGGCGTGCTCAACATCACCGGGGCGTCGTCGAGCGACCCCCGCTTCGTGGCCCTTCTTCGCGCGCCCGGCGGCACCGGCGCGCCGCAGATCGCGGGCGGCTCGACGCCGGAATCCGTGCTTTCCTGCTCGGGGGCGACGTGGGCGCCCGACCTGCTCGACTCCTTCCTCTACCGCGCGCCGCAGAGTGTCGCCTACCAATGGACCCGCGATGGCGCCGAGATCGCCGGCGCAACTGACACCTCCTACACCGCCTATGCCGCGGGCGATTACCGCTGCCGGGTGACGGCGACCAACGCGGCGGGCTCCACCTCGCAGACGAGCGAGCCACACACGATTCCGGGCCCTCCCGAGACCATGCTCATCCAGGCGAAGGTGAATCGCTCCCGCCAGATGGTGACGTTCGGGTTCGAGGCGATCGGCGATGCCTCGGGCTTCCGATGCCGGTTCAAGCGGCCCCGCTTGCCCGTCATCGTCAACGCCTGCCGCTCCGCGAAGGTCTACAAGAACCTGAGGCCGGGTCGCTACCAGTTCGTGGTCCGCGCGTTCGGCCCCGGCGGCCCCGACCTCACCCCGGTCAGGAAGCGGCTCACGATCGGGTAGGCGGCTCGCCCGAGGTCAGCCACCGACGCGGGCCGTCCCGCGGAGCCGCCGTGTCGGTGTGCGACCTCGATCAGAAAACAGCTTGGCAACAGGCCCTCCGCCAACACGCCCGCCGCAGCCGGATGCAGGACTTCCTCGAAGTGGAGCTAGCCGGACTCGAACCGGCGACCTCCTGGGTGCGATGCGGGGAGGCCTAGACCGAAGAAACGCCGCGCTTTGGCTCTGCAACCCAGCCGGTCATTCCGATCTCCGGGACCGGGCCCGCCTCGGGCCGCTACCGTTGCCCTGTGAGCAGCCAGCGAGTTCCTGGTGGGGTGGTGCACCCGTTACCGGCAGACCTGCGCGACGCGTTGGTAGCCAACACGGCGGCAGTCGAAGCCTGGAGGGACATCACGCCGTTGGCGCGCAACGAGTTCATCTGCTGGGTCGAGGATGCCAAGCAGCAGGAGACCCGAGAACGCCGCATTCGCCGGACACAGGAGGAGCTGGAGAATGGCCAGCGCCGACCCTGCTGTTGGCCCGGGTGCAAGCACCGCGACCGCGCCGCCAGATAGCGGCTGGCGGCCGGCATTCCCCCCTTCATCGGATTGGGGGTTGGCGACCGCCTAGTCGGGTGGCGGCTTCCCTTCTCATGCACAGCCGACGCAGGCGGCTCAAGCTGGGCGCCACGCGCGCGGGGCGATGAGTTCGCCTGCGGCGCTCGGGCCCCAGGTGCCCGCGGCGTAAGGCTGCACGTTCCCTGAAGCGTTCAGGAGAGGAGCGACGATCTCCCATGACCGCTCGACCGCGTCCTCGCGCAGGAAGAGCGTCTGATCGCCGGCCATGGCGTCGTGCAGGAGGCGCTCGTAGGCCTCCGCTGACTGGGTCTTGAATGAGCTCCCGTAGGAGAAGTCCATCGGCACGGCGTCGAGCGCCATCCCGGGACCCGGCTCCTTGGCCCGGAAGACCATCGAGATGCCCTCGTCGGGCTGGACGCGCAGTGCCAGCTGGTGTGCGGCCAGGCGCGCGATGCCGGCGACCTCGAACAGCGGTCGCTCTGGCTCGCGCAGGACGATCGCGACCTCAGTCGTCCGGTGGGGCAGACGCTTGCCCGCGCGCAGGAAGAACGGAACGTCCCTCCAGCGCCCATTGTCGATCCAGGCGCGCAGCGCGACGAACGTCTCGACGCTCGACTCCGGCGCAACCCAATCCTCATCCCGATATCCGGGCACCTCGCGCCCCTCGACCACGCCGGCCCTGTACTGACCCGTGACGACATCGTCAGCGGACAGCGGGCGCACGGCCTCGAGCAGCTCCGCCTTGCGGTCGCGCACGTCCTCCGGCGCGAGCGAGTCGGGCGGCTCCATCGCAACGAACGAGAGCACCTGGAGCAGGTGGTTCTGGACCATGTCGCGCAGCGCACGCGACTCTTCGTAGTAGCGCCCGCGCTGCTCGATGCCGCCAGCCTCGGCGACGGTGATCTGGACGTGGTCCACCACGTCACGGCACCAGGCCCGCTCGACCATCGAGTTGGCGAACCGGAAGACCAGGATGTTCTGGACCGCCTCCTTACCGAGGTAATGGTCGATCCGGAACACCTGCGGCTCGTCGAAAACCTCGCACGCGAGCCGGTCGAGCTCGCGCGCGCTTGCCAGGTCGTGGCCGATCGGCTTCTCGACCACGATTCGCGCCTGTTCGGAGAGACCCGCCGCGCCGATCCTCTGGACGATCGTCGGGAAGGCCGAGGGAGGCGTGGCGCAGTAGAAGAGCCGCCGGCCCTCGGCGCCCAGGTCAGCGTCGAGGGTGACGAGGCGCTGGCGCAGCGCCCCGAAGGCGTCCGGGTCGTCGAGAGGCGCGGACACGTAGGAAAGCTCCCTCGCGAACGCCTGCCAGCGCCCGTCGTCCAGCCGGTGGCGGGAGAACTCCTCGACCCCGCTGCGCGCGCGCTCGCGGAAGCCCGCGTCGTCGAGGCGGCTCCCCCCGAGCCGACGATCGCGTAGCGCTCCGGCATCAGGCCCTCGTAGGCCAGGTCGTAAAGGGCCGGAATCAGTTTGCGGCGCGCCAGATCGCCGGACGCGCCAAAGACGATCAGCGTCTGCGGTGGCGGCGACGCGAGGGCCATGGGCACTCACCCAAGCTGGCGGTCGAGGTTGAAGGCGGCGCTGATCAGCGCGAGGTGTGTGAAGGCCTGGGGGAAGTTGCCGAGCTGCTCGCCTGTCGGTCCGATCTCCTCCGAGTACAGGCCGACGTGGTTCGCGTAGGTGAGCATCTCAACGTGATCCAACGCCAGCTCGGGCACGCTGACCTTGGGATCACCTCTGTCTACCTACAGGGCATCGACGGCGGGGAGATCGTCGATGTTGTGCACGCTCGTCGAGCTCCTGTCATACCGGCAGCAATCGCGCTCGGGTTGTGAAACGGATCGCACGGGCCCCGGTCGCTTCGCACGGAAAGCAGCAACGCTCTGACTCGCTGGGTGTCGGATTGACGACCTAGTCGTCGCGGAATAGGGTCGCCCTATACGAGCGCGAGCACAGTGACGCGCACCGGGTGGCGGACGAAAGGACGAGTTTGATGGCTACGTACGTGATCACCCATGAGGTGGACGATGTCGGGCATTGGCTGAGCTCGCCGAAGCGAGAAGAGGTTTTCGGGCCTATCGGCATTACCGTGCGGCCCTTTCACGACCCACAGGGATCCAACAAGGTCGCACTCATCGCCGAGATCCCCGACATGGATGCCTTCCAGGAGTTCATGCAGAGCGAGGCCGCCGCGGATGCGATGAAGTTCGACGGCGTCAAACCGGAGACGGTGCTCGTTCTGGGTGAAGGTCTCTAGCGGAGAAGACTCCGTCAGGAGTACCGCTCTGGGCGATTAGGAGAGCGGAGCGTTCGGTCGAGCCAGTGCTGCTTCGCGCGAGTGGGAGTATCCGTCATGCAACGGGACGAGAAGGAGGCGAGATGGCGAGTGCGCGGGAAGTAATAGATCGTCACGTCGCGGCGTTCGGCGCCAAAGATCCGGACGCCGAGCCATGGAGTGAAGACGCCGAGATGGTGACCCCGGCCGGACGGTTTGAGGGTCGGGATGAGGTCCTTGGATTCTTAAAGGTGTTCTGGAATGCTTTGCCCGACGCGCGTCTCGAGATCACCCGCTCGATCGAGGATGGCGCGCTCGCGGCGGCGGAGGGAATGTTGACTGGCACGCAGACCGGTGCCCTTCAGACACCGGACGGAGAAATCCCGCCTACCGGCCGGCGCGTGGAACTTCGCTGGATGGCGATGTACGAAGTGCGCGGAGACCAGCTCGCCTCTGAGCACCTGTACTTCGATCAGGTTGACTTCATGACCCAGCTTGGGGTGATGTCGGCCGCGCCGGCTGAGGAGACTGCTACATAGATTCACAGGCGACGCGACGCAACCCTGAGCGGTTAGCGCTCACTGTCGCTTCGCGCGAGAAGCAGGAGCCTCGTGCCCCGCGATTTCGTGCTTGCGCTCCAGGCAAGAAAAAGTGACCATTGGGCACCAGTTGCCAACGCAACATCGAGCGTGTAGTTGACCTGGCGGTGAGATCTGACCGATTACCAGGGACTTCTGGAATGGAGCTAGCCGGACTCGAACCGGCGACCTCCTGGGTGCGATCCAGGCGCTCTTCCAACTGAGCTATAGCCCCAAGGTCGGCGCGGAGGCGGTGCTCCGGGCGCCGCCGGCAAGGATACGGGGTCTCGGCGCGTGCCCGGAGGCGAGGGCGTGCCTCGTGTGGCGACGCACGCAGTCGTGCGTGATGGGCGAAACGGACCGACCGGCGCGTGGAAACCGCTTAGTCTTATGGCCTCCACGAGGCTGGAGACCGTTGATGGGGATACTGGACGAGGCAATTCGCGAGCACCTCGAGCTGATGCGCAAGCACGGCGCGGAGGGCCCTGAGCTGCAGAAGATCGAGGATGAGGCATTCGGCCC
Organism: uncultured Actinomycetes bacterium; assembly: GCA_963720015.1. Lineage (GTDB taxonomy): Bacteria > Actinomycetota > Thermoleophilia > Solirubrobacterales > 70-9 > DATFPK01. The sequence goes on along the minus strand of CAVREA010000001.1, from coordinate 283,720 downwards.
GCCCGCCCGCCCCGGCGAGCTCGAGGACACCGTTTCCGACGCCGACGCCGAGGCCCCCACCGAGTTCATGGCCCAGCCCGAGGCCGCAGCCGCCGCATCCACCGAGGCTCCCGAAACGGGCGAGGCGGAGCCGGCAGAGGAGCCGCCGTCCGCCGGCCTCTTCGACGCCGACGCCGACCGCGAGGACGCCGCCCCCTCCGAGCCGCCCCCGGTCGAGGAGCATCCCGCCGGAGAGCACGCCACCCACCCCCCCGAGGAGGAGACCCCCGGTCCGGAAACGGAGGAGCGGATGGCGATCGCCGAGCAGCCGACCGAGCTGCACGACATGGAGGCGGAGCTCGGCCCTCCGGAGCCGACGCCGTCCGAGACCGAGCTGTTCGACGCCCAGGCGGGGGAGCCGCGGCTCGAGTCCGGCCAGCCCGCCGCCGACGACCTCGACCTCACCGCCGCGGAGGCCGTCCCGGTCGATGAGGACGACGACTTCTTCGACGAGCAGTCCCTCTCGGACGAGCTCGACCAGGCGCTGGAATCACCTCCGGAGGACGCGGCGCCGTCCGAGGACCCGTGCCGCCCGGAGGACGCCGTCGCCGCCCGTGGAGGAGGCCGCCCCCATGGACGAGCCCCCGCCCCCGGCGGAGGAGAGCGAGCCGGCCGCCGAGGAGCCGCCGAGCGAGGAGGCGGTCCCCCCGGCCGAGCCCGGTGCCGAGGAGGCAGAGGAAGCCGGTTCCGAGGGACTTCTTCGACCAGGAGGGAGAGGACGTGCTCGAGGAGACGCCCGGACTTCCTCCAGGACACCCCCGAGCACGACCGGCTCTGGTTCGAGCAGAAGCCGCCCAAGGACTTCGACTTCGACGACTGAACCCCGGCCTCGGCCGGAACAACAGAGGCCCCGCTCACGCGAGGCCCCTGTTGGCGTTCTTGCCTTCCCTGGGCAAGCTGGGAGGCGTTCGGAGGAGTGCGTGCACCCGGCACCCGGTCGGTTGATCGGCGTTCGCCGCCGGCGCCTTTAGCCCCGCGCCGCGCTTACGACGAACGTCCGCCCCCGACGCCTGGGCGGAGATCGGGGCTCAGGTGACGTAGCCGCGGGTGCGGGCGGCCTCGACGACCCGCTCGATGCCGACCAGGTAGGCGGCCTCGCGCAGGGGGATGCCCTCCTCCTTGCCGCGCGAGGCGACCTCGCGGTAGGCGCGGCGCATGATCGTGCCGAGCTTGTCGTTCACCTCGCGCTCCTCCCAGCGGAAGTGCTGGAGGTTCTGCACCCACTCGAAGTAGGAGACGACGACGCCGCCGGCGTTCGCCATCACGTCGGGGATCACGTAGACGCCCTTCTCGTGCGAGGATCTTGTCGGCCGCCGGCGTGGTCGGGCTGTTGGCCCCCTCGATCAGCATCCGGCACTGCATCCGGTCGGCGTTGCCCTCGTGGATCATGCCGCCGAGCGCCGCCGGGATGAAGACGTCGCACTCGACCGCGATCAGGTCCTCGGCGTCGATCGGCTCGGCCCCCTCGAACTCGGTGATCCTGCCGCCGCCGGCGATGAAGTCGTGGAGGCTCGTCGGCGTCGATGCCCTCGTCGGAGCGGATCGCGCCGTGGGCGTCGGAGACCGCGACCATCCTGCAGCCGAGCTGCTGCATGATCCTGCGCCGCCCAGGAGCCGACGTTGCCGAACCCCTGGACGGCGAAGGTCGTCTCCGCCGGGCTCAGGCCGAGGTGGGGCGCCGCCTCGCGGAACATGTAGACGCAGCCCCGGCCGGTCGCCGCCTCGCGGCCCAGCGAGCCCTCGAGCTCGATCGGCTTGCCGGTGACAGATCGCCGGTGTGTGGCCGTGGAGCTTTCCGTACTCGTCCATGAACCAGGCCATCACCTGGGCGTTGGTGTTGACGTCGGGGGCGGGGATGTCGCGGGTCGGCCCGAGCACCTTCTCGATCTTGTCCATGAACGAGCGCGCGATCGACTGCAGCTCGCTCTGCTCGAGGTCGCTCGGCGGGGCAGTTGACGCCGCCCTTGGCGCCGCCGTAGGGCACACCGGCGACGGCGGTCTTCCAGGTCATCAGCGAGGCGAGGGCCCGGACCTCGTCGATGTCGACCTCGGGGTGGAAGCGGACGCCGCCCTTGTAGGGCCCGCGGGCGCCGTTGTGCTGGATCCGGTAGCCGGAGTAGACGTGGACCTTGCCGTCGGTGAGCTTGACCGGGATCTGGACGGTCACCTCGCGGTAGGGGCTCCAGAAGACGGTGCGCAGGTCCTCGCGCAGCCCCATGTCGCTCGGCGGCGCCGTCGAAGTAGTGGCGGACGATGTCGAGGTTCGAGACCTCGGCCCGCTGGCCCGGCTTCGGTCCCCCGTCGGACTGCAGCCTCGACCTTCGCCCGGTCCGTTGCCTCCGGCGACTTGTCCGTGTGCTCGCTCTCGGGCGCCTCAGCGGTGCTGGTATCAGCCATTCAGCCTCGTCCTCCGTGGTCCCTCGTGGTCCGTGGCCAGTCTCTCACAGGCAGGCGGGGTTGACCAATCGCAAGGGTTTCGCCCGGTGCCGGGCCTGCCAAACTTGCATTGCCCTGGGGCCATAGCTCAGATGGCAGAGCGCCGCCTTTGCAAGGCGGAGGTCGCCGGTTCGATCCCGGCTGGCTCCACTGCCGCCGCATGGCTAGACGATCCCTCCGATGAGGTATCCCATGCCGAAGGTGATTGCCGCGGCCCCGATCCCGATCACCAGCTGGCGCAACGCCGAGCGCCAGACCCCCCGCCCGGTCAGCAGGGTGATCGCCGCGCCGATCCCGAGCAGGGCGAGTCCGCTTGCGACGAGGCTCACCGTCACCGCCGTGGCTCCGTCGGTGAAGGCGAACGGGAGCACCGGGACGATCGCGCCGGCGACGAAGAGTACGAAGGAGGCGGTTGCCGCCACCGTCGCGGAGCCGCCGAGCTCTTCCGGATCGAAGCCGAGCTCCTCGCGCGCCATCGCCTCGAGGGCGGTCCCCTCGTCGCTCATCACCCGGTCCGCCAGCCCCCGCGCCTCTTCCTCGGTGAGGCCGCGGCGCTGGTAGAGCGTGACCAGCTCGGCGCGCTCGTGCTTGGGATCGGTGGCGATCTCGTCGGCCTCCCGATCGAGCTGGTGCTGGTGCAGCTCGCGTGAGCTCTGCACCGAGATCCACTCCCCCATCGCCATCGAGAAGGCCCCCGCGAGCAGGCCGGCCAGCCCGGTGATCAGGATCGTCCTCCCGGGCAGGTCGGCTCCGGCCACGCCCATCACCAGGCTCAGGTTCGAGACGAGCCCGTCGTTGGCGCCGAGGACGGCCGCGCGAAGCGCGTTGCCGCTGACACCGCCGCGGCGGCCGAGGACGTGGGCGAGGGCGCTGGCGGTGAGCCGGGCCGTGGATGCCTCCATGGCCGCGTCCAGGACCCGGGCGTGCTCGCGCTCGTCGACGGCGATTGCCGTGCCGTCCGCCTCGGGCTGGTGCTCGTAGGTCTCCTGCTCGGCCGTCTCCAGCGATGCGGCGGCGGGCAGGACGAGCCGGCTGCCGAAGCGCGCCGCCAACCAGGCGAGCAGGCGCGCCCGCCGGCTCGGCCTCGTCGGCACACCGTCCGGGTCCACCTCCGCCAGCTGCTCCCGCCAGAACTCGGCGTGGCGCTTCTCGGCGTCCGCCAGCCGCCCGAAGCTGCGGGCGATCTCGGGATGCCGCTCGGCGGTCGCCATCGCCTCGTAGACCACGGCCCGATCGAGCTCCGCCTGCACGTTGGCGCGGTAGCGGCGCAACCGCGCCGAGCTGTCGGCCGCGGCACGGTTGCGCTGCGTTGGGTCCTCCGGGGAAGCCACCCGCGAAGCTTGGCGCATCCCCGCGGTTCGTCGCCTACCCGGTCCCCGGCGTGTAGCTGATCAGCTCCTCGATCTTGCTGCCGCCCGAGACACCAACCGTGGTCAGCGGACCGACGCCACGGCCGTAGAACTTGAACTCGAGCACCTTCGGCTCGAGCGGGTTGACGTCCTTGGTCATGAGAACGTTCCGGTAGTGGCCGAAGGGCGGCTGCGCCTGCTCGTCGGTGGCGATGACCACGGCCTGGTCCTCGGCCTCCCCCTCGTAGTACTCCTGCCGATAGGTGAGGCCGGGCTTCGGGTCCGCCGGCAGGGCGATGCCGGGCTGGGCGCCGTCGACCCCCGCCTCGAACGACCCCTCGGTCGTCTTCGGCTTGCCGTCGACGTATTCCGTGGTGGCCTCGCCCATGTACCAGATGTTGCCGTCCGCGTCCTGGGCGTACCAGTCGCTGGTGACCTCGGTCGGCACGCCGTTCTCGCTGACCACGTCGCGGACCACGCGGGCCTCGACCCCGTTGGCGACCTCCTTCGTCCGGTTCGTCACCGTGACCACGACCCGCTCGGTAGTGCCGCCGGGATGGAACTCCCTGTAGACCCAGCGGCTGCCCGGTCGCATCGGCCAGTACGGGTTGTCGATCCGGGTGGTGAAGTCGGCCGGGTCGAGCGTCACCTTCTCGCTCCCCTTCGGCAGCCCGCCGGTGCTCGCGGCCGCGCCCGGGTTCGCCGTTGTCTCCGCCGCGGTGCTGTCATCTCCGCCACCTCCGCAGGCGGACACTCCCAGCGCGAGCGCGACGAGGGTGACGGCCGTTGCCAGCGATCTCCGTGCGTTCATCTCAGTAGCCCTTTCCCTTCACGGCCGGACTGCATGTCCAGCGCTCTGCGCCAACTTCTACGGAGCCCGGATGAGTGTTCGGTGAGAGGTCGCAGGGTCAGCCGCGGAGCGGCAGCCGCATCAGGACGGCCGCCCCGCCCCGGTCGCCGGTGCCGATCGACGCCTCGCCGCCGTGGGCCTCGGCGACCGTCTTGACGATCGCCAGGCCCAACCCGGCCCCGCCTCCCGTGCGGCCCGGATCGGCGCGGCTGAAGCGTTCGAAGGCGACCTCCCCGAAGCTCTCCGGGATCCCGCTGCCCCGGTCTGAGACCTCGAGCACGAGCGTGTCGCCTTCGGCGAGCGCCCGTACACGGATATCTCCGCTGCCGTGCTCGAGCGCGTTGCCGATCAGGTTGCCGAGCGCCTGCTCGATGCGCAGCGGGTCCACGGCGGCCCGCAGGCCGGGCGGCGCTTCGGCGGCGATCGCCCGTCCGCTCGCCTCGGCATCCTCGGCAAATCGCTCCCGGACACGTTCGACCAGCCCCCTCAGCTCGACGCTCTCGCGCTTGATCGGCAGCCGTCCGCCCTCCGAGCGGGCGATCACGAGGAGATCCTCGGCAAGCCGCGAGAGGCGATCGACCTCGACCACCGCCGAGCCGACCGCCGCCCGCAGCTCGTCCGCCGAGCGGCCGGGCCTCTGCGCCAGCTCGAGCTCGGCTCGCAGCACGGCCAGCGGCGTGCGCAGCTCGTGGCTGGCGTCGGCGACGAAGACGCGCTCCCGCTCGAGCGAGCCCTCGATCCGGTCGAGCATCGCGTTCAGCGTCTCACCGAGGCGGTGGATCTCGTCCCGGGCGGGGGAGAGCGGGAGTCGCTCGCCGCTGTGTTCGAGGGTGATCACCTCGGCCCGGCGCCGCATCGTCTCGACCGGCGCCAGCGAGCGGGCAGCGAGCAGGTAGCCGAGCCCGGAGGCGAGGAGAACGGCAAGCGGCGCGCCCACCCCGAAGGCGGCGACGATCCCGGAGAGCGCCTCCTCGCGGTCGCCGGTCGAGGCCCCGACGATGAGCACCACGGGTTCGCCGGCGGCGTCGACGGGCTCGGCGACGAGCCGCCCCTCGCCGTCGATGCCCGGCACCTCGCGCTCGCCGACGAAGGTCGGCTGCCTGCGGGCCTCCGCCAGCGTCGCCGGATCGAGCGCGGCTCCCGCCCCGGGGGCAGCGTCGAGGCGAGCACCCGCCCGCCGGGGGAGAGGACCTGGGCGAAGCTGTCCTCGGCATCGACCAGCGTCCTGCGCAGCCTCGCTCCGGCGACGCCCCGAGCCGGCCAGCTGGCGCTCGAGGTCGGCGGCGCGCGTGTGCAGGCCGTCGTCGATGGTCTCGGTGAGCGAGGCGGATACCCGCAGGTAGACGAAGAAGCCGGCGAGCGCGAGGACGAGGAGGAGGGCGGCCGCGAAGGCGGCCGCGAGACGGGCCCGGAGCGAGAGCCGTCGCAGCATCAGGCGCCCTTTCGAAGCCGGTACCCGGCGCCCCGCACCGTCTCGATGCTGTCGGTGGCGAACGGCCGGTCCACCTTCTCGCGCAGGTACCGGACGTAGACGTCGATCACGTTGGACCGGTTCTCGTACTCGTAATCCCAGGCGTGCTCGAGGAGCTGGTAGCGGGAGAGGACGTCTCCGGGGCGCCGCATGAAGGCCTCGAGCAGCGAGAACTCCTTGGCCGAGAGCGCGATCTCGGCATCGCCGCGCCAGACCTGGCGGGTGGCGGGGTCCAGGCGCAGACCGGCCGCCTCGAGGACCGCCGGGCGCTCCACCGGGTCACGGCGCGCAAGGGCGCGCAGCCGCGCCAGCAGCTCGGCGAACGAGAACGGCTTGACGAGGTAGTCGTCGGCGCCGGCGTCGAGGCCGGCGACCCGGTCCTCGACCGCGTCGCGGGCCGTCAGCATCAGGACCGGCGCCCAGACTCCGTCGGCACGCAGCCTCCGGCAGGTCTCGAAGCCGTCGATCCCCGGCAGCATCACGTCGAGGACGATCGCGTCGAACTGGGTGGACCCCGCCATCCAGAGAGCGTCCTCCCCGGATTTCGCCACGTCCGCCGCCAGCCCCCCTTCGCGCAGGCCTCGGCGGATCAGCGCCGCCATCTTGTCCTCGTCCTCGACGACCAGAATCCGCATGACGTGAAAGCTCCCCGGCTCGGATGAGAGCGGGATGAGAGCTTCGCAGGTAGGCGCGCCGCCCGCCGGAATGGCGCTGCGATGACGCCTCCGCGGGAGAGTTCCCCGCGGCGACCGCTTTCCCGACTGAGGCCTCAGGGACGCGGGGCCCTCGACCCCGCCTGCAGCAGCCGTGGCACCTGTTCGAGCGGATCCGGCGTGTCGAGCAGGACCACGCCCAGGTGGCGCCCGCCGAGCCTTGCCGTGATCACGTAGCAGCGTCCGGCGGCCGTGGTGAGCCCCGTCTTCACCCCGGTCACGCCGGGGTCCCCGCGCGCGATGAACGGGTTGATGTTGAAGAGGTCGAGGACGCCGCCCTTGGTGGGGAACCGGAAGCGCCCGCGCCGGGCGGCCACCACCGTGCGGAGCCAGGGGTCGGCCAGCACCAGGCGCGCCATCGTGGCCAGGTCGTAGGGACAGGAGTAGTTGCCCCGGTCGCGGATCCCGCTCGGGCTCGAGAAGTGGCTGCAGCCGAGGCCGAGCCGCCGCGCCCGCCGGTTCATGCGGGCGATGAAGGCGTCCTGGCCGCCGGCGTCGTGCTGGGCCAGCGCAATCGCGGCGTCGTTGCCGGAGACCAGCATCAGCCCGTAGAGGAGGGGCTGCAGCGGCACCCGCTTGCCGGCCGGGAGGACCCCGACTCCCGAGCCGGCGTATCGGGTCGCCCTGCGGGTGATCAGGACCCGCTCACCGGGCCGGTGCCGCTCGGCGATCAGGAGCCCGGTCATCATCTTCGTCAGCGACGCGATCGGCGCCCTGCGGGCCGGGTTCAGGGCCCAGAGCACCTCGCCGCTGTCGACGTCGAAGAGGATTCCCGCCCGCGGCGGGTCCCGGAAGCGGAGGGAGACGGGCGGCGGGGCCTCGGCGGGCTCGACCGCCAGCGGGTTCGGGGGAGGGGCTGGAGGCGAGGCCTCTCCTCGTGAGGGTTCGACCGGGAACCCGACCCCACCAAGGAGCTGGGCGCGCTCCACGCCGGGGATGTCCCCGGCGTCGTCGGTCGCGAGGACGACGGCGATCGCCCAGGCCGCGACGATCAGCAGGGCGGCGAGCGCCAGCCGCCCTCCCCTGACCGGTCGGGTGCCCGGCTCAATCATCGGGCGGGTTGCGGATCGCTCCGATCAGACCCAGCAGGATCATCAGGTCGACGGCAAGCGCCGAACCCGCAAGGATCACGGTGCCGAGCCCGAACCGGGCGCCGAGCGCGTAGTTGACGGTCAGCGCCGCGAAGCCGACGCAGAACACGATCCCGACCGCAAGCACCACCGTGCGGGTCTCCCGGTCCACCGCTCAGGTCCTGTACAGGGGGCGCTCTGCGGTGCCCCCGACCAGCCTTGGCCGGTACTTGACGAACAGCCTGACGGCGGCGAGGCCGAAGAGGAACCCGGCGACGTGGGCGAGGATCGCGACGTCCGGCCCGAAGAGCAGGTCGCGGGTGAACGGGATCACCTGCAGTCCGAGCCAGAGGCCCATCAGGACGAACGCCGGGATCTCGAGCAGGGTGAAGAAGAAGAGCAGGAAGAGGAGCGTGAGTATGCGGGCGCGCGGCAGCAGGACAGCGTAGGCGCCCATCACCCCGGCGATCGCGCCGCTGGCGCCGATCAGCGGTGTTGTCGAGCCCGAGTCGAAGATCGAGAACACGTAGACGGCCACCGCGCCCGCAAGCAGGTAGAAGCCGCTGAAGCGCAGACGGCCCATGGCCATCTCGATGTTGGCGCCGAAGATCCAGAGGAAGAGCATGTTGAAGCCGAGATGGAGGATGTCGCCGTGCATGAACATCGAGGTGAACACCGTCAACGGCCAGGGAGCTTCGTCGAGGTCCTGGAAGGGAAGGCCGCTCGACTGCGCCTCGCCGTAATCGTCGGTCCCCTCGCAGACCACCGTGCTCTCGCCCCCGGACACGCCCGCGGCGCAGTCCCTGCCGGGATGCAGGAGGCGGAAGGGGATCGCCCCATACTCGATCGTGCTCTGGTCGCGCTCGTCGAGATCGAGTTGGCGGGCGGCCCGCGAGGAGTACTCGTCCCCGGGGAAGGTGAGCTGCCAGACGAAGGTTCCGATGCAGGCGGCGATCAGGAGGATCGTCACCAAGGGCAGCCGGGACAGAGGGACGTTGTCCTTGAGCGGGATCGGCAAGGCCGGGCGAGCCTACAGACGGCCGCCAATGAAAAGCCCCGGCCGGGGGCCGGGGCTTGCGGGGCGCTACGCCGGCACGCGGCCGTTATCCGGGACCGGTCTGGGAACCCGGCGAGGTGGCGAGCGTGTCGCCGTCGACTTCGAGGTCCTCGACCTGCGGCGCCTCGTATGGCTGCGGTTCGGTCATGGCTGACTCCCTACTGGTTGAGCGTGACCATCGATGCGGTGCTGAGCACGTCCGCCTGGCAATCGATCTCCTCGACGGCGGGCGGCTCGTATATGGGGTCTTCCTCCATCAACGTCCTTCGGGTCGGGGGACCGGGGGATCCTATTGGCCGGCCGGACGGGTCGCAAGAGCAATTTCCCGGGCCAGCCTCGCCGCCGCCTCGGGCAGCCGCCCGAGGTCGTCGGGCATGCTTGCGCGCAGCACCGGCACCTCGCCCACGAGGCCGGCCAGCGCGGCGAATGCCGGCCCGACGGAGGCCCGTCCCCCGAGGTGCATTAGGTGGGCGCTGGTCCTGACCAGGGCGGTCGAGCGATCGAGGAGTCCCGAGCGCTCGCCGCCACGCTCGTCGAGGAGCACGACCGCGCCGGGTGAAAGCGGTTCGGGGTCGTCCCCGGGCAGATCATGGACCACCTTCGTACTGGCGCCGCCGGGGAGCCGGGTCCGGATGCGCGCCCCGCTGGCGGCGGGCCAGACCCTCGATCCTCCGCCGCTGCGCTCGAGCACGGCGCCGTCCTCGGACAGCACCCGGTGGCCGAGCTCGGCGTAGGCGAGGGCGAGGGTCGATTTCCCCCGCATCGGCGGGCCGCAGAGGAGGGCGGCGCGCCCCTCCACCTCGATCACGGCCGCGTGCAGGGCGAGGTCGCCGCGCGACGCGAGCAGGAGGGGGATGGCCACCGCGAGCAGCCGGTGCTCCCACATCTGCGGGTCGCCGCGCGGGTCGACCTCGATCATCATCCCCTCGTCGGCGAAGCGGAAGCCGCCGGTGACGCTGCAGGCGATCAGGTGGCCGCCGGGGACCCGGCCGACCAGGAAGACGGCATCGCCGCTTGCGGCCGGAAGCGGAGCGAGGTCGAGCGCGATCACCTCGGCGGACTCGTCGAGCAGGGGGCGCTCGGCGCGGACGACCCTGATCGTGCCCCGCGAGCCGGGCGCCGGGCGCAGGCGCGAGAGCGGCAGCTCGGACTCGATCTCGTAGCCGAAGACGCTTCCCATCGCGAGCAGGCTAGGTGACGCGAGGCGCCGGAGGGCGGCGGCGCTCGGCTAGGCTGCGGCGGATGGCCCCGCAGGCGCTCTCCGAGCAGACCCTGATCGCTCGCGCTCCCGACGCGATCGAGGGTCCCCTTCCCGAGGAGACGGTGCTCCTGCGCATCGACGACGGCTCCGCGGTCAGGGTCAACCCGACCGGCGCCTGGCTCTGGGCGCAACTGGCCGAGCCGCTCACCCTCGCCGGCCTCGCGGAGCGGCTCGCGGAGCGGCACGGCATCGATCCCGAGCGCGGACTCGTCCGATGCCCGCTCCTTCGCCGAGGACCTGGGCGCGCGCGGCTTCCTGGTACTCGGCGAGGATCCGGCGGCGACCTCAGACTCCGTCTCCTGAGGGCTCCATACCGGGCAGGTCCGACGCCCCGGGTCCCTGCGGAGGGAGGACGCCCTCGGCGCCCGCCGGAGCCGCGATCCCGCCTGAGACGAGGTCGCGCACGGCGCGCATGGCGTCGTCCTCGGCCGCAGATGCCGGGGCACCGGCCGCGACCCTGAGCTGCGCGGCCGCATCGGCGACGCAGCCCCCGTCGAGCGCGTCCATGACCACGGCGGCCGAGCGGTTGAGGCGCAGGTACTTCCCGTCGGCGGTCCGCCGCACGATGCGCTCGCCACCGCCGCCTCCGGCGCGCACCGGATTGAGCCGGTAGCGGCGAGCCAGCGCCAGCTCGCGGATCCGGGCCGCGGCCTGCTCGAGATCGGCGGCCGGGTCCGTTTCCGGGAGCGGCGCCGGCGCCGGCACGGGGGCGTCGCGCCCGCCGCCGGCTCCCTCCGGCCCTCCGTCGTATACATCCACCTCGTCGTCGAGGTAGGGGACCAGCTCGCTGCGGCCGAAGTCGGCGGAACCCTTGATCGAGTCCGCCCACGCCTGCACCCGCTCGTTCCGCCAGCGCTCGCGGATCTGCTCCCAGCAGGCCGCGACCCCGTCGCGGGCGGCGTTGCCGTAGGAGAAAGGCCGCAGCGAGTCGGTTCGCACGGCCCCGTTGGGGCGGACGAGCATGCTCGCCGGCGGCCGCTCGCCCTGGAAGGCGATCTCCCCGGGCGTCCCCGGGCGCAGGTCGATTCGCATCGAGGTTCCGCGCCGGGCCTCGAAGTCGCTCACGGCGCGCACCAACTCGCCCCGGTTCACTGCCCAGTCGCCGCCGCGGGCGGCGGCTCCGGAGACGACCACCGGTGTGGGGCGCATCCAGGGCACGCCGAGGGTCCACATCTGCTCGAGCATCTGCGGGAAGTAGGCGGCGTTCTCCGGGGTGATCACGTGGACGACGCAGACGTTGACACCGGCGCCGATCAGCCGGTCGATCCCCTCGACAACCCGTCGCCAGCTCCCCGGCACCCCGCGCTGCGCGTCGTGCAGGTGAGGGGCGGCGCCGTCGACCGAAAGGTGCACCGTGACGCCGCTCAGCGGGCGGAGGCGCTCCGCGACCTCCCTGTCGACGAACCAGCCGTTGGTGTTGAAGGCGACCCCGATCCCCTCCCGGCACATCCTCTCGATCAGCTCCAGGGTCAGGTCCTTGCGCAGCAGCGGCTCGCCGCCGGTGACGACCGCCTCGACGATGCCGATATCGACCGCCTCGTCGACGATTCCCCGCCAGGCTTCGTCGGAGAGGTCGGTCGAGCGCTGCAGGGTGCGCCGCGGCGAGTCGGTGTAGCAGAAGGCGCAGCGCAGGTTGCAGGCGTAGGTGAGCTCGAGCTTGACCCCGACCGGGCGAGCCGGCGGCTCAGCGAAAAGCCGGGGCCTGGGCCGGATGCGGTTGCGCAGGCGCAGCCAGCGAAAGCTGTCGTAGCGGCGGTCGGCGAGCCTCATCGGCTCAGGATGCCAGCGCGGCGTGCGGCCCGCGACCCTCGAGGACGAGCCGGGCGCTCTCGTCGGCGTGGTAGGAGCTGCGCACGAGCGGGCCGGCCGCCACCGATTCGAAGCCGATCTCGTAGGCGGCCGCCTCCAGCGCCGCGAACTCCTCCGGGTGCCAGTAGCGCTCCACGGGAAGGTGGTTCTCGGTGGGCCGCAGGTACTGGCCGACGGTCAGCACCTGGACCCGGTGGTCGCGAAGGATCTGGAAGGTCTCCAGCATCTCGTCGAACTCCTCGCCGAGGCCGACCATCAGCCCCGACTTGGTGATCACGTCGTTCCCGCCCATCTCCTTGGCCATCCGCAGTATCCGCGCCGAGCGCAGGAACTTCGAGCCGCGGCGCGCCTTCGGGTAGAGCCGGGGGACGGTCTCGACGTTGTGGTTGAACACGTCAGGACGCTCGTGGATCACCTTCGCCAGCGGCATCTCCTGGCCGCGGAAGTCCGGCGTCAGGACCTCGACCCGGCACCCCGGCGCCATCATCCGGATCGACCGGATTACGCCGACGAAGGCGCCGGCGCCGTAATCGGGAAGGTCGTCCCGGTCGACCGAGGTGACGACCGCGTGGCGGAGCCCCATCTTCTTCACCTGGTTGGCGACGCGCAGCGGCTCGAGCGGGTCGTTCCAGGTCGGCTTGCCGGTCTGCACGTTGCAGAAGCCGCAGCGGCGGGTGCAGACGTCGCCGAGGATCATGAAGGTCGCGGTGCCGCGCTCCCAGCACTCGCCGACGTTGGGGCAGTTGGCCTCCTCGCAGACCGTGTGCAGGTTGTCCTCGCGGATCGCCGCCTTCAGGCGCCGGTAGGTCGGCCCGCCGGGGGCCGGGACCTTGAGCCACGGCGGCTTGCGGCTGCGCAGCGGGATCGCCCCGTCGGTCTGCTCGGCGCCCCCGGGCTTCGCCCGGGAGCGGGTGACGTGGATGCGCGCGGCGACCTCGCTCATCGGCTCTCTCCGAGACTAGCGGGAGCGAGGCCGATCTCCTCGACCGGGCTGGTCGCGATCTCGCGCTCGTAGATCTCGGCGAAGCGCTCGGCGACGGAGGAGGCGAACGCGTCCAGGTCCTGCTCGGCGCCGAGCTCGCGGGAGAGCGACGTCATCCGGCAGCCGTCGATGCCGCACGGGACGATCCACTCGAAGGGCTGCAGGTCGTTGTTGACGTTGACCGCGAGGCCGTGGGTCGTGACGCCGCGGCTGACGTGGATGCCGATCGAGCCGATCTTGCGGAGCCGCCCCTCGACCACGTCGGCGGCGACGTCCTCGGCGGTCGCGCCCGCCGCCGGCGCGTCGCCGCGGGCGCTCCAGACGCCGGTCAGGCCGGCGACGGTCCCGGCGCCGACGCCGTGATCGGCCAGGGCGCCCGTGATCACACCCTCCATTCGCCGCACATAGGCGTGGACGTCGTCGCCGTACTCGCGCAGGGAGACGATCGGGTAGGCGACCAGCTGTCCCGGTCCGTGGTAGGTGACGCGGCCGCCGCGGTCGGTGTCCGCGATCTCGAAGCCCTGCATCAGGTACCACTCCTCGCCCATCGGCAGCTCGGCGGGATCCGCGCGGCGGCCCCGGGTGTAGACCGGCGGGTGCTCGAGCAGCAGCAGCGTGTCCGGGATCTCGCCGGCCTGCCGCTGCGCCTCGAGCCGCCGCTGCGCTGCGCGCGCGTCCTCGTAAGGCACCAGGCCGCAGCGGATCACCCTCACCTCCGCCGTCATGCCGCCGCCACGCTCTCCGCCTGGCGGCTGACGGCTCCGAGCATCCTGCGCGTCGCCAGCACGTGCCCGCGGCTGCCGATCACGAGGGCCCGGTAGACGCGGCCCTGCGGGCCCGGGAAGGAGGCATTGGTGGTGGCCCGCAGCCGCGAGCGGCCGGCGCCGAGGTCGTCGATGCTGAACACCAGCTCGTAGGCGGCGAAGCGGTGGGTCCCGGCGAGGCCCAGCTCGCGCCCGGGGACGGCGCGCTCGACCCGGAAGCCGGGAAGCGAGGCCCCCACGGCGCCCGGGTCGCCGTGGGCCGCGGCGGGACGCGTGCCGAGCAGCGAGGCGATCCGGGTCGAGCGCCTGCTGCCGAGCGAGCGCGAGAGAGATTGGCGCAGCGCCTCCCAGACGACGGACGGCGGGGCGGAGACCTCGCACGAGTGCTCGTCGATGTACGGCAGCTCGCTCACGGGCCAAGTCTAGGCCGCGAGCGGCGCGCGACTGTGCAGCCGGGCGAGCGCCAGCTCCCGGGCGGCCGCGAGCGGCGTAACGCCCTCGTCCCGCGCGGCGGCGAGGACCCGCTGCAGCACGGACCCGATCCCGTCGACGAGCCTCTCCACCTCGGAGCGGGGGAGGGAGTGGAGCTCGGCGTAGACGTTGATCAGGCCGCCCGCGTTGGCGATGAAATCGGGGGCGAAGAGGATCCCCCGCCGCGCCAGCACGTCGGCGATCCGGCTCTCGCTGAGCACGTTGTTCGCGGCCCCGCAGACGATCGCGCAGCGGAGACCCTCGGCGATCTCGGCGTCTATCGCCCCGCCGAGCGCGCACGGGGCGAGCACGTCGCAGGAGGCGAGAAGCGCCTCGCCCGGGTCGACCCAGGAGGCGCCGATCTTCTCGGCGAGGACCCGCCGCGACGGGTCGATGTCGGACACCGCGACCTCGGCGCCGGCGTCCGCCATCCGCCGCGCCAGCTGCATCCCGACGCTGCCTGCGCCGACGACGCAGACGCGGCGCCCGGCCGGGTCTGCGGAGCCGAACCGCTCCGCCAGGCAGGCGCCGATGGCGCCGGCGACGCCGCGGGCGGTGAGGGGGCTCGGGTCGCCCATGCCGCCGAGCTCGGGCGAGAGCCCGACCACGTGCGAGGTTCCCTGGGCGATCACCGCCATGTCGCCGGCGCCCGTGCCGACGTCCTCGGCGGTCACGTAGCGGCCCTCGAGCGCCTCGACCACGTCGGCGAAGTCGAGGAGCAGCGCGCGCCGCTCCTCACCCTCGGGCGGGCTCCCCTGCGGGGCGCAGATCACGCCCTTGCCGCCGCCCAGCTCAAGGCCGGCGGCCGCCGCCTTGAAGGTCATCGCCCGGGCCAGCCGCATCGCGTCGGCGACGCCGTCGCCCGGCGTCTCGTAGTGCCACATCCGCGCCCCGCCGAGCGCCGGCCCGAGCCGGGTCGAGTGGACCGCGACGACCACGGTCGCGCCGCTGCGCGGGCCGCGGCGGACGACGACGTCCTCGAACCCGGTCACGTCCATCACTCGGCCCTCCCCGTTTCGAGCAGCTCGCGGACCCGGCCGAGGAACCTGGCCGCCTCGGCGCCGTCGAGGGCGCGGTGGTCCCATGACATGCAGAGATACGACATCGGCCGGATCGAGATCGCATCTCCGTCGGGGCCCTCGACCACCACGGGTCGCTTGACGATCGCCTCGAGGTCGAGGATGGCCACCTGCGGCTGGTTGATGATCGGCGTTGCCAGCACGGCGCCGAACTGACCGGGGTTGGTGATCGTGAAAGTGCCGCCCGCGACGTCGTCGGGAACCAGCAGCCCGTCGCGCGCGCGGGCGGCGACGTCGGCGATCGAGGCGGCCAGCCCCTCGAGGCTGAGGCGCTGGGCCTGACGGATCACCGGGACGATCAGCCCCTCCTCGAGCGCGACTGCGATCCCCAGGTTGACGTCGTCGTGGTAGACGATCTCGCCCTCTGCGACCGACGCGTTGAGCACGGGATGCTCTTCCAGCGCGATCACGGTCGCCCGGGCGACAAAGGCGAGGTAGGTCAGGTTGACCCCCCGCCGCCGCATCGCGTCCCGCAGTTCGGCGCGCCTCGCCGCCACCCGCGAGAAGTCCGCCTCGACGATCGTCGTGCAGTGGGCGGCGGTCTGCCGGCTCGCAACCATGTGCTCGGCGATCCGCCGCCGCATTGGCGACATCGGCTCGCGCCGCTCCGCCGGCGCTGCGCCGTTGCCCGCTGGGGCGCCGCCGTTCGCGGCCGCCACCGGCTCGGGCCTGTAGGGGGAGTCCGAGTGCAGCACCCGGGCCGGCTTCTCCTCGCCGCGCGACTCGAGGAAGGCCAGCACGTCCGTCTTCCGAACCCTCCCCCCGATCCCGCTCCCCTCGACGGAGTCCAGATCGATCCCATGCTCCTCGGCGATCCTCCTCACAACGGGCGAATAGAACCTCGACCTGTCCACCTCAGTCTCTTCTCCGGCGGGTGGTGCGGAGGCAGGGACCGGACCCCGGCCGTGAGGCCGGGGGGCGGGGCCTGCCTCCGTGACAGGACCCGCCGGCCGCGGCTCTCCGAGCCGAGCGATCACGGTTCCGACCGCGACGGTCTCACCCGCCTCGACCACGATCTCCGCCAGCGTCCCGCTCGCCGGCGAGGGGATCTCGACGTCGACCTTGTCTGTGGTCACGTCGCAGATCGTCTCGTCCGCCTCGACCTGCTCCCCGGGCGACTTGCGCCATTCGAGGATGGTCCCCTCGGCGACCGAGATGCCCATCTGCGGCATCGTGATCTCGGTGGTCGTCTCAGTAGGCGATGAGCTCACGGCACGCCTCCTTGATCTGGTCGAGTTGGGGAAGGACGGCCTGCTCCAGAGGCGGGCTGAACGGAATCGGCACGTCGGGCGCGGTCAGCCGCCTGATCGGCGCGTCGAGGTCCTCGAATGCCTGCTCGGAGACGAGCGCGGCGACCTCGGCCCCGACCCCGCACGAGCGGGTCGCCTCATGGGCGACGAGGACCTTGCCGGTCTTGCGGACGCTCGCCAGGATCGTCTCCGTGTCGAGCGGGCAGAGCGTTCTCAGGTCGACCACCTCGATGTCCTCGCCGAGCTCCTCGGCCGCCTGCAGGGCCAGGTGGACGGAGGAGCCGTAGGCGATCACGCTCGCGCCGCCGCCCTCGCGGGCAATCCGCGCCTCGCCGATCGGCGTCGTGTGCTCGCCGTCGGGGACCTCGCCCCGAACGTTGCGGTAGAGCCCCTTGTGCTCGAGGAAGCAGACCGGGTTGGGGTCGCGGATCGCGCTCGCCAGCAGGCCCTTGGCGTCGGCGGCGGTGGCCGGGGCGAGCACCTTCAGGCCGGGCACCTGCATGAACCACGCCTCGGGGTTCTGCGAGTGGAACGGTCCGCCGGAGAAGCCGCCGCCGGAGGGCAGGCGGACCACCATCGGCACGGCAACGCCCTGGCGGTAGTGCATCTTGGCGGCGACGTTGACGAGCTGGTCGAATCCGCAGGCGATGAAGTCGGCGAACTGCATCTCGCAGACGGGGCGCATCCCCTCGATCGCCGCACCGGTGGCGGCGCCGATGATCAGGTTCTCGGCCAGCGGCGTGTCGAGGACACGGTCCTCGCCGAACTCCTCGGCGAAGCCGTCGGTGACCTTGAAGGCGCCGCCGAAGGCGCCGATGTCCTCGCCCATGCAGAAGACCGTCTCGTCCCGGCGCATCTCGGTGCGGAGGCCGTCGGAGATCGCTTCCAGGTAGGTGATCTCGGCCATCAGGCTGCCCTCGACCCGGCCACTCGGCCGTTGCCGTTCCCGGCCGCTCGCGCCGATTGCCAGTGGGACCAGGGGGACTTGCCGTCGCCCAGCGGCAGCCACTCGTCGGCGAAGACGCCGTCGGCTGCGACCTCCGGCTCGGGCATCGGCGAGTCGAGGGCGCGCCTTGCGCACTCGTCGACGTAGGCGCCGACCTGATCTCGGATCTCCTCGACCTCCTCCGCAGCGAAGCCGTGCTCGGCAACCAGCCGCTCCGCGTAGCGCTCGATCGGATCGCGCCGCTCCCATTCCTCCCGCATCGCCGCGGGGACGTAGCTCATGTCGTCGTGGGCGCCGTGACCGTGCATGCGCATGGTCTGGCACTCGATCAGCGTCGGGCCGTGCCCGGCGCGGGCCCTCTCGACCGCCTCGTGGGCGGCGGCGAAGACCGCCTCGACGTCGTTGCCGTCGACGTCCTGCCCGGGGAAGCCGTAGGACTCCGCTCGCCGCACCGGATCGACCGCGAACTCCAGCTCGTTCGGCGTCGAGTAGGCGAAGCGGTTGTTCTCGAGCATGAAGACGACCGGCAGGCGGTGGATTCCGGCGAAGTTCATCGCCTCGTGCCACTGTCCGTTCGCCGTCGAGCCCTCGCCGAAGAAGGTGAGGGCAACCCGGGCCTCGCCGCGCATCTTGAAGGCGAGGGCGATCCCGGTGGCGACCAGGGCCATGTCGGGCAGCATCGAGACCATCCCGACCGAGCCGAGCTCGCGGTCGCCGAAGTGCATGTTGCCGTCCTTGCCTCCGGTGACCCCGCCGGCCCGCCCCATGTAGTTGGCCAGGTACCGGTCCGGGGTGACGCCGCGGACGAAATGGGCGCCGAGGTCGCGATGGAGGATGCAGGTCCGGTCCTCGGGCGCCAGCGCGAAGGCCGCGCCGACGGAGATCGCCTCCTGCCCCCTGCCGTCGTAGAACGAGCCGGGGACCTTGCCCTGGCGGTAGAGCGTCAGCCCGCGCTCCTCCGCCGCTCTCATCATCGCCATGTAGCGGAACAGCTGCGCGCGGTCGGGCCGCGTCAGCAGGCCAGGGTCGGCCGCCAGCGTGGCATCAGGCGCCGCGCTCACGTGGCTGAGCGTCATATCTCTCCGCCTCTCGGTTCTGGCCTGGCTTCGGGATCGCCTCCACCTGGCCGGTTCTCGCGGCTCCGGGATCACCGGGCGGCCGCGCCTCTGGCGAAGGAGGCGGAGGATCTTCTCCGTCTCCCTATGTGCTTATCCGCATCTTACCCCGCGCGGGGGCGGACTCAAACGCCTCGTGCCTGGTGCAGCCCGCCGTGCCTAGAGGGCCAGCGAGACCGGCTCCTCGAGCAGCGCTCGGATCCTCGCCAGGAACTCGGCGCCGTCGGCGCCGTAGAGGATCCGGTGATCGCAGGCGAGCGTCACCGACATCAGGTGGGCGGTCCCGATCTCCCCGTCGCGGACGACCGGCCGCTCCTTGATCGCCCCGACGGCGAGGATCCCGGCCTGCGGCGAGTTGATCACCGCCGAGAAGCTGTCGATCCCGAACATGCCCAGGTTGGAGACGGTGAAGGTCCCGCCGGAGAGCTCCGGCGGGGTGATCTGGCCGTCCCGCACGCGGGCGGCGAGCGCCCGGGCATCGCTTGCGATCTGGCGCAGGCCCTTGCGGTCCGCGTCGAAGACGGTCGGCACGACGAGCGAGTCCTGGGCGGCCACGGCGACGCCGATGTTGACCCGCGAGTAGAGCTCGAAGCGGCCGTCGCGGTAGGCGCCGTTGGCGCGCGGGAACTCGCGCAGCGCGAGCGCACAGGCCTTGATCACCATGTCGTTGAAGGATGGGACGACCTCGCCCTCGGCGGCGGCCGACTTGATCCGGGCCCGCGCCTCGACGCAGCGGCTCATGTCGATCTCGGCGGTCAGGTAGAAGTGAGGCGCAGTCGCCTTCGACTCCGCCATCCGCCGCGCCACGACCTGCTGGGTCTTGGTCAGTTCCTGGGTAGTGGTCCGCCCCTTGGCGGTCTCCGGGCTCTCGGGCACCCCCGCCGGCACCGGTGGCGGCTCCGCGGACGGGGCCGCAGCGGCTGCCGGGGCCGCGGCGCCGGACTCGGCCGCCCGCTCGACGTCGGCCTTGACGATCCGCCCGCCCGGTCCCGAACCGGAGAGCGCCGCCAGGTCGAGCCCCTTCTCCACGGCGATCCGCCGCGCGAGGGGCGACGCCTTCACTCGGCCGTCCGGCCCTCCCGTGCGACCAACGTCGGCGTCTTGACCTGCGGGGGGGCCGGACGGCAGATCGGTGGCGGCCGCCTCCTCCGCTTCGCGTCCGGGGGCGGCCGCTGGTGCCGCGGGCTCTGAGCCGGCGTCCCCCTCAGGCTCCTCCTGCTTCTCCGCCTTGCCGTTGCCGCTCGGCGCCTCGCCGGCCTCGCCGACGCGGGCGATCACCTCGCCGATCGGCAGCGTGTCGTTCTCCTCGGCGAGGATCTCGACCAGAGTTCCGGCGGCGTCCGACTCGTAGACCATGTTCGCCTTGTCGGTCTCGATCTCGACCAGCTCCTCGCCGACGGCGACCTCGTCGCCGACCGCCTTCATCCATTTCAGGATCGTGCCCTCCTCCATCGAGTCGGAGAGGCGGGGCATGACGATGTCAGTCATGCCACCTCCTCCGCTTCGCGTCCGGGGGCGGCATGGTTTCTAGGAACTTGCTCACGCATCTCACAAGCTCCCCTCGAGCGTCGCCAGCGCGGCCTGGACCACATGCTCCTCGTGCGGGATCGCGGCCTGCTCGAGCCGCTTCGAGTAGGGCATCGGCACGTCCGCTCCGGTGACCCGCTGCACGGGGGAGTCGAGGTGGTCGAAGGCATGCTCGGTGATCAGCGTCGCGAGGTTCGCCCCGACGCCGCCGTGCGGCCAGCCTTCCTCGACGACGACCGCGCGGTTCGTCCTGCGAACCGACTCCAGAATCGTGTCGAGGTCGAGCGGCCGCAGCGTCCTCGGGTCGATCACCTCGGCCTCGACCCCGTGCTCGGCGGAGAGCTGCTTGGCCGCCTTCTCGGCGACCTGCGCCATCTTGAGTACGCCGATCACCGTCACGTCGGAGCCCTCCCGCCTGACCGCCGCCTCGCCGAAGCGGAGCACGACGTCGTCGCCCTCGGGCACCTCGCCGCGGGCGCCGTAGAGGGTCTCGTGCTCGATGAAGATGACCGGGTTGTCGTCGCGGATCGCCGCCTTCAGCAGCGCCTTGCCGTCGGCCGGCGTCGAGGGGGCGGCGACGAGCAGGCCGGGGATCTGCAGGTAGAGGGCCTCGAGGCTGTGCGAGTGGGTCGGGCCCAGCTGGTGGCCGCCGCCGCCCGGCATCCTGATCACCAGCGGCACCCGCACCTGGCCGTTGAACATGTAGGGAATCGAGGCGGCGTGGTTGATGATCATGTCGAGGGCGAGCAGGGAGAAGTTGACGGTCATGATCTCGACCACCGGCCGCAGGCCGCCCATCGCGGCGCCGACCCCGGTCCCGACGATCGTGTTCTCGGAGATCGGCGTGTCCCGGACCCGGCGCTCGCCGAACTCGTCGAGCAGGCCCTCGGTGACCTTGAACGCGCCGTTGAAGACCGCCACGTCCTCGCCCATGACGAACACCGACTCGTCGCGGCGCATCTCCTCCGCCATCGCGTCCCGGAGCGCCTCGCGCATCCGCATCTGGGCCATCAGCGGTAGGTCTCCTCGTCCTCGTCGGGGTCGTCCCGTTGCGCCGTTCCCTCGGTCGCGTCGCCCTCCTTCGCGGGGTTCGGCCGCGGGGCCGCGGGCGCTCCGGCGTGCGCGGCGCCCGCCTCGGCGAGGTCCTTGGCCGCCTGCGGCGCGTCCGCCTCGTGCTCGCCACGGTGGGGGAGCGGGCTGCGCTCGTCGACGGCGTACCAGCCCATCGTGTCGGAGACGACGTAGAGGTTGTCGTAGAGGCTGTCGAGCGGCGGCTCGGGCGATGCGTCGGCGAACTCGACCGCCTCGAGCACCGTTCCTCTCCGCCTCGGCGCGGATGTCCTCGACCTCCTTCTCGCCCAGGACCCCGGCCTCGATGCAGCGCCTGGAGAACGTCTCGATCGGGTCCTTGGCCTGCCACTCCGCGACCTCCTCCTTCTCGCGGTAGACCTCGGGATCGGCCGCCGAATGACCGCGGAACCGGTAGGTGAAGGCCTCGATCAGGTGGGGCCGGCGCTCCTCGCGCGCCAGCCGCAGCCCCTCCTCTACTCCCTCGCGGACGGCGATCACGTCCATGCCATCGATCCGCCACCCTGGAACGCCGTAGCCCTCGGCCTTCTTCGAGAGGTCGGTCTGGGCGGAGTGGCGCTCGACCGAGGTCCCCATGCCGTAGAGGTTGTTCTCGACGAGGAAGAGGACGGGCAGCTTCCAGAGCGCCGCCAGGTTCATCGTCTCGCCGAAGTTGCCGGCGTTGGAGGCGCCGTCCCCGAACATGCAGACGGTCGCCGAGTCCTCGCCCTTGTAGTCGGAGGCGAGGCCGAGCCCGGCGGCGAGGGGGAGATTGCCGCCGACGATGCCGTAGCCGCCCATGAAGCGGTTCTCGAGGTCGAAGATGTGCATCGACCCGCCGCGCCCTCCCGAGGTCCCGTCGACGCGCCCGAAGAGCTCGGCCATGACGCGGTTGGGATGGGTGCCGCGCGCGATCGCGTGACCGTGAGTGCGGTAGGTGCCGATCAGGTAGTCCTCGTCGCGCATCACCGAGGTCGTGCCGACGATCGTCGCCTCCTCGCCGATCGCCAGGTGGAGGAATCCTCCCGCCTTCGCCTTCTGGTACTGCCTCCCCGCTTCCTCCTCGAAGCGCCTGATCAGCGCCATCTGCGAGAGCAGCCCGTGGCAGGCCTTCGCGTCCGGAAGCTCCGTGCTGGCTGCGGTGGTCTGCGTGTCTGCCAAGCGTCTCCTCGCGCCTAAGTTATCTCAGGCGCGCCGGGGCCATCAGGCGGCGGCGGCAATCCCCTCCTCGAGGCGATCGTCTCCCCAGAAGACCTCGTCCCCGATCCGGAGAGTGGGGACGCCCCTCACCCCGAGGTCCCCCGCGAGGTCGGTCGCCTCGCGCAGGGAGACCTTGACGATCTCGGTCTCGACCGCCTTGAGGACGGCGTTCGGGTGGAGCTCGCAGGCCGCCGCCGCGATCACGACGTTGTCGGGGTCGGTGAGGTCGCGGCCGGCGGCGAAGGCCTGGCGGAAGGCGGCCAGCGCGAAGGAGACGGCGCGGCCCGTCTGCTTGGCGAAGACGGCCGCCCGCATCGCGGTCAGCGTGTTGCCGGGCCAGGGATCGGGCCAGGCGACCGGCGGCAGCCCGTAGGCGGAGGCGCGGCGCTCGACCTCGGCCATCCCGTCGGCCCGTCCCGGTCCCCGGCCCCACGAGTCGCGGCCGAAGCGCTGGAATAGCCCGCCCAGCAGGATCGGCTGCCACTCCGGCTGCTCCAACCCCGCCTCGGCGAAGAGCCCGCTGACGCGCTCGGCGGCGAGGTAGGCGTACGGGGAGCCCAGATCGAAGTAGAAGGTCGCGCCCGGCAAGCGCCTAGGCGTGCGTCGCCCAGCCGTCGACGGCGCGGGCGGCGTCGAGGATCGCCTCCGACATCGTCGGATGAGGGTGGACGATGCGCGCCAGCTCCTGGTAACCGCCCTCGAGCGCCATCGTGTTGACCAGCTCGCTGATCATGTCGCAGGCCCGGTTGCCGACGATGTGGGCGCCGAGGATCTCCCCGTACTTCGCGTCGGTGACGAGCTTGACGATCCCGTCGCGGTCGTCGTAGACGACCGAGGCGCCGGCGCCGCCGAGCTTGAACTTGCCGATCTTGACGTCGTGGCCCGCCTCCTTCGCCTGCGCCTCGGTGAGGCCGACGCTGGCGACCTGCGGGTGGCAGAAGGTGGCGCCGGCGACCAGGTCGATGTCGATCGGGTGCGTCTCCACGCCGGCCGCATGCTCGGCGGCGATCACCCCCTCCTCGGAGGCCTTGTGGGCTAGCGCCGGGCCGCGGACGAGGTCGCCGATCGCGTAGATCTTCTCGTTGGACGTCCGCTGGTAGTCGTCGATCCTGATCCGGCCGCTCTCCTCGGTCTCGACCTTGGCATCGGAGAGGTTGAGGGCCTCGACGTCGGGCGCGCGCCCTCCGGCGATGGCCAGGTAATCGACCTCGGCGGACTCGCCTCCGTAGCTGAACTTGACCGAGTCCTTGCCGGCCTCGACGTTCTCGACCGGCGCGCCGGTGGCGATCGTGATGCCCTGCTTCTTGAAGATCCTCTCGACCACGCGGACGACGTCCTTGTCCTCGAGCGGCAGGATCTGGTCGAGCATCTCGACCAGCACGACCTCGGTGCCGTAGCGGATGTAGGCGGAGGCGATCTCCGAGCCCGAGGCGCCGGCGCCGACGACCGCGATCCGCTTCGGCTGCTCGGGGAGCGACCAGGCCCCCCAGGTGTCGACGATGCGATCGCCGAACTCGACCCCCGGTATGGGCAGGGCGACGGACCCCGTGGCCAGGATCACGGCGCCGGCGCCGTAGGTCTTCTTGCCGACCTTCACGTCGCCGTCCGCGGTCAACCCGCCCTTGCCCTCGATCCACTCGACCTTGTTCTTGTCCCAGAGCATCTTGACCCCGCCGGAGAGGGTCTCGGAGACCTTGGCGCGCCGCTTGGCAAGGGCCTCCCAGTCGAGCGAGGCGCCGTCGACCTTGACTCCGAGCTCGGCGCTGTCGCGGGCGTGCTCGTAGACCTCGGCCGTGTTGAGCATCGTCTTCGCCGGGATGCAGGCGTAGTTGAGGCAGCGCCCGCCGGGCTTGTCCATCTCGACCACGGCGGTCTTCTTGCCGAGCTGGGCGGCGCGGATCGCGGCGACGTAGCCGCCCGGTCCGCCGCCGATAACGATCACGTCGAAGGAGTCAGCCATCTCAGTCGGTCACCTCGTTCGCGGTTTGCGCGCATCCATTCGACTCTATCCGAGCGCGGTCGAGGCTCACCGCGAGGGCATCTGGATCCGCGCCATCGCCTTGATCATGAACCAGAAGAACGTGCCCGCCACGGCGAGCAGACCGAGGGTCACCAGCACCTGGAGGACGTTCCCGGCCTCGGTGGCGAGGCCCCAGGCGGCGGCGAAGAGGATGAAGACGAGCAGGGTCTGGAAGCCGAGCACCGCCCAGTAGCGGGCCCTCCACATCCCCCACGCCATCAGCCCCATCAGCAGCGCGGGCGCGAGGGCCTGGACGAACTCGGGCCGCGAGCCGTCGACCTCGACCCCGGCGATCCATGCCCCCATGGTGAGGACGCCGACGGCGCCGGAGAGGATCGCGGCGGCGGTGACCACGGTCGGGCGCTCGCCCTCGGCAAGCGGCTCCAGCGACTCCCTGACCTCGCGGTTGCGCTCCTCGGCGCGGGCGTAGCCGCGCTCCATCCGCTCGCGCGCGGAGAGGGGAGGCGCCTCGCCGTCGCCGTTTCCCGAGGCGTCCCCGCGGCCCTGGGCGCCGCGCTGCTTGCGCTTGCGCATCTCGGACCTGCGGCGCTCGCGGTTAGGCACCGGGCGCGACCTCCCCGATCGCGGCGAACGCCCGGCGCAGCTCGACGGCGGCCGCGCCCGGATCCTCGGCGTCGTGGATGGCCCGCACCACGCAGAGCCGCCGCGCCCCGGCCCCGACCACCTGCGCCGCATTGCCCGGGTTGATGCCGCCGATCGCGTAGAAGGGGAGGGAGGAGTGCGCCGCCGCGTACTCGATCAGCTCGAGGCCGACGGCTGGCCTCCCCTCCTTGGTGGGCGTCTCCCAGATCGGGCCGACGCTGATGTAGTCGGGACGGTCGGCCCCGGCGGCATCGTTCGCCGCCGCGACCTGCTCGGGCGTGTGGGTGGAGAGCCCGACGATGGCGCCGGGGCCGAGCGCGGCCCGGGCCGCGGCGACGGTCAGGTCGTCCTGGCCCACGTGGACTCCGTCGGCGCCGCAGGCGGCCGCCAGACCGGGGTCGTCGTTGACGGTGAAGAGGGCGCTGTAGGTGTCGCAGAGCCGCCGGAAGGTGGCGCCCGAGCGCTCGGCCGCCCGCCGCTCCAGCTCCTTCTCGCGCAGCTGGACGATGTCGACGCCGCCGTTGAGCGCGGCGAGCAGGAGCGCCTCGGGGTCATCTCCGCCGGGGCGGGCGTCGCAGACGAAGTAGAGCCGGGCGGTGCGCAGCCGCTCGCGGCGAAGGGCGCCGGCCGAGTCGGGGAGGGCGAAGCTCATGCCGACGCCGCCTCGAGCGCGGCCTCGCGGGAGGGGAAGATCCTGGCCGCGGCGATCCGGTCCGATGCGACCTCGATCACGAAGGCGACGGTCATCCTCGTCTCGGCGCCGGTTGCGCGCCCGCGACCGTTCAGGGTGCCGCTCACGACGCAGGCTGCGTCGCCGACGGTCTCGAACCCCTCGGCGTCTATCCGAAGCGAATCCCAGCTCTCGACCGATGCGGCGTGAAAGTCCTCGAGGGCGTCCGGGCCGCTGTAGACAGTGCCCTCGAGAGCGGCGCGCAGGGGAACGATCACCGGCTCGTCAACCCAGAGCGCGCGCGTGTCCGCGGGCACGCTGCCGGGGGAAAGGTCGCCGAAGTCGCGGTTGAAATGCTCGACGGCGCGTTCTGCGAGCTCGGTTGGCGATACGCCCATGCAGCCATTATCGCTGCTGCCCTGGAGTACCATCGAAAGACAACGGGAGCCCGGAAGCCATGGGCTGAGAGGGCGGCTGCGGCGCCGCCGACCGTCTGAACCTGATCCGGGTAATGCCGGTGTAGGAAGGAAGAGGTCCTGCCCGAGACAAGCCAGAACCGAAGCCACGACGCGGTCGTCGTCGGCGCCGGCGTGATCGGCCTCAGCTGCGCCTGGGCGCTCGCCGAGCGCGGTGCCCGGGTCGTCGTCCTCGATCGCGATCGGCCGTCCGCCGGGGCGACGCGGGTGGCCGCCGGGATGCTGGCGCCGGTCGGCGAGCTCGAGTTCGGCGAGAGGGAGCTGCTCGATCTCACGCTCGAGGCGGCCCGCCTCTACCCGGGTTTCGTGTCGCGGCTCGAGGTGGCGGGCGGCGTCGAGGTCGGCTACTCGCGTGACGGAGCCCTGCACGTGGCGCTCGACCGCGACGAGGCGGCCGAGCTGCACCGCCATCACGACCTGCAGCGCTCGCTGGGCCTCGCCGCCGAGTGGCTCGGCCCGCGCGCCTGCCGCCGGCTCGAGCCGGGGCTCGCCCCCTCGCTCAACGGCGGGGTGTCTGTTCCCGGGGAGGCAGCCGTCGACCCGCGGGCGCTCTCGGCTGCGTTGCTGGCGGGCCTCGCGCGCCTCGGGGTCGAGATCCGGAGCGGCGCGGCGGTCGTCGAAGGCCTGATCACCGGCGGGCGCCTGCATGGCGTGAGGACGGAGGACGGCGAGACGTTCGAAGCCGCCCACACGGTGCTGGCGACCGGTTGCTGGGGAGCGGACTGGCTTCCCCGTGGGGCCCGTCCCCACGTTCGCCCCGTGAAGGGCCAGATCCTCGAGCTGAGCGGGCCCGAGCCGGTCTGCGGGCGGATCGTCGCCTCGGAGCGGGTCTATCTGGTGCCCCGCGAAGACGGGCGCCTGATCGTCGGCGCGACGGTCGAGGAGCGCGGCTTCGACACGACCGTGACCGCCGGCGGCGTCCACGAGCTGCTGCGCGAGGCGTACCGGCTCCTCCCGGACGTCGCCGAGCTCGAGCTGGTCGAGGCCGCGGCGGGGCTGCGCCCGGCGACCCCGGACAACCTGCCGCTGATCGGACCGGGCGAGCTCGAGGGACTGGTCCTCGCAACGGGGCACTTCCGCAACGGGATCCTGCTCGCTCCCCTGACGGCCGAGCGGGTCGCGGAGCTGATCGCGGGACCGGGCACCGGAGCCTCGCGCGGTCCGTCCACGGCGGGGGTGGGCGCATGAGGATCGAGCTCAACGGCGAGCCGCGGCTGCTCGGCGATGCGGCGACGCTGGCCGAGGCTGTCCGCGAGGCCGGAGCCGCGCCCGAGGGCCGCGGAGTGGCGGTCGCCGTCGACGGCGAGGTCGTACCCCGCGGCGAGTGGGAGGCCACGGTCCTGCGCGAGGGACAGAAGGTCGAGGTGCTGGCCGCGATCCAGGGGGGGCCGAGGAGGCGACCGAGACGGAGGCCGCCGCCTGGGATCTCGGCGGGCGGACCTGGCGCTCCCGCCTGATCGTCGGCACCGGCGGCTTCCGCTCGCTCGAGCAGATGGAGCGGGCGATCGAGGCCTCGGGGACGGAGATCGTCACGGTCGCGCTGCGCCGCGTCGACCCGGTGGCCAAGGGCTCGGTGATCGAGCTGATCGACCGGCTCGGGCTCTTCGCCCTTCCCAACACCGCCGGCTGCTACACGGCCCGCGACGCCGTTCGCACCGCGAAGCTCGCCCGCGAGGCCTTCGAGACCGACTGGGTCAAGCTCGAGGTGATCGGCGACGACCGCACCCTGCTGCCCGACGCGGTCGAGCTCGTCGACGCCGCCGATGAGCTCGTCGCCGATGGCTTCACCGTCCTGCCCTACACCAACGACGACCCGGTCCTGGCCCGCCGCCTCGAGGAGGCCGGCTGCGCGGCGGTGATGCCGCTGGGCTCGCCGATCGGCTCGGGAGCCGGGATCCGCAACCCGTACAACATCGCGATCATCGTCGAGGGCGCCTCGGTGCCGGTGATCCTCGACGCCGGCATCGGCACCGCCTCCGACGCCGCGCTGGCGATGGAGCTGGGGTGCGACGGGGTGCTGCTGGCGAGCTCGGTCTCGCGCGCCGCCGACCCGACCCGGATGGCGGTGGCGATGCGCAAGGCGGTCGAGGCCGGATACGAGGCGCGCCGGGCAGGGCGGATCCCGAGGCGCCTCCATGCCGAGGCATCGACGCCGGAGGAGGGCTTGCCTGAGCTCGGATGATGGGGGCGCTCGGAATCGAACCGAGACCAGCAGATTAAAAGTCTGCAGCCCGACCTTCGGGCCACGCCCCCGGGCGATTGCCCTGACTTTAGTTGCCTTCAACTGCGGACATCGCACGGAACGAAACTCCGCACGCGTGCCGCCTAATGCCGGAAGTGGCGGCGCTTGGTGAAGACCATGGCGACGCCGGCCTCGTCGCAGGCCTCGATCACCTCGGCGTCGCGCTTCGATCCCCCGGGCTGGATCACGGCGGTGGCGCCGGCCTCGATCGCCGTCTCGGGGCCGTCGGCGAAGGGGAAGAAGGCGTCGGAGGCGACCGCTGAGCCGGCGAGCAGCCCATCCGCCTCATCGCCCCTGGCCTCGCGGCACTTCTCGACCGCGAGCCGGACCGAGTCGACGCGGCTCATCTGGCCGGCGCCGATGCCGAGCGTGGCCCCGTCCTTGGCCAGCACGATCGCGTTCGAGCGCACGTGGCGCACCACCGTCCAGGCGAACTGCATGTCGCGCCACTGCGCCTCGGTCGGCTCGGTCCGGGTCACCGCCTCCATCAGCTCGCGCGGCTCTGGATCGCCGTCGCGGTCCTGGATCAGCAGCCCGCCGCGGACCCGCTTCAGGTCGCGCTCGGCGGGGTCCTGCCGGCGGCGCTCCTCGTCGGCGAGGATCCGGATCGCCTCCTTGCGCTGGAGCACCTCGAGGGCGTCCTCGTCGTAGCCGGGCGCGATCAGGACCTCGACGAAGTTCTCGTGCAGGGCCTCCGCCAGCTCGCGTCCGACCGGGCGGTTGAGCGCGATCACCCCGCCGAAGGCCGACATCGGGTCGCAGGCGAGCGCCTTGCCGTAGGCGTCGAGGGCGTCCTCCCCGACGGCGACCCCGCAGGGGTTGTTGTGCTTGACGATCACGCAGGCGGGCTCGGCGAAATCGGCCGAGCAGGCGGCGGGCCGAGTCGAGGTCGAGGACGTTGTTGAAGGAGAGCGCCCGCCCGTGCAGCTTCGAGACCCGCGAGAGCACGTGGGAGCGGTTGCCGACCTCCGCGTAGAGCGCGGCCCGCTGGTGCGGGTTCTCTCCGTAGGAGAGGTCGAGGACCTTCTCGTAGGCGAACGCGAGGTGCTCGGGGTAGTCCTCGTAATGGGTCGAGAACCAGCGGCTGATCGCGGCGTCGTAGCGGGCGGTCTGCGCGAACGCCTCGTTGGCCAGCCAGTGCCTGGTCGGCTCGGAGATCTCCCCGCCGGACTCCTCGAGCTCGGCGAGCACGGCGTCGTAGGACTCCGGCTTGACAAGCACGGCCACGCTGCGGTGGTTCTTGGCCGCGGCGCGGATCATCGTCGGCCCGCCGATGTCGATGTTCTCGATCGCAACGTCGGGATCCACCTCGCGGTCGGCGATCGTCTTCTCGAACGGGTAGAGGTTGACGCAGACCAGGTCGATCGGCTCGATCCCCTCGCGCTCGAGGGTCGCGATGTGCTCGGGGTCGTCGCGGCGGGCGAGCAGCGCCGCGTGCAGCCGCGGGTGCAGCGTCTTCACCCGCCCGCCGAGGATCTCGGGCGAGCCCGTGAACTCGGCGACATCGGTGACCTCGACCCCGGCCTCGCGCAGCGCGGCGGCGGTGCCGCCGGTGGAGAGGATCTCGACCCCGAGCCTCGGCGAGGCCCGCTGGCGAAGTCCGCGACCCCGGTCTTGTCGGAGACCGAGATCAGCGCCCGCCGCACCCGCAGGCTGCTGCCCTCGGAGTCGACGGCGCCCGCCTCGGCCGCGGTCGCGAGGCCGCCGCTGCCGCCTCCGCTGCAGTCTTTGGTGGGCGTCACTCATCGATCACGACCAGTCGGGGGTTGCGCTCGTCGATCCTAACCCTGCCCTCGGCGATCATGCGGATCGCCTCCGGGTAGACCTCGTGCTCGGTGCGGTGGATCTCATCCTCGAGCGCTTCCCGGTCGCGGTCGGCGGGCACGGGCACCGGGCCGCTGCAGGATCACCGGCCCGGAGTCGACTCCCTCATCGACGAAGTGGACGCTGACCCCGGTCACCCGCACCCCGTACTCGAGCGCCTGTCCGACCGCATCGAGGCCGGGGAAGGACGGCAGCAGCGCGGGGTGGACGTTGACCACGCGGTTCGGGAAGCGGGCGACGAACGCCGGCGAGAGCAGCTGCATGTAGCCGGCCAGCACGACCAGGTCGGCCTGCCGCGACTCGATCCAGTCGGCGAGCGCGGCGTCGCGGGCGGAGCGGCTCTCGTAGTCGCCTCCTGCGAAGACGGCGGTCTCGACCCCCGCGCTCCGCGCCCGCTCGAGCGCGCCGCGCCTCCGCCTTGTCGGAGCCGACGCCGGCGACCTCGATCACCGGCGTCCCCACGGCCGCTGGCCTGCCGTGGAGCTGGTCGAGGATCGCCTGCAGGTTGGTGCCGTTGCCGGAGGCGAGGACGACGACCCGGAAGGCCCTCACGCGGCGACCATCAGCTTCGGGAACTTGCCGCCGGTCGAGCGCAGCCTCCCCGCGTCGAGCAGCTCGTCGACGCGGCTGAGCAGCTCCGGGGCGCGCCAGTCGTGGAGCTCGCCGTAGCGGGGCAGCTCGTCGTAGCCGTACTTGCGGACCACCTTGCTGCGGCCGCCGCGGAGGATCTCGACGGCGCGCGTGCGGCCCACCGGCGGCGACGCGGCCGCGACGACCTCGATGATCGCCGACTCGATGTCGCCTCCCGCGCCCGCCTCCGCCTGCCGGCGCCCCCGCGGCGGCCGGGCCGCCACCCGCTCAAGCGGCCCGTCGCAGGCGTCGCAGCAACGCGCCAGGGCCTCGGGCCGGGCGCGGTCGCCGAAGTGGCGGAGGATCGCCGCCCGCCGGCAGGACTCGCCGTCGACGAACCCCCAGATCTCGCGGTACTGGCGCCAGCGGTGCTGCTTGGCCCGCGGGTCGTCGACCTGGTTGATGAAGAAGACGTGTAGTCCCTTGTCGCGGTTCTCGGCGAGGAGAACGCAGCGCGAGGGCAGCCCATCGCGGCCGGCGCGGCCGGCCTCCTGGTAGTAGGCCTCGAGCGAGGTGGGCACGGTCTCGTGGACCACCGTGCGCACGTCCGCCTTGTCGATGCCCATGCCGAAGGCGTTGGTGGCGACGACGACCGGGGCCTCGCCCGACATGAACGCTCGCTGCGCCTCGGCGCGCTCCTCCCTCTCCATGCCCGCGTGGTAACAGGGAACCGGAACACCGAGCTCGGCCCGCAGACGCCCGGCGGTCTCCTCCGACTTGCGGCGAGTGCCCGAGTAGACGATCGCCGGCAGCGCGCCGGGCTCGGCGAGCAGTGCCAGCATCGCGGTTTCCTTGCTCCGCTCCGAGGGCGCCCGGACGACGTCGTAGGAGAGGTTGGGCCGGTCGAACCCGGTCGTTATCCGCAGCGGCTCCGAGAGCCCGAGGCGCTCGACGATGTCGGCGCTCACCCGCGGCGTCGCGGTCGCGGTCGCCGCGAAGATCGAGGCCGCGCCGATCCGCCGGGCCACCTCCCCGAGCCGGAAGTAGTCGGGCCGGAAGTCGTGACCCCACTGGCTCACGCAGTGGGCCTCGTCGACGACGAAGAGGCCGATCTCGGCCGCGGCGAGGCTGTCGGCGAAGCCTCCCGCCGCAAAACGCTCCGGGGCGACGTAGAGCATGGACCACCTCGCCGCCCAGTGCCCGCTCCAGCGCCAGCCGGTTGTCGGCGGGGTCGCGCTGGGAGTTGATCAGCTCGGCGTGCTCGCCGAGGCCGCCGACCTGGTCCGCCATCAGCGAGATCAGCGGCGAGACGACCACCGAAAGGCGACCGTCGAGAAGGGCCGGCAGCTGGTAGCAGACCGATTTGCCGGCCCCGGTCGGCATCACGAGGAGGACGTCGCGGCCGTCGAGCGCCGCCTCGACGGCGTCGAGCTGCCCCGGGCGGAACGAGGCGTGGCCGAAATGCCGGCGCAGGGCCGCTGCTGGATCGGGGCGGGACACGGGCACCGGAGTATGAGCGCCTCCGGGGCGGCCTTTCTCCCCCGCAGGCGTGGTCAGGGCTAGGAGGCCGGGACGACCGCGATCTCCTCGAGCGCGTACTTGCCGTCCGCGCTGTCGGGATCGTCGCCGAGCGGGTAGTAGCCGGTGAAGCAGGCGTCGCAGTGGACCTCGCGCGGGGTGCCGACCGCCTCGTAGACACCCTCGATCGAGAGATAGGCGAGCGAGTCGGCGCCGATCTCGGCAGCCACCTCGTCGACGGTGCGCCCGTGGGCGATCATCTCCTCGCGGGTCGACATGTCGACGCCGTAGTGGCAGGGATGCCGGATCGGCGGGGCAGAGATCCGCAGGTGCACCTCGCTGGCGCCCGCATCGCGCAGCATGCCGATGATCTGCCGGGTGGTGTTGCCGCGGACGATCGAGTCGTCGACGACCACGATCCGCCGGCCCGCGACGATCTCGGGAAGCGGGTTGAACTTCATCCGCAGCCCGTGCTTGCGCAGTTCCTGGCCGGGCTGGATGAAGGTGCGGGCCACGTAGCGGTTCTTGATCAGCCCGTCGTCGCGGGGGAGCCCGGAAGCGCGGGCGAAGCCGGCGGCCGCGGGATTGCCGGAGTCGGGCACCGAGATCACGAGATCGGCGTCGACCGGCGACTCGTCCCAGAGGATCTCTCCCATCCGCCCGCGTACCTGCTGCAGGACCTTGCCCTCGAGGCGGCTGTCGGGGCGGGAGAAGTAGATGTGCTCGAACACGCAGATCGCGGGGCGGTCGGACTCGACCACCTGGCGGGTCTCGATGCCGCGCTCGGTGAGCGAGACCATCTCGCCCGGCGCGACCTCGCGCAGCAGCTTGGCGCCGATGATGTCGAAGGCGGAGCTCTCCGAGGCGACCACGTAGCGGTCGTCGAGCTGGCCGAGCGAGAGCGGCCGCACCCCGTAGGGGTCGCGGAAGGCGACGATCGCGTGCTTGGTCATCACGACGGTCGAGTAGGCGCCCTCGAGGCGGGGCATCACGTCGGCGACGGCGTCCTCGATGTGGCGGCCGTAGTTTGAGGAGAGCAGCGCCGCCATGATCTCCGAGTCCGAGGTGCCGCGGAACTCGAGCCCCTTGCGGCGCAGCCCGTTGTATAGGTCGACGGCGTTCGTCAGGTTGCCGTTGTGGGCGAGGGCGAGCTCCCGCCCGTCGTCGCGCCAGATCGGCTGGGCGTTCTCCCACGAGCCGCCGCCGGTGGTCGAGTAGCGGACGTGACCGATCGCCATGTCGCCCTCGAGCGCGCGCAGCTTCTCCTCGTCGAAGACCTGGCTGACGAGGCCCGCATCGCGCATCGTCGTGATGTGCCCGCCCTCGCAGGTGGCGATCCCCGCCGACTCCTGGCCGCGGTGCTGGAGCGCGTAGAGGCCGAAGTAGGCGAGGCGGGCGACGTCGTGTCCAGGCGCGAACACACCGAAGACGCCGCACTCATCGCGAGGACCCTCGCGGTCGATCAGGGGCCGCTCAGTCAAGGGTTTTTCTCGGCGCAGGGCTGAGAGATGGAGTAGGAAACGCAGGCGGCTGCCTGCACTCGCAGGGTAGCAGCGGGGGCGGGCGCAGCCCTCGGGGAGCGGGAGTCTGCGCGCGGCGCCCGGCGGGTACCTTGGAGGCATGCGCGGAGACACGGGATTCTCGGATCAGGACGCGCAATCGGACTTCAGCCGGGCGCGGCGGCGGCAGGTCCTCTCACGGCTCTCGGCGCGGCTCCGCCGCGAGCCCGATGACGTCGGGCTGGTGCTGCCGTTCGACGAGGTGGTGGCGGCGCTCGGCAAGGTCGGCGAGAAGCGGCTCGGGCTGCAGGTGATCGAGCTCGACTCGATCGTCGGCTCGGTGGATCGCTCGCGCGACTTCGACCGCAGCTTCCGGCCCACCTCGCGGCGGGTCCGCCAGCGCTGGGAGCGGATCGCCAAGGCGATGCGGCGCGGTGAGGCGATGCCGCCGGTCTCCGTCTTCCGGGTGGGTGACCTGCACTTCGTCGAGGACGGGCATCACCGCGTCTCGGTCGCCCGCGAGATGGGACTGGACACGATCGACGCCTACGTCACCGAGATCGTCACCAAGGTCAAGGCCGGCGACATCCAGATCCGCGATCTCGCCCTGAAGAGTCACGAGCGCCTCTTCTTCGAGCGGGTGCCCCTGCCGCCCGCCGCCCGTTCGCGGATCAGACTCAAGAACCGCTCCTGGTACGCGGGGATGGCCGAGGGAGTCGAGGCCTGGGGCTTCCGGCTGATGCAGGAGCGGCGCGAGTTCCTGACCCGCGAGCAGGTCGCCGAGATCTGGTTCCGCGAGGAGTACGAGCCGGTCGTCGAGATGC
The DNA here is from genome assembly GCA_963720015.1 of uncultured Actinomycetes bacterium. Taxonomy (GTDB): domain Bacteria; phylum Actinomycetota; class Thermoleophilia; order Solirubrobacterales; family 70-9; genus DATFPK01. Next base: position 249,017 of record CAVREA010000001.1, on the reverse strand, counting down.
TGCGCGAGGCCGACCTGATCGGCGCCTCGAACGAGGCCGAGGCCTACGTTCGCGTCGGCAGCCTGCGCTATCTGCTGCTCCGCACGCACGAGTGGAACGACGAGGTGATCGAGCGGCTCCGCGTGGAGCTCGCCAAGCCCGAACAGCCCGACGAGGACACGATCGAGCACATGCTTCGCGGCGGCCTGCGCCGTTGAGGATCAGCCGCGCTTGAGCAGGCTGTCGCCGCTCTCCGGATCGAAGAGGTGCAGCTTGGTGGTGTCGACCCAGAGCTCGGCCTCTTCGCCGCGCTTGGCTTCGCTGGCCGCGTCCAGCCGCGCCACCACCTGGCCCTCCTCGCCCTGCGGCACCTCGCCCGCGCCCGAGTCCTGGGCCAGCTCCTGGAGCTGGTCGGACTGCATCCCCTCCGTCTCGAGGTTGAAGTAGGCGTAGAGCTCCGAGCCCATCGACTCGACCAGGTCGATCTTCGCCCTGAAGGTCGTTCCCCGCTCCTTGGCGTCTCCCACCAGCGACGCATCCTCGAAGCTCTCCGGCCGGATTCCGGCGATCACGGTGCGCGAGCCCTCGCCGGCGCCGCGCAGCTCCTCGGGCAGCTCGGACTCGCCGAACGGCAGCTTGATCCGGTTGCCGTCGATCGTCGCCGGCATGAAGTTCATGGCGGGCGAGCCGATGAAACCCGCCACGAACAGGTTCTTGGGCCGCTCGTAGAGCTCCGCGGGGGTGCCGACTTGCTGCAACAGGCCGGCCCGCATCACCGCGACCCGGTCGCCCAGGGTCATCGCCTCGGTCTGGTCGTGGGTCACGTAGACGGTCGTCGTCCCGAGCCGCGACTGCAGCTTGGCGACCTCGGTCCGCATCTGCACGCGCAGCTTGGCGTCGAGGTTGGAGAGGGGCTCGTCCATGAGGAAGGCCTTCGGGTCGCGGACGATCGCCCGCCCCATCGCCACGCGCTGGCGCTGGCCGCCGGAGAGGTTCGCCGGCTTGCGGTCGAGGTGCTGCTCGAGGTCGAGCGTCTTCGCCGCGTCGGTCGACCTTGCGGTCGATCTCCTCGTTGTCGGCCCCGGCGAGCTTGAGCGCGAAGCCCATGTTCTCGCGCACCGTCATGTGCGGGTAGAGCGCGTAGTTCTGGAACACCATCGCGATGTCCCGGTCCTTGGGCGCCTTGCCGTTGACGACGTCGCCGCCGATCTTCAGGTTGCCGTCGGTGATGTCCTCGAGCCCGGCGATCATCCGCAGCGCCGTGGACTTGCCGCAGCCGGAGGGCCCGACGAGGATCATGAACTCGCCGTCCTTGATCTCGAGGTCCATGTCCTTGACGGCCTCGTAGCCGTCGGCGAACGTCTTGCTGATTCCTTCGAGGGCAATGTCTGCCATCGGTCTCTAGCTCCTTTATCCCTTGACTGCCCCGGCCGTCAGGCCCGCGACGATCCGCCGCTGGAAGATCACCAGGAAGATGATGACCGGAACCGTGACCACGACCGCGGCCGCGGCGATGTTTCCGGTCGGCTCGGCGAACTGCGAGTCCGCCGTGAAGAACGCGAGCGCCGCCGGCACGGTTCGCGAGGCGTCCGAGGACGTCAGCGAGATCGCGAAGACGAAGTCGTTGAGCGCGAAGATGAAGACGAGGATCGCCGCGGTGAACACCCCCGGCGCCGCCAAGGGGACGATCACCTTGGTGAACGCCTGGAACGGTGTCGCACCGTCCACCTGGGCCGCCTGTTCGAGGTCCCAGGGGATCTCGCGGAAGAAGGCGACGAGGGTGTAGATCGCCAGCGGCAGCGAGAACGTCAGGTACGGGATGATCAGGCCCAGGTAGGTGTCGTAGAGGCCCAGCGACCTCCACATGTCGAACAGCGGCCCGACCGTCGAGATCGGCGGGAACATCGCGATCGCCAGGGCGCCGGCGAGGATCAGGGTCTTGCCCGGGAAGTCGAGGCGGGCGATCGCGTAGGCGGCCAGCGAGGCGAGCACGATCGAGATCGCGGTCGAGATCAGGGCGATCACGATCGAGTTGATCAGCGGCTTCAGGAACGGGCTGTCGGTGATCCCGCCCTCGAACAGCGACTTGTAGTTGTCGAGGGTCACCTCGGTCGGGATGAAGCTCTGGTCGGTGACCACCTCGGGCGGCTTCAGCGACAGCGAGATGATCCAGAGCACCGGCAGCAGGGCGAAGATCAGGACGATCGTCATCCCGATCGACCAGAACACGTATTGCTTTGGTGCGTTTTCCGCCATGGCCTACCTTCCCGGCCGCCCTTCCTGCATCCGGACGCCGAATCCGCGGACGAAGATGAACGCGATCACCAGCACCAACAGGAAGATCAGCACCGACACGGCCGATCCCAGCCCGAGGTTGAGTCGCGAGATCAGCTGGTTGAAGCCGAGGATCGACACCGACTCTGTGTCCAGCGCCCCCCTGGTCATGATGAAGATCGTGTCGAAGACCCGGAAGGCGTCGAGGGTGCGAAACAGCAGCGCCACCAGGATCGCCGGCTTCATCAGCGGCAGGGTGATCCGGAAGAAGCGCTGGACCGCACTGGCGCCATCCACCTTGGCGGCCTCGTAGAGCTGGTCGTCGATCGTCACCAGCCCGGCGAGCAGGAGCAGCGCCATGAACGGGGTGGTCTTCCAGACCTCGGCCATGATGATCACCACGAATGAGCTGAAGCGGTCGCCGAACCAGGCCTTGTCGTCGGCAATCAGCGGCAGGTTGTTGACGAAGCCCGTGTCGGGCGCGAACGCGAACTGCCAGGAGAACGCGGCGACGACCGTGATGATCCCGTAGGGGATCAGCACCGCGGTGCGGATCACCCCGCGGCCGAAGATCGCCCTGTGCATGATCAGCGCGATCGCCATTCCGAGCACGAGCTCGATCGAGACGGACACCACAGTGATGAAGAGGGTGTTGAAGACGTCCGTCCACCACAGGTCGGAGGTCAGCACCGAGGTGTAGTTGTCGAGGCCGACGAAGCCGCTCTCGTCGGGGAAGCGCAGGTCGACCTTCTGCAGCGAGAGGACGATCGCGTAGATGATCGGGTAGGCGGTCACCGCCAGCATCGCGATCACCGCCGGGGCGCAGAGCATCCAGCCGAGGCGGCGCTCCGCCCGGCTGCGCTCGCTGAGGGCCGGCTTGCGGTTGGCCGTCGCCGCCTCCATCAGAGCAGCCCCTCCCTCTTCACGGCCTGGTCGACCTTGTCGCGAAGCTCGTCGACCGAGGGCTGCGGGTCCTCCGGGTCGATCTTCGACGGCGGATGGAGGGCCCGCTGGATCGCCAGCGAGACGTCCTGGTAGGCGGGGGTCTGCGGCCGCGGCCCGGCGTCCTTGATCGACTCGCGGATCAGGTCCGAGAACCCTGGATACGCCTCCTGCACCCCCTTCTGGTCGTAGAGGTCGCTGCGGGTCGGCGGCAATCCGCCGAGGTTGGCCGAGATCACCTGGTTGGCGTTGCTGCGCAGGCACTCGGCGGCCTCGAAGGCAAGCTCCTTGTTCTCCGAGAAGGAGCTGATCCCGAGGTTGATCCCGCCCAGCGGTGGCCTGCTCGGCCGGCTAGCGTCGACGGCCGGGTAGCGGGCCGTAGCCATCTGCTTGAAGACGTCGGGGGCCTCGGCCTCGGCGCTCGGGTAGACGAACGGGTAGTTGACCATGAAGCTGGCGGTGCCGTCCTGGAAGGCGAGGCGGCCGGTGTCCTCGGTCGAGGTGTCGATGTCGGTGGCGGCGGCGGAGGAGTTCGCCAGCTGCCCGAGCACCGAGAGCGCCCGGGCCGTCGGACCCTCGGCGAGGTCGACCTCTTCAGGCCCGGAGAGGACCTGTGTCCCGGCCGACTCGATCAGCTGGTTGGCGAGCACGGTGAAGCCCTCGTAGCGGGCCGCCTGCACCTGGATCTTGCCCTCCGCCCCGATCTCCTCGGCCATCTTGATCATCTCGTCCCAGGTCTTCGGGGGCTTCTTCACCCGGTCCTTGCGGTACCAGAGCAGCTGCGTGTTCGAGGTGAACGGAGCCCCGTAGAGCTTGCCCTCGAAGGAGGCGGTCTCGATCACGCTCGGGAAGACCTTCTCGGTCACGGCCTTCTTGCGGGCGCCGGTCCATTCCTCGATCCAGCCGGCGTTCGCGAACTCCGCTGTCCAGATCACGTCCATGCCGATGATGTCGATCGAGGAGTCCTCGGCGCCGAGGCGGCGGACGAGCTGCTCGCGCTGGACCGAGGCGTCGGTGGGGAGCAGCTCGAACTCGATCTCGTACTTGCCCTTGGAGGCCTTCGAGCAGTCTTCGGCGGCCTTCGCGTACGCCCCGCCCGGCTCGTTGAAGACGAACCAGCTCAGCGTCTTCGATCCGGAGCCGGAGTCGTCGCCACCGCACCCCGTCGCGAGCGCCGCGGCGATGAGGCCGGCGACCAGGACGGCGGGGAACGAGAGCCTCTCTCTCAAGCGAGCTTCCTCATCTCTCCTCGAGGCCGGCCCAATGGTCCGGCCTTCGGACCATCAATACCCCTGGGAACCTCCCAACTAAACACCCGACGAAGGAACCGCTTGCCTCAGCCGGGCGCCAGCACCACTCCCGCCCCCGGCGCGAGCCTCCCCCGCCGGAGTCCGTCCTCCGCGGTGACGAGCAGCACCGAGGGGGGCGCGTCATCGGGCAGCGGGCGCTCGGCGTCGCCGAGGTTGACCGCCACCAGGTGGTCGCCGCGCCGGTAGGCGAGCAGCCCGTCGGCCGCCGCGACGACCTCGAGGCCGGGCCCGAGCTCCGGCCTCAGCTCGATCAGCCTGCGGTGGACCCCGAGCGGGGAATCCTCCTGCCGGCGCTGCGCGGCGAGGCTGGTTCCGGTGGCCACGGGCAGCCACGGTGCGGCGTCGCTGAAGCCCTCGCCGCCCTCCCCCCAGGGGAAGGGATGCCGAGCGCCGTCTCGGCCGTGGCGGTCGAGTGGCGGATCTGCGCCGGGGCCGTCCGCCAGGCCGAGCTCGTCGCCCTGGTAGAGAAAGGCGGCCCCGGGCAGGGTCAGCAGGAGCACCGCGGCGGCGGCGGCCGGCTGCGGCCCCCAGCGGGTCGCGAGCCTGGGGAAGTCGTGGTTGGAGAGGACCCAGGCGACCCGCCCGAGCTCGGCACCCGCCGCGATCACCTCGCCGAGGCGCTCGGCCCGCGGCGGCGAGTGCAGGAGCTCGAAGGCGAAGACGAGGTCGAAGTGGTCGAGGTAGGGGCCCAGCCGCTCGCTCGGCAGGTAGACCTCGCCGACGAGGAGGGCATCGCCGGCCGCCTCGCGGAGGGCCGCCAGGGCGAGGTGGATCTCCGGGTCGTTCCCGGAGTGGATGTAGTCCCACTCCGCAACCTCGGGCGGAAGCGGGAGGCCGAAGGGCGCCGTCGCGGCCGGCTCGTCGCGCAGCTCCGGATCCTTGATCAGGCGGTCGGCCGCGTCGACGCGGAAGCCGTCGACGCCGCGGTCGATCCAGAACCGGACCACCTCCTGCATCGCCGACCGCACCTCCGGGTTGCGCCAGTCGAGGTCGGGCTGCTCCGGATAGAAGGAGTGCAGGTACCAGCGGTCGGTGCCGGGAAGGCGGGACCAGCTCGGTCCGCCGAACGCCGCGATCCAGTTGTTCGGCGGACGCTCGCCCTCCGCCCACACGTACCAGTCGGGGTGATCGCGGAACCAGGGGTGCTCGATCGAGGTGTGCGACGCGACCAGGTCGAGCAGCACCCGCAGGCCGCGCTCGTGCGCCGCCGCGAGCAGCCGATCGAAGTCGGCGAGGGTGCCGAAGACCGGATCGACCGCCGTGTGGTCGCTGACGTCGTAGCCGAAGTCGGCCAGCGGGGAGGGGTAGATCGGCGAGAGCCAGAGGGCGTCGGCCCCGAGCCAGGTCAGGTGGTCGAGCCGCCGCTCGATCCCGGCGAGGTCTCCGACCCCGTCGCCGTCGGAGTCCTGGAAGGACCGCGGATAGACCTGATAGACGACCGCATCGCGCCACCACTCGGACATGGAGGCGGCAGGCTACCCGCCCCTACGCCAAGGGCGCGATCGCGATCCGCACCGTGAACGGCACGCAGTACAGGACTACCGTCGAGTAGCGGCTGAGGTCGGCGCCGGCCGGGATCTCGTACTGCTGGTCGCCGACGTTCCCCTTCAGGCCGCCGAGCTCGACCCGGTCGGAGACGTCGCTGCCGTCGCCGGGCACCAGGTAGACGTCGACGTCCACCCCCGGATCGACGTCGAAGCGGGTGAAGGTCAGGCTGCGCCCGCCGCCCGGGAGCTGGATCACGGCGGCGGTGCCGGCGCCGCTGTGCCCGTCCTCGCCGGTGAAGGACCCGCGCGCCACCTCGACCGGGATCCGGCGTCGCGCCTGATCCTCGCCCCGCAGCGCCGCGGCGCGTTCGTCCCCCTCCGCGGCGGCGGTAGCCACCACCACGTCCTCGTCGACGACGACGTCCCGCACCGAGAAGTACCAGTAGCCGGCCGAGGCCGCGACCCCGGCCAGGACGAGCGAGGCCAGAACCGGGCCCAGCAGCCCCGGGCGGCGGTGCGCGTAGACGAGCGTCGCCGCCGCCACGGCGGCTGCCCAGACAAGGCTGAGGACGACGGCGGCGGTGATCGTCGCCGCGATCCACCGCTGCAGCACCAGCGAGCCGGCGCCGATCGCGCCCAGCATCGCGAGCGGTACGAGGATGCGGTGGGGGCTGCGCATTGTGCGCACCCCCTTTGGTCCGCCGCGCGTCGCCTTCGTTACGCGACAGCGTCGAGCGAGCGCCAGGCCCGCGCGGCGTCGGCGAGCGGGACCGACACGGTGAGCTCGGCGGCGTCGATCTCGAGGCTGTCGCCGCCGACCTCGCCGATCAGGAGGACGTCGACGCCGGCGCTCGCCAGAGCCTCCAGCTCCTCGCGGTCGCCGCTGAGCAGGAAGCCGCCGGGGCCCTCGCCAAAGAGCGCGGTCTCGCCGGAGCCGCCGCGGGCCTCGACCAGCGGGTCGAGGTCGGCGCGGACGCCGATCCCGCCGCCGATCGCCGACTCGGCGAGGGCGCAGGCAAGGCCGCCGTCGGAGATGTCGTGGGCGGAGACGATGCGGCCGGCGCGGACGGCGTCGCGGACCGCCGCGCAGGCGGAGGCCACGGCCGTCACGTCGGCGGCGGGCAGGCCGGCGTCGAGCTCGCCCCGCTGCTTGGCCAGCTCGGAGCCGGCCAGCGACGGTGCGAAGGGGCCGACGAGGGCGAGGCCGTCGCCCGCGCTGCCGAACCCGCTCCGCCCGGCGAGCGCCGGGTCGGGAAGCTCGCCGACCATGCCGACCACGGGCGTCGGGTAGATCGGTCCCTCGCCGCCCTCGTTGTAGAGGGAGACGTTGCCCCCGACGACCGGGACGCCGAGCGCCTCGCAGGCGTCGGCGAGGCCGGTGACGGCACGGTCGAGCTGCCAGGCCGGACCCGGCTTCTCGGGGTTGCCGAAGTTGAGGCAGTTGGTGAGGCCGAGCGGCTCGGCGCCGACGCAGGCGAGGTTCTGGGCGCACTCGAGCACCGCTTCGACGGCGCCGAGGTAGGGCTCGCAGGCGACCCGGCGGCCGTTGCCGTCGATCGAGACGGCGATCGCGTTGCCGGCCTCGGGGACCTGCAGGACCGCGGCGTCGGCGGACTCGGGCCGCCGCACCGTGCGCGACCCGACCACGGAGTCGTACTGGCCGAAGGCCCAGCGCTTCGAGGCGACGTTGGGCGAGCCGAGCAGCGCCAGCAGCAGCTCGTTGCCGCCGGCGTCGTCGGCGACGGTCCGGCGGTTGCCGTAGATCCAGCCGTCGGGCTCGACCGGATCGAGGTCGTAGAGGGGGCAGCCGTCGACCAGCGCCTCGACCGGGATGTCCCCGACCTGGTCCCCGTCCCGCAGCACCCGGAAGCACCCGGTCGCGGTCACCTCGCCGATCGCCGCCGAGCCGGTCTGCCACTTCGTGCAGATCTCGCGTACCGCCGCGACGTTCTCCGGCTCGACCACGGCCAGCATCCGCTCCTGGGACTCCGAGACCATGATCTCGAACGGCTCCATGCCGGGCTCCCGCAGGGGCACCCGCCCGACGTCGATGTCGATGCCGACGCCGCCTGCGGAGGCCATCTCTCCCGCGGAGGAGGTGAGGCCGGCGGCGCCGAGGTCCTGGAGCGAGACGAGCAGGCCCTTGCCGAGCAGCTCGAGGCAGCACTCGAGCAGCTTCGACTCCTCGAAGGGGTCGCCGATCTGGACGCTGGGGCGCTTCGTCTCGTCCTCGGAGTCGAGCTCCGCGGAGGCGAGCACGGAGGCGCCGCCGATCCCGTCGCGGCCGGTGGATGCGCCCATGAGGACGACCGTGTTGCCGACTCCGGCAGCGGCCGCCCGCACCATCTCCTCGGTCCTCGCGAGCCCGACGCACATCGCGTTGACGAGGCAGTTCTGCTCGTAGGGCGGCTCGAAGTAGATCTCGCCGCCGACGGTCGGCACGCCGATCGAGTTCCCGTAGTGGCCGATCCCGCGGACCGCTCCGTCTAGCAGGAAGCGCGAGCGCTCGGAGTCGAGCTCGCCGAAGCGCAGCGAGTCGAGGACCGCGATCGGCCGCGCGCCGAGCGCGAAGACGTCGCGGAGAATCCCCCCGACCCCGGTCGCCGCGCCCTGGAAGGGCTCGACGGCGCTCGGGTGGTTGTGCGACTCGACCTTGAAGGCGATCGCGTAACCGGCGCCGATGTCCACCGCCCCGGCGTTCTCGCCCGGGCCCATCAGCACCCGCTCGCCCTCGGTCGGCAGCCGCCGCAGCAGCTTGCGCGAGTGCTTGTAGGCGCAGTGCTCGGACCACAGCAGCGAGAACATCGCCAGCTCGACCTGGTTCGGCTCGCGACCGATCAGCTCGCGAATGCGGGCGTACTCGGGCTCGGTCAGCCCGAGCTCGACCGCGCGGTCGATGCCGGGGACGCCGGTCGGGGGGGCCGGCGGACTGGCCACCGCCGCCTCCTCGCTCATGCCGGCACCGCGAGGGCGCTGCGGAAGATCCGCAGCCCGTCGGTGGACCCGGTCAGGGCATCGACCGCATGCTCGGGATGGGGCATCAGGCCGAGTACGTTGCCCGCCTCGTTGACGACCCCCGCGATCTCGCGGACCGAGCCGTTGGGGTTCTCGCCGGGCGCGTAGCGGAAGGCGACCTGACCGTTCTGCTCGAGCCGGTCGAGCATCTCCTCCGGGGCCCAGAAGCGGCCCTCGCCGTGCTTGACCGGGATCGAAAGGGTGTCGCCGGCGTCGATCTCGCGGGTGAAGGCCGACTCGGCCCCGGCCGCGACCAGCTCCACCTGGCGGCAGGTGAAGCGGAGGTTCTCGTTGAGGAGGAGGGCACCGGGGAGCAGGCCCGCCTCGCAGAGCACCTGGAAGCCGTTGCAGATCCCGAGCACGGGGCCGCCCTCCGCGGCGAACGCCGCCACGGCCTCCATCGCCGGCGAGAAGCGGGCGATCGCCCCCGCCCGCAGGTAGTCGCCGTAGGAGAAGCCGCCGGGAACGACGACCGCGTCGATGCCCTCCAGGTCGCGCTTCTCGTGCCATACCAGGCGCGCTTCCCCGGTCAGCGAACAGGCGTGGAGGGCATCCCGCTCATCGCACGAGCCGGGAAACTGGAGCACCCCCAGATCACAGCACTTCGATCTCGTAATCCTCGATCAGAGGATTGGCGAGCAGCTTCTCGCAGAGCGAGTCCAACTCGGCCGGGTCGCTGGCCTCGAGCTCGACCATCCGCCCGACGCGGACATGCCCGACGCCCTCGAAGCCGAGCGCCGGCAGCGCCCTCTCGACGGCCTTGCCCTGCGGGTCGAGGATGCCCTCCTTCGGCCGGATCAGGACGCGGGCGCGGGTCATCTAGAGCGAACGCTCCGTGATCCGCTCGTAGGCCTCGATGTACTTGGCCCGGGTCTGCTCGACGACGTCCGGGGGAAGCTCGGGCCCCGGCGGGGTGTGGTCCCATCCCTGCTCGTCGGCCCAGTCGCGGACGTACTGCTTGTCGAAGGAGGGCTGCGGCCGGCCCTGCTCATAGGTGTCGGCGGGCCAGAAGCGGGAGGAGTCCGGCGTCAGGACCTCATCGGCGAGCACGACCTCGGCCCCGTCGTATGAGCCGAACTCGAACTTGGTGTCGGCGAGGATTATCCCGCGCTCGGCGGCGTGCTCGGCGCCCCGCGTGTAGACCTCGAGCGAAGCCCGGCGCAGCTCCTCCATCAGGGCCCGGTCGCCGGTCAGCTCGACCGCGCGCTCGAAGTCGATGTTCTCGTCGTGGTCGCCGAGCTCGGCCTTGGTCGACGGGGTGAAGATCGGCTCGGGCAGCTTCTCGGACTCGCGCATGCCGGCCGGCAGCTCGATCCCGCAGACCGCCCCGGTCTCCCGGTACTCGCGCCAGCCCGAGCCCGAGAGGTAGCCGCGGACGATGCACTCGACCGGGTACATCGTCAGCCTGCGGACTCGCACCCCGCGGCCGGCGACCTCCTCGGGGACATCCTCGGAGATGAAGTGGTTGGGGACGATCCCGGCGGTCAGGCCGAACCAGAAGATCGACATCTGGGTGAGGACGGCGCCCTTGTCCGGGATCGCGGTCGGCAGGACGACGTCGTAGATCGAGATCCGGTCCGAGGCGACCATCAGCAGGTCGCCCTCGTACTCGTAGACCTCCCGGACCTTGCCCGAGGAGAGCAGCTTCAGTTCGTCGATCGTGGTCGTCACGAGGCCCCTCCGATGCTAGCTATCCGTCCAGCGGATCCGGTTGGCCGAGCTCGGTGAGCCCGACCGGCTCGAATGCCCGGCCGGGGGTAGCTCCGAGGGCGAGGATCCGGGCCGGCGATCCGCGCGTGCGGAGCTTGCGCCTCGCCTCCGGCGCGACCCGCACGATCGTCTCCGGGTCGAGCTTCAGCGCGACCCCGTCGACCTCGAGCTCGGCCTCGCCGTCGAGGACCAGGAAGACCTCCTCCTGGCCTGCCTCGGCGTGGTCGTGCTCGGGGTAGCGGTCGGCGTTCGCGGGGAACTCGAGGATCTGCATGCCGAACGCGCTGACGCCAAGCTCGGCGCGCGCCTTCAGCATGCCTCCTCGGAAGGTCGACTCCATCTCGTCGATGCGGCGGACGGTGAAGTCCGGCTCCGGCGCCCCCTCGCCGTCGATCTCGAGCTTGCTGAAGTCGGGAGGCTCGTAGGGGCGCCCCGGGATCCCGCCGAGCGCCAGCACCCGCATCCCCTCCGGTCCAGGCAGCATCTTGTGGCGAGTGCCCGGCGCGATGCGGATCAGCACACCCGGGTCGAGCGGGATCCGCTCGCCCTGGACGTCGATCTCGCCGGCGCCGCTGAGGGTGACGTAGACCTCCTCCTGATCGGGCTCCGCATGGTCGGGGGACCATTCGGCATTCGGGGGATAGTCGATGACGTTGATGCCGAAGGAGCTGACGCCGATCTCGTCACGGACCCGGCGGAAGGCGCCCCGAACCGCCTCGATGTCCTCGATCCGCTTGGCCGTGTGTTTGCTCACCGGAGTCCTCGATCGCTTGCCGTTCGGCGGTTCCGTGTCCGATCCGCGACTCTATAGACATGGCGTCCGCCGTCGAGAACGGATTTCCGCCCGGGCCGCGGCAGCATCCGGTGATCCAGACGCTGCGCTGGTTCTACCGGCCGATCGCCTTCATGGAGGAGTCGCGCCGCCGCTACGGGGAGACGTTCAGCGTCAAGTTCATCGGCTTCAAGACCCCGCTCGTCTTCTTCTCGGACCCGGAGATCGTGCGGGCCGTCTACAGCGAGCGCGACAACGGCCTGCCGCCCGGCCGCAACCTCGTCCTCGAGCCCCTGCTCGGCCCCCGCTCGATCCTGCTGCTGGAGGGCGCCGAGCACCTGAGCCGCCGCAAGCTGATGCTGCCCCCGTTCCACGGCGAGCGGATGCGGGAGTACGAGTCGGTGATGGAGGAGGTCGTCCAACGGGAGATCGACCGCTGGCCGCTGGCCACCGAGTTTCCGATCCACCCCCGGATGCAGGCCGTCACCCTCGAAGTGATCCTGCGGGCGGTCTTCGGCGTCACCGACCCGGCGCGGCTGGATCGCCTCCGCGACCTGCTCCGCCGGATGCTCCACATGACCGCGGCCCCCTCGCTGCAGCTGCTCGGGCTCGCCACCCGGCCGCTCGGAGAGCGGGGACCCTACGGACGCTTCGAGCGCCTCCGCCGCGAGGTCGACGCCGAGCTCTTCGCCGAGATCGCCGAGCGCCGCGCCGACCCGGAGCTCGAGCAGCGCGAGGACATCCTCGCCGCACTCGCCTGCGCCCGCTTCGAGGACGGCGAGCAGATGGGCGACGAGGAGCTCCGCGACCAGCTGATGACCCTGCTGCTCGCCGGGCACGAGACCACCGCCACCGCCCTCGCCTGGACCTTCGACCTGCTGCTCCGCCACCCCGGAGCCCTGGCCCGCCTGCGCGAGGAGATCGCCGGCGGCGAGGACGCCTACCTGCGGGCGACCATCTCCGAGTCGTTGCGCCTGCGGCCGGTCGTGCCGATCGCCGGGCGGCGCCTCGCCCACGACCTCGAGGTGGACGGGTTCAGGCTGGCCGCCGGCACCGACCTGAGCCCCTTGATCTGGCTCACCCACACCCGCCCGGACCTCTACCCGGAGCCGTACGCATTCCGGCCGGAGCGCTTCCTCGACAACCCTCCCGAGACCTACGGCTGGATCCCGTTCGGCGGCGGGATCCGCCGCTGCCTCGGCGCCGCCTTCGCCGAGTTCGAGATGAGGGTCGTCCTGCGCGACGTCCTCGGCCGCTGCGAGCTGCGCGCGGCGGACCCGGCGCCAGAGCGGGTCGGGCGCCGCAACGTCACCTTCTCGCCCCGCACCGGCACCCGGCTGGTGGTCGAGAGCCGCAGCCCGAGAGGTGAGCCGGTCGCCGCTTGAGCACCAGCGGCCCGCCGCGGATAGCCTGGAGCGGCCGATGAAGCACACGGGAAGGGCAGCCGTGGCTCTGGCGGTTCTCGCCGCCGGCCTGTCGCTGCCCGCCTCCGCGCCCGCCGCCCCCGCGCCCCCCTGCGCCGGCAGCGCCACGCCGCGCACCCTCTACTCCGGCCAGGGCCTGCTCGAGTCGGTGATCGTCGGCCGCGCCGGACGGCTCTACTTCAGCTCGACGCCGAGCGGTCAGCCCGGCCGGCTGATGAAGGTCGACCATCCGGGCGCGCCGCCGAGGGTCCTCAGCCCCGGGATCGACAGCCCCGGCGGCATGGTCTTCCACCAGCGACGGCTGATCGTCGGCTACGGCGACAGCGTCGCCAACGGCACCCGGGGCGACACCGATCCCCGGGCGGGCCTCTTCTCGGTCAACCCGCTGACCGGCTCGCGCAGGCTCTTCGCCCGCGGGCTGGGGATGGCCAACGGCGTCGCAAGGGCTCCCGACGGCGCCATCTACGCCTCCAACGACTTCGGCAAGTTCCTCGACCGCGTCCGCAACGGCGTCGTTCGCAACCACTGGGCCGAGGTCAACTCGGGCAACGGCCTCGTCGTCGACCGTGCCGGCCGCTACCTCTACGCGGCCCAGACCTTCCAGTCCTCGGCGATCGCCCGGGTCGAGATCGCACACCCGTCGAACGTGACGACTTTCTTCGCCGCGGCTCCGGAGGACATGTTCTCCGGCTTCGACGGCATGACCCGCGACCGTGCCGGCAACCTCTTCGTCGCCGCCAACGGCGGTCAGAAGGTGTGGCGGGTGGACCGCCGCGGACGGGGCTGCATCGTCGCCTCCGGCGTCGGCAGGGTCAGCGCCGTCGCCTTCGGCCGCGGCGACCGCCGCTTCCGCGGCGGCAACCTCTACGCCGTCAACTTCGACGGCGACGTGATCGAGCTGCCGCGCGCGATCGACGCGACCTTGCCCGGCTAGCTCAGCGCAGCGACTCGAGCCGTCCGAAGACCTCGGGCAGGTGGCGGAGGTAGGCGTCGTAGTCGAAGACCGCGTCGAGGTCGAGCTCCGGGGCCTCGGCGGCGAGCAGCTCGCGGAAATGCGTGCCGCTGTCCCAGGCTCGCTGGGCCGCGTCCTGGACGAGCCGGTAGGCGTCGTCCCGCGTCATGCCGGCCTCGACCAGAGCGGTCAGCGCCCGCTGGCTGAAGAGCGCGCCGTGGGTGAGCTCGAGGTTGCTGCGCATGCGCTCGGGGTGGACGGTCATCCCCTCGGCAACCCTGGTGGCGAGGTGCTGCATGTAGTCGAGCGCGATTGTCGAGTCCGGGAGCACGATCCGCTCGGCCCCGGAGTGGGAGATGTCGCGCTCGTGCCAGAGCGCGACGTTCTCGAGTCCGGTCTGGGCGTAGCCGCGCAGGACTCGGGCGAGGCCGGTGATCCTCTCGGTCGTGATCGGGTTGCGCTTGTGCGGCATCGCGGAGGACCCCTTCTGGCCGGAGCCGAAGGGCTCCTCGACCTCGCGGATCTCGGTCCGCTGGAGGTTGCGGACCTCGGTCGCGAACCGCTCCAGCCCGGCCCCGGCGAGCGCGATCGCGCCGAGCAGCTCGGCGTGGCGGTCGCGCGGCACGACCTGGGTCGAGACGTCCTCGCGCCGCAGCCCGAGGCCGTGCATGACCCTGGCCTCGACCGCCGGGGGCACCGAGGCGTAGGTGCCGACCGCTCCGGAGACTTGCGCCACGGCGACGCCCTCGACCGCCCGCTGCAGGCGCTGGAGGTTGCGGTCGGCCTCGAAGGCGAAGCCGGCCAGGCGGAGGCCGAAGGTGGTCGGCTCGGCGTGCACGCCATGGGTGCGTCCCACGCAGAGGGTGTCGCGGTGCTCGAAGGCCTTGGCCACGAGCGCGTCGCGGTAGGCGGTGGCGCCGCGCAGCAGGATCATCCCGGCCTCCTGCAGCTGCAGGGCGAGGGCCGTGTCGAGCACGTCGGAGGAAGTGAGTCCGTAGTGGATCCACCTCCCCTGCTCGCCGACCGAGGCGGCGACCACGTCGACGAACGCGGCGACGTCGTGGTTGGTGGTGCGCTCACGCTCCTCGACCGCCTCGACCGTGAAGGAGGCGGAGGCGCGGCAAGCGGCTGCGGCCTCGGCGGGGACCACCCCCTCCTCGGCCCAGGCGTCGGTCGCGGCCAGCTCCACGGCGAGCCACGTCTCCATCCTGCGGCGCTGCGTCCAGACGGCGCCGATCTCCTCGCGCGTGTAGCGGGGGATCACGCGTTGATTATGCGGGCGGCGAGGATCCCCGCGTTCTTGGCGCCGTCGATGGCGACGCAGGCCACCGGGATCCCCGGCGGCATCTGAACCGCAGAGAGCAGCGCATCGAGGCCGCCGAGGCTCTTGCCGAGGATCGGCACCCCGATTACCGGCAGGTCGGTGTGGGCCGCCGCCACGCCCGGCAGCGCCGCCGACATCCCGGCCCCGGCGATGATCACCTTGAGCCCGCGAAGCCGGGCGTTGAGGCAGTAGTCCCGGACCATCTCCGGGTCGCGGTGCGCGCTCATCACCCTGACCTCGTGGGCGATTCCCACCTCCTCGAGCGCCTTGCCGGCGGGCTCCATCTTGGGCATGTCGTTCTTCGAGCCCATGATGATCCCCACCAGCGGCGTCTCGGCCTCGATCTCCTCGAAAGCCTCCTCGACCTCGGGCAGCGTCTCGGGCACGGCGGTCTCCTGTCGTGTCGCTCAAGGCGGTCCTCTCCAGATCGTCTATCCGGCGACGCGCTCGACCGCGCGGGCCGCGATGTCGGTGCGCATCTGCATTCCGTCGAACTCGATCCTGCGGGCAGCATCGTACGCGCGATCGCGGGCGGCGGCCGGCGAAGGGCCGAGGCCGGTCACGTTGAGGACGCGGCCGCCGGCCGTGACGACCTCGCCGTCGCGCTCAGCCGTGCCGGCGTGGGTGACCTCGGCCAGCCGCGAAGCTTCCTCGAGGCCGCGAATCGGGTCGCCCTTCGAGGAGCTCTCGGGGTAACCGGCGGAGGCGAGGACCACGGTCACCGCCCATTCGGGGGCGAACTCGGCCCCGGTCCCCGCCAGGCCCCCCGGCTCGCGCGCCGCCAGGCAGAGGTCGACTAGGTCCGAGCGCAGCCGCGGCAGCACCGCCTGGGTCTCGGGGTCGCCGAAGCGGACGTTGTACTCGAGCACGCGCGGGCCCGCCGCCGTCATCATCAGGCCGGCGTAGAGGACGCCGTGGAACGGGGCGCCCCGCCGAGCCATCTCCGCGACCGCCGGGCGGTGCACCGCGTCCGCGATCTCCTCCACCGCCGCCGCGTCGAAGCCGGGCACCGGCGAGTAGCTGCCCATGCCGCCGGTGTTCGGCCCCTCGTCGTCGTCGAAGATCCGCTTGTAGTCCTGGGCGGGCGCCAACGGGACGACGTTCTCGCCGTCGCAGAGCGCGAGCAGGGAAAGTTCCTCTCCCTCGAGGTACTCCTCGATCACCACGGTCGTCTCGCCGAAGCGCCGCTCGGTGAAGAAGACCTCGACGGCCTCTCGGGCCTCGCGCTCGGAGGCGCAGATGATCACGCCCTTGCCCGCCGCGAGCCCGTCGGCCTTGAGCACGGCGGGGTAGGACGCGCAGGAGATCTGGCCGAGGGCCTCCTCGCGGCTGCGCAGCAGCGCGTGCGCCGCCGTCGGCACGCCGGCTGCGGCCATCAGCTCCTTCGCGAAGGCCTTCGAGCCCTCGAGCTCGGCGGCGGCGGCGCTCGGGCCGAAGGCGCGGATCCCGCTGTCCTCGAGCGCGTCGACGAGGCCCTCCACCAGGGGCGCCTCCGGTCCGACCACGACCAGGTCGACCGAACGCTCCCGAGCCACGGCGACGACCGCGGCGGCGTCGCCGCCGCTCTCGGGCAGGCACTCGGCTTCGTCTGCGATCCCGGCGTTGCCCGGTGCGCAGAGCAGCTCCGGCCCGTGCGAAGAGCGCGCCAGGGCACGGACGATCGCGTGCTCCCTGCCGCCCCCGCCGATGACGAGGATCCGCAAGCGGGCCCTTTCTCCTCTCCCGGCGGCGGTCCGGCTAGAGAGCGCCGGCGAGGTCCTCGGTGGGCATGGCGGCGAGCGTCTGGCTCGTCATCGTGCCGCGGGACCCGAGCTCGACCGAGACCTTCGCCATCGTGCGGTCGTCGGGAGCTTCGACGATGGTGACGAAGTCGTACTGCCCGAGGGTGGCGTATTGGGCGACCACCTTGACGCCGATCGCCTCGACCTCCTTGTTGACCTCCGACGACCCGGTTCGGGTTGTTCTTCAGGGTCCTCACCCCGTCCGGGGTCAGGTTGGTGAGCATCACGTAGGTGGGCATCTCTCTCCTCTCGGGCTGGCTGGCGTCCTGCTGGTATCACGTTATGGGACCGGCGGCGAGAGCGCGCTCCCACGGACCGGCGGTCACGCCACCGCGCCGAATCGGCGGGCGATCTCTTCGGACCGGTGGTCGAAGATCCGCTCGATGTCGCGCCGGACGAAGGCCCGGTGGGCCAGCTCCCCGGCACGGCCGAACGGGATCGCGTACTCGACCCGGTCGACCATCGTCGTGCCGCCGGCGCCGTCGGGCTCGAACGTGTGGGTGTGGTCCCAGAGCGCATAGGGGCCGCGGACCTGAACGTCGCGGAAGCGCACCCCGGGCTCCCAGTCGCGGATCTCGGTCAGCCAGCGGATCGGGATCCCGTGGAGCCGGAGCCGGTACTCGATCAACGCTCCGGGAGCGAGCTCGATCGGCCGCGGCGTGACGATCCGGAAGCGCAGCCAGGGCGGCGTGATCGCCTCCAGGTTGAAGGCGTCCGAGAAGAAGGCGAAGGCCTCCCCCGGCGGCGCCGGGAGGCGCTGGCGGCGCTCGAGGCGGTGGAGGCGGTCAGCCGTCGTAGCCGGCGTGCACGTGGTCGCAGTGACCCGGGTCGGCGAAGGCGGGGCCCGCCCCGTCGAGGTCGAAGCACCAGATCAGCTCGGTCGGGCGGGCGCCGACGGGAAGCAGGGTCAGGGTGCGGCCCAGGGTCGAGCAGGGGGAGGAGACGGAGACGTCCGTGCAGGAGACGCCGTCGACGGCGGCGATGTCCATGGCGCGCCCGTAGTAGTGGTTGGAGACGCTGCCGTTGACGGTCAGCATCGAGTGGTCGGAGCGCAGCGAGGAGATCGTGATCGTGTGCCTCTGGCTGATCGCTCCGATCAGGCCGATGATGCGGGGATCGATCGCGCCGCTGTCGATGTCGTGCTGCTCGAGCGGGTTGGAGAGCGTGACGTTCTTCCAGTTGACGCCGCTCGCGGTCACCTGGGGCAGCGAGAGCGGCCACTCGACCGTGGTCACCTTGCACTCGCCGGAGAGGCGGCCGGCCTCGTCGAGGACCAGGTCCACGTACCAGGCGGCCTGGTTGTGGGTGAAGACGCCGGCCCTGAGCGTCTCGCGCGACCAGATCATCCGCGCCAGGGTGGCCGCAGAGTCGTCGACGTCGGCGCGGCGGATGTGCCCGTCCTTGTCGCCGTCGACCGCGTAGTCCTTCCACTCGCTCGCGTCGAGGCCGAGCGGGCCGGTCCGCCGCATCTGGGCCTTGCTCATGGCGCGGCCGAAGTCGGACTCGAGCCGGGCCATCGCCGCCAGCGCCCAGACGCCGCGGCGGTCGAGGTCGTAGCGGGCCGCGGCGCGCTCGAAGGCCTCCAGGTAGGGCTCGGGGACGTCCTCGCGCCAGGCCGGGGCGGGCTCGCAGGCATAGACCGGAAGCTGGGGCAGCAGCGAAAACGACCCGTCGCCGAGCTGGCCGTAGCACCCGGCCCGCGCCAGTACGTCGGCGACGTACCAGTCGGCGTGGTTGTAGGCGAAGATCGCGTTGTAGGTGTCCTGCGGCATGCCGGAGGCGCTCAGGTAGTTCGCGGCGGCGAAGATCGCATCCTCGGGGTCGTAGGGATCGGCCTTGCCGTCGCCGTTGGCGTCGACTCCGTATGCCTCCCAGGTGGCCGGCATGAACTGCATCCAGCCGACGGCGCCGGCATAAGAGGTGACGCCGTTGAGCTCGCCGAAGTTGGTCTCGATCGAGTTGATCGCCGCGAGGATCGCCGGGCCCTGCGGTCCGAGGCCGTAGCGGTCCGAGGCGGCCTGGTAGATCGGCAGCAGGAAGGCGGGGGCGGGAGGGGTCGAGCCGCCGCAGACGATCGAGGGGACGGTCGGCACGGCGCCCAGGTCGAGGCTGGGGCCTGGGGGCGGGACCGGAACGGGGGCGTCGGTCTCGGGGTTGCCGGCGCCGGGCGGAGGCGGCTTGACTTCGGCGTCGGCCTCGTCGACCGGGGCCGCGGGGATCGCCGGCGCGGGCTTCGGCGGAGCGGGGACCGGCGGCGCGGGCGCGACGAGCGGGTCCTGCTCGGTGACCGCCGGACCATTGGTGCTTGTCGGCGGCGCCGGCGGTGCGCTCGGCGACGGCGCGCTCTGCGTCGCGGGGGCCTGGGCGGGGGCGCTCTGTGCGGCGAGGGCGGCGCCGACGGCTGCCATCGCCAGGGTGTTGCGGATCCGCCCCATCAGCCCCTCACGTCCATGACCCGCCAGATGCCCTCGTCGTTGCGCTCGAGGTCGAGGCGCAGCTCGCTGGTCGTCCCCAGCCGCAGCAGCGAGGCGCTCACCGAGGCGCGATCGCCGCTGGCGGGCCCGGCGACGACGTTCACGACCTCGGCTCGCGGCACGTCGATCCCGGCGGGCTGGCGCGGAGGCCGCTCGTTGAGCGCCTTGGCCAGCAGGGGCACCGCGGTGAGCCGGAAGAGCTCTCGCACGTCGGGGTTGGTCTGGCCGATCTCGTAGGCGATGAAGGCCTCGGAGAAGGCTCGCGCCACCGCCAGCGGCCTGCGGCGCCCCTCGGCGGTCAGGTTCGGCAGCTCGATCGGCGGGGCCTCCGTCGGTCGGGCGGCGGCGGTCGGTCGGGGCGGCTTGGTCGGCGCCCGCGGGCGCCGAGGTGGGCTGGGCGGCGGCGGGCTCGAACTCCGGCACCGCGCCCTGAAGCACGGGGCCCTGTGGCTCGGTGGGATCGGCCGGGACGGCGGCCGGCGCGGCGGCCGGCGCGGCGGGCGCGGCAACCTCGGCGATCGGGGAGGGGGAGGGAGAGGTAGACGCGGGAGCGCCGGAGAGGGCGCCGGCGGCGCCGGCCCCGAGGGCCGCCGCGGCGACGCAGCCGAGTGCGGTGGCGCGGACCCTGCGGCTCGAGCCGCGGTAGGCGTCCTGGACTGGCCAGAGCACTCTGTCCTCGATCGAGTAGAAGAGGCGCTCGAACGGCCAGCGGGCCGCGTCGGCGCCCGCCCGGGCCGCGTCGGCTCCCGCCCAGACCACCCGCTCCTCGAACGCCCAGGCGGCCTCGCGGACCGGATTGGCCCGGGGCCGCGGCGGGTCGCTGCGCGGTCGGCGCTTGAAGCGGGGCTTGGTCATAGATCGGTGCTCAACACGAGTCGTGCCGTTTGGCCGGCACAACATATGTCGGAGGGAAGGTCGAAAGGGTTAATGCCCAGGAATGGGTATGCAGGGAAAAATTCTATGGGCGCGGGCGGGCAACGTGGCGCGGTGCCTGTGAGAACACCGGGCAGCGGCGGATGTTCCGGGGCGTCGCTAGGCGGCGGCGACGGCGGGCGCGCCGCTGGCGACCTTCTCGAAGACCAGCTCGCCTCCCTCGGCATCGACCCGGACGGTATCGCCGTCGGCGAACTCGCCCTCGAGGATCTTCAGCGCGAGCTTGTCGATCAGCCGCTTCTGGATCACCCGCTTCAGGGGCCGGGCACCGTAGGTCGGGTCGTAGCCGAGGTTGCCGAGCAGGGTGCGGGCGTCGTCGGTGAGCTCGACCTCGATGCCGCGCTCGCGGACGCGGCCGACGAGCTGATCCACCTGGAGGTCGACGATGCGGCCGATGTCCTCCTTCGAGAGCCGGTGGAAGATGACCGTGTCGTCGACCCGGTTGAGGAACTCGGGCTTGAATGTGGCGGCCAGGATCTCCTCGATCCGCTCGCGAATCGTCTCGTCGACGAACTCGCCGGCGATCTCCTGGCTGCCGACGTTGGAGGTCATGATCAGCACCGTGTTGGTGAAGCTGACGGTGCGGCCCTGGCCGTCGGTGAGGCGGCCGTCGTCCATCAGCTGAAGCAGGGTGTTGAAGACGTCGGGGTGGGCCTTCTCGATCTCGTCGAGGAGGACGACGGCGTAGGGGCGGCGGCGGACCGCCTCGGTCAGCTGGCCTCCCTCCTCGTAGCCGACGTAGCCGGGGGGAGCGCCGATCAGCCGCGCCACCGTGTGCTTCTCCATGTACTCCGACATGTCGAGACGGACGATCGCCTGCTCGGAGTCGAACATGAACTCGGCCAGCGCCTTCGCCAGCTCGGTCTTGCCGACCCCGGTCGGCCCGAGGAACAGGAACGAGCCGATCGGGCGGCCGGGATCCGAGAGGCCCGCGCGGGAGCGCCGCAGCGCGTTGGAGACCGCCTCGATCGCCTCGTCCTGTCCGACGACGCGCTCGTGGAGGCGCTCCTCCATGTGGATCAGCTTCTCGACCTCGCCCTCCATCAGCCGGCTGACCGGGATCCCGGTCCACTTGGAGACGACCTGGGCGACGTCCTCCTCGGTGACCTCCTCGGTCAGCATCGAGCCCCCGGTCGCGTGCAGCTCGGCGAGCTTCTCCTGGTTCTCGGCGACTTCCCGCTCGAGCTCGGGGATCTCGCCGTAACGCAGCTTCGCGGCGCGCTCGAGGTCGCCGTCGCGCTCGGCCCGCTCGGCATCGCGGTGGGCCTCCTCCAGGCGTGCCTTGGCCGACTTGATCGCCTCGATCGCGCCCTTCTCGTTCTGCCAGCGGGCCTTCATCTCCGCGGAGCGCTCGCGCAGCTCGGCCAGCTCCGCCTCGATCACGTCGCGGCGGACCTTCGAGGCGTCGTCCTTCTCCTTCTTCAGGGCCTCGCGCTCGATCTCGAGCTGCTGGATGCGCCTCTCGACCTCGTCGATCTCCGTCGGCATCGAGTCGATCTCGATCTTGAGACGGGAGGCGGCCTCGTCGATCAGGTCGATCGCCTTGTCGGGAAGGAAGCGGTCCGCGATGTAGCGCTGCGAGAGGGTCGCCGCGGCGACGATGGCGGCGTCGGAGATGCGGACGCCGTGATGGACCTCGTAGCGCTCCTTGAGGCCGCGCAGGATCGCGATCGTGTCGCCGACGTCGGGCTCGCCGACGAGCACGGGCTGGAAGCGCCGCTCCAGGGCGGCGTCCTTCTCGATGTGCTTGCGGTACTCGTCGAGGGTGGTGGCGCCGACGGCGCGCAGCTCGCCGCGGGCGAGCATCGGCTTGAGCAGGTTGGCGGCGTCGACGGCGCCCTCGGCGGCGCCCGCGCCGACGATCGTGTGCAGCTCGTCGAGGAAGAGCACGATCTGGCCCTCGGCGGCCTGCACCTCCGAGAGCACCGCCTTCAGCCGTTCCTCGAACTCGCCCCGGTACTTGGAGCCCGCGAGCAGGGCGCCGATGTCGAGCGCGATCACGCGCCGGTCGCGGAGGCTCTCGGGAACGTCTCCCGAGACGATCCGCTGCGCCAGGCCTTCGACGATCGCGGTCTTGCCCACTCCCGGGTCCCCGATCAGCACGGGGTTGTTCTTGGTCCGTCGCGAGAGCACCTGGATCACGCGGCGGATCTCCTCGTCGCGCCCGATCACCGGGTCGAGCTTGCCGCGCTCGGCCTCCGCGGTCAGGTCGCGGCCGTACTTCTCCAGGGCCTGCATCGTCTCCTCGGGCGTCGGCGAGGTCACCCGGTGGGGCCCGCGCACCTCGTTGATCGCGGCCAGCAGCGACTCGCGGTCGCCGAGCAGCTCGGCGCCGCCGGAGCCCTTCGCCGCCAGCGCCAGCAGGATGTGCTCGGTCGAGATGTACTCGTCGCCGAGGGCGGTCATCTCCTTCTCGGCCTCCTGCAGGGCACGGACGAACTCCGACGACGGCTTCACCTCGGGTGTCGCGGCGCCGCTCAGCTTGGGCAGCTCCTCGATCGCGGCGACGGTGCGCTCCTCGATCTCCCCGACGTTTCGTCCTGCCTTGCGCAGCACCGGGGCGACCAAACCGTCCTCCTGGCGCAGCAGCGCCAACAGCAGGTGCACCGGCGCGACCTCGGGGTTGCGCGCCTCGGACGCCAGCCGCTGGGCGGTGGCGACGGCCTCCTGCGACTTGATCGTGAAGCGGTCTGCCTGCATTCAGCCATCTTACCGGCTAAGCACCGACGAATCAAGAAATCTAAGCCTAAGCGACTAAAGCCAACCCCCCAGGGTCCCCGGCGTCCCCTGGGCACCCGGCGTCCCCAGGCCGACTGTGCATCTGAGGGATCGATGGCAACCTCAGGTGCACACTGGGCTGGCGGGGTCAGGTTTGGGCGGCGATCCAGATCCCCAGGGCGCCGGCGGCGAGGGCGGAGACCGCGCCGCCGATCGCGGCCCGGTCGATCCCGTCGCGCCGGCCGAGGGCGGCGCCGAAGGCGACCGCGTCGCCGCCGTCGGCCGCCGCGCACGCCAGGCTCGTCGCGCGCAGGGCCCGCCGATCCCCGAGCGAGGCCAGCACCAGTCCTCCGAGGACCAGGTCGCGGGCGCCGGTCATGCGGGCGAGGGCGCGGCCGGCGCCGTCCGTCTCGCCGAAGCCGAGTGCCCGCAGCGCCGGCCCGGTCGCCAGCGTCGCCCCGATCCCGATGCCCAGCCTGCCCGCCGCGAGGCCCATGGCGAGCCGGCGGGTGGAGGAGCCGGGGCGGCGACGTGCGAGCATGATCCCGAGCTTAACCCGCCGCAGAAGCCCACCCCGAGTGCAGGCACCGCGCCCAAGATCCGCCCACCGCCCTGCCGTTCCGGCGCTGGTCGCCTTGGCCCTGCTCGCTCTCCTCGCCGGGGCGGTTGCCGCGAGCCGATCGAGCCGGGAGGAGCGTCTCGTCGCGCTCGTCGGCGGCGCCCGGGACATCGACAACGCGGTCGCGCTGGGCGCCTCGTCGACTCCCCGTCCCCTGCTTCACAACGCCACGATCGACGGCCGCCTCGGGGCGGTGCCGAGCGGCGCGGCGATCAGGCGGGCATGGCGCTTCGCCCGCCGCAGCCCGGGAACGGTCTCGGTCGCGGTGGTCGACAGCCGCGGACGGCTGCGGGCGCTCGGCGGGGAGCGGAGCTTCGTCGCGGCCAGCGTCGCCAAGGGGTTCATGCTCGCCGCCATCCTGCGCCGGCTCGGGGCGGCGCGGGAGGAGCTCGACGAGGCGACCGCGGCCACCCTGCGGGCGATGATCACCGTCAGCGACAACCGTGCTGCCGAGTCGATCTACGCACGCCTCGGCGACGGTCCGATCGAGGCGGCCGCCCGCGCGGCCGGCGCCCGCAGCGTCGACGTACGCGGTTGGTGGTCGGAGACCTACCTGGGCGCGATCGACGCGGCGCGCTTCATGCGGCGGGTGCGCAGGATCGTGCCGGGCCGCTACCGGGGATTCGCGATGGGACTGCTCGCCGGCATCACCCGCGACCAGCGCTGGGGGATCCCCGCCGCCGCGGGGCGCGGTTGGCGGGTCTGGTTCAAGGGTGGATGGCGGAACACGGCGCGCGGGGCGCTCACCCACCAGATGGCGCTCCTGCGCGGGCGTCACAGGCTGCTTGCGATCGCCGTCTTCACCGACGCCATGCCGAGCATGGCGGCCGGCATCGAGACGATCGAGGGGGTTACGCGGCGCCTGCTCCCACGCCGCCTCAGCTCGGGCCCGCGCCCCGCTTTCGGGTCCGCTCGACCGGGATCCTGACCGCGCCGGCCTGCTCGGCGTCGAGGGGCACGTCGTAGGCGCCGTAGGGCACGATCTCGGCCTTCAGCGAGCGGCGCACCCTGTCGACCTCGGCGGCCATGTCCCGCTCGAGCTGCTCGGCCCGCTTCCGCATCCGCTCGAGCTCGGCCCGCATCCGTTCCACCCGTTGCTCCATCTCGAGCACCGTCTCGACGCCGGCGAGGTTGAGGCCTTCCTCGCTGGTCATCTGCTGGATCCGCCGTAGCCGCTCGACGTCGCGCTGCGAGTAGAGGCGGGTGTTCTTGGCGGAGCGCTTCGGCATGATCAGGCCGCGGGCCTCGTACATCCGCAGCGTCTGGGGGTGCATCTCGGCCAGTTCGGCCGCGACCGAGATCATGAACACGCCCCGCTCCTCGTCGATCGTCGTCTCGATCCGCTGGCGGCGCACCCGGCGGCCCTTAGCTTCGCTTCGCTCAGCCATCGTCCTTCTCCCCAACCTTGCCCGACCGTGCGGACGCCGCGCCGGTCAGGTGGGAGCGGGGGTCCTCGCCGTTGAGGGTCTCGGCGAGCGCGTCGACGGCCCGTCTCTGCTCCGCGCTCAGGTCGCGCGGCACCTCGATCTCGAGCCGGTAGCGGA
The DNA here is from genome assembly GCA_963720015.1 of uncultured Actinomycetes bacterium. GTDB lineage: Bacteria > Actinomycetota > Thermoleophilia > Solirubrobacterales > 70-9 > DATFPK01. Next base: position 223,759 of record CAVREA010000001.1, on the reverse strand, counting down.
TGTCGCCGCGCCCCCTGCCGCCCGGGCGCGGCGGCCCCTCGCCGCGCAGCCTCTGGATCGTGCCGTGGGCGGTTCCCGGGGGGACCCGGATCCGCTTGGTCCCGTTCAGGGTCGGCACCTCGATCGTGCCGCCCTGGATCGCCTCGGTGACCGTGATCGGCACCGTCACCTCGAGGTTGCCGTCGGGCAGCTGCTTGAAGATCTTCGAGGGTGTGACCCGTGTGGTCACGTAGAGGTCTCCGGGCGGGCCGCCGCGGGGCCCGGCCTCGCCGCGGCCCGCGAGCCGGATCCGGCGTCCCGTCCTTGACGCCCGCCGGGATGTTGACCTTGTAGCGCTTGGTCTGCTGGGTGAGGCCCGAGCCGCCGCAGGTCTTGCACGGGTGCTCGATCAGCTGGCCGGAGCCGCCGCACTGGGGGCACGGCTGGCTGATCGAGAAGAACCCCTGGCTCTGGGAGTCGATGCCGCGCCCCTCGCAGCGCGGGCAGACGACCGGGCTGGTCCCCGGCTCGGCGCCGCTGCCGCCGCAGGTCGGGCAGCGCTCGGCCTTGGGAACCGTGACCGACACCTGCGCCCCGTTCACCGCCTGGTCGAAGCTGAGAGCCGGACCTCGGTCTCGAGGTCGCGGCCGCGGACGCTGCTCGGGCTCGCTGCCGCCCGCGGCTGAAGATCGCTGGAGAAGATGTCGCCGAGATCGGAGGCGAATCCTCCGCCCGCGCCGCCGAACGGGCCTCCGCCGCCGCCGCCGAACCGCCGAACATCCCACCCGAGTCGTACTGCGCGCGCTTCTCCGGATCCGAGAGCGTGTCGTAGGCCTGCTGCACCTCCTTGAAGCGCTCCTCGGCGGCGTCGTCGCCGGGGTTGCGGTCGGGGTGGTACTGCCGGGCCAGCTTCCGGTAGGCCTTCTTGATCTCCTCGTCGCACGCCTTCTTGTCGACGCCGAGCACCTGGTAGAGGTCGTCGGGCACGGCTTACCTCACTCGCTCACCACCACCCGCGCCGCGCGCAGGATCTGGCCGTCGAGGCGGTATCCCTTCTGCAGGATCTCGACCACCGTGCCGGTCTCGGCCCCTTCCAGCGGCCGCGTCTGCAGGGCCTCGTGCCAGTTCGGGTCGAATGGCTCGCCGGCCGGGTCGAAGGGCTCGACGCCGGCCCGGGCCAGGGCCGCGTGCAGCTCGCGGAAGGTGAGCAGGACGCCCTGCTCGAGCGGGCCGTCGACGGCGACCTCGCCGCCGAGCGCAGCCTCGGGCTCGATCTCGGCCGCGGCGAGGGCCCGCTCCAGGTTGTCGATCACGCCGATCAGCTCGCGCGCAAGCTCGCCCTTGCCGCGCGCGGCCGCCGCCTTCGTCTCGGCGCCCATCCGCCTGCGGTAGTTCTCGAAGTCGGCCTTCGTGCGCTGGGCCAGGTCGAGGTACTCGTCGCGCTCCCGCTTGGTATCGGCGAGGAGCGCGTCGAGATCCTCCTCGACCGCCTCCAGCACGGCATCGTCCGCCGCCTCCCCTGCCTCGCGGCCGGGGGCGGCGGGGTCGGGGCCCTCTGCCATTACCGGTCCTCGTCGACTACCTCGGCGTCGACGACCTCCTCGTCGGCCTCGGCGGAGGCGCCGTTGCCGGAGGATCCGTCGGCCGCGGCCTGCTCCTGGGCGGCCTGGTAGACCTGCTCGGAGACCTTGTGGAAGGCGTTCTGCAGGGCGTCGGTCTTCGCCTGGATCTGCTCCGCGTCCTCCGAGGTCAGCGAGTCGCGGACCTCCTTGATCGCGGACTCGATCTCCGCCTTCGAGGAGTCGTCGACCTGGTCCCCGAGGTCGGCGAGCTGCTTCTCCGCCTGGTAGGCGGCGTTCTCGGCGACGTTGCGCGCCTCGACCAGCTCGCGCTGGCGGCGGTCCTCCTCGGCGTGCGCCTCGGCGTCCTTGACCATCGCCTCGATCTCGGACTCGTCGAGGCCGGACCCGGCCTTGATCTCGATCTTCTGCTCCTTGCCGGTGCCGAGATCCTTGGCGCCGACGTTGAGGATGCCGTTTGCGTCGATGTCGAAGGTAACCTCGATCTGGGGCATGCCCCGCGGCGCCGGCGGGATCCCGGTGAGCTGGAACTTGCCGAGCGACTTGTTGTAGGCGGCCATCTCGCGCTCGCCCTGGAGCACGTGGATCTCGACCGACGGCTGGTTGTCCTCAGCGGTCGAGAAGACCTCCGACTTGCGGGTCGGGATCGTCGTGTTGCGCTCGATCAGCTTCGTCATCACGCCGCCCTTGGTCTCGATCCCGAGGGTCAGGGGCGTGACGTCGAGCAGGAGCACGTCCTTGACGTCGCCGGCCAGCACGCCGGCCTGGATCGCTGCGCCGATCGCGACGACCTCATCGGGGTTGACCCCCTGGTGGGGCTCGGAGCCGCTCAGCTCCTTGACCTTCTCCTGGACCGCGGGCATCCGGGTCATTCCTCCGACCAGGACGACGTGGTCGATCTTGGGGGTGCCGGCGTCGGAGAGCGCCTGCTTGACGGGGCCGACGATGCGCTCGAGCAGGTCGGCCGTCAGCTCGGTCAGCTTGGCCCGCGAGAGCTTCATGTCGAGGTGCTTGGGCTGACCCTCGACCGCCGTGATGAACGGGATGTTGATCTGGGTCTCCTGCGTCGAGGAGAGCTCGATCTTCGCCTTCTCGGCCTGCTCGTAGAGGCGCTGGAGGGAGTTCTTGTCCTGGGCCAGGTCGACGCCCTGGTCGCGCTTGAACTCGGCGACCAGCCACTCGACGATCGCCTTGTCGAAGTTGTCGCCGCCGAGATGGTTGTCGCCGGCGGTCGCCTTGACCTCGAAGACGCCGTCGCCGATCTCGAGGATCGAGACGTCGAAGGTGCCGCCGCCGAGGTCGAAGACGAGGATGGTCTGGTCCGTGTTCTCCTTGTCGAGCCCGTAGGCGAGGGCGGCAGCGGTCGGCTCGTTGATGATCCGCTTGACATCGAGCCCCGCGATCTTGCCGGCGTCCTTGGTCGCCTGGCGCTGGTCGTCGTTGAAGTAGGCGGGGACGGTGATCACCGCCGAGTCGACCGGCTCGCCGAGCTTGGCCTCGGCATCGGACTTGAGCTTCTGCAGGATCATCGCGGAGATCTCGGGCGGCGAGTACTGCTTGCTGCGGACCTCGACGCGGACGTCGCCGCCCGGGCCGGCGACGACCTTGTAGGGGACGATCGTCTCCTCCTCCTTGACCTCGGCCTCCTTGCGGCCCATGAAGCGCTTGATCGAGAAGATCGTGTTCTCGGGGTTCATCACGGCCTGCCGCTTGGCGACGGTGCCGACCAGGCGCTCGTCCTTGTCGTTGAAGGCGACCACCGACGGGGTGGTGCGGCCGCCCTCCGCGTTCTCGAGCACGGTAGGCTCGCCACCCTCGAGGACGGCGACGCACGAATTGGTCGTACCCAGGTCGATTCCGATCGTCTTTGCCACTGTTCAAGTCCTCCGACTTCTGTCTTGGATGCCTAAGAAATCTAAGCGGGAGTATGGCAGATCGCTGCGCGAAGTCAAACCCGCGCACCACGGCGAAGGCCCGCCCCACTGCGCCAGCGGGACGGGCCTTCTCCTGTTCGAGCGGGGCGCCGCGGCGCCCCGCCTCCTGCGCTGCGGGCCTAGCGGAAGATCCGCAGCTTGCTGAACACCCCGGCGTGGTCGGAGTCCCAGTAGCCGTTCGCGGGCTGGCGCCCGGTGACGGCGGCCGAGATCTTCCTGACCTTGTTCGGCGTGTCGGTGAGGATGTGGTCGATGTGGTGGTCGAAATCGCTGACCGAGCCCAGGTTGTCGGTCAGGATGTCCGAGTTGATGCAGCACGACATCGGGTTCTCGGTTGCCCGGTCACGGAAACCGAACCGCTTCAGGGCGTTGTAGGCCTTGCGGTCGCCGTTGGTCGCCGAGACGGTGTTGTCGTCGGAGTTGAGGTCGCCGACGAGGAGCACCGGCAGATTGCTGCGCGCCGGTCCACCCCGCTTGATCAGCTCCTTCGCCTGCGCCTCGCGGATCGCCGGGTCGCCGAACGCCTCGAGATGGGTGTCGACGAACCTGAACATGCGGCTGCCGCGCACCTTGGCGTCGACGCGGACCCAGCCGCGGGTGACCTCGATCGGGATCCCGGAGACCGTCGGCGTGTACAGCGTCGAGAAGGTGCCCGTCTTCGCATTGCGCGTGACCACGCGGGCACCGACCTTGGCGATGATCGCGTCGCGCATCGTCAGGCGGCCGTTCAACTCGGCGTCAGGCATCAGCGCCTGCTCGGCGGCGCCCCCATCGCTGTCGCCGGGGGTGTTGTTGTAGTCGGCAGGGGCCTCGAAGTCGAATTCCTGCTTGACCTTGACGATCCGGTATCGCTTCTTGCCCTTGTTGAGGCGGTTCATCAGCGACTTGAGGAAGTCGTACTTGACGGTGGTGGCCGTCTTCGGGTCACCCGTTGCCGGCCCCAGGTTGGGGGTCTCATTGGTGCGCCAGAGGGCGACCTCCTGGAGACCGACCAGGTCGGGATTCTTGGAGATGATCTCCTTCGCCAGGCCCTTGGCCCGGACCGGGAAGTTGTTGGTATCGACGTCGCGGAGGATCTGGCCGTTGGCGGCGGCGAACGCGCTCGGGCTCGCGGCTGCGATCGCCGGTCCGAGGTCGGCTCCCAGATAGAGGTTTCGCGTCATCACGCGGACCTCGGTGCTTCTCGGCTGCGCCTTGGCGGCGCCGGCGTCGGCGGCCACGGCCGCCGCGAAGGCGGCGATCAGGCCGAGCAGCGCCGCGGCAGCGACGACGATCCGGCCGCGCGCCAGGGGGTGGGTACTGGTGGACTGCAACTTGACTCCTCTCGGTGGGTGGGCTCGCCGGTCGAACCGGCGGCGCGGCGGACCCTGCCCGGTCCGCCTCCATGCGATCGGGCGACTCTAGGCAAGCCGCCACCGCCGCGCATCCCCATTAACCGACGATCGGCCCCGGGGTTGCGGTGCTTCCCGGCGGCTGCTCAGCCCTGGCCGGCGGTCTGCGCGACGAACTCGGCGACCTGCTCGGCCTGGCGGTCGCCGAGGATCCCGCCGGGCATCCGGCCCGGTGTGGTGGTGCTGTCCACGCCGTTCTCGATCGCGCTGACGACGCGGCTCCGGGTCGCTTTGATCGTGTCCTGCGCCGTGCTCCCGGTCGGGGGTCCGGTCGGCGCCAGCAGCTGGTCGAGGTTGGGACCGAAGTTGCCGTCGGTGCCCGCTGCGTAGAGCGTGTGGCACGTCCCGCAGTTGACGTCGAAGAGCTGCTTGCCCTGCTCCTGCTCGGCGGTCAGGTTGCCGCTCCGGTTCTCGGGGTCGCCGTCGGCCCCGAAGGCCCAGAGCGGGACCAGCACGGCGAGCAGGGCCAGGAGGAGTCCGAAGATGACGAAGGGCTTGCGGTTCATGCGCTGGCCGGAGGGCGCTCCGGCGCGGGGATATTACCTTTCGGAGCCCGCGCGGCCCGCGCGGAAATACGGGCACATGCGGCGCAGGGCGCACTGCGGGCAGCGGGGGCGGGGGCGGCAGACCTCGCGACCGTGCCGGATCAGGTTCATGTGGAGCTCGTATGCGTCTGCCGGGTCAGTGACGGAGAGCATCTCGTCGTGGGCCTCCTCAAGGGAGGCGCCGGGCCGGAAGAAGCCGAGCCGACCGCCGACCCGGTGCACGTGCACGTCGACCGGGATCTCGGGGAGCCCCCAGGTGAAGATCTGGATGCAGGCCGCGGTCTTGCGACCCACCCCGGGAAGACCCATGAGGAACCTCATCGCATCTTCCCGCGGCGCGGTCTCGAGCCAGCCGAGGTCCATGTCGTCGCCGAGCTCCCGCAGCGCGGCCTGGATCCGCGGCGCCTTCTGCTTGGCCAGCCCGCCGGGCCGGATCGCCTCCTCGACCTCGGCCACGGGCGCGTCGCGGACGGCCTCCCAGGCGGGAAAGCGCTCGACCAGCCGCCCGAATGCCCGGTCCCGGTTCGCGTCGCTGGTGTGCTGGGAGAGGATCGTGCGGACCAGCTCCTCGATCGGCTGGCGGTGGGGGCGGTTGACCGGCACCCCGTAGAGCTCGCGGAGGCGGTCGCGGATGGCCAGCACGCGGCTGCGTCGGGGGCGCTTCCACTGCGCCTTTGCGGCCGCCCGGCGAGCCGGCGGCGCAGCCGCGCTCACGTCTGCGCGCCCCACCCCGTGCAGGCCCGCGCGCCTGCTGCGGCAGCCTCCGGCAGCGCCTCCGCGGCCCGCGACGGATCCCAGCCCCGCGCTGCGATCCCGGCCGCCAGCCCGCCCATGAAGGCGTCGCCGGCGCCGAGCGGGGCGACCACGTCCACCTCCGGCGCCTCGGCCTCGCCGCTCGCGGCGCCGCGCATGAGCGCGCCCTCGGCTCCCATCGTTACGACGCCGAGGCGCGCGCCGAGGGCGCAGAGCCCGGTGGCGGCCGCAGCGGGGTCGGCGGCCTCGGTGAGCAGAGCCGCCTCCTCGCGTGTGGCGCGGACCAGGAAGGCGCCGTCGCAGAGCTCGCGGCAGTAGGAGACCGCACGGTCGAGGTCCTCCCAGCGGTTGGGGCGGAGGTTCGGGTCGAAGAGAATGGGCAGACCGTGGTCGCGGGCGGCGCGCCGGGCCCGCAGGGTGACCTCGCGCTCGGCCTTGCCGACGAGCGTGTTGGAGCCGAAGACGACCGCGCTTGCCTCCTCGACCGCCTCCTCGAGAAAGCGTCCGCCGGCCGCCATCGTCGCGCCGATCGCCTCCCCGTAGACCTGGAAGGTCGGCTCGAGCCCGTGGTTGAAGGTGACGATCGCCAGCGGGGTCGGGGTCGCCTTCACGATCGCCATCCAGCCGGTGTGCACACCCTCGTCGCGGAGCCCTTCCCCCAGCCACCGTCCCCAGGGGTCGTCGCCGACGCCGCCGAGCAGCGCGGCGTCGGCGCCGGCCCGCCCGGCCGCGACGGCGACGTTGGCGAGGGCGCCGCCGGGGTGGGGGACGAACGCGCGGGCGTCCTCGGGGGTCGCAACGGGCTCCTCGCAGACGAGATCGACGATCGCCTCCCCGAGGCAGAGGATCGTCATAGGGTCTCAGGGGTGGCGGCGAGCAAGGTCGAGGAGCTGACCCTAACCGTCGGCGGCGTCCGCGTCTTCACCCGCCGCGTCGGCGGGGAGGGCCTGCCCGCCGTCTATGTGCACGGCAATCCGACGCACTCCGCGCAATGGCTGCCGTTCCTCGAGCGGGGAGGGGCGGCGATCGCGGTCGACTTTCCCGGCTGGGGCCGCTCCGAGCGTCCGCCGCGCTTCGACTACACGATGGACGGCCTCTCGGGCTTCCTCGACCGGGTCCTCGGCGACCTCGGGATCGGAGAGCACGATCTTGTCGTGCACGACTGGGGTTCCCTGGCCCTGATCGGCGCGCAGCGGCGCCCGGAGCGGGTGCGCCGCTTGGTCGTGATCAACGCCGTGCCCCTGCTCCCCGGCTATCGCTGGCACTGGGCGGCCCGGCTCTGGCGGCGGCGCGGGGTCGGGGAGGTCCTCAACCGGACCACCACCCGGGCCGGTCTCGCGCTGCTCCTGCGCCAGGCGCGCGGCGACCGCAGTCCGATGCCGGACGATTTCGTCGAGATGATCTGGAGCTGCTGGGAGCGCGGCGCCGGCGAGCCGATCCTGCGGCTCTACCGCGACGCCGATCCTGAGCGGCTGGCGGCCGCGGGGCGCGCCCTCGGGCGCATTCGCTGCCCGGCGCTGGTTCTCTGGGGCGCCCTCGACCGCTACCTGCCCGCACGGTTCGCCGATCGCTACGCCGAGGCGCTCGGCGACGCGACGGCCGAGGTCCTGCCCGACCTCGGCCACTGGCCCTGGGTCGAGGACCCGGCGGTGATCGGGCGGGTCATCGGGTTCCTCGCGGACGAGGATCCGGTCCCGGCGCGTGGCTCTCCTCAATAGTCGAAGAACCGCCCCGTCCAGGCACGTTCGCGCCCTTCTGGCGCATCACCGCACCTTTACAATCAGTGGTTCGTGTCCCGTGCGATCGCCTTCATCGGATCGAAGCTCCCCAAGGGTTACCCGGACGCCTTCCGCCAGGTGGGCCTCTTCGTGCTGGCCGACCTCTGCTACGAGACGGTTCGCGGGATCGCCGAGGGCAGCCGCTCGGTGGCCTTCGCCAACGGCCAGGCGGTGATCGACCTGGAGCGCTCGACCGGGACCTTCTTCGAGCCCTCGGTCCAGGGTTTCTTCATCGCCGAGCGCTGGGTCGTCGACTTCGCGAACTTCATGTACATGAACAGCCACTTCGTGCTGACCACGAGCTTTCTGGTCTGGCTCTACATCTGGCGCAACGACAGCTTCTATTTCGTCCGCAACATGTTCATGGTCGCGATGGCGCTGGCGCTCATCCTCTACACCTTCGTGCCGACCGCGCCGCCCCGCCTCTTCGCCGAGTACGGCTTCGTCGACACGATCAACGATTTCTCCAGCGTCAACCACGACTCGGCCCTGGTCAAGATCTTCGTCAACCCCTACGCGGCCATCCCCAGCATGCACTGCGCCTTCGCGCTGATGATCGGGGTCCCCGGCTTCCGCCTCTCGCGCAGCCGCCTCGCCAAAGGCTTCTGGGCCGCCTACCCGCTGCTCGTCTTCTGGGTCGTCGTCGTCACCGGCAACCACTACTGGTTCGACGCGGCCGTCGGCTGGGCGGTCGCCGGCGCCTCGGCCCTGGTCGCCCATCGCCTCCTCGCCCGCGCCCGCCCCGAGGCGTGGTCCTGGCGCGCGGCGCCCCAGGAAGCCTGACCTGCCCCGCCCTGAGCGGCTAGGCTCGCGCTGATGGAAGCGCCGGCCCCTCCCCGCGCGCCCGGCGGCGGTCGCGACGGGCGCCAGATTCGCAGCGCCAACGAGTTCCGCTCCTATGCGCGTGAGCGGCTGATCGAGTCGCGGCTGACCCCGAACGCGATCTCGATGATGGGCCTCATCGGCAACCTCGCCGCCGCCGTGCTCGTCACCCAGCGGCTCTTCTTCCTCGCGGGCGTGGCGTTCATCCTCGGCTCGGTGATGGACACGCTCGACGGCCGCTACTCGCGGATGTCGGGCAAGGGGACCCTCTTCGGCGCCTTCCTCGACTCGACCCTCGACCGGCTCGAGGAGGGGATCGTGCTGGCGGCCGTCGCCGGCTACTTCGCCGCCCAGGGCGACGACTTCGCCGCGGCGATGTGCGTGGTGGCGGTGCTTGGGTCGCTGATGGTCTCCTACACCCGAGCCCGTGCCGAGGCGCTCGGGGTCGAGTGCAAGGTGGGCCTGGCGACCCGCCCGGTCCGGGTCGTGGTCCTCTCGATCGGCCTGGTCTTCGCAAAGGGGGCGGGGATCGGCGACTTCGAGCTGCTGGCCCCGGCCATCTACGCTTTGGCGGCGCTGACGACGTTCACCGTGTTCCAGCGCGTCTGGCACGTTCGCAATGAGCTCTCGCGTGAGGTCGCCGGGGGCCGGCCCGACGCCGACGAGCTGTAACCAGAGCGGGCCCGGGGTGTCGTATCGGACCCCGAGCCTGATTCCCCAGGAGGACTTCTTACTGTCATGAGCAACACCAACGGACACGGCAATGGCGCCGCGCAGGTCGACGAGAAGGTTCGCGTCGCGATCGTCGGCGTCGGCAACTGCGCCAACTCCTTCATCCAGGGCGTCCATTACTACAAGGACGCCGACCCGGCCGACGATGTCCCCGGCCTCATGCACGTCGATCTCGGCGGCTACCACGTCCGCGACGTCGAGTTCGTCGCCGCCTTCGACATCGACGCCGAGAAGGTCGGCAAGGACCTCTCCGAGGCGATCTGGTCCGGTCAGAACGACACGATCAAGTTCGCCGAGGTCCCGCACATGGGCGTCGAGGTCCACCGCGGCATGACCCACGACGGGCTCGGCAAGTACCTGAAGCAGAAGATCACCAAGGCCCCCGGCGAGACCGCCGACATCGTCGGCATCCTCAAGGAGACCAGGGCCGACGTGCTCGTCTGCTACCTGCCGGTCGGCTCCGAGCAGGCGACCAAGTGGTACGTCGAGCAGGCGCTCGCCGCCGGCGTCGGCTTCGTCAACTGCCTGCCCGTGTTCATCGCCCGCGAGGACTACTGGGACAACCGCTTCGCCGAGGCCGGCCTGCCGATCATCGGCGACGACATCAAGTCCCAGGTCGGCGCGACGATCGTGCACCGCCAGCTTGCCCGGCTGTTCCACGACCGCGGCGTGCGCATGGAGCGCACCTCGCAGCTCAACGTCGGCGGCAACATGGACTTCTTCAACATGCTCGAGCGCGAGCGGCTCGACTCGAAGAAGATCTCGAAGACCAATGCGGTCACCTCGATCATGGGGCACGAGCTCCCCGAGGAGGACGTCCATGTCGGCCCCTCCGACTACGTCGCCTGGCTCACCGACCGCAAGTGGGCGCACATCCGCCTCGAGGGCCGCTCCTTCGGCGACGTCCCCCTCAACCTCGAGCTCAAGCTCGAGGTCTGGGACTCGCCGAACTCGGCCGGCGTCGTCATCGACGCGGTGCGGCTGATCAAGCTGGCGCTCAACAACGGCATCGCTGGCCAGCTCGACGGTCCGTCCAGCTACCTGATGAAGTCGCCGCACAGCCAGCGCCCCGATGACGAGGCCCGCGAGCAGACCGAGGAGTTCATCGCCCAATACGCCAAGGGCAGGGCTCCGGTGGCCGGCGCGCCCAAGGCCGAGTCGCCGGCGGAGGCCGAGAAGTCCGAGGCCTGACCCCCTGAGCAGGACCTGAGCATCCGAGAGGCCCGCCACCGGCGGGCCTCTCGTCTTTGCGGGCGCCTCGCCTATGCTGCGGCGGTGGCCGCGGCCGAGTCTCTGAAGATCGTTCAGGTCACCCCGCACCCCCTCGGCGCCCGGCACGAGGTCAACGAGTTCGTCGAGCGGGTATCGGGGGAGCTCGCGGCCCGCGGACACCGCGTCGTGATCGCGGCTCCCTCCGACTCGCGAGGCGAGATCAGAGAGGCGCGGGCAGCGATCCGGGCCGCCCGCGAGCGGCCGGACTCGCTCTTCCCGCGGGGGGCCAGGCCGCGGGTGCTCGCCCTCGGCAGCGGGGTGCCGCTCCCGCGCGGGCCGCGACCGCGGCCCGGACCGGTGCCCGTGGACGCGGGGCGCGCCCTCGAGTCGCTGCTCGGCTCGGTTTCCGTGGACATCGTCCACGTCCACGACCCGTTCGCTCCCAGCCTCTCCTCGGCGGCGCTGCGCAACTCCTTCTCGCTCAACGTCGGCAGCTTCCACGAGCCCCAGGAGCGGCTCCTCTCGACCCAGGTCGCGCGGCCCCTGGTCGAGATCTTCCTCGGGCGGCTCGACGCCCGCACCGCCGGCTCGGAGGCGACGGCGGCGCTGCTCGATCGCTACTTCCCCGGTTCGCACGACCTCCTCCGAGCCGGGGCCGATCCGGTCGAGCACGTCCCCGGCGAGCTCGGCGGGCCGCTGCGGATCTTCTTCTCGCTCGATGAGGAGAAGGGGGCGCTGCGGCTCTTCCTGCGAGCGCTGCGCAGGCTGCCGCCGGACTTCGACTGGCGGGCGACGATCCGCTCCGAGGCTCGCACCGAGGGTCCGCTGCGGATCTCGAAGCGGCTGCGCGAGCGCATCGACCTGGTCGACGGCGACGCCCTCGCCCTCGCCGATCTGATCGCGGAGCACGACGTCGTCTGCGCCGCTTCGGGGGGTCCGCGACCGGCCCCGGCCGTCATCCGCCAGGGACTCGCCTCCGGCGCCGTCCCCGTCGTCTCGCGGCTCCCGATCTACACCGAGCTCGTCGGCGAGGGGGAGCTCGGCCTGCTCTTCCCGCCCGGCGACGCCGAGACGCTCGCCGGGCAGCTGACCCGCCTCGGCTCCGACCGCCGCCAGGTCGAGGCGCTGCGGCGGGCCGCGGCGGCCGCCCGGCCCGTGCGGCCGTGGACCGAGGTCGCGGACCAGGTCGAGCAGATCTATCGCCGGGTCGCAGACCGCCGCCACGACCCGCGCGGCAACCAGGACGTGCGGCGGCGGATCTCGCGGCGGCGCCTGATCGAGGTCGACCTGCACATGCACACCGACCACTCGCCGGACTGTGCAACCCCGGTCGAGGTCCTGCTCGAGACGGCGCGCGACCGTGGCCTCGGCGCAATCGCGATCACCGATCACAACGAGGTCTCCGGCGCGCTCGCGGCCCGCGAGGTTGCCGAGCAGATGGGGGGGATCAAGGTGATCGTCGCCGAGGAGGTGAAGACGGCCGAGCAGGGAGAGGTGATCGGGCTCTTCCTCGAGGAGAAGATCCCGCGCGGGATGACGATGGCGGAGACGATCGCCGCGATCCGTGCCCAGGGGGGCCTGGTCTACGTGCCGCACCCCTTCGACCGCTTTCACTCGGTGCCCGACTACGAGCACCTGACGGAGATGGTCGGGGACATCGACATCCTCGAGGTCTTCAACCCGCGGGTTGCGCTGACCGCCTTCAACGACGAGGCCGAGCGCTTCGCCCGCAAGTACCGGATCGTCCCCGGCGCGGGCTCCGACAGCCACGTGGCCCAGGGGCTCGGGAGCGTGAGGCAGCGGATCCACGACTTCGAAGGGCCCGAGGAGTTCCTCGAGGCGATGCGGGACGCGGACATCACCCGCAAGCACAAGAACCTCGTCTACGTGCAGGCGCTCAAGTTCCTGCAGACCACCGGGCGGCCGAAGGCGCCGAAGCGCAGCGTGCCGAACGCCAGGCCAGCGAAGGGCGGCCGGCCGCGCCGCCGCAGCGGCGCCGGGCGGGGGCGGCCGGCGAGCAAGAGCTGATGCAGGGGGCGCGCGGAAAAGGAGCCGCAGGGACGCCGTCAAAGAGATCCGCACCCGTGCCCGCCACCGACGACGAGATCAAGGAGAAGTACCTGGAGCGGGCCATCCGCGAGCTCAACCAGCTCAGCCGGGACCTGCAGGAGTGCCAGCACTGCCCGCGCGGCAAGCTGATGCCGGTGCTCGGCTCGGGGCACCCGCAGGCCGACATCCTGATGCTCAAGCACGCGCCGACCGCGGCCGAGATCGAGGAGGGTGTCGCCTTCTACGGGCGGGCGGGCAACGCGCTGATGAAGAGCTTCAAGCGGCTAGGAATCGACCCACTTGTCGTCTACGGCACGCTCTGCGTGAAGTGCCCGATCGCGGAGCCGGACCTGGCGGCCGAGGAGTGCATCGCCCGGCTGGTCGAGGAGATCGCGATCGTGCAGCCGAAGGTCATCGTGATCATGGGCGAGCCGTCACTGCGGACGCTGAACCGGCTCGCGGTTCCGCTCTCCCGTCCGGTCGAGGCCCACGAGGGCCAGATCCAGGCCTTCACGCCGACGATTGACGCCCTCTACGTCCCGGACATCGACGCATCGCTTGACGAGGAGGGTGCCAAGCACCGCTTCTGGCGCTCCTTCCGCATGCTCGGCGACTGGTACGACGAGCTGCCTCCCTACTGATCGGGGCGCTCCCGTACTACGCTGCCGGGCCATGGGACTCGAGGAGCGGACGATCGAGCAGCTGCCGGACCGCTGCCAGAACTGCGGAGCGACGCTGACCGACGAGGAGAAACAGACTGCGCTCGAGGAGGGCGCCTCGGTCGTCCTCTGCACAACGTGCTCGATCGAGGCCGAGGCGCTGCCCGAGGAAGCCGAGGACTTCGACGCCGAAGCCTGAGGCGCGGCGCCCGCCTCAGCGCGGCACGACCGTCAGCGCCACCCGCTTCGCGCCGGCGTTGGCGCGCAGGATCAGGTGCTGGCGGTTCGGCTTCGAGAGCACCTCGGCGCCGGTAACCCTGGCGCGGTAGCCGCCGCGGTAGTGCAGCTTCGGGATGAACACCTCGCTGAGGCCATGGCGGAAGCGCCCCTTGCCGGAGGCGCGGCGCGTGCTGAAGACCAGCTCGAAGCGGCGCGAGGGGCGGTCGAACGACCACGACCGCGGCGTCCCGGCGACCGACTGGGGGTAGGGACGGGCGAGCACCCGCAGTTTCGCCTGCTTCACGTTCCCGCGCCGCGGGGGCCTGCTCGGGTCGAGCACGATCGCCTGGGTCGGCGATCCCGGACCCGCCTGCGTCGTCGGGTCGTCGCAGCCGCAGTAGTGCCAGTGCTGCCAGGAGACCATGTGCTCGTCGGCGAGGGCCGCCACTCGCTCGTTGACCCCGTTGTCGTCGGTTGCGCCGAACTCGGAGAGCAGCAGGGCCGAGCCGGTCTGCCTGGCCTGCTTGTCGGCGTTGTCGGCGACCATCTCGTCGGCGGCCGTGCAGGCCGGGCTGTTGCCGCCACCTGTTGCCGCGCTTATGCAGTAGACGTGCCATGAGAACCCGAGGCGCGGGTCCGAAAGGCCGTCGACGCTCGAGTCCGAGCCGAAGTTGAAGAGGACCTGCGGCTCGTACCAGATCAGGTTGCGCCGGTCGGCCTGGCGGATCGCGGCGATCATCCGCTCGTAGAAGGCGCTGAACGGGCCCTGGTCGAAGGCGGGGCAGCCCGCCGGCTGCGAGCAGCTGCCGGACTGGGTCCCGGGCCAGGGCTCGTTGAGCAGGTCGTAGCCCATCATCCGCGGGCGGTCACGGAACCGCGCCGCGACACGCCGCCAGGCGGCGGCGTAGCGGTTCTGCAGGCCGACGCCGCCGGGGCCGGCGGCATTCGCCCAGAAGTTGTCGAAGGCCCGGTTGAGGCCGGGGCTGGTGACGTAGGTGAGCGGGAAGCCGCTCAGCGGCTCGGCGGGGAGGCCGTCGTCCAGCACCGCCCAGTCGGGCCACCCCTCGCCTGTGAACTTCTCGTTGTAGAGGTCCTGGTGGAAGTCGAGCTGGGAGAAGATTCCGCGCTTGGCGAGGGCCGTCTCGATCCTGGCGACCCTGCTCAGGTAGGCCTCGTCGTAGGAGCCGGGCTGGGGCTCGACCGCCTTGTAGATCAGCCCGAGGCGGATCGTGTTGAAGCCGAAGCGGCGCAGGAAGTCGGCGTCGTCGCCGCCGAAGCCGATTGCCCCGGGGTGGTAGGGCGGCTTCTTGTAGACCATGTTGAAGCCGTGCAGGATCACCACCTTGCCGCGGCGGTCGGTGATCCAGCGGCCGGAGTGCGACAGCGGCCCCTTGGCGGTCGCGGCATCGAGCACCGGGTGCGGCTTGGCTTGCGCGGCGCTCACCGGTCCGAGGACCGGCAGGGCGAGGAGGGCGATGGCCAGCGCGGCGCGCCTCATGGAGCCGCAGCCTCCGCGACCGCCCCCATCGCCTCGAGGCTGGCGCTCGCCAGGCCGCGGACGACGACCGTGTCGAGCGCCTTGTAGCCCGCCAGCGCCTCGGCGGCCGCCTTCGCGTCGGGCGCGGCGACGCCGACGCTGCCCGCGGGGGCGCCGAGCCGGTCGAAGTGGTTGCGGTAGCCGTCGTGGAGGTCGCGGTAGAACGCCTCCTCCTTGGCGAGGCGGGCGGCGGCATCGCCGTCGACGGCGGTGCGGACGTATCCGAACACCGGCGGCGTTCGGCGCCCGGCCTCCGCGGCGCCGGCCTCGACGTGCTCGCGGGCCTGGGCGGCGAACTCGGGTGTCATCCAGTTGAAGAAGGCGCCGTCGTACTCGGCGCCGGCGAGCGCGCACATCTTCGGCCCCATCGCCGCCAGCACCAGGCGGATCCCGGGAAGCGCCTCGCGCAGCTCGGGCGCGGCGCGCCGCATCCTGGTCAGGGGCTTCTCCGAGAACCCAGCGCCGACGCCGATCAGCAGGCGGGTCGGATCGAGACCGAGGGCCTCGATATCGGCCGCGATCTCGGCCGGCGGCTGGCGGTCGAGGGCGATCACGGCGACCCCGAGCTCGGCCTCGCCGGCCTTGGCGGCGAAGGCTGCCAGGGTCTCGAGCCCCTTCGCGCCGGGGTGGTCGTTGGACCACAGCGACTCGTAGCCGAGCTCCTCGCAGCGGGCCGCGAGCGGTCCCGCCACCAGCGGGTCGAGACCGGCCGCGACGCCGAAGCCCCTGCTCACGACCTCTCCAGCAGCGCCACGCACTCGATGTGCGGGGTCTGCGGGAACATGTCGACCGGCCTCACGCGGAGCAGCCTATAGCCGGCCTCCGTGAGCTGCGCGGCGTTCGGGGCGAGCGTCGTCGGGTTGCAGGAGACGTACACGATCCGCTTCGCCTCGCACTCGAGGACTCGCCGGACGATCTTCTGCGAGAGCCCCGATCGGGGAGGATCGATGACGACGACGTCAGGCCTGCCGGCCTCCTCGAGTAGGGGGCGGATCCCGGTGCGGGCGCTGCCGGCGCGGAAGCGGGCGTTGCCGATCCCGTTGCGCTCGGCGTTGCGCTCGGCCTCCGCGACCGCCTCGGCGACGATCTCGATGCCCCAGACCTCGCCCGCCTTCGCCGCCATCGTCAGGCCGATCGTGCCGATCCCGCAGTAGAGGTCGAAGACGCGCTCGCCTCCGTGGAGCCCGGCGAAGTCCCGGGCGAGCGCGTGCAGGCGCTCGGCCATTTCGGTGTTGGTCTGGAAGAAGGCGTTTGGCCCGATCTCGAAGCTGAGTCCGCCGAGCTCCTCGGTGAGCGTCTCGCGGCCGAGGACCCCGGTCGGCCCGCTGGTCCCGCCCGAGTCCCCCTCGATCACCGTGTGCAGGTCGACCGGCGGCTTCGGCAGCCGGCCGGGCGAGGTGACGAGGCGGGTCTGAATCTGCCCGGTGCGGCGGCCCTCGCGGACGACGAGGTTGCGGAGCACCCCGGTGCGGGCGCGTCGGTCATAGTGCTCGATTCCCTCCCGGCGGGCCCAGTCGCGGACCTCGTTGCGGGCGGCGTTGCCCCGCTCGGAGGCGAGGTGGCAGTCCTCGGCGCCGACGACCATGTCCCAGCGGCCGCGGGCGTGGAAGCCGAGCACGAGCTCGTCGCCGACGGCGCCGAACGTGTACTCCAGCTTGTTGCGGTAACGCCAGCGCTCGACGGCCGGCTCGATCGGCTCCAGCTCGAAGCCCTCGAGCCCCCCGATGCGGCGCAGGGCGTCGTCCACCTGCTGCTGCTTGTAGGCGAGCTGGCGCTGGTACTGGAGGCCCTGCCAGGGGGCTCCGGGACAGGGCTCGCCGCCGTGCAGGCAGACGTTGGGGGCGCGGTCGGCCCCTGGGCGGAGCAGCTCCACCGCACGGGCCTCGGCGAACCGCTTCTTCGACTTGGTGACCTCGGCGCGCACGCGGTCGCCGGGTAGGCCGCCGGCCACGAAGACGACGAAGCCCTCCCGCCTGGCGAGCCCGGCTCCGCCGAAGGCGAGGTCGTCGATCTCGAGATCGAGCAGCTCCCCGCGCCGCGGGCGGGGACCGGGGAGGGCGGCGGCCAGCGGGGTCTCGGCTTCCATCTTTCCTATCGTGGCATCCCGTGCCAATAGACCTCGACTCCTTCGCCGCCCGCGCCGAGGCGTTTCTCACCGACCTCGACCGCGAGTACCACCTCCACTTCTCGGGCCAGAAGCCCGGGTACGAGGTCGAGGCGGTGTACGAGCGCCACGGCGGGCTCTTCGACCGGGCGGCGGTGGACGCGCTTCGCGAGGCCGCCGAGGCGGACGAAGGGGAGGCGCGGCGGCGCGCCACCTTCCTGCTCGGTCTCGCCGTCGGCGGCTACATGGGCCGCGAGACCGCCGCCGAGGAGGCGGCGCTCGCCGAGCGCGAGGCGCGCCTGGAGCTTGAGGTCGACGGTGAGCAGATCCCCTACCGGACGGCGCCCGTCGTGCAGTCGAACGAGGCGGATCCGCAGCGGCGGCGGCGGATCGAGGAAGCGCGGCTGGCACTGCTCGAGACGGAGCTGACGCCGCTCGAGCGCGAGGTCTTCGAGCGCTCGCACGCGCTGATCGCGGACCTCGGATGGCGCAGCTACCGCGAGGCGTACGCCGAGCTTCTCGGCATCGACCTGGCGGCGCTCGCCGAGCAGACCGAGGCGTTCCTGGCCGCGACCGGCCCGGTCTACGAGGAGATCGTCTCGCCGGAGCTCGAGCGTGTGCTCGGCTTCGGACTCGCCGACACCGCCCGCGCCGACCTTCCCTATCTGTTCCGCGCCCCCAGCCTGGACGGGGCCTTCGGCGCCGAGCGGCTGATGCCGGCGTTCACCGAGACGATGACCGGGCTCGGGCTCGACCTCGGGCGCCGCCCGAACATCATCCTCGACACCGAGCAGCGTCCGACCAAGTCGCCGCGCGCCTACTGCGCCCCGGTCCGGGTCCCCGACGAGGTGTACCTGGTCGTGCCGAGGGTGGGGGGGCGAGAGGACTTCGCGGCTCTCTTCCACGAGGCGGGCCACGCCCAGCACTACGGGAACATGGACGCCACCCTTCCGGTCGAGTACCGATACCTGGGCGACAACACGGTCACGGAGTCGTTCGCCTTCCTGTTCGAGCACATCCCCGAGGATCCGCTCTGGATCGCCGAGAAGCTCGGTGCCGACCCGGACCCGGTGGCCTCCCACGTGCGCGCTGTCCGCCTTTACTTCCTGCGCCGCTACGCGGCGAAGATCGCCTACGAGCTGGAGCTCCATGCCGAGGATGCCGACCTCGACGCGATGCCCGCCCGCTACGCGGAGCGGCTCGGCGCCGCGACCGGGGTCGCGTGGCCCGCGGCGAGCTGGCTCGACGACGTCGACTCGGGCTTCTACGTCGCGTCCTACCTGCGGGCCTGGGCGCTCGAGGATCGCTGGCGGGCGGGGCTGCGCGAGCGGCTCGGCGAGCGCTGGTGGGCGGAGGAGGAGGCGGGCAGGTGGCTCACCGGGCTCTGGCGCCGCGGGCAGCGGCTGCGCGGGGACGAGCTCCTCGCCGAGGCAACCGGCGAGGAGCTTCGCTTCGACGCTCTCGCCTCCGCGTTCGCCTGATCAGCCGAGCTTCTTCTCGATCGCCGTGACGACGCCCTTGCGGCTCTGGTTGCGCTTCTCGTAGTCGCGCACCTTGCGCAGCTCGGCCGGGGTGAGGTCGCTGATCCGGGTCTTCACCTGGGCGGCCGTGAGCTGGTCGTAGGCGGTGATCGGAAAGCTGCCGCTGACGCCGGCGCGGCGGCGGAGGCGGTCGGCTTGCGCGAGCGCCGGGTCGGCGGCGTCGCGGACCGCGCGCGCGGTGCGGCCGCCGGCGCGATCGACCTCCTGGCGGGCGCGCCGCGCCGCCTGGGTCGCGCTCTTGCGGACCGGGGTCGCCCGGCCTCTCACTTCCTTGCGCGCCTGGCTGACCAGCTTCTCGAGGTCCTTGAGCATCGCGTCGCGCTGCTTGCGGCTGCGGGTGACGAGATCGGAGACGATCTTCTCGGCGTCCTTGCGCTGCATGCGGCCGCGCTTGACGGCATCGTCCATGACCTCCTGGACCCGGTCGCGGCTGAGGGTGAGGCTGCGCTCGAGGCTGTCGCGGAAGTTCTCGACGCTCTTGTCGAGGCCGGTTGTGGCGCGGCTCGAGCGACTCGCCGAGCGGCCGCGCGACGTGGGCTTGCGGGCGGTCGACTTGCGGGCGCCGCTCTTGCGGGACGCGGTGCTGCTCTTGCGCGAGGCCGCGCTCGACTTGCGCTTCGTCGACTTCCTGGCGGTGGACTTGCGGGGGGTCGGCTTCTTCGCTGCCATCCGGTGTGCCTCCTCGGTTGCGGATCGGTGTCGGGCTGGATCTACAAGGCTGCTGGACTGACTATCTCATCCCACCCCCGCCCGGGCAAAGTCGTACTCGAAGGTTGCACCCACCGGTGCATGATCGGAGAGGCGGAGGGCTAGGCCGTTCTCGTCCAGCTCGCGGTTGGCGGCCGGCCAATGCGCCGGACGCGAGACGACGTCGAGGCCGCGGCCCATCAGGTGGTCGATCGCGCCCGGGGCCGTCGGCGGAGCGAGGCCGAAGCGCTCGAGCAGCTCGTCGAAGACTTCGGGGTGCTCGGCCGGGCGAAGGTTGAGGTCGCCGCCGAAGAGCAGAGGGGCCTCGCCGGACCATTCGGCGGCTACCGCCGCCGCGTGGAGGACCTCCTCCGATGCCAGGTCCGGCCGGTCGTTGCTGGCGTGGAGGTTGGCGATGCAGAGGCCCGAGCGGGTGCGCGTGAACGCCATCGCCCGGCGCTCGGGGACGGCGGGGCGGATCGTCAGCTGGCGGCGCTCGGTCACCGGGCCGAAGCCGGCGCCCGCGCCGGGATCGTTCCCGAGCCGGACCAGGGTGAGGTTGGACCCGCCCTCTCCGGAGGCGATCAGGTCGGGGTTGAGGCGCGCGAAGATGGCGCGGAGCGGCTTGAGCGAGTTGCGCGAGGTGAGGACCCGGTTATGGTCGGCGTTGCAGTCCCGGGCCAGCTGCCAGGCCCAGCGCGGCGGGCACTCCTGGAGCAGGGCGACGTCCCAGTGGGCGGCGCCCAGCAGGGCGGCGAACTCGCGGTAGAGGTCGCGATTGACCTGGACGTGGGACTCGTTCCGCTCGGTTCTGCGCAGCAGGCGCGAGCGCCAGGTGAAAAGCGAAACGTCGGGAGGCGCGTCGCGCCCGTGGAAGAGATTCCAGGTCAGGGCGTTGAGTTTCACGCCCGTAGTATCCGCGTCTTGAAGAGGGACTTCCTGACAGGCGAGGAGCTCGGCGGGCACGAACTGCGCGCGCTGATCGAGCGGGCCCTCGAGCTGAAGCAGGGACGGCGCACGGGGACGGGAGCAGAGGCGCTTGCGGGCCGCAGCGTCGGGCTGGTCTTCGAGCGGCCCTCGACCCGGACTCGGATCTCGTTCGAGGTCGGGGTTGCGGAGCTCGGCGGCACGCCGATCGTCCTCCGCGGCGACGAGCTGCAGATCTCCCGGGGCGAGTCTGTCGGGGACACCGGGCGGGTCCTCTCGCGCTTCCTCGACGGCATCGTCATCCGCTCCGGCTCCCACGAGCTGGTCGCCGAGATGGCGGACGCCGCCGAGGTGCCGGTGGTCAACGGGTTGACTCCGCTGCACCACCCGTGCCAGGCGCTCGCGGACCTGCTCACCCTGCGCGAGCGCTTCGGCGACCTCGCGGGCCTTCGCCTCGCCTACGTCGGCGACGGCAACAACGTTGCCCGGTCGCTGGCGATCGCCGGAGCGCTCGCGGACATCGACGTCGTCATCGCCGCCCCGCCCGGCTACCAGCTCGACGACGCCCACGGGGCCACGCTCACCGACGACCCGCGCGCCGCCGCCTCGGGAGCCGACGCCATCTACACCGACGTCTGGGTCAGCATGGGCGACGAGGCCGAGGCCGACCGCCGCCGGCGCGACCTCGCTCCCTTTCAGATCGACGAGGACCTGCTCGCCGCCGCTGCCGACCGCGCCGTCGTCCTTCACTGCCTCCCGGCCCACCCGGGAGAGGAGATCACCGAGGGCGTCCTCTACGGCGACCGCTCCGCCGTCTGGGACCAGGCCGAGAACCGCCTCCACGCCCAGAAGGCGCTGCTCGAGTTCCTGCTGGCGGGCTGACCGGAAAGTCCCATTTCCAGGGAGGACGCGGCCTCTCTACGGGGTTAAGGTGACTCATGCCGCCAGGTACCAGCCGTTCCCCGTGGCGCCGCCTCGCGCGCCGGCGCAGACCAGTCGCGGCCGGCCTGCTCGCGCTCGGCCTGATGACCCTCGGGGCCGCCCAGACGTCCGCAGCGGCCGTGCTGCCATCGGGATTCGGCGAGACCGTCCTCTCGAGCGGGGAGACCGCGCCCGCCGCCGTGGACTGGGCCCCCGACGGGCGCATGTTCGTCGCCCACCGCTCGGGATTGGTGATCGTCCACGAGACCGACGGAACATCCTCGACCATTCTCGACATCGAGGACGAGGTGAACAACTACTTCGACCATGGTCTCCTCGGGCTCTCCGTCGACAGGGACTTCGCGACCAACGGCTACCTGTACCTCCTCTACGTTCGCGAGCTGGATCCGCTGAACCCGGACTCCTCCGGGCCGATGGCCTCCCGGCTCACGCGGCTGACGGTCAAGCCGGACAGCACCCTGGCCAACCCCGCCGATCCGGAGACGGTGATCCTCGGCAAGGAGACCGACACCCCCTGCACCACGCCCGACAACACCCTCGACTGCATCCCGGCGGACTTCTACTTCCACACCGCGGACATGGTCCAGTCCGACCCCGACGACGGCACGCTCTGGGTCAGCACGGGGGAGAGCCATCCGCCGCGGGTCGACGGACTCTCCTACCGGCCCTACGACGTCCACTCGTTCGCCGGCAAGCTGATCCACGTCGACCGGCAGGGCCTGGGGCTGCCGGGTCACCCGTTCTGCCCGGCGGACACGGACCTCACACACGTCTGCACGAAGATCTATGCGACGGGCTTCCGCAACCCGTTCCGCTTCACCATCCGGCCCGGCCGCGGCCCGGCGCTCGGCGACGTGGGGCAGGCCGACTACGAGGAGCTCGACCTGGTCGAGGCTGGTAGGAGCTACGGCTGGCCGTGCTACGAGGGGCCCGTGCACACGCCGCTGTACAAGAGCGAGGCCCGCTGTCTGCAGGAGTACGCGAAGGAGGGGACAGCCGCCGAGCATGCCCCGCCCGCCTGGTCGTACACACATCCGCCCAGCGGGCGCCGCGATCGTCGCCGGCCCCGTCTATGCGGGCTCGAACTACCCGCCCGAGTATGCGGGCAGGCTCTTCGTCGGCGACTATTCCGCCGGCTGGATCAAGGCGCTGACGATCAACGCCAGCGACGAGGTCACGGGCGTGACCACCCTCGGCACGGGTATCGGGACGGTGGTCGACCTCGCGCTGATGCCCAACGGCGATCTCGCCTATGTCGACATCGGCTACGGGGTCAGGCCGCCGGCCGTGCGCCGCATTACCTACGCGAACGGGAACATGCCCCCGGTGCCGGTTGCCGCCGCCGACCCGGAGACCGGGGCCGCTCCCCTCCAGGTCCAATTCACCGGGAGCGGCTCCACCGACGCCGAGGACGATCCCCTCACATACGATGGGACTTCGGTGACGGCACGACGCGAAGCAGCGCGGCCGACCCGACCCACACCTACGCGGTGCCGGGCACCTACACCGCGAAGCTGACGGTGGACGACGGCTTCGACCGCAACCCCAACACCACCGTCGTGATCGAGGTCGGGGAGAACCAGCCGCCGACCGCGGAGATAACCGCTCCCTCGAACGACTCGACCTATCGGGCGGGCAGCGCCGTCGAGCTGGAGGGCACCGGGTAGGACGCGGAGGACGGGACCCTTTCCGGCACCAGTCTCAGCTGGCAGATCCTGCTCCACCACGGCGCCCACGTGCACGGGCTCTCGAGCGCCTCGGGTACGAGCGCCGGGTTCACGCCGCTGACGGACCACGACGCCGACTCGCACTACGAGATCGTCCTCACGGCGCGCGATTCGGCCGGTCGCACCAGCGAGGACCGGATCGACCTCGTTCCCGAGACGAGCGCGCTGACCATCGCCAGCTCGCCGCCGGGCGCGCCGGTCCTCTATGCCGGCCTGGGACCGTTCACGGCGCCGCTGTCGAGGACCGCCGGGGTTGGATACCTGGCGACGATCGAGGCTCCCGAGGCGTTCGACTACCGCGGGCGGCCCTACCGGTTTGCCGGCTGGTCCGACCTGGGCGCCCGCAAGCACGAGGTCACCGTTCCCGGCCCGGACTCGACCCTGACGGCACGTTACGAGCCCGAGGCGCCGCCCGACACGGTCGTGACCGGCGGGCCCTCCGGACTCACCGCTGCCACGACCCCGGACTTCAGCTTCGCCTCCGACGACACCGAGGCGAGGTTCGAATGCGGAATCGATGGCGGCGGGCTCAGCGTCTGCGGGTCGCCGTTCCGCACCGGCACGCTCGGCGACGGCCCGCACTCGTTCACGGTCAGGGCCGTGGACGCGTTCGCGGGCACCCCGGATCCGAGCCCCGCGACCCGCTCCTTCGTCGTCGACGCGACGGCCCCGGTGGCTCCCCGCCTGACCTCCAGCAATCCGCCCTCGCCTTCCCACAACAACTTCCCGTTCATCCTCGGCCGCGCCGAGCCGGGCTCCTTCGTGAAGCTATTCGCCGGCGCGGATTGCTCGGGGCCGCTCCTCTCAAGCGGCCCCTCGTCCCGGCTGGCCTCGACGGGGCTCCGGGTCGAGTTGCCGGGCAACCGCCGAACGCGGATCTGGGCGGCGGCGACGGACTCCGCCGGCAACCGGGGACCGTGCTCCCCCGAGCCGCTCGTCTACGTCGAGGACTCCCGCGCCCCCCGCGTGGTGATCCGCGGCGGTCTCGCGGCCCGCCTCGCCGACCGCACACCGACCCTGCGGTTCGGCGCCGACGAGGCGCGATCGGCGCTCAGTTGCCGCCTCGACCGCCGCCGCTGGAGGCGTTGCCGCTCGCCGCTGACGCTGCGGCCGCTGGCGCCGGGGAATCACGTCTTCGACCTCAGGGCGACCGACCGCGCCGGCAACACCGGGCCCCGTGTCAGCCGAAGGTTCACGGTCGAGGGCGGCGCCGGCGCCAGGCGGCTTGCGCCCACCGGCGCCCGGCAGGCGGCCAGGCTCATCGGCGGCCTGCTGCCGTTTCCCTGACCGTACACTTGGCCCGGCACGCGGCCCCGTGGTGTACCGGTTAGCACGCGACCCTTTCAAGGTTGAGGAGTGGGGTTCAACTCCCCCCGGGGCTATCGCCGCCTGACGAACATGTACCCAGAGCTCAACATCGGCCCGCTCACCCTGCAGACCTTCGGTCTGATGTTCGCGCTCGCCTTCATCGCCGCCGGCGCCCTGGTCGCCCGGCGCCTGGTGGAGATCGGCAGGCCGGTCGATTGGGCCTACGAGATCGGCTTTTCGGCTCTCGCCGGCGGGATCATCGGCTCGCGGCTCTATTACATCGTCGACAACTACGACGCCGTCAAGGACGATCTGCTCGGCAACATCTTCTCCGGCTCGGGCCTGACCTGGTATGGCGGCGCGATCGGCGGCGCGATCGCCGTTCTGCTCTGGGCCTGGTACCGGGGTTTCCTCGGTCTCGTCCTGCTCGACGTCGCCGCTCCGGCGCTGGCGCTCGGCTACGCGATCGGGCGCTGCGGCTGCCAGCTCTCCGGCGACGGCGACTACGGCAAGGCCTGGGACGGTCCCTGGGCGATGGCCTACCCCGACGGCACGGTCCCCACCGACGAGACCGTCCATCCGACGCCGGTCTACGAGACGCTCGCGATGGGGCTCGGCGCCTTCATCCTCTGGCAGCTGCGTGATCGCTTCCGTGCCGGCATCCTCTTCGCGATCTACCTCGTCTATGCGGGGACCGAGCGGCTGCTCGTCGAGTTCCTGCGCCGCAACGACGACGCCCTGCTCGGCCTCACCCAGGCCCAGCTCGAGAGCGTCGCGATGATCGCCGGCGGCGTGATCTGGCTCGTGGTCGTCCGCCGCCGCCACGGCACGCTCTCCCGCCCCGAGACCGTGGCGCAGCCGGCCCCGGCTCCCGCCTGAACACTCAGGCCCCGCGCAGCATCCCGCCGTCGAGCGGGATCACGGCGCCGGTCAGGTAGCCGGCCCGCTCCGAGGCGAGGAACGCGACCAGGTCCCCGTACTCCGCGGGATCGCCGAGCCGGCCGGCGGGAACGTCGCGGCGGGCCGCCTCCTCGGCCGCGTCCATCGATCCGGCGTTGTCGGCCAGGCGCTCGGTCGCGAAACGGCCGGTCGCGACGGTGTTGACGGTCACCCCGTCCGCCGCCACCTCGCGCGCCAGCGTCTTCAGGAATCCGACCGCCGCCATCCGGTGGGCGTTGGACAGGTTCAGTCCCGGAATCGGCTCCTCGGTCGAGGTCGAGCCGACGTTGACGATCCTCCCCCAGCCGCGATCCCGCATTCCCGGCAGCACCGCCTCGATCAGGACCAGGGGCGCCAGCACAAGCGAGCGATAGGCCGTCTCCCACGCCTCCAGCCCATGGTCGAGGGCGCCGCCGAGCGGAGGGCCGCCGGTGTTGGCGACGAGGATCTCGACCGGACCCAGGGCCTCCTCGACCTCGCCCGGCAGCTTCTGCAGGCGGTCGAGGTCGTCGGTGTCGGCCACGAACGGAACCGCTCCGTCCCCGATCTCCGCCGCGGCCGCCTCGATCTTCTCTCGGGAGCGGCTGGCGATCGCGACCCGGGCACCCTCGGCCGCGAGGGCGGTGGCGATCCCGCGGCCGATGCCGCGGCTCGCGCCCATCACCAGCGCGACCCGGCCCTCGATCCCTAGGTCCACGCGGCCTCCCGCGGCCGCCGCGCGCACCAGGCGGCGAACAGCGCCACCGCCAGCAGGACGCCCAGCCAGTGCAGGCCGATCAGCACCGCCGCCAGGCTCGGAATCCCGGCGAGCGCGGCGCCGACCAGGGCCGAGCCGAGCGGCAGGTCGAGGAGCCGCGCCGTCAGTGCGGCGCAGCCCAGCCAGGCGGCCGGCCCGCTGAGCCAGCCCCAGTCCTCGAAGAAGCTGTGCGGCAGCGCGAGCGCCAGCGCAACCGAGACGATCGCGACCAGCGCGACCTGGACCGCAGCGGCACGCCAGAAGATTGATCCGTCCACGCGCTGATTCTCGCAGCGTCGGGCATTACCCTGCCCGCCGACGATGACCGCCCGCTTCCCAACTGCCCCCCGGCGGCTCTCGGGCCACGATCTCGGGGAGATCCCATTCGCCGCGGGCAGCTTCGACGTGGTCGAGTACTCGCCCCGGGGGTTGGTGCTCTTCGGCTGGATGCTGCTGCCCGGCGGGGCTCCCTTCAACGAAATCGAGATCTTCTGGAACTCCGAGCCAGCCGGCACCGCGCGCCCAGGGGCCGCGCGCCGACGTCGGGGCCGCCCTCCCTGGGTCGCCGCGGCCGCCGATTCCGGCTTTCTGATCGAGCTCGACGACCTCGATCTCAGATCGCCCGGTCGGGTGGACCTGCTCGGGCGCCGCGAGGGGCGGCCCGGCCGCCCGGCTGAGCACGCTGGTCTGGCCTCCCTCCGAGGACGGCGCTCCGCTGCCGCCGCCGGAGCTCGCGGATCGGGTCTCGCAGACGTCGGGCGCCCAGTTCCGAAACGGCGGCCTCAAGGGATTCACGGATCTCCTCGAGCAGATCGACGAGCACACCGAGCGGGCGGCCATCGGCGCCGTCCTCGATTGGGGCTGCGGCTGCGGGCGGTTCACCCGGTTCCTGATCGCCGCCGGCTTCCCCCACGTGCTCGGCTGCGACATCGACTCCGAGGCCGTCGCCTGGTGCGGCGGGAACCTCGCGGGCGCCGAGTTCATCCACATCGGCACTGACCCGCCGACGCCCTATCCCGACGCGTCCGTGGATCTGGTGATCGCGTGCTCGGTCTTCACCCATCTCGCCAGCGCCGACCAGGCGGTGTGGCTGCGCGAGCTCCACCGGGTCACCGCACCCGGGGCGCTGGTGCTGGCTTCTGTCCATGGCGACTACGCCTTCCGGCTCGATCAGGGCTGGGGCCGCCCAGCCGGCCGGCTCGCCGCGGCGAGAGCACGCCTGCGGCGCCGCGGCCGGTCCGCGACGCTGAAGCGGAGAGGATGGCTCGACTCCGGCGAGGACTCCAGTCTCGGCGAAGCGGCGCCGAAGGGCTACTACCGGACCGTCTACCAGACCCGGCGCCACATCGATCCCATTCATGGGGGCGGCATTTCGAGATCGTCGACCACGTCGAACGCGGCCTCAACGGACACCAGGACCTCGTGGTGATGCGGCGCCGCTAGCGTTGGCGCGCGGAACGCGTCGACAGGATCAGCGCCTTCGCGGCTCGGTCGCCTCGGGCGCAGCGGACCCCGTCCTGGTCGAGTGTCCTTCCGCCGACCGCGATGAAGTCGAGCTCCGCGAATCCCCTCTGAAGCCGCAGGCGCAGGGCTCCGTACCTGAAGCGCGCCGTCGCCAGGCCCGGGCGATGCGCCGGAAGCGGCTCGCGGTAGATCGTCCTTCCCCCGGTGCCGGCGACGACCTCGGTGATTCGATGACGCGGCAGGAAGCGCTGGTAGTTATGGCTGTGGCCGTTGAGGACCAGCCGCGCACTCCCGCGCAGGACCCGCCAGAACGGCGCGAGGTCGGGTGAGGGCAGGTGGCCGGCGGCCGAGAAGCGTGGTCGATGCCAGAAGGCGAGCCGGCAGGTGCCGAAGATCGGCGTGTGCTCGATCTTGCGTCTGAGCCAGCGAAGCTGGGGCGAGCCGGGCCCGTGGTCGGCTTCCGAGTTCAGCGACAGCAGCTGCCAGCCGCCGATCGAGAAGGCGTAGAACGGCGGCGGGACCGAGCCGCGGACGCTCCACCAGTAGCGGAGATACCCGGTCCTGCGGTTCGGCCACTCGTGGTTGCCGGGGGTCGGCGCCGTGCGGGGAGCGAAGCGGCCGAAGATCGGCTTGTAGCTCCGGGCGTAGTCGCGGGCCGTTCCCGCCTCGTAGACGTCGCCGAGGTACAGGAGGCGCTGGAGTCGCCGTCGCTGGAGCATCCGCGCCACCGACCTGCCCTTTCCGTCCGCGTCTGCTCCGTCACCGACCGCCCACACCGTGGCCGTGGGGGAAGGGCCCGCCGGCATCCACCGCGAGGCGCGTATGCCCGCGTCTGAGCCGCTGCTTCCCTGCGAGAAGATCAATGCGCACGTCAGCAGCGCGACGGAGACGCCCCACATCCCCCCGGCGATCCGCCGGGATGGGGACAGATTGATTGAGGTGGCCGGTTTCACTGGGGTCGCCTGGTGTGTGCGATCGGCGCGGCCAGGCTTCCACCCCGCCGTGCCCCGCTTCGTTGCGGGATGGATTCGTCTATCGACCCGAACGTCGCTCGAGCGGGATAGTCAGGCGCGAGTTGGCCGTCGGGTCCCTCTTCCCTCTGAGCGCGACGCTGAACCCCCGTAGCGCAACGGGACCGCGGTTCCCGGCCCGGTCCTCCGCCGCGACTCGGAGCACGTGATGCCCGAGCGCCGGCCTCCGGAGCGTCAGCTGCCTCCCGCAGTGCCTCCACCTTCCGGCGTCGAGCCGGCACCTGAATCGTGATCTCGTCTCGTCCGACCTGAACCAGAAGGTTGGCGTGCGGTCGAAGGTGCGGCCGCGCGGGCCGGCCGAGATCCTCGTTCTGGGCCGGCGCGAGTCCTCGAGGTAGGGGACGAAGTCGGATGAGCAATGCGTTCTGTTGCCCGCGGCGTCGGTGACGACCGCCCGCACCTTCGTCAGGGCATTGGAGGGAACGCGGATCCGCAACCCCCTGGAGGCAAACGCCGCCGCGGCGCCGAAGGCGAGCGGTCTCCCGGAGCAGCCGCGGGTGCCGAATAGAGGAGACGACAGATCCGGCCTCCGCGGCGCCAGTGACGCGAGGGAGGTTGTCTGTTCGCCGGAGAGGGCGGGCTCGAGCCGCGAAGGCGCGCCTGATGCGGAGCGGCCGAGTCGACGAGGAAGGTCCGGGTCGAGGGCGTCGAGTCAGGAGTCCCGACATACGGATCGGTTGCCCGCACGGCGAAGGTGTGCGCTCCGTCGCCTAGGGGATCCGCCTGGAACGGGGATGTGCAGGGCTGGTACGGGCCTTCGTCGAGGCCGCACTCGAACCTCGCCGCGGGATCGTCTGAGGCGAAGGCGAAGGCCGGACGGGCGTCCGAGGTCAGCGCTGACGGGCCGGTCGTGATCGTCGTTTCGGGCGGAACCTGCCGCCGGTACGAAGCGGTCAACGTCGAGTCGGAGGCCGGCACGCTCACCACATGCTTCCTGCCGCCTCCATCCGACCATCGATCGAACTCATAGGAGCGGCCGTCGAAGACGAAGAGGTTGGGGGCTTCGACCGTGGCCTGGTAGCCGACAGCGGCCGACCGTTGCGTGGGAGCGGCGAATGGTCCCTGGCCCGAGTACAGAATCGGGGCTCCCGCGGGAGAGCTCGCCAAGGTGAGGTCGATGGTCTCGGGACGGATCTGGATCCGTCTTGTGGCAATCCCACCCTCCGAGTCGCTCGCCGTCAGGATCACCTCGTAATAGGAGTCGGCGTCGTGATCGACGTAGGTGGCGAAGGCCGCAGCGGCGCCCTCCGGGGTGGCCACCTCGTGCAGGTGGGTGTTGTGGTGGAGGAGCACCTGCCATGACAGGTCGACCTCCGAAGGGGGTCCGTCGTCGGTCGCGGAGCCGGCGAGCTGGACGGTCGCACCGCCCCGGTACTTCGATTCGTCGGTCGGGGCGGAGATGCTCGGGACGGGTGCCTTGTTTCCTCCCACGCTGATCGTGACGGTGGTGTTCGGGAACCGGTTGAA
Source organism: uncultured Actinomycetes bacterium (assembly GCA_963720015.1). Taxonomy (GTDB): domain Bacteria; phylum Actinomycetota; class Thermoleophilia; order Solirubrobacterales; family 70-9; genus DATFPK01. The sequence goes on along the minus strand of CAVREA010000001.1, from coordinate 193,696 downwards.
CCCGTCGTCGACGGTCAGCCGGGCGGTGAAGACACCTGCCCCCGTGTAGAGGTGGGTGGGGTCTGGCGCCGTGCTGTTTGCAGTCCCGTCGCCGAAGTCCCATTCGTAGCTGAGGTCGTCGTCCTCGGGGTCGGTCGAGCCGCTGCCGGTGAACTGCACCTCGAGGGGCGCGAGTCCTTCGGTGGGCGTGGCCGTCGCCACCGGATCGGGCGCCAGGTTTCCGTTCGCATAGGTGATCCTGCGCACCGCCGGAGAGCTTCCGAACCCGATGTTCACGTAGGCGAGGTCGCCGTTCGGCATCGGCTCCAGGTCGACGATCGGCCCCATGCCGGTCGCAAACGGCTCCTCGGCGAGGATCTGGTCGCCGGGTCCGATCGTCAGCGCCTTCACCCAGCCCCGGACGTAGTCCGCGATGAAGAGCTTGTCTTCGTAGGAGGACGGATAGTTCGTTCCTTCGTAGATCGGGCCCGCGACGATCGCGCCGCCGTTGCCGGTCGGATACGACCAGGCGGGGGGAGTCAGGGCTGCGCCCGTGCCCTCCTTCGCGTACTCCTGCTGGCATCGCGCCTCGGACTGGTAGAGCGCGGTGTGCGCCGGTCCCTCGTAGCAGGGCCAGCCGTAGTTCTTCCCCGGTGCGGCGAAGTTGAGCTCCTCATAGCCCGACTGTCCGACGTCTCCGACCACCGGGGTGCTCCCCTGCCGCAGCGTGAACCGGTACGGATTCCTGAAGCCCGGAGGCATGGATCTTGGTGCAGACGTGACTGAGGTCCGTGTCGCTCGGGCAGAACGGATGGCCCGGCAGGCCGTTGCCGTTGCGATCGATGTGGATGAGCTTGCCGGCAAGCGAATGCGGGTCGTAGGGACGGTAGGAGTAGGCGTCCACGGCGGGGGCGTGGCTGTCTCCCGCCCCGACCCACAGGGTCCCGTCGCTGGGGTCCGACCGCACCGTGCCGATCACGTGCCAGTAGAAGTCGGCCGGGATGCAGTCGACGCTGTTGTTCGGCACCGTGCACGTTTGATCCGAGTCCGTGCCGAGAATCACCGTCTCCGGGCTGGCCGGGCTCTCGACCGTGTTGTTCGACTTGACGACGACCCTGGTGAGGCGCGAGGCCATCGGGTCGGGAGAATCCGGATTGAGCGGATTGAGTTCGTGGACGTAGAGCAGGTACAGATAGCCGTTGGTGGCGAAATCCCTGTCGGCGGCGAGCCCGAGGAGTCCGCGATCGCTGTTGGCGTTGACCTTCGCCGACAGGTCGAGCAGGTTGCTCACTGTGCCGTTCGTCTGGCGAACCTGGACCAGGCCGTTCTTGTGGGCGATGAACATCCGGCCGTCGGGCGCCCAGTCGACCGCCGTCGGCGCTCCGGATGTGCCGCCCAGCGTCGTCTCGCCGAACCCGGAGGGCAGGGTGGCTGCGCTGGCGGGTTTGCCCGCGAGCAGCAACCCCGACACCACCAGGAACACCGGTGCGAGGTCGCGACAAGCTCGACGCCACGGCCGCTGGGATTGGGAAAGCTCGATCATTGGGACGCCCCCTTCTCTGGGAAGAAGGTACGTCATCGACGTCGTACCAATCAATCCAACGCCTGGTGGACACGCAGCCCTAGACTGCCCCCGGGCGGTTAGCTCAGCTGGGAGAGCGCCTGCCTTACAAGCAGGAGGTCGCGCGTTCGAGCCGCGCACCGCCCACTCGGCTTATTCGGCGTGGCAATGCGGATTCGGGGCGGTCGTCTAGGTAGCAGTTCTTATCGGAGTAGAGTCGAGCGATGGCGAGTCGACGCGACCCCAAGCTCGACCGGCTCTCGCAGATCCAGCTCTTTTCCGCATGCAGCAACCGGGATCTTTCGCGCGTTGCGAGCGTCGCCGAGGAGATCGAGGTTTCCGCTGGCCGGGTGTTGATCCGCCAGGGCGATCTTGGAAAGGAGGCTTTCGTGATCCACGAGGGTCGGGCGAAGGCGGCGATTCGCGGCAAGGGAAGCGCCAAGCTCCAACCCGGCGACTGCTTCGGCGAGATGGCTCTCCTTCACTCGGCGCCCCGCTCCGCCACAGTCACCGCGGAGACCGACATGCGATTACTCGTAATCGGGTCGCGTGAGTTTTCGGCCCTGATCGAGGACGTGCCCGCCATCGGACGGCGGGTGCTAGCTGCCCTTGCTCAGCGCGTTCGCGACGCTGAGCGAGCCCAGCCATACCACTGACACGCAATCGTGCTGGGGGAGTAGGCAGCGTCGAAGGATGGGACACCAGAGCCATTCCGGTGCCCAAATCCGGCAATGGACGCCCGGCATATAGAGCAAGATGTGGTGATCCCGGCGAGTCGCGACGCCTGCCTTTGCGGAAGCGAACGGCCCAAGGGGTCCGAGGCTTCCCTCTCGGGCCCAATGGACGGATACTGCGCCGGTGATGGCACAGGAGAATGTGGAGATCGTGCGGCGCGTCTATGAGGTGTTTGCACACCTGGTCGAGTTGTGGCGTGAGGGCCGCGATTGGGAGGCATCGCCGGAGTGGAACGACATCTACGACCCCGAAGTGGTTCTGGAGGAGGTCGCTGAAATTCCCGACAGTGACGTCTACCACGGCGTCGAGGGGATTAAGCGGTGGTTTCGGGCCGGCATCGAGACATTCGACGACGTGAAGTGGGAGCCGCGCGAGTTTCTCCCGCATGGACCTCATGTGGTTGTCGATGTCCATGGAGCCTTCCGCGGCGGCAGCAGCGGGATAGGAGTCGAACTGGAGCTGCACCACGTCTTTACGATCCGGGACGCCCGGGTCGTGCATCTCCGAGGCTTTCTTGAGCGTGCCCATGCCCTCGAAGCTGCCGGGTTGCGGGAGTAGGCGATGTCGGCGACGAGTCGCGCTAGAAGGGGATCGCGCCCTTGCCACGCCAGTCGGCGAGCGCGAGCAGCTCCATGGGGCGCCCAGCCGTGCCGGAGAGAACGCAGGTGTTGCCGTCGCGCTCCCAGGTGACGACCGTTCGGCCCCCCTCGTGGAAGGTGCGGTACTCGACGCCGCCGCGCGTGGTCGAGCGCGCCTCCTCGGGCGGGTCGAGCGCATCGCCCGAGACGATCGTGTACGCGATCGTGCGGCTGCCCTTCTCGTAGAAGACGGTGGTCGCATCGCGACCGGAGGGCTCGTCGCTGCGGACGCCGACCGGCTTCCAGCCGAACTTCTCGGCGTAGTTGGGGAAGGGCACGTCCTCGACCGCTGCTCGCAGCAGCTGTGGGGCGCGCGGCACGGCGCCGGGCGCGGCCTCGGTCGGCGGCTTCTCCGCGAGCGCCACGGTGTCGCCGACGCTCGGGCTCTCCGAGAATGCGCCGGGCAGCACCAGGATCAGGGCCAGGGCCACCGCGGCGACCGCCGCGATCGACCCGCCGATGACGACTCCGCCTGCGCTCGCCCCCGGCAGCCGCGGCCGGCGCCGCGGCGCCGACCGACCCGCGAGCGCAGCCGCGCTGGGGCGCCGGTCTCCGCCGTGCCGTGCAGCGCCTCCAGGGTGGCGCGTTGGCGCTCGACGATGCTCGCGAGTTGCGGCGACGCCGCCACACGCGCCTCGACCTCGGCGCGCCGGTCCGCCGGCAGCGTGCCGTCGGCGAGCCGCGCCAGGTCGGCGAGCTGCTCGTCGCTCAGCCCTTCAGTCGGTTCGCGTTCGGGTTCCATGTCCTCTTCCATCATTGACCCCGCGGGGTCCGGCTTTCTGCCGCCTCCCGGTCATCCTCGCAGTGCCTCCGCGACCTTGAGCCGAGCCCGCGCGAGCCGGCTGGGGATGGTGTTCTCGTCGACGCCGAGCGCCTTTCCCGCCTCGGCGTAGCTCAGCCCGACCACATCGACGGCGACGAGCGCCTCCCGCATCGGCGGAGGCAGGTCCGCGACCGCCTCGAACACCAGGTTGGTCTCGGCCGCCTGCTCGGGCTGGACGTCGGCCCGCACCGTAGCCGTCTGCACGTCCTCGAGCTGGGCGGAGACCCGCGGCCGTCGCGAGGCCGTGCGCCGCGCGTTGAAGTAGGTGTTCCGAAGGGTTCGGTAGAGGTAGCCGAGGTCATCCTCACGGCGGATGAAACGCGGCCTGCGCAGGACCCGCTCGTAGGTGTCCTGGACCAGGTCCTCGGCGTCCTCGCGAGAGCCGCAGAGCGCCCACGCCGCCCGGAAGAGCCGGTCGAGGTGGTCGCCGAGCGTGTCTGGGTCGAGGGTCCGCGGCACCCGCCCGGATGATCCCACGCCCCCGCAACCACCGGCATGGACGCGACGTTTGGCAGAAACCCGGCCCCGGCGGGGTCCTGGATGGGGAAGGCAAACCCAAACAGGAGGATCTGAGATGAAACGCATCACGATTTTCGGCAGCCGGCCAAGCGGTCCGAGGCCGAAGCGGCTCTTCGGGCTGGCGGCGGCGATCGCAGCTCTCGCTCTCCCGGCGGTCGTGGCCGTGCCGGTCGCGAGCGCAAACAACCAATCGGTCAACGGCGTCCGCGCGGAGATCAAGCGCGGCACACTCACTGTCAAGGGCGGAGATCGGGCAAACACCGTCGCGCTCCGCCTCGGCGCCGCGGACCCGACTCGGGTTCAGGTTGATGTGGACGACGACGGCTCGGCCGATTTCTCGTTCGCGCGTGGCGCCATCGCCGCGATCAAGGTCAAGACCGGCGACGCCGGCGACTCGGTTCGCATCGACGACGCCAACGGCGTCTTCACCAACTCGATCCCGACGAGGATCGCCGGTGGCGACGGCAACGATTCCCTCAACGGCGGCCTCGGGGCAGGCTCCGGTGCCGAGACCTACAGGGGAGGCGACGGCAACGACACCGTCGTCGGCGGCAAGGGCAACGACACGGCCTACCTCGGCGGTGGCAACGATACGTTCCGCTGGGATCCGGGCGACGGCAGCGACGTGATCGAGGGCCAGGACGGCACCGACAAGATGCTGTTCAACGGTGCCGCGGTTGCCGAGCAAGTCACGCTGTCGGCCAACGGAGGACGGCTTACCTTCTTCCGCGTCCAGGCGAACATCACGATGGACACCGACAACGTCGAGGTCGTCGACTTCAACGCTCTCGGCGGCATTGACAGCGTCACCGTCAACGATCTGACGGGTACCGACGTCACCCAGACCAACATCGACCTCGCCGGACTGCTGGGCGGCAACGCCGCAGACGGCGCGATCGACAACGTGGTGGTCAACGGGACGGACGGTGACGACAACATCGCCGTCAACGGCGCCGCATCCGGAGTCGACGTGACCGGCCTGGCGACCGCGGTGTCGATCAAGCACCCCGAGGCCGCCGACGGCCTCGCGGTCAACACCCTCGGCGGCGCGGACAACGTGCTGACGAACGGCATCACGGGGGTGATGCAGGTCCTCGTCGACGGAGTCGGCGTCTAGGGCCACCGGGCCGCCGCCCCTCGGCCGCCTCGGGATCGAACCGGTCCCGAGCGAGGTCGGGGGGCGGCTTCGCCCTGTCCCCTAGCCGGACGGTTCCGGGCCGGTCGCCGCCGGCTCCGACTCCTCCGGCTCCTTCGGCCGCCCGCCGCGTGAGATCTCCCCCTCCATCGAGGCCGCCAGGGTCGAGGGCCACCAGACCGAGGGCCCGACCTCGAAGACCAGCGCCGGGACCAGCAGCGAGCGGACCACGAAGGTGTCGAGGAGGACGCCGAAGGCGATGATGAAGCCGAGCTCGGTGAGGAAGACGAGCGGCAGCGAGGCGAGCACGCTGAAGGTGCCGGCGAGGACGATCCCGGCCGAGGTGATCACGCCACCGGTGACGGCGAGACCGCGCACCATCCCGGGGCGGGTCCCGTAGCGCTGCGCCTCCTCGCGCACGCGGGCGAGCAGGAAGATGTTGTAGTCGATGCCCAGCGCGACCAGGAAGACGAACGTCCAGAGCGGCAGCGACGGGTCGGCGCCTGGGAAGTCGAAGACGAACTCGAAGAAGAAGAAGCCGACGCCCATGGCGGCGAAGAACGAGAGCACGACGGTCCCGATCAGGATCAGCGGCAGGATCACCGCCCGCAGGAGCCCGGCCAGGATCAGGAAGACGACGAGGAGCACCAGCGGCACGATCACCTTCGTGTCCCGTTCCACCGACTGTCGCAGGTCGTGCTCCTCGGCCGTCGGACCGCCGATCAGCACGTCCTCGCCGCCCGCGGCCTTGGCCGTGTCACGCAGGTCGGGGATCTGGTCGAAGGCCTCGGTCGAGTAGGGGTCGCTGGTCAGCGTCAGGTCGAAGCGGGCTCCCGGCTGACCGGTCTCGACCGGCCCCAGCGCCGCCACCTCGGGGCGCTCGCGCAGGTCACGGCGGACCTCGCCGGCGACGAGCGGGTTCGGCACCACCACCGTGCTCGGCGCGTTCGCGCCGGCGGGGAAGGCCCGGTCGACCAGCTCCTGGCCCCGGGTCGAGCTCTCGTCGTCGCGGAACTGGTTCCCGGTCGTCAGCTCGGTGCTGAAGAAGACGAGCCCGCAGGAGAAGACGACGAGGACGGCCGTCGAGCCCAGCCACACGCGCCGCGGCCGGGCGCTCACCCAATCGGCGACGCCCCGCCAGGCGCCGTGCGTGGCGTCGGCCCCCTCGTCGCCGAAGTGCGGGATCCGCGGCCAGAATGCCCGCCTGCCGCAGATCGCGAGCAGCGCCGGCAGCAGCGTGCACATGACCAGGGCCGCGAGGCTGATCGCCATCGCGCCGATAAGCGCCAGGCCCGCGGTGCCCTTGACCTGGGCGAACGAGAGACAGAGGAGGGCGACCATCACGGTCGCCGCCGACGCCACCACCGGCGGGCCGGCGCTCGTCATCGCCGTGGCCACGGCCGCGTGCCGGTTCTCCTGACGGCGCAGCTCCTCCCGGTATCTGGCGACGATCAGCAGCGCGTAGTCGGTGCCGGCGCCGAAGACGAGCACCGTCAGGATCGCGGACGTCTGGCCGGTGACCGTCACCCCGAGCTCGGAGAGCAGGTAGCCGAGCCCGCGTGAGCTGACCTCGGCGACGATCACCGAGAAGAACGGGATCAGCCAGAAGATCGGGCTGCGGTAGATCAGGATCAGGAGAACGAAGACGAGCAGCGCCGTCGCCGCCACCAGGGTCCCGTTGATCGAGTCGAAGACGTCGATCGCGTCGGCGGCGTAGCCGGCAGCCCCGGTGATCTCGACCCGAAGGCCCGGCGGGGCGCCGGCGACCGCCTCGCGCACGCCGTCCACGTCGCGGGTGACGATCTCGCCCTCGCCGGTCACCTTGAAGGGCACGAAGGTGAGCGCCGTCGTGCCGTCGCGGGAGAAGACCGGCGCGGGCGGGCGCCCCGCCGTCGCCACGTCCATCAGCTCGGCCCGGTCCTTGACGACCAGCGCCCGGTCGGCCGCGGTCAGCCCGCCGTCCCGCCGGTAGACGACGACGGCGGTGAAGCGCTCGCCCGAGGGGAAATCGGCGACCGTGTCGATCACGTCGACCGACTCGGCTCCGCTCGGCAGGTAGTCGACGCTGCGGTTCTGCTCGGCGTCGGCGTACTTGTCGAAGATGTTGACGGCGTTCAGCCCGAAGAAGACGGCGACCCAGAAGGCGACCACGAACCACTTGGCCTTCGAGGTCCCCGAGAGCGTCAGCAGCGAGCGCACCGCACCCTTCTACCAGCGCCGCCGGGGAGGTTCAACCTTCGCGGGCCGGCGCGTTACTCGGCGCCGCGCTCGCCCGCCTGGCTCGGATCGAACCGCGGCATGACCGTCGGCTCGCCGAGCGCCGGCTGCGTCGCCGGGCGTTGACGCCGCTCGGGGCCGCCATTGGGAGGAAGCGCATCGAGCTCCGGCACAAGCCGCCGTTCGAGGTGATGGGCGGCGAAGATCTTGTCGAGGTCCTCGCGGGTCAGGGTCTCCCGCTCGAGCGCGTTGGCGACGAGGTCCTCGAGGCACTCGCGGTTGAGGCCGATCAGCTGCCGCGCCCGCATGAAGGCCATGTTGGCGAGCGACTGGGCGTTGAGGTCGACCTGGCGCCGGGTCTGGTCGGAGAGGGCGTAGTCGCCGGTCGGCAGCGCCAGCGGCGAGGCGTCGCGCGGATCCGTGGTCACGGTCATCCCGAACTCGGTGACCATCTGGACGCAGATCCGGTGGACCCGGGCGAGGTCGTCGGCGGCGCCGGAATAGGCCTCGTCGTAGACCTCCTGCTCGGCCGCGCGCCCGCCGAGCAGGACCACGATCTCCTCCATCAGCTGCTTGCGCGATTGCAGGTAGCGGTCCTCGGTCGGCGAGTGGGCGACGAAGCCGAGCGCCGGCCCGCGCGGGACGATGCTGAGGATCTCGGGCGGATCGAGCCCGACGAGCCGCCGCAAGAGGGCATGTCCCGACTCGTGGTAGGCGACGATGCGGCGCTCCTCGTCGGTGAGCCGCCGCGACTGCTGCGAGCCGACCGACTGGCGCAGCAGGGCCTCGTCGAGGTCCTCGCGCGCGATCGAGGCGCGCCCCACTCGGCCCGCGATGATCGCCGCCTCGTTGAGAGCGTTGGCGAGCTGGGCCCCGGTCAGGCCCGTCGTCTTGCGGGCGACGTCGTGGAGGTCGACGTCGCTGCTCAGCTTCTTGTCCCAGGAGTGCGACCGCAGGATCGCCTCGCGGCCGTCGGCGTCGGGCGGGGCGACCAGGACCTGGCGGTCGAAGCGGCCCGGACGCAGCAGCGCCGGGTCGAGCTTGTCGACGTAGTTGGAGGCGGCAAGCACGATCACGGTCCCGGGATCACGCTCGAAGCCGTCGAGCTCGACCAGCAGCTGGTTGAGGGCCTGCTCGCGCTCGCCGGTGCCGCCGTCGCCGCCGCTGGCGCTGCGCCGTCCGCCGACGGCGTCGAGCTCGTCGATGAAGACCACGGCGCGGCCAGACTTGCGGGCCTCCTTGAAGAGCCGCCGGATGCGGGCCGCTCCGCGGCCGACGAACATCTCGACGAAGCTCGACCCGGAGGCCGCGAAGAAGTCGACCCCGGCGTGGGCCGCCACGGCCCGCGCGAGCATCGTCTTGCCGGTGCCCGGGGGCCCGTAGAGGAGGACGCCGCGGGGTGCCCTGGCGCCGAGTGCCTCGAACCGCTTCGGGTCCTTGAGCCACTCGGCGACGTCGACCAGCTCCTCCTTGGCCGCGTCGATGCCCTGCACGTCCTCCCAGCGCACCGGAGCGGTCTTGCTCGCCTTCACCGACTCCGGCTTGGTCGAAGCCATCGTCCCGCGGAAGATCATCAGGAAGATGACCAGCAGCGCGGCCATGAAGAAGATCCCGAACAGGGGATACCAGTCGAAGAGGAAGTTCTTCAGGTTCGCGAGCTGGACGAGGTAAGAAAATTGCATGGCAGCGTGGCTCACGGAGCTATCGGCCCGAGGGCCGCGAATCTCAATCCGAAAACTAGGTTTGTCAGGCGTGCATCAACACGCCCGGTATCCAAGGTAGGCCAGAAGGCTGCCGTGGGCAAGGGCCCCGAAGACAACCTGGGCGCGACTACGATCCCGGTTGAGATGGAAGCCGGCGCCCAGGGACCGCACGCCAGGACCGCTTCCGAGCTCAAGGCCCAGATCGAGGCCGAGCGGTCCGGCCGTCCCTTCCTCGTCTACCGCGACGGCGACGGCGAGCAGAGCCTGGCGGCGATCGAGCCGGATACGACCGAGCTCTGGGTCGGCCGCAGCGATGTCGCCGCGGTGCGGCTCGACTGGGACGAGGCCGTCTCGACCCTGCACGCCCGGATCGAGGTGGTGGGCGGTGAATGCGTGCTCGAGGACGACGGCATCTCGCGCAACGGCTCGTTCGTCAACGGCGACCGGATCCAGGGGCGGCGGCGGCTCCGCGACGGCGACATGCTCCGCTTCGGCCGCACCGTCGTCCTCTACCGCTCGCCTTCGGAGGGAAGCATCGAGATGACCGCGGAGGCCGGGGAGATGCTCACCGCCGCGAGCGTCTCGCCGGCGCAGCGGCGTGTGCTCGTTGCCCTCTGCCGGCCGTTCAAGCAGGCGACCGGCTTCGCGACCCCGGCCACCAATGGGCAGATCGCCGAGGAGCTCCACCTCAGCGTCGACGCGGTCAAGACCCACCTGCGCGCCCTCTTCGAGAAGTTCGCGGTCGAGGACCTCCCCCAGAACCGCAAGCGGGTCGCGCTCGTCGAGAAGGCCATGCAGAGCGGCCTGATCACCGAACGCGACCTCTGACGCTAGCCCTCCTCGTCGCCCGCTCTGACCACCTGCGATCCGCCGACGATCGCGTCCTCTCCCGAGTCCTCGAACAGCACCCAGGCCTTGTGGCCGCCGTCGTAGTCGGGCGCCCACAGCTTCAGCGTCGCCGGGCGGTCCCAGACGGTCACCCGCTCGGCGCCGGTCTCGTCGAGGCCGCGCCAGATCCGCACGAACGGGTTCGACTCGAACTCATCCCCGATCGTGGTCGGCTCGCGGTGGCCCGGGTGCACGCGGGTCTCGGGGGGCAGCTCCATCAGCCGCATCACCGACGCCTTCAGGTCCTCGAAGCCGCTGGCCCCGGGCGCCATCGTCCCGCCGACGGTTCCCTTGAAGAGGACGTCGGCGGTGGTCACGTCGGAGCCGTTGATGAGGAAGGCGAGGTGACCGGCGGCGTGCCCGGGGGTGTGGATCGCCTCGATCTCGAGCGCCCCGGTGCTGAACTTCTCGCCGTCGCCGATCTCGATCCCGACCTCGTCGGCGATCTCGGCCGCCGCCTCGGGGTGGGCGACCAGGGGCGGGTTGCCGAGCCGCTCGCGGGCCTCCGCCAGCCCGGCGATGTGGTCGCCGTGCGGGTGGGTGACCAGGACATGGGTGATCTCGATCCCCTCCGCCGCGGCCCGCTCCAGCAACGGTTCGAGCACGTCGTTGCCGTCGATCAGTACGCCCTTGCCCCCGGGCTCGTCCGCGACCAGGTAGGCGTTCGAGAGCCACTGGTCGTTCTCGGTCCTTTCGATGATCAAGTCGGTTCCTCCGTCATTGGTAGTGGATCACGCTGCGGATGCCGTCCTGGGCCTCCATCAGCTCGAAGCCGCGGTTGACCTCATCGAGGGTGAGGCTGTGGGAGACGAACGGGTCGACGTCGATCTCGCCGGCGAGCCAGCGGTCGATCAGCTTCGGCACGCCCTCGCGCCCCTTGACGCCCCCGAAAGAGGAGCCGGCGATCCGCCGGCCGGTGATCAGAAGGCGGGGAACGACGTCGAGGGTTTCGCCCTTGCCGGCCACTCCGGCGACGGTGCAGAGACCCCAGCCCATGCGGGCGGCCTCGACCGCCTGGCGCATCACGGCGACGTTTCCGGTCGCCTCGAAGGTGTAATCGGCGCCGAAGCCGCCGGTCTCCTCGACGATGCGCTCGGCCGTGTCTGCGCCGCCGGTCATCGTCTCGGTCGCGCCCTGGCCGCGGGCGAGCTCGAGCCGCTCCTCGGAGAGGTCGACGGCGATGATCCGCTCCGCTCCCTGGAGACGGCAGCCGGCGACGGCGCCGAGCCCGACCATGCCGGCGCCGAAGACGACGCAGGTCGAGCCGGCGCGGACCTGGGCCGTGTTGATCGCCGCGCCGAGGCCGGTGGAGAGGCCGCAGGCGAAGAGGCAGGCGCGGTCGAGCGGGGCCTCGGGGTCGATCCGCGCCAGGGCGATCTCCGGCATCACCGTGTACTCGGCGAAGGTCGAGGTGCCCATGAAGTGCCGGATGTCCTCGCCGCCGCGCGAGATCCGGGTCGTGCCGTCGGGCAGGAGGCCGCGGTTCTGCTTCTCGCGGATCGCCAGGCAGAGGTTGGTGCGCTCGTCGAGGCAGTGGATGCACTCGCCGCACTGCGGAGAGAAGAGGGTGACGACGTGATCTCCCGGCGCCAGCAGGCCGGCGTCCGGGCCCACCGCCTCGACCACGCCGGCACCCTCGTGGCCGAGAACCGTCGGCGCGTAACCGGAGGGATCGGCGCCGGAGGCCGTGTAGAGGTCGGTGTGGCACACACCGCAGGCCTCGAGTCGGACCAGCACCTCGCCCGCCCGCGGCTCGGCCAGCTCGACCTCCTGCACAACGAGGGGCTCGCCGAACTCCTCCAGCACCGCGGCACGCATCTTCATCGTCGACCCTCCTCCTCGGGTGGCTCGGTCGATCCTAGACGCGTGAGGGAACCGAGCTGCTCTCGAGCAGCAGCCCGGTCAGCAGCTCCGGGTCGTCCCAGCTTGGGGTGTGGCCGCAGCCCTCGAGGACCAGGTAGCGGGACCCGGCCGGCATCCGCTCGCGTCGCGGCGGCGCCACCAGCCGGTCCAGCTCTCCCCAGGCGATTGTCACCGGGACGTCCTCGGGGTAGCCCGCCGGGTCGAAGACATGGGAGCGCATCTGGGCGTTGGCGGCCTCGTAACCGGGGGAGTCGATCCAGCCGAGGACGATGTGGCGGGCGGAGTCCGCCGGGATCCGCTCCGGGTAGGCCATCGTCGACCCCATGATCCGCCGCCGGCCGGCGGCCGTCCCGAGCGCCGCGGTGACCAGCGGCCGCAGCCGGGCGGCCGCGCGGCGGATGTCGATGCGCCGCGGCCCGAGTGGGCGGCGCCAGAGGCCCGCGGGCGAGATGCCGGTGACCGACGCCGCAGCCCCGGTGCGCCCCATCTCCAGCCCGACCCAGGCGCCCAGGGAGTTGCCCGCCACGTGGGGGCGCTCGATGCCGATCTCGGCGCAGAACCCGATCAGCGCCGCCGCCAGGTTGGCGGCGCTCGGCACCGCCTCGCCGGGGAGCTCGGGAGAGCCGCCGAACCCCGGCATGTCCACCGCGATCACCTCGCGCTCGGCGGCAAGCGGCTCGATCAGCGGGTCCCAGGTCGCCAGCGTGCCGCCCAGCCCGTGCACGAGAAGCAGGGGATCGCCGCTGCCGCTGCGGGTGTGCTCCAGGTTCATCGCGGCAGCCTAGGCGACGCGCAGGCGGGGCGCCCGCTGCGAGGTCGCGGAGGCGACCGGCTCGCCGCGCCATTCCGGCTTGGCGAAGAGGACCTGGATGTCGCCCAGGCGGCGCTCCCGGAAGCCGGCCTCCGAGGAGGAGAGGTAGAAGACCCAGAGACGGCGGAACCGCTCGTTGTAGCCGGCCTCGCGCAGCTTCGGCCAGGCCTCGAGGAAGCGCTCGCGCCAGGCGGCCAGCGTCGGCGGATAGTGGGCCGTGATGTCCTCCATCCAGACCGACCGCATGTCCGTGCGCCGGGCGATGCTGCGGGCGATCACCGCTGCCGAGGGCAGGCATCCGCCCGGGAAGATGTGGGTGTTGGCGAAGCTGCGTGCCCCCTTCTCGATCTCGTAGAGACGGTCGTCGATCGTGATCGCCTGCAGCAGCATCAGACCGTCCGGGGCCAGCAGCCATGCAGCAGCGCTCGAAGTAGGTGTCGAAGTACTGCCAGCCGACCGCTTCGATCATCTCGATCGAGACGAGCCGGTCGTAGGTGCCGCCGAGGTCGCGGTAGTCCTCGAGCAGCACCTCGACCCGGTCGCCGAGCCCGGCCTCGGCGACCCGTCGCAGAGCGAGGTCGTGCTGGCGCGCGCGAGATCGTCGTCGTAGTCACCCTGCAGCCGTACTGGCCGGCGGCGTGGATCGCGAGCCCGCCCCAGCCGCTGCCGATCTCGAGCAGGTGGTCGTCCGGTCCGAGCCGGAGCCGGCGGCAGATCCGCTCGAGCTTGTCGGTCTGGGCCTGCTCGAGGCCGCCGGCGCCCTCCCCGAACCAGGCGCAGGAGTAGGTCAGCGAGCGATCGAGGAACGCCGCGAAGAGGTCGTTGCCGAGGTCGTAATGGGCGGAGATGTTCTCGCGGGCGCCCCGCCGGCTGTTCTCGGGGACGAGGCGGGCGATCCGGTGGGCGGCGGCTCGCGGCCGGGCGACGGCGCCCCGCAGGCCGTCGAGGGCGCGCAGCTCGCGGGCGGCGATCCTGATCAGCGCGACCAGGTCGTCGGTGCTCCCAGAGACCGTCGGCGAAGGCCTCGCCGAGGCCGACGCTGCCGCGCAGCACCGCCGCCCAGGCGCCGGGGTCGTGGACGAGGACGACGGCGCGCAGCTCCGCGTCGCCCGGCCCGAAGCGGCGGATGCGTACGCCCTCGACGGACCTCGATGCGGCCCTCGGTGATCCGTTCGAGGACGGCGGTCACGGTGGCCCTGGCGAGGGCGTCGCGCACGGCGCTGAGACGGGGCCTCACGGGGAGGTGAACCCCTTCGGGCGCCGCCTCTCCGGGTGGGGGAAGTAGCGGGCGCCCTTCAGCTTCAGGCGCAGCGTCTGGCGCGTAGATCCTGGCCACGACCTGCATCGACATCGCCGGGTAGCGGGCGAGCAGCGCAGCCATCCGCGCCCGGGTCAGCTCGCGCCGCCGCAGCGAGAGGGTCGCGTCGAACGCCTTGCCCCGGCCCCGCGGACGCGACTCGATGTGGACGACGAGCTCCGAGCCGGGCTCGGTGGCGCGGAACGAGTACGTCTGGTCCATCCCCATCAGCGGGGAGACGTGGAGCTCCTTGTCGAGCTCGTCGCTGAGCACCCGGCCGCCGCGCGCGCCGCGGGCGAGTACGTAGGGGTGGCGCTCGCCCCAGGGGATGTTGTTGACGTCGGCGACACCGCCTCGACCCGCTCGTCGGCCGGCGTCGAAGCAGTAATAGAGAGCGATCGGGTTGAAGACGTGGCCGAAGTAGCGCAGGCTGGCGAGCATCCGCACCGGCCCTGCCGGCCGCGCTCCGGTCTGTTCGGCGACGAGCGTCGCGGGCGCACTCGGAGAGCGGGCGTGCGGGATCGCCCATGTAGTCGGAGCGGCGAAAGCGGGCCGGCGCCGGGCGCCGCGCGGACCAGAGCGGGAAGGGGTCGAGCAGCTCCGGCAGCTCGGTCCAGATCGAGGTAGGGAAGGAAGAGCCGGTAGCGGAAATCGTGCTCGACCGGATCGAAGCGGCGGTGCCGGACCCAGCCCTCGAAGATCGCGGACCCGGGCGCGCTCACGCCGCCACCGCCGCTCCCTGGGCCACGCCGGCGCAGGCCCGGATCGCGCTCACCGCGCCGTCCTCGTGGAAGCCCCAACCCCAGTAGGCCCCGCAGTAGTGGGTCCGGTTGACGCCGTTGATCTCGGGGTGACGCTCCTGGGCGTGGACTCCGTCGCGGGTGTAGACGGGGTGCGAGTAGGTGATTCGGCGGATCACCCGTTCCGGATCGATCGCCCCCGTCCGGTTGAGGGTGACGAAGTAGTCGCGCTCGCTCTGCAGACGCTGCAGGTTGTTCATCCAGTACGTGACCGTGGTCCGCCCGGTCGGCTCGGGGGTGAGGTGGAAGTTCCAGCTCGCCCAGGCGCGGCGGCGGCGGGGCATCAGCGAGGGGTCGGTGTGGAGCACTGCTTCGTTGCGCTGGTACGGGATCGCGCCGAGAATCTCATGCTCGGCGTCGCTCGGGTCGGCAAGCATCGCGCAGCGCCTGGTCGGAGTGGGTGGCGATCACGACCTCGTCGAAGCGCTCGCTCTCGCAGCCGTCCGCCTCGACCGCGACGCCGTCGGCAAGGCGCTCGATCCTGCGAACGGCGGCGCCGGGGCGGATCCGGTCGCGCGAACGGGGCGGTGATCGCCTCGACGTAGCGCGCGGAGCCCCCCTGCACGGTCCGCCAGCGCGGACGGCCGCGCAGCGAATACATGCCGTGGTTGTCGAAGAACTCGGCCATGAAGCTGGCCGGGAAGCTCCACATCTGCTCCGGGTCGGCGGACCAGACGGCCGAGGCCTGGGGGACGATCAGCCGCTCGACGAACCTGCGCGAGAAGCCCTGCTGGTCGAGCCAGTCGCCCAGCGACGGCGCGGCGCCGTCCATCCCGATCAGCGTCTTCGCCTCGCGGTTGAAGCGGAAGAAGTCGCGCAGCATGCCGAGGAAGGCTGGATTGACGAGGTGGGCCGGCCGCGCGAAGAGGCCCGACGGCGTTCCGGCGTACTCGAACCTGCCGAGGCCGTCGGCTACGGAGAAGCTCATCTGCGAGGGCTGCGAGGGGACGCCGAGTTCCCGCAGCAGCCGCTCGAAGTTCGGGTAGTTGCGGTCGTTGAAGACGATGAAGCCGGTGTCGACCGCAACCGGCCCGCCGGGATCGTCCACCTCGACCGTGTGGGTGTGCCCGCCGATCCGCGCCTCCGCCTCGAAGACGGTGATCTCGTGGGCGCGGTGGAGGAGGTGGGCCGCCGTCAGCCCGGCGATCCCTGTGCCGACGATCGCGATCTTCATCGTGACGGTTATACGCAGGGCGGGGCTGATCGGTTGTGTCGGACGGCCGGGGCCCCGGTCCGCCGCGATACTTGGCGCGTGGACGTCAACGCCGCCCTCGGCAGGGTCGGGCTTCCGGCCCCCCTCAGCGAGCTCGCCGCCCGCGACTGGGACGCGATCGTGGTCGGCGGCGGCCACAACGGGCTGACGGCGGCCGCCTACCTCGCCGGCGCCGGTCTGCAGGTGATCGTCCTCGAGCGCCGCGAGAGGCTCGGCGGCGCCTGCACCCTCGAGCAGCCGTTCTCCGACGAGCGCTACCTGGTCAGCCCCTGCGCCTACGTCGTCGGGCTCCTCGACGACCTCGTTGTCCGCGAGCTCGGGCTCGAGCGCCACGGCTATCGCGTGACCCCGGCGGACCCCAACCTCTGGTGCCCGTTCCCGGACGGCACATCGTTCGCCGAGTTCCTCGACCACGACGACACCGCGGCCCACATGCGCGCCAACGGCTTCTCGGAGGCCGACATCGAGGGCCTGTTCGCCTACGAGGGCCTCTTCGACCGGGCTCGTCTGGCGCTCCGGGCGGGCCCCGCCGGGGACACCTGGCTGGGCTCGTCCCCGACCCGGGCCGAGATCGAGGAGATCCTCGGCGACGAGGAGCTGATCTCGCTCGTCTTCGAGGACTCGATCGCCGACGTGATCGGGCGTTACGTCTCCGACGATCGGCTCCACCACGCGCTCTTCGGCCAGGGCGTGATCGGCGCCTGGGCGGGGCCGCGGGACGCGGGGAGCGCCTCGGTCAAGCTCATGCACCACCAGGGGGACCTGCTCGGCCTCGGCTCGGTCTGGGGCTATGTCGCCGGCGGCATGGGGCGGGTGTCCTTTGCGATCGCGGAGGCCGCCCTCGAGGCGGGCGCGACGATCGCGGCCGGCGTGCCGGTGGCCGAGGTCCTTCCCGGCGAGGGGGTGCGGCTCGAGAGCGGCGAGCTGCTGCGGGCGCCGTCGGTGGTCGTCAACGCCGACCCGAAGCGGGCCCTGGGGATGCTGGCGGCGGCCGACGTCCCGGAGGACTTCCGCGCCCGCCTCGAAGGCTGGCGGGTGCGCTCGCCGGTGGTCAAGCTGAACGCCGCGCTGCGCCGGGCGCCCACGTTCGCGGCGGCGGGGCGGGTGGCGCCCGAGCGGGCGATGATCTCGATCGCCGCCGGCCTCGATGCGGGGCAGGAGGCCTTCGAGGCGTGCAAGCGGGGAGAGCCTGCGATCGGCTTCGCCGAGCTCTACTTCCAGAGCGCCTACGACGACTCGGTCGCTCCCCCGGGAAGGCATGTGATGAGCGCCTTCTGCCAGTACGCGCCCTACGACCTCGCGGAAGGCGACTGGGACTCGCGCCGAGGCGAGATCGGCGGCCTGATCCTCGACGCGATCGGGGCCTACGCCCCCGACATCCACGAGTGCGTCGAGGAGGTCGAGGTGCTGGGCCCGCCCGACATCGAGGACCGGATCGGGCTCACGGGAGGCTCGATCTTCCAGGGCGAGGCCCTGCCCGACCAGATGTGGGATCGCCGCCTCGACCACCGCACGCCGCTGCCCGGCGTCTATCTGTGCGGGGCCGCGACCCATCCCGCCGGTTCCGTGATCGCCCTCAACGGGCGCAATGCGGCGACCGCGCTGCTCGAGGACCGGCCCGAGGTCGGTTAGGCTCGTCGCGATGGGCGCCGGCGAGCCCGACATCCACGAGCAGATCGTCGATGCGGTCAACGCGGTTTACGGCTCGCACCCCCGGACCCGCGCCCTCCACGCCAAGGGCTTCTACTGCGAGGCGACCTTCACCGCCACCCCGGCGGCGGCGGAGCTGACCCGGGCCGAGCACATGCAGGGCGATCCGGTTCCGGCGCTGGTCCGGCTCTCGACCGCGGGCGGCGACCCGGCGGTCCCCGATCACGCCCGCGAGGGACGGGGGATCGCGATCAAGTTCGAGCTCGCCGGCGGCGGCGCCACCGATCTGCTCGGCGTCACCTCCCCGACCTTCCTGGCGCGCAACCCCGAGGACTTCCTCGAGTTGATGATCGCCCGCCGGCCCGACCCCGAGACCGGCGAGCCCGACCTCGCCAGGCTCGGCGCCTACCTCGAGGCTCACCCCGAGGCGATGCCCGCCGTCCAGTCGGTGATCGGCACCGAGCCCCCGGCCAGCTTCGCGCAGCTCGCCTTCAACTCCCTGCACGCCTTCCGGCTGGTCAACGAGGCCGGCGAGGGCCGCTGGGTGCGGTACCGGCTCGAGCCGGAGGCCGGGGAGGCCACCCTCCCCGACCAGGAGGCGAAGGCCGGCGGCCCGGACCGGCTGCGCGAAGAGATGGCCGAGCGCCTCGAGAGCGGACCCGCCGCCTTCGACCTCGTCCTGATCCTCGGCGCCGAAGGCGACCCGACCGACGACCCGACGTCGCCGTGGCCGCCGGAGCGGGAGCGCGTCGCCGCCGGGCGTCTCGAGCTGGTCGCGATCGCGGCGGACCCGGAGGCCGACGGCGGGATCGTCGTCTTCGACCCGGTCAACGTGATCGACGGCATCGAGCTGCCCGACGACCCGATACTGCATGCCCGCACGAAGGCCTACTCGGTCTCCGCGGCCCGCCGCGCCTGAGCCTGCACGCCCGGTTGCACGAACCCCGGGCCGGACCGCGTCCTCGGCCTCCCGCCGGTGTTCAATGGGGTTGTGAGGCTCCTGCGGACGACGATCGCGCTGGCCGCCGCGCTGGCGATGCTCGCCGCGCCTGCCGCGCACGCCCAGAGCTCCGAGGGCGGTGTCGAGCCGCACACGGAGCTGCCTCCGGGGGACACCGGCTTCGATCGAGCCGGGATGTGGATCTGGTACACGAGCCGCTCGCACGGCGGCGACCCGGCGCGGATCGCCGCCCGGGCCCGCCGCTCGGGGATCGGCACCGTCTACGTGAAGTCCGGCGACGCGGCCGACACCTGGAGCCAGTTCAACCGCCCCTTCGTCGCCGCGCTCAAGCGCCGCGGCCTGCGCGTCTGCGCCTGGCAGTTCGTCTACGGGCAGCACCCGGTCGGCGAGGCCAAGGTCGGCGCGGCCTCGGTCCGCCGCGGCGCCGACTGCCTGGTCATCGACGCCGAGAGCCACTACGAAGGCCGCTACGCGCAGGCCGACCGCTACGTGCGCGCGCTGCGGGCCCGGATCGGCGCCGTCTTCCCGCTCTCGCTGGCGAGCTTCCCCTACACGGACTACCACCCGGCCTTCCCCTACTCCGTCTTCCTCGGCCCCGGGGGCGCCCAGTACAACCAGCCGCAGATGTACTGGAAGGCGATCGGCACCTCGGTGCGCGAGGTCTACGAGCACTCCTACCTCTGGAACCGGCTCTACGACCGGCCGATCTACCCGATCGGGCAGACCTACGCGGCCCCCGGCACCGCCGCGCTCCGCCTCTTCCGCAGGTTCGCCGACAGCTACGGCGGCCTGCCGCCGAGCTGGTGGTCGTGGCAGGAGACCGACGCCGGCGAGTGGGCCGCGCTCGGCTCGCTGACCGACGGGCCGCTGCCGGGGTACCGGCCGGTGAGCTCGCATCCGGTGCTGCGCCGCGGAGCGCGCGGCGATCAGGTCGTCTGGGCCCAGCAGCACCTCCGCGCCGCCGGTTCGCCCGGAATCCCCGTCACCGGTGTCTACGGGACGCTCACCTACCGCGCCGTGCGGCGCTTCCAGGCCGCTCGCGGCCTGCGGGTCGACGGCGTCCTCGGCACCGGGACCTGGCGGGCTCTGCTGGGGGTACGGCCGGTGCGGATCCACTGGTCGGCGCCGCGCGCCGGCACCGCCCGGGCTGCCACCCTGGCCCGGGCGCCGCTCTCCGCGACGCTTCCCGCCCGCGGCAACGAGATACCCGCTCCCTCAAGGCGCTGAGCGGAAGCGCCGATCCCTAGGTTCTTGCCGATGCGACCTCTCCTCAGCGCTCTTCTTGTGACCGCGATCGCGATCGTTGCCGCCGCCCCCGGCGGCAGCCGACACGCGCCAGCCGCCGCCGCCCGCGGCCGTCCTCGATGTGCCCTCGCCCCAGCTCCCGTTCCGGGACGTGGTTCTGCCGGGGCCGAGCGCCGCCGCCGCCCGCGCCTCCGCCGCCGCCTCGGCCAGGCGCTACCCGGTCAACGACGGCAGGGGACGCTCGGTGGCGATCAGCGTGACGACCGCCTGCGAGCTCGCCTGCAGCGCCGCCGACCCGCAGGCGATCGCGGACTTCCTCGGCTCCCTCGTCCACGGCAACGAGATCAACCAGCTCACGGTCGAGCTCGTCACCCCGTTCGAGATGACGGCCCGCTGCGGGGCCGGCGCCCTGGCCTGCTACTACTCGGGGCAGGAGCGGATGGTGATCAGCGGCAACAGGGACGTCGCCTCCGACGGCGCCACCCGCGAGTACATCGCCGCCCACGAGTACGGGCATCACGTCGCCAACAACCGTCGCAACCCGCCCTTCGAGCCGACGATCTCCTGGGGCGCCGAAGCGCTGGGACACCTACGAGCGGGTCTGCCAGGGAGTGCGCCGGGGCATCTACTACCCCGGGGACGAGGGATCCCGCTACTTCGAGAACCCCGGCGAGGCGTTTGCCGAGGCGTTCGCCGTCAACCGCTTCCGCAACTCGGGCGTGGAGTGGGCGTGGATCGGCTCGCTGAAGCCGGACCGGCAGTCGCTGCGGACCATTCGCGCCGACACGCTGCGCCCCTGGAGCGGCCGCCAGCGGACGGTGATCTTCGACCGTCTGCCGAAGCGGGGCCGCACGGCGCTGGTGAAGCGGTTCCGGACGCCGCTCGACGGCGTCCTCAGCGTTCGCCTCGACGGACCGGCGAGGCCCGACTTCGACCTCATCCTCCGCGACCGCGACGGGACCGTCGTGCGCAGCTCGAACGGCATCGACTCGGCCGAGCGGGTCAACTTCACGGTCTGCGGCACCGACCGGTTCCGGGCCGTGATCAAGCGCAGCGGCCGCGGTGGCGGTCGCTTCCGGCTGACGATCCGCCGGCCCTAGCGGGCTAGCCCCAGAGGACCGCCACGTTCGGGTCGTCGGGATCCACCCGGACGCCGATCTCCTTGCCGACCGGGAAGTGCTGCAGCTGGTCGGGGTGCATGAACTGGTTGATCGTCGTCTCGTAGGGCCCGTCGTCGCCCTTGATCTGGAGCGCGACCGAGTACTCGGGGCTGCCGCCGAAGTCCTTGCGCCCGGTCTCGTCCATCGCGGTGATCGTCGCCCGGCGCTCGATCCCGGAGGCGTTCAGCTTCTGGTAGCGCTGCTGCATCTCCTGCATCTCGCCCATGTCTCCGGCGCCCATCCCGGAGCTCGACTGCATTGCGTCCTGCGCCTGCTGGGCGGCGTCCTTGAACTTGTCCATGAAGCCCATGGCACTGCTCCTTCGGTTGCTGGGACCGCCCGAGCCTATCCGCGCGCGATCGCGGTTCGCAGCTCGCCCCAGGGTGGGCGAGCTGACGACGACCTCGTCGCCGTCGGCGAGCCAGACGCGCGGGCTCGCGGGCGCCGCCGACCCCCGCCGGCGTGCCGGTGGAGACGATGTCGCCGGGCTCGAGGGTCATCAGCGTCGAGAGCTGCGCGACAAGCTCGGGGACGCCGAAGATCAGGTCACCGGTGTCGGCCTCCTGCATCCGCTCGCCGTTCAGGTCGAGGGCGATCCCGATCGCGTCGTGGTGGCCCGCCTCGTCCGGGGTGACCAGCGCCGGGCCCGCAGGGCGCCGAGCCGTCGAAGACCTTGCCGGGCATCCACTGCGGGGTCGCGAACTGCAGGTCGCGGGCGGAGAGGTCGTTGAGCAGGGTGTAGCCGGCGACGTGGCCGAGCGCCTCGGACGCCCCGACCTCCTTGGCGCGCCGGCCGATCACGAAGGCGACCTCGGCCTCGTAGTCGACCTTGGCGCTCGCCGCCGGCAGCGTGACCGTCGCATCCGGGGGCCGCCAGCGCGTTGCGGAACTTGCCGAAGATGGTCGGGATCTCGGCGGCTCGAGGCCCGCCTCCGCGGCGTGGGCGCGGTAGTTGAGCGCCGATGCAGACGATCTTCTCCGGGTCGGGTATCGGTGGGTGGAGGCGGACCTCGCCGAGCGGCACCGGCGCGATCGCCGAGCCCCCGTTCGGGTCGAAGACGGTGATCCTGGTCTCGGCCAGCCGGCCCTCGCCGATCAGCTCGCGGAGGCTGCCCCTGAGCGGCTCGCCGAGCGCCGTCCACGCGTCGATGATGCCGTCCTCGACGACGCACCCCGGCCCGGGGTCCCTCGCCGGCTTCGTAGGTGACCAGTTTCACTCCCGCTCGCCAGCTTAGGGGTGCGCTACGGTTGCCTGCGTCGGGGCGCGGCGAACGCCGCGCCGTGTCAGTCGGCCGAGGAGGCAGCAATGGCAGACAGGCGTCGTCAAGTGGTTCAGCAACGAGAAGGGATTCGGCTTCATCACCCCGGATGACGGCGGCCCCGACCATTTCGTCCACTACTCGGAGATCGCCGGCGAGGGACACCGCTCCCTCAACGACGGCGCCAAGGTCTCCTACGAGCCGGGCGAGGGCCCGAAGGGCCCGGTCGCGACCCAGGTCACCGAGCAGACCGACGAGTCGCCATAATCGTCGGGGGCGGCTCGACCGCCCGATTCATCCGGGGGCGTAGCTCAGTTGGTTAGAGCGCCGGCCTGTCACGCCGGAGGCCGCGGGTTCGAGTCCCGTCGCTCCCGTTGTCCGCAGTCGACGCCGTTCCGCAACCTGGTGAGTGATGGATTTTCCGCCCTATAGGGCGGAAAAGGCATCACTCATGAGCGTGCTCCGCCTATCCGCAGGTCGGTGGGGCTAGAGTCGCGGCGTGACTACCTTCCTGGCTCGGCCGCCGCAAATCGGCGACGGGATCCGGCTGGCCGTGAAGGACCTCTTCGACACGGCCGGCCTGCGAACGACCTATGGCTCGATCCTCTTCGCCGATCACGTGCCTGAGCACACCGCCGAGGCGGTCGCCCGGCTCGAGGCGGGCGGCTACGTGAACGTCGGCAAGACGAACCTGCACGAGTTCGCCTACGGCATCACGAGCTACAACCCCCACTTCGGCGATGTCCCCAACCCGCTCGCCGCTGGGCGGACGGCCGGCGGATCGAGCGCCGGCTCCGGGGCGGCGCTCGCCGCCGGCCTCGCCGACGCCGCGCTCGGCTCCGACTCCGGCGGCTCGGTCCGGATCCCGGCCGCCTGCTGCGGCGTTGTCGGCTTCAAGCCGAGCCGCGGGCTCGTGCCGCTCGGGGGTTGCTTTCCACTCGCTCCCAGCTTCGACCACGCGGGGCCGATGGGGCGCGAGGTGGAGACCTGCGCGCGGATGCTGGAGGCGCTCGCACCCACCTACGATCGCGCCGAGCTGAGCTCGTTCGAGGGGGTCGCCGCGGGGGTCGCCTGGCTCGAGCACGCCGAGCCGCTGGTGCGGGCCCGGGTGGAGGAGGCGGCGGCGCACTTTCCGCGATGCCGCTCCGTCGAGATCCCGTTTCCCGACGGGGTCGGAGCCGTGTTCATGCGCGAGGTGGCCGAGTCACACCGCGGGCTCTTCCCCGAGCACGCCGAGGCCTACGGCGAGAACGTGCGGGCGAAGCTCGAGCGCTGCCAGGCGGTCACGGACCGGGAGTTCGAGGCAGCCCTCGCCCGTCTGGCGGACTACCGGGAGCGCGTGGCGGAGGCGTTCGAGGGGCTCGACCTGCTCATCACCCCCACCCTGGCCTTCGTCGCCCCGCCCGCCGTCAGGGACGACATGGAGATCCGTGATGCGGTGATCCGCTTCACCTACCCCTTCAACGCGCTCGGCTGGCCGGCACTCGCGCTGCCGTGCGGCCCGGCCGAGCACGGGCTGCCCGCCTCCGTCCAACTCGTGGCGCCCTTCGGCGAGGACTCCTTCGTCATCGCCGCCGGCGCATTGCTCGAGCGGGCGCTGTCTCACGCTCGCAGGTAGCGAAGGTAGACCACGCGGGAGGAAAACGTGCGCGTCTCGGCCAGAGCCAGGTCGATCCTCTCCTCGAGGGCCGGGAAGTAGGGCGTGCCGCCGCCGAGGACGACCGGGCTGACGAAGAGCCGGTACTCGTCGACGACGCCCAGCCTGATGAAGGTGGCGGCCAGGCCGGCGCCGCCGACGGCGAGGTCCTTTCCGGGTTGTTCCTTCAGCCTGGCGATCTCATCGGCGACGCCCTCCCTGACCAGCCTGGCGTTGCCCTCGACCCTCTCCAGCGTCGTCGAGAAGACGATCTTCGGCAGTTCCTTCCAGATTCGGGCGAACTCGACCTCGTAATCGGTGGCCGACGGGTTCTCCTCGGCCGTTTCCCAATACAGCATCACCTCGTAGAGCCGACGCCCGCAGAGGTGGGCGCCGATCTCCGCCGTCTGCTGGTTGTGGAAACGATGCAGCTCCTCGTCCGGCGCCGACCAGCCGATATCGCCGTCCGGGTCGGCGACGAAGCCGTCCAGCGACACTCCCATCGAGTAGATCAGCTTGCGCATCGCAGGTTCTCCTTGGCAGCCGCCCTCCGCAAGTCATCGATTCTAGGCTTGGAGCACGGCGAAGAGAACGTTTCCGTACCCCTAGCCGTCACGCTCCCGGCGCAATAGGCTGGGCAGAGAGGACCCGCGCGCAAGCCAACCCGACAGGAGGTGCTCATGCACGCACGTGTCGTCAGGTTCACCGACGTGACCCCCGAGAGGATCGCCGAGGTCATCGACCGGGTCGAGGAGTCCGACGGACCGCCGCCGGGGGTGGATTCGTCCGAGATGAAGCTGTTCGTCGACGAGAAACAGGGCACCGCGATATTCGTCGGCTTCTTCGACAGCGAGGAGAAGATGCGCGAGGGCAGCGAGGTGTTGGCTCAGATGGACTCCGCGGAGACGCCCGGCACCCGTGCATCCGTGGACCTCTGCGAGGTCAAGGTGGAGCGCAGCCGGGACTGAGCGGCGCGCCGCTACCCGTCGGCCGGCGCTTCCGGCGAGACCAGCTCGCGGAGGCGATCGAAGGAGTCCGTCCAGCCACCGTCATGGAGGGCGCGGCGCGCCTCGGTGGCGAACTCTCCCTGGACGAGCGACACCTCGGTGGATCCGCCCAGGTCGCGGAGCCTGAGGTCGGCCGTCGTCTCCCGGTCGTCGGGGTCGGGCTCCTCCCAGCGGAACGTGTAGGCGAGGTGAAGCGGAGGCTCGACCGCGAGGAACTCCCCCGCGAGGTCAAACGCAGACCCCTCCGGAGGCTGCATCCTGATCCGGTACGGCGCTCCGACGCGGGGCTCGAACTCGACGCTCGGGCAGGTGAAGCCGCTCGGCCCCCACCACTTGGCGAGCTCGCCGGGGTCGGTCAGCGCCCTGAACACCTCAGCGGGCGGCGCCGGCAGGACCCTGTTCATTTCCAGAGTCAGACCACCTTGCGTGCTCACCGGTCGACCGTAGCACCGTGCCGGAGCGAACCGGGGCCGGCAGGACCCCCGCGCTACAGTGAGCGCAGAGAGGAAGTGGCGATGTTCGAAGTGCGCATCCATGGGCGCGGTGGTCAAGGCGCGGTCACCGCAGCCGAGATGCTGTCGATCGCCGCTTTCCTCGAAGGTCGCCACGCCCAGGCCTTTCCCAGCTTCGGCTCTGAGCGCAGCGGGGCGCCCGTCGTCGCCTTCTGCCGGATCGACGACCGCGAGATCCGCGTCCGCGAGCCGATCGCCCGAGCCCGACGCGCTGATCATCCAGGACCCGACGCTGCTGCACCAGGTGGACGTTTTCGACGGCCTCGCGGCCGACGGCTACATCCTGATCAACTCGTCGCGCAGCTTCGAGGAGCTCGGTCTCGACGAGCTGCACGGGAAGTTCCGGCGCGAGCGGCTGCTCACCGTGCCGGCGACCGAGATCGCGCGCGAGCACCTCGGCCGGCCGCTGCCCAACGCGGTCCTGCTGGGGGCCTTCGCCGCGCAGAGCGGCCTGATCTCGATCGACTCGGTTGCGGCCGCGATCCGCCAGAAGTTCCCGGGGCAGATCGGCGAAAAGAACGTCGTTGCCGCGGTCAAGGCCCATGAGCACGTGCAGGACGAGCAGCGGGCGGCGGCCCATGCTTAGGCAGGAGGAGGGCTCCCGAGCCGTCGCCGAGGCGGTCGCGATGTGCCGCCCCGAGGTGATCTGCGCCTATCCGATCTCCCCCCAGACGCACATCGTCGAGCACCTCTCCGACCTGGTCCGCACCGGCGACCTCGATCCCTGCGAGTACGTCTCGGTCGAGTCGGAGTTCGCTGCGATGTCGGTCGCGATCGGCGCTTCCGCGACCGGCGCCCGCGCCTACACCGCGACCGCCAGCCAGGGGCTGCTCTACATGGCCGAGGCGCTCTTCAACGCCTCGGGGCTCGGCCTGCCGATCGTGATGACCGTGGCCAACCGCGCGATCGGCGCCCCGATCAACATCTGGAACGACCACAGCGACACGATGTCCCAGCGCGACTCGGGCTGGCTGCAGCTCTACGCAGAGACCAACCAGGAGGCGCTCGACCTGCATATCCAGGCCTACCGGCTCGCCGAGCAGATCTCGCTGCCGGTGATGGTCTGCATGGACGGCTTCATCCTCACCCACGCCTACGAGCAGGTGGACATCCCGACCCAGGAGCAGGTCGACGCATTCCTGCCGCCGTTCGAGTCCGCGCCAGGTCCTCGACCCGGCCGATCCGGTGACGATCGGCGCGATGGTCGGCCCCGAGGCGTTCTTCGAGGTCAAGTACCTCGCCCACGCCAAGCAGATGCAGGCGCTCGACCTGATTCCCGAGATCGCCGCCGAGTTCGCGCAGGCCTTCGGGCGCGAGTCGGGGGGCCTGATCCGCACGTACCGCGCCGAGGACGCGGAGACGATCGTCGTCGCGCTCGGCTCCGTGCTCGGCACGATCGAGGAGACGATCGACGGCCTGCGCGAGGAGGGGGTCAGCATCGGCGCGCTCGGGATCAAGTCCTTCCGCCCGTTCCCGCTGGAGGAGGTCCGCGAGGCGCTCGCCCACGCCGAGCGGGTGATCGTGCTCGAGAAGGCCCTCGCGGTGGGGATCGGCGGGATCGTCTCGGCGAACGTGCGCATGGCCCTCTCGGGGATCCAGCTGCACGGCTATACGGTGATCGCCGGGCTCGGCGGGCGGGCGATCACCAGGGAGTCCCTGCGGCGGCTCTTCGCCGAGGGGATCGCCGACGAGCTCAAGCCGCTGACCTTCCTCGACATGGACTGGGAGCTGGTCGCAGCGCGAGCTGGAGCGGGTGCGGGCGGGACACCGGTCCGGCCCGCACGAGGAGAACATGCTGCGCGACATCGGTGTCGTCGCGGCCGGACCCCACTGAGGAGGACTCGATGCCCTACCAGGAGCTGAAGATGTACCAGGCGGGAACCTACGTGGTCGGCAACCGCCTGCTCGATCCCGACCAGCGCTCGGTGCAGGCGCGGGCGGACCGCTCCAACGCGCTCACCTCGGGCCACCGGGCGTGCCAGGGCTGCGGCGAGGCGCTCGGCGCCCGCTACGTGCTCGACGCGGCGATGCGGGCGACCGGAGACCAGCTGATCGCCACCAACGCGACAGGCTGCCTCGAGGTCTTCTCGACCCCCTATCCCGAGTCCTCCTGGCAGCTCCCCTGGATCCACTCGCTGTTCGGCAACGCGCCCGCGGTCGCGACCGGCGTCGCCGCCGCGCTGCGGGTGAAGCGTCGCGACGACGTGCGCGTGATCGGCCAGGGCGGCGACGGCGGCACCGTCGACATCGGCTTCGCCTGCCTCTCGGGCATGTTCGAGCGCAACGACGACGTGCTCTTCGTCTGCTACGACAACGAGGCCTACATGAACACCGGCGTGCAGCGCTCCGGCGCGACGCCGCCGGCGGCCCGCACGGCGACGACGAAGCCGGTCGGCGAGGAGCCTGGCAACGTCTTCGGCCAGGGCAAGAACGCGCCGCTGATCGCGATGGCGCACGAGATCCCCTACGTGGCCACGGCGACGGTCTCGGAGCTGCGCGACCTCGAGGCGAAGGTGGAGCGGGCGATGGAGTTCCGCGGCGCCCGCTATCTGCACGTCTTCGTCCCCTGCCCGCTCGGCTGGGGCTCGGCTTCGCGCGACACGATCCGGCTCGCGCGCCTGGTCAAGGAGACCGGGCTCTTCCCCGTCTTCGAGGCCGAGCACGGCGAGGTCGTGAGCGTCTCCAAGATCCGCCGGCCGGTGCCGGTCGAGGAGTACCTGAAGCTGCAGCGCCGCTACGCGCACCTGTTCGGCGAGAACGGGCGCCCGGACGTGATCGCCCGCCTGCAGGCGATCGCCGATCGCAACATCCGCCGCTTCGGGCTGCTCGGCGAGGCGGACGAGGGCGCCGATCTCCCCGGCAAGGCGACCGACGCGGCGGACCTCCCCGCCGGGCAGCGGGGGGCGGTCGAGGCGGCCGAGGAGGAGTCCAACCTGATGCGGCTGCTGGCCGAGACCCACCACGGTGCGCAATGAGCGAGCGTCCCTTCGCGATCACGCTCGACGTCGGCTCCAGCCTGGCCAACAAGACGGGCAGCTGGCGGACCGAGCGCGCCGTCTACCTGGACAGGCTGCCGCCATGCAACCACGCCTGCCCAGCCGGGGAGAACATCCAGGCCTGGCTCTACGAGGCGGAGTCGGGGGACGGCGGCTACGAGCGGGCCTGGCGCAAGCTGATGGAGGACAACCCCTTCCCGGCGATCATGGGAAGGGTCTGCTACCACCCCTGCGAGACCTCCTGCAACCGCGCTGAGCTCGACGAAGCGGTGGGGATCAACTCGGTCGAGGGGTTCCTCGGCGACGAGGCGATCAAGCGGGGCTGGACGGTGGACGTCGGCGCCGAGCCCACCGGCAAGCGGGTGCTGGTCGTCGGCGCCGGCCCCTCCGGGCTCTCCGCCGCCTACCACCTGACCCGCCTCGGCCACGATGTGACGATCCACGAGGCCGGCCCGATGGTGGGGGGCATGATGCGGTTCGGGATCCCCAAGTACCGGCTGCCGCGTGATGTGCTGGAGGCGGAGGCGCAGCGGATCCTCGACATGGGGGTGACCCTGGAGCTGAACCGGAAGGTCACCGACATCCTCGCAGACGATGAGGGAGGGCCGCTTCGACGCCGCTTTCCTCGCGGTCGGCGCCCACCTCGGCAAGCGCGCCTACATCCCGGCCGGCGAAGCGGCCCACATCCTTGACGCCGTCTCCGTTCTGCGCAGCATGGAGGGCGAGGAGAAGCCGTTGCTCGGCCGGCGCGTGGTCGTCTACGGCGGCGGCAACACGGCGATGGACGTCGCCCGCACCGCCAGGCGACTCGGCGCCGAGGAGGCGATCGTCGTCTACCGCCGCACCCGCGAGCGGATGCCCGCGCACGAGTTCGAGGTCGAGGAGGCCGAGGAGGAGGGCGTGATGATGAAGTGGCTCTCGACGATCAAGGAGGCAGACGAGGGCAGGCTGGTGCTGGAGAAGATGGAGCTGGACGAGACCGGGTTCCCGCAGCCGACCGGCGAGCTGGAGGAGCTTGAGGCGGACTCGGTCGTCCTCGCGCTCGGTCAGGAGGCCGACCTCTCGCTGCTCGACGGGGTGCAGGGCCTGGAGGTGGACGACGGGGTGGTGAAGGTCGGCCCCAACCTGATGACCGGCCACCCTGGCATCTTCGCCGGCGGCGACATGGTCCCGGCGGAGCGCACCGTGACCGTCGGCGTCGGGCACGGCAAGAAGGCCGCCCGCTGCATTGACGGCTGGCTGCGCGGGAGGGAGTACCAGCCGCCCCCCAAGCACGAGCTGGCGAGCTTCGACAAGCTCAACACCTGGTACTACGCCGACGCTCCCCGCGTCCATCGCCCGCAGCTCGATCTGGCCCGCCGCACCTCGACCTTCGACGAGGTCAAGCATGGCCTCGACGAGGGAAACGCCCTGTATGAGGCGCGCCGCTGCCTCTCCTGCGGCAACTGCTTCTCCTGCGACAACTGCTTCGGCGTCTGCCCCGACAACGCGGTGCTCAAGCTGAGCGAGGCCGCGGCCTCCAACGTGAACGGCTACGAGATCGACCTCGACTTCTGCAAAGGCTGCGGGATGTGCGTCTCGGAATGCCCCTGCGGGGCGATCGAGATGGTGCCGGAAGAGATCTGAGCTGCCGGACCCGGCGATGAGTTCTGCCGGCGGCGGCGGTCTTAGCTGTGAGATCTATTCAGGCGAAGCCGGCGTACCGGCGCACGGCAAAGGAGAAAACATGGGACAGCCAGTTGTCCACTTCGAGGTGATCGGCAAGGACGGCGAGAAGCTGCGCAGCTACTACTCGGAGTTGTTCGGGTGGGAGTTCGGCGACACCGTCGGGCCGACGAATTACGCGGTTGTGCCGCGTGACGGGAACACGAACGCCGACGGGGCCGGCGTCGGTGGCGGCATCGGGACCGCGCCCGAGGGCTACGACGGCCACGTCACCTTCTACGTCGAGGTCCCCGACGTCGGGACCGCGCTGGAGAAGGCGGAGAGCCTCGGCGGCACGCGGATGATGGGCCCCGACGTGATTCCCGAGGTGGGCATCGAGATCGCCCTGTTCACCGATCCCGAGGGCCACGTCATCGGCCTCGTCAAATAGCGCAAAACACCCGTTTTGCAGGAAAAGGCCCCGCTGAGACGCGGGGCCTTTCTGCCGGCCTTCCGGTGGGATACTCGCCTCGCGGCGCCCTCCGCCGCAGAAAAGAGGAGAGCCCTATGGATCGCAGCAAGAATTGGCTGGCGCCCCTGACCGGTGTCGGCTTCGTCGTGCTCGGGATCGTCGCCTTCGCCGTCGGCGGCGAGCCGAAGAGCGCGGACGAGCCGGTCGGCGAGATTGTCGACTTCTACGTCGACAACAAGGACTCCGTCCAGATCAGCGCCATCCTCGGTGTGGCGGCGGGCGTGCTGCTCATCTTCTTCGCCGCTCAGCTGCGCAGCGTGCTGCGGGCGGCTGCCGGGGCGGGGGACACGCTGTCCTTGGTCTCGTTCGTCGGCCTCGTCCTGGTTGCGTTCGGGCTCGCGATCGACTGCACGATCGCGTTCGCGGCCGCCGAGGCCGCGGACGACGTCGATCCGGTCGCGGTGCAGTCGCTGCAGGCTCTCTGGGACAACGACTTCCTGCCGATCATGCTCGGCATCCTGGCGTTCCTCTGGGCGACGGGAATCTCCGTGATCCGCAGCGGGGCGCTGCCGAAGTGGATCGGCTGGGTGATGATCGTGCTCGGGGTCGTCGGTGTGACGCCGCTCGGCTTTGCGTCCTTCATCGGCGCGGCGATCCTGGTCCTGGTGATCAGCATCCTGCTGGCGATGCGGGCGCGATCGGCCCCCGCCGCCGCTTAGACACCCCGCCGCTGGGGAGGCTAGGCGCCGAAGCCGGGCAGCTCGAACTCGATTCGCGCCCCGCCGAGCGGCGAGGCGGAGGCGCGGATCGCTCCCCCATGGGCCTCGACGAGCGCCCTGGCGATCGCCAGGCCGAGGCCGCTGCCGCCGGCCCTGCGGCTGCGCGAGCTGTCGGTGCGGTGGAGGCGATCGAACACCCGCACCCGCTCGGCCTCCGGGATGCCCGGCCCGTCGTCATCGACCCTGACGGACACCCGGTTGCCGCGCGACTCGGCCGAAACCGAGATCGTGCCCCCATCGTCGGTGTGCTCGACCGCGTTGACGAGGAGGTTGGAGACGACCTGTCCGATCCTGTCCTCGTCGATCAGCACCCTGCCCTCCGGCACCTGGCCCAGCTGGAAGCTCCGGTCGGCGACGGCCTCGAAGCCCTCGAGCTGGTCCCGCAGGAATGGCTTCAGGGCGACGGAGTCGCGGCGCAGCTTGATGCCCTCGTCGGTGCGGGCGAGGAGCAGCAGGTCGTCGACGAGGCGCTCCATGCGGGCGACCGCGGCCGAGACCTGGGCCGAGACCCGCTCGATGTCCTCGGCCTGCGGCTCGGGCTGCCTCGCCAGCACCTCGAGCTGGCCGCGCACCACGGTCAGCGGGGTGCGCAGCTCGTGCGAGGCGTCGGAGACGAACGATCGCTGGCGCGAGAACGCGTCCTCGAGCCGTTCGAGCATGTGGTTGAAGGACTCCGCCAGTCGCCGCACCTCGTCGCGCGGGCCCGAGGTCTGCATCCGCAGCGACAGCTCGCCGGCGTCGATCTTCCCGGCGATCTGTGACATCCGCCGCAGCGGACCGGCGGTGCGGGCGGCCAGCAGGTAGCCGGCGCCGGCGCCGAGCAGAAGGGTGATCGAGCCGACGATCAGGAACGTCCGGCTGAGCCCCTCGAGAGCCCGGTCCACCGACTCGAGCGGCTCACCCGCCCGCACCGTCGCAACCGCCTGCCCGTTGCGGGCGACTGGGCGTGTGAGCAGGCGGACGTCGCCGGCCTCCTCGATGTTCACGGTGGTGAAGCCCGGATCGGTGGTGAGGATGCCGCGGGCGTCCTCGCCCTCCGAGCCGCGGTCGGCGCGCTCCTCCCCCTCGGGCTCCAGCCCGAGCAGCTCGGGCTGGTTGGTGGTGATGCCCGCGCCGGGGACGGTGATCGCAAGCACCTGCGCGGAGGGGCCGAACGGCTGGGCGGCGATCAGCCTGACCGCTCGTGCCCGGACCGCGCGCGGACCGGCGGGCGCCGCCTCCGCGAGCCGCAGGGCGAGGGAGCGGGCCTCCTGATCGAGGTCGTCGTCGATTCGCCCGCGCAGGTCTGAGCCGGTACCCCGGTAGACGGCGACGAACGTGACCGCAAGCGCCGCCAGCAGGATCACGGCGATCGAGGCCGCGAGCCGGCCGCGCAGGCCGATCGCCCGCTCCCCCGGCCGCTCGTCAGTCATCGGCCCGCAGGCGGTAGCCGACGGATCGCACCGTCTCGATCGGGTCCGGCTTGCCGTCGGCGCCCAGCTTGCGGCGCAGATAGGCGATATAGACGCCCACCACGTTCGTGCCGGGGTCGTAGTCGTAGCCCCAGACGCCGCCGAGCAGCTGCTCGCGGGAAAGGACCTGGCCGGGATGGCGCATCAGGTAGGCGAGCAGGTCGAACTCCCTGGCGGAGAGGTGGATCCGGCTTCCATCGCGCTCGACCTCGCGGCGCAGGAGGTCGACCTTCAGGTCTCCCGACTCGAGCCTGGTCGGCTCCGGCTGATCGGGACGGCGCAGATGGGCCCTCACCCTCGCCGCCAGCTCGGCAAAGGCGAACGGCTTGCTGATGTAGTCGGTCGCGCCGCTGTCGAGACCCTCGACCCGGTCCTCCACCTCGCCCTTGGCGGTGAGCAGGATCACGGGAAGCGCCGGCTGCATCCGCCGCAGCTCCCGCAGCACCTCGAGCCCGGGCCGCCCGGGGAGCATCAGGTCGAGGATCACGAGGTCGAAGTCGCCGCTGGACCCGAGCGCCTCCCCCTCGAGCCCGTCGTGGACGCAGCGGACCGCGTAGCCCTCCGCCTCCAGTCCCCTCTGCAGGAAGTCGGCGATCGCCCGCTCGTCTTCCACGACCAGAATCCGCATGCGGGCGATGCTATGGGTGTTTCCCCGGCGGGTTCGGTGAGTGTAAGAGGACTCTCACGCGGGGCTTAGCCTGGCCAAAGGGACCGGGCCGATGATCCAGCCATGTCCGAAGGGCTCGACCCGAAGAGCTTCGCGCAGGCCAAGCTCAGCGCTCGGCGCCGCAGAGTCGCCGTCCTCAGGCGGCGTGTCATCGGCACCGCCGCGGCGAGCTTCGCCCTGCTCGCCGCCGGCCTCGGCTTCCAGGAGCTGACCGCCGGCTCACCCCCCGTCAGCCCCGCCAGCGCGGCGCCGACCCGGGAGCAGGGCGCCCTGTACGCCGCCAGCCGGCCCTTGGTGGTTGGCGGGGACGACGACGAGTACGAAGAGGGATCGGTCGTGCCGCTCGCAGTGGCGCCGCAGCCCGCCCCCGCCCCTGCACCGGTCGCGCAGGCGCCGCTGGTCACCAGCCAGTCATGAGCGACACAGCCGCCGGCAGGCGCCTGCGCTGTTTCGGCGCAGAGGTGACGATCGAGGCGGTCGGCGAGGGCGCCGCGTCGAGAGTCGATGCCTGCCGGGACCTGGCGCTCGAGGTCCACGCCGCCCTTACCCGGTTCGAGCCGGACAGCGAGCTCTCCCGCTTCAACCGCGACCCGCGCGAGCGCGTCAGGGCCTCCGGCCTCCTGCGCCGGCTGGCCGCCGCGACCCGGGAGGCGGGGGAGCTCTCGGGCGGGCTGGTCGACGCCACCTGCATCGACGCCGTCGAGGACGCCGGATACCGCACCTCGCTGCCGGCCGATCACCGGCCCGCCCCAGCGGAGCCGGGCACCAGTAAGCGCCGGCCGGCTATTCCAGATCCCGCTGCCCGCTGGCGCCTGGTCACCGTCGACGAGCCGTCCGGCGAGGTCTGCCGGCCGCCAGGCGTCCGCCTCGACAGCGGCGGCCTCGGCAAGGGCCTCGCCGCCGACCTCATGGCTGAGCTGCTGGCGCCGTGCTGGAGCTTCGCCGTCGACTGCGGCGGCGACCTGCGGGTCGGGGGACGCAGCGGCGCCGGCCGTCGCGTGATCGTCGCCGGAGCGGAGCCTGGCGCGGCGCCTGTCGCCGAGCTCAGCCTCGTCCGCGGCGCCGTGGCGACGAGCGGGGTTCGGCGGCGGAGCTGGACCGCCGCCGACGGGCGCACCGCCCACCACCTGATCGACCCGGGCCGGGGCACGCCTGCCCAGACGGGGATCGTGCAGGCCACCGCAATCGCTCCGACGGCCCTCGAGGCCGAGGTGCGCGCGAAGGCCGCGCTGCTCGGTGGGCTCGAGAAAGCCCCGGACTGGCTGGTTCACGGCGGCGTCCTCGTGCTCGATGACGGCAGGGTTCGCGATATCGGCATGCGCGCCGGGGGCGATCATCGGGTGGCGGCGTGAGCAACGGGATCCACATCTACTGGCTGCTCAGCCGAGCCGCCGGGATCACGGCGATGGCGCTGTCGGGCCTCTCGGTCACGGCAGGCCTGCTGGTCTCCAAGAGCAGGGGCCGCGGGTCTCGGCTCGAAGCCCGCCCCCTGCACGAGGTCCTCTCGCTCTGCACCCTGGCGATGGTCGCCCTGCACGGGTTGGTCCTGCTCGGCGATCCGTGGCTGCGACCGGGGTTGACCGGGATCGCCATTCCCTTCGCGAGCGGCTACAAGCCGGTCTGGACCGGGCTCGGCATCATCGGGGCCTACGGCCTCGCCGCCCTCGGCCTGTCCTACTACGCCCGCACCCGGATCGGGGTCTCACGCTGGCGCCTCCTGCATCGCTTCACCGCCGCCTTCTGGGTCCTGGCCCTGGTCCATGCGGTCGGAGCCGGGAGCGACGCATCGCAGGCGTGGTTCCTGGCGCTCCTCGCGATCACCTCGGGTCCGCCACTCGTCCTTCTCGGGCTCAGGCTGGGCTCCCGGATCGGGATCGGCGCCGCCGACCCGGCGCCGCTCGCCGGGTCGTCTTGACCGGACTTTCCGTAATCGCAATCAAGCAAAGGAGTGAACGATGAGCTCGATCACGATCAGAAGGGCCGCCGCCGGCGCGATGGCGGGCACGGGCCTGATCCACGCCGCCCTCGCGCCCGAGTACATGGCCGAGCAGGCCTACGTCGGTCTCCTGTTCATCGTCGGGGCGGTCATCAGCGGCCTGGTGGCGATACGTCTCTGGCGCGGAGAGGACGCGGCCGCCTGGGCGCTGGGCGCGGTCGCGGCGGCCGGGATGGCCGTCGGCTTCGTCCTGTCGCGCACTGTCGGCTTGCCCGGCTTCCACGAGAGCGAGTGGGAGATGTCGGGGGTCCTCAGCGTCATGCTCGAGGCCGGCTTCGTCGCCGCCGCCGTCACCGCCCTGGGCAGGCTCGGCATGAGCGGCCGGGGTTCGGAGGCGGCCGCCTGAGGCATCGAAGCATCTCGGCGTCGAGGGATCGAGGCCTGGGCCCGATCGACCGCCGACACCGGCCTCCGCCCTCGAGGGGGCCGGCCCCGGATACGATCCGGCTCAGGAGCGCGCTGGTCGAGGGACCGCATGGGCGGGCCCGCCGGATCCGCGCGAGAGCCGATGAGCACTCCGCCGACACAGTACGCCAGGTCCGGCGACGCCTCGATCGCCTACCAGGTCGTCGGCGAGGGGCCGCCCGACCTGGTCCTCGTTCTCGGCTTCGCCACCCACCTCGAGCTCCAATGGGAGGCGCCCCCCTTCGCCCGCTTCTTCGAGCGGATCAGCTCGTTCTCGCGCCTGATCCTCTTTGACAAGCGGGGCACCGGCCTCTCGGACCCCGTCGCCGAGGCGCCGACCCTCGAACAGCGGGTCGACGACGTCCGAGCGGTCATGGACGCCGCGGAGTGCGAGCGCGCAGCCTTCTTCGGGATCTCCGAAGGTGGGCCGATGAGCGTCCTCTTCGCGGCGACCCACCCCGAGCGGGTCACCGCCCTGGTGCTCCACGGCGCCATGGGCCGCACCACCGAGGCGCCCGACTACCCCTGGGCCTCGCCCGAGGAGGCGCTGCGCGAGTCGGCCGCCGAATTCGTCGCCCCCTACTGGGGTCAGGAGTCGTCAAGCCTGCTCGAGCTGTTCGCTCCGAGCCTCGCGGACGATCCCCAGGCCGCGGCGTTCAACGCCCGCATGGAGCGCTCGGCCGCGAGCCCGGCGATGGTCCAGCAGATCTTCGAGATGTTCCTCGACATCGATGTGAGGGCCATCCTGCCCACCATCCACGTTCCCACACTCATCCTGCACCGGCACGGCGATCGTGTCGTCAACCGACGCGCCGGTGAGGAGCTCGCCGCGCAGATCCCGGGTGCCCGCTACGTTGAGCTTCCCGGGATCGACCATCTGCCCTGGGCAGGCGACGCGGAGGCGGTGCTCGGCGAGATCGAGGAGTTCCTCACCGGTGTCCGCTCGGTACCCGAGCCCGACCGCGTGCTTGCCACGGTCATGTTCACGGACATCGTCGGCTCGACCGAGCGGGCGGCGGAGCTCGGGGATGCGCGCTGGCGGGCGCTGATCTCGGCGCATCAGGAGAGCGTTCGGCGCGAGCTGCAGCGATTCCGCGGCCGCGAGGTGAAGACGCTCGGCGATGGCACTCTCGCCACCTTCGACGGGCCCGCGCGGGCGATTCGGTGCGGGGGCGCGATTGCGGAGGCGGCCCGCTCCCACGGTCTCGAAGTGCGCATCGGCCTGCACTCCGGGGAGGTCGAGCTGATGAACGGGGACGTCGGCGGGATCGCGGTCCACATCGCGGCCCGTATCGGCGCCCTCGCCGGCCCGGGCGAGGTGCTCGTCTCCAGCACAGTCAAGGACCTCGTTGCGGGATCCGGACTCCGGTTCCTGGACCGCGGCGCGCAGCAACTCAAGGGAATCTCCGACGATTGGCGGCTGTTCGCGGCCGCCTAAGCTCCATCGTATGAGGGAGATCATCGGCCCCCCGCTGCGAGCCGCCGCGATCGCCGCCTTCGTCACCGGGCTCGCGCTGCTGTTGCTCAACCCGCCGTCGCTTGCGGGGCTGGAGGACCTGCTGGTGATCCTGGTCGGGATCGTCGCGATAGTGCTCGTCACCGCCTGGGCGACGGTGGCCCTGATCGGCGACGAGATGCCCGAGCCCGAGTTCCGGCGGCTCGTAGACCGCAGCGAGGCGCTGGCCTCGCTCCCGCCTCCCGATCAGCCGCCGAGCGAGTTCGACGTCCTTGTGATGCAGGCCCTCGACGACCTGCCGGAGGACTTCCGCGGGCTGCTCGAGGACACGCCCGTGGTCGTCTCCAGGCGCGGCCGCGAGCATCACGCCTACGGGCACTACATCGGTGGCACCGTCGCCCGCGACGACTATCCGGACCGCATCGTCATCTACCAGGACACCCTGGAGCGGGACTTCGGCCACGATCCCGGGCTGCTGCGGGCGCAGGTCGAGCTCACGGTGCGACACGAGCTGGGTCACCACCTGGGCTGGGACGAGCGCGGGGTACGCGACCTCGGCCTCTGAGGCCGGTGTCGGACCGGCACCTCCGGGAGCGCGTTAGGGTCGGTGTGCGGTGACGATCGCCGACCTGCACTGCCATTACCCGATGCGGGTTCTCGCCGACGACCCGATCGCCCGACAGGGGTTGCCGGAGAGCAAGCGCGGGCCGGACCGCGACGTGACCCTCGAGCACATGGTCCGGGTCAGGGGGCGCCCGCGCCGGTTCGACAGGCTGCGGGCGGCGATCCTGATGCTGGCGGCCAGGCTGCTCAACTTTCGCCGCTTCGGCGGCGACTGGAGAGTGACCCTCGACCGGCTCGAGCAGGGCGATGTGCGAGTCGTGCTTTCCGTCCTCTATCTCCCGTTCGCCGAGATGGACCTGGACGAGTGGTTCCGCGCCGCGCCGGACGACTCCTACTTCAAGCAGCTCACCGACCACATCGACGCCGTCGAGGCCGACCTCGACACCCGGGATCCCGACGGCAGGCGCAAGGTGGTCGTCAGGGAGACGGCCGACCTCGAGCGGGCGATCCGCGAGAGGAAGGTCGCGATGATCCATTGCGTCGAGGGCGGCTTCCATCTCGGTCCCCACGAGGAGCTGATCGAGGAGCGTGTTGCCGAGCTCGCCCGCCGCGGAGTTGCCTACATCACGCTCGCCCATCTGTTCTGGCGCCGGGTGGCGACGAACGCGCCGGCGCTCCCTTTCCTGCCGGACTGGGGGTACAACGCGATCTTCCGCCAGCCCCGTGGCGAGGGTCTCAGTTCCCTCGGCGAGGCGGTTGTCAGGGCGATGTACCGGCACCGGATCCTGATCGACGTCAGTCACATGAGCCGCCCCGCGCTCGCCGGGACGTTCGAGCTCCTCGCGAGTCTCGACGAGCGCAACGGTGGAGCCGACCCTCGCGATTACCCGGTCCTGGCCACGCATGCCGGGTTCCGCTTCGGCGGCCTGGACTACATGCTCCAGCCCGAAACGATCGGGCAGATACACGACCGCGGCGGCGTGATCGGGTTGATCATGGCTCGCCACCAGCTCTACAGCGGGCTCGGACCGCGGTGGCGGCGGAATCTCCCGCGCACGGTGCGGGCGATCCGCAGCCACATCGACGCGATCCACGATGTGACCGGGACCTACGACAACGTGGCGATCGGCTCCGACCTCGACGGCTTCATCAAGCCCACCGTGGGGGGAATCGAGAACGTGGACGACCTCCGGGAGCTCGAGCCGCAGCTGAGAAGGCTGTATCCAGAGGATGCCGAGGCGATCCTTCACCTGAACGCGGCGCGGGTCATGGGAAAGGCGTTCGCAGGACGAGGGCGCTGAGCGCTGGCGCTCAGCCGCCGCCGCAGGCGAGGACGGGTCTCGCCGCCCGGCGCCGGCGTGACCTCGACCTGCCTGCCCCCGATCTGCCTGATGAAGAACGGGTCCGCCCGGGCGACGACCCTGCCGTCTTCCCGGGCCAGGCGCCACCTGCCAGCCGGGCCTCGGTCCAGCAACCGCAGCGGATGGAGGGGGAAGACCCTCACCGAGGGGAAGCGAGCCCCGACGGTCCGTCCTTCCTGGAGACACGACGCATAGACCGAGACCCTGGTCGCAGCCGCGGCCGTGATCCGCCAGCTGTCGAGATAGACGCCGTCCGGGTCGCGGCGGACCGCCGGCAGGGTGACCTCGCCCAGCTCCGGCCGCTCCTCGTCCGCCACGTCGATGCGAACGCCACCGGGGCCCGGCTCCTCCAGCCCGCTTTCGACGTAGGCCGTCAGCGCCCGCTGGTCGCAGGCGACCAGGTACGGGCCCGCCGTCGGAGGGGTCTCCCAATCGGCGCACTCGTCCACCAGCGGCACCAGGCTGCCCGAGCCCTCCCTCAGTCTCGCCGGGACCCCGTCGGCCTCCTCGACGACCTCCTCTCCGGCGCCGTCGCGGTCCCCCGGGTCGTCGATCCCGCGGCACGGCTCGTAGGTCGTCTCGTCGAACTGCTGCTGCCAGAGCGGGCTGATCGGCGCGTCGGCCACCAGGTACGGGATCTGCTCGTACCCAAGACCGGTGCCCTTGTGCCCGAAGTGCCCGCGCCAGCACCCCCAGGCGACGCGCGACAGGTCGGTGAGCGGGGTCGACTCCGGGCCGAGGTGAAGCTGCCGGTCCGGATCGCAGGTCGGGTGGTCGTCGACCAGGTGGTAGTGGGCGACCCAGCGGATCTGCGTCGCACAACCCTCGTAGCTCGCATGGCTGCCCCGGGCGACGAACACGGCAGGATGGTCGTCGAGCTTCTCGACCGCGCCGTCGCTCCAGGGAAAGACCCGCCCCTCCTCGTCGTGCCGGTTCATCCAGATGTACCTCGGCCGCAGGGTCCTCGCGGAAAGGAGCACGCCAACCGACTCGAAGTCGCCCTCGTGGTAGCCGCCCTCGAGGATCTTGCCGCGCAGCGGCTGGTAGTTGAACGTGTAGAAGAACCAGTACTGGATCGATATCGGCGTGTCGCCGCCGTCCTGCTCGCGGTCGACGAGGAAGTACTCGGCCGCGGTCCGGGCAGGGTCGGCGCTGCCCAGGGCCTCGACCATCAGATCGTGTTGCTCGCCGCGATCGGCGTCGGCCGCCGGGTATTCGAGGGACTCGCCCTCGCCGCCGGCCCAGGGGAACCCCCCCTGGGTCGAGAGGCGCAGGCAGGAGCCCGCGACGCGACGGCAGATCGCGGCGCGGCGGTCCTGCATCGCGAACAGGGTCCTCACGGGGACCGGCCAGAAGCGGTCACGGGTGTCGATGATCAGCTCCGGCTGGTAGCGGTCCGCGAGCCGGCGCTGCCAACTGGTCTCCGCCTCGACGACAGGCTCCGGCGCCAGACAGGTCGGCGAACGTCCCTCCAGCTCCATCCCGCG
This sequence comes from uncultured Actinomycetes bacterium, assembly GCA_963720015.1. GTDB lineage: Bacteria > Actinomycetota > Thermoleophilia > Solirubrobacterales > 70-9 > DATFPK01. The sequence continues at coordinate 152,806 of CAVREA010000001.1, read as the reverse complement.
CGCGTCGAGAAGGTCGTCGCGAAGCTCGACCGCACGGCTCTGAGCGCGCGCCACCGGCTCGAGCGGCCCCAGCACCCGCTCGGCGATCCGCTCGGAGTCATAGGAGACGATCGTGCCCCGCCGGGGCCGGTTGACATCGCCCCGCTCGTCGAGCACGAGTCGGCCCACCCAGAGCCTGCCGTCGCTCTCGCCGATGTAGACGCCGCAGACCGGTTCCCCGCTCTCGAGGATCGCGGCGACGGGTTGCAGTTCGGGCGAGTCGACGCCCCTGACCAGGGCGGCGAAGGCTCCGAACAGCGGCACCGAGATCAGCACGGCCAGCCCGTATGGCGCGAAGCGCTGCTTCGAGGCCGCGGCGACCGTCAGACAGAACAGCCCCAGCAGCGCCGCCACCGCGGCCGACGCCGCCAGCCACGCCTCGTCGCGGGTGGTCAGCGCCGCGATGCAGAAGATTCCGGCGACCGCGAGCGCGATCCGCGCGGGCTCGAGGCTCTCGAGCTCGATCGGGTGAGGGCGAGGGCCCGCTGTTCCCCTGGCCGCCGACCCCCCGGGCGCGACGAAGAGGATCGCCGCGAGGACCAGCGGTGCTACGACCCAGATCATGCGGTCCGGCCCGTCCGCGTACAGCGAGCCGACCATCGCGACCAGCAGGAAGAGCAGCGGAACGGCCCTCCACACCCGCAGCGCCCACTCCCGCGGCGTGGCCCTGCCCAGGTGGCGGCCACGGAACCGCCTCCACATCTCGAGCAGGGATTGGCCCAGGGGCCGATTCGCGCGGTAGCTTGCCCTGTGCGCCAGCGCCCGGTCGACGAGGAAGTGAAGCAGCAGGGCCGCCACCAGCAGGCCCGCGAAGAGGTAGAGGCCGTCGAGGCCCTCGAAGTCGCCGATCAGGGTGGCGGCGAACACCTCGACCAGCCCGATCGCCACCAGGCCGCGGCGCGTCGAGCGCACCCACTGGCCCTTGGCGTCGAGAAGCCACGCGACCGCTACTGCGATCAGGCCGAGCACGACAAACGCTCCCAGGACCTGGGTGCCCGTTGCGACCAGCTCGCTGCGCGAGACGGCGTCGACCGACTGGTCGGCCGGGAGGCGCGCGGACCAGAAGCGCAACCAGAGGATGGCGCTGCCGACGACGCCGGCGAAGACGACCGACAGGCCGACCAGCAGGGCCGCACCGCCGAACAGGAGGACGAGCTGTTGCCAGGTGCGGGGCCGGCCCACCTCTGACAGGGTCGGCGGAGCCGGCTCTTCCGGGCAGGGGTCCGGGCGCCAGGTCGGCCGGAGCAGGCGCCCGAAGCGCAGGCAGACCCAGAGCGGGAACCAGATCACGAGACCGACGAGCATCAGCCCCAGCCCGACCAGGACGAACGGCCAGAGGGCGGCCTGCAGGCCGAGGAGGCCGACGAGGAAGACCAGGCCGGCGATGAGGCCGACCCACTCGAGGGTCGAGCGGCCGGATTCCGGGGGCGGCGGGCCGGCCGGAGGCGGTCTCAGCCCGAGGACGCCGGCGAGGGGCGCCGCGACCCTCTGCGCGATCGCGACGTGTCCGGGGGCGGACGGGTGAAGCGTGCCCAGGTGGTCCCGCTGTTCGATCAGCGATCGGCCAAGGCGGCGGACCCAGCGTTCGACCGGGTCCGCGCAATACCCGTGGCGCTCGAAGTCGGCCGCGATGCCGCCGACGAAGCGCCAGCCGTTGCGCACCGCCGCCGCCGAGACCGCCGTATTCAGGGGCCTGAGCAGCCCTTCGAACGCCCATCGCGCCTCCGACCGGCTCGTGAAGGCGACGCTGCTGCGGCAGAACTCTCCCCGCTCATCGTGGGTCGGGTCGAAGTACTCGGTGATCAGCACGGGCGCCCCGCCTGAGGACGTCGCCAACGGCCCGGCGAGGCTGTCGTAGGCGTGGTCGAGCCGATCGAGGTCGCGGAAGACCTGGTCCCGGCGACCATCCCGGCAGTCGCCCGGGGCCGCGCAGGCCGCGACGATCTGCGAGAAGCGCACGTCGTTGGCGCCGACGCTCAGCAGCACGGCGTCGACGGCGCCCGCCTCGACCCGGCCGCCGCTCCGCCTCTGCGCGATCGACCGCAGGCGATCGACCTGGGGCCGGTAGGTGCCGACCCGCCTGTCGGGCGCGACGCCGGCGTACGGCCCGAGCAGCCCCTCGCCGATCTCGGCCCCCGAGCAGGCGAGGTTGAAGAACGTGATCGAGCGCCTGGTCAGCGCTTCGGCGAGCAGCCGTGCCGCCTGCTCGAAGCCGGCGACCTGGCTGCGATGACACGGCGGGTCGAGCCAGAGGCCGTCGCCGACGGGGTTGCCCTCACCGGAGGCGACCGAGTCGCCGAGGCCGACGACGAGCCGATCATCCACGGTGACAGCGGCGACCTCCGTCCTGCCGCCCGCCGTTGCCCGAATCGTGTGCGCCCCCTCCCCCCGGACCGCGACCAGCACCCGGCAGCCCGCACCCCCCTGCACCTCCACTTCTCTCGTCGGCCGGTCATCCACGCTCCAACTCGCGCTCGCACCGGCGGCGCAGAACGTCTCGCCCGGGCGGACGAGCACCGGGAAGACCGCCGGCGAGGCGGGCCAGCTCGGCCGCTGGCCGTCGAGGCGCCCATCGCCGTCGGCGTCGCCGCCGAAGCGGCTGATCACCGACCAGTCCATCCGCGAGCGCTCTGCGGCGGAGCCGCCCGCCGGCGTCAGGGCCGCGACGATCGCGAGGGCGGCAAGGGCGCAGGTCAGCCGAAGACTGCGGCGTCGCATTCGGGACGAACCTCCCACAGGCCCCGGCGCCATGCAACGGTGGAGTGGCCGAAAAGGCCGGTCGCCGTTCGGGGGTATCCGGGCTGCCCGGCGACCCCGAGCTCCGATCGGCGCCTAGGCCACCCGGTCGCTCGGGGCGGCGATCAACTCCAGGGCGTACCTTGGTCTACGGGTTAGTCGTGTCAAACGGGCGCGCCGGGGAGCCCGGCGCGGGAAGGAGACGGAGAGATGGGACAGCCGGTCGTTCCCTTCGAGGTCGTCGGCAAGGTCGGCTAGCGCCCTATACGTCCTGGTGCACGGAGAGGATGTTGCCGGCCGGGTCCCTGAACCAGGCGATGTTCGGCCCCTCCTCGCCGCGGGCGATTCCGCGCTCGTCCTGCTCGAAGCCGTCGTAGCGCTCGAAGCTGACGCCGCGCCCGGCCAGCTCGTCGACCGCCCGGTCGATGTCGTCGACGGGGAAGTTGAGGATCGTGTACGTCGCCGGTGTGAAATCCGGCTTCAGGTAGATCAGGGTGTCGCGGTCGCCGGCGAGGTGAAGCGTGAGCAGATTCCCCTCGGCGAGCACGGACGTCTTCAGCCCCAGCCTCCCGCCGTAGAACTCCTCCGCCTTGCTCAGGTCGTCGACAGCGAAGCCGCTGTATGCCTTGGTGTTCGCGAACATGGTCTCTGCCTCCTTGGTCGGGTCGGCGCCGCGGATCCGGCGCCTGCATTAGTGACTGACCGCGGCGCCAGAACTCATCGCTTCAGGCCACGGTCGGCGGTCCGTGCCGCAGAGCGAGGATAGAGTCGCCTCATGCACCGGCGGTACGAGGGGCTCGATGGCGCCGCCAGCATTGCCCTTTCGGCCGCTCTCGTCGCGGGTGCGGCGCTCGCGCTCGAGCTTGCCTACGGCGCGCCCCTCCTCGACGCCGCCCTCTACCTCGCATACGAGGCAGGGTTCGTGGTCCTTCCGGGCTGGCTGGCCTACCGGGCGCTGGCGACCAGTCCCGGGAGCCCGCTGCGCCAGCTGGCGCTCGGCTGGGCCCTCGGCTACGTGCTCGAGATCCTCGCGTTCATCCTGACGGCGGCCGCCGGCGCCCGCTGGCTGCTCCTCGCCTATCCCGTGATCGTCGCCGTGCCGGCGCTGATCGCGATGCGCCGCCGGGGAGAGTTCCGATCCGTGGGCGGGATGCCATCCGGGGTCCTCCCGGCGTTGGCGGCGACCGCGATCCTCGTCGTCACCTGCATCGCGCTCGGGCTGTTCCCGTTCACGGTTCTGCCCGGCGGAGAGCCCTTCAGCTACAACCAGGACTACCTCTGGGCGCTCTCGATCGCCGGCGAGGCGAAGCACCACTGGCCGATAACCGATCCCAATGTGGCGGGGGAGCCGTTCCCCTACCACTGGTTTGTCCATATCCACTGGGCCGCGGCGAGCAACGTCACCGGCGTCGACCTGCCGACGGTGGCGTCCCGGCTCGCACCGCTGCCGCTCGTCACCCTGACGGTGCTCCTCTTCGCCGAGGCCGGCCGGAGCCTGGTGGGCAGCTACGGCGCAGGCCTGCTCGCGGTCTGCCTCGGAATCGTCGTCGGCGAGCTTCAGCTCGACACGTCGCAGACGCCGGGGACCGGCCTTCCGTTCCTCGGCGTGCTCTTCACCTTCATGATCGGCAGCCCGAGCTTCGCCTTCGGCCTGGTCTTCTTCCTGGCGCTGCTCCTCTGCGTCGCCTTGCGCCTCGGGGAAGGTGGTGGGCGCGCGGGCCGGGGCGATTGGGTCGTCTTCGGGCTGCTTGCGGTCGGCGCCGCGCAGGCAAAGGTGTCGATCCTGCCGGTGCTGATACCCGCCCTGGCCCTCTACCTTGCCATCACACGGCTGAGGTCACGGTCCGTGCCGCGAGGCGGGATCGCGGCAGCTGGGATCCTGCTCGGGGTCGCCTTTCTTCAGTTCCTCCTCCTCTACAGGGGACACTCGAGCGGGCTCAACGCCGACATCGGCGCCGGCGTGCGCTACATCGGCGACATGCCGGCGGTGGCGCTGGTGACGGACCGGCTCACCGAGTATCTCGACTGGCTCCCCGGAGCTGAGCCCCTGATCTCGGTCGGCGAGGTCCCCTTCGGGCTCATCGGGCTGCTCGGCGCCCAGCTGATCGGCATCGTCTGGGTGCTCGGGCGGCGGCCGCCGCGACTCTCGGCCGCGGAAGGGTGGCTGCTCACCGTGCTCGCTATCGGCATCGCGCAGTTGTTCTTCCTCGACGGCGGAGGGGGCGGCAACCAGCTCTACGGGTTCTTCTATGCCGTCCTCGCCGGCTCCCTGTTGTCCGCGCGAGGTCTCCTCGATGCCTGGGCCGCGGTGTCGGAAGCAGGCGCCGACGGGCGCCGCGCGGCCGGCGTGGCGACGTCGGCAGCCGTCCTGCTGGCGGCGCTGGTCATCGCGCCCCTGCATCTCGGGCTGGGGCCCGGAGACCGCTACCTCCTCTGGTATCTGGGGCTCGCGGCGCTCGTGACCCTGGTCTGGCTCGGCGGCCGCGCGTTCCTTCGCTCGCCGGGCTTGGCAGCGGTGGCCGCCGGCGCGGTGATCCTCGCGGCGGGGCTCCTCGACAGACCGGTGGAGACCGTGGAGCCGGCCCTTTTCGATCCCCCGGGGGCGGACGAGAGCGGGCGGCGTCTGACCCCCGAGCTCCACGGTGCCCTGACCTGGGTGCGCGACAACACGGCGACCGATGCCGTGCTGGCCGTCAACAGCAACAACACCGAGCTCGGACCCTACGAGTTCACCCACTCCGCTTTCGCCGAGCGCCGGGTCTTTCTCGGCGGATGGGGTTACTCGGTCCGCGCCCGTGACTCGCACATCCGCGAGGCCACCGGGACCGACAGGATCACCTTCCCAGGCCGTCTGGCGCTCAACCGGGCGGCGTTCTCCTCGGGATCGAAGCGGGCGATTCGCGCCTTGGCCACGCGTTACGGGGTGCGCTACCTGGTCATCGACGAGGTCAACGGGTTTGCGGCGGACCTACCGCGGCTGCGCTCTCAGGCGCGGGTCGTCTACCGGGCGCCGGGGGTGACGGTGCTGGCCGTGCCGCGCGGCTGAGAGGGCGCGCGCGAGTCCGCGGTCGGCAGTCCGTGCCGCAGAGCGGGGATAGAGTCGGCCCATGGACCCGCGGTACGAGGTGCTCGATGAGGCCGCCAGCCTTGCCCACCAGTTCCTCGACAGCCTGCCCGAGCGGCCGGTCGGGCAGCAGGCTGACCTCGCGGAGCTCCGCTCCCGCCTGAGCCGGCCGCTGAGCGAGGGAGGCGAGGACCCGCGGACGGTGATCGAGGAGCTCGCCCGCGACGCCGACCCCGGGCTGATCGCCTCCGCCGGGCCCCGCTACTTCGGCTTCGTCATCGGCGGCGCGCTGCCGGTGGCCGTCGCCGCCGACTGGCTCACCTCCGCCTGGGACCAGAACGGCGGCGGATATGCCCCGGCCCCGTCGCTCTCGGTCGCGGAGGAGGTCGCGGCCGGCTGGGTGCTCGACCTGCTCGGCCTCCCGCGGGGCTGCGGGATCGGCTTCGTCACCGGGTGCCAGATGGCGCATTTCACCTGCCTGGCCGCGGCCCGCCACGCGGTCCTGCGCGACGCCGGCTGGGACGTCGAGGCCCGCGGGCTGCAGGGGGCGCCCGAGGTGCGGGTGATCGCCGGCGAGCAGGCGCATGTGACCGTGACCGTCGCCTGCCGCATGCTCGGGCTCGGCGCCGAGCGGATCCGCTTCGTTCCCGCCGACGATCAGGGAAGGATGCAGGCCCCGAAACTCGAGGAGGCGCTCGCCGAGGGCGACGGCCCGGCGATCGTCTGCGCCCAGGCCGGCGAGGTCAACACCGGCGCCTTCGATCCGCTCGCGGAGATCGTGGCCGCCTGCAGGGCCCACGGCGCCTGGTGCCACGTCGACGGGGCCTTCGGCCTCTGGGCCGCCGTCAGCCCGGCGCGCCGCCGGCTGCTGGAGGGGTTCGAGAAGGCCGACTCGTGGGCGACCGACGGCCACAAGTGGCTGAACGTCCCCTACGACTGCGGGATCGCCGTGGTCGCCGACGCCACCGCGCAGCGGGCGGCGATGACCTCCACCTCGGCCTACATCCCCGCCCACGACGAGGACATCCCCTGGGGCTTCGACTGGACGCCGGAGTTCTCGCGCCGGGCGCGCGGCGTGCCGCTGTACGCGGCGCTGCGCGCCCTCGGGCGTTCCGGCCTGGCCCAGATCGTCGACCGCTGCTGCGATCTCGCCGTGCGCATGTCCGGCCGGCTGGCCGCCGCGGACGACGTCGAGGTCCTCAACGACGTCGTCCTCAACCAGGTGATCGTGCGCTTCCTCGACGACGACGACGTCACCGACGCCGTGATCGCCCGGGTCCAGGACGAGGGCACCTGCTGGCTCGGCGGCAGCAGCTTCCGCGGCAGGTCCGTGATGCGGATCTCGGTCGTCGGCTGGCAGACGACGGAGGCGGACATCGACCGCTCGGCCGAGGCGATCCTCGCCGCGCTCGGGCAGGTGCGGCGAGGCGCGGCCTAGAGCGAGCGCAGCGCGTCCTCGATCGGGCTCACGCCCGAGGCCGCCTCGAAGGTCTTGCCGACGGTGTTCGGCTCGTGCAGAGAGGCGGCGAGGATCGCCGCGACGTCCTCACGGGGGATCTCCCCCCGCTCGACCTCGCCCAGCGAGACGGTCCCGGTGCCTGGATCGTCGGTGAGCCCCACCGGCCGGACGATCGTGTGCTCGAGGCCGCTGCGCGACAGCTCCTCGTCGGCCTTGCCCTTGGCGCGCAGGTAGACCTGAAAGGTGTCGTCGCCCTCGACGCCGGGGTCGGCGCCGTATGAGCTGATCATCAGATAGCGGGCGATCCCGGTCTGCTCGCAGGCCTCGATCAGCTTCACGGCGCCGCCGTGGTCGACCGTCCACTTGCGCTCGGCGCCGCTGCCGGGCCCGGCGCCGGCGGCGAAGACGACCGCGTCGGCGCCGCTGATCGCCGCGCCAACGTCGGCGGCGTCGGCGGCCTCGAGGTCGCAGAGCACCGCCTCGGCACCGGCCGCCCTGACCTCGTCCTCGTGCTCGGCCCTGCGGATCAGCGCCAGCGCCTGGTCGCCCTGCTCCGCGAGGAGCCGGTGGAGGTGCATCGCGATCTTGCCGTGGCCTCCTGCGACTGCGACCTTCATCTGGCCCGACTATAGAGGCCGCCGCGAGCTCGACAACCGGGCGATCCGCGCCCGGCGATCTTCCTACCGCCTGCACAACCACGGCAGGGCACGACGGCTCCAACATTCCCGCATGGAGGGATGCCGCCAGATCGTCGCCTTCGGCGGCGGAGGGTTCTCGATGGAGTCGGGCAACCCGTTGCTCGACGACTACGTGCTCGGCCTCACCGGCGCCGAGCGCCCGCGCGTCTGCTTCCTGCCCACCGCGAGCGGCGACGCGGACCACTACGTGGTCCGCTTCTACCGCGCCTTCGGCGCCGCGCGCTGCGACGCCTCCCACATCTCCCTCTTCCGCCGCGAGCAGGGGCCCGCGGACATCCGCGGCCACCTCCTCTCGCAGGACCTGGTCTACGTCGGCGGCGGCAGCGTGATCAGCCTGCTGGGAGTGTTCGCGGCGCACGGCATCGGCGAGATCCTGCGCGAGGCCTGGGAGGCGGGCGTCGTCCTCTGCGGGCTCTCCGCCGGATCGCTGTGCTGGTTCGCGGAGGCGATCACGGGGTTCCACGGCGCCCCGCGGCGGCTCGAGGGCCTCGGCCTGCTGCCGTTCTCGAACTGCGTCCACTACGAGCGCGACGGCCCCCGCCGCGGCGCCTACCGCCGCGCGCTCGCCGACGGGATGCGCGGCGGCTACGCCGCCGAGGACGGCGCCGCTCTCCATTTCCGCGGCACCGAGCTCCACCGCGTGGTCTCCTCGCGGCCCGCGGCCCGCGGCTACCGGCTCGACGCCGTCGGCTCCCGCGTCGTCGAGATGCAGCTCGCGACGGCCTACCTTGGCGATCCGCCGGCGCCGGTCGCCCCGCTCGTCCCCGAGGCGATCTCAACCAGCGTCGCCGCCTGATGGCGCCCCGGCGCATCCTCGCCTGGGGCGGCCACGGCTTTCGCGGGCCCGCCTCGGACCGGGCGATCTGCGACTACATGGCAGGCCTGCTGGACCGCGAGCGGCCCCGGGTCTGCCTGCTGCCGACCGCGAGCGGCGACCCGGCGGATCAGATCGCCCGCTTCCACAACGCCTTTGCCGAGCGGGGCTGCGAATCCTCCGACATCTCGCTGTTCCGGCTCGCCGGCAGGCCCGTCGCGCTTCGCGACCACCTCCTCTCGCAGGACCTGATCTACGTCGGCGGCGGCAGCATGGTCAACCTGCTCGCGATCTGGGAGGCCCATGACATCGCGGCCATCCTCCGCCTCGCCTGGGAGCGGGGGGTCGTCCTCGCCGGGCAGAGCGCCGGCGCGATGTGCTGGTTCGAAGCCGGGATCACGAAGTCCTCGGGAGCCCCCGCGGCGGCGGCCGGCCTCGGGCTCCTCGACGGCTCGCTCTGCGTCCACTACCGGCAGGAGCCCGAGCGGCGGACCGCATTCCTCGAGGGCGTCGGCCTCGGCATGCCGGGCGGCTACGGGCTTGACGACTACGCCGGCCTGCTCTGGGAGGAGGGCACGATCGCGATGGCGCTGAGCGCCAGGCCCGGCGCCGCCGCCTACAGGGTGGGGATGGCCGAAGGGAGCGTGGTCGAAAGCCGGCTCGAGGCCTGGCCGCTGGATCCCCTCGAGCATTCGGGCCCGCCTCCCGAGATCGCCGAGTTCCGCCGCGAGCTGGGCATGCGCAGGCGCGCCGCCCGCGCCTGCTGAAGCCCCCCTACTCGTCCCAGCGGAAGCCGGTGGGGGAGGGCGCCGGGTCCATCGGGCTGACCGGCAGCCCATCGGGGACCGAGGGGTCGTTGTAGCCGGCGGGCGCGATGTCGTTGGGAGTGTCGGGATGGAAGATCGAGGAGAGGTACTGGACCTGGCCGCGGCCCACCCCGCCCACCTCACCCTGGCCGCCGCTGTAGATGGCGATGCCGCGCCGCTCGCAGTGCTCGTAGATCGAGAACAGCTCGCGCAGCGAGCCGAAGCGGGAGGGCTTCGAGTTGATCGCGCGGGGCTCGTACTCGAGGGCCTCGATGTCGGCGAGCGAGTGCAGCGGGGCGTCCCAGGTGACGCGGTCCATGTGCGGCTCCAGCACCGGGCGCGTCTCCTCGTTTATGTCGGGGTCCTCGAGGTAGGCCTCGGGAAAGGCCTCGGCGACCGCCGCGTAGAGGCCGGGATCGGTTTCGACGTCGACCGGGGTGCCGCGGTAGTGGCCCTTGAGGTCGAGGACGTCGACGGCCGCCAGCTCGCGGAGCTCGGCGATCAGCTCAGGGGTCCAGTCGTTCTCGGGGTCGAGCTTGAAGTGGAGACCGGGGTACTTCTCGAGCCGCCGGCGCACGGGGCCGGTGTCGGAGGGGGTCTCCTCGCCGAAGGCGCTGAGCCGGGTCGAGCAGACGAAGCGGAGCGGCTTCGGCTCGACGCCGAGCGCCTCGTGCAGGGAGGTTTCGCGCTGGCGCAGCGCCAGGTCGAGGGCGGCGCTCTCGTAGGCCCAGCGGCGGTAGTGGCGCGAGGCGTCCCTGGCCGGCGGCGAGCCGGGGAAAAGGTCGAGCCCGCCGAGCAGCTCGCAGAGCTCGCCCAGCGTCGAGGGACCGGAGAGATCGAGCACCGGTCCCGCATCGCGGTGGGCGATGTGGTCGAGAACGTCGTAGATCACGTCCTCGCCGAGCCCCTCCTCGCCGCCGCCGCGCAGCCGCACGATGGTCGCCGGCCGGGTGAACTCGGCGGAGAACTCGCGGTCGCGGGCCTCCAGCTCGTAGCCGTCGATATCGATCGGCAGGTCGGCGAGCACGTCGAACGAGGACACGTTCCCGAGCCTAGCGAGGCGGTCGCGCCGGGTAAGGTTGGCCGATGGCCGAACTGATCCACACCTGCTACCGCGTCCTTGACCTCGAGCGCTCCGTCGCCTTCTACGAGAAGCTCGGCTTCGAGGAGGTCGGGCGGATCCCGATCCGCGACGAGGCCACCAACGTGTTCATGGGCATGCCCGGCGACGGGCCTCGCCTCGAGCTCACGCACAACCACGATCGCACCGAGCCCTACGAGATCGGCACCGGGTACGGGCACATCGCGATCACGGCGGACGATCTCGATGCCACCCTCGAGCGGCTGGCGGCCGCCGGCATCGAGCCCGAGAAGCCTCCCTACTCGATTCGCGAGGGCGGCTCGCGGATCTGCTTCGTGCGCGATCCCGACGAGTACCGGATCGAGCTGATCGAGCACGGCGACGGCGCATAGGCCGCCGTGCGCCAGCTCAACTTCGTCGAGCCGGGAAAGCTCGAATGGGTCGAGGCTCCCGAGCCGAGGCTCGAGGGAGACGGCGAGGCGCTCGTCCGCCCGCTGGCGGTGGCCACCTGCGACCTCGACACGCGGCTGATCGCCGGGCCGCGTGCCCGTGCAGGGGCCGTTCGCGTTCGGCCACGAGTGCGTCGCCGAGGTTGTCGACGCCGGCGACGCGGTCGCCGGTCGCCGCGCCCGGCGACCTGGTCAGCGTCCCCTTCCAGATCTGCTGCGGCGAGTGCGCCGCGCTGCCGCGCGGGGCGGACCGGCAACTGCGAGGCGGTGCCGCCGATCGCGATGTACGGCCTGCCGCTCGGCGGCGACTGGGGCGGCTTCCTCTCCGACCTCGTCCGGGTGCCCTACGCGGACGCGATGCTGGTGCCGCTGCCCGCGGGCGTCGACCCGGCGGCTGCCGCGAGCGTCTCCGACAACATCCCCGACGCGCTGGCGGACGGTCGGGCCGCAGCTCGCCGCGAGCCCGGCGCCGCCGGTCCTGATCTGCGGCGGCGCCGGCTCGATCGACGCTCTACGCCGCGGCGATCGCCGTCGCGCTCGGCGCCGAGCGGGTCGACTTCGCCGGCGGCAGGCCCGACGAGCGCGAGCTCGCCGCCGCGCTTCGGCGCCGACCTGCTCGACGAGGAGTTCCCCGAGCGGCTCGGCCCCTATCCGATCACGGTCGACGCGAGCGGCGACCACGACGGCCTCGCCTGCGCGCTGCGCTCGACCGAGCCCGACGGGACCTGCACCAGCATCGGCATCTACTACGAGCCGTCGACGCCGGTGCCGCTGCTCGAGATGTACACGAAGGGGATCACCTTCCAGACCGGCCGGGTCCACGCTCGCCCGGCGATGCCGCCGAGTGCTCGCCCTGATCGCCGCGGGCAGCTTCGACCCGCGCCCGGTCACGGCGGACGCGCGTCGCCTGGGACGACGCCGCCGAGGCGCTCGCCGAGCTCCTCGAGAAGCTCGTGATCACCGCGCTGAGCGACCCGCCCGGCCAGCTCGCCGAAGGCCTCGATCCCGGCGCTGGAGGTCCTCCTCCGCGGTGTCCTCCTCCGGGGTGTGGCTGAGGCCGCGCCGTCGAGGGGCACGAAGAGCATCGCGGCGGGCAGCACGCGGGCCATCTCGGCGGCGTCGTGGAGGGCGCCGCTGGTCAGCGGCGGCGCCGCCGGCGACCTCGGCAGCGCTCGCGACCAGGCAAGCTCGTCGAAGGCAGACCGGCTCGATCCGCCAGATCCGCTCGCTCGCGCGAGCTCGCAGCCGCGCGCCGCGGCGGCCTCGCGGCGGCCTCCGTCGCGTGCGGCCGCAGCATCGAGCTCGAGCGACTCAGCGTCCTCGGCATGGCGGAGGTCGACGATCAGCTCGGCCCTGCCGGCCACCGCGGTCGGGATCCCCGGCTCGAGCTCGATGCTGCCCGTGGTCGCCGACGCCGCCGGACTCGACGGCCACCCGCTCGACCTCGCAGCGCCGCGTCCGGCCGCCGCAAGGCCGGCGTCGCGGCGCAGCCCCATCGGCGTCGTCCCGCGTGCGAGGCCTGGCCGCGAGAAGACGAGGCGCGTGCCGCTCGATGCCGACGCAGCCCGTGACCGCGGCCACGCGAGATCCCCTCGGCCTCCATCACCGGGCCCTGCTCGATGTGCAGCTCGAGGTAGGCGCCGACCCGGCCGCAGCCGGGAGCGCGCCTCCGGGGCGCTGCTCCGAGCTCGACGCCGTTCTCGGCCAGGACCTCGGCGGCGGTGCGCCCGTCGGCGTCGGTGGCGTCCGCGAGCTCGGCGGGGTCGAGGTCGCCGGCGACCGCCGAGCTGCCGAAGAGGCTGCGGCCGAAGCGGGCGCCCTCCTCGTCGGCCCAGTCGACCAGCGGCAGCGGCGCGGCGGCGGGAGCTCGCCGCGTCCGCCCAGGCGCGCAACACGCCGAGGCGCGGCCATCACCCCGAGGCACGCCGTCGAGCCAGCCGCCGCCGGGGACCGAGTCGAGGTGGGAGCCGAGCGCCACCGCGGCTCGCCGCCGCCCTCGAGCTAGGCCCAGAGGTTGCCCGCCTCGTCGTGCTCCGGCGCCAGCCCGAGCTCGTCCAGCAGCTCCGCGAGGAAGGCGCGCGCCTGGCGCCATTCCGCACCCCAGCAGAGCCGCCGCGCTCCGTCCGGGCCGCCGGTGCGGCGGTCGAGCTCGCGCAGGTCGGCGATCACCCGCGCGGGGTCGATCCTGCGTCGCCATCCGGCGCTCAGCCAGCGCGCCGCTCCCGGCGCAGCGCCTGCCCGAGGCAGTGGGCGCCGCCGCCGCCGAGGGTGAACATCTCCAGGTCGGGGCCGAGGACCTCGAGCCCGTGGGCGCGCATCGCGTCGTTCAGCGCCGGTCGCCCCGGCCCCCGAGAGGACCCGCTCGCCGCCGAGCGAGACGGCGTTGACGCCGAGCGCGAAGGCGTCCTCGCGCCGGCACCTCGATCAGCTCGAAGCCCGTCTCGCGCAGCCAGGCGACCAGCGAGGCGAGAGCACGCCTCGGTGCAGACGGCGGCCAGCTTGCTCGGCGAGCGACCGCGATCGAGCACGTCGATGTGGACGTAGCGGCCCGGGATCGGCTCCACCCGGGCCTCCCAGCCGTTCTCCTCGAACCAGCCCGCGAGCTGCCGGGCCGCCGGCTCCTGGGTCCGCGTCTCGCCGCTGCCGATCAGCGACCGAGCCCGGCTCGACGATCATCACGTCGCCGCCCTCCAGCGCGGCCGCCGTGACCATGCGGAAGACCGGGATCCCGGCCCCCTCGTAGAAGCGGAGCACCGGCGCGTACTCGCCGCGCCGCCACCACTGCTGCAGCTGCGTGACCACGGGCCCCCACGGGGTCATCACGCTCGAGTCGCGGGCGAACACCTGGTAGGGCAGCGCCGGGTCCGGCTCGAGGAAGTGGCAGCGGACGCCGGCCCCCTCGTAGACGGAGACCAGCTCGGCGTGCTGGGCGGCGGCCGCCCCCGCGTCGAAGCGCCGCCCGCTCTCGAGCGTCGCGCGCGAGATCGCGCTGGTCGGCAGCCAGCGGAAGTTGTCCGGCGGACAGAGCAGGACGTCGAGCAGCCGGCCGTGCTCGGAGTCGACGCCCCAGCCGCCGGCTCGCTCACCGCTCCGCGCTCGCTCACCACCCGCAGCGTGCTCAGCTCGCGGTCGGTCGCCCCGCGCACGAAGCCGCCGTAGGCGACGCTCTCGGTCGATGTAGTCGAGCGTCTCCCGGGTGAGGCGCTCGCCCGGCAGGACGTTCGGGATCCCGGGCGGATAGGCGGCCAGCGACTCGGCCGCGACCCGGCCCTCGGCGGCGCCGAACGCGACCACGTCCTGCGGGCCGAGGAAGGCCTCGCGCGGCGTCATCACCAGCTCCCCCCAGGGCGGCGGCGGCGCGAACTCCGGGCGCTCCGCCGGCGGATCGTGCCCGATCTCGCTCCACGGCGTGCCGCAGCGCGGCGACGAGCCGCTCACCCTGCGGCGCGGCCGGGGCGCCCATGCCGAAGACGGCGACGGCGACGTTCTCCGCGAACAGCTCGAAGTTGATGTCGTCGAGCTCGCGCGCAACCTGGGCGAGACGGTAGCCGGTCGATGCCGGTGCCGCGGACGTCGATCGAGAGCCGCAGCGGGTCCCAGCCGGCGACGCCGGCGCGCCCGACCATGCGCTCGTCGAGCACGTCGAGGCCCGGGATCGCGCGGATCGCCGTCGCGCGCCGCGCGCAGCGCCGCGATCGTCTCGCCGAGCAGCTCCTCGCCGTGCACCGACGGCGAGGCGGCGCGCGGCGTCGAGCGAGCCGCCAGAGCAGGCTGCTCGGGCTCGTCGACTCGACCAGGCTGACGCAGCGGTCGACGACGCTCTCGTCGAACGGTCGCCCCGCCGAGGTGGAGCATCGCGGACTGGGTGAGGCTGCCGACGATCTTGTGGGTCGAGGAGACGACGAGGTCGGCGCCGGCCGAGACCGCGTCCTCGGGGAGGTCGGGGTGGAAGCGCAGGTGCGCTCCCCAGGCCTCGTCGACGACCAGCGGCAGCCCGCGCTCATGGGCGACCTCGGCGAGGGCGGCGACGTCGGCGCAGGCGCCGAAGTAGGTGGGGGAGACGACGATCGCGCCGACCGCGCCGGGATGCTCATCGAGCGCGGCCGGCGAGCGCTCGCCGGGGTGAGGCAGTGGGCGACGCCCAGCTCGGGGTCGAGCTCGGGCGCGACGAAGGCGGGGCGCAGCCCGCCGAGGATCGAGCCCGTCGATCACCGAGGAGTGGACGTTGCGCTGCACGACCACCCGCTCGCCGGCGTGGGCGAGCGCGAGGCAGGCGGCCTGGTTTCCCTGCGAGGCGCCGTTGATCAGGAACCAGCTGCGCCGGGCGCCCCAGGCCTCGGCGGCGAGCCGCTGCGCCTCGCTGGAAGGGCGTCGGCTCCTGGCCGACGTCGACGCCCTCGATCAGCGAGGGGATGTCGTGGCGGAGCGCACTCCGCGCCGGCCAGCTCGCGCAGCGCCGGGTCCGCGCCCGGACCGCCCTTGTGGCCCGGGACGTGGAAGCGGCCGGGCTCGCGAGCCGCGTAGGCCAGCAGGGCGTCCAGATAGGGAGTCCGATCCTGACCGGGCACTGCCGCCGAGTCTAGGCAGGACTTCCCCGGGCTGAGTGATCGGGTGAGACCGCCCGCAGCCTCAAAGGCGCTCAGCGAGCGGAATAAGCTTGCGCGATGGCCGTAGAGGCGCCCCCGGCTCCCGCCCTCACGGAGCGATCCGCGCTCGACCTCGCCCGCTCGATCCGCGCCGGGGAGGTCAGCTCACGCGAGGTTGTCGAGGCCCACATCGAGGTGCTCCAGCGGACCCGCCTCAACGCCGTCGTCTTCGACCGCTACGAGCAGGCCCGCGCCGAGGCCGACGCGGCCGACGCGCGCGTCGCCGAGGACGACCGGGGCCTGCCGCCGCTGCACGGCGTCCCCTTCACCGTCAAGGAGTCGATCCGTCTGCGCGGCATGCCCAACAGCGGCGGCCTCGTCGCGCGCCGGGAGTTCCGCAGCGAGGAGAATGCGCCCGCCGCCGAGCGGCTGCTCGAGGCCGGCCTGATCCCGCTCGGCGTCACCAACGTGTCCGAGATGACGATGTGGATCGAGTCCGACAACCGGGTCTACGGACGCACCCTCAACGCCTACGACCGCGCGCCGCATCGCCGGCGGGTCCTCCGGCGGCGAGGGCGCC
This sequence comes from uncultured Actinomycetes bacterium, assembly GCA_963720015.1. Taxonomy (GTDB): domain Bacteria; phylum Actinomycetota; class Thermoleophilia; order Solirubrobacterales; family 70-9; genus DATFPK01. Next base: position 136,494 of record CAVREA010000001.1, on the reverse strand, counting down.
GCGGTCGGCTCGGGAGGGTCGCCGGTGGGACTCGGGTCGGACATCGCCGGCTCGATCCGGCTGCCGGCGTTCTTCAACGGCGTCTTCGGCCACAAGTCGAGCCCGGCACCTGGTGCCGCTCAGCGGGCATGTTCCCGAAGACCGAGGGCGAGGCGGGGAAGCTGCTCGCCGTCGGCCCCCTCACCCGCCGCGCCGAGGACCTGATGCCGGTGCTGCGCACGATCGCCGGCGCCCACCCGAGCGACCCGGATACCCGCGACGTCGAGCTCGGCGACCCGGGCGCCGTCGTGCTCGACGGCTCGACGTCGTCATCTCCGAGCACGCCAGCTTCATCCGCACGCGCCGCGAGCTGCGCGAGGCGCGCGAGCGGGCCGCGGGCGCGCTCGCCGCCGCCGGCGCCCGGGTCAGGCGCGAGGACATGAAGCAGCTGCGCCGCGCCCTCGAGATCTACCTCGAGGTCCTGAGGACGGGAGCCGGGGTGACGACGAGCGAGATGATGACCGCCGAGGGAGCGGCGCCGGTCAACCTGCGCTCGGCGATCCAGCGGGGCGGCCCGCACACACCGGCGACCCTGCTCCTGCTCGCCGCCGAGCGCTTCGGCGACCGGATCCCCGCAGGGCGGACCCGCCGCGCGGTCGCCGCCGCCCGCTCGCTCACCGCCGAGGTCGCGGGGCTGATCGGCGACGGGGTCCTTCTCCACCCGCCGCACCCGCGGATCGCGCCCCGCCACAACACGACGATCGGGCAGTCGTGGCTGATCACCCCGACGGCCGTCTTCAACCTGCTCGGGATGCCCGCCACCCAGGTCCCGCTCGGCCTCAACAGCAGGGGCCTGCCGCTCGGCGTCCAGGTCGCCGCGGGACCGGACCGCGATCACGTCTCGATCGCGGTTGCGATCGAGCTCGAGCGGGTCTTCGGCGGCTGGGTGCCGCCGCCTTGAGACGGCTCCTTGCCGCTATTGCCGGCGTCGGCCTCCTCGCCGTCCCCGCCGTCGCATCCGCCGAGGTGACGGGCGTCGACGTCTCCCGCTTCGACGGCGCCATCGCCTGGCGCAAGGCCGCGGCCGCCGGGGTCGAGTTCGCCTTCGTCCAGGCCAGCCGCGGCAGCGGCTCGGACTGCACCGTCAAGCCGTGGAGCTGCGGCCGCGACCGGCGCTACGACTTCAACTACCGCGAGGCGCGGCGGCAGGGGGTTCGCGTCGGCGCCTACCACCGCGCCTTCACCGGCGGGGAGACCCTGCGGGCGGCGAAGCGCGACGCCCGGCGGGAGGCGGCGCTGTTCGTCGCGGAGGTGGGGCGCCTGCGCCGCGGCGATCTGCTGCCGGTGCTTGATTTCGAGACCCCCTTCGACGGGCTCGACGGGCGCCGCTTGCGCGGCTGGATCGCCACCTGGACGAGGCGGGTCGAGGACGCCCTCGGCGCCCGCCCGATCATCTACACCAACGTCTCCAGCTGGAGCTCCACGGGCAACACCCGGATCTTCGCCCGTGCCGGGCACCGTCTCTGGGTTGCCAACTGGGGGGTCTCCCGCCCGCTGGTCCCGGCCCGCAACTGGAGCGGCCGCGGCTGGTCGGTCTGGCAGTACACGAACGGCGGCCGCGTCCCCGGGATTCCCGGCCGCACCGACATGAACCGCCTCGGCGTCCCCCTCCGCGAGATCAGCGTGCGCTCCGCTCGCCGCTAGGCGCCGTGACCGTCGGAGGCTGACCCGCCGGCGTACTCGGAGTAGGGATACCACCACTCCTTGCGCTCGATCTCGGTCTCGATGTGGACGTGCTTGGTCTCCTGGAAGGCCTCGAGGCCCTCGCGCCCGAGCTCGCGCCCGAGCCCCGACTGCTTGAAGCCGCCGAAGGGCCCGGCGTCGTTGTCGGTGAGCGGGTCGTTGAACCAGACGGTTCCCGAGCGGATCTCGCGCATGCAGCGAAGCATCGTCGCGAGGTCCTTCGTGTAGATGTTGGCGCCGAGGCCGAAGCGGGTGCCGTTCGCCAGCTCGGATCGCCTCGTCGAGCGACTTGACCGGGACGATCGGCGCCACCGGGCCGAACGTCTCCTCGCGCAGCAGATCGGTCTCCGTCCGGCAGCCCGGTCACGACCGCCGGCTCGAAGTAGTGGCCGCGATCGTGGCCGGCGTCGCCGCCGCCGGTGAGCAGCTCGGCGCCGGCGGCGACCGCCGCCTCGAGCTGGCCGGCGACCTTGAGCCGCTGCGCCGCCGAGACCATCGGGCCGATGTCGGTGCCGACGTCTGTCGGGTCGCCGACGACGAGCGCTGCGGGTGTGGTCGAGGAAGGCGGCGACGTAGTCGTCGTAGACGTCCTCCATCACGTAGAAGCGCTCCGCCGAGGTGCAGACCTGCCCCGCGTTGAGGTAGGCGGCCCAGGCGCCGCCGCGGGCGGCGATCTCGATCCCGCCGTCGAGGGCGGCGATGTCCGAGCAGACGATGAACGGGTCCTTGCCGCCCATCTCGAGGTTCATCCGCGCCATCCGCTCGACGCAGGCAGCGGCCACCTTCTTGCCGGTCTCGACCGAGCCCGTGAAGGCGACGCAGTCGATCGCGGTCGTCGGCGCTGATCGCCGCGCCCACGTCGCCGGCGCCGGCGAGAAGGTTGACCGTCCCGGCCGGGAGGTGGTCGAAGCAGCCGGCCAGCATCAGGGTCGAGAGCGGGGTCAGCTCCGAGGGCTTGCAGACCGTCGAGTTGCCGGCGGCGAGCGCTGGGGCGAGCTTCCAGGCGAGCAGCAGCAGCGGGTAGTTCCAGGGGACGATGCACCCGACCACGCCGAGCGGGTCCTTGACGACGAGCGCCAGCTGGCTCGATTCGATCGGCGGGATCACCCGTCCCGCCGAGTCGCGGCCGATCTCGGCGTAGTAGTCGAAGGCGGCGGCGGTCCAGCCGACCTCGTCGGCGTTCTCGATCATCGGCTTGCCGCCCTCGGCGGTCATCGTCGCGGCGAGCCCGTCGGTGGCGGCGCGGAGCCGACCGGCGACCTCGTGGAGCATCTCCGCCCGCTCCGCGGCGGGCGTCCCGGCCCAGGCCGGCGCCGCCTCGCGCGCCGCCGCGATCGCGGCATCGACCTGCTCGGGCGAAGCGGTGCCGACCTCGGCGATCGTCTCCTCGGTGGCCGGGTTCTCGACCGCCAGCGGGGCGCCTGCCCCCGCGACCCTCTCGCCGCCGATGAGCAGCTTCGACTCCACCGGCGAAACCTAGCCGCGGGCGGGGCTGGGGGCGGGCAGCGGGGGAGGTGCGACGCCGGCCTCGTCCTCGGGCCGGACCGACGCCATCCTCTCGGCCCGCCGCTGCTGCCAGATCACCAGCACGATTGCGATCACCGTGACGGAGAAGAGCATCGTCGCCAGCACGTTCACCTGGACCGGGATGCCGCGCAGGGCGACGCCGAAGACGTAGAGCGGGAATGTGACGGTCGTGCCGGAGTTGAAGTTGGAGATGACGAAGTCGTCGAGCGAGAGGGCGAAGGCGAGCAGGGCGGCGGCCATCACCCCGGGCGCGAGCAGCGGCAGGGTGACGTACCGGAACGTCTGCAGAGGCGTCGCGCCGAGGTCCTGGGCCGCCTCCTCGATGCTGCGGTCGAAGCCGATCAGCCGCGAGCGCACGACGACGACGACGAAGCTGATCGAGAACATGATGTGGGCGATCAGGAGCGTCTGGAACCCGAGGGTGAAATAGCTGTTCAGATTGATGAACATCGAGAGCAGCGAGGCGCCGATGACGATCTCCGGGGTCGCCATCGGCAGGATGATCAGCAGGTTCGACGCCTGCCGCCCCCTGAACTCGTAGCGCACCAGGGCCATCGCCATCAGGGTGCCGATCAGGGTTGCGCCCACCATCGTCAGCGCCGCCAGCTCGATCGAGGTGATCAGGGCGTCGTTGAGCTCCTTGATCTGGAAGGCGTGCTGCCAGTACTCGGTGGTGAAGCCGTCGAAGGAGAAGGTGAGCTTCCCCTTGGGTGTCTGGCCGAAGGAGAAGACGGCGATGACGATGATCGGGACCAGCATGTAGAGGACCGCGATCCCCGCGTAGACATTGAGGGCGTTGCGCCGGATCCAGGCCATCAGGCGCGCTCCTCCTCCTCACCCATGAAGGCGCCGGTGCCGGCGACGCGGATGTAGATCAGGACGACGGCGAGGATCAGGGCCATCATCAGGAAGGAGAGCGCCGCCGCCTCCGGGTAGTTGCGCTCGACCAGGTAGAGCGACTGGATCTTGTTGCCGATCATCGACGTGTTGGTGCTGCCGAGCAGCAGCGCGTTGACGTAGTCGCCGAATGCCGGGATGAAGGTGAGCAGGACCCCGGCGACGATCCCGGGCGCGGTGATCGGCAGCGTGACCTTGACGAAGGCCTGCCGCGAGGACGCATAGAGGTCCTTGGCCGCCTCGATCAGGCTCAGGTCGATCCGCTCGAGGCTGGCGTAGATCGGCAGGATCATGAACGGCAGGAAGTTGTAGGTGAGTCCGGCGATGACCGCTCCGGGGGTCGCCAGCACCCGGCCGTCGGCGGGCAGGATCGCGAGGGTCTGGAGGAAGTCGACGACCGGGCTCGAGTCGGAGAGGATCGTCTTCCAGGCGATCGTCCGGATCAGATAGGTCGTGAAGAACGGCGCCACCACCGCGAACAGCAGGAGCAGTCGGAAGCGGCCGGCCTTGACCGCGATCGCGTAGGCCAGCGGGTAGGAGATCAGCAGGGCCAGGATGGTGGCGACCCCCGAGTAGTAGAACGAGCGCTCGATCTGCACCGTGTTCCCGGATAGCGAGTCCGGGAAGTTGGACCACTCCCAGGCCTGCGTGAAGCCGCCGGTGGAGATCGACCCCGTGCGCAGGGCCATGTCCGCCATGAAGTACATCGGGATCAGGAAGAAGACGACGAGCCAGATCGCTCCCGGGCCCAGCAGCCAGTAGGGGGTGAGGCGGCGGCGCAGCGACGTCACGCGAGCGTCCCGCGTGCCTCGTCAGCTGCGCCGCCGGCCCTCATTCCGGTCAGCCGGTGAGGACGTCCTGGAACGCCTCGGTGACCTCCTGCACGCCGGCGGCGCCACCGGGCGGATCCGTCGAGGTGGAGCACTTCGCCGTGAACTGATCGTCGGGGAAGATCAGCGGGTTGTTCGCCGTCGCCGGATCCGTCTTCCGCAGCACCTCCTGGACGTTGTCCACGGGCGTCACATAGGTGATGTAGGCGGCCAGGGGCGCGGCAACCTTAGGCTGATACACGTACTCGGCCCAGGCGAGCGCCGCCTTCGGGTTGGGGGCGCCGACCGGGAACACCATGTTGTCCGACCAGAGGTTGCAGCCCTGGGTCGGCATCCGCCACTCGGCGTTCTTGTTGGCGACGATCGAGGCGTCGCCGGACCAGCCGATCGCGGCGACGATGTTCCCCGAGTTGAGGTCCTCGGTGTAGTCGTTGCCGGTGAAGCGCCGGATCTGGCCCGAGTCGGCGGCCTCCCCGATCTTGTCGATCGCGTCGAGCCAGTCCTGCTTGGTCGCCTCCGCCGGGTCAATGCCCTCGGCCTTCATCACCAGCGGCACGGTATCCCGCATCTCGGTGAGCATCGTGACCTTGCCCTTGTACTTAGGGTCGAAGAGGTCGTTCACCGACTTGATCTCCGGCGCCTTGCTCTTGTCCACCCAGAGTCCGGTCATGCCGCTCTGCCAGGGGATCGAGAAATGGCGACCCGGGTCCACCGAGGCGTTCTTGAGGCTCTCGAGCATGTTCTTGTTGACGTTGGGCAGCTGCGAGATGTCGAATTCCTGCAGGTAGCCCAGGTCGTGCATCTGCTTCGCCATCCAGTCGGTGACGATGAAGATCGAGCGCCCGCCCGACTCCCCCTGCTCGAGCTGCGGCTGCAACTTGCCGAAGAACTGGGCGTTGTCGTTGACGTCTTCGATGTACTCGACGCTGATCCCGGTGGCGTCCTCGAACTCGGCGACGGTGCCCTTCGGCCCCGGGTCGATGTAGCCGGGCCAGTTGGAGATGGTCAGGTCCCCGCTCGCCTTGCCGGGCTCGATCAGCGCGGTCTGCTGCTCGTTGCCCCCGCCAACGCTGTCGTCGCCGCCGCACGCGGCGGCGAAAAGCGCCAATGCCAGGGCGGCAACCGCCACCACCAGCACCCTGCCTCGATTCCTCACTGATCCGCTCAACGCCTTCCTCCTTCGTTTCTCAAGCTTGCTCTGCGGCGGGTACCCCCGCCGCCTCGCTTTCACGCACAAGATGCATGTGTTCCGGCTGCCAGCAGAGGCGGACCCTGGCGCCGCCCCCGGGCAGCCGTCGCCGCTCCTCCTCGGAGGCATTCGGGATCAGCACGGTCATCCTGACGCCGTCGCCGAGGTCGACCGCGATCTGCGTCGAGGTCCCCAGGTAGAGCGACGATCTCGACGATCCCCTCGACGCTCGGCAGGTCCGGCTGCTCGCCGTTCATCGAGATCTGAAGCTTCTCCGGTCGGACCACGGCGTGGATCCGGTCCCCCGCCCCGAACCTGTTCGAGTCCGTGTGGATCGTCGCGCCCTGGTCGAGCCTGACCGCGCCACCCGCCTCGACCGTCGCGGGCATCAGGTTGGAGACGCCGATGAAGCCCGCGACGAAGGTGGTCTCGGGGCGGTCGTAGACCTCCTCGGGTCCCGCCACCTGCTCGATCCGCCCGCGGTTCATGACCGCGATCCGGTCCGACATCGTCAGGGCCTCCTCCTGGTCGTGGGTGACGTAGACGAACGTGATCCCGACGTCCCGCTGGATCTGCTTGAGCTGCACCTGGAGGCCCTTGCGCAGCTTCAGGTCGAGGGCGCCGAGCGGCTCGTCGAGGAGCAGGACCTTGGGCAGGTTGACGAGCGCCCGGGCGAGCGCTACCCGCTGCTGCTGGCCGCCGGAGAGCTGGCTCGGGCGGCGGCCGCCCTCGTTGGCGAGGCCGACCCTCTCGAGCTCCTCGGCGACACGGCGCTTGATCTCGTCGCGGTCGACCTTCTTGCGCTTGAGGCCGAAGGCGACGTTCTCGCTGACGCTCAGGTGGGGGAAGAGGGCGTAGCTCTGGAAGACGGTGTTGGTCGGGCGCTTGTACGGCGGCAGCTCGGCGACGTCGGCGCCGTCGATCAGGACCTGCCCCTCGGTCGCCTCCTCGAAGCCGGCGATCATCCGCAGGCTCGTGGTCTTGCCGCAGCCGCTCGGGCCGAGCAGGGTGAAGAACTGGCCGCCGCCGATCTCCAGGTCGATGTCGTCGACCGCGGTGAAGTCGCCGAAGCGCTTGGTCACCGAGCGAAGCTCGACCGAGGCAGGCGCCTGTGCGTCAGAGGCGGCCGGCCGCTCGCCGGTCTCATCGGTGGGTGTGCTGCTTTCCTGCGACTCCACTCCCGTCAATCTTCCTCTTCTCCCGAGGCCCGCGAGTTGGACGTCGCGGCAGCCACGGGGATCCACGGCTCGCCTCGGCGGTGAGGCTATGCGCCGCCCGCGGGCGGCACAAGTGTCGTTCGTCCCAAAAGACTATCGGAGCCTTGTACGCTCCGTATAAAGCGTAGATTGAAGCTTGACCCGAGGATCACTTGCGCCCGGCGAACGATCGGCATAGCGTTGTCCATAGCGTCGTAGTCAGCGATCTCCTCCGCATGCTGCGCTGTGAACGCTCCGGCCGTTACCGAGGAGGAGGAGGAGGTAGTCAGCAATGGCGATAGCGCCCCAGGAGAGCGGTACGGACACAAGCCTGCAGGAGCTCGCGAGGCGGCACCTCTGGCTCCACTTCGCCCGCATGGGCGCCTACGAGGACCACGAGATGCCGATCATCGTCCGCGGCGAGGGCTGCTACGTCTGGGACGAGCACGGCAACCGCTACCTCGACGGCCTCTCCGGTCTCTTCTGCGTCAACGCCGGCCACGGCCGCACCGAGCTGGGCGAGGCGGCGGCGCGCCAGGTCGAGGAGCTCGACTTCTACGTCCTCTGGAGCTACGGCCATCCGCGCGCGATCGAGCTGGCGGCCCGGATCGCCTCGCTTGCGCCGGCCGATCTCAACCGTGTCTTCTTCACCTCCGGCGGCTCGGAGGCGGTGGAGTCGGCGCTCAAGCTCGCCCGCAACTACCACCGCCTCCACGGCAAGGGGCAGAAGCACAAGGTGATCGCCCGTGAGATCGCCTACCACGGGACCTCGCTGGGGGCCCTCTCCGCCACGGGAATCACGTCGCTGCGCTCGCAGTTCGAGCCGCTTGCGCCGGGCGGCTGCCACGTCCCCAACACCAACATCTACCGCTGGCCGGAGGACCGCCACCCGCTCTGGGCCGCGGATGCGATCGCCGAGCGGATCGAGTTCGAGGGGCCGGAGACGGTGGCGGCGGTGATCCTCGAGCCCGTCCAGAATGCGGGCGGCTGCTTCGTTCCGCCCGACGGCTACTTCCAGCGGGTGCGCGAGATCTGCGACGAGAACGACGTCCTGCTGATCTCCGACGAGGTGATCTGCTCCTGGGGCCGGCTCGGCTACTACTTCGGCTCCGAGCGCTTCGGCTACGTGCCGGACATAATCACCACCGCGAAGGCGCTGACCTCCGCCTACGCGCCGATGGGAGCGTTGATCGCCTCGGAGAAGGTCTATGAGCCGTTCGGTTCCGGCAAGGAGTCGTTCGCACACGGGTTCACCTTCGCCGGGCATCCGGTTGCGGCCGCGATCGCGATGGCGAACCTCGACGTCTTCGAGCGCGAGGACCTCTGCGGTCACGTGCTCGCCAAGGAGGGCGAGTTCCGCCAGATGCTCGAAAGCCTGCACGACATCCCGATCGTCGGCGACGTCCGCGGCGCGGGCTACTTCCACGCGATCGAGCTGGTCAAGGACAAGGACTCCAAGGAGAGCTTCGACCACCAGGAGTCCGAGGACCTGCTCCGCGGATTCCTCTCCGGCGAGCTTTACCGGCGCGGCCTGATCTGCCGGGCCGACGACCGCGGCGACCCGGTGATCCAGCTGGCGCCGCCGTTGATCGCCGACACGGAGCAGTTCGCGGAGATCGAGTCCGTCCTGCGCGGTGTCCTCACCGAGGCCAGCGAGCGGGTCCGCTAGGCGTTCGGCCCGGCGAGCGGGGAAAGGCATGCTCACCGTCCAGAGCCTCCTCGACGAGTTGGGACTCGAGCTGGCCGCGGGCGCCGGCGCTGCCGAGAACCCGGTCCGCTGGGTCCACATCTCCGAGCTCGAGGACCCGACGCCCTTTCTCTCCGGCGGCGAGCTGATGCTGACCACCGGGATTCCCCTGAAGACGGCCGCCAAGCAGCGCGCCTTCGTCAAGCGGCTCGCCCGCCACAACCTCGCCGGGCTCGGCTTCGGCACCGGGTTCGAACACAAGAAGCTGCCGAAGGCCCTCGTCGACGAGGCCGAGAAGCAGGAGTTCCCGCTCTTCGAGGTCCCCTACTCGGTGCCGTTCATCGCCCTCACCGAGAAGGCGTTCGCGCGGCTGGTCAACGAGCAGTACGAGGTCCTCCAGCGGGGCATCGCCGTGCAGCGGCGACTCGAGCGCCTGGTCCTCGAGGAACGCGGCCTCGACGAGATCACTGCCACGATCTCGTCGGCGGTCGGCGGCACGGTGCTGATCCTGGACGGGCACGGCGAGCGCCTCGCCGGCCGCGGCTTCCGTCGTGAGCTCGCGGAGGAGGCGGTCGCTGCGATCCGCTCCGAAGCGCTCTCCCACGCGGGCGACGGGCACCCGTTCATTCCCTCCCATTCCGCCGTCGCCGGCCGCGCTCTCGCCCACCCCGTCGTCTCTCCGGGAGGCGGCCCGCCACAGGCCTGGGTCGCGATCGTCCGCGACTCCGGCGGGCTCGGGGACTTCGAGCGCCTGATCCTCCAGCAGGCGGTTGCCGTCGTCGCCCTCGAGCTGATGCGCCGCAGGGTGGCGCGGGAGACGGAGCGCCGGCTTGCCGGCGACGTGCTTGCCGGCGCCCTCGGGGGCAGGCTCGAGCCGGCCGACCTCCGCCGCCGCCTCGAGCCGTTCGGGATCGGTGCCGAGGCGGCCGTGCTTGTCTTCGCGGTCGCCGACCCGGCGGCCACGGAGCCGGCGCTCGAGCAGGCGCTTGCGGCGGCGGGCTGTCCGGCCGTCGTCGCCCCCCATGCCGCTCAGGGCCGCGAGCTGCTCTGCGCGGTGATCGACGCCTCCGACCGCGATCCGGTCGAGGTCGCCGGCGCCGCGCGCGGCGTCCTCGCCGGCGATCGCTCCGGGGTCCGGGCGGCCGCCAGCAGGCCCGGCCCCCCGGAGGCGCTGCGCCGCTCCTTCCACGAGGCGCGCTGCGCGCTCGAGGCGACGGCCCTGGCCAACGGCGAGGCACCGGAGGTCGCCTCCTGGCGCGATCTCGGCGCCTTCACCCTGTTGCTCTCCGTGCAGGACGACGACGCCCTCAACCTCTACTGCGAGAGCGTCCTCGGGCCGATCGAGGACGGCGACTCCGAGTACGGAGGCGAGCTCCTGCGCTCGCTCGAGGCCTTCATCGAGCACAACGGCCAGTGGGAGCGCGCCGCCCGCGAGGTCTACTGCCACCGCCACACGCTGCGCTACCGGATGCGCAAGGTCGAGGAGCTGACGGGGCGGGACCTGTCGCGGGCCCACGACCGGATCGAGTTCTGGCTTGCCCTGCGGGCGAGGGAGCTGGTTGCGTGAACGTTGCGGTCCTGGGAGCCGCTGGCACGATCGCGCCGGCGATCGTGCGCGACCTCGCCGAGTCGGATGAGGTCGGCTCGATCCTGCTGCTGGACCTCGACGGCGAGAAGGCGGCGGCCGTCGCCGCGGCCCAGGGTGGCGGCAAGGCGAGCGCCGCGGAGGCGGACGCCCGCGAGGGCCTCGACGAGCTGCTCGCCGACGTCGACGCCCTGATCAACTCGGCGAGCTATCGCGTCAACCTTGACGCGAAGCGGGCCTGCCTGCGGGCCGGGTCGCACTACCTCGACCTCGGCGGCCTCTACCACGTCACCGCGCAGCAGCTCGAGCTGCACGGCGAGTTCGAGGAGGCCGGGCTGCTCGCAGTGCTCGGCATCGGGTCGAGCCCGGGCAAGACGAACCTGATGGCGGCTCGCGCGGTTGCCGAGCTCGGCCGCGCGCCCGACCGCATAGACGTGATCGCTGCCGGCCGGGACCTCGACCCGCCGCCCGGCTTCGCCATTCCCTACGCGCTCGAGACCCTCCTCGACGAGCTCACCCTCGCCCCGATCGTCCTCCGCAACGGCAAGCCGGTCGAGATCGAGCCGCTCACCGACGGCGGCGAGGTCCACTTCGGCGAGCCGATCGGCGCAGGGCGGACCATCTACACGCTGCACTCCGAGCTGCTCACCTTCGGTGAGAGCTTCGGCTGCCGCGAGTGCAGCTTCCGGCTCTCGCTCTCCCCGGCCGCCCTCGAGCGCCTGCGGGAGCTGGCCGGCGCCGAGCCCGACGAGGTCAGGCGGGCGGCGGCCGAGACGGTGCCGCAGTCGAGCCGCACCCTCTCGATCCACGTCGTCGCCGCCCGCGCAGGAGAGCGGGTCGTGCGGATGCGTGCCGTCACTCCGCCCCACGAGCGATGGGGCCTGGGCGGCGGGATCGTCTCGACCGCTTCGCCGGCCGCCGCCGCGGTGCGGCTGATGGCGCAGGGCAGGGTCGCCGCCCGCGGTGCGCTGCCTCCGGAGCGATGCCTCGATCCGGCGGCGATGTTCCGCGAGCTGGAGCACGCGCGGTTGCGAGTTCGAGCTCAGCGGGGAGTCTCCCGACGAGGTCACCGACGTCCAATCGATCGCGATCATCGAGGAGGAGGCGACCGCATGAAGGTCGGTGTCCCGAAGGAGATCAAGCAGGACGAGTACCGGGTCGCGATCACGCCGGCCGGCGTCCGCGAGATGGTCGAGCACGGGCACGAGGTGCTGATCGAGTCCGGCGCCGGCGAGGGCTCGCGCGATCATGGACGCCGACTACCAGGCCCAGGGGGCACGGATCGTGCCCGAGGCCGCGGCGGTGTTCGGCGACACCGATATGATCCTCCACGTCAAGGAGCTGCAGCCCGAGGAGATCGAGATGCTTCGGCCGGGCCAGCTCCTCTTCACCTACCTTCACCTCGCCCCCGACCCCGAGCAGACCGCGGCGCTGCGCGAGTCGGGTGCGATCGCCGTCGCCTACGAGACCGTCGAGGACGGGCACGGACGGCTCCCTCTGCTCGCGCCGATGAGCGAGATCGCCGGCAAGATCGCGACCCAGGCAGGCGCCTTCATGCTCGAGAAGCCGCTCGGCGGGCGCGGCATCCTGCTCGGCGGGGTCCCGGGTGTGCCTGCCGCGAACGTGATGGTGATCGGCGGCGGCGTCGTCGGCATGAACGCGGCCTTCATCGCGATCGGGATGGAGGCCGACGTCTTCGTCTACGACACCTCGATCGACCGGCTCCGCGAGCTCGACGTGGTCTTCAACGGGCGCTGCTCCACCGTCTTCTCCAACGTGCTCAGCGTCGAGGAGATGCTGCCCCGCGCCGACCTCGTGGTCGGCGCGGTGCTTGTCCACGGCGCCCGGGCCCCGCGGGTGATCCGCCGCGAGCAGCTGGCGCTGATGAAGCCGGGCGCGGTGCTGGTTGACGTCGCCATCGACCAGGGCGGCTGCTTCGAGACCTCCCGCCCCACGACCCACCGCGACCCCACCTACGAGGTCGACGGGATCACGCACTACTGCGTCGCCAACATGCCCGGAGCGGTGCCGATCACCGCCACCCAGGCCCTCACCAATGCCACCATGCCCTACGCCGTGATGCTCGCGGACCTCGGCATCGAGGAGGCGATCCGGCGGGATCCCGGCCTGCGGCCGGGCGTCAACGTCGCCGCGGGCCACGTCACCCATGCGGCGGTCGCCGAGGCGACCGAGAACGACTACGTGCCCGTGGACGAGGCCCTCGCCCAGTCCGTGGCGACCGCGGCCTAGAGAACTGCGAAACCGGAGGAGAATCGAGAGAGAGATGGCGACCGCAACCGCAACCAAGCTCAAGAACGTGATCAACGGCGAGGCCGTGGACCCGGCGGAGGGCAAGACCGAGGAGGTCGTCAACCCGGCCAATGGCGAGGTGATCGCCGAGGCCCCGCTCTCGACCAAGGAGGACGTGGATCGCGCGGTCGAGGCGGCCAAGTCCGCCTTCGAGGGCTGGTCCACCGCCGTTCCCGGCGAGCGCGCCGCGGCGCTGCTGAAGCTGGCCGACCTGATCGAGGAGCGCGCCGAGGAGATCGCCGACCTCGAGTCCGCCGACGCCGGCAAGCCGCGTAAGGCTTTCCTCGAGGACGAGATCCCGTTCATGGTCGACAACCTGCGCTTCTTCGCGGGCGCCGCCCGCAACCTCGAGGGCAAGGCGGCGGGGGAGTACCTCGAGGGCTACACCTCGATGGTCCGCCGCGAGCCGATCGGCGTCGTCGGCCAGATCACCCCCTGGAACTACCCGTTGATGATGGCCGTCTGGAAGATCGGCCCGGCGCTCGCCGCCGGCAACACGATCGTCCTCAAGCCGGCCGAGACCACTCCCGTCTCCACCCTGAAGTTCGCCGAGTGGGCCGCGGAGCTCCTGCCCGCCGGCGTCTTCAACGTGATCGGCGGCTACGGCGAGCCGGCCGGGTCCGAGCTGGTCACCCATCCCGACGTCGGCGATGGTCTCGCTGACCGGGCTCGCCCGAGACCGGCAAGTGGATCGCGAAGGCGGCCTCGGACACGCTCAAGCGCGTCCACCTCGAGCTCGGCGGCAAGGCGCCGGTGATCGTCTTCGACGACGTCGAGATGTAGACGGCGATGGAGACGATCGCGGGCACCGGCTACTACAACGCCGGCCAGGACTGCACGGCGGCGACCCGGGTGCTCGCCGCCGACGGGGTCTACGACGACGTCGTCTCCGGCCTCGCCGAGCAGGCCCAGGGCCTCGTCCTCGGCGACACCATGGCCGAGGAGACCACCCTCGGGCCGCTCAACTCGAAGCGCCAGCGCGAGCGCGTCGAGGGCTTCCTCGAGCGCAAGCCCGGCAACGCCGAGGTCGTCACCGGGGGCAAGGAGCCGGACCTTCCCGGCTACTACCTCGAGCCGACCGTCGTCGCCAATCTCGAGCAGGGCGACGAGATGGTCCAGAACGAGATCTTCGGCCCGGTGATCACGGTGCAGCGGTTCAGCGACGAGCAGAAGGCGATCGAGTGGGCCAACGGCACCAAGTACGGCCTCGCCTCCTCGGTCTGGACCCGTGACGTCGGCCGCGCGATGCGGGTCGCGCGGGCGCTCCAGTTCGGCTGCGTCTGGGTCAACGACCACCTGCCGATCACCTCGGAGATGCCGCACGGGGGCTACAAGCAGTCCGGCTACGGCAAGGACCTCTCCGCCTACTCGCTCGAGGACTACACCCAGATCAAGCACGTGATGGTGAACCTCGGCTGACAGCGGCCGGCGCCCGGCCGTCCCCTACGATGCCGCGATGGCATCGCAGGCACGCGGCCGGGCACCGCGGCGGATTCCCTGGCTCCCCTGCGGGGTGCTGGCCCTGGTCCTCGCCGCCGCGGCGGGGGCGCAGGAGCCGAGCGGGCCGATGTGCGCGGGACTGCCGGCGACGATCGTCGGCACGCCGGCGGCCGAGACGCTTCAGGGCACCCCGGGACGCGACGTGATCGTCGCCGGCGCCGGCGACGACCGCATCTTCGCCGGCGACGCCCGCGACCACGTCTGCGGCGCGCTGGGCGCCGACACGATCAACGCCGGCCGCGGCTACGACGCCGTCGTCGGCGGCCAGGGTGACGACACGATCACCGGCGGCCGCGGGACCGACGCCCTCCGCGGCGGGCCGGGAAACGATCGCCTCTCCGGCGCCCTCGGGTCGGACCGCTTGGACGGCGGCATCGACGGCGACCGCCTCTCCGGCGGCAACGGCAGCGATGTCATGTATGGCGGCCCGGGCACCGACGCGCTCCGCGGCGGACGTGGCAACGACCTCGCGGCGGGGGGCCCCGGCGACGCCGACCTGGCGATCGGGGACCTCGGCGACGACCGGGCGCTGGGCGGCGAGGGCGACCGCGACGAGGCGATCGGCGGCCTCGGAATCGACCACGTCAACGGCGGTCCGGGCGATTCGGACTTCGTCGACGGCGGCTATGGCTGGGACGTGATCATCGGCGGCACCGGCCGCGGCGACACGGCCTCCTTCGCGGCCGCTATCCCGCACGCCGCAGCCGGGATACGGGCTTCGCTGCGCCTCGGGCGCGCCCGAGGCGATGGCAGGGACGTCCTGCGCCGGGTCGAGAACCTCGAGGGATCCGCCTTCGACGATGTCCTCACCGGCAATGCCGCGCGACAACGTGATCGACGGGGGCCCCGGCGACGACCTCCTCGGCGGCGGCCGCGGCGACGACGCGATCTCCGGCGACACCGGCGCCGACCGCTGCCGAGGTGCCGCGCCCCTTGTCTCCTGCGGCGGCTGGCGCGAGCCGAAGGCCACGATCTTCGTCCAGGCGGACCATGCCCTCGGCGGCGGCGGCGGCCTCGCGGTTCTCGGCGGCGCCGCGCCCGACCGGCTGACGGTCTCCTACGACCCGGTCGGTGTCCTGTTCTCGCTGCGCTCGGCGCGCCCGCTCGCGATCGGCGACGGCTGCCGGCGGATCGGCGACAGCCTCACCGACGTCGTCTGCCAGGTGCGGGCACCCGTGCGCCACCTGGTCGTCGACCTGGGAGCAGGCGACGACGATCTCCGCGTCGAGGGGTCGCTGGGCGGGCTCGAGAGCATCCGCTTCTCCGCCGGCCCCGGCGACGACCGGGTCGGCGGCGGCGACGGTGCCGAGCTGATCGAGGCCGGGCCGGGCCGAGACCGTCTCCTCGGCGGCGGAGGCTCGGACGGGCTGATCGGCGGGATTCCCGATCCGGACGCGCTCATCGGCGGGCCCGGCTCGGATCTGCTCGCGGCCGCCGATGCCTGCATCGGCGGCCTCCTCCGCGGCGGGCCGGGGCGCGACAACGCCTCCTTCGCAGAGACTCCCGCCCATCCCGGGGTGCTGCAGGCATCGCTGGCCGCCGGGAAGGCATGGAACGACGCCGTTCCCGGCTGCCGTCCGGTGCGCCTCGCCCGCTCCAACGAGGACCTCGAGGGCTCCTTCGACTGGGACATCCTGGTCGGCGACGACGGCTCCAACAGCATCTTCGGCCAGCCCGGCCGCGACCGCTTCTTCGGCCGCGGGGGCAGCGACGTGATCGACGCCCGCGACGGCGAGAGCGACTTCAGCATCGACTGCGGCAGCGGCGGCGACGCGGTCTTCCGCGACGCCAGCGACCCGCCCGGGGCGGGGTGCCGCGCGGTCGAGCCCTAGGGCGCCGCCGTCGCCTCGGCCTCGATCGCTGCCGCCCCTGCGCCGCGGCCGCCGGCCCCTCCCTCGTCGCGGGTGAGGCGGTGGGCCAGGTAGACGGGGATGATCGAGATCAGGATGACGAGCAACGCCACCACGTTGACGATGGGCAGGTTGTTGGGCCGCGCGAAGTTGGTGAAGAACCAGATCGGCAGAGTCTGGTCCCCGGCCGCGATCGTGAACGTGGTGACGATGATCTCGTCGAAGGAGAGGGCGAAGGCGAGCAGGGCGCCGGCGACGAGGGCGCTGCGCATGTTCGGCAGCGTCACCCGGGCGAACGTCTGCCATGGATCGGCGCCGAGGTCGGCCGAGGCCTCCTCGAGCGAGCCCGACATGCGGCGCAGGCGCGCGATCGCGTTGTTGTAGACGACGACGATGCAGAAGGTGGCGTGACCGACGACCACCGTGAGCAGGCTGAGGTCGATCCCCAGCACCTGTGAGAACGTGGAGTTGAGCGCGATCCCGGTGACGATCCCCGGCAGGGCTATGGGCAGGATCACGAGGAACGAGATCGTCTCCCGCCCGAAGAAGCGGTGCCGGGCGACTGCGAGCGAAGCAAGCGTTCCGAGCACGAGGGCCACCCCCGTCGCCAGCAGGCCGACCTTCACCGAGGTCCAGAAGGCATCGCGGGCGCCCGGGTTGCTGAAGGCCTTGTCGAACCACTCGAGCGTGAAGCCGGGCGGCGGCCACTCCAGGGTCGAGGAGGAGTTGAACGCGTAGACGCCGATGATGATCAGCGGCACGTAGATGAAGGCCAGCGTCGCAGCGACGCCGACGCGCAGCAGGTAGCGGGATCGGCGCGAGAAGCTCATAGGTGCTCGAACGCCCCCAGTCGCCTGGCGATCAGCAGGTAGACGATCATGATCACGATCGGCACCGCCGCGAATGCGGCCGCGAGCGGCAGGTTGTTGGAGAAGTTGGCGTAGACGACGTTTCCGATCAGCTGCGTCTTCGAGACCAGCAGCGGCGTGATGAAGTCGCCGAGGGTGAGCGAGAAGGTGAAGATCGATCCCGCCACGACCGCCGGGAGGACCAGCGGCAGGATCACCCGGCGGAAGGTTTGGGTGGGGGGCGCGCCGAGGTCCTCGGAGGCGCTCAGCACGGAGTCGGGGATCCGCTCGAGCCCCGCGTAGATCGGCAGGATCATGAACGGCAACCACATGTAGCTCATCACCAGCCAGATGCGGACCAGGTCCCCCGTCGGCGCGCTGAGCCCGAACGGTTCGAGCATCCAGTCGAGCGCCCCGTCGCCGCTCATGATCGTGCGCCAGGTGTAGACCTTGACCAGATAGCCCGACCACAGCGGCATCAGCACGGCCACGACCAGGATCCCCCTCATCCGGCTGCTCGCGAGCTTGGCCATGTAGAAGGCGATAGGGAAGGCGAGTACGGCGTCGGTCACCGTCACCAGGGCCGCGACGAGGATCGTCCGGCCCGCGATGTCGCGGTAGACGGGCTCCTCGATGATCGCCTTGTAGTTGTCGAACGTGACCGATCGCTCGATCTCGCCGCTCAGCTCGCCGAGCTGCCAGAGCGCGGTGACGAGCAGGATCGCCAGCGAGCCGAGGTAGCCGACGACGAGCCAGAGGACCGGTCCGCCGAGGAGCGCCCCCGCCTGCAGGCGGGGGCGCCCGTGGAAGAGGTCGGCGAGCCGACGGCCCACCGACCTCTTCGGGGCCGACGCGAGTGCGTCAGCCGCTTCCATCGGGCTTTGTCAGGTGGCTCGCCTCCAGACCGTCATCCCTTGACCTCGGTCCACCCCTGGATCCACTCGTTGTAGTCCTTGCAGACATCTCCGCGGTCGTCGCCGCAATCGGAGATCGGTGTCTTCCAGTAGTAGAGCTCGTCGAGGTACGCATCGGGCCCGGTGGCGCCGACGGTCTCGCAGAAGCCCTTGGTTGCGGTGAGGTCGCACGCCTTCTCGTTGGCGGGTGCCTCACCGAACCACTCCGCGACCTGCGCCTGCGCATCGGGGTTGGTGATGTGCTGCATCCACTTGTACATGCAGTTCGGATGCTTTGCCTCCGAGCTGAGCATCCAGGTGTCCGACCATCCCGTCGCGCCCTCCTTGGAGGGGTAGATCGCGGTGACCGGCTTCTTGTCCGCCTGCAGCGTCAGCCACTGGTACGGCCAGGCCGTGCCGACGACCAGGTCGCCGCTCGCGAAGGACTGGATCTCCTTCGTGTAGTCGGACCAGTACTCGCCGATGTGCTCGTTCTGCTGCTTGAGCAGGTCGATCGCGGCGTCGAACTGCTCCTGGTCGAGCTCGTAGGGATCCTCGATTCCGAGGTCCGGCTGATGCTCCTTCAGGTAGACGGCCGCGTCGGCGATGTAGATCGGGCTGTCGTACGCCGTGATCTTGCCGCTGTACTTGGAGGCCTCCTTCGGGTCGAAGACGACGCTCCAGGAGTCCTTCGGCGCCGGCTTGACCTGGTCGGTCCTGAACATGACCAGGTTCGACCCGCGGCCGTGCGGGATCCCGTACATCTGGCCGTCCACGGAGTTGTAGTCCTGCTCCTTCAGACCCGGGAAGATGTCCTTGTAGTTGGGCACGAGGTCGGTGTTGACGGGAACCACGTCGCCACCCTCGATCAGGCGGGTGCTGGCGTCCCCCGAGGCCGACACGCCGTCGTACTGCCCGGTCCGCATCAGCTGCACCATCTCGTCGGAGGTGTTGCCGATCTTGACGTTCACCTTGCAGCCCGTCTGCTTCTCGAAGTCGGTGGTCCAATCGACCGTCGGGTCGGTCGATCCGTCTTCGACGTAGCCGGCCCAGGCGACCAGATTGAGGGCGCCCTCGCCCTTGCCGACCTTCTGCGGCAGGTCGCTGGTCGAGCCGCCGCCTCCATCTCCATCGTCATCGTCGCCACAACCTGCCGCGAACAGCAGCATGAAGGCGACCAGGCCCGCGATGATCATCCATGCGAGCCCTGCCGGGTGCTTGTCCACCTTCGTCACGGAGATTCCTCCTCACTCGTTATTTGCTGGGACATGTCCTTCACGGCGACCGTGTGCTCCGGCCGCCATCCAACGCTCACATCTCGCCCGCGCTGGGCGCCGACGTCGATGGAGGTCGTCTCGAGGTTCTGACGGACGACCTGAAGCTCACCGCCCGCGTCGAGCGCGACGCGGTAGCGGGTGATCATCCCCGCATAGGAGACGTCGGCGATCGTGCCGTGTTCGGTGTGGAGGCCGTCGGCCGCCTCTCCGCGGTCGAGCAGCTTGACCTTCTCGGGGCGGATCGTGAACACCGTGCCGTCGCGCTCGAGCAGGTTCGAGACTCCGACGAAGCTCGCGACGAACTCGTTCTGGGGGTGTTCGTAGAGCTCTGCGGGGGGGCTCACCTGGACGATCCGGCCGTCGTTGAAGACGGCCACCCGGTCCGACATCGTCAGCGCCTCTTCCTGGTCATGGGTGACGTAGATGAAGGTGATCCCGACCTCGCCCTTGATCGCCTTCAGCTCCACCTGCATTTCCTCACGCAGCTTCAGGTCGAGGGCGCCGAGCGGCTCGTCGAGGAGCAGGACCTTGGGCTCGTTGACGATCGCCCGCGCGAGCGCGACGCGCTGGCGCTGCCCGCCCGAGAGCTCGGAGGGCTTGCGATCGTCGTAGCCGGAGAGGCGGACCATCTCGAGCGCCTCGGCGCGGCGGCGGGTGCGCTCGGCCTTGTCCACCCTGGCGACCCGCAGGCCGTACTCGACGTTCTCGCCGACGCTCATGTGAGGGAAGAGCGCGTAGTCCTGGAAGACCGTGTTGACCGCGCGGTCGTAGGGAGGCCTGCCGGCGACGTCCTCTCCCGCCAGCTCGACCGTGCCCGAGTCGGGCTGCTCGAAGCCGGCGATCATCCGCAGCGTCGTCGTCTTTCCCGATCCGGACGGGCCGAGCATGGTGAAGAACTCCCCCCGGAAGACCTCGAGGTCGATCCCGTTGACCGCGACGACGTCGCCGTAGCGCTTGGTCAGCCCGCTGAGGCGGACGTCGGGGACCCCTGCGCCGGTGTCGGTCGAGTCCCCCCGCGCCTCTGGCCCAGGGTCCTCCCCTGGTCGTGACTGCGCCTCTGCGGCGGTCGGTGCCGTGGTCTGTTCCTTCAAGTGAGTGAAGCGCGACTGGACGGTTCGCCCGATTCGACACGCTATCCGAGCCGCCTAGGCTCGGCTGAACAAACTAACCCTCCCTCATTTGCCTGATTGGAGCAAGGCGGGGGGCCGTTCGTAACCTGAGCACAAACTCAGAGCACACTCCGCGCCAGGGCGGTGACGGTGGCCGCGACCGCGATCGCCGGCAGCAGCGCATCCCGGCGGAAGGCGAGCACGAGCCCGGCGGCGCCGACGCCGGCGATCCGCTCATCGAACTCGATCCCGTCCACGCCGCCGACCGTCTCTGTCATCACCAGCGCGGCCAGCAGCGCCGGGGCGAGCAGAGGGATCACGTCGGGCAGCCGGCCCGGAAGGGCGCGGCCGCCGAGCATCACCGGCCCTCCGCCTCGGATCAGCGCGGTGACCACGGTCAGCCCCACGATCGTCACCCAGACGTCGCTCATCCCGCCGGGTCCTCCCGCAGGACGGACTCCTCCGCCGACTCCTGCCAGGTCTCCGGGGGCCTGGCAAGCCCGACCAGCGCCACCAGGGACGCGGCGATCACCGGGACGCCGGGAGGGGCGACCGGGATCAGCGCCAGCGCGACCACCGCCCCAAGGGAAGCCGCAAGGACGGCCATACGGCCCCGGCGCAGCTCGCCGGCGATCAGCAGGCCGAGGAAGAACGCGGGGAAGAGGGCGTCGAGGCCGAGCTTCTCCGGGTCGCCGATCGCGTCTCCTGCGAGCACGCCGATCGCCGTGCCCCCGACCCAGCAGGGATACGAGGGCAGCGTCGCGCCGATCATGAAGGACGGATCGAAGCGGCCCCCGCCCCGGTTGGCCATCGCCCAGGACGCGTCGATCATCGCCTGGCCGGTCAGCGCCCTGCGCAGCGCTCCGCCCGGGATCGAGCTCGCAAGCGCGATTCCCATCGGCACGTAGCGCGCGTTGAGCAGCGTTCCGGCGGTGATCGCTGCCAGCGGTGTTCCGCCGGCGGCGAGTACGGCGAGCGCCCCGAACTGAGCCGATCCGGCGAACACGACCGCCGACATCACGATCGGCGCCACGACACCCATCACCGGCCGGGCCAGGACACCGAAGGAGATCGCCAGCACAAGCGAGGCTGCCGCGAACGGCAGCCCCGCGCGAATGCCGGCCCGCACGGGCTAGAAGTTGCGGGGGTGGCGCGCGACGTATCCGGAGGAGGAGCGCATCTGGCTGCTCCAGCCGGGACCGTCACCGGGGGTCATCGAGGTATCCCAGCGGAGCCCGGCGATAACCGCGTAGGCGTGGCCGCCGTTCGCGTACACCGTGATCCACCTGCCGCGCCCGGCCTTTCCCCAGCGCGCCAGGCTGCCGGAGGGCAGCGGGCTGCTCAGGAACCGGCCGCCGTGGAGCGCGTAGCTGACGGCGCCCGAGCAGTCATAGCCGCTGTCGTTCCAGCGGGCGTGGCCGCCGCCGTACCGGTAGGGCTTGCCGTCGATCCGGTTGGCGGCCGCGATCACGGCCTTGACGCGGTCCGGGGCGCTGGCGGGGGCCACGGCGCGGCCGTTGACCAGCTTCGCCTTGGCGCCGGGAACCGTGCGCGGCCCGCAATCGCTTGCGCTGACGCCGCCGGTGCTGGTGCAACCGGCCGAGGCGCCGGCCGGGGCCAGCGCCAGCGCGGCCGCTGCGGCGACGCCCGCGGCGAGAATCTTCAGTCTTGTCTGCGTAGCGTGAATCACCGATCTCCTTCGTCGGCCTACGGGGTTAGCTGTCGGGCTGGCGCTAAAGGAGCCTGCGCCCCCACCATCGGTGGGTTCGCCCCAAATCCGCCGTCAGCCGCTGGCAACGGCGTCGGGCTGGTTCCCCCGTTCCCGGGCCGCCT
This sequence comes from uncultured Actinomycetes bacterium, assembly GCA_963720015.1. Classification (GTDB taxonomy): domain Bacteria; phylum Actinomycetota; class Thermoleophilia; order Solirubrobacterales; family 70-9; genus DATFPK01. The sequence continues at coordinate 114,241 of CAVREA010000001.1, read as the reverse complement.
GTCGGCCCGGAACTCGGCTTTACCGGTTACTCCGGTCGCGGCAGTGTAGAGGATTGTTTGGGCATTCGCTAACACAAGGCTCACCCAACCTCCCCAAACCTTCGCCGCTCACGCCCGGAATCCGCTCTCTGGAGCCAATTTCCGCTTGCGCTCGGGCCCCGGCTCGAGTAGCTTCGCCGGGCGGTGGGCGGAGCGACCAAACCACCGGCAGGAGGTTCCGGCGACTGGGCGGGGAACCGGGACGGGCGGTCCCTGCCCGCAGGGGACACGAGCTTCGGTGCCGAGATCGAGGCGATCTCGCAGGTGGGTCGCTGGGAATTGGACCCGCGGGCGGGACTGATGGCCTGGTCGGACCAGCAGTACCGCATCCTCGGCCTCGAGCCCGGCGGCGTCGACCCCAGCTTCGAGCTGTTCGCCGCGGCGGTTCATGACGACGACCGCACCCGGCTCGAGAGCGCGGTGGAGCGGGCTCTCGCCTCGGGCGGCGATCTCCAGCTCCTGCACCGGATCGTCCGCCCGGACGGCGAGGTGAGGACCGTGCTCAGCCGTGCACGTGGCGGCGGCGGGGACGCGGAGGCGCCCGCGAAGCTCTCCGGGGCGACCCTCGACGTCACCGACCGGCACCGTGAGCGGGCCCGCCTGCGTGAGCGGGAGGAACGGCTCGCCGACCTCGAGCGGCTGTTGGGCGCCGGCGGGCTCGAATGGGATCCCGACACCGATTGGGTCGAGGCCTCGCCCGGGCTTCACCGCCTGCTCGGCGCCGAGGCGGGCACGCTCGACGGTCCGCTCGCCGGCCTGCTCGGCCGGGTCCCCGCCGAGCGCCGGGAGGATTGGCGGCTCGCGTTCGCGGGTGTCGCCGGCGGCGACACGGGATCGTTCGAGGAGACCCGGATCGAGTGCAGGGACGGCTCCCTGCTCTGGGTCGAGCTGCGGCTGGAGCCGAACGATCCCGCCGCCGCGCCACCACGCCCGGTCCGCGGCACGATCCAGGACATCTCCCGCCGCAAGCGGACCGAGATCGAGGTCGACCGCGAGCTCGAGGTCGCCCGCGCCCGCGCCGTTCGCGACCCGCTCACGGGGCTCGCCAACCGCACCCTGGCGATAGACCGGATCGGCCACGCACTGGCGGTCGGCCGCCGCCGCGGCGCCGACCTGGGCGTTCTCTTCATCGACCTCGACGACTTCAAGCGCGTCAACGACGAGCACGGCCACGACGAGGGCGATGCGCTGATCAAGGAGATCGGCCAGCGGCTGCGGGCGAACGTGCGGGGCAGCGACAGCGTCGCCCGTTACGGGGGCGACGAGTTCGTCGTCCTGGTCGAGGACGTCCCCGGCCGCGACCAGGTCGTCAGTGCCGCGGGTCGCATCCTGGAAGCATTCGAGGCCCCGTTCCAGGTCGGGGCGCGCAGGCACCGGGTCACACCCAGCATCGGGATCACGATGGCCGGCCGGCGGCCGGCCACCCCCGAGCAGCTGATCCGCGAGGCCGACGCCGCCATGTACGAGGCGAAGGCGGCGGGCGGCGGTGCCTACCGGGTCGCGGGAAAGCGGAGCGCCGCCTCCTGACCCCGTTCAGCCGGCGGTGTTCGGCCCGCCCGCGGTCGCTCCGGCCGGGTGGTCGGCCGCCCAGGCGACGATCTTCTTCGAGTCGAACACCGTCTCACCCTCGTCGGTCACGAGCACCGGGACGGCCGGCTGGCCGGTCAGCTCCCGGACCTCCTTGCGGCCCTCGGTGATCCACTTCAGCGGCCCGATCCCGAGCCCGTGCACCTTCACCACCTCGGGGTCGTGGCCGGCCGCGATCAGCGCCTTGTGCGCGTTCGAGCACGGGTGCCCTCCGGGCCTCGGTGTCGCCATCGTGCCCCAGCAGACGTATAGCTTCAAGCCGTTCCTCCTCCGATCATCGCCAGGGGCCGACCCTACAGTGGCGCGGATTGCAGCGGCGGCCCCGGTGGTAGCTTCCGATCAATGGACCTTTCCGGCCGAACCGCCCTCCTCACCGGCGCCACCGGGGGTCTAGGGCGGGCGATCGCCGCGGCCCTGGCCGGCCGTGGGGCGGCCGTCGTGCTCAGCGCCCGCAGCGCCGGCGAGCTGGAACAGCTGGCCGGCGAGCTGCCCGGCGACGGCCATCGCAGCGCGCCCTCTGACCTGGCCGAGCCGGGCGCCGCCGAGCGCCTCGCCGCGGAGGCCGGGGACGTGGACGTGCTCGTCGCGAACGCGGGCATGTCGGGGACCGGCCTGATGAAGGACTTCTCCGCGGCGGAGATGCAGAGCACCCTCAGGGTCAACCTGGAGGCGCCGATGCTGCTCGCCCACGCGCTCGCGCCCGGGATGGAGGGCCGGGGCATTGGGCACATGGTCTTCGTCGCCTCGCTGGCGGGCAAGGCCGCCAACCCCCGGTCGTCGGTCTACAACGCGACCAAGTTCGGCCTCCGCGGCTTCGCCCTCGGCCTCCGGGTCGACCTCGCGCGCAACGGGGTGGGGGTCTCGGTCGTCTCCCCTGGCTTCATCCGCGAGGCCGGCATGTTCGCCTCCTCGGGGGCGAAGCCTCCCCCGGGGCTGGGGACGTCGACGCCGGAGGAGGTCGGCGCGGCGGTCGTGCGGGCGATCGAGCGCAACAAGCTCGAGGTCGCGGTCGCACCGCTGCGCCAGCGGGCGCTCGCGCACATCGGTCTCGCCGCCCCCGGCCTCTCCGGCCGGATCCAGAGCGGCAGCGTCGCCAGGCGGGCCACCGATCGGCTCGACGCCGGCCACCGGAGCAAACGATGAGGACGGGAGAGAGATGAGCAACGATTCCTTCGCGGCGCGCGACACCCTGGAGGTCGGCGGCGAGAGCTTCGAGATCTTCCGCCTCGACGCGCTCCAGTCGAAGTACGACACCGCCCGGCTTCCCTATTCGATCAAGGTGCTGCTCGAGAACGTGCTGCGGCTCGAGGACGGCGAGTCGGTCACCCGCGACAACATCGAGGCGATCGCCTCCTGGGACGCGGGCGCCGAGCCGAGCGTCGAGATCCCCTACCAGCCGGCCCGCGTCCTGATGCAGGACTTCACCGGCGTCCCCGCAGTGGTCGACCTGGCGGCGATGCGCGACGCGATGGAGGAGATCGGCGGCGACCCCGCCCAGATCAACCCGCTGGTCGACGTCGACCTGGTCATCGACCACTCGGTCCAGGTCGACGCGTTCGGCAACGAGAGGGCCTTCGCGATCAACGCCGAGCGGGACTTCGCCCGCAACCGGGAGCGCTACTCGTTCCTGAAGTGGGGCCAGGGGTCCTTCGACAACTTCAGCGTGGTGCCGCCGGCGACCGGGATCTGCCACCAGGTCAACCTCGAGTACATCGCCCAGGTCGTCTACCGGCGCGAGCGGGACGGCGCCCTCCAGGCCTATCCCGACACCCTCGTCGGCACCGACTCCCACACGACCATGGTCAACGGGCTCGGGGTGCTGGGATGGGGCGTCGGCGGGATCGAGGCCGAGGCGGCCATGCTGGGCCAGCCGGTCTCGATGCTGCTGCCGCAGGTGATCGGCTTCAAGCTGTCCGGCGAGCTCCCCGAAGGCGCGACCGCCACCGACCTCGTGCTGACGGTGACGGAGATGCTGCGCGAGAAGGGGGTGGTCTCGAAGTTCGTCGAGTTCTTCGGGCCGGGCCTCTCGACCCTGGGTCTGGCGGACCGGGCGACGATCGGCAACATGTCGCCGGAGTTCGGCTCGACCTGCGCGATCTTCCCCATCGACGCCGAGACGCTGCGATACCTCGAGTTCACCGGGCGCTCGACCGAGGCGATCGAGCTGGTCGACGCCTACGCCCGCGAGCAGGGCATGTTCCACGACGAGAGCTCCGAGGACCCGACCTTCTCCGACGTTCTCGAGCTGGACCTCTCCACGGTCGAGCCCAGCCTGGCGGGGCCCAAGCGCCCCCAGGACCGCGTCCCGCTCGCCGACGCCAAGGCCGCCTTCCTCGAGGCGATGGCCGAGCTCGACCCCGACGCCGCCGAGCAGATGAACCACCGCGACGAGGCGATCGACGAGTCTTTCCCCGCCTCCGACCCGCCCGGCGACGACCACGAGAACGGACGCGGCAAGCCCAGGCCGGCTCTGGCCGAGGGCGGGGTGGCGACCGCGAAGCCGGAGACCGACGACGCGGTCCGGGTCACGCTCGAGGACGGGACCGAGGTCGAGCTCGACCACGGCCACGTGGTGATCGCCGCGATCACCTCGTGCACCAACACGTCCAACCCGAGCGTGATGGTCGCCGCCGGCCTGCTCGCCAAGAAGGCGGTCGAGGCCGGCCTCGAGCGCCAGCCCTGGGTGAAGACCTCGCTCGCCCCCGGCTCCACCGTGGTCACCGACTACCTCGAGCGCTCCGGGCTCGACGAGTACCTGGACAGGCTCCAGTTCAACCTCGTCGGCTACGGCTGCACGACCTGCATCGGCAACTCCGGCCCCCTGCCCCCGGAGATCTCGAAGGCGGTCGAGGAGAAGGACCTGGTGGTCTGCTCGGTGCTCTCGGGCAACCGCAACTTCGAGGGCCGGATCAACCAGGACGTCAAGGCCAACTACCTGGCGTCGCCGCCGCTGGTCGTCGCCTACGCCCTCGCCGGGAGGATGGACGTCGACCTGAACGAGGATCCGCTCGGCGTCGGTTCCGACGGCGAGCCGGTCTATCTGCGCGACCTCTGGCCCACCTCGGAGGAGATCAAGGACGTGGTGGGTGCCTCCGTCGCCTCGGAGATGTTCACCAAGAACTACGCCGGCGTCTTCGACGGCGACGAGACCTGGCGCGAGGTCGAGGTCCCCGAGGGCGACCGCTACGACTGGCCCGACTCCACCTACGTCCGCAGGCCTACGTTCTTCGACGGGATGCCGGCCGAGCCGGAGCCGGTCGAGCCGATCACCGGCGCCCGCGTGCTGGCGGTCCTCGGCGACTCGATCACGACCGACCACATCTCTCCGGCCGGGGCGATCAAGAAGGACAGCCCCGCCGGGCGCTGGCTGATCGAGCAGGGGGTCGAGCCCGGCGACTTCAACTCATACGGATCGCGCCGCGGCAACCACGAGGTGATGATCCGCGGCACCTTCGCCAACATCCGCCTCCAGAACAAGCTGGTGGAGAAGCGCGGCGGCTTCACCCGCACCTTCCCGGACGGGGAGGAGACGACGATCTACGACGCCGCGATCGCCTACGCCGAGCGGGGCACGCCGCTGCTCGTCCTCGCCGGCAAGGAGTACGGCTCCGGCTCGTCGCGCGACTGGGCCGCGAAGGGGACCAGCCTGCTCGGCGTGCGCGCCGTGATCGCCGAGAGCTTCGAGCGCATCCATCGCTCAAACCTGATCGGCATGGGGGTCCTTCCCCTGCAGTTCCCTGAGGGGGAGAGCGCCGAGTCGCTGGGACTGAGCGGCGAGGAGGAGTTCGACATCGGCGACCTCGAGAACGGCGAGGCGAAGACGGTCGGCGTGACCGCGAAGCGCGAGGGCGCCGACCCGGTCGAGTTCGAGGCGACGGTCCGTCTCGACACCCCCAACGAGGTCGTCTACTTCCAGCACGGCGGCATCCTCCAGTTCGTGCTGCGCTCCCTGCGCGGCAGCGCCTGAGCCGCCTGCGCGGCGGGAAAGTGGCGGCGCGGCGGGGCCGCGGGAGGCAGGGGGGTCCTCGCGACCGCGCACCGCGCCTGCGCGCCGGTAGCCAGGGAAGGATGCCGACGCGTCGCTCCCCAGAGGGGGACCTCCCGGGAACGGTTCTTGTGAAGCTGTCCTGCCCGGCTCCCCTTTTCCCGCCAGGGGCGAGGGACAGGGTCGTTCCCTCGACCGCGGTCAGTTATAGCGCCGCGCCGGGGGGCGGGTCAAGCCCCTCCGGCGACGCCGCGCCCTCGCGGGGGGCGACGCCCATGCCCTTGCGCTCGATCAGCTCGATCGCCACCACGCTGCCGACGGGGCCGACCGGGGTCAGGGTCGCCGCCAGCAGCGTGTAGGGGGCCTGGCGGCGGAGGATCGCGAAGAAGATCAGCAGGCAGAGGGCGATGTAGCCGAGGCCGTGCCCGAGGCCGAAGACGAACGTCTCCTGCTCGAACCCCGGCACCAGCCAGAAGAAGAGCAGGCCGGCGAAGATCGCCAGCTCGATCCAGGAGCACCACTTGACCCAGGAGAACACCCTTCCGGGAACCGGCTTGCGGAGCGGATCCGGGGACTCTGCCACGGGCTGACCTTAGCGCCGGCGGGATGCCGCTCGGTCGAATCGGCGGGCGCCGATCCTGTACGCCGGTCCATATCCACGCCCGGGCATGGCGGCGAACATGTCGTCCATGAACGCCACCCTTCTACAACTGAACGGCATCCGCGGGGCGGAGAGCCGCCGGCTGGTCGGCCTCGAGCGCCACTACCGCTGCGACTCGTGCGGCGGGGAGCACCGCTCGTGGTCCCGGGTGCGGAGCTGTCCGGATTGCGGCGAGGCCCTGACCTCGGCCCGGATCCGGCGCGCCGCGCTCGCCTGACGGCGGCCGAAGAAGCTTCCGAGCACGCCCCGGCCTCTCTCCCGGGGCGCGGAAGGCAGGTGGGAAGTCCGGTGTGGTCCAAGCTCGCGGCCGGGCCCTGGCACGGGGCCCGGCCGCGGCGCTTCGCCGCGGGCTACGCCCCTGGCGTGAGCGCCGTGAGCACGATCCGCTCCTGCTCGCGGGCGTGCGCGGCGGAGTAGCCCTCGCCGGGGCTGGCGCGCTCGGGCCGGCCGACGTAGCGGAGCTGGACGCCGTCGGGGATGATCGGAGGCAGGCGCCGCCTCATCACCTTCCATGCGCCCATGTTCTGCGGCTCCTCCTGGGTCCAGACGACCTCCTTCAGGTTCGGGTAGGAGGAGATCACCTTCTCCAGCTGCTCCTTTGCGAACGGGTAGAGCAGCTCCACCCGGGCGATGGCGACACCCTCTGCTTCGCCGCGCTGCTCCTTGGCGTCGAAGTCGTAGAAGATCTTGCCGCTGCAGAGCACGAGCCTGAGCACCTTCTCGCGGCGCTCGGAGGCGGCCGGGTCGTCGAGGACGAACTGGAACTCGCCGTCGGTCAGGTCGCTCAGCTGGGAGGTCGCCCGGTCGAGCCGGAGCAGGCCCTTGGGCGTGAAGACGATCAGCGGCCGCGGCTTCTTGATCAGGGCCTGGCGGCGGATCAGGTGGAAGTACTGACCGGCGGTGGTCGGGTTGGCGATCCGCATGTTCCCCTCGGCCGCCAGCGCCAGGAAGCGCTCGATCCGCGCGCTCGAGTGCTCCGGGCCCGAGCCCTCGTAGCCGTGCGGGAGCAGCAGCGTCAGCCTGCTGGTCTGGCCCCACTTCGCCTCTCCGGAGGCGATGAAGCTGTCGATGATCACCTGGGCCGAGTTGGCGAAGTCGCCGAACTGGGCCTCCCAGAGGACGAGCGACGCCGGGTTCGCCGCCGAGTACCCGTACTCGAACCCGAGGCAGGCGGCCTCCGAGAGCGGGCTGTTGTAGAGCTCGAACGGCGCCGTCGGCGTCCTCGAGGTTCTGCATCGGCGAGTACTCGAGGCCGGTCTTCTCGTCGTGCAGGACGAGGTGGCGGTGCGAGAAGGTGCCGCGCTCGGTGTCCTGGCCGGTGAGCCGGATGTGGACGCTCTCGGTCAGCAACGAGGCGAAGGCCAGCGACTCGGCGTGGCCGAACTCGATCCCGCCCTTCTCCAGCGCCTCGATCCGCCGCGCGAGCGGCTTGCGCAGCTTGCGGTGCACCGTGAAGCTCTCCGGGACCTTGAGCAGCGCCTCGTTCAGCGAGCGCAGCTTCTCCGCGGGCAGGCGCGTGTCGACAGGCGGGCGAGGCGGTCCGGTCGAGCTCGCCGGTGCCGGTCGCGACGGTCGGGTCCTCGTACTCGCCGGCCTCCATCTTCTCGCGCAGGCCCTTGAGCGCCGCCGCCATCTCCTCGCGGCGCTCCGCGGTGGTCCTCCTCGACCTGCTCGGCGGAGACGACGCCCTCGGAGACAGCTTCTCCGCGTAGAGCTCGGAGACCGGCTTGTGAGCCTTGATCTGGGCCGCCATCTGGGGCTGGGTGTAGGCGGGCTCGTCGGTCTCGTTGTGGCCGAACCGCCGGTAGCCGATCACGTCGATGACGATGTCGCGGCCCCAGCGCTCGCGGTAGGCCATCGCCAGCCGGATCGCGGCCGAGCAGGCCTCGACGTCGTCGGCGTTGACGTGGATGATCGGGACGTTGAAGCCCTTCGCCATGTCGGCGGCGTAGGGGGTCGAGCGGCCGTCCTCGGGGTCGGTGGTGAAGCCGACCTGGTTGTTCTGGATGACGTGGATCGTGCCGCCCGTCGTGTAGCCCTTGAGCGCCTGCAGGTTGAAGGTCTCGGCGACCACGCCCTGCCCGGGGAAGGCGGCGTCGCCGTGGAGGAGCACCGGCACGGCGCGCTTCGGGTCGTGGCTGATGCTCGGCACCGTCGAAGTCCGACTGGGTCGTAGCGGGCCGCGCCGATCACGACCGGGTCGACGAACTCGAGGTGGCTCGGGTTCGGGTAGAGGTGAACGGCGATCTTCTCGCCCCTGTGGGTCTCGTAGGTCCCCTGGTGGCCGTAGTGGTACTTGACGTCGCCGGTGCCGCCGTGCGGGATCGCCGCCTCCGCCTTCACCGCCTCGATCGCCTTGGAGCCCTCGAACTCGGCGAAGATCGAGTCGGCGGGGCGGCCGAGGTTGTGGGCGAGCACGCTGAGCCGGCCGCGGTGGGCCATCCCGAAGACGACCTCGTCGGCGCCGGCCCGCAGCGCCAGGGTGACCAGCTCGTCGAGCATCGGCACGATCGTGTCGAGTCCCTCGATCGAGAACATCTTCTGGCCCAGGTAGGCCTTCTCGATGAAGCGCTCGAACTCGAAGACATCGATGAGGCGGTGCAGGAGCCGCTGCTTCTCCTCGTTCTCGAGCGGCGCCCGGTGGGCGCCGGTCTCGACCATCTCGCGCAGCCAGATGCGCTGCTGGTGCGAGGAGAGGTGCTCGAACTGGTAGGCGATCGTGCCGCAGTAGGCATCGCGCATCCGCGGCAGCGCGTCGAGCAGCGTCTCTCCGGGAACGCCGATGCGGAGGATCGACGCGGGGATCTGCGACATCAGGTCGGGCGTCAGGTTGAGGTTCTCCGGCTGGATCGCCGGATCGCCCTTCGGCTTCGAGCCGAGCGGGTCGAGGCGGGCCGCCAGGTGGCCGTGGGTCCGGTAGGCCTTGAGCAGCGAGGTGGCGGCCTGAACCGCCTGCAGGAGCTGCTCGTCGGGCTTGGCGGTGACCGAGCTCCCCGCGGCGGCGGCGCCGAGGGGCGGCGCCGAGGCGGAGGCGGGGTGGGCGCTTGTCAGCGCCGACTCGGTGACGCCGAGGCTGGCGGCGACCCCCTCGTAGAAGCGGTCCTCTCCCTGGAGGAGCTGATCGATCCGGCGCAGGAAGGAACCCGACTCGGCCCCCTGGATGATCCGGTGGTCGTAGGTCGAGGTGGTCGTCATCACCTTCGAGACGCCGAGCTGCTTGATCCGGTCGGGGGTCGCGTGCGGCCCACTCGGGCGGGTACGCGATCGAGCCGGTGGCGATGATCGTCGCCCTGGCCCTTCATCAGCCGCGGCACCGAGGCGATCGTGCCCAGCCCGCCCGGGTTGGTGAGCGAGATGTTGGTGCCCATGAAATCGTCCGCGGTGAGCTTGTTCTCGCGAGTCTTGGTGATCAGCTCCTCGTAGTAGGCTGTGGAAGGCGGGGAAGTCGAGTCCGTCGGCGTCCCTTGATGCCGGGGACCATCAGGCTGCGCGAGCCGTCCTTGCGCTCGACGTCGACCGCGATGCCGAGGTTGACGCCGCCGCCATCGATCACGAAGGGCTTTCCGTCGCGCTGCTCGAAGGTGCGCACCATCACCGGCCATTCGCGCGCCGCCTGCGACGATCGCCCAGGCGATCAGGTGGGTGAAGGAGACCTTCATCCCGCGCTCCTTGAGCACCCCGTTGAGCGCGCGGCGCTTGGCGTCGAGGATGTCCACGGGGAGCGTCCGGAACGAGGTCGCCGTCGGGATCTCGCGGCTCTCGTCCATCGCCTTGGCCAGCATCGCCGGCCGGGCCGCGCAGGGGCTTCGCCTCGCCGGCCGCGCGGCGGCCGGCGCCGGGGCGGCCCCCGTTGCCGTCGGCAGCGGCGAGCACGTCCTCCTTGGTCACCTTGCCGCCGGAGCCGCTGCCGTTGACCTTCGCCAGGTCCACGCCCCGCTCGGCGGCGATCCGCCGGGCGACCGGGGTCGCCTTCCCGGCAAACTCCTGCCTGGCGTCCGGCGGAGCCGCCGTCCGTCGCTGATCCTTCGGCGGCTCCGCCGGGCGGAGCCGCGGCCGAAGGTGAAGCTGCTGCTCCCGGAGGCGAAGCCGAGGAAGCAGCGGGAGCATATCTCCGCCATCGGCGCTCCGACAGCGACCTCCTCGTCCACCTCGACCAGGAGCTTGGTAACGGTGCCGCTCGTCGGCGCCGGAACCTCGGCGTCGACCTTGTCGGTCGAGACCTCGACGATCGTGTCGCCCTCGTTGATCGCTGTCGCCCTCGGCGACGTGCCACTCGAGCACGGTGCCCTCGGTCACCGACTCGCCCATCTCTGGCATCACCACCTGGAGCGCGCCCTCGGCGGTCGTCTCGCCGGCGCTGACGCTGGCGTCATCCGAGGTGGCCGGTCTCGCTCGGACCGCGCGGAATCAGCATTTGACGCGCTCCGAGCGAGCCGGCAGTCACTGCCCGCCGCCTCCTCCGCTTCGGGTCCGGGGCGGCCGGGTCTGCGGCGGTCTGCGGAGGCACTGCCTGCGGACGCTCCGTTGGAGCCCGGCTCGAGCTCGGCGAGGGCGGCGCCGACCTTGACCTCGTCGTCGACCTCGACCAGCAGCTTCGTGATCGTGCCGTCTGCCGGGGCGGGCACCTCGGCGTCCACCTTGTCGGTGGAGACCTCGACCACGGTCTCGCCCTCCTCGACCTGGTCGCCCTCGGCGACGTGCCACTCGAGCACCGTGCCCTCGGTCACCGACTCGCCCATCTGCGGCATCTGGATCTCGACCGCCATCCCTCCAGCTGAGTCTATGCCACCGATGAAACGCTCGAAACCGCATGACCCGGCCTGGACCGCCAATTTCACCGGCAACCGCGATCGCTTCTCAGCCGGGCAACCGCGCGATCATGTACGCCTCGTTTGCGACCGTGTCGAAGACGTCGCGGACGAGGAAGCTGCGAGCCCGGCCGGCGTGGCCGCAGAAGCCGCAGCTGAGCTCGCGCTGGGCGGGGACGGCGTGCGCAGACGACGACGGGCGCGCCGCATCCCGGGCAGACCAGGGCGCCGTGGGCGACCACCTCGATGCCCTGCCGGGCGACCCGCCATTCCTCGGCGATGTCGGCGGCGCGAGCCTTGCGCTCGCCGGGCAGCGGCTGGTGGCCGAACGGATCGAGGTGAAGCGCCACTGGGCAGAGTGTAGGGTGCGCCCGAGGACGCATTCGGGCACGGTGGAAGGAGAGAGATGAATTACTTCGTCACAGGGGCGACCGGCTTCATCGGCCGCCATCTGGTCGAGCGTCCTGCTCGAGCGGGAGGGCACGATCTACGTGCTCGTGCGCGAGGGCTCGCGGGGGCGGCTCGAGGAGCTGCGCAACCGATGGGGCGTCGGTGAGGACCGGGTCGTCCCGATCGTCGGCGACCTCTCCCAGCCCCGGCTCGGGGTCTCCGACGAGGACGTCGCCCGGCTCAAGGGCGAGATCGACCACTTCTTCCACCTCGCGGCCGTCTACGACATGACCGCCGACGCCGAGACCCAGAAGACCGCCAACATCGAGGGCACCCGGCACGCGGTCGAGCTCGCCGAGGAGATCGAGGCGGGCACCTTCCACATCGTCAGCTCGATCGCCGCCGCCGGCCTCTACAAGGGCACCTGGCGCGAGGACATGTTCGAGGAGGCCGAGAACCTCGACAGCCACCCCTACTTCCGCACCAAGCACGAGTCCGAGAGGGTCGTCCGCGAGGAGTACGGCCGGCCCTGGCGCGTCTACCGGCCGGGGATCGTCGTCGGGCATTCCGAGACCGGCGAGATGGACAAGATCGACGGCCCCTACTACTTCTTCAAGCTGATCCAGCGGCTCCGCAACTCGCTGCCGCAGTGGATGCCGACGATCGGCGTCGAGGGCAAGGAGATCAACCTCGTCCCGGTCGACTTCGTCGCGGCGGCGATCGACCACATCGCCCACCAGCCCGACCTCGACGGCCAGGCCTTCAGCCTCACCGACCCGAACCCGAAGTCCGCCGGGCCAGCTGATCAACCTCTTCGCCGGGCGCGGCCCACGCGCCGAAGATGTCGATGCGTCTCGACCCGAAGATGTTCGAGATCGTGCCGCCGGGTGTGCGCAGCGGGCTGATGATGCTGCCGCCGGTGAAGCGGATCCGCAACACGGTCCTCGCGGACCTCGGGATCCCGGAGTCGGTGCTGACCTACGTCAACTACCCGACCAGGTTCGACTCGCGCAACACCCAGGCCGCGCTCGAGGGGACGGACATCGCGGTTCCCCCGCTGGAGACCTACGCGGACAGGCTCTGGGACTACTGGGAGCGCAACCTCGACCCGGACCTGTTCAAGGACCGTTCGCTCTCGGGCGCGATCGGCGGCAAGGTCGTGTTGATCACCGGCGCCTCCTCGGGGATCGGCAAGGCGGCCGCGGTCAAGGCCGCGGAGGCCGGAGCGATGGTCCTGCTCGTCGCCCGCACGCCGGAGAAGCTCGAGGAGACGAAGGCGCAGATCGAGGAGGCCGGGGGAGAGGCGCACATCCACCGCGCCGACCTCTCCGACGTCGCCGACGTCGAGCGGATGGCCGCGGAGGTGCTCGACCAGCACGGCCGCGTGGACATCCTCGTCAACAACGCCGGCCGCTCGATCCGGCGCTCGGTGAAGCTCTCCTACGACCGCTTCCACGACTACGAGCGGACGATGCAGCTCAACTACTTCGGCTCGCTGCGGCTGATCCTCGGCGTGCTGCCCAGCATGGTCGAGAACAAGGGCGGTCACATCATCAACGTCAGCTCGATCGGGGTGCAGACCAACACGCCCCGCTTCTCCGCCTACGTCGCCTCGAAGGCAGCGCTCGACGCCTTCTCGCGCTGCATCGCCTCCGAGGTCATCGAGGACGGTGTCCACATCACGACGATCCACATGCCGCTGGTGCGGACGCCGATGATCGCGCCGACCAAGATGTACGACGCCTTCCCGACGATCACCCCGGACGAGGCGGCCGAGATGATCACCGGGGCGATGATCAGCAAGCCGAAGAAGGTCGCGACCCGGATGGGCAACTTCGGCGAGCTGCTCTACAACGTCGCGCCGAAGGCCTCCGACGTGATCCTCAACACGGCCTACAAGCTGTTCCCCGACTCGAAGGCCGCCAAGGGCGACAAGGACAAGGACAAGGAGGCCGCGGAGAAGGAGCCGACAACCGAGGCCGTCGCCTTCGCGCACCTGATGAAGGGCGTGCACTGGTAGCCGACCCGAACCCCCGGCGGCGCAAGCACTGGGGCTGGGGGTACGAGGACCAGCAGCCCGCCCGGGCCGAGGTCGAGGCTGCGGCGGCGGCGATCCGCGAGCGGCTCGGCTTCGGCGGCGAGGTGGAGGACCCGGTGCCGGCGCAGGAGGTCGAGCTGCGCTCGCCGCGGCTGCGCGCGCCACGCGCTCTCGGTGACCTCTTCACCGACGATCGCCACGAGCGCCTCACCCACGCGCTCGGCAAGGCCTACCGCGACGTCGTCCGCGGCTTCCGCGGCCAGCTTCGAGAACCCCCCCGACCTCGTGGCCCTGCCCCGCGACGAGTCCGAGGTCGAGGCGGTGCTGGCGTTCTGCGAGGAGGCCGGGGCCGCGGCGATCCCCTTCGGCGGCGGCACGAGCGTCGTCGGCGGCGTCGAGCCGCGGCTGGGGGACCGCACCTCGGTCTCGCTCGACCTGCGCCGCCTCGACCGCGTGCTCGAGGTCGACCCGGTCTCGCTCGCCGCCCGGATCCAGGCGGGCACGCTCGGCCCGGCGCTCGAGGACCAGCTCCGCGAGCACGGCCTCACGCTCCGCCACTTCCCCCAGTCGTTCGAGTACTCGTCCCTTGGCGGCTGGGTCGCGACCCGGGCCGGCGGCCACTTCGCGACGCTCTACACCCACATCGACGACCTGGTCGAGTCGGTGCGGGCGATCACCCCGCGCGGGAAGTGGGAGAGCCGCCGCCTTCCCGGCTCGGGCGCGGGGCCCTCGCCGGACCGGGCGCTGATCGGCTCCGAGGGGATCCTGGGGGTGATCACCGAGGCCTGGGTCCGGGTGCGGCGAGCGCCCGTCGCACAAGCTCTCCTGCGCGGTCGAGTTCGACGGCTTCCGGGCGGGAGCGGCGGCCGTCCGCGAGATCTCGCAGTCGGGCCTGCACCCGTCCAACTGCCGGCTGCTCGACGCTCTCGAGGCGCAGTACCACCGGCGCCGGCAGACGGCGAGAAGGACCTGCTCGTGCTCGGCTTCGAGTCCCCGCACCACCCGGTCGGCCCGTGGATGGACCTGGCGCTCGAGATCGCCCGCGGCGAGGGCGGGACGGCCGGGGAGGTCGAAGGAGGGGCGGCCGGAGGGCGCCGACTCCGTGTCGGCCTGGCGCTCGGCTTTCCTGACGGCCCCGTACCTGCGGGACACGTTCGTCGCCTGCGGCGTCCTCTCCGACACCTTCGAGACCGCGATCACCTGGGACCGCTTCGAGGACTTCCACGCGGTCGTGATCGAGACGGCGCGGGCGAAGGTCGCAGAGGTCTCCGGCGCGCCCGCCGAGGGGACGGGCGCGCCACGGGTCAGCTGCCGCTTCACCCACGTCTACCCGGACGGGCCGGCGCCCTACTTCACCGTCCTCGCCCCTGCCGTCCGCGGCGGCGAGGTCGAGCAGTGGGACGAGATCAAGGCGGCCGCCTCCGAGGCGGTGATCGAGGGCGGCGGCACGATCACCCACCACCACGCGGTCGGCCGCGACCATCGCCCCTGGTACGACCGCCAGCGCCCACCGCCCTTCGCCGCGGCACTGCGGGCGGCGAAGGCCGAGCTCGACCCCGCCGGGATCCTGAACCCCGGCGTGCTCATCTAGAGACAAAAGCCCGCCAACCCGCCGAGTGTGCAGTACGTGGCGTCATCGCCACCCCGCACGCACACTCGGCGGGGCGAGGGGTTGCGGCGGGGCCCGCACGGGGTTGGATCGCCCCGAGCGGCGCTACCCTTTCGCGACCCCGATCCGCACCCGCGCGGCGATCCGCGCCCACCGGGGCCACGCAATGGAAACGATCACCTCCGAACATCCGACTGTGCCCGCTGAGTCCTCGGCGGGGAGCGGCCCGCCGACCGACGAGTTCGGCCTGCCGCCGGGCCCGCGCCGCTCGCTTCCCGCGCGCCGTGCTCAAGGAGATGCGGCCGCACGAGTGGGTCAAGAACGTCCTCGTCTTCGCCGGCGTCCTCTTCTCGGGCCAGTTCAACGACGCCGACGCCGCTCGTCCAGGCCTCGCTCGCCTTCGCCGCCTTCTGCTTCATCTCGAGCGCCGGCTACTTCATCAACGACCTGATCGACGTCGAGCTCGACCGCAAGCACCCGAAGAAGCGCTTCCGGCCGATCGCCGCCGGCGAGATCGCGGAGCCGACCGCGCGGGCGATCGCTGCGGGGCTCGCCGTCGGCGCGCTCGCGATCGGCTTCTTCGCGGTCGGCTGGCAGGTCGGGCTGATGGTGCTCGGCTACGGCGTCGCCCAGGTCGCCTACAGCCTCGGCCTCAAGCAGATCGTGATCGTCGACGTGATGACGATCGCCGGCCTCTTCATCCTCCGGGTCGTCGCCGGCGCCGAGGCCGTCGACGCCCACGCCTCCGAGTGGCTGATCCTCTGCACGGGCATGCTCGCGATGTTCCTCGGCTTCACCAAGCGCCGCCAGGAGGCGGTCTCCGAGCTGCACGAGGGGACCAGCACGCGGCCGGTCCTCGAGCACTACTCGCTCCCCTTCCTCGACCAGATGGTCTCGCTGGTGACGACCGGCACCGTGATCAGCTACGCGATCTACACCGTCAACTCGCCGCTGATCGGCTCCGAGATGATGTTCACGATCCCGCCCGTCGTCTACGGGATCTTCCGCTACCTCTACCTGATCTACGACCGCTCCGACGACCGCTCGACCGCCGCCATCGTCGCCCAGGACAGCGGCATCATCGCCGCCGGCGCGGTCTTCGCCCTGACGGCGTTCCTGCTGCTCTACGTCTTCAACTAGCGGTGCGCCCGGCCGCCGCCGTGCTGCTCGCGGCCCTTGCCCTGGCGGCCTGCGGCGGGGACGGCGACGAGCCTGCAACCGGGTCCGCCGCCGGCATCGCGATCGAGGGGGCCTCCGCCGCCGACGAGCGGATCGCCACCGACCTCGCCCGCTACGTGGAGCGGGGTTGCCGGGCCGCCGGCTCGTTCGGGAAGTTCTCGCGTGCGATCGCCGAGGCCGAGGCCGGGATCGGCGTGCTCGATTACCTCGAGGGACGCTACGGCAGCCTGCGGGCAGCGTTCGACGCGAGCGTACGCCGTTGCGAGGCGATCCGGCGTGTGCAGGCCGACCAGGGCGTGATCATCGTCCGGACAGACCTCGGCGGCGAGCCGTTCGACGACGAGATCGCCGCGGACACCTGCGACGTGATCCAGGCCTCCGATGTCGCCGACTTCACCGCGGGCCACCGCGTCCTCGGCGCCGATGGCCAGACCCTGGCCGCCTGCGCCCCCCGCGGCGGCTAGGCCCTCCCGCCGGTCAGTCCGGGTGGATCTCGAGGTCGGAGGCCAGCTCGATCCTGCCGCCGCGCTTGAACTGGAGGTCCACGGTCTCGTTCTTGCGGTAGGTGCCCCAGAGCCCCAGGTACATCGCCATCCAGCGGCCTGTGCCGACCTTCTCCTTGACGATCGGGCGGCGGAAGACGATCTCGCCGGCGCGGACGTCGTAGTTGGAGCCCTCCTCCTGCTCGACTCCGTTGATGAAGACCGTGAAGGGGGGCTCGGCGCCCTGCGGCAGCCTGATCCGGCGCCCGGCGGCGTAGCTGCCCTTGGGGATCTCCTGCTCGGATGCGTCCACGCCCGGAAAGCGTAGAGGCGTCAGTCCAATGCGAGGCGGATGGCGTCGAACTCGTCGCCGCCGGCCGGCGGGGTCAGCGCCTCGCGGCGGACCGAGCCGCTGAAGGGCACGAGCGAGCCGTCGCCCATCACGTCGACGCCGGCGGTGGGCGCCCGCAGCAGGCCCCTGCCCGAGATCTCGAGGCGGGCGACGACCTGCTGTCCGGGCTCGAAGTCCCGGAGGGCGAAGACGCTCTCCCCGCGGGCGCCTGCGCGAGCCTCCTCAGCGAAGCGCCTCGTCTCCGCGAGCGCGGCGCCGAGGTCGTCGAAGCCCTCGCGGCGCACCTTCGACCCCTCGCGGATGGTCAGCTTCCAGGCGGCCATTCCCCGGCGGCCGGGAGCGCTCCGCTGCTCGCCGCCTCAGGGCCTGGGGCGCGTCGCCGGCGGCCCGTCGATCGTCTCGCCGCCCTGGCGCTGGTCGATCGGGACGTAGTCGGCGTCGCGCGCGCCCGTGTAGATCTGGCGGGGGCGGGCGATCTTCTGCTCGGAGTCGTCCATGTGCTCCAGCCACTGCGAGATCCAGCCCGCGGTGCGGGGTATCGCGAAGATCACCGTGAACATCCCGGTCGGGATCTTCAGCGCCTCGTAGATCAGGCCCGAATAGAAGTCGACGTTCGGGTAGAGCTTGCGAGAGGTGAAGTACTCGTCCTCGAGCGCCCGTTTCTCGAGCTCGACCGCGATCTCGAGCAGCGGGTTCTTGCCGGTGACCTCGAGCACCTCGTCGACGTTCTTCTTGATGATTCGCGCGCGCGGGTCGTAGTTCTTGTAGACCCGGTGGCCGAAGCCCATCAGCCGCTCCTCGCGGTTCTTCACGCCCTTCGAGGAAGCCGGGGATGTTGTCCACCCGCTCGATCCGGCGCAGCATCCGCAGCACCGCCTCGTTGGCGCCGCCGTGGAGCGGCCCGTAGAGCGCCGCGACGCCGGCTGCGACCGCGGAGTAGGGATCCACCTCGGAGGAGCCGACCGCGCGCACGGCGTTGGTCGAGCAGTTCTGCTCGTGGTCGGCGTGGAGGATGAAGAGGATGTCGAGCGCCTGGGCAAGCCGCGGGTCGGGCTCGTACTTGACCTCGGTCATCTTGAAGAGCATCGAGAGGAAGTTCTCCGGATAGCTGAGGTCGTTGTCCGGATAGATGTAGGGCAGGCCCATGTTGTGGCGGTACGCGAACGCGGCCAGAGTCGGCATCTTCGCGATCAGGCGGATCGTCGCCAGGTAGCGCTCCTCGGCGTCGTCGATCTTCTTCGCGTCCGGATAGAAGGTCGAGAGGGCGCCGACCGAGGCGAGCAGCATGCCCATCGGGTGGGCGTCGTAGCGAAAACCCTCGACGAACTTCTTGATGTTCTCGTGGACGTAGGTGTGATGGGTGATGTCGTGGGTCCAGGTGTCGAGCTGGGCCTTCGTCGGCAGCTCGCCGAAGACGAGCAGGTATGCGACCTCGAGGTAGCTGGACTTCTCGCAGAGCTGCTCGATCGGGATGCCGCGGTGCTGGAGGATGCCGGCCTCGCCGTCGATGTAGGTGATCTCCGATCGCACCGAAGCCGTGTTCGTGAACGCCGGGTCGTAGGTCATCAGCCCGAAGTCGTCCTCGGAGACCTTGATCTGGCGGAAGTCCATCGCCTTCACGGTGCCGTCGGTGATCGGCATCTCGTAGGTCTGACCGGTGCGGTTGTCGGTCACGGTGAGCGTCTCGCCGCCGCCTCCCCCGGCGCCGTCAACCGCCACGTCCTGCGTCTTCTGCTCGGTCGCCATCGCCTCTCCTGGTCCTCGATCTCGTTGAGGCGGAAGTATCGCAGGCGGCGGCTTGCGGTCCGCGGTCTGCTGCGGACGTCGCCCCTAGGCGGGCAGCGCCTCGAAGCGCGTCATCGAGGCGAGCTCGGCGATGCGCGCGTCGATCTCATCGCGGGTCAGGCGCGCTACACGTTCGGTGCCGAACTCCTCGACGTTGAAGGAGGCGAGCACGGTGCCGAAGGCCATCGCCCGCCGCAGGGCGGCGTCGTCGATCTCGCCTCCGTCCCCGTCCAGGTAGCCCAGGAACCCGCCCGCGAAGCTGTCGCCGGCGCCGGTCGGGTCGTGGACGTCCTCGAGCGGATAGCCGGGGAGGGCGAAGAAGCCGGACTCGGTGAACAGGGCCGCCCCGTACTCGCCCTGCTTGGCGACCACCACGCGCGGCCCGAGCTCCATCACGGTGCGGGCGGCGCGGGCCAGGTTCGGCTCCCGGGTGAGCTCGCGGATCTCGGCGTCGTTGATGAGCACGCAGTCGACCTCGGCGATCGCGGCCAGCAGCGAGTCGCGCGCGGTCTCGATCCAGAGGTTCATCGAGTCCAGGCCGGCGAAGCGGGCGCCCTCGCACTGGGCGCGGACCCGGCGCTGGAGATCGGGCTGGATGTTGGCCAGGAAGAGCATCTCCGACGCTCGCGAGGTCTCCGAGAGCTTCGGCTCGAACTCGCCGAAGACGTTGAGGCGGGTGTCGTCCGTGTGGGCCGTGTTGAGGTCGAAGTCGTAATGGCCACGCCAGAAGAACGTCTCCCCGTCCGCCACCCGCTCGATGTCGTCGCAGTTGACGCCGCGCCGCCGCAGGGTCTCGAACTCGGGCTCGCCGAAGTCGTCGCCGACCGTCCCGACCACCCTGACATCGGTGAAGAAGCTGGCCGCGAGGGCGAAATGCACGGCGGATCCGCCGAGCATGCGCTCGCGCTCGCCGAACGGCGTCCGCACGGCATCGAATGCGATCGAGCCGACGACCGTTAGAGACATGGTGCCCCCGTCATCGGGCGGGATCGTACGCGGATCGGCGGGGCCGCCGCCCGCCCGGGCCCCCTGCCTGCCAGACTGGCTCGCGTGAAAGCGGTCCAGATAACCGAGTTCGGCGGCCCCGAGGTGCTCACCCCGACCGAGGTGCCGGACCCCGTCCCCGGGGACGGCGAGACGCTGGTGCGCGTCTCCCGCGCGGGCATCAACTTCGCCGACACGCACGTCACCCGCAACGACTACCTCGCCGACCAGCAGCTCCCCCTGATCCCCGGCGGCGAGGTGATGGGCACCGACCCCGACGGCCGCCGGGTCGCCGCGATGCTGATGAACGGAGGCTACGCCGAGCAGGTGGCCGTGCCCGACGCGGCCCTCGTCCCCGTCCCCGACGATGTCGACGACGAACAGGCCGCGGCGCTCCTCCTCCAGGGACTGACGGCGCTCTCGATCCTTCGCACCTCCGCCCATCTCGAGCCCGGCGAGTCGTGGTCGTCCACGCCGCGGCCGGCGGCACGGGCAGCCTCGCGGTCCAGCTGGCCAAGCGCCTGGGCGCCGGCCGCGTGATCGCGCTCGCCTCGAGCGAGGAGAAGCGGGCGCTGACGCTCGAGCTCGGCGCCGACGCGGCGATCGACTCCCGCGGCGAGGACCTCCGCGAGGCGATCCTCGAGGCCAACGGCGGCGCCCCGGTCGACGTCGTCCTCGAGATGAGCGGCGGCCAGGCCTTCGAGCAGTGCCTGCGCGCCCTCGCGCCCTTCGGCCGCATCGTCACCTTCGGCATCGCATCCCGTGAGGAGAACACGGTCAGGACGGGCCACCTGCTGCGCAACAGCCGCGCCGTGATCGGCTTCTGGCTGGTCCACCTCTTCACGCGGCCCGCCCTGCTGCGCTCGGGCATCGAGGAGCTGCTCTCGGCCGCGGCGGCGGGAGATCTGCGCGCC
Organism: uncultured Actinomycetes bacterium; assembly: GCA_963720015.1. Lineage (GTDB taxonomy): Bacteria > Actinomycetota > Thermoleophilia > Solirubrobacterales > 70-9 > DATFPK01. The sequence continues at coordinate 93,428 of CAVREA010000001.1, read as the reverse complement.
GTGATCGGCGGCGTCTTCCCCATTTCCGACGTGCGCAGCGCACACGAGGAGCTGGCCGCGCGCCGCACCACCGGCAAGCTCCTCCTGGATCCCAGTGGCTGAGATGGCGGAGGGCACGATCAGCTCCTTCCGCGAGCTCGGCCTCAAGCCCGAGATCCAGACCGCGCTCGACGAGCTCGGCTACGACGAGCCGACCCCGATCCAGGAGCAGGCGATCCCGGAGCTGCTTGCCGGCCACGACGTGATCGGCCAGGCGCAGACCGGGACCGGCAAGACCGCCGCCTTCGGGCTGCCCCTCCTCCAGTACCTCGACCCCGGCAACGACGAGGTGCAGGCGGTCGTCCTCACCCCGACCCGCGAGCTCTGCATCCAGGTGACGCAGGCGCTGCGCTCCTACGCCGAGCATCTCGATGTCGAGGTCGTCGCCGTCTTCGGCGGCGCCCCGATCCGCTCCCAGCAGGCCCAGCTGCGGGCCGGCGCCCACGTCGTCGTCGCGACCGTGGGGCGGATGATGGACCTGATGTCGCGGCGCTCGCTGGTGCTGACCGCGGCCCGCTACGTCGTCCTCGACGAGGCCGACGAGATGCTCGACCTCGGCTTCATCGAGGACGTCGAGAAGATCCTGCGGATGTGCCCGAGCGGGCGCCAGACGGCGCTCTTCTCGGCGACGATCCCGCCGCCGATCCAGCGCCTCGCCGAGGGCTACATGTACGACCCGATGATGATCCAGATCACGCCCAAGAAGCTCACCGTCGACGCGATCGAGCAGGCCTACCTCGAGGTCCCCGCCCGCGACAAGGCCGGCTCCGCTGATCAAGCTGCTCCGCGCCGAGGAGCCCGAGCAGGCGATCATCTTCTGCCGCACGAAGATCGGCGCCGCCGCCTCGACAAGACGCTCCGGACAAGGGCCTCGACGTCAAGGCGCTGCACGGGGACATGAGCCAGGGTCCCGCGACGGGGTGATGATCGCCTTCAAGGACCACCGCGTGCGGCTGCTGGTGGCGACCGACATCGCCGCTCGCGGGCTCGACATCGAGCACGTCACCCACGTCATCAACTACGACGTCCCGGACACCTCCGAGACCTACGTGCACCGGATCGGGCGCACCGGGCGGGTCGGGCGCACGGGCCGCGCGATCACCCTGGTCACGCCCGCCCAGCGCAGAGGAGATCGACCGGATCGAGCGCGACGTGAAGACCGACGATCGGCGAGTGGGAGACCCCCGAGGAGCGCCTCGAGCACGCCCCGGCCGCGCCGGCGCCGAACCGCGGAGCGCCGGGCCGAGCGCCCGCGAGAAGGCGGCGGGCGACCGCGACGGCTTCGTCAAGCTCTTCGTCAACCGCGGCGAGCGCAGCGGCATCACCGAGGAGGACCTGCGCTGGGCGCTGCGCGAGGGCGCCCTCGTGCCCGAGGACGCGATCCACGGCGTCCGCGTCCTGCACCGCTTCTCCTTCGTCGAGCTCGACCGAGGGCGAGTCGGAGCGGGTCGTCGAGTTCCTCGACGGCACCAAGCTGAAGGGACGGAGATCCGGCTCGAGGTCGCCCGCAGCTAGAGCTACGCCGCGGCCGTCAGCTCCGCGATCCTCTCGAGCAGGCACGTCGAAGTCGATCGGCTTGCCGATGTAGCCGCTGGCGCCGACTCCCGGCGAGTCGCCGACCGCCTCCTCCTCCTGGTGGGCGCTGACGATCAGCACCGGCGTCTCGCTGCCGCCCTCGCGCAGCTGCGCAGCACGTCCATGCCCGACTTGCGCGGCATCATCGCGTCGAGCAGGATCACGTCGGGACCGTCGGCGGCGGCGCCGAGGAGATCGACACCTCCTGCGCCGTCGGACGCCGTCGTCACCTCGTAGCCCTCCATCTCGAGCCGGGTGCGGAGCAGGAGCAGGATCGTCTCCGAGTCGTCGGCGATCAGGATCCTGCTTCAATTCGGCCAGCCTTCCCTGGTTGCCGATTCATCGTTGACTCTCTACCACTCCCGGCTCCCGCTCATCGCTAGTCGAAGCTCTGGTGGCCGGAAGGACGATGCGAAATGTCGAGCCCTCGCCGACGACCGAGGTCGCGCCGATCGCGCCCCCGTGCAGCTCGACCAGCGACTTCGAGATCGCCAGCCCGAGCCCGGTGCCCCCGACCCGCTGGGTGAGGCCGGCGTCGCCGCGGGTGAAGCGCTCGAAGATGTGGTCGAGCTGCTCCTTCGGGATCCCGGGCCCGTCGTCGGCCACCGCGACCTCGACCTCGTCGCCCACACGGGTCGCGGTGACCGCGATCCGGCGCGCCCTCCGGGCAGTACTCGTGGGCGTTGGTGAGCAGGTTGACCAGCACCTGGCGGATCCGGTCCGGCTCGGCGTTGACCGGCGGCAGGTCGCCGCTCGACCCTCGGCGTCGAGGCTGCTGGCCCGCGGCCCTCGGTCTGGGCGCGCATCGTCCGCGCCGCGTCCTCGACCAGCGGGCCGATGTCGGTCGGGACGGGGTTGATCGTCAGCCGCCCGGCGTCGCAGCGGGCGAGGTCGAGCAGGTCGTTGAGGAGGCGGACCAGGTGGCGGGTGTTGTCGAGGATGATCTCGACCGTCTCCGCCTGCTTGGCGCTGAGCTTCTCCCGCTCCAGCATCAGCAGCTCGGCGAATCCCTGCACGAGGTCAGCGGGCTGCGCAGCTCGTGCGACGCGGTGAGCACGAACTCGTCCTTCATCCGCTCCAGCCGCGCCCGCTCGGAGATGTCGCGGACCGAGAGCACGCGTGCCGCCCTCCTCGGCCGCCGAGCGCGAGGCGGTGATCGCGAGCACCGACTCGCCCTCGCCGATGTGGAGCTCCTCCTGGTCGCGGCCGGCGAGCAGGCTGGTCCAGCCGGCGGGCGGGCACCGGGCCCTCGAGGGCCTCGCGGATCGGAGTCCCGACCGCGGCGGCGGGAAGCAGGCGGCGGGCGGCGGGGTTCGCGTCCGTGACAACCCCCTCCTCGCCGACGGTGATCACGCCGTCGGAGAGGCTCTCGAGGGTGATCGCCGAGCCGCCGCCGGCTCTCCTCGACGCGGCGATAGGCGGACTGGAGCTCGTCGGCCATCTCGTTGAACGCGGTGCCGAGGGTGGCGGTCTCCTCCGGGCCCCCGACCGCGACCCGCGCCCTCAGGTCGCCGCCCGCGAGCTTGCCGGCTGCGTCGACGAGCCGCTCGAGCGGCCGCCGCATCGAGGAGATCAGGCCGCTGAAGAGGAGGACGGCGGCGATCAGGCCCGAGATCAGCCCGACGCCGACGAGGAGCGCGGTCTTGCGGGTGTCGTCGGAGACGTTCTCGCGCAGCCTCTCGCGCTGGGCGGACTCCTGCGCGATCAGGGCGTCGCCGGCTGTCGATCACGTCCTGGGCGAGCCTCGCTTGCCTGCGCACCGGCGGGGCCCGCGCGGCGAGGATCGGCTCGGCCACCTGGGCCCGCCAGCGGCGCTCGGCCGCGAGGCGCCGATCGAGAAGCTGCTCGGCGGTCGCGTCGCCTTCGGCGAGCGCGAGCCGCGTCTGCGTCGGCGCCGTTCGCGGTCCGGACCGCATCGCGGTACCGGGCCCTGGCTCCCGGACGCCGCCGCCGACGCGTCGCGGAGCGCCGTCTGCTCGACCAGGAACGCCTGGCGCATGTGCTCGCCCGCGATCTCGAGCTGGAACGACTGGGTGTTGTCGTCCTCGAAGTCCTGGCGCAGCTGGAAGAGACGGCCCACGCCGATCACCGTCACCCCGGCGAGTAGCGCGAAGGTGATCGCGAAGCCGATCCTCAGCCTGTTTGCAAGAGAAGGGTTCACCGAATCGGAGCCCGCGGCCCTACACTAGCGACGGGTTGCGATGCAGGAAACTCTCGCGCACGAATGGCGGAGGCGGATGGCGGCGAGGAGCTTCGTCGTCGCACTGCTGCTCTCCGTTCCCGTCCTCGCCGCCGCGCTGATCGGCTTCAGCGGCGGGCTCGGCGGCCTTCCCTTCGGCATCAACGCCCTCGCCACCGGGCCGGAGGCCGAAACCGCCGGAATCTCGGCACCGCAGTTCCGGCCCGCCGCCAACCTCGGTCCCGTTGCCGCGACGGCGGCCGCCGGCGGCGCCGCGGGCGCTCCGAACGCGGCCGGTGGCGCTCCGTTCTCCCCCGACTCGCCCGGAGCTGCGGGCGGCACGGGCGGTGGAGGCGGAACCGGGGACGCCACCGGAGGAGGCGCCACCGGGGGAGGCGCCACCGGTGGAGGCGGCACCGGAGAAGGAAGCGCTGGCGGCGATGGGTCCGCGCCGCAGGCGCCCGCCGTCCCGTCCCTGCCGTCTGCGCCGCTGCCCCCGGACGGGATTGCGCCGGAGCTGCCGCCGGCGCCGGACCCCGTTGGAACCGTGGTCGAGGAGGCCACCGGCACGGTCCAGCAGACCGTCGACGGCCTTCTCGACCCCGGCGGCTGAGTCCGCACCCGTGACGGTCCGCTGACCGGCGTCGCCCTCGGTCTCGCGTCCAGCCTCGCCTGGGGGGTCTCCGACTTCCTCGGTGGGCTGCAGAGCCGGCGGATCCCGGTCCTCTCCGTCGTTCTCGTCACCTATCCGGCCGGGCTCGTCCTGGTCGGCGCCCTCGCCCTCCTCTTCGGCGGCGACCTGCCCGCCGGCCAGGCCGGCATCGCCGCCGCGGCCGGCGCCGCCGGGGCGGTCGCGATCGGGTTCTTCTACAGGGCGATGGCGGTCGGGCCCGTGAGCGTCGTGGCGCCGGTCGCGTCGATGGGGGTCGCGGTCCCGGTGGCCGTCGGCCTCCTGCGGGGGGAGGTTCCCAGCGCGCTCCAGGCCGCCGGCCTGGCGGTCGCTCTCGCCGGGATCGCCGCGGCGGTCCGCGAGTCGTCCGCGGAGGGAACGGTCGCGGTGCCCACCGGCAGCGTCGTCCTCGCCGCCCTCGCCGGGCTCGGCTTCGGCGTCTTTTTCGTCGGCATCGACGCCGCCGCGTCCCACGATGCGCTCTGGGCGACGACCGCCACCCGCGCCGGCGGATGCGCCGTGATCGTCGCAGCGGCGCTGGCATTCCCCCGCGGCGTGGCCCTCTCGCGGCCGGTGCTCCCGGCGCTGATCGTGATCGGCGTCCTCGATGCCACCGCCAACGGTCTCTTCGCCGTCGCCACAACCGAGGGGCTGCTGTCGCTGGTCTCGGTCGCCGGCTCGCTCTACCCGGTGGTCACCGTGCTGCTCGCGCGGGCCGTCCTCGGCGAGCGCCTCAGCCGGCTCCAGCAGTCGGGCGTCGGGCTGGCGATCGCGGGCGTGGTCCTGATCGCCGCCGGCTAGACGGTCAGGGTCATCCCCAGCAGGCGCTCGAGCTCGGCGATCGTCGCAACCGGGTCGCGGTGGAGGAGGGCGGTCATCCCCACCGCCTCGGCCCCCTCGCAGTTCTCGCGCAGGTCGTCGACGAAGACGCAGCTCTCCGGCTTCGACGCCCAGGCGCTCGGCAGCGAGCAGGTAGATCTCCGGCTGCGGCTTGTGCAGCCCGACCTCGCCCGAGATCACGACGGCGTCGAAGAGGCCGCGGACCTCCTCGGTGTAGTGGTCCATCACCCAGGAGTTCGAGACCAGCCCGGTCGGCACGCCGGCATCGCGCGCCGCCCGCACGGCGGCGATCATCGGCTCTGCCGGCCGCGAGCCCGGCGAACAGCCCTTCGATCAGCCCCTCCGGCTCGGTGCCGAGCAGCTCGCGCGAAGCGCCGCTCGAAGGCGGCCTGGTCGGCCTCGCCCGTCTCCAGGCGCCGCAGCTCGGCGAGCGCCTCGCGGATCCGCGCGGAACAGCCGCTTGGCGGCGTCGCGCTCCAGCCCGCGCTCGCTCGCAGAAGTCCGCAAAGCTCGCCCAGATGTCGGTTGTCAGGACTCCGCCGAAGTCGACGAGGAGGGCGCTGTGGCCGCGGGAGTCGTGCATATGCTTGCGCCCTGATGACGGAGGAGACCGCGCAGAGCGGCGACGAGGCTACCGGGGCCGAGGCGGGCGCGGCCCCCGAGGGCATCGACGCCGCCGCCGTCGAGCGCTGGTTCGCCGAGCACGCGCCCGGGGTCCGCCCGCCGCTGCGGTTCGAGCGGATCTCCGGCGGCCGCTCCAACCTCACCTACGGGGTCACCGACGCCGCCGGCAGCCGCTGGGCGCTGCGGCGCCCGCCGCTCGGCAAGCGGCTCGGGTCGGCCCACGACATGAGCCGCGAGCACAAGGTGATCGCGGCGCTCCAGGACACCGCGGTCCCGGTGCCGCCGGTCGTCGGCCTCTGCGAGGACGAGGCGGTCAACGGCGCCCCGTTCTACGTGATGGAGTTCGTCGAGGGGCCGATCCTGCGCACGCAGGCGGAGGCGGCGGCGTTCCCGGCGGAGGAGGACCGCCGCGCGATCGGCGAGCGCGTCGTCGACACGCTGGCGGCGATCCACGCGGTCGACCCCGACGAGGTGGGCCTCGGCGACCTCGGCCGCAAGGACGACTACGTCGCCCGCCAGCTGCATCGCTGGCAGGGCCAGTGGGAGAAGTCGAAGACGCGCGAGCTCGCCGCTGGTCGACGACGTCCACGAGCGTCTCGTCGCCCGCATCCCCGAGCAGGGCCCGGCGACGATCGTGCACGGCGACTACCGGCTCGACAACATGATCCTCTCCCCCGCGGGGGAGGTCGCCGCGGTCGTCGACTGGGAGCTCTGCACCCTCGGCGACCCGCTCGCCGACGTCGGCCTGCTGATGGTCTACTGGTCCGAGCCGGGCGACGACTTCGTGCCGCTCTTCGAGCCGGCGACGATGGCGCCGGGCTTTCCCACGCCGCGAGGAGCTCCGGGCCCGCTACGCGGAGCGCTCCGGGCGCGACCTCTCCCAGCTCGACTTCTACGTCGCGCTCGGCTTCTGGAAGCTGGCGATCATCCTCGAGGGCGTCTTCGCCCGCTACGCCGCCGGCCAGTACGGCAAGGCCGACGAGGCGCTTCCAGCAGTTCGCGCCGGTGGTCGAGCAGCTCGCCGAGCAGGCGCGCCGAGGCCGAGCGCCGGCTGGACTGAAGCAGCGCCCCAGGTTGACGCCATGGGGCGCGACTGAAAGGGTCGCCGCCACCAGGAGGGCGAAAAAGATTAGCCCCCGCCAGCAAGGAGGCTGCTAATGCGCAGCATTCGCTCGAAAACCTCGCCGGGCGTCGTTCTCGGCGTGATCGCGATCCTGATCGCCCTCAGCGGGACGTCGATCGCTTTGCCCGGCACGAACTCGGTCGATTCCGGCGATATCAAGAAGAACGCCGTGAGAACGTCCGATGTGAAGAACCAGAACCTCAAGGGCGCCGACGTGGCCCCCAACACGTTGACCGGCGCCGACATCAACGAAGGCTCCCTGGGAACGGTGCCCACCGCCGGCAGCGCCCAGCCCAGCGGCTCCGCGGGCGGAGACCTCGCAGGCAGCTACCCGAACCCTTCGGTCGGGGCGAACAAGATCAACTCGGCGAAGCGTCGTCGAACAACAGCCTCGCCCGCGATGACCTCGGGCCGGGGTCGGTCGGGCCATCGGAGCTCGGGGCTCGATCGTACGAGCGACGCCACCCAGGGCAGTATCATCGACCTCGTCGCTCAGAACGGAGTCTGGCCAACCTCGGGCTCGACTCGTGGCGTCGTGCGACTCCGGGCGAGCAGCTGATCGGCGCCGCCGGCCACGCGTGGAACTCGAGCGGACGAGAATCGCGATCCGGGAGCTCAATCCGAACTTCACGGCCGAGACCTGTCACCGGCCATTGGGATCAGCGATGCCGGCGGCACGACCGAGAACTTCGTCGTCGCTCGCGATCTGCATCCAGTAGACGGTCGGTCAGGCATGCCGTACACGAGCGGGGCCCACGGGCCCCGCTCGTGGCGTGCCAAGCCCGGAACCTCTCTACACGATCGCCCGGCCCGGCCGGGCTCAGGCGGTGCCCTGGGCGGAGGCGGCTGCAGGCTGCTGGGCAGCCGTGGGGTCTGAGGCTGCGCCCTCCTCCTCGGCGCGCTTCGCCCAGTGGCCCAGCTCGCGGCGCGCGATCACCATCTTGTGGACCTCGTCGGGGCCGTCGGCGATCCGCAGCATGCGGCTGTAGCGCCACATCACCGCCAGCGGCGTGTCCTCGGTCATCCCGAGCGAGCCGTGGGTCTGGATCGCCCGGTCGAGCACGTCCATGACGACGTTGGCGGCGACGACCTTGATCATCGAGATCTGCTGGCGGGCGGCGCGCTTGCCCTCGGTGTCCATCTTCCAGGCGGCGTAGAGGGTGAGCAGGCGCGCCTGGTCGACCTCCATCCGCGACTTGGCGACGAAGTCCTGGATGAACTGCTTCTCGGCGAGCTTGCCGCCGAACGCCTCGCCGCTCGTTGGCCCGCCGGCACATCATCTCGATCGCCCGCTCGGCGGTGCCGATCGCGCGCATGCAGTGGTGGATGCGGCCGGGGCCGAGCCGGTCCTGGGCGATCACGAAGCCCGCCTGCTCGGGGCCGAGCAGGTTGGCCGCGGGCACGCGGCAGTCCTCGTAGCGGATCTCGCAGTGGCCGGGTCCGCCGTCGTGGCCCATCACCGGGATCGGCCGGACCAGGTTGAAGCCCGGGCGCGTCGGTCGGGCACGAGGATCATCGAGGCGCGCGCGTAGGGATGCGCGTCGGGGTCGGTGACGACCATCGCGATCGCCAGGTCGGCGCCGACCGCGCCCGAGGTGAACCACTTGTGGCCGTTGATCACCCACTCGTCGCCGTCGAGCACGGCGCGGGTCTGCAGCGTGGTCGGGTCCGAGCCGGAGACCTCGGGCTCGGTCATCGAGAAGCAGCTGCGGATCTGGCCGTCGAGCAGCGGCTCGAGCCAGCGCTCCTTCTGCTCGTCGGTGCCGTGCTCGGCGAGGATCTCCATGTTGCCGGTGTCCGGGCGCGGCGCAGTTGAACGCCATCGGCGCGGCAACCGGGCTGCGGCCCATCTCCTCGCAGAGCAGGCCGTACTCCCAGTTCGTCAGGCCGGGCCCGTGGCGCTCGTCGGGGAGGAAGAGGTTCCAGAGCCCCTCGGCCCGGGCCCGCTCGCGGATCTCGACCAGGATCCGCGGGTAGGGGACGCCGGCGCGCGACCTCGTCGTCGAGCGCCTCCATCACCTCGCGCTCGTTCGGGTAGACGTGCTCGTCCATGAAGGCGAGGATCCGCTCGCGCAGGCTCCGACCTGGGGGGACGGGGAGAAGTCCACGCCTGAAAGCTATCCGACCGGCGCCGCCGGGCAGGAGCCGCTCAGCGCCGCCGGTAGCGCGCGAACAGCTCGCCCGTCGGCCTCGAGCAGCCAGACCAGCTCCATCTCGGCGATCTGCGGCAGGTCGCCCTCGAGGATGCGGGGGGCCTCGCCGCCGGCGAGCTTCGGCGCGATCGTCAGGAAGAGGTCGTCGACGAGGCCTGCGGCCTGCAGCTGGGCGTGGAGGCGCGGGCCGCCCTCGCTCAGCAGGCCCCTGACCCCCCGCTCGCGGCGGAGCTCGCGCAACGCGGCCTCGAGGTCGACGTTGCCCCGATGGCGGACGAGGTGCGAGCGGGGTGGCGGTCTCGGGCGGGTCGGCCTCCGAGGAGGTGAAGACGAGGATGCGGCCGCCGCCGTCGGTGAAGATCGGCGCATCCCAGGGGAGGTCGAGCCGACCGCTGACGATCACCGCGAGCGGGTCGTGGGGCAGGCCGATCCGCTCCCGCCGGGCGCGCAGCTGGGGGTCGGACACCAGCCTTCCGTAGCGCTCGGCCCTGACCGTGCCGGCGCCGACGATGACCGCGTCGAACCGGGTCCGCAGCCGCTGCAGCATCTCCGTGTCGGTCGCTCGATCCGATCGGCCCGGAGCGCCCCGTCGATCGCGGCTCGCCCGTCGAGCGTGGTGGCGAAGTTGACGGCGACGCGGGGCCGCTCGTGCGGGCGGGCTCTCGAACGGCCGGTAGCCGTCGAGCAGCTCGGCGATCGTGGTCTCGCCCGGCTCGGGGAAGAGGATGCGCACGACTCGTTTATAGCGGCGAGAGCGCCTCGCGCCTGTCCGATCGTTCATGGGCTCAGCCGCGCTCGATCTCGCCGAGGTGGCGCACGTTGGCGCGATCGTCCGACTCGGTGCTGGCCTCCGCTCCGAGCCAGGCGTCGAGGATCTCGGCCAGCTCGGCCTCCGAGGTCGTGCGCAGGCTGAGCGCGAGCACGTTGGCGTCGTTCCAGCGCCGGGCGCCGGCGGCGGTCGGCCGCGTCGCCGCAGAGCGCCGCGCGGATGCCCTCGACCTTGTTGGCGGCGATCGAGGCCCCGGTCCCGGTCCAGCAGCAGACGACCGCCTGCTCGGCGCGGCCCTCGGCGACGTCCCGCGCCGCGGCCTCGCTCGCCCATGCCCAGTCGTCGCCGCTCCTCCTCGCCGAGCGCGCCGTGCCGCACCGTCTCGTGCCCCCGCCGCTCCAGCTCCGCGACGACCGCCTCCGCCACACCGACCGCTCGTCGGCGGCAACGCTGATCTTCATGGCGCCGAGCCTACGCCCGAGGGGTCAGTTGTCGTAGTCGTTCCAGTTCGGCGAACTCGCGGCCGGCGAACTCCTGCAGGCCGGCGACGTCCTCGCGGAATCGGCCGCGCAGGGTCTCGAAGAGCTCGTCGGGGAGCTTCGGCTTCGGCGCCGGAGGCTTCTCGGGATCGTGCACGACCTTCTCGACGATCCAGCGCATCGACTCGGGCAGGCGGTCGAAGTTGCGGTCGAAGGAGCGGAAGCCCGGCAGCTTGATCAGGCGCTCCATCAACTGGTAGCGGCCCCCCTGCTTGGCGCTCGACTTCTCCCACTCGCGGTCGAACTGCTCCGAGGTGAAGGTCTCGTCGACTCCGGCGAAGGCGAAGGCCCGCCGCATCGTCTCCTCGCGGTCGCTCTGCAGCTCCTCCTGGCGTGATCACGGCGATCTGCTCGCGCGGTCGAACAGCTCGAGGTAGGGCTGCAGCTGCATCCAGTACATGCGAGCGGTGCACGTAGGCGGTGTCGGGCTCGGAGAGGGTCGGGACCAGCTCGCGCGTCTCATAGCCGGCGCCGGTGGCGTGCACCCAGTGCGAGAGGATCCGCTTGATCGGGTCGCGCACCATGTAGATCAGCCTCGCGTCGGGGCAGTGCTCGCGGATCCGCTCCGCCACGCCCTGGAAGCGGGGCAGGTTCGTGTAGTGCGGCGAGGACTCGCCCCTGACCGCGAAGCGGTCGTCGAAGCGGCCGCGGTACCAGTCGAGCCCGAGGTCCCAGTTCAGCTCCTCGACGAAGAAGTTGAGCTCCTTCGGCTTCGACATCTGGACCTCGCGGATGGAGGCCGAGGTAGTGGTGGATGCTGGTCGTCCCGCACTTGAGCCCGCCGATGATGATCAGGTTCGGCATCGCCCCGTGGCGGAGCCTGCGGCGGGGCGCGCGCTTGCCGCGATCGCCGTCGAAGCGCTCGCGGGCGCGGGCGCACATCGCCTCGTCGGAGGGGTCGCGGGGGGCGCTCGTCGGCACCGCGGGTCGGGTTTCGGCCTCAGGCACAGCGGGCTAGTGTAGCTTCGCCCGATGGCCGCACGACCCGCACCTTCCCTGGCGAGGACCGGGACCGGGCCGGCCCGATCTTCCCCTTCCGCCGGGGCCGATGCCGATTCGCCGCAACGGCGCAGATGCGCAAGCGCTGGCGCTACGTGGGCGTCTACGGTCCCGAGGTGATGCTCTGCGCCGCCCGCGCCCAGGTCGGCCCCTTCAGGCAGAGCTTCTGGGCGGTCTGGGATCGGCAGGCGAGGCGGCGCTTCGCCCACACGCGGACCCTGCCCGGGCGCCGGCGAGGTGGTCATGGACGGGCCCCGGATCGAGGTCGATTCCCGCGCTGTCCGCGCCGACCTGCGCTTCGGCGAGGCGCAGCCGATCGAGTCGATCTGCCCGAGCGGCAGCGGCTGGGGCTGGACACGCAAGCGCGCGGGGGTCCCGGTCACCGGCACGATCGAGGCGGACGGCCGCCGCTGGCAGGTCGACGCGCTCGGCGTCGACGACGAGTCCGCGGGCTACCACCAGCGCCACACGAGCTGGTTCTGGTCGGCCGGCGTCGGCCACGCGGCAGACGGACGGCGGCTCGCCTGGAACCTGGTCTCCGGGATCAACGATCCCGAGCACGGCTCACGAGCGGGCGATCTGGGTGGGCGGCGAGCCCGGCGAGCCCGCTCCGGTGGTCTTCGACGGGCTCGAGGGGGTCACCTTCGAGGGCGGCGAGCGCCTCCGCTTCGCCGCCGAGTCCGAGCGGGCCCGCAACGAGAACATGCTCGTCTTCCGCTCCCGCTACCGGCACCGGTTCGGGACGTTCGCCGGATCGCTGGGGCCGATCGAGATCGCCGAGGGGTTCGGCGTGATGGAGGAGCACGAAGCGGTTTGGTGAGCGGCCTGCGCAGGGCAACCGCCGAGCCGCGGTCGGTCCTTGCCGGGGTCGCCCGCAGGGTCAGCGAGCACGACCTCACCGACCGGGCGGCGGCGCTCACCTATTACGGGTTCCTCTCGCTCTTCCCGGCGCTGATCGTGGGCGTCTCCCTGCTCGGGCTGATCGGCGAATACCCCGAGACCTACCGGGACGTGATCTCCACCCTGCGCGACGTTGCTCCGGGGACGGTGGTGGACACGGTCGACAGCGCCCTCCGCGACGCGCTCAGGAGCCGCGGAACCGCCGGCGGCCTGCTCGGCGTCGGCCTCCTCCTGGCCTTCTACTCCGCCTCCAGCGGCATCGGCGCGGCGCTGCGCGGGATCGGCGCCGTCTACGGCGCGCCGCGGACCTCGCCCTGGTGGCGTGGGTACCTGGCGCGCCTCGAGCTGACGGTCGTGGCCGGCGCGCTGGTCCTGGTCGCCTTCGCGGCGATGCTGCTCGCCGGCCCGCTGTTCAGCGAGATCGCCGCCGAGGCAGGGGTCAAGGAGAGCGTCAGCAACGTGATCTCCCTGATCCGCTGGCCGATCGGGGTCGCCGCGCTGGTCGCGTCGGCCCTGCTCCTCTACCGCAAGGGCGCGGCCCGGCCGGTCGGCTTCCATGACCTCTGGCCGGGCGCGATCGCCGCCGGCCTGCTCTGGGTCGTGGCCTCGCTGGGCTTCAATTTCTACGTCTCCAACTTCGGCTCCTACGACGCGACCTACGGCAGCCTCGGCGCGGTGATCGTCCTGCTCGTCTGGATGTGGATCGGGAACCTCGCCCTGCTCGCCGGTGCCGCGCTCAACGTGGAGCTGGAGGAGCCGTGACGCCTCCGGCCAGCCTCGGCTCGAGCCTGCGGTCGTTCCTGGACGCGGCCGGCCAGTTCTTCCAGAACCTCGCCGAGATCCGCTGGCAGCCTCTCGCCCTGGCCCTCCTCTTCCTGGCGGCGATGCAGCTGGCCCGCGCCCGCGCCTGGCGCAACGTGCTCGCCGCCGCCTATCCGGGGACGCCGATCAGCTTCCCCCGGCTCGCCGCCGCCTACCTCGCCGGAGCGGGCATCAACGCGATCGCGCCGGCGCGGGCCGGCGACGTCACCAAGGTCTTTCTCGTAAAGCAGCAGGTGCCGCACTCCTCCTATCCGGCCGTCACCTCCTCGTTCCTCGTCCAGTCGGTCTTCGACACGACCGTGGGGCTGCTCGTCTTCTTCTACGCCCTCACCCAGGGGCTGCTGCCGCGTCCGCCGGAGCTGCCCCGGCTGCCCGCCTTCGAGATCTCCTTCTGGGCCGACAACCCGCAGCTGCTGCTGTTCACGATCACCGTCCTCGGAGTGGGAGCCCTCGTTCTCTTCGCGGTGCTCGCCCGCCGCGCGGAGCAGTTCTGGCAGCGGGTCAAGCAGGGGCTGGTCATCCTCACCCAGCCGCGCCGCTACCTGCGCGAGGTGGCCGCTTGGCAAGGGGCCGGCTGGCTCTGCCGCTTCGGCGCCTTCTGGTTCCTGCTCGAGGCCTTCCAGATCGGCGGCTCGGTAGGCAACGTGATGCTGGTGATGAGCGTGCAGGCGATCGCCAACATCGTCCCGCTCACGCCCGGAGGCGCCGGGGCGCAGCAGGCACTTCTGGTGGCGACACTCGAGGGTTCCTCGCGGACCGCGGTGCTCTCCTACTCGGTCGGCACCCAGATCGTGATGGCGGCCTGGTCCGTGGTCCTCGGCTTCGCCGCGATCGCGCTCGTCTTCAGGACGACCGACTGGCGCGGGCTCGTCCGCCGCGCCGAGGACGATGCCCGCGGCGACGGCGGCGACGGCGCGGACCGCGGCGCCCGCCTCGGGGGCGCGTCGTGAGGCAGCCTCAGCTCGACCAGCCCGGGTAGGACCCCGCGACCCGCCAGCGCCATGGCGGCTCCTCGCCCGCCGGGAACTCGTAGTGGTTGCGCCCCGGCAGCGTCTCCAGCGGGACCAGGGCCGGCGTGTCCCCGGCCAGCACGGCCGTTCCGTCGGCGGCGGCGACGGCGGACGCCGACGCTCGCCGCACCAGACCCTCCCAGCCGAGGCCGGGCCGGTAGAGCCAGTAGGTGACGGTCACCGGGCCGCCCCCGGCGCGCCCGTCGCCGACCGCCGTGAAGTACGTGGTCCGGCGGTTCGAGGCCGTCAGCGCCGGGGCGCGGGGACCCGGCACCGCGCAGCTCTCGCGCCGGCAGCGGCGGAAGTCGACCGGGACCAGCGGCAGGCCCGACGGGCCGGTCCGCGCCGCCGGCGCCGGGGCGAGCATTCGAACGAGCCGGGCCAGCGGCCAGCCGTAGGCGGGAACCAGCGGGTGGTGCCGGCAGGCGTCGGGCAGGTGTGGCCCGCACGCGATCCGCCGTCCGAGGAGGCCGGCCAGCTCACGCCCGGCGCGGAGTTCTCCGCCCGCCGCCACCGCCGCCACCCCGGCGAGGATCAGCAGGGCGATCAGCGCCGCCAGCCCGGCGTGCTCGACGCTCGCCGAGCCGCGCTCGCCTCCGTCCGCCGTGCTCGTTCCGGGCCGCGCCATCGGCCGAACCTAGGCGCGCGGGGCATACCGGTGGTGCGCAGAGGCTGACGATTTCCTCCGGGTCTATCCTCTTCTTCATGGAAGGCAATCCGTTCAACCTCTTCGGCGACCCCGACGAGCTTCGCGCCCGGCTCGAGGAGATGGCCGAGCAGGCCCAGTCCTCGCAGCGGGTGGCCTGGGCCGACAACGCCATCCGCCTCGCGGTCGAGATGACCGTCGCCGCGATCAACCGCCTCGACCTGACCGGCGGCAGCGACGAGCAGGCGGTCCAGGTCCGCGACGCGATCCGGATCCTCTTCCCCGAGGCCGTGACGCTGGTCCGCGAGGCCCGCGAGGGACTTTCCTGAGCTGAGGATGGCGCTGCCGGGTCCGCGCGAGCGGGGCACCGCCGTCGTCACCGGCGCCTCCTCGGGCATCGGCGCTGCGATCGCCCGCGAGCTCGCCGGCCGCGGCCTCGGCGTGACCCTGGTCGCCCGGCGCGAGGAGAGGCTCCTCGACCTGGCCGACGAGCTCGGCTCCGTGCACGGCGTCCGGGCGGAGGCCTTCGCCGCCGACCTCGGCGAGCGCTCGGGCCGCGAGGAGCTGGCCGTCGAGCTCGAGCGGCTCGGCCTCGAGGTCGACGCCCTCGTCAACAACGCCGGGTTCGGCTACGCGGGCGACTTCATCGAAGCCGAGCGCGAGCGCCAGGTGGCGATGGTCGCCCTCAACTGCGAGGCGGTCGTCGACCTCTGCGCTCGCTGCCTGCCCGGGATGGTCGCCCGCGGCTCCGGGCGCGATCATCAACGTCGCCTCCACCGGCGCCTTCCAGCCGATGCCGAAGAGCGCGACCTACGGCGCCACCAAGGCCTTCGTGCTCAGCTTCAGCGAGGCCATCCACAGCGAGCTCGGCGGCACCGGGGTGACGGTGACCGCGGTCTGCCCGGGCCCGGTCAAGACGGAGTTCATGGACGCGTCGCAGATCGGCGGCGCCGAGGAGGCCCTGCCCGACATCTTCTGGCTCAGCGCCGAGGACGTCGCGGCGGACGCGGTCAAGGCCGCGGAGGCCGGCAAGCGCGCGATCGTCAACGGGCGGCTCAACCACGCGGGCACCCTGCTGGGCCGGCACGCTCCGCGGGCGCTGTCGCTTCCCCTCACGAAGCGGCTGTGGGAACGGACCCACTAGCCGCCGCCGCGCCCCTGTCGCCGCCGCCGCTGACGGTTCACGGCATCGAGATCGCCCATTGGGCCGAGGGGGAGGGGCCCTGCGTGCTCTGCCTGCACGAGACGGCCGCCGGCGCCGAGGTCTGGCGCCCGCTTGCCGGGGCGCTGGCGGGACGGGCGAGGGTGGTCGCCTACGACCGTCGCGGCTGGGGCGGGTCCGGCGCCCCGGAGGGGTACCGGGCGACCACGGTCGAGGAGCAGGCCGAGGACGCCGCCGGGGTGATGGAGGCGCTGGCGATCGAGAGCGCCGTCCTCTGCGGGGCCGGGCTCGGCGCGGTCGCCGCGCTCGACCTGATCTGCCGCCGGGCCGACCTCGTCGCGGGGGCCATCCTGATCGAGCCCCCGCTGCTCGCCTTCCTGCCGGAGGCGACGGAGGGGCTCTCCGCCGATCGCGCCGCGATCGAGGAGGCGGTGCGCGACGGCGGCCTCAGCGCCGCCATGGACCTCTACCTCCGCGGGGGGCTTTCCCATCTCGGTCCAGGCGCGGCCCGCCTGCCCGCCGCCGCGGCGGGCGGGGCGGCGGCACGCCCGGTCAGCCTCTTCGCCGAGCTCGCCGCCGTGCCCGGCTGGGCGATCAGGACGCCCGAGCTGCTCCGTGCCGAGGTCCCCTCGCGGATCGTGATCGGCGCGGCGACCCCGCCCCTGCTGCGCAGCGCCGCCGAGGAGCTTGCGGCCCGGCTCGGCGGCGCCGAGCTGCTGCGCATCGGCGGCGGCGGGCTTCCCCACGTCGACGCCGCCGCCGAGCTGTCGGCGGCGGTCGAGGCCCTGCTCAGTCCCAGCTGAGCCCGAGCATGCCGCCGCGTCTCGCCAGCGCCGCCGCCAGCTCGAGTGGCGCGGCGATGAGCAGGAGCGGGACGGCGGCCAGCACGACGATCACGGCGTCGAGGCGCCGCTGCCACGGGCGCCGGGCCGGGATGGGCTCGGCACGGCCGAGCGCGGCGAGCGGGACGTTGCGCCCGAAGGTGAAGCTGTTGAGGATCGTTTGCCACATCAGGGCGATCGAGGCGCCCGCGAGCCAGCGGGCCCGCGCCGGGCGGCGGTCCGGAGCGGCGAGCCGGCTCGCGGCCTCGGTGGTGAACAGGTAGCGGCGCGAGGGCTCGAGCGCCGCCCAGGCGCCGCCGCCGAGCGAGGCCTGCAGGCTCAGCCGGTTGGCGACCCGGCCCCGGGCGAGGTCCTCCTCGAGGGCACCGCGTGCCTCGGCAGCGTCAGGCACCCCGACCACGCCCAGGCCGCAGCGCTCGCAGCGCCGTACGGTCTCGCCTCCACCGGGGGCCTCGACCCAGCCGAAGAGCGGCTCTCCGCATGCGGGACAGGGAGGGTTCTCCGGCCCGAGACCGGCCTCGAGGGGGACCGCGGGAGGCCCCGCGGGGGCGTCGTGAAGCGGGGAGGACACGGGCCCTGATCGTAGGGAAGGCGATATCCCGGGGGCCGGCAGCCTCACCCCGTCGCCGCCCGATCTCGCGGCGCGTTACGCTGCCCCCGTGCAGCTGCGGGAGATCATGACCGCAGGCGTGGTCACCGCCGATCCCGCCGCCTCGGCGATCGAGGTGGCGCAGCTGATGCGCGATCACAACGTCGGCTCGGTGGTGATCGTCGAGGGCGGCACCGAGCCTGTGGCGATGGTCACCGACCGCGACCTCACCGTGCGGGTGCTCGCCGGCGAGGGTGCCTCCGACCCGGTCGGCGAGTCCGCCACCCGCCCGCTCGTCACCGGCGAGGCCGGAATGGACCTCGACGAGGCGGCCGCGCTGATGGTCCAGCACCGGATCCGCCGCCTGCCGGTGATCGAGGACGACCGGCTCGCCGGCATCGTCACCCTCGACGACATCGCGGTCCGCACGGGCAACCTCGAGGTGGCGCAGCGGATGACCCAGGAGGTCATCGAGGGCGCCCTGCCGCAGTTCTACTTCCACGAGCGCGGCTGAGGGGCCTCCGATGGAGGATCGCAGCGTCCAGGCGCGACCAGCCAACCTGACCCCGGGCCAGCTGCGGACCCGGCGGCGCTTCGAGACGCTGATCGGCGTCGCCGCCCCCTTCCTCGACGTCGTCCTCGCCGTCGGCGACCGGATCTCGCGCATCGCCGAGCCCAAGGACTACGAGTACTACCCGGTCCGCGCCGGCGAGCTCGGCGAGCGACCGGACAGCCCCGCCGGCACCCGCCGGCCCCCCTCCGGAGACTGAGCGTGACCAAGGCCGAGATTCTCGAGCGCGAGGCTCGCTGGGCGCTCCCGGTGGCGCTGGTGACGGTGCTGGCGGTGATCCTCTTCGTCGCCTCGAGCATCATCGCCGGCACCACGATCAATGCCGACGGCGAGGCCCAGCTGCTGCGCGAGGTGGACGCCAACCAGGGCGCCTACCTGCTCTCCGGGATCCTGCGGGCGGTCGGCTCGCTGCTGCTCTTCGCTCCGCTGCTCTATCTCTTCCGCGCCGCCGAGGCGCGCAACCCGGCGGTCCGCAGCCAGCTGATCGGCGTCATCTACGTGACGCCGCTGTTCATGGCCGCCGGCGCGATCTTCTCGACCCTCGCCAGCCTCGACGCCGCCTCGGACTTCATCGCCCAGGGGATAGCGGGAAGCGGCGAGCGCGCCGACGACATCGCCACCGACCTGATCAAGGACGCGTCCCTGCGCAACATCGCCTCCGGCCTCTCGCTGGCCGGGGCGCTCGGCTTCGCCTTCATCATGGTCTACAGCTGCCTGCAGGCGATGAGGGTGGGCCTGCTGAGCCGCTTCTGGGGCTCGCTCGGGATGGCCCTCGGCGCGGTCTCCTTCATCCTCGTCCAGTTCCTCCCCTTCGTCCTGCTCTGGTTCGTCTACCTCGGCCTGCTGGTCGTCGGCTGGGTGCCCGGCGGCAGGCCTCCCGCCTGGGAGGAGGGCGAGGCCGTCCCCTGGCCGACGCCCGGCGAGGAGGCTGCTGGCCGCCTCGAGCAGGGCCCTGCCGAGGGCGAGGAGCCGGCGAGCCCGTGGGAGGACGAGAGCGGTGAGCGGCCGAACGCGCCGCGCCAGCGCGGCGAGCGCAAGAAGCGCAAGCGGCGAGAGTAGGCCCCTTCTAGCCGCCCTCGACCTGCCGCTTGAGGTCGTCGACGACGCTGGGGTCGCGGAGCGTCGTCACGTCGCCGAGGTCGTTCCCGGCGGCGATGTCGCGGAGGAGGCGGCGCATGATCTTCCCCGAGCGGGTCTTCGGCAGGTCGTCGGTGAAGTACATCCGCTTCGGCCGGGCGAGCTTGCCGATCTTGTCGGCGACGTGGTCGCGCAGCGTCGCCTCGAGGTCGTCGCCCCCCTGCTCGTCGCCCTCGGGCGTGACGAAGGCGATGATCGCCTGGCCCGTGTCCTCGTCGGCGACGCCGATCACCGCGGCCTCGGCGACGCGCTCGTGGCTGACCAACGCCGACTCGACCTCCATCGTCGACAGCCGGTGGCCGGACACGTTGATGACGTCGTCGATGCGGCCGACGATCCAGAAGTAGCCGTCCTCGTCGCGGCGCGCGGCGTCCCCGACCAGGTAGACGTCGCGGCCGTAGCGGTCCCAGTAGGTCTCGACGAAGCGCTCGGGCTCCTTGTAGAGGGTGCGCGCCATCCCGGGCCACGGCCTGGTCAGGACGAGGGTGCCGCCGCCCTCCTCGATCTCATCGCCCTCCGAGTCGTAGATCGCGGCCCGGATGCCGGGCAGCGGCACGGTCGCCGACCCCGGCTTGGTCGTGGTCAGGCCCGGCAGCGGGGAGATCATGATCGCGCCCGTCTCGGTCTGCCACCAGGTGTCGACGATCGGGCACCGCTGACCGCCGATCACCTCGTGGTACCAGAGCCACGCCCGCGGGTTGATCGGCTCGCCGACGGTGCCCAGCAGCCGCAGGGAGGACAGGTCGTGGGCGTCCGGGTGCTCGCGCCCCCACTTCATGCACGCCCTGATCGCGGTCGGCGCGGTGTAGAAGATCGTCACGCCGTAGCGCTCGACGATCTCCCACCAGCGGTCCTCCTTCGGGTAGTTGGGAGCGCCCTCGTAGAGCACCGAGGTGGCGCCGTTGGCGAGCGGGCCGTAGACGATGTAGGAGTGGCCGGTGACCCAGCCGATGTCGGCCCCGCACCAGTAGACGTCGGAGGAGTCCTTGAGGTCGAAGACGAGCTTGTGGGTGGCCGAGACGTGGGTCAGGTAGCCGCCGCTCGTGTGGACGATTCCCTTCGGCTTCGCGGTCGATCCCGAGGTGTAGAGGATGAAGAGCGGGTCCTCCGCGTCCATCGGCTCCGGCGCGCATTGCGGCTCGGCGTCGGCGCAGGCCTCGTGCCAGAACAGGTCGCGGCCCTCCGTCATCGGCGGGTTCGTCCCGCAGCGGTCGACGACCACCACGTGCTCCATCTTCGGCAGCTCGCCGAGGACCTCGTCGACCTTGGGCTTCATCGGCACGGGCTCGCCGCGGCGCAGGGTCGCGTCCGCCGTGACCAGGACCTTGGCGTCGGAGACCTCCATCCGCTCCTTCACCGAGGAGGCCGAGAAGCCGCCGAAGACGACGTTGTGGATGGCGCCGATCCGGGCGCAGGCGAGCATTGCGGCGACCGCCTCCGGCACCATCGGCATGAAGATCCCGACCACGTCGCCCTTCCCAACCCCCAGCGACCTGAGCACGTTGGCGAAGCGCTGGGTGCGGTCGAGGAGGTCGGCGTAGGTGACGGCGACGCGCCCGCCGTCGCCGAGGTCGTCGGCGTTCTCGGCCTCCCAGTGGAAGGCGACCCGGTCGCCGCGCCCAGCCTCCACGTGGCGATCGAGGCAGTTGGCCGAGACGTTGAGCCGGCCGCCTGGGAACCACTTGGCGAAGGGCGGATCCGACCAGTCGAGGACCTCGTCCCAAGGCTCGATCCAGTCGAGCTTCTCGGCCCAGGACGCCCACCAGGTGTCCGGGTCCGCGTCGGCGCGCTCGTAGATCTCCGGGTCCGACGCGTTCGCCTGGGCCGCGAATTCCTCCGGCGGCGGGAATGTCTGCTCGGTGTGCAGCAGTACGTCGAGCTCGGAACCCTCGGCCATGCGATCTCCTCCTGGTCGCCTCCGGTGATCCTATGTCCCCGCTGCGGGGCGGGCGAAACGGCCCGGCGGCCGCTGCTTGAGGTCGTTGGGGGCCTCGCGCAGCCTTCCTGCGACCGCGCGCAGGGTGCGCTCGACCTGCGCAGGCTCGAGGACCACCTGGGTGTGGGTGAATCGCAGCGGGGTGCGGCCCGCCGCCAGGTGGAACTGGTCCCGCACGCGGTCCCGCGCCTGCTGGTCCGCTGTGCGGTGATAGCGGAGCCCGTCCGTTTCCACCACCAGACCGAGCTGCGGCCAGTAGAAGTCCACCCGGTAGCGTCCGAGGCGGACCTGGGTTCGGGGCGGCGGCAGGCCCGCGCGGCGGGCGATCGGAAGGAAGCGCTGCTCGAGGCGGCTGTCGGTGAGCGTGTAGGTATGCCGATCGAGGCTGTCGCGCAGAACCGCGATCCCCCGCATCGACGGGCATCGCGAGGTCCACGCCCGCAGCGCCTCCGGATCGATCAGGCCAAGCCGGTCGGCATCGGCGACGGCGCGCTCCCGTGCCTCCTGCCCGAGCCGGCAGGCGATGTCGACGAGGGTGCGGGCGGGCGTCGTGACGGGAATGCCGAGGCGGCGGGTGCGGTGCGAGGGTATGGGCGCGCGCCTGTGCACGCACAGGCCGGGGGTCCGGGCCGAGCGCCCGGGCGGAACCGTCACCTCGGTGCGGGCCGGGGCCTGCGGCAGCAGGCCCCACAGGGATGCGGCGCTGCCATGACTGAGGAGCGCACCGGGCCCGGCGGCGAGGACCGCAGCCATCCAGTGGCCACTCTCCGAGACCCCGGGTCGCCCAACCGCGTAGACGCCTCGCAGCAGTGGGTGCAGGCGGCCGCGGGCGACCCGGTGCCGGATCGCCGCCGCCGGAACCCCGAAATCAAGCAGCTGTTCGCGGGAGACCACCCCATGCTGCACCTCCACAAGCCGCCACAACCCCGCCGAACGTGCATCTCCATGCGCCACGACGACCCCAAGCGCACACTCGCCGGATTCTCGCCCCACCGCTTCGCCGAGTGTGCGCGCGGGGTCGCCGTCACGACCTCAAGTGCACACTCGGCGGGGGTTAGCCGCAGGGGGTCCAGGGTCTGGAGAAGAGGTCGTAGCCCTTCCGGATCGAGCTGAATCGCAGGCTCCGGGCCTGCGGGCAGAACTGGCCGGGCGAGAGCTCGTACTCGGCGCTGAAGACCGCCTTGCCGCGCTCGACGAACACCGAGTACTGGCCGCATTCGTCGTAGGCGAAGCACTCCTCGACGACGGCGAAGTCGAAGTTGCGGACGAGCTGCGCGGCCTGGCGGCCGTCGTTCTTGAGCGCGACGGCCATGCCGCGCCGGTGAACCTCGCGGGCGACCCAGCGGTTGAAGCGGAGCTGATCCGCGCGGGTCAGGGGGAAGCCGGTGTCGTTCTCCCAGCCGGCGATGTTGTCGGGCTCGACGGCGTCGAAGCCCTTCCGCGCGCAGATCCGGAAGCGCCTGCGCAGGATCGGCGCCAGCGCCCCGATCCGGCGGATGTCGAGCCAGCGCTCCTGGGGGTAGCCCTCGTAGGCCTTGCCGAGGACGAAGCGCGGATAGGCGCGGGCGTCCGGCCGGTAGCTCTCCCAGGCGCCGATGTCGAGGTAGCAGATTGCCCTCCGTCCCTGCCGGTGCAGCCGGCGCACGACGGAGCGGCCGACGTCGAAGCCGTCGACCTCGTAGACCTTGGCGGGCACCGAGGTGTCGATCCGGCCCTGGAGCTGCCACTGCCACGGCGCCGTCCTCGGCTTCGGCTGCCAGCGCGCCGTCGCCGGAGCCGGCGCAAGCACCAGGGCGAGGACGAGCCCGGCGAGCAGCAGCCGGCGCGAGGGGGCCACGCTCAGGGCCAGGTGCTGCGGCGGCGCAGGAGCAGGCCGGAGGCGATCATCAGCGCGCCCGCGAGCGCCAGCCGGAGCAGTTCCGCACCGGTCGCGGGGAGCGAGCTGTCGGTGCCCGCGGCGTCGCCGCCGGAGACAGCGTCGGACTCCGAGCCCGGGCCGGTGGTGCCGCCGCCGCTCCCGCTCCCGCCGCCGCCGCTCTCGGCCCCTCCGCCCGCCGAGCCGCCGCCGCCCCCACCACCCCCCCCGCCGTCACCGGAGCCGGTGGGCTCGTCCGGGCCGCCGCCCCCGGAGGAGGGTGAGCGGACGACGACCGTGCCGGCCATGTCGTCGTGCAGCTCGCAGACGTAGTCGAACACCCCGGCCGCGTCGAAGCGATGCGAGAAGGCGCCGCCCTCCTCGATCACGCCCGAGTCGAAGCCGGAGCCGGTGACGGTGTGCCCCTCGGGGGCGGTCCCGCCGTTGGCCCAGGTGACGGTGTCGCCGAGGCCGATGGTGATCGTCTCGGGATCGAAGAAGTTGTCGCCGATGCTGACGCCCGCGGTCGCGGAGATCGCCGCTCCGCTGCGAACCGGACGGGGGCCGCGCCCGGCCGGCTCGACCGCCACGGCCTCGGCCACCGCCGCGGCCGGCGCGGCGCCGCCGAGGTCGGCGGCCGGGGCGCCGGCCGGGGCCGATCCCAGCACGAGAGCCGCGACGATCGCTGCCGCTCCGATTCCTCTCACCCTGTCCGCCATCGTAGTCCCGCAACCGGCTCCGGTCCAGCGGGCCGTTGCTAGCCTCGCTGCGGATGGGCGGGCGTGCGCGCACAGCTGCTCTTCCGGGAGGAGGGCTCCTCGCGGTCCTGGCGACTGCCGCCCTGCTCGCACCGGCGGCGGGGGGCAGCAGCGCCGGACAGGCGCGAGCGTTCCACCGGGTGGCCCAGGCCCCTGGGGCGGTCGCCGCCCACTGGACGAGGTCGCGGATGCGCGCTGCCGAGCCGGTCGAGGCCCTGCTCGGGCCGCTCTCCGCCTCCGGGTCCACGTCCGGTCCCCGGACCGGGCGGATGGGCAGTCCCGCCTCGGTCGCGGCGGCCGCGCCCGGCGCGCCTTCGCGGGCGGCGCTGCTCCCCGGCACCGCAACCTCCTCCGCCTTCTCGCCGGGAAACGAGACCGCCTTCCCCAACCGGGTCCACGGCCGCGTCTTCGCCACCTATCCGGGGGAGGGGGACTTCAGCTGTTCGGCGACCGCCGTCAACTCGCCCGGGCGCAGCCTGGTCGTCTCCGCCGGCCACTGCGTCCACATCGGCGCCAAGTGGGCGACGAACTGGACGTTCGTGCCGGGCTACCGCAACGGCAGCGCCCCCTTCGGCCGCTGGCCGGCCTCGGCGCTCCGTGCCGCGCCGCCCTGGGTCGCCTCGGAGAACATCTCCTTCGACCTCGGCATGGCGACCGTCGCTCGCAACTCCAGGGGCCGCGCCCTCCAGGACGTGATCGGAGCGCGGGGCATCGGCTTCAACCAGCCGCGCGCGCAGACCTACGAGTCGTTCGGCTACCCCGCGGCCGGCCAGTTCGACGGCGAGACGCTGAAGGAGTGCCGCTCGCCCTACACCGGCGCCGACGAGGACACCGACCAGCCGCGCACGATGTCGATCCGCTGTGACATGAACGAGGGCTCGAGCGGCGGTGGCTGGGTCGCCGGCGGCAGGCTGCTCTCGGTCAACAGCTACTACCGCGGGATCATCATCATCAGGCTCGAGGACCGGCTCTTCGGGCCCTATCTCGGTGACGTGGCGCAGGAGCTCTACCGCGCCGCGCGCGGCCGTGCAGTCCGCTGCGGCGGGCGGCTGGTCACCCAGCTCGGCAGCGCCGCGTCGCAGTCGCTGGCAGGCGGCGGGGGATCGGACACGATCGGGCTGGGGGCGGGTGACGACACCGGCCGCGGCCGCGGCGGCGCCGACCGCCTCTGCGGCGGCACCGGTGGCGACGCGCTCCGCGGTGGCGCCGGGCGCGACGTCTGCATCGGCGGGCCTGGGCGCGACACCGCCCCCGGCTGCGAGATCCGCCGCGGCATCCCCTAGCGGGCGCCGGGTAGATTGCTGGCGTGCCCGCGGACGGCCGAGACCCGATCGCCGCCCACCGGCTCGAGTTCCGCGCCGTTCTCTACGGGCTCGGGGCCGTGCAGCTCGTCAACGGCCTCTACGCGCTCCTGGCACCGCGCTCCTTCTACGACGATTTCCCGTTCGGCCGCGGCTGGGTCGAGGCGCTTCCCTCCTACAGCGAGCACCTCGTCCGCGACGTCGGCGGCCTCTTCGTCGCCACCGCGGTGATCCTGATCGCCGCCGGCTACTGGCTCGAGCGCCGGCTGACCGCCGTCACCCTCGTCGCCTGGCTCGCCTTCGCCGTCCCCCACACCGTCTTCCACCTCTTCAACCTCGGGCCGTTCGGGGCGGGGGACGCGATCGGCAACGCCGTCGCGCTGGCGCTGACGGTGGTCGCGCCGCTGTGGCTGCTGGCGCTGCTGGCGGGGGCCGGGCAGCCTAGCCGAGCGGGCTGAGGCCCGGCGGCGCCTCGGCCTCGGAGCGCTCGGCCGCCTGCAGCCGCTTGCGCTGGGTGCGGATCTCGCTCAGCATGCGTTCCAGCCGCGGCTCGCGGGTCTGGTCCACGTGGCTCATCGCCGCGGCGACCGCGGGGTGCACGGCGGCGATCCGCTCGTGCATCGCCTGCGCCACCGCGCGGTACGTCGGGTGCCCCTCGCGGCCGGAGCGGAGCTCGATCAGGTGCATCGCCTCGCGGGCGTTGAGGTCGAGGACGTAGCGGATCCGGTAGCCGAGGCAGAGCGCGTAGGGGGCGGCCTCCCGAAGGCCGGCGCCGGTGAGCCGCTCGTACTCCTCGCGCGAGATCTCGAGGGCGCGCTCGTAGTCGTCGCCGACGCCGGCCTCGCGCACCTCCTCGGGCAGGCCGGCGCCGAGGTCCGGCGAGAGGCGCTGCCACTGGCAGGTCAGCATCCGGTGGCGCTGCAGGTCGCGGAAGCCGCCGTAGTCGGAGACGATCTCGAAGCGGTAGCGGAGCGCCTCGAAGCCGCGACCGGGACGGTACCGCCGGTTGGCGCGCTCGCCGACCATCGCCGCCAGCAGCTCGACCCGCTCCTCGCGGGTCATCACGTCGAGCCGGGCCCGGATCTCCTCCTCGGGCGCGGTCGCGGCCTCGAACAGGCAGGAGGCGAGCAGGTCCTCCTCGGTGCCGTCGACGTGGACCAGCTCGACCGCCGGCGCCCCGCTGCCCGCCGAGCGCCGGTCGAGCCCGAGCCGCGACACCCAGCGCTCGGTCGCCTCGCGGCGGGCCTCCAGGTAGGAGATCCACTCGCCGCCGCGGTCGGGGCGGTCCACCCGGGAGACGAAGCTGGGCATGACCTGCTGCAGCTCGCGCAGGATCATCGCGCCGAAGTCGCGGGCCTCGGGCAGCGGCGAGGCCATCAGCCGCATGACCAGCTGCTCGTAGGCCTGCCCCGAGGCGTAGATGCCGACGTGGCTGAGCGTCGCCGCCGGCAACAGGCCGCGCAGCAGGTCGAGCGCCTTCGCTCGGATCGAGCGCAGCCAGGGCCCCTCGGGCTCGCCCTCGCCGCGCGGCCAGCGCTCGGCGGCCCACCTCTCGACCTCGGTCAGCGACCGGGAGTAGATCGTGAAGAGGTTGTCCATCGCCGTCGCGAACTCCGGGCCGAGGTCGTCGTCGCGGTAGTAGCGGTAGCCGCCCCCCGCCTCCTCGGGCAGGGGCTTGTCGTAGGGGATGTAGCGGGTCGACTGCTCCAGATAGGCCGCAAGGCGGCCGCGCTGGAGCAGCTTGGTGAGGATGTTCGACGTCCACTCGGCGGCGATGTGGGCGCCGCCGACCTGGGCGATCGAGTCGTCGCCGTAGCCGAGGAACACCCGCTCGTAGAGCTTCGCCGCCCGCTCTCCCTCCTCGCCGTCGAAGGGGCGGGAGCCGCCGGCGACGTCCTCGGCGAACTCCTCGAGGAAGAGCCGGCGGACCGTGCCCGAGTAGCGCGAGTAGCGGGCGAACAGCGCCCCCTTGACCGTCTCGGGCAGGTTGACCAGCGCGAAGACGGGTCGGTCGAGGTTGGTGAAGTGGGGTGCGAGGAGCTCTCGCTCCTCGGCCGAGAAGGTCTCTACCGGGTAGCGCACGGGACAGGTGAGGCTACCTGGCCGCGCGGCGGGTCGAGCCCGCGGAAAAGACGGTGGGAGCGGCCTCAGACGGTGCGCGGCGGCGGCGATTCCATCAGCTCGACGCGATGACCCCCGGGGCCGATCGCGAACGAGCGCCGCGCGCCCCAGAGCTCGCGGTGCTCCTCGACTTCGAAGCCCGCGGCGGCCACGCGGGCGATCGTCTCATCGAACGGCGCGGCGACGACAGCAGCGTGGCCGAGCACCGGGATCGTCGGCTCCTCGCTGTGGATCAGGTGGATCTGCGTCCCCTCGCGCTCGAGCCAGGTGACGTAGGGGTTGATCGGCCCCGGCGCCTCGATCCGGGTGAAGCCGATCGCCTCCCAGAACTCGACCGTGCGCTCGACGTCGCCGGGGTGGACCTCGATCGAGACGTGCTGGAGCATCGCCCGGCGGCCTAGAGGAACGGCGCGATCCCGGCGCCGGCCTGCTCCGCGAACTCGACCAGGGGCTGGGGGATCACCCCGAAGAAGACGGTGGCGGCGGCGGCGAGGACGGCCGGGCCTAGCAGGTAGGGACGGCGGTGGGCGGCGGGGTCGATCGGGTCCGCCTCGGGGGAGGCGCCGGCGACCGCGGGCATCTCACCGGTGACAGCCGTCTCCTCGGCGGGCTGCATCCACATCGCGGCGACCACCCTCAGGTAGTACGCCAGCGAGATCATCGTGCCGACGGCGATGAAGACCGCGAGCCAGGTGAAGTCGCCCTCGACCAGCGCCTCGATCAGGTAGAGCTTGCCGATGAAGCCCGCGGTGCCGGGCAGGCCCGCAAGCGCGATCATCGAGATCGTCAGCGGCCAGGCGAGGGCCGGGCGCTCGGCGCCCAGGCCCTCGACGGCGCGGATGTCGTCGCCGAACGCGGTCTCGCGCTCGCGGGCGACGATCACGGCGAAGGCGGCGAGGTTCATGAACAGGTAGGCGGCGAGGTAGAAGACGAGGGCGTTGACGCCCGCCTCGGACGCGACCACGAGGCCGCCCAGCATGTAGCCGGCCTGGGCGACGCTCGAGTAGCCGAGCAGCCGCTTCAGCGAGCGCTGGCCGAGGGCGCCGATGTTGCCGACGACGATCGAGACCGCGGCGAGCACCGCCAGGGCCGTGTCCCAGTTGCCGGACTCAGGGACCAGCGCCACGTCGAAGAACCTGATGAAGACCGCGAACGCCGCCGCCTTCGTCGCCACCGCCATGAACGACGTGATCGGCGTCGGGGCGCCCTCGTAGACGTCCGGCGTCCACTGGTGGAAGGGCGCGATCGAGATCTTGAAGGCCAGCCCGGTGGCGGCCATCGCGATCCCGACCAGGATCAGCGGATCGCCGAGCACGCCCTCGCGGCCGATCCCGGTGGCGATCTCGGTGAAGTCGGTCGAGCCCGAGCCGCCGTAGATGAAGGCGAGCCCGTAGAGCAGGGTGGCCGAGCCGAGCGAGCCGATGATCAGGTACTTGAGCCCCGACTCGAGCGACTCGGGGCGGCGCAGGTTGGTCGCGCAGAGGATGTAGAGCGGGATCGAGAGGGTCTCGATCGCGATGAAGAAGCTGACCAGGTTCTGGGCCTGCGCCAGCAGCGTCATCCCGAGCACCGAGCCGAGCAGGAGGGCGTGGTACTCGCCCGAGCCCGCCTGCTCGACCGCCGGTTCGCGGATCGAGAGCAGCACGGTGAAGGCCGCCGCGAGGACGACGATCAGCCCGATCGCGACCGCGAGCTCGTCGAGCCGCAGCGCTCCCGCGACCAGGTCGTGGCGCTCCTGCCACTGCCAGACCAGCAGGCCCCCGGCGGCGGCGAGCGTGATCAGGGTGAGGACCGGGGCGCTGCGCTTGAAGGGCTCGAAGACCGAGGAGAGGAGGACGACGCAGATCCCCGCCGTCAGCGCGATCGTCGACGCCAGCCCCGCGTAGTCGATCTCGGGAGCGGTGAAGGTCATTCCGGCTCGGACTCCTCGGCGGTCGCCGTCTCCCCCTCGATGCCGGTGACCGCGGCGACCGCGGCCGTCGCCGAGCCGTCGGTCTTGTTGAGGACCACGTGCGGGTAGAACGCCAGCGCGACGATGCAGGCGACCAGCGAGCCGACGACGACGCCGTCGCGGAGCGAGATCTCGCGCGAGACGATGCCCTCCGGGGTGGCGGTTATGCATCGTCTGCTGGTAGAGGCGGAGCGCGTAGAAGGCGGCGAGCGCGATCCCGATCGAGGCGACGAACGCGTAGACGATCTTGGCCTGGAGGAGGCCGTTGAGGATGAAGAACTCGCCGATGAAGTTGGAGGAGCCGGGCATCGCGAGGACGGCGAGGGTGACGATCATGAAGAGCGCGGCGAGGACCGGCGCCCGCGCCGCGTAGCCACCCATCTCGCGGATGTCCTCCTTGCCGGTGCGCTCGGCGAGGATCGCGATGATCAGGATCAGCGGCGCCACCACGAGGCCGTGGTTGACCATCTGCAGGATGGCGCCGTCGGCGCCGTCGGGGCGCAGCGCGAAGACGCCGGCCGTGATGAAGCCGAGCTGCGCGACCGACGAGTAGCCGGCGATCAGGCGCACGTTGGTCGCCGTGAACGCCATCACCGACCCGTAGAGGATCGAGGCCAGGGCGATCACCAGGACGACCTCCTGGAACTGGATCGTCGCGTCCGGGAAGAGCGGCAGCACGATGCGCAGGAACCCGTAGGCGCCGACCTTGGAGAGGACGGCGGAGAAGACGGCGAGCGCCGGCAGCGGCGCCACCCGGTAGGCGTCCGGCATCCACCCGTGGACGAGGAAGGCGGGCATCTTGACCAGGAAGGCGGCCGCGAAGAACCAGAACAGCCAGTCCTGGCTGCCCTCGCCGAGGACGTTCTGCTGCAGCTCCTGGATCGAGAAGGTGAGCTGGCCGTCGGCGGAGAGGATCGCGGTCGCGATCGCCGCCACCAGCATCAGCAGCGAGCCGACCAGCGTGTAGACGATCATCTTCGTCGTGGCCGCGATCCTGCCCTCGCCGCCCCAGGCGCCGAAGAGGAAGTAGAACGGCACCAGCATCAGGTCGAAGAAGAGGACGAAGAGGAGTAGGTCCTGGGCGACGAAGGCGCCGATCGTCGCCGTCTCGCCGAGCAGCATCATCAGGTAGAAGAGATGCGGGCCGCTCCTGCTCGCGGCGGGCGGCGAAGGCGGTGGCCGGTAGCCAGACGATCGCCGTCAGCAGGACCAGGAAGACGTTGAGCCCGTCGAGGCCGAGGCTGTAGTCGACGCCGAGACCCGAGATCCAGGCGACGTCCACGGTCTGCTGCAGGCCCGCCTCCCCCGAGTCGAAGTCGATCGTCAGGCCGGCGGCGATCGCCAGCGTCACGAGCGTGCCCAGCACCGCCCAGGGGCCGGCGGCCCGGCGCGGCAGGAAGAGCCCGATCAGTCCGAAGAGCAGCGGCGTCCAGACGACCGAGTTGATCACGTCGCCACCACCAGGAAGTAGAGGCCGAGCCCGGCGAAGCCGCCGACCAGAAGCAGCGCGTAGGAGCGCACGAAGCCCGACTGCGCGGTGCGGACCACGCCGCCGGCGCCGCGAACCACCCCGGCCGTGCCGGTGACGATCCCGTCGACGACGACCCGCTCGAAGGTCCGGTTGGCGAAGCGGCCGATCGCCAGAGCGGGCCGCACGACGAGCACGTCGATCGCCTCGTCGAAGTACCACTTGTTGTAGAGGAAGGTGTGCAGGGGCCGCAGCCGCTCGATCAGCAGCGCGGTGCTTCCCGGGCGGGCCACGTAGAGGAAGTAGGCGATGAAGATGCCGAAGACCGAGACGACCGAGCCGATCCCGAGCCCGAGCCATTCGTGCCCGGTCGAGGGATGGATCTGCGCCAGCGCCGAGTCTTCGAAGGTCGGCTCGAGGAACTTGCCGATGACGTCGTCGACCCCCGGGATCTGGACGAGGCCGCCGACCAGGGCAAGGAACGCCAGCACGGCCATCGCCGCCTTCATCGGGAATGCCTGCTCGGCGATGTGGTGCTCGGGCCCGGGGAAGCCGACGTCGGCGTCCTCGGGCTCGCCGGTCGCCGGGTTCTCGGGCTCGCCGTGGGTCACGTGGCCGGTGTCGATCAGGTGCCGCGCCTCCGCGTTGGGCTCGCCGGGCAGGACCCTGAAGACGAGCCGGAAGGAGTAGACGGCGGTCATCAGCGCGCCGATGTAGCCGCCGATCGCCATCAGCGTGTAGATGCCGCCGCGGTCGTCGGCGAACGAGAGGATCTCGTCCTTGGAGAAGAAGCCGGAGGTGCCTGGGAAGCCCGCCAGGGCGAGCGAGCCGATGATCAGCGTCGCCGCCGTGAACGGCATCGCCCTGCCGAAGCCCTGCATCCGGTCGATGTCCTGGCGGTTGGCCATCGCCGCGATGATCGAGCCGGCCGCCATGAAGAGCAGCGCCTTGAAGAAGGCGTGGGTCATCAGGTGGAAGAGCCCCGCGGAGTAGGCGCCGATCCCGACGCCCATCACCATGTAGCCGATCTGGCTCATCGTCGAGTAGGCGATGATCCGCTTGAGGTCGGTGACGACGAGAGCGATCGAGCCGGCGACCAGCAGGGTTGCGAGCCCGGTGAAGGCAGCGATGTCGGCGGCGGTCGGGGCCAGCTCGAATAGCGGATGGGTGCGGGCGATCAGGTAGACGCCGGCGGTCACCATCGTCGCGGCGTGGATCAGGGCGGAGACCGGGGTGGGGCCCTCCATCGCGTCGGGGAGCCAGGTGTGGAGCGGCAGCTGCGCCGACTTGGCGAACGCCCCGACCAGCAGCAGCAGGCAGATCGCGACGATCGCCCATTCGTTGGTCGAGAACGCCTCCGGAGAGGCTTCGAAGACCGCGCCGAAGTCGATCGCGCCTGTGTCGCGGAAGATCAGGATCGCCGCCAGCACGAGGCCGACGTCGCCGACGACGTTGATCACGAAGGCCTTCATCCCGGCCGCGGTGGCGGTCCCGCGGCGGTACCAGAAGCTGATCAGCGCGTAGGAGGCGAAGCCGACGAACGCCCAGCCGACGATCAGCAGCACGAAGTTCCCCGCCAGGACCAGCAGCAGCATCGAGAAGACGAAGAAGTTGAGGTAGCTGAAGAAGCGGTGGTAGCCCCCGGTCGGACTCCATGTAGGCGACCGAGTAGAGGTGGATCAGGACGAGACGCCGGTGACCACGAGGACCATGAAGACCGAGAGCGGGTCGACGAGGATGCCGAGCTGGATGTCGAGCCCGGCCGCCTCCGCGTAGGTCCACAGCGACGAGGTCAGGTGGCTGCTCCTCGGCGGGCTTGTCGAGCAGCATCGACCAGGGCTCCGATCCCGCTGAGGAAGGCGAGCCCGATCGCGGTCGTGCCGATGATCCCCGCGACCCGGCCGGAGACGAGGCGGAAGCTGAGGCCGATCACGACCGCCCCGGCAAGCGGGAACGCGAGCACCAGCCAGGCATAGGCGGTCGCACTCATCCCGCGCAGTCCCCTCAACTCATCGACGTTGAGCGGCAGGCGGCGGCGGTAGAGGGCGACGATCAGGCCGAGCCCGATCACGACCTCGCAGGCCGCGACGACCATGACGATCGACGCGAAGATCTGCCCGTCCTGGTCGCCGAGCATGCGGCTGAAGGTGACCAGCGCCAGGTTGCCGGCGTTGAGCATCAGCTCGAGGCAGAGCAGGATGACCACCAGGCTGCGCCGGATCAGCACTCCGCCGGCGCCGATGGCGAAGAGCAGCGCCGAGAGCACCAGGTACCACTCAGCCGCCACGGCGCGCGCTCCCCTCCGGCTCTGCGGCCCGGCGAGCACGATGGCGCCGACCGCCGCCAGCAGCAGCAGCATCGACGACACCTCGAAGGCGATCAGGAACTTCTCCAGCATCAGCTCGCCGATCGCCGCCGGCTGGCCGAAGCCGGATTCGAGGGTCGCGCCCTCGGTGCCGAGCGATTTCAGCGAGGAGCCGAGCACCGCGATCGAGAGCTCGACGAAGAGCGCCGCCGCCGAGCAGCGGGGCGAGCAGGCGCTGGCCGGGGATCGGCTCCCACACCGACTCCTCGAAGCCGCCGACGTAGGCGGCGACGAAGACGTAGAGGACCATCACCGCGCCGGCGTAGACGACCACCTGCGCCGCGGCGACGAACTCGGCGTGCAGGAGCAGGAAGAGGCCCGCCAGCGAGAAGAGGTGGACGACGAGCGCGAGGACGCTGAAGAACGGGTTGCGGGCGGCGATCACGGCGATCGCGCCCCCGAGCGCGCCGATCGCGCCGGCGAAGAAGGCGACCTCGACCAACTACTCGCCCTCCCGGCGCAGCGGCGTCCGCTCGATCGGCTCGGCGAGCAGCATCTCCTTGGTGAAGATCAGGTCGGAGCGGTTGTAGTCCGCCATCTCGTAGTCGTGGCCCATCGTGATCGCGTCGAACGGGCAGGCGATCTCGCAGTAGCCGCAGAAGATGCAGCGGCGAGAGGTTGATCTCGTAGACCGAGGCGTAGCGCTCGCCGGCGGAGACGCGGTCGGCGGGGTCGTTCTCGGCGGCGACGACGCGGATGCAGTCGGCCGGGCAGGCCGCCGCGCAGAGCGAGCAGCCGACGCACTTCTCCAGGCCGGTGTCCTCGAAGCGGTGCAGCTTGTGGCGGCCGCGGAAGCGCGGGTAGACCGGGGTCTTCTCCTCGGGGTACTGGATCGTCAGCGGCCCCTCGATCAGGCGCGCCGAGCG
Organism: uncultured Actinomycetes bacterium; assembly: GCA_963720015.1. Lineage (GTDB taxonomy): Bacteria > Actinomycetota > Thermoleophilia > Solirubrobacterales > 70-9 > DATFPK01. Next base: position 59,618 of record CAVREA010000001.1, on the reverse strand, counting down.
TCGTCTTCAGCCCGCGCAGGGTCTCGCCGAAGGCGCGGTAGGCGCCGCCGGGCCCGCCCGGCTCGGGGCCGCGCAGGACCTCGATCACGTCGTCCTCGTCGGCGAGGTAGGGGAAGCGGCCTCGCGTTCACGCTCACCAGACCACCACCAGGACCGCGGTGACCAGCACGTTCAGGGTCGCCAGCGGGCAGCAGCACCTTCCAGCCCAGGCTCATCAGCTGGTCGTAGCGCAGGCGCGGCAGCGTCGCCCGGATCCAGATGAAGAAGATCGACCAGGCCGAGCATCTTCGCCAGCATCCAGATCGGGTCGAGCCAGCCGGGCCCGGGCCCCATCCAGCCGCCCAGGAACATCGCCGCGGCGATCCCGGAGACGACGATTATCTCCATGTACTCGACCAGCAGGAAGGAGCCGAACCGCATCCCGCCGTACTCGGTCATGAACCCCTGGACCAGCTCGGCGTCGGCCTCGGGGAGGTCGAACGGGGTCCGGTTGGTCTCGGCGAAGCCGGCGACCATGAAGATCAGGAAGCCGACGAGCTGCGGGACGATGAACCAGATCTCGTCCTGGGCGCGGACGATGTCGACGAGCGAGAGCGAGCCGGCCATCATGATCACGCCGAGCAGCGCCAGCCCCATCGAGACCTCGTAGGAGATCAGCTGCGCCGCCGAGCGCATCGCCCCGAGGAAGCTGTAGCTTGGAGCCCGAGGCCCAGCCGCCGAGCAGCAGCCCGTAGAACGCGATCGAGCCGACGGCGAAGAAGTAGAGGATCCCGATCGAGACGTCGATCCCGTAGAAGCCGACGCCCGTCCTTGACGTCGCCGAAGGGGATGATCGCCAGCGCCATCACGCCGGAGAGGACGACCAGCGGCGGCCCGAGGACGAACAGCGTCGGGATCGCGTTGCGCCGGCTGGAACGCCTCGCTTGGAGAGCAGCTTGCCGACGTCGGCGAGCGGCTGCAGGATCCCGAAGGGGCCGACCCGGTTGGGCCCGTAGCGGTGCTGGAAGCGGCCGATCAGCTTGCGCTCGAGCACGGTCAGCATCGGCAGCACCGCGAAGATGACCCCGAAGATCACCATCGACTTGACGACCATCATCCAGGTCGCCTCGGCGAAGCTCGTGTCGGCGACCGGGATCACTCGGCGACCTCGATCAGGTCCGCCGCGCTCGACCTTCGCCGACCCCGACCGCGCTCGCCGCCCCCGTTCAGCAGAGCGTTGGCGTTCCCCTCCGCCGTCCCCTCGATCAGGAAGACGGCCCCGTCCCGCATCCGCTCCCTGACTGCCGACCCGCGCCTGGACGCTGGTCCCGTTCCGACGCCGACCGTGCACCGCTCGCCATCGGAGACCCCGAGGCGCTCCGCATCCTCGGGAGAGATCTCGACCCGCTGCTCCGGCTTCAGGAACCGCAGCGGCGGATTGAGCTCGGTCACCGGGCCCGGCCCAGAGATCGCGGTAGGTCCCGAGCTGCAGACGGTCGCCGGCCGCTCTCCCCGGCGGAACTCCGCGAGAAGCCGCCGGCGCCCCTCGACGGAAGACTCCGCGCTTTCGGGGAGGGGCACCGGCGGCCCGCCGGCTTCGACGGTAAGGCGGCTGCGGCGTCGCGCTCCTGCCAGCGAACGCCGCGGCCCCCGATCTCCTCGTCCGTGATCCCGGCGTAGAACGGGACCGCCGTCGGCGACCGCCGCGAGCGCGTCGGGAGCCGACGCGATCCCGGTCTCGTGCCCGAGCGCCGCGGCGATCTCGGCCAGCACCTGCCAGCCGGGCCGCACGTCGCCGGGCCGCCGGCGCTGCGGCCGCACCCGCTGCAGGCGGCCGTCGGGGTGGGTGACGGTTCCCTCCTTCTCGGCGTGGCTCTCGAGCGGGAAGACGACGTCGGCGAAGGCGGTCGATCTCGTTGTCGAGCATCGAGAAGGCGACGATGCAATCGGCGCGCCTGCAGCGCCCGGCGCCAGCCCTCGGTGTCGGGGACGTCGCGCATCGGGTCGACGCCGAAGAGGAGCAGGCCGCGTCAGCTCGCCCGCCTCGAGCGCCGTCGCGGATCCGCTCGACGTCGCGTCCCGGCGTCGGCCTCGGCCAGCCCCGGCCCGGCGTCGGGCAGGCAGCCGACCTCGCGCAGGCCGCGGGCGTTGGTGACGTCGGGGACCTCGAGCAGCCCGCCGTGCTCCTCGCCTCCTCGATCCCCAGCCCGTCGGCGAGGCCGAGCAGGCCGAGCGCGGCGCGGGCGCCGGCGCTCCGCGGCCGATCCGCTCGCCCCAGACGATCACGACGTCCTCCGTGCCGCCGGAGCGCCTCGGCGATCTCGGCCGCCGGCGCCCGGAGCCCGCCGTGCGACCGGCCAGCTCGAGAGAAGCCCGCGGCGCGGCCCGGCGCGTAGCGCGGCGACGGCGGCGGCGCCCGCCGTCGAGCGCGGTCGGCCGCTCGGTCGCCACGCGAGCCGTGGCGCCGTTGCGGCGCACCGCCTTGCGGATCCGCAGGTCGAGGATCGGCGAGGCGTGCAGCGGGTCGGCGCCGACGACGAGGATCGCGTCGGCGGCGTCGATGTCCGCGACCCGGGCGCTGAGCGGCCGGGCGCGGACGAGCTCGACGATCGCGTCCTCGCGTCGGGCCCGCCGGCGAGGCGCGAGTCGACGTGCGGGGAGCCGAGCGCCTCGCCGCAGCGATCCGCTGCACCAGGTAGCCCTCCTCGTTCGAGGCGTCGCCGACCAGCGCCGCCGTCGGCGCCGCCGGTCGCCCGCAGGCCGGCGGCGGCGCGCTCGACCGCCTCCGGCCAGCTCGCCTCGGCGGAGGCTGCCGCCGGCGCGGAGCAGCGGCGCCGTCGATCCGCGCCTCGGCGGCCGAGCATCTCGAAGCCGTAGCGGCCCTTGTCGCAGAGCCAGCCGTCGTCGACCTCGGGGTTGTCGCGGGCGAGGACCCGCTTCACCTCCTCGTCGCGGACGGTGAAGCTGACGTTGCACTGGCTCGGGCAGAGCGTGCAGATCGAGCCCGCCTGCTCGATGTCCCAGGGCCGGGCGCGGAAGCGGTAGGTGTAGGAGGTCAGGGCGCCGACCGGGCAGAGCTCGGTGATGTTGCCGTGGAACGGCGCGATGTAGGGGCGTGTCGTCGAAGGTGCCGACGTAGGAGCGGTCGCCGCGCTCGAGCAGCTGCAGCTGCTCGTCCTCGGCGACCTCCTGGCTGAAGCGCACGCAGCGGTAGCAGAGGATGCAGCGCTCGCGGTCGATCGCGATCAGCGGGCTCGAGCGGCAGCGGCTTCTCGAAGTGGCGCTTGGGGTCGGTGAAGCGGCTGCGGCCCGGCCCCCAGCCCATCGCGATGTCCTGCAGCGGGCACTCGCCGCCCTTGTCGCAGACCGGGCAGTCGAGCGGGTGGTTGACGAGCAGGAACTCGACCACGGCGTTCTGCGCCTCCTTCACCTGGTCGGTCTGCGTGTAGACGACCATGCCGTCGCGGACCGGGGTCGAGCAGGCGGTCTGCAGCTTCGGCATCCCCTCGATCTCGACCAGGCACATGCGGCAGGCGCCGACCGGCGCGCCCAGCTTCGGCTCGTAACAGAAGACCGGGATCTCGACGTCGCCGTGCTTGGCGGCGTCGACCAGCATCGCGCCCTCGGTCGGCCTCGATCTCGCGCCCGTCGATGACCAGCGTGATCTCGCGCCGCTCAGGGCTCATCGTCGGCCGCCCCGAGCGGTCTCCGGCGCGCCCGACGCACGGCGCCCATCCGGCCGACCTCGTCGGCGCGGCGGCCCCGACTCGCGCCATCGACGCCGCTCGAACTCGTCGCGGAACTTGCGCACCATCGCGCCGACCGGCATCGCCATCGAGTCGCCGAGCACGCAGAGGCAGTGGCCGATGATGTTCTCCTGGACCGAGGCGACGATGTCGAGGTCCATCGGGGTCGCCTCGCCGCGCACCACCCGCTCGAGCATCTTCACCGTCCAGTTCGTGCCCTCGCGGCAGGGCGTGCACTTGCCGCAGGACTCGTGGTGGTAGAAGCGCGCGGTGCGCAGCGCCATGTGCGGGGATCGAGACGCGGTCGTCGGCGACGATGATCGAGCCGGAGCCGAGCATCGAGCCGGCCTCGGCCATCGCCTCGAAGCTGTAGGGGAGGTCGAGCTCGCTCGGCGGTCAGCACCGGCGAGGAGGAGCCGCCCGGGTAGAAGGCCTTGACCTCGTGGCCCTCCTCCGGCCCGCCGGCGAGGTCGTAGATCAGCTCGCGCGTCGGGATGCCCGAGCTCGACCTCGTAGTTGCCGGGACGCCGCACGCAGCCGGAGACCGAGACGACCTTGGTCCCGGGGGACTGCTCGGTGCCGAAGCTCTTGAACCACTCGGCGCCGTTGGCGACGATGTGGGGCACGTTGGAGAGCGTCTCGACGTTGTTGATCAGCGTCGGGCCGCCGTAGAGGCCCTCGACCGCGGGGAACGGGGGCTTCAGGCGCGGGTTGCCGCGCTTGCCCTCGAGCGCGTCGAGGAGCGCCGTCTCCTCGCCGCAGATGTAGGCGCCGGCGCCGCGGTGGACGACCAGCTCGAGGTCGTAGTGGGAGCCGAGGATGTTCTCGCCGAGGTAGCCGGCCTCGTAGGCCTCGGCGACCGCGGCGTCGAGGATGTCGCCCTGGAGGTCGTACTCGCCGCGGATGAAGATGAAGGCGTGGCCGATGTCGGCGGCGAGGGCGGAGATCGCGATTCCCTCGATCAGCTGGTGCGGGTTCTTCTGCATCAGCTCGCGGTCCTTGAAGGCGCCCGGCTCGGACTCGTCCGCGTTGCAGCAGAGGTACTTGCGCATCCCGCCGCGGGGCAGGAAGGAGGCCTTCTTGCCCATCGAGAAGCCGGCGCCGCCGCGGCCGCGCAGCCCGGATTCCTCGAGCTCGCGGAGGATCTCCTCCGGCTCCACCTCGCGGCAGCAGCGCTCCAGCGCGCTGTAGCCGCCGAGGCGCCGGTAGACGTCGATCGTGTTGAGGCCCGCCTCGTCCACGTGGCGGAGCAGCATCCGGGTCTCAGCGCATTCGGCGCCTCCGCCCCTTTCCGCGCGACCCGCTCGTCGGGCTCGCGGTCGGGCCCGCCCGCGAGCGGCGCGCCGCTCGAGCGCCTTCTCCGGCAGCAGCGCGCCGTCGCCGCGAAGCTGCTCGACCGCGGTTGCGGCCTCGCCGGCCTCGAGCGGCCCGAAGTAGCGCCCGTCGATCGAGGCCATCGGGGCGAGGTCGCAGGCGCCGAGGCACTCGAACCCGGTGACGAAGACCTCGCCGTCGGCGGAGATGGCGCCGCCGTGACCGGCCTGCTCGCGGTCGCAGCCGGCAGCCTCGCAGAAGGCGTCGAGGAGCTCGTCGCCTCCCCTCATCCAGCAGGAGATGTTGGTGCAGACGAGCACCCGGTGGCGGCCGACGGGCTCGGTGTGGAGGAGGTCATAGAAGCTTGCCACCGACTCCAGGTAGGCCGGCGTCACCCGCATCACCGCCGCCGCCTGGCGGATTCCCTCCGGGGTGCACCAGCCGTAGCGGCGCTGCACCGCCCAGAGCGCCGGGATCGAGGCCGAGCGCTTCTCCGGGTAGCGCGACATCAGCCGCTCGATCTCCTCGCGCAGCTCGGCCGGGCAGTCGACCTCGTGCAGCTCCGGCACGGCCTGCGGGTCGAGGTCCGGCCTGCGGCCGGTGGTCAGCGCTTCGTCAACCGGCAGCCGGTGGCCGTTCTCGCTCATCGGTCGATTCCTCCGAGGATCGGGTCGAGCATGCCGAGGTTGACGATCAGGTCGGCGAGGTAGCCGCCGACCGACATGTCGCGGAAGCTCTGCAGGTTGACGAACGAGGGATCGCGGAAGTGGACGCGGGCCGGCTTGGCGGAGCCGTCGGCGACGACGAAGCAGCCCAGTTCGCCGCGCGGCGACTCGATCGAGTAGTAGATCTCGCCGGGAGGGACCCGGTAGCCCTCGGTGACCAGCTTGAAGTGGTGGATCAGGGCCTCCATCGAGGTCGAGAGCTCCGAGCGCGGCGGCAGCACGTACTTGCGGTCGTCGGCGATGAACGGCCCCTCGGGGAGGCCGTCGAGGGCCTGCTCGATGATCCGCGTCGACTCGACCATCTCCGAGAGCCGCACCCGGAAGCGGTCGTAGGAGTCGCCGATGGTGCCGACCGGGATCCTGAAGTCGAACTGCGGATAGGCGAGGTAGCGGAAGACCTTGCGCAGGTCCCAGGGCTCTCCGGTGGCGCGCAGCAGCGGGCCTGTGACGCCCAGCTCGAGCAGGCGCTCGCGGGAGACGATGCCGACGTTCCTGGTCCGCGATGAGGAAGATCTCGTTGCGGTCGAGCAGGTCCAGGTACTGCTCCACCCGGATCGGCATGTCGGCGATGAACGCGCGCAGCTTCTCGCTCGAAGCCGAGCGGGATGTCCTCGATCACGCCCCCGACCTGGAAGTAGCGGGTGTGCATGCGCTGGCCCGCCGACATCTCGAACAGGTCGAGGATCTTGTCGCGCTCGCGGAAGCAGTACCAGAGCATCGAGATCGCGCCCAGGTCGAGCGCGGTGGTCCCCAGCCAGACCAGGTGGGAGTGGATCCGGTTTAGCTCCAGGTGGATCACCCGCAGGTGCTCGGCGCGGGCCGGGATCTCGAGGCCGACGAGCCGCTCGACGGCGCCGCAGAACGCCTCCATCTGGAAGAAGTAGGAGACGTAGTCCATCCGCTCCACGAACGGGATCACCTTCCAGTAGGACTTGTCCTCGCACGACTTCTCGATCCCGGTGTGGACGTAGCCGATCACCGGCTTCAGCTCGAGCACCTTCTCGCCCTCGAGCTGGACGACCAGGCGGAGGACGCCGTGGGTGGCGGGATGGTGCGGCCCGAGGTTGATCGTCATCACCTCGGTCTCGGGCTCGAGCTCGACCGTCGCCCCCGGGCACCTGCCCCTCGATCTCGGCGACCGCCTGCTCGGCGGCGCTCACTCGTACCACCCCGGGCTGTCCACCTCGTTGTGGGTGAAGAGGACCGGCTCGCCGCCGATGGGGAAGTCCCGCCGCTGCGGCCAGCCGACGTAGTCGTCGGGCATGAAGAGGCGGCGTCATGTCCGGATGGCCGCGGAAGACGATCCCGAAGAAGTCGTAGGCCTCGCGCTCCTGGAGCTCGGCGGTCGGGAACATCTCGACGCATGAATCGAGCTCCGGCAGCGAGTCGCCGCCCGGGTCCGCGAGCACGGCCTTGACCCTGATCCGCTCGACCCGGTCGCGGTTGAGGAGCTCGTAGTGGACGGCGAAGCGGGGCTCCGCGGGGAGGTAGTCGGCCGCGTGCAGGCTGGAGAGGAACCCGTACTCCTGCCCCGGCGTCTCGCGCAGCCAGCCGAGCACCCCGAGCACCTGGCCGGGGTCGACGACGAGGGCGCCGCGCTCCTGGGCGAAGGTGGTGTCGAGGACGGCGCCGGGGTGGCGCTCGTTGATCTCGGCCCGGATCAGCTCGAGCCCGGGCGCATCAGGCATGGAGCTGCTCCCGGGCGGCCCGGTAGGCGTCCGTCTCCTCGCCCGTGGGCCTGCTCGCGGGCCCGCCGCGAGCCCACTCCTCGGTCCCGTGGGCGTTGTAGCGGGTCCGCCACCCCGGGCTCGGCGTTGTCCATGATCTTCTGCTGCAGCTTGTTGAAGCCGTAGATCAGGGCCTCGGGGCGGGGCGGGCAGCCGGGCACGTGGACGTCCACGGGCATGAACTTGTCGGCGCCCTGGACGACGGCGTAGTTGGAGAACATCCCGCCCGAGGACGAGCACGCCCCCATCGAGATCGCCCATTTCGGCTCCAGCATCTGGTCGAAGAGGCGTCGGATGACCGGCGCCATCTTGATCGAGACCCGTCCCGAGAGGATGATCAGGTCGGCCTGGCGGGGCGAGGCGCGCAGCGCCTCGGCGCCGAAGCGGGCGAGGTCGTAGCGGGCCGAGACGACCGCGATCGGGGCCTCGATCGCGCAGCAGGCGAGCCCGAAGGTCATCGGGAAGCAGGAGTTGGCGCGGGCCCAGTTGAGCGCCTTGTCGAGCTTGGTCGTCATCACCCGCTCCTCGACGTAACGCTCGAGGTCGACCCCGTCGAGGTCGCCGCGCAACATGTCGCGGGCGCGCAGCTGGCGAGCGCGCAGGTCCGCAGGCGAGGACGGCTGCTCCAGCGGCAGGACCGCCCTCAGCTTCCTGCGGCTCTCTATCTCCAATCGAGGGCTCCCTTGCGCCAGACGTAGACGAAGGCCACCAGCAGGAGGGCGACGAAGATCAGGATCTCGGCGAGGACGAAGACGCTGTCGGCGGCGTTGAGGATCACCCCGACCGGATAGAGGAACACCACCTCTATGTCGAAGAGGATGAAGAGCATCGCGACCAGGTAGAAGCTCACCCCGAAGCGGAAGGTGCGGCGGTACTCGACCGGGATGCCCGACTCGTAGGACTCCTCCTGGCGCCTCGTGCGGGTGGTCGGCAGCGCCGGGCGCTTCGGCCCGATCACGTGGTTGAGGAGGGTGAACGCGAGACCGACGCCGGCGCCTAGGGCCGCGAAGACGAGGATCGGAAGATAGCTCTGGAGCAAGTGGTTGCGGTGACTGGGGTGGCGCCTGTCTGCGGTGTTATACACCCACTTTGTGCGGACTTGCTACATAGTGATTTTCGGCATCATCAAGCCGAAATCCCGACCTCCCTTGGCGGATATCGGGGATGACTGAGGTCCACCTCGCCGTCGGGGTGGGCGTCCTTGGGCTCAACCTCGCGGCGGGCCTTCTCGGCGGCGTCTGCTGGCTGCGGCGACGAGCCCTCGGTGCCCTTCTGGTACCTGCTGCGGACCGCCCAGGCCGCGGTCTTCGCGCAGGCGATGATCGGCATCATCCTGATCTTCCTCGGCCACCGCGCCGACGACCTGCACTACCTGTACGGGGTGCTGCCCCTGCTCGTCTCCCTGCTCGCCGAGACGATCCGCGCCGGCGCGGCGGGTCAGGAGCTTGTCGGCCTCGACTTCGAGGGCCTGCCCAAGGACCGCCAGCGGCGGATCGCGCTTGCGATCGTGCGCCGCGAGATGGGGGTGATGGCGGTGAGCTGCCTGGTGATCTTCTTCCTCGCGCTGCGGGCGGCGGCGAGCAGCTCGGCGTTCTAGCCGAGGCCGCGGTACTCGCCGCGGTGCGTGATCAGCGGCTCGCCCGGGCGAGACTCCACCTCGGCGACCTCGCCCGTGAGGATCACGTGGTCGCCCCCGGCGATCACGTCGCGCAGCTCGCAGGCGACCCAGACGAGCGCCTTATCGATCGCCGGGATGCCGTCGCGCTCGGACCAGCTCACGCCATCCCACTTCTCGGGAACCGGGGCCTTGGTGGCGAAGGCGCGTGCCACCTCCTCCTGGTCGGCGCCGAGCACGTTGATCCCGAAGCGGTTGGCCGCCTGCACGGCGAGCAGCGTGCGAGAGCCCCGGTCGAGCGCCGCGATCATCAGCAGCGGGTCCAGCGACAGCGACGAGACCGCGCTCGCCGTGGCGCCGGCCGGCCCCTCCTGGCCGTCGGCGCGTGACGACCGTGACCGCGGCCGGCATCAGGGCCATCGCGGCGCGGAACTCGTCGGGGTCGGGGCGGGGCATCGTGGTCGGCGGCAGACAATATGATGCGCGCGGCGTGCGCCTCCTCCGGACCAAGGACAGTTCAGCCCGGCTCGCCTCCCCGCGCCTATGGGCGGCCCTCGGGGTCGTCGCCTGCGGCCTCGCCCTGGCCGCCTGCGGGTTCGGCAAGGAGAGCATCTCCGTGGCCAAGGACGACCCCAACTACGACGGGGCCGTGATCTTCTCCGAGCGCTGCTCGGGCTGCCACACGCTCTCCGCCGCCGGCACCCAGGGAACCGGCAACCGCGGCGAGCGCGTCCAGGGCCCCAACCTCGACCAGCGCCACGAGACTCGCGACGACGTTCTCTACGCGATCCGCAACGGCGGCTTCTCGGGGGCGATCATGCCGCAGAACATCGTCGTCGGCGATCGAGGCGGAGCAGGTGGCCGACTTCGTCGCCGAAGTACGCGGGCACCGAGGCAGAGGAGATCCCCACGGCCGGGGAGCGCGCCCTGAGGCCCGCGCCGCAGCCGCTGCGGGCGCTCCGAGCGCGGGGCGGGCGATGCTCGACCTGAAGCTGATCCGCGTCCGAGCCTGAGCGGGTGAAGGAGGCGCTGGCGCGCCGCGGCGCCGCCGAGCGAGGTCGACGAGCTGCTCCGCCTCGACGCCCGGCGCCGCGAGCTGCTGCCGGAGATCGAGGGCGGGCGGGCGGAGCAGAACCAGGCCTCCGAGGCGATCGCCGAGGCGAAGCGCTCCGGCGGGGACGCCGAGGAGGCGATCGCGGAGATGCGCGAGCTGAAGGGGCGGCTCGAGGGCATGCAGTCGGAGCTGGCCGAGGTCGAGTCCGCGCGCGACCGGATCGCCGCCACGCTTCCCAACCTTCCCGCACCCGGACGCCCCCGACGGCGTCGACCGAGGAGGACGCCGTCAGCCCTGCGCGAGGTCGGCGACCCGCCGCGAGTTCGACTTCGAGCCCCGCGACCACCTCGACATCGGCACCTCGCTCGGCCTGATCGAGATCGAGGCGGCGGCGAGGGCCTCGGGCTCGCGCTTCGCCTACCTGATGGGGGACCTTGTGATGCTCGAGTTCGCGCTCGTCCGCTACGCGCTCGAGCTGCTGCGCTCCGAGGGGCACAAGCCGGTCGTCCCGCCGGTGCTGGTGCGCGAGGGCGCCGCTCTACGGGACCGGCTTCCTCCCCGGGGACCGCGACCAGATCTACGAGATCCCCAAGGACGAGCTCTTCCTCGTCGGCACCGCCGAGGTGCCGCTGGCGGCGCTGCACGCGGACCAGATCCTCGAGCCCGGCACGCTGCCGTTGCGCTACGCGGGCTTCTCCACCTGCTTCCGGCGCGAGGCCGGCGCCGCCGGCAAGGACACCCGCGGCATCTTCCGCGTCCACCAGTTCGACAAGGTCGAGATGTTCTCGTTCGTCGAGCCGGACTCCTCGGCCGACGAGCACGAGCGGCTGCTCGCCATCGAGGAGCGCATCCTCGGCGAGCTCGAGATCCCCTACCGCGTCGTCGACATCCCCGTCGGCGACCTCGGCGCGCCGGCGGCGCGCAAGTTCGACTGCGAGGCCTGGATCCCGAGCCAGGAGCGCTACCGGGAGCTGACCTCCTGCTCGAACACGACCGACTACCAGGCTCGGCGCCTGGGATGTAGGTATCGCCCAGCGGACGGCGAAACCCCCGTGCAGCCCCACACTCTCAACGGGACCGCGGTGGCTGTGCGGCCGCACATTGATTGCCCTGATCGAGAACCGCCAGGAGCGAGACGGCGGGTTCACGTACCCGCGGTTTTGCATCCGTACGGCGCCCCTGAAAGAATCGCACCCTAATGGGGTGGGCATGGGGGTGCCGATGCTGTTCTGTGATGAGCAAGAGATGCGGAGATAACCGGCGATGAACGTTCGGGAGGCAAAGCGGGTCGTGCTATGCGACGACCATGAGATCGTCCGCGAGGCGATCAAGGCGCGCATGCTCAACTCGAACATCGTCGAGATCGTCGGCGAGGCGGGCGACGGGCGCGAGGTCGTCGACGTCGTCAAGAGCCTCGAGCCCGACGTGCTGATCATCGACGTCGAGCTGCCCAAGCGCGACGGGATCGAGGCCACCAAGGAGGTCCTCAAGGTCCGGCCCCGGACCAAGGTGATCATCTTCACCGCCCACGCCCAGCCGGACCTGCTGGCGCTGGCGCTGCGGGCCGGCGCCTCCGGCTACGTCCTCAAGTCGGCGCCGGCCGAGGACATCGCCAAGGCGGTCAAGGCCGTCACCAGCGGCGGCACCTTCCTCGGCGGCGATTTCGCCGGCGGCAAGCCCTCCGAGGTCGAGAAGCTCCTCGACCTCTCCCCGCGCGAGCGCCAGATCCTCGAGCTGCTCGCCGAGGGCCTGCGGGTCAAGGAGATCGCCGAGCGCCTCTCGCTCAGCCCCGCAACCGTCCACACCCACGTTCGCAACGCGATCGCCAAGCTCGAGGTCGACACCCGCACCGAGGCGGTCGCGCTCGCGGTCCGCTTCAGCTACCTGGGCGCCGGCGGCACCGTCTAGCGCTCAGGCGGGCTCCTCGCCGAGCCAGGTCTGGCGCATCGTGCCGCGCTCGTGCACGGAGACGACGAGCAGTGGCACGTCGCCGATGTTGCGGAAGCCGTGAGGCGTGTCCGGCGGCACGGTGAGGATCTGCTCGGGCTCGAGCTCGACCACCTCGTCGCCGCGGGTCCAGCGCCCGCGGCCCTGTAGCAGCAGGAACGTCTCCGAGTAGGGATGCACGTGGAGCTCGACCGCGGCGCCGGGCGGCGTGCGGGCGACGAAGATCGAGACGTCCACACCGGCGCGCGGGTGGCCCTCGAAGAGGGCGGCCGTCGGGCTGAACTCCAGCTCCGCGAGGTCGAGCTTGACCCCGCGCGGCTCCGCCTGCGAACTGTCCTCGGCCTGGCCCATCCCGCCGAGTCTAATCCGCCCCCAACCCGCCGAGTGTGCAGCTGGTGCAGTCCCGGAGACCGCAAGTGCACACTCGGCGGGAGGGGCTACTTCTCTTCGAATTTGAGCGCGCAGCCGTTGATGCAGAACCGCTCGCCGGTGGGCCCGGGCCCGTCGTTGAAGACGTGTCCGAGGTGGGCGTCGCAGTGGCGGCAGACGACCTCGGTGCGGCGCATGAACAGGCTCCGATCCTCGCGCAGCTCGACGTTCTCGAGATTGACCGGCTCGGTGAAGCTTGGCCAGCCCGTGCCCGAGTCGAACTTGGTGTCGGAGCTGAACAGCTCGGTGCCGCAGCCGACGCAGCGGTAGGCGCCGTCGGCATGGTTGTCCCAGTAGCGGCCCGTGAAGGGGCGCTCGGTCCCGGCCTTGCGGGTCACTTCGTACTCTTCGGGGGTGAGCTGGGCGCGCCACTCGGCGTCCGACTTGACCACCTTCTCGCGTGTCTCGTCCGTCATGGATCTCCTTTCACCATCTCGGTCCAATATAGGCGCCGCCCGTTACGGCTCACTGGCCTCGGCTGGTCAGCGAGCGGTCCCGATCAGGGCCCGGCCGCGGGAGGAGATCGTGAGGGCCACCAGGGTCCCGCCGGCGAGCGCGAAGGCAGCCGCGAGCATGAACGCTCCCTGATAGCCGGCGAGCGCGGCGGCCGCTCCCGCGAGGGGGGCGCCGAAGCCGACACCGGCGTCGAAGAAGGCGGTGAAGGTTCCAAGCGCCGCGCCGCGCCGCTTCTCGGAGACGCGTCCGACGACGACCAGCGAAAGCGAGGGGTAGAGCAGGGAGAAGGCCGCCCCCATCGCCAGCGCGCCGGCCAGGGCGACGGCGATGCTCTGGGCGAGGCCGATCGCGACCAGCCCCGCCGCCTCGACGGCGGCCGCGGCGACCGCGCAGCGGGCGGGCCCGACCCGATCCGGGAGGTGTCCCGCCACCAGCCGGGTCAGCACCACCATCGCCGCGAACGCGCCGAACACGGCCGCCCCGTGGCCGACCCCGCGGGCGTCGAGGTGGAGGACGACGAAGCCGGCGACGGCGGCGTAGCCGACCGAGGCCATTGCCAGCGCAACCCCGGGCCGCAGCGACTCCGGCGCGATCAGCGGCTCGCGGCCGCTCGGCGTGTGCGGCAGGAACGGGTCCGGGAGCCGGGTTGCGATCGCCGCCCCGACCAGGGGCGCGGCGGCGGCGAACACCCAGACCAGCTCGTAGCTCGCCACCCGCACCAGCGTCTCCCCGATCAGCGGCCCGAGGCTGAGGCCGGTCCAGACCGCGAGGCCGTAGAGGCCGATGACGCGACCCCGGCGCCCCTCGGGCGCGAGGTCGACGATCCAGGCGGAGCCGGCGGTGAACACCATTCCCTCGCCGGCGCCGAGCACCAGCCTCGCCACGATCAGGCCCGGTAGGCCGGCGGGGACCAGGTAGAGGAGGCCCGCGAGCGACGCCAGCAGCGTGCCCGCCACCACCACCGGCCGCCGCCCGCGCCGGTCCGCGAACCTCCCCGCGAACGGCCGCCCGATCAGCCCGGTCACCGCGTAGGCGCCGATCACGACCCCGACGGCGATGTCGCCGGCGCCGATCGGCCCCCGCACGTAGACGGGGAGCACCGGCAGGACGGCGCCGACCGAGAGCAGCGCGAGCAGGGTGACCGCGAAGATCCCGGCGAAGGCCGCCACGGGCCTGCGCTCCGGACCGGCCGGGACCTCTGGGTCGGCGACGCTGGGCTCGGCCACGCGCCGTACCGTCGCACGAAGGGCCCACCGGCGGCGGTGCGCACGAAGGGCCAACCGGCGGCGGTGCGCACGAAACGTCCCGATGCGGGACGGAACGTGCGCATCGCGGGGGGAGGGGAGAGTCGGGCCGGCTGGGGCCTTGCTACGGCATGAGGTTTCGCATCGCCCTGCTCGCCGTCGCCCTGCTCGCCGCCCTCGCCGGCAGCGCCCTCGCCGGCGACTATGCGCCCCGGGTCGAGTGCGGCCAGCCGCGCCTCCTCCACCTCCAGCGCTTCGAGGACGGCTCGGCCCGGCTCTGGTGCGGGCAGCGGCTCCTGGTGCGCGTCGGCGTGCCCTGGTAGCGGGACCGCGCCGAGGCCCGACTATCCTGCCGCGCCATGCGCGACGCCGTCATCTGCGAGCCCCTGCGGACGCCGGTCGGGCGCTTCGGCGGCGTCTTCCGCGACGTTCCGGCGGCCGCGCTGGCCACCACCGTGATCCGCGGGGTGCTCGAGCGCTCGCAGCTCGATCCCGGCGCGGTCGACGACGTCCTCCTCGGTCAGTGCTACCCGAACGCCGAGGCGCCCGCGATCGGGCGGATCGCCGCGCTCGACGCCGGCCTCGGCGTCGAGGTGCCGGGCCTCCAGGTGGACCGCCGCTGCGGCTCCGGGCTGCAGGCCGTGCTCACCGGGGCGATGGAGGTGCAGACCGGCGTCGCCGACCTCGTCATCGCGGGCGGGGCGGAGAGCATGAGCCAGGTCGAGTACTTCACGACCCAGGCGCGCTGGGGAACGCGGATGGGCGGCCTCGACCTTCAGGACCGGCTGGTCCGGTCGCGGGTCACCGCCGGGGGCCGCGACCACCCGGTGCCGGGCGGGATGCTCGAGACCGCCGAGAACCTGCGCCGCCAGTACGGGATCTCCCGCGAGGAGCAGGACGAGCTGGCGCTGCTCTCGCACCGGCGGGCGGTCGCCGCCCAGGAGAAGGCCTTCGGCGAGGAGATCGTCCCGGTCGAGGTGCCGCAGCGGCGCGGCGACCCCCTCGCCGTCGATCGCGACGAGCACCCGCGCGCCGGAGGCGAGCATCGAGGCCCTCTCGCGGCTGTCGTCCGGTGATGGGCCGGGAGGACCCCGAGGCGACGGTCACCGCCGGCAACTCGAGCGGGCAGAACGACGGCGCCTCCGCCTGCATCGTCACCCATCCCGGCCGCGCCGCCGAGCTCGGCCTCCGGCCTCTCGCCCGTCTCGTCTCCTGGGCGGTGGCCGGCGTCCCGCCCGAGACGATGGGGATCGGCCCGGTCCCCGCCGCGGCAGCCGCGCTCGAGCGCGCCGGCCTCGGCCTCGGCGACCTCGGCCTGATCGAGCTCAACGAGGCATTCGCGGCCCAGGTGCTCGCGGTCCTGCGGGAGTGGGACCTCGGGGACGGCTTCGAGCGGGTCAACGTCAACGGCTCCGGCATCTCGCTCGGCCATCCAGTCGGCGCCACCGGCGGCCGCATCCTCGCCACCCTGCTGCGCGAGATGGACCGTCGCGAGGCCCGCTACGGCCTGGAGACGATGTGCATCGGCGGAGGCCAGGGCATGGCCGCGATCTTCGAGCGGGTCGCCTGAGCAGAGCGAAGACGTCCTACGGCGCTCCTATCGTCCCGCCCAATCCGCTGCCGAAAGGAGTTGGGGGAATGGAAAGCACGCTCACGCCCGGAGAACGCGCCGCGATCGGCGGTATCTCGAGGCTCTGGTGGATCTGGCTGCTGTTCGGGATCGGCTGGACGGTGGTCGCGCTGGTCATCCTCCAGTTCGACCAGGCGTCGGTGACGACCGTCGGCGTGATCGTCGGGATCATGTTCCTGGCGACGGCGGTGCAGAACTTCGCGGTCGCCTCGCTCGCCGAGAGCGGGGGCTGGCTGTTCTGGATCTTCGGCGGCCTCTTCGTGGTCGCGGGGATCCTTTCGCTGATCAGTCCGGAGAACACGTTCGCCGCCCTCGCCGACATCCTCGGCTTCCTGTTCTTCCTCGTCGGCGTGTTCTGGATCATCCAGGCGTTCATCGCCCGCGAGGTCTCGGAGCTCTGGTGGGTCGGCCTGATCTCCGGGATCCTGATGGTGATCCTCGCCTTCTGGACCGGCGGCCAGTTCTTCATCGAGAAGCAGTACGTGCTGCTGGTCTTCGCCGGGATCTGGGCCCTGATGCAGGGCATCGGCGACATCATCCGCGCCTTCCAGGTCCGCAAGCTGGGGCAGCTGGTCTAGGGCGCGCCGTCGCGGGCGATCGCCGCCCATAGCCCGGCGGCGACCGCGCCGGCGGCGAAGTAGAGGCAGGGCAGCCACGGCGCCACCCCGCCGAGGCCGTCCGAGCCCGGGGTGTAGCTGGCGGCGCCGATCTCGACGATCAGGATCTCGGCGAGCGGGCCGAGCACCGCCGCCGCCACGGCGAGGGCGAGCGTTCCCGGCGATGGGTCCCACCAGGACCAGATCACGACCGCGATCCCGGCGGTGAGCAGGACCGAGACTGTTTCCGGCTCGCCCCTGAGGGCGGCCGTGACCGCGTAGAGGGCCGCGATCGCGGCGACGCCGCCGACCGCGTCGGCCCGGGTGCGGACCCGGTCAGCGGGAAGCCCAGCCCGCCGGCCGGCCAGCGCCGCCAGCAGGACCGCGCCGCTGACCATGAACGGGAACCAGATCGCGCTGCGCCAGATCGTGGGCACGTCGTCCCACTCGTAGACGGTGGTCCCGGAGGCGACGTGGGTCGCATCGCCGGCCAGGCTGACCGCAAAGCCGAGGGCGGCGATCACGGCGGCGGTGGCGGCGTTGCCCAGGGGTCGGCCGGGAGAGTTCACGAGGGACGCAGCCTATTTTGCGGACGGCCTTGACAGGGCGTGGGAGGATTGGAGGGTGATCTCGGTTGCCCTCCCCCAGAGCCGCTCCCTGCGCAGGATCGTGGTGCTCGCCGCGCTCGTGCTGGGCGCCCTCGCGGTCGCGCCTTCGGCGGCGTCCGCCCGCGACGCTGAGGACGCAATCGTCGTCATCACCGGCGACGTCGACGTCGCGCGCGGGGAGACGGTTGAGGACGTGGTCGTCGCCGATGGCGACATCGACGTTGCCGGGCACGTCAAGGGGTCGGTAGTCGCCTTCGCCGGCGACGTCCGCGTCAGTGGCAGGGTCGACGACGACGTGGTCACCTTTGCCGGGCAGCTGCGGGCGCTGCCGGGCGCCGTCATCGGCGACAACGCGAAGTACGCCGACGAGCGGCCGCTGATATCGCCGCGGGCGACGGTCGGCGGCGAGGTCCAGGAGGAGGACTGGAACGACCTCGGCTCGGTCGCGGGGATCGGCGTCATCAGCGCGATCGCCTTCTGGCTCGCGGTGACGATCTCGACGATGGTCCTCGGGCTCCTGCTGCTGGTGGTCGCGCCGCAGGCGGCCGACGCCACGGCGGCCGCCTTCAGGGGCAGCGCCGGTCAGGCGGTGGCGGTGGGGCTGGGGCTCTTCATCGTGCTGCCGCTGGTCGCCGTTGTCGCGATCGCGACATTGGTCGGCCTGCCGCTCGGGATAGCGATCCTCCTCGCCCTGGTCCCGCTCTACGCGCTCGGCTACGTCGCCGCCTGCTGGCTCCTCGGCGAGCGGGTGGTCGGGCCACCGCGCCACCGCTTCGTCTCCTTCTTCGCCGGCTGGGGCATCCTCCGCGGCATTGCTCTGATCCCCGTCCTCGGCTGGCTCGTCGGGGTTGCCGCGACCGTCGTCGGCCTCGGGGCGCTCGGAGTCGCGATCGGCCGGGCGCGCCGCGAGGACGACCGCCCGACCCCGGCCGAGGTCGCCGCCTAGTTCTGCTCGGAGGCGTCGGCGCCGACCAGCGCCAGCAGGCTCTCGTGCTCCTCGCGGCAGGCCGGGCAGCCGTCGAGATGCGCGCGCAGGCCGGGGATGCGGGCGTCCGCGTCGGCCCCGGCGAGCTCGAGCTCCACGTACTCGTCGAGGAGCTCGAAGCACTGCTCGCAGCTCACCTCGAAGCCTTGCGGGCCGAGCAGCCGCTCGAGCGGATCGCGATGGTCGTCGTTGGCGCTCATCCCGTCCTTTCCCTGAGTTCGGCGCGCAGCTTGCTGCGCGCGTCGTGCAGTGTCTTGTAGAGGGCGCCGCGGGTGCTGCCGAGGCGCTCGGCGAGCACGTCGATCGGCACCTCGTCGAGCGCCAGCGCGACGAAGACCCGGCGCTGGTGCGGCGTCAGCGCGTCGTTGATCGCGTCGCGGAGGGCGGCCAGCGTCTCGCTCTGCTCGAGCTCCTCGTGGGCAGTCACGCCCCCGGCGCCGAAGCCCATCCAGCTCTCTTCCGCGAGCACCACCTCGCGCCCCTGCCAGGCCCGCCGGCGGAGCTTCACGCCCGCCTCGAGCAGAGCGAACTTGTAGGCCCAGGTGGTGAAGCGGCTGGCGCCGCGGAAGTCGTCGAGCTTGGCCAGCACGGCCATCAGCGCATCGTTCGCGGCCTGCATGGCGATGTCCTCGAGCTCCTCGCCGCGAACGTGCGAGAGGGCGGCCCTGCGCCGGCCCAGCTCGAAGCGCGCCGCGCGCAGCAGCAGCGCGTGGAGCCGCTCGGTCGCGCGCTCGCGCTCGGGGCCCTCGCCGCGCAGCGCGTCGAGCCACGCCGCCGACTGGGCGGCCGGCGAGATCTCCGGGTCCTCGAGGGCGCGTTCCAAGACAGGACGAGCATAGGCCGGGTCGGGGGGTGGGGCGATCACGCACTCTGGCATCCACCTCCTTTGCGCCTCCAGGGCCGGGCTTCTTACTCGACGAGGTAAGACCGGCGTCGCTGTCGTCGCCAAGGGATTACCCGCCGCAGATGGCGGGCCAACCCGGTAAGTCTCGAAAGGAGAATCAATCGTGAGCACCATCGCCGCGACGCTGCGGCCGATCCCGTTCCCGTCGGTGGAGTCGATTCGCAGGGACCCGGCCGTCCAGGCCTTCACCCTGCTGCGAATCGTCTTCACCGTCGCCCCGATCCTCTTCGGCCTCGACAAGTTCGCCGAGGTGCTGTTCGACAACTGGCCCGCCTACCTGGCGACCGAGTTCAACGACCTGATCCCCGGCAGCGCCCAGGATGCGATGTACATGGTCGGCGTGGTCGAGATCCTCGCCGGCGTGGTCGTCTTCGTCACGCCCCGCTTCGGCGGCCTCCTCGTCGCGGGCTGGCTCGCGGGCATCATCGTCAGCCTCCTGCTCGTCGGCGGCTACGGCGACATCGCCCTGCGCGACTTCGGCCTTCTGGTCGGGGCCGTCGCCCTCTCGCGGCTGGCCGGCTCCGAGGTCGTCCGCGACCGCGGACTCGCCCCGTAGCCGGCTACTGGGCCGAGTGGGGCATCGGGGGTTCCCTGTGCTCGTCGCCGTCGCCGCCTATCGCCTCCGCGGCCAGAACCGCGGTGCCGAAGACCAAGGCGACGGCGGCGACCGCCCCGACGACGCGCACCGGCGGCCCGCCGTGGATGCCGGTCTCGTGGACCGCGACGTGCCCCTTGCCGCGGGCGATCAGCCAGCGGTTGACGGGAAGGGCGAAGGCGCCGGCCACCACCAGGGCGAAGGAGAGGCTGCCCCAGAAGAGGACGCTGACGACGCCTGCGTCCATGGCGCCGGGGATGATCAGGATGATCGCGTTGTCGACCACCTCCATGACCGCGATGCTGAGCGTGTCGGAGGCGAGCGCGATCGGGATCACCGCCGAGATCGCCAGCCCCGCGCGGAGCAGCGGGATGCTGGTCAGGGTGTAGCCGAAGAGGAACGCCAGCCCGACGGCGAGCGCGATCGTGCCCAGGTTGGAGAAGCCGAGCGCGGTCCCGATGACGACCCCGGTGACCTCGCCGATCGCGCACCCGGTCAGACAGTGCAGGGTGGCGCTGAGGGCGACGAGCGTGAGCGCGTTCCCCTCGGTGGGCATCGCGTCGTGGTGGTCGTGGCTCTGCGTTGCGGCTTCCATCTCAGCGGCTCCTCAACAGCCGGCCGACCGCGTCCATCATCTCGCCGGTCAGCTCCTCACGTTCCTCACGGTCCTCGGGGCCGACGACGCAGTGGCGGGTGTGGTTGTCGAGCAGGGCGAGGGCGACCCGGTCGAGCGCCGCCTGCACGGCGGAGATCTGGGTGAGGATGTCGATGCAGTAGCGGTCCTCGGCGACCATCCGCTCGAGACCGCCGACCTGGCCGGAGATGCGGCGCAGCCGGTTCTCGATCTTGTCCTTGTCCTCGATATAGCCTGGCTGCTTCCGGGTGCTTGACCATCTCTGTCCTCCGGTCGGGGGTTCGCGGCGGCGAGCTTAGCATATACCCCGTGGGGGTATCGTCCGCAATATTGTCTCCCTCCCGGATGACCGAAGGCTACGAACGGCGGATCGGGCGCTACGGGCCGGAGCTGGCTCGCGCGCTGATCGAGGTCTCCGGAGTGAGCGCCGGCCAGAAGGCGCTCGACCTGGGCTGTGGGACCGGGGCGCTCACCGCACCGCTCGCCGAAGCCCTTGGCGCCGGCAACGTCGTCGGCGCCGACCCAGACTCCGAGGCGCTCGCGGTATGTGCGTCGCGAGTCAGCGGAGTGGAACTGGTCGAAGCCCGGGCCGAGGACCTTCCTCTCGCGGACGACACCTTCGACGCCGTGCTCGCGCAGCTGGTCATCGGACTCATGGACGACCCGCCCGTAGGCGTGCGGGAGATGCGCCGGGTGACGCGCCCGGGCGGCGTGGCAACGGCCTGCGTCTGGGACTTCGGCGGCGGGATGACGGCCCTGCGCAGCTTCTGGGACGCCGCCCTGGCCGTCGATCCCGATGGGGCGGCCCGGCACGACCAGGCCAAGACCCGCCCGTACTCGAGCCCTGGCGAGCTGGAGGAGCTCTGGGCGGACGCGGGGTTTGCCGCGGTCACGAGCGGCGCACTCACGGCCGGCTCCGAGTACTCCGGCTTCGCCGACCTCTGGGAGCCGATGACGGTTCCCGATGGAGGCCCCGGGCGCTACTACGCCACGCTTTCCGAAGGCCAGGGCGATGCATTGCGCAAGGAGCTGTGGCGACGTCTGGGGAAGCCGGACGGCCCATTCCGGCTCGAGGCGCGCGCCTGGTACGTGCGCGGCCGGGCCTAGCCGGCCACTGCGGCCGGGCAAACAGCCGGCGCCGTCGCCTACTCGCTCGCCACCTGGGTGCCCGTCACCCCTTCGATCAGGCCGGGGATGTCCTCGAGCCGTCCGATCGCCGCGCGGCGTCCGGTCGCCTCGACGAAGCGGCACGTAACTTCGGGTCCGGCCGGGCTCGGGGCCCGGCCGGCGGCGCTCAGCTCAGCTCAGCTCAGGCTCAGCCGCAGCCGGTGTTGTTGCCGCAGCTCGAGCACGTGTAGCAGGAGCCGGTGCGCTGCATCATGCCGCCGCACTGCTCGCAGGCGGGGCCGAGGTCGTGGCCGGAGATCTTCGCCGGGACGCACCGGCGGGGTGTCGGTCAGCGCCGCGGCCGCGGGCACGGCCTGGCCGCCGCTCGCCTTCGCCTCGGCGCGCGGCCTCGGTGCCGTTGCCGGATCCGTTGCCGCCGTTGGAGCGCGCCGTTGCCGTGGCCGTTGCCGCCCTCCGGCGTGACTCGAGCCAGGTCGGCTCTGCCTCCTTGCGGGCCCGCACCTCCGGGGTCAGGATGCCGAGGTCCTCGAGCTCGTCGAGGTCCTCGATGAAGCGGCTCGCGAGCCAGCGCATGATGTAGTCGGGCATCGACTTGGCGAACGGGATCTCCGGGTTCTGCGTGATCCCCTCCGGGTCGAAGCGCATGTAGCTGAACTTCTTCACGAAGACCTCGAGCGGCACGCCGTACTGGAGGCCGATCGAGATCGCCGTCGCGAAGGCGTTCATCATCCCGCGCAGGGTCGAGCCCTCCTTGCCGATGTCGGTGAGGAAGATCTCCCCGACCGAGCCGTCCTCGTACTTGCCGGCCGTGATGTAGCCCTCGTGGCCGGCGATCGAGAACTTGTGGGTGATCGACTCGCGCTCGCGCGGCATCTTGCGCGCGCGCGGCCTGCGGCTCCTCCGCCGCCTCGTCGCTCCTTCTCCTCCTGGGCGTCGGTGCGCAGCGCCTGCGCGGTCTTCGAGCCGTCGCGGTAGATCGCCAGCGCCTTCAGGCCGCCCTTCCAGCCGCGCGTGTAGGCGTCGGCGATGTCCTCGACGGTCGCCGACTGCGGCAGGTTGAC
Organism: uncultured Actinomycetes bacterium; assembly: GCA_963720015.1. GTDB lineage: Bacteria > Actinomycetota > Thermoleophilia > Solirubrobacterales > 70-9 > DATFPK01. The sequence goes on along the minus strand of CAVREA010000001.1, from coordinate 37,241 downwards.
CGTCTTCGAGATCGCGCCGGAGATGAACGGCTGGGTCGCGGCCATCATGTCGATGTGGCCGGTGTGGGAGATCGCCCGCTCGCCGACCGCGACGTCGAAGACCGGCAGGTGCTCGTCCTTCAGGCCGGGGGCGCCGATGATCGTGCCCTTGCTCGTCGATGTGGGCCTCGATCTGGTCGATCTCCGCCTCGGTGTAGCCGAGCGTGCGCAGCGCCAGCGGCACCGAGCGGTTGACGATCGTCATCTGCCCGCCGCCGACCAGCTCCTTGAACTTGACCAGCGAGAAGTCGGGCTCGATCCCGGTCGTGTCGCAGTCCATCAGGAAGCTGATCGTCCCGGTCGGGGCGAGCACCGTCGCCTGCGCGTTGCGGTAGCCGTGCTCGTCGCCGAGCTCGACCGCCTCGTCCCACTCGGCGCGCGCGCCGCCGCGAGCAGGTCCTCGTGGACGCCGGTCGCCGTCGATCTCGTAGGAGGCGTCGCGGTGCATCCGCATCACGTCGTTGTGCGGCTCGCGGTTCTTCTCGTACTCCGTCGTAGGGGCCGATCGCCGCCGGCGATCTCGGCCGAGCGCGGTAGGCGCGGCCGGTCATCAGCGCGGTGATCGCGGCGGCGACGTTGCGGCCCTCGTCGGAGTCGTAGGGGAGCCCGTCCGACATCAGCAGCGCGCCGAGGTTGGCGTAGCCGAGCCCGAGCTGGCGGAACGCGTTGGCGTTGGCGCCGATCTCCTCGGTCGGGTAGCTGGAGAAGCCGACGACGATCTCCTGCGCGAGGAAGACGATGTCGACCGCGTGCTCGAAGTCCGTCGACGTCGAAGCGAGCCGTCCTCGCGGCGGAACTTCATCAGGTTGAGCGAGGCGAGGTTGCAGGCCGAGTCGTCGACGTGCATGTACTCGCTGCACGGGTTCGAGGCGTTGATCCGCCCCGACTCCGGGCAGGTGTGCCAGCGGTTGATCGTCGTGTCGTACTGGACGCCCGGGTCGGCGCAGCGCCAGGCGGCGTCGGCGATCTGGTCCATCAGGTCGCGCGCCTCGCAGCGTCTTCGTCGGCTTGCCGTCGTTGCGGGCGAGCAGGTCCCAGTCGTCGCCGTCCTCGACCGCCTGCATGAACTGGTCGGTGACGCGGACCGAGTTGTTGGCGTTCTGGTACTGGATCGAGGTGAAGCCCTCGCCGTCGATCGACATGTCGAAGCCGGCGTCGCGCAGCGCGCGCGGCCTTCTCCTCCTCGCGCGCCTTGCACCAGATGAAGTCCTCGATGTCGGGGTGGTCGACGTTGAGGACGACCATCTTCGCCGCGCGCCGCGTCTTGCCGCCCGACTTGATCGTCCCGGCCCAGGCGTCGGCGCCGCGCATGAAGCTGACCGGCCCGGAGGCGAGGCCGCCCTTGGAGAGGTGCTCGACCGAGCCGCGGATGTTGGAGAGGTTGATGCCCGAGCCGGAGCCGCCGCGGAAGATCATCCCCTCCTTGGTGTTCCAGTCGAGGATCGACTCCATCGTGTCGTCGACGCTGAGGATGAAGCAGGCGCGAGCACTGCGGCCGCTCCTCGAAGCCGACGTTGAACCAGACCGGCGAGTTGAAGGCGGCCTTCTGGTTGAGCAGGATCGAGGTCAGCTCGGCCTCGAAGGCGTCGGCGTCGCCCTCGGCGTCGCGAAGTAGCCGCCCTCGCGGCCCCAGCTCGGAGATCGTCCCGGCGACGCGGCCGATCATCTGCTTGCACCGAGGTCTCGCGCTGCTCGGAGCCGAGCTTGCCGCGGAAGTACTTCTGGGCGACGATGTTGGTCGCGTTCTGCGACCAGCTCTTCGGGAACTCGACCCCGCGCTGCTCGAAGGCGGGGCTCTCCGGGTCGCCGATCACCGCGTCGCGGATCTCCCACTCGACCTCGTCGAAGGGATGGACCCCCTCCTTGGTGAATCGCCGCTCGATCGCCAGGCCCCGGAGGGCGGTGTCGGTGGGGGCGGCGGCGCGCTTCTGCATGGTCAATCTCTCCTCTGAATCAGCTTTGGGGGGTAACTAGGCAGGATCGCCTGCGGGCCGGACGGAACCCGCGCCGCGAGGCGCAAATTGGGCTGCCGCTCATCCGGAGGGCTCGGTCTCCGGCCAGTCGCGCACCTGGTCGACGTCGAGCTGCTTGTAGACGGCGGCGAACTGGAGGTAGGAGATGCGGTCGACCGCCCGCAGGCCCTCGAGGCACATCTCGCCGACCCGGGCCGCCGGCAGCTCGCCGCCGGCCCGCTCGGCCTCGGCCTCGATGCCGGTGACGATCGCCGTCGATCTGGGCCGGCTCGACCGGCCGCTTGTGCGCCGCGCGCGCCAGCCCTCCGCGCAGCTTCTCGCGGTCGAAGGGCTGGCGCTCGCCGTCCCGCTTGCGGACGAAGAGGGGGCCGCGCTCGTAGCGCTCGTAGGTGGTGAAGCGGTGGCCGCAGCTCGAGCACACGCGCCTTCTGCGCACGGATGCTCCCTCCTCAGCCCTGCGGCTCTCCCTGACCCTGGTCTCGTCTGTTCCGCACTCGGGGACAACGCACATGCCTGAGTCTACTAGGGGTAGGGACGAATTCCTCCTTTGATCCCTACATATAGCGTCAGCAGAACTGAAACATCTCGCGTTTTGCGCGATGTACCCTTAGCGGAGTGATGAGCGACGAGATCAGTAGGGGAAGCGATCGCTCGGGCACGGCAGGCGGCGCCAAGGGCGGCCGCATGGCCGACGCCCGGGACGCTGCCGTCGAGCGCGCCGGTGCCGCCCGCGAAGCGATGGGCGAGCGCGCCACCGCTGCCCGCGAGGCGATGGGCGAGCGCGCCGGCGCCGCCCGCGACGCCACCGCCGAGAACATCGCCGCTGCCCGTGATGCCGCCGCGCGACGCGGTCGCCGCGATCAAGCCGAAGCTGCGCGGGGTCTCCCACGAATGGGCCTTCTTCATCTCGCTCGGCCTCGGCGCCGCGCTGATCTTCGCCGCCGACACGCCGAAGGCGACCCTGGCGGTGGCCATCTACGCGGTCAGCCTCTCGGCCCTGCTCGGGACCAGCGCCCTCTACCACCGGGTCGACTGGAAGCGGCCCCGTGCCCGCGCCTGGATGCGCCGCCTCGACCACTCGATGATCTTCTTCCTGATCGCGGGCACCTACACGCCCTTCGCGCTGCTGGTGCTCGAACGGTCCGCTCGCCGACGCGATCCTCGCCGTGGTCTGGATCGGCGCGCTCGCCGGCGCTGTCGTCGAGATGTTCTGGATCGAGCCACCCGAAGTGGGTCGGCGCCCTGATCTACCTCTCGCTGGGCTGGGTCGCGGTCGCCGCGGGCCCGGCGATGTGGGCGGAGATGGGTGTCGCCGGGACGCTCCTGATCGCCGCCGGCGGCCTCCTCTACACGGCCGGCGCCGTCGTCTACGCGGTGCAGCGGCCGGACCCCAACCCGGCGGTCTTCGGCTACCACGAGGTCTTCCACCTGTTCGTGATCGCCGCGGCGGCGTTCCACTTCGCCGCGGTCGCGCTCTACGCGCTCCCCGCGGCCTAGCCCCCGCCCCGTCCCGGCGAGTGTGCAGTCGCCGCCGTGCGGGCGACCTCAAATGCACACTCGGCGGGGTTTGCGCCTCAGTCCGGGCGGCCCGGGGCGCGATGCTCGCCGGCGGGGGCGCCGGGGCCGGGGACCCTGGCGGGGACGGGGGGGCTCGCCGCCGATGTGGGGGATCCACTCGAGCCACTTCGGCAGGTACCAGTTCCAGTCGCCCAGCACCCTCATCGACGCCGGCAGCAGGATGCCGCGGATGATCGTCGCGTCGATCAGCACCGCGGCCGCGAGCCCGATGCCCATCTCCTTGAAGTCGATGAAGCGAGAGCGTCGCGAAGACGCCGAAGACGACCACCATCACCACCGCCGCGCTGGTCACCGTGCCCGCCGTCGTCGAGATCCCGTGCCGGACCGCCTCGGTGGTCGTCATCCCGCTGTCGTAGGCCTCGCGCACCCGGGAGAGGATGAAGACGTGGTAGTCCATCGAGAGGCCGAAGAGGAGCACGAACAGGAACAGCGGCAGCCACGAGGTCACGCCGCCGTTCGAGGTGAAGTCGAGCACCGCTCTCCCGAGGCCGTCCTGGAAGACGAGCACCAGGACGCCGTAGGCCGCGCCCACCGAGAGCAGGTTGAGGATGATCGCCTTGATCGGGATCACGATCGAGCGGAAGGTGAACAGCAGCAGCAGGAAGGCGAGGGCGAAGACGAAGGCGAAGATCAGCGGCAGCCGGCCGGCGACCAGGTCGCGGAAGTCCTTCGACTGGGCGGCGTTGCCGCTGACGTTGACGGTGACGCCGGCCACCTTGCCGATCGTCAGCCGGGATCGTCGTCACGGATCTCGTGCAGCGCCGCTTCGGACTCGTCGTCGTTGCCGTTGCCGCGCGGTGGGGATCGTCATCAGCGCGACCTTGTCGTCCTTGCTGTAGGTCGACCTCCGATGCCGGGCAGCACGTCCGGCGACTCCGCCGCCTGCGGCGCAGCTGCGCGATCGCGGTGGCGGTGCCGCAGGGTCGCGGACGTCGCGCCTGGACCGCGACGTCGACCGTCGACCCCTCCGCCGGGAAGGCGTCGCGCACGCTTGTTGTATGTCTGGATGATCGGCAGGTCCTGGGGCAGGTCGTCGGGGCTCGGACGCACGATCTTCATGTTCAGCGCCGGGATCGCCAGCGCCAGCAGCGCCCCGCCCGCGAGCGCGATCGAGAGCCACGGCCGCCGCATCACGCGGTCGATGACCGCCGACCAGAAGCGCGACTGCCCCGCGGTGCGGCGCTTGGCGAGGAACGGGATCCGGCCCTTCTCGACCCGGTCGCCGAGCCAGGCGAGGATCGCCGGCAGCACCGTCACCGAGGCGAACATCGCGATCGCGACGACGAGGATCGTCCCCTGGGCGAACGAGATGAAGGTCTTGTCGCCGGTGAAGAACATGCCCGGCCATCGCGGCGATCACGGTGCAGGCCGGAGATCAGCACCGCGCGGCCCGAGGTCGCGGCGGCGATCTCGAGCGCGTCGCGCTCGCTCGCGCCCCGCCGCCCGCTCCTCGCGCTCGCGGCGCAGGTAGAAGAGCGAGTAGTCGACGCCGACCGCGAGCCCGACCAGCAGGATCACCGAGGAGAGGTTGCTGTCGATCGGGGAGAGGTGGCTGGGAAGGGCGACCAGCGCCGAGCGCCGCCATCACCGAGGTGATCCCGATCAGCAGCGGCACCAGCGCCGCGACCAGCGAGCCGAAGGCGACCACCAGGATCAGCAGGGTGATCGGCAGCGAGAGCATCTCCGCCTGCGCCAGGTCCGAGCTGAAGATCTCGTTCAGCTCCTTGTTGGTGCTGACGCTGCCGAACTGCTCGACGAGCAGCTCGGGGTGCTCGGCCGCGACCGCGCTCGACCGTGTCCTCGGACGGCTCGCAGCCGGTCCTCGCGCCTCGAGCGTCGTCGCCGGTGATCTCGAACTGCGACCAGCGCCGAGTGCCCGTCCGCCGAGACCGGCGCGCCCCGTCGAGCGGCGAGACGACGTTGACGCACGTACTGGGTCTCCGCGAGCGCCGTCGCCGCGTCTGCTCGGATCGCGCTGTCGGAACTCGGGGTCCCTGACCGTCAGCGTCTCGCTCTGGACCAGGACGTGCTCGTCGTTCGGCCGCAGGCCGGAGTCGTAGAGCGCCTGCTCCGCGCGCCCCGCCTCGCCGGAGAACAGGTCGGCGCCGTGGATCTCGTTCTGGCCGACGGCGTTGCCGATGAACACCGCGAGGACGACGAAGCCGAGCCAGCCCCAGATCGCGGTCTTGCGGTGGGTGGCGCTCCAGTGGGCGGCGCGCGATGCGAGGTTCCGACGCTTCCGTGCAAGGATCCTTTCCTAGGACGGGGTCCGCATACCGACCCTAACCCGTCAACAGCGCTGATCCAAAGCAATCGTCCGCCGGCCGCAGGCCCTAACCGGCGCGCGGCGGCGCTGCGCTCCTTCGCCGCCTCGATCAGCGCCAGCACCTCGGCCTCGCGGCCCTCGCGGACCAGCTCGACCGGGTCGGGGTCGCCGTTGACGATGCCCTCGAAGAACTCCTTGCGGTCCTGGTAGGTCGGCAGGGTCGACTTGGCCCAGCCGCGGGCGCCGTTGAGGATCACCGCCAGCCGCGCGTAGTCCTCGCCGAAGAGCTCGGAGATCTCCCGCTTCATCCGCTTCGCCAGCGCCGGCGAGGCGCCCGCGGTCGAGATCGCGATCGCCAGCGGGCCGCTGCGAACGATCGCCGGCAGGATGAAGTTGCAGAGCGGCGGCACGTCGACGACGTTGACCAGCATCGCCCGCGCCTCGGCGTCCTTGTAGACGCCGATGTTGACCTCGGAGTCGTCGGTGGCGGCGATCACCATGAAGGCGCCCTCGAGGTCGGCCGCGTCCGGCGTAGGCCCGCTCCTCCAGCGGATCGAGCCCTCGCCGGCGTACTCGCGCAGCGCCGGGTGCGCCTCGGGGGCGATCAGGGTCACGTCGCCGCCGCAGGCGAGCAGCCCCTCGACCTTCTCGAGGCCGACGTCGCCGCCGCCGACGACCAGGCAGCGCCGCCCGCTCAGCTTCAGGCAGGCGATGTAGAAGGGCGTCTCGAGCATGTCGCGCACGCAGGACTGGTCGCAGATCCCCTTGCGGAACTGGCAGACGCACTCCTTGCCGGCGTAGGCCTGGGCGGGCATGGCGTAAAGGTTAGTGAGCCGCCAGACTGGGGCCGCGTGACTCTGCGATCGAGACTGAACTGGTGGGCGACCCGCCCGGGCCGGGTGCGGGCCCTCGGCGAGGATCCGCTTGAGCCCGGGCGCGAACAGCTGCTGGCGGAGTCCGGCGACGCCGACCGGGCCCTGCTCGAGGCGGTCGACGGCCACGTCCATCCCGACGACCTGATGTTCAGCGCCGACCCGCGCCACTACCTGGCGGTCGGGCTCGCCGCGGTCCACTGCATCGAGCGGGCGCTCGAGGGGCGGACCCCGCAGCGAGTTCTCGACTACCCGAGCGGCTTCGGCCGGGTGATGCGCTTCCTCCGGGTCCGCTACCCGGATGCGGAGCTGACCGCCTGCGACGTGCAGCGCCGCGCGCTCGGCTTCTGCGCTCGCCGTTTCGGCGCAGATCCCGTCCTCGTTCCGGCGTCCGCCGGCGAGGCCGAGCCCGGCGGTCCCTTCGACCTGATCTGGTCGGGCTCGCTGCTCAGCCACCTGCCGGAGGCCGAGGCGGCGGAGCTGATCGCCCTCTTCGCGCGCTCGCTCGCCGCCGGCGGCGTCGCGGTCGTCACCACCCACGGCCCGGCGGTGGCCCGCGAACCGGGCGAGGTCGTGAGGGAGCTGCCGGATCGGGGCGCCGCCGTCGACCGGCGGCTTCGAGGCCGGCGGCTACGGCCACGCCCCCTACCCGGGCGAGCAGAGCTACGGAGTGGCGATCGCCGCCCCCGAGTGGTTCGAGCGCTCCGCCGAGGCGGCCGGCCTCGAGGTCCGCATGTATCTAGACGCCGGCTGGGCCCGCCACCAGGACGTCTACGCGCTCGCCCTCGCCGGCGGCTAGGCCTCGGCGTCGATGGTGAGCCGCAGGCCTTCCTCGAGCTCGACGCCGGCCGCCCAGCCGAGCACCTCGCCGGCGCGGGCCGGGTCGATCGAGATCCGCGGCACCTCGCCGGGGCGCGCGGGGGCGAACTCCGGCTCGAAGCCGTCCGCCCCGGAGAGCGCCCGCATCCGCTCGACCAGGTCGAGCACGCTCGACTCGACGCCGGTGCCGACGTTGAAGGAGCCGCTCGCGTCGCTGGCGGCGGCGGACAGCACCGCGTCGACCACGTCACCGACATATATGTAGTCGCGCGTCTGCCTGCCGTCGCCGAACACCGTCGGCGCCCGGCCGGCCTGCAGCCGCCCGCAGAAGATCGCGATCACGCCCGCCTCGCCGAGCGGGTCCTGGCGCGGCCCGTAGACGTTGCCGAGCCTGAGGCTGATCCCGGAGAGGCCGTAGAGGCGCTCGTAGAGCCCGACGTAGCCCTCGGCGGCGTACTTGCTCTGCCCGTAGGGGGAGAGCGGCTCGACCGCTGCGCCCTCGCCGAGGGGAAGGTCCTTGCCGTCCCCCTCGCCGTAGATCGCCCCGCCGGTCGAGATGAAGACGAAGCGCCCGGCGCCCGCCAGGCGCGATGCCTCGAGCATGATCGCGGTGCCGCCGACGTTGATCGAGGCGTCGAAGGCGGGGTCCGCGACCGACTTGCGCACGTCGATCTGCGCGGCCAGGTGGAAGACGGCCTGCGGGCGGGCCTCGGCGACGATCCGGGTCATCGCTTCGGCGTCGCGGATGTCCTGCTCGACCAGCGTCGCGCCCGCGGCGAGGGCGCCGTCGAGGTTCTGGCGGCGGCCCGTCGAGAGGTCGTCGACGACCGTGACCTCGTCGCCGCGCTCGAGCAGGGCGTCGACCAGATTGGAGCCGATGAAGCCCGCGCCGCCTGTGACGAGCGTTCGCATCAAGGCGTGATCCTACGCGTCCGGAGCCGCCCGGAGCTTTGCTCCGGGCGCGCAAGAAGCCCCGCGGGAGCGTTTGACCCCCCTGCTACCGTCCCGCCGCAATGCGACTGATAGTCACAGAGAAGAACAACAGCGCCAAGAAGATCGCGGAGATCCTCGGCACCGACGTCAAGTCCGACAAGACCTACAAGGTCCCGTTCTACACATGGACCGACGACGACGGCGAGCATCTGACGATCGGCCTCAAGGGCCATGTGCTCAAGCCCGAGTTCACCGACGAGTACTACTCCTGGCAGAAGACCGACCTCCACGAGCTGATCGACGCGGAGCTGATCGAGCCGCCACCGACAAGAACGTGCTGCGCGCGCTGAAGAAGGTGGCCAAGGACGCCGACGAGCTCGTGATCGCGACCGACTTCGACCGCGAGGGCGAGCTGATCGGCCTCGAGGCGCTGCGCGAGACCCTCGACGCCAACCCCGGGATCGTCGAGAGCGCCGACCTCGACGGAGAGCTGTCCGCCGACACCCTCGACCGCGCCCAGCCGACCGTGCAGCGGGCCCGCTACTCCGCCCTGACCAAGCAGGAGATCGAGCGCGCCTTCTCCAACCTCGACGAGCTCTCCTTCCCGCTCGCCAACGCCGGCGCCGCGCGCCAGGACATCGACCTGCTCTGGGGCGCGACCCTGACCCGCGCCGTCTCGCTGGCGACCCGCCGCTTCGGCTCCAACTTCCTCTCCGTCGGCCGCGTGCAGAGCCCGACCCTGGGCCTGATCGTCGAGCGCGAGATGGAGCGGCGCGCCCACGTCGCCAAGCCCTTCTGGGAGCTGTTCGCCCGCTTCGACCACCCCGACGGCTCCTTCGAGGCCCACCACGGCACCGACAAGTTCTGGGACAAGGCCGAGGCCGACGCCGCCCTGGCGGCGACCGAGACCCCCGGCGTGGTCAAGGCGATCGCCTCGCGGCGCAACACGCGCAAGCCGCCCGCGCCCTTCAACACCACCGCCTTCACCACCGACGCCTCGAGCCGCCTCGGGATCACCCCGGCGGCGGCGATGCGGATCGCCGAGGACCTCTACATGGACGGCTTCATCTCCTACCCGCGCACCGACAACACCGTCTACCCGACCTCGCTGCCGGTGCGCGAGCTGGTCTCCTCGCTGGTGCGGATCCCGGAGTTCTAGGCGGCCTCCTCGGTCTGCTCGACGGCGAGCTGACCGCGACCCGGGGCAAGAAGGAGACCACCGACCACCCGCCGATCTACCCGACCCAGGCGATCTACCCGGGCGCCCTCGAGGGCCCCAAGCGCCGCGTCTACGAGCTCGTCGTGCGCCGCTTCCTCGCGACCTTCTCGCAGCCGATGATCACCGAGTCGACGCGCGCCGACATCGAGGCCGGCGGCCAGCCCTACTTCGTCCGCGGCTCGGTCGTCGTCGATCCCGGCTACGCCGGCGTCTACACCTACGCGCGCTCCTCCGACGAGGAGATCCCCAAGCTTGAGGAGGGCCAGGAGCTGGCGCTCGAAGGCGAGCCGTGGATCGTCGACAAGGAGACCCAGCCGCCGTCGCGCCTCTGCCAGGGCAAGCTGATCGAGATGATGGAGGAGCGCGGGCCTCGGCACCAAGGCGACCCGCGCCGACATCATCCAGAAGCTCTTCGACCGCGGCTACGTCTACGGCAACCCGCCCGATCCCTCGGAGACCGGGATCGCCATGTACAAGGCGTTCAGCAAGTACGTGCCGGAGATGGCGACGCCGGAGATGACCGCCAAGCTCGAGGCCGAGATGGACCAGATCGCCGCCGGCGAGATGACCAAGGACGACGTCGTCGGCGACAGCCGCGAGCTCCTGCACCACACCTACGACGAGATCGACGAGAGCCGCGAGGACCTCGCAAAGTCGTCTGGGCGGGGATGGACGAGGACAAGATCCTCGGCCCCTGCAAGGTCTGCGAGGAGGCCGGGCGCAAGCAGGAGGACGGCTCCCCGAACATGCTGCGGATCATCGAGATGAAGCGGCGGCAAGCGGTTCTGCGGCTGCCAGGGCTGGAACCGCGACGACCCCGACTCGCCCGACTCCTGCCGCTTCTCGCGCCCCCTGCCCGGGCGCGGCTACGACCTCTGGAAGCTCGAGGACCGCTGCTCGATCTGCGACGTCACGCCGCGGCTCAAGGTCAAGCCGTTCCGCGGCCGCCCCTGGAAGCTCTGCCTCAACGACGACTGCCCGGCGATGGTCGAGATGCGCCGCAAGCGCGAGGAGCGCGAGGCCGCCCGCGCCGCCAAGGAGGCGATGAAGAAGGCCGACGGCGCCGCCAAGGAGGGCGACGGCGACGCCAAGCCGCCGATCGACACCGCGACCACGGCGACCCGGCGCCGCCGCAAGGCCACCCGCTCCGGCGACCGCGGCCAAGAGCTGACCCGCGGCGCGTGTTCGTCTCGCTCGAGGGAATCGACGGCTCCGGCAAGAGCACGCAGGCGCGCCTGCTGGCCGAGGCGCTCGGCCCGGAGACGCTGCTGGTCCGCGAGCCGGGCGGGACCGAGGCGGCGGAGCGGATCCGCGCGTCTGCTCGCCGACCCGGCGCGTCGAGCTCGACCCGCTGGCCGAGCTGCTGCTCTTCTGCGCCGCCCGCGCCGACCTCGTCCGCGCCGGTGATCCGGCCGGCGCTCGAGGCCGGGCGCGACGTCGTCGCCGACCGCTTCGCCGACTCGAGCGTCGCCTACCAGGGCGCCGCCCGCGGGCTCGGCGCGGCCCGGCGATCCCGGGCTCAGCGACGCCGCCACCGACGGGCTCTGGCCCGGACCTGCACCGTGCTGCTCCGGATCGACCCCGAGGTGGGGCTGGCGCGGGCCGAGGGCGAGGACCGCTTCGAGTCCGAGGGGCTGGAGCTCCAGCGCGCCGTCGCCGAGGCCTACGAGGAGATCGCCGAGATCGCCGTCCGACCGCGTCGTCGTGGTCGACGGCGGCGGCAGCGTCGAGGAGGTCCACGCGCGGGTGATGGAGGCGCTCGCCCCGAGCATGCCCCGCGCCCGCGACTGACCGATGGAGCTTGAGCTGCAACTCCCCGGTGGGCTGCGGGCGGCGACCGAGCACCAGCCGCGGGCGCGGCTGGCGCTGGCCGCGGCGCTGGCGTCCGGCCCCTCGCACGCCTACCTCTTCCGCGGCCCGCGCGGCGCCGGCAAGCGCGCCGCCGCCCGCGCCTTCGCCGCCGAGATCCTCGCCGCCGCCGCCGAGGACCCCGAGGACGCCCGGCGCCGGGCGCTGCTCGACCCCTCGCCCCACCCCGACCTCGTCTGGCTCGCCCCGCGCGGCGCCCAGCACCTGGTCGAGGAGGTGCGCGAGCGGGTGATCCGCGCCGCCGCCTACCGGCCCTTCGAGGGCGGCCGGCGGGTCTTCGTGATCGAGGCGGCGGAGGCGATGCGCGACGAGAGCCAGAACGCGCTGCTGAAGACGCTCGAGGAGCCGCCGGCGTTCGCCCACCTGATCCTGCTCAGCTCCGAGCCCGAGGCGCTGCTGGAGACGATCGCCTCGCGCTGCCAGCCGGTCGAGTTCGCGCCGCTGCCCGCGGCGGCGGTCGAAGCCGCGCTCGCCGCGCAGGCGAGACGGCCGACGAGGTCGCCGCCGCCGCCCGCCTCGCCGCCGGCGACCTCGAGCGGGCCCGCTTCCTGCTCTCGGACGCCGGGCCGGGACCTGCGCGGCGCAGGCCGAGCGCTGCGTCGGCGGCCGCCGCTCGACGGCGAGTCGCTCGGCGCCGCCTGGCGCGGCCTGCTCGACGGCGCCGAGGAGGCCGGGGAGGAGGCCGAAGCGGCCGCCCGCGAGGCGCTCGAGGAGGAGGCGAGGCAGGGTGTCAAGCGCAGCGCCGCGCGAGATCAACGACGAGGCGAAGCGGGCCGGCCGCCGGCGCCGCACCGAGGTCCTCGACCTCGGGCTCGAGCTCTGCGCCGCCTGGTTCCGCGACCTCGCCGCGGTCGCGCGCCGGCGCCGCGGAGGTCGTCTTCAACCGCGACCGGCTCGACCGAGCTGCGAGCGACAGGCGCGGCCTCGATCGCCCGGGCGCGCGCGCGGGGCGGTCGAGCTGGTCCAGGACACCCGCCGCCGGCTCGACCTCAACGTCTCCGAGGAGCTGGCGCTGGAGGCGCTCTTCTTCCGGCTCGAGCGCGCTCGCGCCGCCGGCCTGAGTCCGCCGTTGCGCGCTCGGCCGCCTGCTCCGGCGCGCCTTCTCCAGCGCCCGCTCCTGGGCCAGCCGGGTGATCTGCGCCGCCTGGCGGGACATGATCACGCTGAAGTTGAGCGCCAGGCCGAGCAGCAGCAGGAGCACGATCGAGAAGAGGGCGACGTTGGTGTCGCGCACGCCCATCACGTCGGCGACGAGCTCGAGCAGGCCGGGGAAGGCGGCGCCGGCCAGCATCCCCAGGCCGGCGACGAACCAGACGACGCTGTAGCGCTCCTGCAGGCGGTCGCGGCGGATCAGCTCGAGGATCATGCGCCATGAAGGCGATCGCGATGACCGCGGCGAGGATCCGCGTCTGCGAGGTCAGGTGGACCGTGGGGTCCGCGGCGCGCGAGCGGCAGCGCGCTCATCGCTCCGTCCTCCGGCGCTGCTCGCGGCCGGAACTGGCCGACCAGCAGCACGATCAGGCCCTTGAAGATGAAGAAGGCCGAGCGCAGCGGGGTCAGGAACGAGGTGCCGCCGGCCCGCTCGCAGCATCCGCACCGGCACCTCCTCGACCCGCAGGCCCTGGCGCACGGCCAGCTGCAGCGACTCGATCTCGGCGAAGTCGGGCGAGTAGTGCTCGCTGAACAGCGCCATCACCCGGCGGTTGGCCGCGCGCATGCCGCTGGTCGTGTCGGTGAAGCGCTGGCGGGTCGCCAGGGTGAGGAAGAAGCGGAAGACGCTGGTCCCGATCCGGCGCGAGAACGTCGGCCGGTAGTCGTCGCTCTCGGCCGGCGCCGGGGTCGCGGTAGCGCGAGCCGATCACCAGGTCGGCGCGGTCGGCGCGGACCTCGTCGAGCAGGCGCGCCACCTCGGCCGGCGGGTGCTGGCCGTCGGCGTCGAGGTGGGCGCAGAAGTCGTAGCCCTCGCGCAGCGCGTAGAGGTAGCCGGTCTGCAGCGCCGCGCCGAGGCCCTGGTTGAAGGGCAGCGAGGCGACCAGCGCGCCCGGCCTCGCGCGCCCGCGCCGCGGTCGCGTCGGTGGAGCCGTCGTCGACGACGAGCACGTCGGCGTCGGGCAGGCGCTCGCGCACGTCGGCGATCACCGTCGGCGACCGAGGCCTCCTCGTTCCAGGCGGGGATGAAGACCAGCGTCCGCACCGGCCGATTCTCCCACGAAGCCGGCGCGACCCGGCCGCATCGGCCGCGCTCGGAGTTGTGTTAGGAAAGCTTCATGCGCGCGAGCGGATCCGTCGGGTCAGGAACTGCTCACGGCCCGGATCGGCATGCGGCTCTGGCTGGCCGGCGCCTTCGCCGCGGTCAGCGCTGATCACCGCCGCCGCCGTCTACCTCTGTCAGCGACTCGACCGAGCGCGTCTTCAGGAGCGCGCCACCGAGCTCGCCCTCGGGCGTCGGCGACAACCAGCGGCGCTGGTCGTCGCGGTCGCTGATCGGCGTCCTCGCCGGCTTCCTGATCGCGGTCGCGATCGCCCACCGCGTCGTCGCGCCTCGCCCGCGCCGCCGGGCGAGATGGCCGGCGGGCTCCTTCGACGCGCCGCTCGAGCGTCGGCGGCCGCGACGAGATCGGCGACCTCGCCCGCGCCCTCGACTCGATGCGCGCCTCGCTGAAGGAGAGCTTCGGCGTGCTCACCGCCGACCGCAACAAGCTGGCGGCGATCTTCGACGGCCTCACCGACGCGGTGATGGTCGTCGACTACGACGGCCCGGTCCGCTTCTCCAACAGCGCCGCGGCGCGCCTGCTCGACCCGGACGGGCGAGCCGCCGGAGGCGATGCTGCCGCAGCTCCGCCGCGCCGCCGAGGTCGGCTTCGCCGCCCACCCGGCGCTGCGGATCGGCGACCGCGCCTACGCGATGCAGGCCCGCGTCGCTGCCCGACGAGCGCGCGGTGCTCGCCGTCGTCCGCGACCGCACCGACGAGATGCGCCGCGAGTTCGCCGAAGCGCGACTTCGTCTCCAACGCCGCGCACGAGCTGCGCAACCCGCTGGCCGGGATCTCCGGCGCGATCGAGGTCCTGCAGAGCGGCGCCAAGGACGACCCGGAGGCGCGCGACCACTTCCTCGACCGCCTCGCCGAGGACGCCGAGCGGATGAACCGCCTGACCCAGTCGCTGCTGACCCTCGCCCGGGTCGAGTCGCTCGGCGCCGGGCGAGACCGAGGTGGTCGACGTCGCCGGCCGCGATCCGCGACGTCGTCGCCGCGGTCGAGGCGCCGCGCGGCGATCGAGCTGCGCGTCGAGGTCGAGCCCGACCTGGCCGCCAAGGGCGACCCGACCCTGCTGCGCCAGGTGCTGATCGGCCTGCTCACCAACGCCTTCAAGAACACGCCGCCGCCCGGCACCGTTACCGTTCGCGGCCGCCACGACGGCGAGGACGGAGGTGGTCATGGAAGTGATCGACACCGGAACCGGGATCCCCGCGGCGGAGATCGAGCGCGTCTTCGAGCGCTTCTACCGGCGCAGCGAGTCGCGCAAGCAGGAGGGCTTCGGCCTCGGCCTGGCGATCGCCCGGCGCATGGTCGACGTGATGGGCGGCGAGATCGGCGCCAGCTCGGTCGAGGGGGAGGGCAGCACCTTCTGGGTCCGCCTCCCGGTCGCCCAACCGAGCCCGACCCCGGTGGCATGAGGCGACGACGATGAGCAGCGGACGCATCCTGATCGCCGACGACGAGCCCTCGGTCCGCGACTCGGTCGGCTACGCGCTCGCCCAGGAGGGCTTCGAGGTGACGCCGGCCGCCGACGGCGACGAGGCCGCCGCGAAGCTCGGCGACGGCATCCCCTTCGACCTGCTGATCCTCGACATCATGATGCCCGGGCCGCAGCGGCCTCGACATCTGCCGCGACGTGCGCTCGCGCAGCGCCGTGCCGATCATCGTCCTCACCGCCAAGGACGCCGAGGTCGACAAGGTGGTCGGGCTCGAGGTCGGCGCCGACGACTACGTCACCAAGCCCTTCTCGGTGCGCGAGCTGCTCGGCCGCGTGCGCGCCCAGCTGCGCCGCCGCGAGCTCGACCGCTCGCCGCTCGCCGCAGGCGGTGAAGATCGAGTCCGGCCCGGTCGCGATCGACCTCGTCCGCCACGTCGCCACCGTCCGCGGCGAGCCGGTCAACCTGACCCGCTCCGAGTTCCAGCTGCTGCGCCTGCTGGTCGCCCGCCCCGGCGAGGTCTTCCCCCGCGCGCCAGATCATGGAGGAGCTCTGGCAGACCGAGTTCGACGGCGACGAGCGCGCCTGCGACGTCCACATCTCCAACCTGCGCCAGAAGGTCGAGCGCGACCCCCAGCACCCCGAGCTGGTCGCTCACCGTGCGCGGCGTCGGCTACAAGTTCGACGAGGGCTGAGCGGCACGGATTAGAATCGGCGGGTCATCGAGAGGAGTCCTTAGTGGCCGCTCGTCCAACCCGCCGGTTCAGCGTCGTGCTCGCAGGGATCGTGGTCGGAGCCGCGCTCGTGCCGGCTTCGGCCGGCGCGGTGGTGACGATCGGCGCCGACCTTTCGGCCACACCGGGGCCGCAGGGCTTCAATTGCGCGACCTTCGGGAGCTTTCCGTGCACCGTCGTCAACGACGAGGGTCGCGGTGCGCCATTCGACGGGGTCGTCGTCCGCTTCCGGATCCGCAGCCTCTCGGCAGAACCGATCACCTTCCGGCTCGTCAGCCGCCCGAATCCGGACCGTGCCTTCTACGCCGGAGCGGGAACCGGCCCCACCCGTTTCCTGGCAGGGACGGGGGCCGTGGAGACCTTCTCGGCCCAGCTTCCCGTGAGCAAGGGAGACCTCGTCGGAGTCGATGATCCGGCCGCTCCGGCGGTCAGGGCGGTCAGCTGCTCGGTGCCTGGTCGGACAATCGCGTTCGCCCCGCCGCTGATCGACGGTGGCGGCGCGAGCGCCAGCGCCGGCTCCTCGAGCTGCCGACTCCTGCTGAACGCGGACATCGAGACCGACTTCGACCGGGATGGCCTGGGCGATGAGACACAGGACCCCTCTGTTGTCGTGCCGCCCTGCGGATACCTCCAGGTCGGAACCGACAGACCCGACGAGATCGACGGCTTCGCGATCGGTGACCGCATGCTTGGGCTTGGCGGGCGGGACCGCTTGCGCGGGTTCGCCGGTCGCGACTGCCTCTCCGGTGGCCCGGCGGCGGACATCCTTTACGGCGGCGCCGGGCCCGACAGACTCGGCGGTGGCCCCGGGCCGGACGAGCTCTCGGGCGGCACCGGCAACGACAAGCTCGATGGCGGAGCGAAGCACGACGTCCATCAGGGGAGGGCCCGGGAATGATCGGCTGCGGGCCGGTGGACTCACCGACTCGCTGATAGGCGGAACCGGCAACGACACGTTCCTGGCCAGGAACGGCCACCGCGACATCGTTCGTTGCGGGCCCGGGCGCGACACGGCACGGGTGGACCGGATCGACACGGTCGAGGGCTGCGAGCGGACCTGACCACCGCCCTGCCTGATGCACGAGGGCTGAGCCAGTGCCCGCCGCTTGCCCGACCGCCAGGGCGGGCGTAGAGTCACTCGCACCATCTGTGACCGAGGAGGGCCGATACGCATCGAGACGCTCGATGTGGAGCTTCAGACGCGGCGGGCTATGGCAAGGCTGCGCCGGAAGGGGGCGAAGTCCTGATGGCGGTCGCCGCTGCCCGCCCCGGCCCCTACGAGGAGGCGCTCGCCCAGCACCGCTGGCAGGTGCCGCAGCGCTACAACATCGCGGCGGAGGTCTGCGACTCACAGCCGCCCGAGCGCACCGCGATGATCTTCGAGGACTTTCGCGGCAGGCACCGGGAGGTGAGCTGGGCGGAGCAGCAGTCGCTCGCGGCCCGCGCCGCCAACGTGCTCGCCGAGCACGGCGTCCGTCGCGAGGACCGGGTCGCCATCTGCGCTCCGGCCTCGCCGGAGACCGCGGCCTTCTTCCTCGGGACCTGGAAGGCGGGGGCGATCCTGCTCTCGCTCTCGGTCCTCTACGGAGACGAGGGGATCCGCCACCGGGTCAAGGACTCGGGCGCGAAGCTGATCGTCACCGACGCTGAGAACGCCGAGCGCATGCCGGGCGACCTGGTGGATGAGATCCTCGTGCTCGACGAGAAACTGTTGGCCGGGGCCGACGACGGCTTCGAGACCGTCGCCACCGCCGCCGACGATCCGGCGCAGATCTACTACACGTCGGGCACCACCGGGCTTGCGAAGGGGATCCTCCACGCCCACCGCTACATCCTCGCCCACGAGGAGTTCCTCTACTCCCACGACGTGCGCGAGGGCGAGCTCTTCCACGGCATGGGCGAGTGGGCCTGGGCCGCGGGGATCTGCCCGCTGATCGGCCCGTGGCGATACGGGGCCGTGCAGTTCGTCTACGCGCGCGAGGGGGGCTTCGACCCTCACGAGCAGCTCCGGGTCCTCTCCGAGAACAGGGTCGGCAACGTCTTCACGACGCCGACCGCGATGCGCTCGATGATGGCGATCGAGGACGCCGGCGAGCGCTACCCGCAGGCCTTCCGCGTCGTCTGCTCGGCCGGGGAGCCGCTCAACCCCGAGGCGATCCGCTGGTTCCGCGACCAGTACGGCGTCACCGTGCTCGATTACTACGGGCTCAGCGAGTCATACCCGCTCTGCGGCAACTATCCCTTCATGGAGGTGCGCGAGGGTTCGATGGGGAAGCCGATGCCCGGCTGGGACGTGCACATCCTCGACGAGGACGAGAACCCGGTCGGGGTGGGGGAGCGGGGCGAGATCTGCCTGCGGGCCCGCTCCAACCCGCACTACCCGCTCGGCTACTGGAACAACGAGGAGGCGGCCCGCGAGACCTTCGGCGGCGAGTGGTTCCACACCAAGGACGCCGCCGAGCGCGACGAGGACGGCTACTTCTGGTACGCCGGTCGCGCCGACGACGTGATCATCTCCGCCGGCTACCGGATCGGGCCGTTCGAGGTCGAGTCCGCCTGCATCGAGCACCCCGCGGTGCGCGAGGCGGCCGCCGTCGCCTCGCCGGACGAGCGCCGCGGCCACGTGGTCAAGGCCTTCATCGTGCTCGCCGAGGGGCATGAGCCTTCAGACGAGCTCGCCGAGGACATCAAGGGCTTCGTCCGGGGCAACCTCTCCGCCTACGCCTACCCGCGCCGGATCGAGTTCATCGGCGAGCTGCCGAAGACACTGACCGGCAAGATCCGCCGGATCGAGCTTCGCGAGGGGGAGAGGGCGCGGGGAAAGGACGAAACCGCGTAAGTAAGCCGGCGAGCGGACTTGAACCGCTGACCCCTTCATTACGAGTGAAGTGCTCTACCAACTGAGCTACGCCGGCGGGGTGGGGGCATTGTAGGTCGGGTCCCGCGACGGATGCCCGCGGCGGGCGAGCAGCTCGCGCACCTCGGCGGCGACGAGCTCCGGCTCGGCGTCGAGGCGCCGGTAGGTCACCCGGTGGACCTCGACGCCGGCCATTCGCAGGGCGGCATCGCGGGCGTGGTCGCGCTCCCAGGCCTGGCGGGTTCGGTGGAACCGCCAGCCGTCGAGCTCGACCACCAGCCGCGCCGCCGGCCAATGGCAGTCCACCGTGTGATCGCCGACGCGCACGTTGGTAGCGGGGAGGGGGATGCCGCGGTCCTCGCAGAGCTCGAGGAAACGCCGCTCGAGCTCCGAGCGCACGTCGGGCGGCTCCCGCAGCTCCGCGAGCAGGACGTCGAGCTTTCGCACGCCGCGATGCCCGCGGCAGCGCAGCCGCATCTGCTCCAGGGAGCGGGCCTGCAGCAGCCCCAGCCGGTCGGCCTCCTCGGTCGCCCGGTTGAGCGCCTCCTGCCCCGCCACCCCGGCCAGGTCGAGCAGCGTCCGCGGGACCGAGGTCACCGGGATCCCGTCTCGCGCGGTGCGGTCGGCGGGCTGGAGCCTGCGGGGGCGGTGCACAGCTATCCCGGGCTGGCGGTTGCGGCGACGGCCCGGAGCCGTGACGTGGACTGGGATGGAGCGGGCACGTAGGAGGCCCCAGAGCGCGGCACCTGACCAGTGGCTGAGCATCGCGTGCGGCCCGCAGGCCAGCACCGCCGCCCACCACTCACCCCGCCGGCTGACCCGCCGATGCCCGACCGCGTAAACGCCGGCGTGCAGCGGATGCAGCAGTCGTATCTACGCCCGGTAATCGATCGCGTCGGCATCGAGGCCCATGGCCAGCAGCTGTGCACGCGACATCGACACCTTGCTGCCGCTCCGCCAACACCGCGATCCTCAGCTCCACCCTCCGCCGAGGGCCCGCTTTTACCCGTATATCCGGCACGATCGGGCCCTCGGCGGGATTCGGACGGTTTTGGCGATCCTCCATACGGGCAGCGTGGGCCGCGACGCCGCGTAGGTGCTGCGCGGATGGGGGCGCGTTCGTGCCCGCTTTGTCCCGGTTCCGTCGAGGGCGGGGGCGATGATCCGCCGCGTGGAAGCCGGTCAGCCGATGCAGCCGCGGGAGCGCGGCAAGCGGGCGCGGGACGACTGGGAGCTCGAGTTCTCCCGCATCGTCGCCTTCAGCGACGGCGTCTTCGCGATCGCGATCACGCTGCTGGTCCTCAACTCGACGTGCCCGCGCACCGAGGTCGCACCTCGGGCAGCGACCTTGCCGACCAGCTCGCCAGCAGACCTGGTCGCCTACGCGCTCAGCTTCGCGGTGATCGGCCGCTTCTGGGTCATCCACCACCGCTTCTTCGCCGAGGTCACCGGCTTCGACGGCCGCCTGATGCGCTCAACCTCCTCTACCTCGCCTGATCGTGCTGATCCCCTTCACCAGCCAGCTGCTCGGCGAGTACGGCGACCGCCGCCGCGGTGGTCCTCTACGCGCCAACCTGGCGCTCGTCACCCTGGTCGGCAGCTTCGATGACACCTACGCGCCGTCCGCAGCGGGCTCACCCGCCCCGGGATGCGAGACGAGATCGTCGCGTCCAGCCGCAACGGCGGCGTCCTACCGACCGCCGCCGTCTTCCTCGCCTCGATCCCGGTCGCGCTTCGTCAGCCCGACCCTCGCCGAGCTGAGCTGGGCCGACCCTCATCCTCTACGGGCTCTGGGGCCCGAAACCCGGCTAGGCGTCGCGCTCGGCGAGGATCTGGTTGCGCTCGGCTAGCCGGTTGGCCCGCCGCAGCTCCGCCTCGCGCTGGCGACGGCGCTCGGTTTCGTTCTCGACAAGCAGCGGCGGCACCGCGGTCGGCTCGCCGGAGTCGTCGAGTGCGACCATCGTCAGGTAGGCGGTCGAGGTGTGGTGGACCTCGCCGGTGCGGGGGTTCTCCGCCTCGACCCGCACCCCGACCTCCATCGAGGTGCGCCAGACCGCGTTCACCTGGGAGCGGCAGGTGACAAGCTCGCCGAGGTTGACCGGATGCAGGAAGGTCATCCGGTCCATCGCCGCGGTGACGACGCGGCCGCCGCAGTGGCGCACCGCCGCGATCCCGGCCGCCTCGTCGCAGAGCTTCATCACCATGCCGCCGTGCACGAAGCCGGCCGAGTTGGCGTCGGTGATCTCCGTCCACCTGACCAGCAGCGAGGCCGAGTGGGCGGCGGGCTCGGCGCCCTCGGAAGCGGGGTCGGCGGCCATCGCCCGACTCTATTCCGCCAGCTCGCGGGCCCGCTCGAAGACCGCCGTCCATCATCCCCTCGGTGAGCTTCCCGGTGAACGTGTTCTGCTGGCTCGGGTGAAAGCAGCCGAGCAGCGCCCAGCGGCCGACCCTGGCCTCGGCCCCGTGCCCGAAGCGCGGCCGCGGCCGCGGCACCTCGCCGCCGAGGGCGCGCACGGCCCGCAGCGCCCCGTCCCAGCCGTAGCTGCCGAGGGCGACGATCACCCGTGAGCCCTGCAGCAGCGCCAGCTCCCGCTCGAGGTAGGGGAGGCAGTTGTCGCGCTCCTGCGGGGTCGGCCGGTTGGCGGGAGGCGGGCAGCGGTTGACGGCGGTGACGAAGGCGCCGCGCAGCACCAGGCCGTCGCCGCGCCGCTCCGACCGCGGCCGGTTGGCGAAGCCCGTCCGGTGCAGCGCCGCGAACAGCCAGTCGCCGGAGCGGTCCCCGGTGAAGACGCGCCCGGTGCGGTTGGCGCCGTGCGCCGCCGGCGCCAGCCCGACGATCACGACCCGCGCCTCCGGGTCCCCGAACCCCTCGACCGGCCGCGTCCAGTACTCCTCCCCCGCGAAGCGCCGCGGCGGGTTCGCCGCCGCCTCCTCCCGCCATGCGACCAGCCGCGGGCAGCGCCTGCACCCGTGCACCTCCTCGGCCACGCGTTCGAGCGAGTCGCTCACGGCTGATCCGCCCGGCGCCGCGCCACGTAGGTTCGTGCGGATGGGATCTCCGGCTTCGGTGGTCTCATGGGGCTCCGGCAGAGCATTCCCCAACCGCGACCGAAAGGAATAACCCGATGCCAAGTATCGGCCCAATGGAGTTGATCATCGTCCTAATCGTCGCCCTCGTCGTCCTCGGACCGAAGAAGCTGCCCGAGATGGGCCGCTCGCTCGGGCAGGGCCTGCGCGGATTCCGCGAGACGATCGGCGGCAAGGACACGAGCGAGGACCGCGAGCGGATCGGCGCCTGATCCGGCTCGGAGGGCCCCGACCGGGTACGGTCGTCTGACCAACGAAAGGACTCCGGCATGAACGCAACGAGGATGACGAGGCTGCTTGCGCTGATCGGCGCGATCGCAGCGCTCTCCCTGATCGCGGCAGGCTGTGGGGACGACGACGAGAGCACCAGCTCCGACACCGGCGCCGCCACCACCACCGAGACGAGTACCGAGACGACGACCGACCAGGCCACCTCCGGGGGCGGCGGCACCACCGCGCCGCGCGCCGAGAAGGTCGAGATCGTCGACTTCTCCTTCAACCCGGACCCGGTGACGATCGCCGTCGGCGGCAAGATCACCTGGCTCAACCAGGACTCGGCCCCGCACACCGCGACCGCCGAGGACGACAGCTTCGACACCGGCACCCTCGACCAGGGCAAGCTCAAGTCGGAGACCTTCAAGGAGGCGGGCACCTACGCCTACATCTGCTCGATCCACCCGACCATGCACGGGACGGTCGAAGTAGTCGAGTAACCGCTAGAGCCCGGCCGGCGTCCGCTCCGGCCGGGCCAGGCCCTCCGCCTCCGCGGCGGCGGCCACGGCCTCCGCGACCCGCTCGTGGACGTGCGGGTCGAGCGCGTCGGGGACCAGCTCGGACGCCTCGGTCTCGTCGGCGATCGCCCGCGCCGCCGCGAGCTTCATCCCGGTGGAGATCTGCGCGCGCGCCGACCGAGAGCGCGCCGCGGAAGATCCCCGGGAAGCCGAGCACGTTGTTGACCGCCGTGCCGTCGGCGGCGAACGCGGCGCCCGCCGTCTCGCGCCGCGCGCGGATGGATCTCGGGGTCGGGGTTGGTGAGCGCGAGGATCACCTGGCCCTCGCGGACCATCTCCGGCTTGATCAGGCCCGGCCGCCCGGTGGTCGCGACGACGATGTCCGCGCTCGGCCATCACCTCCTCGAAGCCGGCGATCTCGATGCCGCGCTCGCGGGCGCGCTCGTGCGAGCGCTCGTCCGGGTCGGACGCGATCACGCGCTTCGCCCCGGCCTCGCCTGATCAGCGTCGCGATCCCGAGCCCGGCCGCGCCGAGCCCGAGCTGGCCGACGGTCGGCGTCGCTCGAGCTGCGACCCCGACCTGGTCGCAGGCGACGAGCGCCGCGGCGAGCGCTGGCGACCGCGGTGCCGTGGACGTCGTCGTGCATGACCGGCACGTCGAGCGCCTCGATCAGGCGCGGCCTCGATCTCGAAGCAGTCGGGGGCGCGGATGTCCTCGAGGTGGATCGCGCCGAAGCCGGGGGCGATCCGCAGCACGGTCTCGATGAACTCGTCGGCGTCCTCGGTGTCGATCAGGATCGGCATCGCGCGAGATGCCCGGCCATCTGGCCGGTAGAAGAGCGCCTTGCCCTCCATCACCGGCATCGAGGCGACCGGGCCGATGTTGCCGAGGCCGAGCACGCGGGTGCCGTTGGTGCAGATCGCGACCGTGCGCCCGATCATCGTGAAGCCGGCTGGCGAGCGCGGGATCCTCGGCGATCGCGGTGCAGACGCGCGCCACGCCCGGGCGTGTAGACGTCGCGCATGTCCTGGAGCGTCTCGATCCGCATCGTCGCCGTCGATCTGCGAGCTTGCCGCCCTCGTGCGCGGTTCAGCGCGCGGTCGTAGTAGGAGATCACGCGGACGCCCTCGAGCTGGCCGATGCAGGCCGGCGACGCCGCTTCGCCTGGCCGTGGTCGCGGACCTCGACGGTGATCTCGCGGATCGAGCGGTCGCGGCCGATCGTAGACCGTCACGATGTCGCCGATCAGGCCGTCGCCGCTCGGCGATCGTCCGCGCAGACCTTGCGCCAGCTGCCCGGAGACGTGGGGCTGCTCGATCCGGTAGACGTAGTCGACGGCCATCCGCTGGACCCTAGCCCGGTGCGCGCCCGCCGTCCATACTGCATGGCGTGTTCCCGCTCAACCTGCCCAACGTCGCTGACCCTGCTGCGGATCCTCGCGGTGCCGGTGGTCGTCGTCGCGCTGCTCGGCGAGACGCCGAACGGCGACGCGCTCGCCGCCGATCGTCTTCGCGCTCGCCGCGCTGACCGACGGCCTCGACGGCTACTTCGCCCGCTCGCGCGACGCGGTCACGACCTTCGGCAAGCTGATGGACCCGCTCGCCGACAAGCTGCTGATCACCGCGGCGCTGGTCTCGCTCGTCTCGCTCGACCGGCTCGCCGCCTGGGTGGCGATGGTGATCATCGCCCGCGAGTTCGCGGTCACGGTGCTGCGCGCGATCGCCGCCGAGCGCGGCGTCGTGATCGCCGCCAGCTGGCTCGGCAAGGTGAAGACGGTGCTCCAGATCGCCGCCGTCTTCGCCCTGATCGCCGCCAACCCGGCGCCCGCTCTGGGTCGACCTGCTCGTCTACGCTCGCCGTCGCCGTCGACCGTGATCAGCGGCGCCGACTACTTCTTCGGCCTGCGCCAGCGGATCGAGGAGCACGAGCGCCGCGACGAGACGGCGGCCGAGGGCGACCTGAGGCCGGCGGCTCAGGCGCTGGGCGCCTCGAGCCACTCGCGCATCGTCAGTGTGGCGGCGCTGGTGCTCGCCGCTGCTCGAGCTCGGCGCGCAGGTCGCCGAGCGTGCCGTAGCGCTCGGCGACGACGTTGTGGCGGTGGATCGTCTCCAGGTTCTCCTGGCGGGCCATCACGAAGGCCTCGTCGGGCAGGTCGGGGTAGCCCTCGACCACCTGGCGGACCATCTCGCGCACGCAGTCCTCGACGAAGCGCGGGCTGTGCGTGCGCCTTGTCGACGACGGCGAGCTCGTCGGGGCGCTTCATCAGCTCGTAGATCTCCGAGCTCATCGAGCTCTCGACGATCCGCAGCAGCTCGCGGCGCGTCGATCCAGGCCGGCGCCGCCCTCGGGGCAGCCGACGTAGAGGGTGCCGATGCCGCGCTGGTTGTGGGTCGCGATCGGGACCGCCTCGATCGACCCGCTCGATCTCGCTCGGCGTCGAAGCCGCTGCTCGGCGAGGCGTTCGCGGGCGAGGCCGGCGACCATCTCCTGCGCGCAGGGGCAGGCGGTCATGCCCTGGGCCTGGACGCCGGTCAGGGTGCGGGTGCCGCGCTCGGAGGCGACCGCGGTGCCGAAGAGGACGTAGATCTCCTGGGTCGTCTGGCCGCTCGCCGGGCGTCGTCACCGTCTCCGGGTAGCGCGCCGTCGACCGAGACCTCGGCCCGCAGGCCGCCCTGGCGCTCGCGCACCCGCTCGGCGATGTGGGCGGCGAGCACCTCGGCCCGGAAGGCCTCGCCGAGCACGACCTCGTCGATCGCCTCGCCGACGATCTCCTCGAAGCGCGACATGTGGACGCCGGCCTGCTGGGGGTTGAGGTCGACGAAGCACTCGAAGCTCGGCGTAGTAGAGGTTCTCGCTGCCGTCGGCCTTGACCCGGATCACCTTCTCGACGCCGGTGACGCCGACCCGCGAGAGGCTGACCTGGGTCGCGGGCAGCGCCGGCCTGGACGTCGGGCGCGGCGAGCGGAGTGGTGGTCGGTCTGGCTCGCCATCGGCTATCGAAGGGTAGGCGACCGGCAGTCGCCGTGCGGCATCGCCTGCGCCGATCGGCTCGATCCGCCTATACTTCGCCGCGGCCGGAGCTTCGGGGCCGGCACCCGGGAATCGGGGGAGAGGGTGCACGCGGAGGCAGTGAGATCGAGCCGTTGGAGACGGTGCCCGAGGGACTCGACCAGGATGCGGGCGCGAGCAGCCCGTTCGCGCGAGATCGAGGAGCTGCGCGGGCTGATCGCGCTGGGCCGCGAGCGCGGCTACCTGACCTTCGAGCAGATCGCCGCGACGCTCGAGGAGGTCGAGGTCACCAAGGAGCAGGTCTCCGGCCTCCACGCCCACCTCGTCGAGCACGGCGTCGACGTGATCGCCGAGGACGGCGTCAGCGCCTACAAGGAGCAGCGCGAAGCAGCGCGGCCAACGGCGCAGCGCGAAGAAAGCCGAGCTCGACCTGACGGTCGAGCCGAGCCTCGACTCGCTGCGCCTCTACCTGCGCTCGATCGGCCAGGTCGAGCTGCTGACCGCGGCCCAGGAGGTCGAGCTGGCGAAGCGGATCGAGCGCGGCGACATGCTCGCCAAGCGGCAGATGGTCGAGGCCAACCTGCGCCTCGTCGTCTCGATCGCGAAAGGCTATCTGGGCCGCGGCCTCAGCTTCCTCGACCTGATCCAGGAGGGCTCGCTGGGGCTGATCCGCGCGGTCGAGAAGTTCGACTACCGGCGCGGCTACAAGTTCTCCACCTACGCGACCTGGTGGATCCGCCAGGCGGTGACGCGGGCGATCGCCGACAAGGCGCGGACGATCCGCATCCCGGTCCACATGGTCGAGAAGCTGAACCGGGTCGCCCACGTCGAGCGCCAGCTGGTGCAGCGGCTCGGCCGCGAGCCGGAGCCGGCGGAGATCGCCGAGGAGCTGCGCTGGCCGGTCGCGCGACGTGCGCGACATCCTCCGCGTCGCCCAGCTGCCGGTCTCGCTGGAGAAGCCGGTCGGCGACGAGGACGAGTCCGAGCTCGGCGACTTCGTCGCCGACGACGCCGTCGCCGAGCCCTTCGAGGAGGCGAGCGAGCACCTGCAGAAGGAGGGCGTGCGCAAGGCGCTCGACGCGCTGCCCGAGCGCGAGCGCCAGGTGATCGAGCTTCGCTACGGCCTCTCCGGGACTGGAGCCGCTGACCCTCGAGGAGGTCGGCCGCACCTTCGGCGTCACCCGCGAGCGGATCCGCCAGATCGAGAACAACACGCTGAAGAAGCTGAAGCGCCTGCCCGAGGCGCAGATGCTCCGCGAAGCCGGCTGAGGGCCCCCGAAACGACTCGACCCGCGCCGGGCGCGGGTCGTCATGGGGGAGGTGAGAATCGAACTCACTCAGGCTTAGCCACCGACTTTACAGGCCGGCCCGGCTCTCCAGCTCCGGCGCTCCCCCGGGGAGCGGAGAGCGATTCTAGACAGCCGCCAGACCTTCCCGCCGAGGGCTCGATTTGGCGCGCTATGCGCCCAATTTCGAGCCCTCGGCGGCGGGGCCCGGGAAGACCTAGTTCTGACGATTGTCAAGGCTCCGCTGCGGTCGTACTGTCCCCGCTGGCTCGGGGGAGTGGGTAGGGAGGTTCTTGAACCGAGGTCCGACCAGCGCCGGGCCTCGTTTCAATGTCCAGGGAGGCCCGGAGGGAGGCCGCGCGAGAGCTTCAGTCGCCGCGGGCCGGCTCCGGCGTGCCGCTGACCAGCCGCGAGATCACCACCTGCGAGCGGGTGCGGACGACGAGCCCGTTTCGCTGCAGGTCCATGATCAGCCGCTCGAGGTCGGTGTTGTCCTCGGTCCGCACGCGGGCGATCGCGTCGGCCTCGCCGGTGACGCTCCAGGCCTCGACCACCTCGGGATGGCCGCGCAGCGTCTTCGCCACCTCGTCGAGCAGCGTCCCCGGCTCGTAGAAGAGCTCCACCAGGGCCTCGGTGTGGGCGCCGAGCGCGCCGTGGTCGACGACCGCCGTGAATCCCTGCAGCGAGCCCGACTCGCGCAGCCGGTCCACCCGCCGCTTCACCGAGGGCGCCGAGAGGCCCACCCGCGCCCCGATGTCGCCGAAGGTGCGGCGCCCGTCCTCGACCAGCAGCGCAAGAATCTTGCGATCAATGCCGTCCACCTCCCGAATTGTTGCACGAACCCGGCACAGACCCGCATTGACTTCCGCCGGTGCCCCTCCTAACGTTGCCTCCATGCCGACCCAGCCCAAGCTCGCCCGGGTCCTCTTCGACGAGGCCCACTCCGAGGCCTGGACGATCCGCGACGAGGTCGCCCGCCGGATCCAGCCCGCCCACCCCGGCGACGCCTCGCTCTCCGCCGCCGCCTCCGCCCTCGCGGCCCGCGACTTCGACGGTTGCCGCCCACACGGGCGCCCCGCTCGGGCCCGACGCCCTCGCCGCCGCCGACGTCCTCGTCATCGCCCACCCCTCCGACCCGAAGTGGGAGCACACCGTCGCCGGCGGCGACCCGCGCTTCTCCCCCGCCGAGCTCGACGAGATCGAGCGCTTCGTCGAGCGCGGCGGCGGCCTCCTCGTCCTCGGCGAGACCGAGCAGGACAAGTACGGCAACAACCTCAACGACCTCCTCGCCCGCTTCGGCCTCCGGGTCGAGAACGCGACCGTCCAGGACTACGAGCACCACCGCGAGGCCCCGTCCTGGGTGCTCGCCGACCTCGCGGCCGCCGACGGCCCCGGCCCCGACCTGCTCGCCCGCGTCGGCTCCGCCTGCTTCTACCGCGCCGGCACCCTCGCCGCCGCCAACGGCGCCCGCGTCATCGCCCGCACCCACGACACCGCCGACCCCCCGGCCGCCCCGCTCGCCGCGGTCGCCGAGCACGGCGCCGGCCGCGTCGCGGTGCTCGCCGACTCCGACCTCTTCGGCGACGACTGCATCGGCGACCTCGGCCACGCCGACCTCTGGCTCAACCTCGTCTACTGGGCCGCCGGCGCCGCCTTCGCGGCCCCCGCGCCCGGCGCCGGCCAGCGCCGCGGCCGCAGGACCCCCACTGGCACGCGCTCAAGGAGGCGGTGGCCGAGCTCCGCCTCACCCAGCACCCCGACGGCTCCGTCGACCTCGCGCTCCACGACGCCGAGCGCATCGCCGAGCCTCGCCCGCGCCGATCGCCGCCGAGACCGAGGCCCTCGCCCCGCGCTTCCCCCACCAGGCCGCCTACCTGGAGGCGCTCGGCGCCGACCTCGCCGCCTGGATCGAGGACGGCTTCGCCAAGCCGGACTTCATGCGCTCCACCGACGCCTTCCGCCCCGAGCAGCACCGCGCCGACGGCGTCGAGCACCTCGTCGTCTTCCCCATGTACAAGCAGAACGCCTCCCGCGACACCTGCTTCGAGGCGCTCCTGATTCGCACCGCCTGGCCCGGCTTCGTCGCCGAGCTCGAGTCCTCCGGCTACGACAACGCCAAGTTCGTGCCGGTCGAGCTGATCGACGCGACCGCCGGCTACGACTCCGAGTGCGCCGTCCTCTTCCCCGAGACCTTCTCCACCGCCGAGCGCCCGCCGGCCCACTTCGGCGCGATCTTCTGCGACCGCGAGGCGGAGCGCTTCCGCCGCGTCTGCGGCGCCGCCGCCGAGGCCCTCCGCCTCAACCTGCCGCCCGACGCCGCCGCGCTGCTCTCCTCGCCACGGCTCTCGCGCGACGCCTTCATCACCTGGGACCTGATCCACGACCGCACCCACATGCGCGGCGACCTCCCCTTCGACCCGTTCATGATCCGCCAGCGCAGCCCCTACTGGATGTACGCGCTCGAGGAGCTGCGCTGCGACCTGACCGCCTTCGGCGAGGCGGTCGAGCTCGAGCGCGACGGCTTCGCCTTCGCCCGCTACGTCCAGTACGCGATCCTCTTCGACCGCCTCTTCCGCTTCCCGCTGACCGGCACCCGCGTCCGCAACTACGACGGCCTCGGCGGCCAGCTCCTCTTCGCCTTCCTCCACCGCGAGGGCTACCTGCACTGGACCGACAACCGGCTGACGATCGACTGGGAGCGCGCCGCCGAGGGGGTGGGCGCCCTCCGCGAGCGGGTCCAGGACCTGTATCACTCCGGCATCGACCGCTCCAAGCTCGCCCAGTGGATCGCGGCCCACGACCTGGTCGCCGCCTACGTCCCGGCCGCCGAGGGCTCGGTCTGGGCCGCCGCTAGCCGCGACCTGCCCGAGGTCGAGGAGCCCAAGCAGCTGGTCGACCTGGTCCGCGACGACGAGTTCCCGCTCTCGCTCTTCTACGTGCAGCTGGGCCCGAAGCTCGCGCCAGCGCTCAACCGGCCGCCGGCGCAGCCGCAGCGGGCGGCGGCATGAGCCACCTCAGCCGGCCGCGTGATCGCGATCGCGGGCGCCGGGGGCGGGCTCGGGCCGGTCGTCGCCCAACGCCTCGCCTCCGAGGGAGCGATCGTCGCCGCCACCGACCGCGACCAGGAGCGCCTCGACGCGGTCGCCGCCGACCTGGGTCTCGGCGAGGACCGCTGGGACGGCCGCACCGTCGACCTCCTCGACCCCAACGCCGCCCACGCCTGGTGCGCTGGCCCTCGCCGATCGCTTCGGACGCGTCGACGGGCTCCTCCACCTGGTCGGCGGCTGGAAGGGCGGCCAGCCGCTGCCGGAGGCCCCGCTCGCCGACTACGAGTGGCTGCACGACCTGCTGTCCGCACCGTCCAGCACACCACCCGCGCCTTCCACCCCCACTTGGTCGCCAGCGACGCACGGCCGCTTCGTCCTCGTCTCCTCCTCCCAGGCGCAGCACCCCGAGCGCTCCAACGCCTCCTACGCCGCCGCCAAGGCCGGCGCCGAGGCATGGACGCTCGCCCTCGCCGATTCCTTCGCCGGCACGTCCGCCACCGCCAACATCATCGTCGTCAACGCGATCCTCACCCCGCAGATGCGGGCCGAGAACCCCGACAAGGAGTACCCCACCTTCACCCCCGCCGAGGACATCGCCGACGCGATCACCTTCGTCTGCCTCGATTCGGGGCGAGAAGATGAACGGCCAGCGGCTCTCGCTGCACCCCTGAGAGGACTCCCCGCATGAGCGCCCGCGGCTTCGCCAGCGACAACCACTCCGGCGTCCACCCGGACGTGCTCGCGGCGATCGCTGCCGCCAACGACGGCCACGTCCCCGCCTACGGCGCCGACCCGCTCGACCGCCGCCGCTCGGAGAGCGCTTCCGCGAGCACTTCGGCGAGCGGGCCGAGGCCTTCCCGGTCTTCAACGGCTCCGCCGCCAACGTCCTCTGCGTGCAGCGCCGCCTGCCGCCCCTTCGAGGCGGTCATCTGCCCGGCGACCGCCCACCTCAACGTCGACGAGTGCGGCGCTCCCGAGAAGATCGCCGGGGTCAAGCTGATCGCCCTCCCGAGCCCCCCGACGGCAAGCTCTCCCCGGAGCTGCTCGAGCGCGAGCGTCGCCTGGAGCCGGGTCGGCGACGAGCACGCCTCCCAGCCCCGCCTCGTCTCGATCTCCAACTCGACCGAGCTCGGCACCGTCTACACCGTCGGCGAGCTGCGAGGCGCTCGCCGAGTACGCGCACGGCCGCGGCCTCCTCCTCCACGTCGACGGCGCCCGCCTCGCCAACGCCGCCGCCGCCCAGGGCGCCTCCCTGCGCGAGGTCACCACCGACGCCGGCGTCGACCTGCTCTCCTTCGGCGGCACCAAGAACGGCCTCCTCCTCGGCGAGGCGGTCGTCTTCCTGCGCGAGGGCCTGGCGGAGGACTTCGCATTCATCCGCAAGCAGGGCCTCCAGCTCGCCTCCAAGATGCGCTTCCTCAGCGCCCAGCTCGGCGCCCTGCTCAGCGACGACCTCTGGCTCCGCAACGCCTCGCACGCGAACTCGATGGCGCTGCTGCTGGCCGAGAAGATCACCGCGCTGCCCGAGGTGCGAGCTGGCCCAGCCGGTGGAGGCGAACGGGGTCTTCGCCCGCTTCCCGGCGGCCGCGATCGAGCGGCTCGAGTTCGGGCCCGGACGGCTCCCGCAGCTTCTACGTCTGGGACGAGGCCGAGCGGGTCGTGCGGCTGATGTGCTCCTGGGACACGACCGAGGACGACGTGCGCGAGTTTGCAGCAACGCTGGCATCGATCGATGTCACATAGCCGCATGTACCATCGGTTTCATGGCTGAGAGGTCCCAGGACGGCCAGCTGACGATCGACGAGCTGGCGCAGCGCAGCGGCATGACCGTGCGCAACATCCGCGCCCACCAGTCGCGCGGCCTGCTGCCGCCTCCCGACGTCCGCGGCCGCACCGGCTTTTACGGCGACGAGCACGTCGCCCGCATCCAGCTGATCCAGGAGATGCAGGGGGAGGGGCTCAACCTGGCGGCGATCCGCCGCCTGCTCGAGGGGGTCGAGCATTCGAGCGCCGAGGTGCTCGACTTCACCCGCGCCCTGCGCGCTCCCTTCGAGGAGGAGCAGCCCGAGTTCGTCGAGGCCGCCGAGCTCACCGAGCGCTGGTCCGTGAACGGGAAGCCGCCCCGCCCCGAGGTGCTCGAGCGGGCGATCAAGCTCGGCTTCCTGCGACCCGTCGGCGAGGACCGCTACGAGGTGATCAGCCCGACCCTGGCCCGCGCCGGCGCCGAGCTGGCCCAGCTGGGCCTCGACCCGGAGGCCGCCCTCGACGTGCTCGAGAAGATGCGCCGCAACTCGCGCAGCATCGCCCGCACCTTCGTCGACGTCTTCATCACCGGCGTCTGGGAGCCCTTCGAGCGCGCCGGGCGGCCCGAGGAGGACTGGCCCAAGGTGAGCGCGGCGCTCGAGCGCCTGCGGCCGCTCGCCTCCGAGTCGCTGCTGGCCGTCTTCCAGCTGACGATGAGCGAGGCGACCGAGTCCGCCCTCGACCGCACCCTGCAGCGCGAGCCCCGCGGCGGCGAGAAGTCGAAGAAGCGCCGCCGCCGGCGCTGACCCTTACCGGGCCCCTCGCTAGAGTGATGCGGGCGCCCGGATAGCTCAGTTGGTAGAGCACTTCCATGGTAAGGAAGGGGTCACCGGTTCGAGTCCGGTTCCGGGCTTGCGCCCGCGCGCGGCACCAGCTCGACGACCTCGAGGCCCGAGGGGCTGCGCCCGATCGTCCGCAGGTCGAAGCGCTCCTGGATCCGCTTCAGCGTCCACAGCTGCAGCGGCGCCAGGAAGCTCGGCGTGGCGCCCAGCGACTGCAGGATCTCGTCGCCGCCGAAGGGGTCCTTGGACGGCTGCCTCGCGGAAGGTCGCGAAGGCCTGCCGGGTGTTCGCGTCGACCAGCATCCGCTGGCCGGCACGCAGGCTCGCGACCGAGCGCCGCAGGTCGGGGAGGCGCACCGAGGGCACGAAGCTGTCCTGCCAGGGCGCGGCGAGCGGCAGCAGGTTGCCGCGGTCGCTGCGCACGAGGATCTCGGTCTCGAGGTCGGGCTTGACGATCACCAGCGGGCGGTTCTCCCCCGGGAAGTAGCGGTCGAGGAGGACCTCGCCCTCGGGCGCGGCGGGGCTGAGCGGCGGCAGGTCCCAGAGGCGCTCCAGCGCTCCCCGCAGCGAGTCGCCGCCGGGGAAGGCGTGGGCGAGGGCCGAGCGCGGGTAGCGCGGGTCGATCGAGGACCAGGCCACGGCGACGAGCAGGATGGCGATCGAGCCGCCGAAGGCGAGCGCTCCCCGCCTGGCCGGCACGGGGACGGCGCGTGATCGCAGTACCAGGCTGAGCCAGAGCGCCCCGGCGAGCAGCGCGGGCAGGGCGACCGCGGCGAGGATCAGGTAGGAGGAGCGGTTGTTGTAGTAGGTGTAGCTCGCGATCCCGTAGGCGGTCAGGCCGGCGAGCGCGACCATCGCGACCCGCTGCTCGGCGAGGAAGTCCCGCCGGCGCAGCGCCAGCAGCGCGATCGCGGCCGCCGAGGCGAGGTAGACGGCGCCGAGCGGCAGGCCGGCGGGCCACGGCCCGTAGTCGTAGTTGAGGTCGCCGAGGCGGCCGAAGAGGAAGGCGTCCAGGTACTCGAGGTACTGGCCCCAGTCGGGCAGCTCGCCGGTGGCGGCGAGGGTGGCGACGGCGAGGGCGAGGTGGGCGCCGGCGCAGGCGACGGCCACCCACAGCGCCTGCCGCGCCAGCCAGCGGACGCGGTCCGCCGCCGGTCGCAGCCAGGCCTGCACGCAGACCATCGCCGCGAAGGTGAAGAGCGTGTAGGCGAAGCCCTCCAGCGACCAGATCGAGGAGAGGCCGACGACGCCGACGGCGAGCCCCGAGGCGAGGCGGGCGTGGCGGGGCCAGCGCTCGGCGGCGACCAGCGCCAGGATCGCCGCCATCGGGATGCCGATTCGCAGCGAGGAGTCCTGGGGCAGCGAGTCGACCGGGTAGGGGAGGTTGAGGACCAGCACGGCAACGGCGGCCCCCAGCGCCGCGCCCGAGAGCAGCCGCGAGGCGCCGGCCATGCGCAGGACGCAGTAGCCGGCGGCGAAGACGAGCGCGGTGAGGAGGCCGCTGATGAAGCCGAGCGTGCCGTAGCCGATCGGCGCGAGCTGGAACCACCCGGTGAGGAAGTAGATGCTGCCGACCCCGTACTGCGAGGTGGCGTCCACCAGCATCGCCCGCCCGTGGAGGATCTCGTTGGCGGGGCCGAGGAAGAAGTTCTGGTGGAACTGGATGATCGAGTTGTGGAGCTGGACCGAGAGGCTCCCGGAGGCGTTCTCGGGCTGGACGATGACCAGGTCGGGAACCGCCAGCAGCACCAGCCCGACGATGGCGACGTCGACCACTGCCCCCCAGGGACGCCGCGGCAGCCGCAGATCGAGCCGGTCGTGGGCGGCGACGGCGGCGGCGAGCAGCGCCGCGCCCAGCACCACCGCGGTCACGCTGACCGAGCCGAGGTCGGTGACGCAGAGAAGCGTGCCGAGCGCCAGCGCCGCGGCCACGGTCCAGGCGGCCGCGGCGGAGAGCCGGCCCAGGGCGGCCCACTCAGGCGGCCGCAGCGCCCGCCGCAGGGCGAGCGCGGCGGCGAGGCCCCAGATCGCGGTGGCGCCGAGGACGGTGCCGACGCCGTCGCCCCAGGGCAGGTCCGCGGACGCCTTCACCGCGAGGACGGCGAGGGCGAGGCCGGCGGCGAGCAGCCCGCTGAGGGCGGCGAGCGCGCCTCCGTTCGGGCTCGCCGCGATCCGGTCCGCGAGTCCGCGGCCCGGCGAGCAGCGCCAGCGGCATGATCGCCACGAACGCAGCCAGGTAGAGGAACGTCTCCGCGTCCTGGTTCTGCACCAGCGGCAGGCCCGGGACGATCGGCTCGGGGCGGTCGACCAGCAGCACGAACCCCATCAGCGCCAGGAAGGCGGCGAAGGCGAGGATCAGCGTCAGCGCGAGGGCGCCAGCGAAGTCGGCCCGCCCTCGTTCGTTCTCTGGGCCAGTCGTGTGCAGAGCGCTGGACAATAGATGCGGGGGCCGCGACCAACTCTTCGCTCCGCCCGGGTAGCCTGCCCGTCCCATGGACTTCTCCCTCACCGACGAGCAGCAGCACTTCGTCGCCGCGATCCGTGACTTCTGCGCCCGCGAGTGTGGCACCCAGGAGAAGCGCGAGGCGCTCACCTCGGGCTACAGCGAGCACCACAACTTCGACCTCTACCGCAAGATGGCCGACCTCGGCTGGCTCGGCGTCACCATCCCCGAGTCCTACGGCGGCTCCGGCGGGACGATGGTCGACGCCTGCCTCTTCATGGAGGAGACCTCGCGCGGCCTGGCGCCGATCGGCGGCTACGCGACAACGCTGATCGTCGCCGGCGCGACCAAGCGCTTCGGATCGGAGGAGCAGAAGGAGAGGATCCTCGGCGGGATCGCCTCCGGCTCGGTCGAGGCGATCGCGATGACCGAGCCCGAGGCCGGCTCCGACGTCGGCTCGCTCACCACCTTCGCCGAGCGCGTCAACGGCGGCTACGTCCTCAACGGCCAGAAGGTCTTCTGCTCCAACGCCCACATCTCCGACCACGTGCTCGTCGTCGCCCGCACCACCAAGGGCGAGAACAAGCACGAGGGCCTGACCATGATCTGGGTGCCCAAGGGCGCCGACGGGATGGAGGTGAAGCCGATCCAGACGATGGGGGGGACGGACACCAACCACCTCTACTTCAGCGACTGCGAGGCCCCCGCCGACGCCGTCCTCGGCGAGGTCGACCAGGCCTGGATGCAGCTGATGGCCGGCCTCAACGTCGAGCGCCTGATCCTCGCCGCCACCATGCTGGGGATCGCCCAGCGCGCCTTCGACGACGCCCTCTCCTACGTCAAGGAGCGCCGCCAGTTCGGCCGGCCGATCGGCTCCTTCCAGGGCCTCCAGCACCGCCTCGCCGACATGGCCACCGACCTCGAGGCCGCCCGCCTGATGACCTACTGGGTCGCCTCGATGACCGACGAGGACGAGTCCCGCATGCTCCCCCGGGAGGCCTCGATGGTGAAGCTATTCGTCACCGAGGCCACCAAGCGAATCGCCCTCGAAGGCATGCAACTGATGGGCGGCTACGGCTACTCCTCCGAGTACGACATGGAGCGCCTCGTCCGCCAGGCCCTGGTCTCGACGATCTACGGCGGCACCTCCGAGATCCAGCGCAACATCATCGCCAAGACGCTGGGGCTCTAGAGCCTTCGCCGAAGCAGGTCGCAGAGGCGCACGAACGGATGCGTTCGGCTCGCTTCGAGCAAGTGCTGGAACCCGGGAAGGAAAGCCTGCTCCTTCCATTTCAGGTGCCGCTCGTATGCCACCGAATCGCGATCAAGCTCGCCCAGGTGATCAGCCAGAGCTTTCGGGCCTGAGAAGTCCCGGACGTCAATGAAGCAATCGCGCGATGGAACGAGCTCCGCCACGTTTGGAGCACCCAGGTACACCGGGACCGAACCGACGGCAAGCGGCTGGTAGAGCTTCTCGGTGACGTAATCAGGCTCGCTGGCGTTCTCGAATGCCAGCGTGAACTTGTAGCGCGCGATCGTCTCCAGCTTCGTGGAGTCCCCGCGGTCGTTCGCAAGGGCGTGAGTGCGAAGCAGCCGCCCGAACGAATGAAC
Source organism: uncultured Actinomycetes bacterium (assembly GCA_963720015.1). Lineage (GTDB taxonomy): Bacteria > Actinomycetota > Thermoleophilia > Solirubrobacterales > 70-9 > DATFPK01. The sequence goes on along the minus strand of CAVREA010000001.1, from coordinate 588 downwards.
GTCGATGTGGCGCATCAGCTCTCCCGCGTAGGCCTCGCGCCCGGTCGTGTCATCGGCCCCGCTGAGGAAGAGCGCCACAGTCGCCTCTTTTGCCACCGGATCCGCGCGAAGGTCCCCCTCGCGGATCTCGGTCAGGTCGAGATAGGTGATCACCAGGTCGGAGTCGCGATGATGAGACATGGTTAGGTCGAACCGGCTCATGAGAGCTGGATCCGCGACCTGGGGGAAGTGATCACGGGACTCCATCCACCAGGCGATCCACACCTGCCCCTCGGGCTTGCGGAGACGGCGGATATCGCTCAGGGTGGGAAGGTGGAAGACGACGGCGCTTGCCTCGCGGAACCGGCGGAGGTCCGCGGTCAGCTCGAACTCGTTCGGGAGGCCGTCAGGTCGGAGCTCGGGCGGGTCGCCGAACATCGAGTTGAAGAAGAGGACGAGCTCTCGATCCGGACGGCTCTCGCGGCGTTGGGGAAGCGCTCCACGCTGTAGTAGAAACGAGCTCGCCCGCTCGCTCAAACTCCGAGATCTGAGGTTCCAGCGCAGACAGCCCATTCGCTCTACCCTGAACGATCCAACGGCGGCAGACCG